>NZ_LGYN01000022.1 GCF_001307105.1 Bacillus australimaris | reverse complement strand
TCCTGTTGCCCCGGTCACACCCGTACCAGTGGCTCCGGTTGGACCAATTTCTCCCGTTGCTCCCGTGACGCCAGTTGCACCTGTTTCCCCTGTGGCTCCGGTGACGCCGGTGGCTCCAGTAATGCCGGTCGCGCCTGCGGCTGCTAATAACGTATAGTCTGGGGACGTATCCGGTGTGCCTGTTGGTGGTGCTGTGTTGACGATATAAGTTCCACCTTCATACGTCACCACTTGGCCTACTGGATACGTCGGTGCTACTGCTGGATCAAACACTACGACGCCGGATAAACCGACTCCAGTCGCTCCGGTGATTCCCGTGGCTCCTGTTGCCCCGGTCACACCCGTACCGGTGGCTCCGGTTGGACCTATTTCTCCCGTTGCTCCCGTGACTCCAGTTGCACCTGTTTCCCCTGTGGCTCCTGTTACACCTGTGCCGGTGGCTCCAGTTGGACCTATTTCTCCCGTTGCTCCCGTGACACCAGTTACTCCAGTTTCCCCTGTGGCTCCTGTAATGCCGGTCGCGCCTGCGGCTGCTAATAACGTATAATCCGGGGACGTATCCGGTGTACCTGTTGGTGGTGCTGTGTTGACGATATAAGTTCCACCTTCATACGTCACCACTTGGCCTACTGGATACGTCGGTGCTACTGCTGGATCAAACACTACGACGCCGGATAATCCAACTCCAGTCGCTCCGGTGATTCCTGTGGCTCCTGTTGCCCCTGTGGCTCCGGTGACCCCGGTTGCTCCAGTAATGCCGGTCGCCCCTGA
>NZ_LGYN01000020.1 GCF_001307105.1 Bacillus australimaris | reverse complement strand
TCCCCAGACTATACGTTATTAGCAGCCTCAGGCGCGACAGGTATCACGGGAGCCACCGGCACAGGTGTAACAGGAGCAACAGGAGAAACTGGAGCCACTGGCATCACGGGAGCAACGGGAGAGACTGGTCCAACCGGCGCCACCGGCACAGGTGTAACAGGAGCAACAGGAGAAACGGGTGCAACTGGAGTCACGGGAGCAACGGGAGAAATAGGTCCAACCGGAGCCACCGGTACGGGTGTGACCGGGGCAACAGGAGCCACGGGAATCACCGGAGCGACTGGAGTCGGTTTATCCGGCGTCGTAGTGTTTGATCCAGCAGTAGCACCGACGTATCCAGTAGGCCAAGTGGTGACGTATGAAGGTGGGACCTATATCGTCAACACAGCACCACCAACAGGCACACCAGATACGTCCCCAGACTATACGTTATTAGCAGCCTCAGGCGCGACAGGTATCACGGGAGCCACCGGCACAGGTGTAACAGGAGCAACAGGAGAAACTGGAGCCACTGGCATCACGGGAGCAACGGGAGAGACTGGTCCAACCGGCGCCACCGGCACAGGTGTAACAGGAGCAACAGGAGAAACGGGTGCAACTGGAGTCACGGGAGCAACGGGAGAAACTGGTCCAACCGGCGCCACCGGCACAGGTGTAACAGGTGCAACAGGAGAAACTGGTGCAACTGGAGTCACCGGTGCAACGGGAGAAACTGGTCCAACAGGAGCTACAGGCACAGGAGCAACTGGATTAACAGGCGCCACAGGAGCAACTGGAGTAACTGGTGTAACCGGAGAGACGGGCGCTACAGGTTTAACCGGAGCAACAGGTGAAACAGGACCGACTGGGGTGACAGGAGCGACCGGCCTAACTGGACTTTCAGGAGTAACCGGCGCCACCGGCGTCACGGGTGCAACTGGATTAACAGGTGCAACCGGAGTGACAGGA
>NZ_LGYN01000019.1 GCF_001307105.1 Bacillus australimaris | reverse complement strand
TACCAACTGAGCTAATGGCTCGCTTTAAAAGCGACTTGTCTATCTTACCATATGAAAGTGGTGCCGGCAAGAGGACTTGAACCCCCAACCTACTGATTACAAGTCAGTTGCTCTACCAGTTGAGCTACACCGGCTTTATCTATCCTAACATTATGTAAGAATAAATATGGTGGAGGATGACGGGCTCGAACCGCCGACCCTCTGCTTGTAAGGCAGATGCTCTCCCAGCTGAGCTAATCCTCCATATTATGTCGTTTCGAATGTCTCTCGATCTGACAAATAGTATTATATAACGATAAGATATTGTTTGTAAAGACTTTTTTAAAATAATTTTTGGATTTATTTTAAAGCTGTTTTTTTACCTTTTCGTTAAGGCACCTAAAGAAGTTTACCACTTGTCCCATCATTTTAAAAGTCTTTTTTTCATTTTTTTATGTTTTTTTGTTAAAAAGAGCGATAATAAGGCTTAAACACTGTGAATACGCTATTTTTGAAGCCTCCTTAGCCTCTTTTTATTTCATATATCTTTTGATAAAAATCTCTTAGGAAGGAATTCTCTTAATATTTTATTTTTCTGAGAAATCATTTTCGTGTGAAAATAATGCTATTTTTTACTATTTTTCAACAAATTGTTTCACATCATTTTCTACTTTTCTGCTGCTTTTAAATTTTAAATACCTTTATCATCAATATAAAATTTTAAAAAAGAGACTTTGTTCTCCTTTCTTATTAAATAAAACTTCAACTATAGCTGACTTATGATGGCCTTTGGAATGCCTTATTATGCAGGTATCCACTATAAGCATCTTTCCACATACTAACTGCTTAAGAGAAGATTCTATGTTTTGATGTGGTCCTGAACGAATTGAGCTGCTGGCTCATACGATGAGCCCAATGTTAAATACTTAAAATTTATTTCGAATTGAACGTCAAGATTGGTTTATTGACCAATCCACTTTATAAACCTCTTATATAGAAGCAAATTATTCAAAAACACAAAAAAGACCAGTTCCGTA
>NZ_LGYN01000017.1 GCF_001307105.1 Bacillus australimaris | reverse complement strand
ATGAGTAGCGAAAGACGGGTGAGAATCCCGTCCACCGAATGCCTAAGGTTTCCTGAGGAAGGCTCGTCCGCTCAGGGTTAGTCGGGACCTAAGCCGAGGCCGAAAGGCGTAGGCGATGGACAACAGGTTGATATTCCTGTACCACCTCCTCACCATTTGAGCAATGGGGGGACGCAGGAGGATAGGGTAAGCGCGGTATTGGATATCCGCGTCCAAGCAGTTAGGCTGGGAAATAGGCAAATCCGTTTCCCGTAAAGGCTGAGCTGTGATGGCGAGCGAAATTTAGTAGCGAAGTTCCTGATTCCACACTGCCAAGAAAAGCCTCTAGCGAGGTGAGAGGTGCCCGTACCGCAAACCGACACAGGTAGGCGAGGAGAGAATCCTAAGGTGATCGAGAGAACTCTCGTTAAGGAACTCGGCAAAATGACCCCGTAACTTCGGGAGAAGGGGTGCTTCTTAGGGTGTTAAAGCCCCGAGAAGCCGCAGTGAATAGGCCCAGGCGACTGTTTAGCAAAAACACAGGTCTCTGCGAAGCCGTAAGGCGAAGTATAGGGGCTGACGCCTGCCCGGTGCTGGAAGGTTAAGAGGAGCGCTTAGCGTAAGCGAAGGTGCGAATTGAAGCCCCAGTAAACGGCGGCCGTAACTATAACGGTCCTAAGGTAGCGAAATTCCTTGTCGGGTAAGTTCCGACCCGCACGAAAGGCGCAACGATCTGGGCACTGTCTCAACGAGAGACTCGGTGAAATTATAGTACCTGTGAAGATGCAGGTTACCCGCGACAGGACGGAAAGACCCCGTGGAGCTTTACTGCAGCCTGATATTGAATGTTGGTACAGCTTGTACAGGATAGGTAGGAGCCTTGGAAACCGGAGCGCTAGCTTCGGTGGAGGCATCGGTGGGATACTACCCTGGCTGTATTGACCTTCTAACCCGCTGCCCTTATCGGGCAGGGAGACAGTGTCAGGTGGGCAGTTTGACTGGGGCGGTCGCCTCCTAAAATGTAACGGAGGCGCCCAAAGGTTCCCTCAGAATGGTTGGAAATCATTCGCAGAGTGTAAAGGCACAAGGGAGCTTGACTGCGAGACCTACAAGTCGAGCAGGGACGAAAGTCGGGCTTAGTGATCCGGTGGTTCCGCATGGAAGGGCCATCGCTCAACGGATAAAAGCTACCCCGGGGATAACAGGCTTATCTCCCCCAAGAGTCCACATCGACGGGGAGGTTTGGCACCTCGATGTCGGCTCATCGCATCCTGGGGCTGTAGTCGGTCCCAAGGGTTGGGCTGTTCGCCCATTAAAGCGGTACGCGAGCTGGGTTCAGAACGTCGTGAGACAGTTCGGTCCCTATCCGTCGCGGGCGCAGGAAATTTGAGAGGAGCTGTCCTTAGTACGAGAGGACCGGGATGGACGCACCGCTGGTGTACCAGTTGTTCTGCCAAGGGCATCGCTGGGTAGCTATGTGCGGACGGGATAAGTGCTGAAAGCATCTAAGCATGAAGCCCCCCTCAAGATGAGATTTCCCATTCCGCAAGGAAGTAAGATCCCTGAAAGATGATCAGGTTGATAGGTCTGAGGTGGAAGCGTGGTGACACGTGGAGCTGACAGATACTAATAGATCGAGGACTTAACCTATATTCTAATGTGAAGCATGAACGTTGTTATCTAGTTTTGAGAGAACATT
>NZ_LGYN01000016.1 GCF_001307105.1 Bacillus australimaris | reverse complement strand
ACTCCCGTTGGGCCGGTTGCTCCCGTTGGACCGGTCACTCCCGTCGAGCCGGTTGCTCCGGTTGAGCCCGTAACTCCCGTTGAGCCGGTTGCTCCGGTTGGACCCGTTACTCCCGTTGGGCCTGTTACTCCCGTTGGACCGCTTACTCCCGTTGGACCCGTTGCTCCCGTCGGGCCGGTTACTCCCGTTGGGCCGGTTACTCCCGTTGGGCCGGTGGCTCCCGTTGAGCCCGTTGCTCCGGTTGGGCCGGTTATTCCCGTTGGGCCGGTTATTCCCGTTGGACCGGTTACTCCCGTTGGACCCGTTATACCTCCACACATATTAAGTTGGGCGCACATGTCTCTCACTACTTTCAATCTGTGGAATCTTCAAGACATACACACTAATACTGATAATTGAGAGAAAAAGAAACGACAATACTTCCAGTCGAGGTCCCGCCCGTAGCCACAATTCCAATGGAGTTCAGATCACTGAGCGTAATGGATTGACTCTCTCCTGGAGGTACAGTGAAGTCTGGAACAGCCGCACCGTTTACCTCTAATGTCACAGTAGGTGCTACAGCTGCAATCCCATTGTTTTCCACCATAATGGTCCCGTTTATGACAAATGGTGTTCCATCTGTCCAAATGATAACTGGATCCGCTGCTGCTGCTAAATCGACCGTGAAGCATACTGCATCATTCACAAAGCCTGTTTGCTCATTACTACACCCGCCTAAAATAGCCATTATAACCCTCCTTCAACCTATTCTTGATAGACTATGATCTAGTGATCTACGAAGATTGTGCGATTATCCCAAACTTAAAGCCTTATTTTCTTCCTTTGTACCATGTTTAATTGTATTTCTAATCGCGCCTGCACGTTTTCAGCAGCTTGATTCTTTAAAATCAACATCATATCTTTCACCGTAATCGCCCGGCTTTCTCCCTTTTGGACACAGATGTCATGACATGTTTTTTTCGTTTGAATGGTGATAGAAACTGGCACATTTTGATCATCATGATGATGCAAAACCACTGTTGCTGTATTCAGTAATTTTGTTCCATTACGCCATATTTCAACCGAACTGGACGATGCTGAAATACAAAGAAGGATGTGATGAGATTCAATGTTCTTTAATATGAGCGCATCATATACAGGCAGCTTCACTTCCATCAATCCGCATAAAAAAGACAGGTCGACAAGGATTTTTGAGCTGGATCGATACAAGACTTTCTGACAGCACGACGATCTCATGCAGCACGGAACAAGAAGCTCTAACACCACACAATTCTGTTCTTCATTGATGGAAATCAAAGAAAAATAACAAGTCTTAAATATACTTCTCTCAAAGAACACCCATGAGCAGAAAGGTTCCCCATCTTCCATGATGAGCAAAAAAGGAGAACTCAATGAACGTTTGTGAGTAAAGCCATCATTTTTTTTTTGATTGTTTATCTCTTTCAGTTTACTCATCAACAGTTTTGTCACTTTCCATCAGCCCAATTCAATGCTGTATACAAATCCATATGGTCTTTTATCATATGTGCCTTTGACTATTTTGTGCGATTGCCTAAAGACCATCGGCACCAGTCATCAGCGCAGCTTTTCATTTATCCAGTTTCTTTATATAATATGATCAATAACTTCCGCGCCTCAGTAGCTCTAGAAGGGAAGAGCGCCGTAAAACAAATTGTAGCTGGCGGGTCGCAAGGTAAGGGTTTCAGAAGCACCGAAAAGCACACGAGCTGAGACAGGTGAAATTCCGTAGGGAAGCGTGTTGCCCCTAGCCTATGCTTACGAAAGGAGTGCGGGTTCGAATCCCGTCTGAGGCTTATGAGGTCGATGGAAATGGAGGATAAACATCATGCATGTGTTTGAAGAATATATCAGCAATATCGGTAACCCCGAGCTGAAGCAACGCACTCAAGACATCTTACAATGGGTAAAAGACACATTCCCTCAATTAGAGCCGAGAATTGCTTGGAATCAGCCAATGTTCACAGATCACGGCACATTTATTATTGGGTTTAGCGTGGCAAAACATCACATTTCTGTCGCACCAGAAGGAAAAGGAATTGATCACTTTTCAGCTGACATTGTACAATCTGGCTACGATCATGGAAAAAAGATGTTTCGCATGAAAGAGAGCTTGCCAGTTGATTATCCTCTCCTTAAAAAAATCATCGAATTTAATATTGAAGACAAAGCGGATTGTTCAACGTTTTGGCGAAAATAAAAAGTACCCCGATCTCAGCCGTTAACAGATCGGGGTATTTTACTGCTGCATGTTATTTTGTTCTCTTCCCTACCAATTTTTGTTCAAGCCATTCATAGCACGACAGGATGGCATCAACACTTTTTTGAAATATCGGCAAATAAACAACAGCGGCGGCTGTTAAACACGCTATAGCAGCTCCTGCTAAGACATCAAATGGATAATGTACACCTACCCAAATCCTTGAAAAACCAACAGCGCACGCAATGATCAGCCAATAAATATGGCGTTTATGAAACAGCCAAAAGATCAGGCAAATTGAAAAAATAAAGATGCTATGATCACTCGGAAACGAGTTATTCACTTCCTTTTGAATCAAAAGATTGACGTGGCTCATTTCCGCAAAGGGCTGCTGATTGAAATAAAAGAGCCCTGCGATTTTTCCAAGTAACTCTGCCAATATGAAGGTCAGTCCAGCAGATACGACCATCGCCCTATTGTACCTGCTGCGATTTTGAAACCATACAAACAGACACATGAGCGCTGCTAACAGCACTGTATATTCAGCTAGTCCAATAAATATTGGATTCAAGTAACCATGATCGATACTGAGCTGATTCACCCACCTAAATAAATCTTCATTATATCCCTGCATCTCATTTCATCCCTTTTTAATTGATTTATGATAAGGATAATTGAAATGAGATGTCTGCCTCCATCGATCGAACGAACAAGCCATAGAATCAAATGACAGGTTTGTCACTTTACTGTCACTTGAACATCATGTACTAACTAAAAACTCATCAAAGGCTGTTAAATCACAGGACCAAAACTGTTATAATAGAACATAAGTTTGCATTTTATCAAAAAGGGGTTACTGCATATGATCAAAACGGTAGATGGCAATATATTAGAGGCAAGTGAGGACATCATCTGTCACCAGGTGAACTGTAAAGGAGTCATGGGAGCTGGATTAGCCAAACAGATCAAAAGCAAATACCCGAATGTGTACAAAGATTACAAACAATTATGTACAGAACAAGGAGATGACTTGTTAAGCTCCGTTCAACTCATCACAACAAAAGACGGAAGAACAATTGCCAACTTGTTTGCCCAAGTTGGGTACGGAAGAACAAGAAAGCAAACCGACTACGATGCTTTACACAGCTGCTTTCAACACCTAAAGGATACAGTGACACATTCATCTGAAGAGAAAAACCTAACGTCCATCGCCATTCCATACGGGATTGGCTGCGGATTAGCAGGCGGCGATTGGACGATTGTGGAAGAGATGATTGAAGAGGTACTGGGTGATTGTGAGGTGACGGTTTATCGGTTTAAATAATGGAAATGGGTTTCTTATGAAAAATATATAACAAATACCCTCCTTAATTCGGAGGGTATTCTGAGTTAGTTATCGTCTTTATTTTTTATATAATTTAATACGGCTTCTTTATCTTCTTCATCGTCGGGTAAAAATCCGAACGTTTCATATTCCCAAACTGCTATTCTCTGTATATTGTCAATACCTAAAGAAAATACATCTTCGTAACCAAAATTTGTTGACATTTTTCCTGAATAAGTCAACTTCATTTTTACAGTTGTCCATTTATCTGATTGTTCTTTAGTATACTCTTCCCTCAACTGTCTTAGCTTTCTTTGTAAGTTAATCAACAGGCTATCATATGTGTCTTCACTAACCTGATATTGATCTGGGATATTGTGAGAATAAAAATATTCCTCTTTATTAGGAACCGTAAAATAAAAGAGAGCAGATGCAGAGTCATCTAACATTTCTGCATACATCCAAATTGTATCCCATTCCACTGGGATCATTTCATTTAAATTTTTAGCTATTTCTCTATATAAGTTTTCCATCTCTTTTGTTTCCATTTATTCATCCTCCTGGTCTGTTATATATTGTGTCTGTATAAACTCTTCCATCTATCTTGTATTTGACTAGGAATTCAGATGGTCTTAACGAATCTGATTCATAAAATGCTTTTATTGAAACAGTCACAGTTTTAGGTGGATCGGTTTTCAATGCTTTCAACCACCGTTGCTCCATCTCATACCATTTCCCGCCACTTCTATTAATCTGTGAACTCATCGGCACAAGATTATCAATATCCCCAGACCCTTTAAAAATAGATGCAATCAAATGACCTCCGTCATCTTTTAATAATCTATCTGGCTTGCCTGAATTGGATTGGGCATATTGGTTTCTTTTGACCTCTCCGTATTTTAAATCACTTGCTTCGACTTTGACAATACGTCCGTAGTGATCGGTTGTGTAGGTGTAGCCTTGCTTTGTTGAATAAACAACATTTGGTTTTAACACTTTTTTACGTTTCCATCTCACATAGTGATCTCCGTAACTAACAACAGTCGGTGGGGATTTAGGTGCTGGTAAGCGTCTGCCTGTTTTAGAAATTCCGTAGCCTGAATTGTTGTCTAGACGTTTTGCCATGGAGAGGAGTTTATTTTTGAGATTTTCTCCGTCAAACACGTTATACGGAAGCTTCGGGCCACCAGCCATTTGAAACTTTGGTGAGTATGGCAATAGAAGACTCTGTCTAGTGATTTTGCTCCTTGTTCAAGCCCTTTCTTCACTGTTGTTTTAGCTGCCGTTTTCCCCGTTTTTGTAATGGCTCCTGTCCCTTTAGAACCAAAGACGATTTCTGCTAGAGAGCCA
>NZ_LGYN01000015.1 GCF_001307105.1 Bacillus australimaris | reverse complement strand
TTCCAATCGCTTTTGATGTTTCAATTGTGTGTAATGTGGATTTTTTTCTCAGGAAAGAGCTCTGCTCCTTCATCCTCGTAATATTGTATCCATTCTAAAATTTCATCGTAGTCATTATTGCATTCATCCAGTTCTTGTAATTGTTCATCACTGAATTCACCGTCTTCTTTTGTACTTTCGATGTAATCTTCAACAGGATAAGATTCTGCTGCATTGGGTAAGTACACAGAATATCGCTCAGCGTTTCCTTCATTTGCTGCAACCCACTCATAGTCACCTACGACCCAAAATCGTGGTGCGGCCTGACAATCAACATCTCTGTTCTCACTTGTCATCATTCACTTATTTTATTTTTATCAAATAAATCAATTATGTAGGCTTCGTACATCTCATCCCAATAGGGATCTGTTCTTGCCATATATTTCATGGCTTCCCCATTTTCCTCTACCTTAAATGTTTGCTCCTTTTGAATATCAGTGAACTTTTTCTTTGCCCATATCCCTCTGATCAACACTTCAACTTCTTTAACCTCAACTTTTTGCTACATCACATTCCTCCTATTTTCTTCCGAAAGTTATCTCCAACTTTGTGCCTTTAAAGTGCAACCTAAGGTTATAGTTTATATTCTTGTCAATATTAAAAATAAAAGCTGCCAGACAGCTGGCAGCAATACAAACTCACTACACAGAATACCCTTTAACATAATCTTGACCATTCAAATACCCGTTACCGCTGATTTAAAAGTAAAAAACACTTTTAACAAATCTCCCATACTACGTTGGTAATTACTCTAAAACTTGAAAAGATATCAAATCCTGCTACAATACCCGGGGTCCATGGAGGAAGTATATTAAATATCAAGTCAACGTCTAACCCAAAAAATGTTGAGTAAATAACAATTTCCCAACCTACAGGACAAGAGCCTCTACTCCCTCCATAAGGTGTCGTTTGTCCTCCACTTTGCATATACTGAGTTAACTGCTGTAAGGTTCTTGGTCTTTGTTGTACAACATATTGCAACAATTGAGGGTTGGATTTAAGTTGTTGAACTAGCTTTAGAGCTTGCTGCGGGGGTGGGGATGTTGGTCTTGGGTGTTGTTGAAGCAGTGATGCAATGCTTAACTGTGTTCCTGGAATCATCCCTCCCACGCTTGCAGATCCTCCCAATGGCGGTCTTGCTACTGTCCCTGTTGAAGGTATTCCCACTGTTCCATACTGCGGGCGTTCTTCCGTGATAAAATCAGTATCATCGTAATTATAGTCGTTCATGTCTAACGTCTCCTTTTTCAAATCGTGAATTTCCTTTTCATGGTATGTATCTGTTATAAACATGTATAGGTCATAGTCTAGAAAAGACATTCTTATTCCTCAATCCACGCAAAAGAGGTATTAAGTCCTTGAATTTATTCAATTGTAATTTTTACTTTTCTTATGGTACAGATTGTGCAAGGATATATTATTTTTCTACACTTGTTAACTCACCTAAAAACAATTCACCGGAACTGCTGAATCCCATTAGTACCACATTCATTTTGCTTATATATCACCTTCGCTTAGCTATCATGTTCTAAGTAGGAGGTGATGTTTTGTTTGTATCGCCAATGTTATTGCATTCGATCAAAGAACCATTTGATGACGATGGCTATATTACGAGCTGAAGTTCGATGGAATTAGACTGATCCTCTCCAAGTTTAATGATCAGATAAAGCTTTATACTCGTCACAACAATGAAGTAACAAGCAAGTTCCCAGAACTCTTGGATCTCGATTCAATGTTTACCGAACAGTGAGTTCGCAGAAACAGAACAAAGGTTCTTTTCCAATGCGTTTTAAGAACTTTTGTTCGATGTAAATATTGGTATAAAAAATCCATCCTTCTGTTACAATTTATGTATAACAATTAGGAGGTTAACAATGTCACTTACATCAAAATTAAGCAAAGTACCACAATTCAAGGAAATAGTTGTTGCTATTGCGCCTAAAAAGAAAGATTTCAAGACTGCAAGTGGGAATAATCCCTTTTCTAAAGAGTATGAAACGTTAGTGCCTTACACATTGGAGAAACCGTCTGATGCAAGCTTAATAGGGACTGCCTTTGATTACTTGGCAAGGTTTAGAATAGCCCAAATAATAAATAAAGAAATGAGATTCGAAGAGCTTGTTGCCTATAAAGGACTAAAAAAATTGCAGAAAGACACTGGAAATAATGGCTTAGAAGGTAAATATTATTCGCCTATTCAAAAAGGAATTGATATGTATGTCAAAGGTGATTTAGCATTAAATAGAGATGTTTGTGTTACCGCCTTAAAACTTGGGAATCTAGAGAGATATTCTAGAGCCAATGTGCCAGGGGTTACTGAGGCTGATATTTTCGATATACAAAGAATAGACACATTAACTAATGAACTCACTGGATTAATGGAGACATTTGAAGAAAAATTTATTAGCAGTGGATTTGTTAAAACAGACAGCAAAGTAGTTTTCAATCCTCACTTTGGCATTGCTTCCCTATTGGTTGATGGGGCAGATGCAGATATTCTAATTGATGATGTACTATATGATTTCAAAGTGGTTAAAGATGTGGGATACAAATCTGCGGATGTTCTTCAGTTAACTGGATACTTCCTTCTTAATCAACTTTTAAAGGAAATAGAGCACAACTATAGCGTATCAGAAAGCCTTCCTTTCGATGACATTGAATTCAGCAAGATTTGTCTTTATAAAGCAAGATTCGGTGAATGTGAATACTTTGATTTTAAGGATATCAACGAGCAAGATATTCGTGCTGCGCTTATAAGACTTGCTGAATACTTTTTGAACAATCCTGATAAAACTGTTAAGTATACATTTTTAAAAGCAAATCCTCATTATAATCTAGCTGACTATGATGATGCTTTGCGTTCTATAGCTAATTCAAACTAAGGCACCCCTTTTTGGGTGTTTTTTAAATTAAAAAGGATGCATTTCAGCACCCTTTAAACTTAAATGTCATTAAATTAAAAGCAACATTCATAGATAGTTTGTATAACTTCTAGTCTCTCCCTTTTAACATTTTTAAGAGATCGTCACTAAGTTGGTTATCAATATCTTCTGTATCACTATCTTCATCATCATCTTCTTCAACTACAAATAACCCTTCAATAAATCAGTGAAAGTATCAGCAATCAGGAATAGGTCTTGTTCGCCATCTCTTAGTTCATGATCCCAGAAATATATTTTCCCTTGATTTATTTCACTAACATCTAAACAAATTAGGTCTCCCCCATCCGCATCTGCGATAGGAATTATTTGTTCTGGTAATTGCTCTTTATATGTTTTTATGGATTCACTTATATCATAATCATTCTGCTCCAATCCATAAAACAATTCGACTGGCACTAATTCACCAACTAACCACACTGGTTTTTCTCTTAGATGGGTATATACATTGTCCTCAATCCAACATTCCCCGTATTCATTAATAAAACTCTTGTAATCAGAAGAAATATGAAATCCATTTTCTTCTATTTTTTTCATTTCGTTTAATGGGTTATTTGTTTTGGTTGATCTAATATCAATAGTGTATTGATCAAGTTTATCTTTAATCCGTTTAAAACTCATTTTAATAGCCTCCTCTTAAGTCTGATGCTGCACCAATATGCGGTACATTTTTATGTAAGTCAGTCGGAACAACTGGTCTACTTTTTCCTGAATCATATGTCTATTTTAATAAAAAACCCTCCTTTATTGGAGGGCGGTAAGTTGGTTGTTACTTTTATTCTTTGTTTTTAATATATTGATCCAGAAACTCTCTAACTGACTTTCTTTTTGGATGTATTCCTAAATTTTCGTATGCCCATATTGCTCTTCTTTGAGATCCGTTAATTTCTTGATTCAATACATCTTCATAATTTAAATCTAAAGAGAATTTTCCATTCGCATCTAACTTCAAAGTTAAATTTGTCCATTTTTCCGGATTAATTAATTCATGTGCTTGTTGTAGCTCTTCAAATAAATCATGTAATTTTATTAAAAACTCGTTATAGATTGACTTACTCACATGATGATCTTCAGGTATATTATGCGAGTAAAGATATACCGTTTCTCCTTTTAATCTATAATAAAAATTTATCTCTGCAGAGTCGTCTAATATTTCGGCATATAAACAAACTTCGTCCCACTCTTTTGGTATCATCTCACTAACAGTTTGTGCAATTTCACCATACAGAGAATCTAGTTTTTCTAATTCCATTGTTTATCCACCTTTTTGGTTTTTAATAATTGATCTTTGTAATTCGTCATTGCCTATTTTAAATTCAACAACAAAACGTTCTGGTCTCAATGAATCACTTTTATAAACTGGTTCTATTGAAACAGATACTTTCTCAGGAGGAACTTCTTTCAATGCAGCTAACCACTCTTGTTCCATCTGATACCATTTCCCACCGCTACGATTAATTTGTGAATTCATCGGAAGCAGGTTATCAATATCTCCAGACCCTTTAAAAATAGATGCAATTAAGTGACCACCGTCATCATCTGGTAATCGATCGGGTTTCCCTGAATTAGATTGGGCGTATTGATTTCTTTTGACCTCTCCATATTTTAAATCACTCGCTTCAACTTTGACAATACGTCCGTAGTGATCTGTTGTGTAGGTGTAACCCTGCTTAGTTGAATAAACGACATTCGGTTTTAATACCTTCTTGCGCTTCCATTTCACATAGTGATCTCCGTAACTGACAACAGTCGGTGGTGATTTTGGTGTCGGTAATCGTCTGCCTGTCTTAGAGATACCATATACAGGCTGATTGTCCAGGCGTTTTGCCATGGAAAGAAGTTTATTTTTAAGATTCTCCCCATCAAACACATTGTAAGGAAGTTTCCCTCCACCTGCTATTTGAAACTTTGGTGAGTATGGCAAT
>NZ_LGYN01000014.1 GCF_001307105.1 Bacillus australimaris | reverse complement strand
GTTCGAATCCCTCTTCCTCCGCCATATTGATTTTTACCTTAGTTGAATTGAAACGCAAGCATAAAAATTGGAAATTGTCAAACCGCTGCATTCTTGAAATGCAGCGGTTTTTTTATTTTGTTGTCGAGCGATTTTTTTGAATAACTGAAGCAATTTCATGAAGAATAGGATCGAGTGAGCTTTCATCATGAAGTAAGTCGTAATCTTCGATATTAATTTTAATCACTGGGCATAAATCAAATTGTTCAATCCATTCGGTGTATCGGGTGAACATTTCTTCCCAATAGGCTCGGTCAGTTTGAGTTTCCATTTCTCTGCCGCGTTCTTCAATACGCTGTAAAATATGATCTAAATCCCCGTGTAGATAGATGAGGACATCAGGGTGAGGGAAGTAAGGTGTCATCACCATCGCCTCAAATAGACTCGTATACGTTTCATAATCGACCTCAGACATCGTACCTTTGTCCGCATGCATTTTTGCGAAAATGCCAGTGTCCTCATAAATTGAACGATCTTGGACATATCCTCCACCAGATTCAAAAATCCGCTTTTGCTCCTTAAAACGCTCAGCTAGGAAAAAGACCTGTAAATGGAAGCTCCACCTTTGGAAATCTGAATAAAAGGGCTCTAAGTATGGGTTATCATCTACTTTTTCAAGAGAGGTTTGAAACCCTAGCTTGTCCGCTATTGTTTTGGTCATAGTTGATTTTCCGACACCAACAGTCCCGGCAATTGTGATGACTGCGTCCTTTGGTATTTCGATATTGTTCATAGCACTTGCTCCTTTATATTCTGTACAATTTGCTGGTAATCTTGCTGTGAGGAAACGAAGTCTGTATGATCTCCTTCAATTGTAATGATAGGAAGCCCTGGCTCAGTCTGTTTTAAATGTTCAATGGCCAGCTCATAATCTTCAATGAGTGTTTTTAAATAAGCTGGGTCGATGTCCTCTTCAAAAGAGCGTCCTCTCATCTGTATTCTTTCGAGTAAGGTGGGAAGGCTGGCTTTTATATAGATCATGGCATTTGGTTTAGGTAGATCATCTGTTAGCAGGTGATAGATCTTTCTGTATTTATCCATGTGCTTTTTTGATAATGTTCTTTCTGCAAATATCATATTTTTATAGACATGATAATCGGTGACAATCGGCTGCTGTTTATTCAAATAGTTTTCTTCAATTGATTCTAACTGTTTGAATCGATTGCATAAAAAGAACATTTCAAGCTGAAAGCTCCACTGCTCCATATCATCATAAAATTTATCTAAGAATGGATTTTCTTCTACAATTTCTTTTACTAAAGGAAATTGGAACTCCTTCGCAAGCATTGTAGCCAAAGTTGTTTTTCCGGCTCCAATTGGGCCTTCCACTGCAATAAAAGGGGCAGGATACATAGGCGTTCTCCTCTATCTATAAAGTTGTCAAACCAATGTATATTGTACCATACCCCTTCCATAAGATAGAGCGAATGAATTACGATGTCGTTCTTTTTTCAATATTAAATTGATCTGATAATAAGAGCCAATTTTGTGGGAAGGATAACCCTAATTTCCAATAAGCAATTCCGTTCAAGTTTAACTCTTTGATGAGATTGAATTTTGCTTGAATGGATCTAGCGTCTTCGAACCAGACCTCATGCTCTTTGTTGTTGGCATCTGTATAACGAAAATGAGGTGCTTGAGCTGTTTCGTCGTATAAGATAGAGACATTGTGCTGTCTAGCAAGTGCAATTGCTTGTTGAGGGCTGACGGCTTTGGCGATAGGACCGCCCTGGACGTAAGGAAGTGTCCAATCATATCCATATAAATTCTGTCCCATTACAATTTTATTGGCAGGTATGACAGTCAGTGCGTATTCAATGACTTGGCGGACAGGTCCGATTGGTGATACAGCTTGTGCAGGGCCACCGCTGTATCCCCATTCATAGGTCATCAACACAACATGATCGACGATTTTACCGATGGCTTCATAGTCATGGGCTTCATACCATTTTCCCTTTTGCTGACTGCTTGTTTTTGGTGCCAGTGCAACAGATATTGTCCAGCCTTCTTGATGAAAGCGGGCTGTTGCCTCTCTTAAAAATTGAATATAAGCATCTTTATCAGCAGGGCGTAAATATTCAAAATCAAAATGGATTTCCTTGAATTGATACTTTTTGGCAACACGAACAATTTCATTTAAAAAGGCCGTTTTGACAGATTGATTAGTTAAAAGAATTCGTCCAAGTTCATCACTGAATTTTTCATTTTCTAGATTTGTTACTACCATGGTTAATACAGTTCTGTTCTGAGCGGCAATCTGTGGTAGTTGGTCTAACGGTGGTTCTCGCAGAGTCCCATCTCTTTGTGCTTGAAAACTAAAAGTGTCTAAATGCGTTAAGTAAGGAGAGGCCTCTCTAGCTGCCTGCTTTAAGTTTTCACTGACTTGGTTCCCGCGAGGCTCAATATAAGCATTGGAATTTATGTTTCTTTTCGGTCTTTGTGGAATATAGAGCAAGAAGCGAATAGGTAGTATCGCTTCAGGTCGAATTCTGTTCACGCGTGCCAATTCTTCCACTGAGATTTGAAACCGTCTACCAATTTGATATAGTGTGTCATTTTGTTTGACCTCATAAAATTGACCTCTAATGGGAATGACAATTGTTTGTCCAATGACGAGTTGATTTGGTGTTTCGATTTCGTTAGTACGGATGATTTCATTGACTGTCGTTTTAAAACGCATGGCAATGTCGTTTAAAGTATCTCCTCTTTTGACAACATAAATTTGAATAGTCAACGCCCCCTTTGTTATTGCTAACAATTTATGAGGGTTATGGCTAAATCATGTTTGATTTTCATTTGTGATTTCCTTAGCTGTGGTGATTTTTGCTAGAAGGACGTTCTCCATCATCGTTAAAGCGTAGTCGTTATCTCTGTCATCGTTTGAAGCGATACAATCTTTAGGTACAATTAGATTGTATTCTCGCATGTAGGCGTCATTTGCAGTGAACAAAACGCAAATGTTTCCGGCAATTCCAGTTAGAATGATGTCCTGAACACCTAATTCATTTAAGAGTGTCTCTAGTGCAGTTCCGTAGAATGCAGAATGCTTAGGTTTAATTAAGAAGTAATCATCTTTAGATGGTGCCAATTGTTCTAAAATAGGGGCGCTTCTTTCATTTTTACATGTTTTCAGAACAGCTTGGATATCGGCTTTCCAAAGTCCGTAGTGATCGTTGATATAGATAATTGGCCAATTTTCCTTGAAAGCTTGTTGTTTAAGAGCTAAAATTTTATTGGTCATTTGTTCTGTTTTTTCAGCAAGCACATGTCCCATTTCAAAATCAAAATCATTGATCATGTCAATAATAAGCAGCGCCTTTTGGTGCTTTGGCAAAATAACCCCCCCTTTAAAAGATTGTGGTAATATGTTAACCTCAATACCCTTTTAAAAAACATGAAAAGAGAGCCGCGCTATGAAGAAAGATGAACAGTTTATGCAAGAAGCTATTTCTGAAGCCTTAAAAGCAGAACAAATAGGAGAAGTACCGATCGGTGCTATCATTGTTGTTGATGACCAAATTGTGAGCCGCGCTCATAATTTAAGGGAAAGTGAGCAGCGTTCAATTGCGCATGCAGAATTACTTGCCATTGATGAAGCGTGTAAAGCGACTGGGAGCTGGCGTTTAGAAGATGCTGTCCTTTATGTTACGCTTGAACCATGCTCAATGTGTGCTGGTGCTATTGTACTCTCTAGAGTGAAAAAGGTCGTTTTTGGTGCATACGATCCAAAAGGTGGTTGTGCAGGTACTTTAATGAATTTACTTGACGATGAACGGTTTAATCATCAGTCTGAAGTTATCGGTGGTGTACTTGAAAATGAATGTGGTGAGCTGTTAAGTCAGTTCTTCCGAAACCTCCGCCATCGAAAGAAACAAGCCAAAAGTAAATGAATGGATGTCGTTTGCAATTTCAGCTGTTAGAAGGTATACTTATGTCTGCGTCACTAACAATTTAATATTCATTTTGCCGTGCTAAGCGGGGAGGTAGCGGTGCCCTGTACTCGCAATCCGCTCTAGCGAGGCCGAATCCCTTCTCAAGGTTCGTTTACTTCAAGGTCTGCCTTAAATAAGTGGTGTTGACGTCTGGGTCCTGCGCAATGGGAATTCATGAACCATGTCAGGTCCGGAAGGAAGCAGCATTAAGTGAAACCTCTCATGTGCCGCAGGGTTGCCTGGGCCGAGCTAACTGTTTAAGTAACGCTTGGGGTAGCGAATCGACAGAAGGTGCACGGTAAATCAATATTAAATGTAACTCATCTAGTTTATCTAGGTGAGTTTTTTGTTGCTGTTCAAAGAATACCTCAGCTGCTTTGGTTATACAAATAGCTAAAAAGTCTTTTTGAAGTGATTTGTTTTGCCTTTAATAACCAGTGGGAACTAGCGTTCTATATGGTGTGACAGTTCTTTCACAAAGTTAGAAAATACGGTTTTGATTTATGGAAAGTAGAAAAACTATAGTTAAAATCACCTTTTTAGCTTATTAGAAAATAAAGGTGTGCTTTTGAATTGATCGGTGCATCATGTATAATGAAAAGGATGATAAATGGAGGAGGGCGTATTTGTGAGTTATCAAGCTTTATATCGAGTGTTCAGACCTCAAGTTTTTGAGGATGTTGTTGGACAAGAACACATCACAAAAACGTTGCAAAATGCCCTTTTGCAGAAAAAGTTTTCTCATGCTTACTTATTTTCAGGTCCTAGAGGAACAGGTAAAACAAGTGCTGCCAAAATCTTTGCAAAGGCAGTGAACTGTGAAAGGTCACCTATTAGTGAACCGTGTAATGAATGTGATGCCTGTAAAGGGATTACAAACGGTTCAATTTCAGACGTGATTGAAATAGATGCTGCCTCGAATAACGGGGTAGATGAAATTCGGGATATACGTGATAAAGTGAAATTTGCTCCTTCAGCGGTTACATATAAGGTTTATATTATAGATGAAGTACATATGCTCTCTATCGGTGCATTTAATGCCCTCCTTAAAACGCTGGAAGAACCGCCTGCTCATTGTATCTTTATTTTGGCTACCACAGAGCCTCATAAGATTCCTCTTACCATCATATCCCGTTGTCAGCGTTTTGATTTTAAACGAATCACGACAAAAGATATTGTTGGAAGAATGGAGAAAATTGTAGATGCAGAAGGCCTAAATGTACAGGAAGGCTCGCTCGAAATTATTGCTAGTGCAGCTGATGGTGGTATGCGTGATGCACTAAGCCTCTTGGATCAAGCGATCTCATTTAGTGGTGAACAATTGACAATTGATGATGCACTGCTCATTACAGGTGCTGTATCTCAACATTTCATTAGTCAGCTTGCAGAAGCAATTTTTGATCAAAATATTGCCATAGCGTTAGATACATTAAATGAATTGCTCCAGCAGGGGAAAGATGCTGCTAAATTAATAGAGGATATGATTTTTTACTTTAGAGATATGCTGCTTTATAAAACGGCACCAGATCTCGAGGGTGTCCTTGAAAAGGTAAAGGTCGACGAAAATTTCGTGACACTTTCAGATCGTGTGACACCTCAGTTTTTGTATGAAACAATTGAAGTCCTGAATAAAAGCCACCAAGAAATGAAATGGACAAATCATCCAAGGATTTTCTTTGAGGTAGCGGTTGTAAAGCTGTGTCAATCAACGGCTGGAATGGCACAAGGTCATGCGGATGCTGATTTAACGGCACTAACAGATAAAATAAACAGGCTGGAACAGGAACTATCAAGGCTAAGAGCTGAAGGTGTACCAATGTCTCAATCTCCTAGCCCTCAAGAAAAAGAAGCACCTCGACCACAAACGAGTAACAAAAATGGCTATCGTGCACCTGTCGGCCGAATTCACGAGATTTTAAAAGAAGCGAAACGGCCTGATCTAGAAAAAATTAAAGGTAAATGGGGAGAACTCCTTGCCCAGTTGAAACAGCAGAATAAGGTGTCTCACGCTGCGTTATTAACGGACAGTGAGCCAGTTGCTGCTGCTTCGCATGCATTTGTTTTAAAATTCAAGTTTGAAATACATTGTAAAATGGTTGCTGAAGATAAAAGCGGTGTTCGAACCAATCTTGAACAACTGCTAGAGTCTATGTTAGGAAAAAGAGTGGAATTAGTTGGCGTTCCTGACGCTCAATGGGGTAAAATAAGAGAAGAATTTTTAAGAGATCATCAGCCGGATGAACAGGCGGATGGTCAGGGAACTTCCGCTGAAGAGGATCCATTGATTGCGGAAGCAAAGAAGTTAGTAGGAACCGATTTAATTGAAATTAAAGATTAATAAAAATGAAAGAGAGTGGTGTTCATATGCGCGGTGGAATGGGTAATATGCAAAAAATGATGAAACAAATGCAAAAAATGCAAAAGGATATGGCTAAGGCTCAGGAAGAGCTTGCAGAAAAAGTCCTTGAAGGTACGGCAGGTGGCGGTATGGTCACTGTAAAAGTAAATGGACAAAAAGAAGTCGTTGATGTAGCAATTAATGAAGAAGTTGTTGATCCAGAAGACATCGATATGCTTCAAGACCTTGTACTTGCAGCGACAAACGATGCATTGAAAAAAGTTGATGAGTTAACGAATGAAACAATGGGTCAATTCACAAAAGGAATGAACATGCCAGGTTTATTCTAGGAGGAATAACTGAAGATGCAATATCCTGAACCAATATCAAAGCTGATTGACAGCTTTATGAAATTGCCAGGAATCGGACCAAAAACTGCGGTCCGTCTGGCTTTTTTTGTTCTTAGTATGCAGGAAGATGTCGTACTAGATTTTGCGAAGGCGCTTGTAAATGCAAAGCGTAATTTAACTTATTGCTCGGTATGCGGTCATATTACAGACCAAGATCCTTGCTATATTTGTGAAGATACAAGAAGAGATCAATCTGTAATCTGTGTAGTGCAGGATCCAAAAGATGTGATCGCAATGGAAAAGATGAAAGAATACAACGGCTTATATCATGTGCTTCATGGTGCCATTTCGCCAATGGACGGGATTGGCCCAGAGGATATTAAAATTCCTGACCTATTAAAAAGATTGCAGGACGATCAAGTGACTGAGGTGATTCTTGCAACCAATCCAAACATTGAAGGAGAAGCGACAGCCATGTACATCTCCAGATTGTTGAAACCATCAGGAATTAAACTCTCTCGCATTGCTCACGGACTTCCGGTAGGCGGAGATTTAGAGTATGCGGATGAAGTCACACTGTCTAAGGCATTAGAAGGCAGACGTGAGATGTAGGAAGGAGAAGTACGGTACATGGGTTTTCTTCGCAGAAAATCAATTCGAAAAGAATTCGATGAGAAATTAATTCAACAGCTTTTTAAGCAAAAAGAAGAATGGAACAGACAAAAAAAGCTTGTCGCAAATAGCGTCGAGCCTTCACCGGACATTCTATTCGAATTAAAGCTTGCTCAAGCGAAGTACTTTTTCTATCTGAGAGAAGCGAAAAAGAGGAATTTACGTTTAAACAACTGGAGATAATAGCAGGTCTATTTTACATAGTCCTCTCATATGCTTGTACTATTCATATGAAGAGGAGATGAGAGGATTATGGAACCTGTTATTGTGATCGGGTCAATTATGTTAGCTGTGCTATTGTTGTTTATGTCAGGTGTTCAGGCGAATCCATTCAAATGGTTAGGGATTATCGGAGTGAAGTTTGTGGCAGGTGCTCTTTTTTTATTTTGCCTCAATCTATTTGGAGAGAGTCTAGGATTACATGTCTCTATTAACCCTGTAACGAGCGGAATTAGTGGTTTATTGGGCATCCCAGGCGTAGCGGCCTTAATTGTAATTGAAAAGTTTATTATTTAATGAAAAATATTGTTGACTTTGATTCTGTATGGTGGTAAATTAATATACGTCGCTGATGACGAAGAAACGAAAAAACATAATAACAAAAAAGTTGTTGACACTAACAACTTGGATGTGATAAGATGTTCTAGTCGCTTCTGAAGCGGTAAACAAGTTCTTTGAAAACTAAACAAGAC
>NZ_LGYN01000013.1 GCF_001307105.1 Bacillus australimaris | reverse complement strand
TGTCTTAACCGCTTGACCAACGGGCCAGTTTGTCAAGTTTGTTGTTTCCGTGAAGCTGACAAAAGTTATTATATACAGGTTGTCCCCCTTTTGTAAAGGGGATTTTTATTTTTTTTATTTTCTAACTATTTACCCCCTATTCATTCAACATTTCCACTGAAATATAATTTCAATATTCAAATATAATATTGAAATTTCATATCAAACTCAATATACTGAAAATGAAGAAATAAGGAGGAATGTCACATGCATCCATCTCAATTGCGTTCTTTGACAACAGAATCAAGAAACCCAAACACAATGGGAATTTCACAAGCAGATCCGCTTGAAATGCTCCAAATGATCAATGAAGAAGATATGAAGGTCGCTCAAGCAGTCAACCTTGTACTTCCACATGTCAAAACAGCAAGTGACTTTGCCTATGAATCCATCTCAAATGGAGGCAGACTCGTTTATTTAGGCGCCGGAACAAGCGGCAGAATTGGCGTAATGGATGCTGTCGAATGTCCCCCAACCTATAGCGTCTCACCTGATGTGATTGTAGGTATTATGGCCGGCGGAGACGCTGCTTTTTCTCAAGCTGCCGAAGATGTGGAAGACAGTGAAGAAGCAGGCAAACAGGATTTAGTTCACATTCACCTGACATCAAAAGATACAGTCGTCGGTATTGCTGCCAGCGGCAGGACACCCTATATCATCGGCGCTTTAAATTATGCAAAATCAATTGGAGCAAAAACAGTAGCCCTCAGCTGCAATGAACATGCAGAAATCAGCGCCCTGGCAGACTGCGCCATTGAAGTCATTGTAGGACCAGAAGCCATCACTGGGTCAACACGAATGAAAGCCGCATCCGCTCATAAAATGATTTTAAATATGCTTTCCACGTCTGTCATGATCAGACAAGGCAAAGTATATGAAAACCTGATGGTTGATGTAAAAGTCAGCAATCATAAATTAAAAGAACGCGCTATCACCATCATTCAACATGTCACAAATGCTTCCTACGAACAAGCCGAAAAGACTCTTGAAGCGGCAGACTTAGAAGTCAAAACCGCCATCGTCATGCTCCAAACAAACACAGACAAAAAAACAGCCAAGAACTTACTCAACAAAACGAATGGCCATATCGACCAAGCCATATCACGCCATCAATACTAAAGGAGGCAGAACTCATGTCAGCAGGCGGACTTACCCTACTACACACAATCAAATCAAAGCTTCCCCAATCTGAAAAAATCATTGCAGACTATATCCTTGCCCATCCTGAAAAAGTCATTAAAAGCACAGTACACGAAATCAGTCAGGCAGCCGGCGCAAGCAGCTCTGCCGTCATCCGTCTTTGTAAATCTCTCGGGCTGGATGGCTATCACGATTTAAAAATGCGAATCGCTGGAGACTTAATGCATGATGATAAACAAGGTTACAGAGATATCGAACAAGATGAACCGCTTCAATCCATTATTCAAAAAACAGCAGGAAACTCGATTCAATCGATTAAGGACACCGCTTCTATATTAAATGCTGATGCATTAGAAAAAGCTGTTCAATTACTGCTGCATGCAAACCAAATTCATTTTATCGGTGTTGGTGCATCTGGCATCGTCGCAGCTGATGCCCAGCAGAAATTTCTCAGAATTAACTATGCAGCGACAGCCTTCACTGACATGCATCTCGCATCCACCGTCATCGCAAATGCAGGAAAAAATGACATTGTGTTTGGTATATCCTTTTCAGGCGAAACGCTAGACATCATTCAAGCCCTTCAGCTCGCGAAAGATAATCAAGTGAAAACCATTGCTTTAACGCATCCAGGCCATACAAGCGTTTCTGCTTTATGTGACGTTCATCTATCGACGTCCGGTTCCAATGAAGCACCTTTTCGCAGTGCTGCCACTTCCTCTAGAATGGCACAGCTCTACTTAATTGATGTCTTGTTCCTCAGTTTAGCTTCCCGTCAATATGAAGAGACAGCGCAATATATCGACAAGACAAGACATGCCATCCGCTCCATGAAACGAAAATCAAAGGGGGATTCAACATGAGTCATCAAAAGAAATATCAGCAGTTGGCGAAAGACATCCTTTCACTCTGTGGTGGTTCTGAAAATATCTCTTCCCACACACATTGTATGACACGTCTCCGAATTACACCGATTGACAATGAAAAAGTGCACATCACAGCAATCAAAGAGCTCGATGGCGTCATTGGCGTCGTCGAAGCAGAAACGCTTCAAATCATTTTAGGCACTGGTGTTGTCAATCAGGTATCAAATGCATTTGAACAGCTGCTAAATGCCTCTGGCTCCTATGATTTAAACAATGAAGCGCAAAAAAACAAGCAAGCCATTTCTCAAAAGAACCGCACACCGTTCAAACTGTTCTTACGACGGATTGCCAGCATTTTCATTCCCATTATTCCGGCACTGGTTGCCTCAGGGCTTATTACAGGAATTACAAAAGCAATCGTGCAAGCGGGCTGGCTTGATGGAAAATCTCAAGCGGCAATTATTTTAACGGTTATTGGTTCAGGCCTGTTCGCTTATCTTGGTATATTAGTCGGAACAAATGCCGCAAAGGAATTTGGAGGCTCTCCTGCATTAGGCGCATTAGCTGGTATCCTCATTATTAACCCAGCCTCCGCAGACATTATGTTATTTGGCACAAATATTTTGCCAGGCAGAGGCGGACTCATCGGTGTTCTTCTAGCCGCCATCTTTATGGCACTTGTGGAAACACGAATTAGACGCTTCGTCCCGCAATCACTTGATATCATCGTCACACCAACCATCACACTACTCATTACAGGCATTTTCACGTACGTTGTCTTCATGCCAGTCGGCGGCTTTATATCTGATGCCATCACCTCAGGACTGACTTATCTATTAAATATTGGCGGAATATTCGCTGGATTTGTTCTTGGTGCGACCTTCCTTCCTCTTGTTGTAACAGGACTTCACCAAGGGCTGACACCGATCCATATGGAACTCATCAATTCAATTGGAGATGACCCGCTCCTGCCGATTCTCGCTATGGGCGGCGCAGGACAGGTAGGCGCTGCATTCGCCATTTATATGAAAACAAAAAAGAAAAAACTCAAAAGAGCCATTGCAGGTGGACTTCCTTCAGGGATGCTAGGCATTGGTGAACCACTCATTTTCGGTGTCACACTCCCGCTTGGACGACCATTTCTCACCGCTTGTCTTGGCGCAGGAATCGGCGGTGCATTCCAAGCCTACTTCCAAATTGCGACGAAGGCGATTGGTGTATCAGGTCTCCCGTTAACCTTTATCGTTCACACACATCAAATGCTTCTTTACTTAATTGGACTATTTATCGCGTATGCCGCTGGATTTTTCTTCACATACTTATTTGGATTTCATGATGACATGGCTGTTGAATTCGAGGATCACAATCAATAAGGAGGTCTAGACCTTGAAGAAATGTTTTCTTTTGATAACATGTCTGTTCATGCTCCTTGGATTACCAGTACAAACATTTGCAACTAGCTCCCATCCTGTACCGTCTTTGTCTAAAACAGCACCTGAAGAATATCCCGTCTTAAAAAAAGCAAAACGACCGGAACAAGTAGGTTTTTCTTCCAGGCAGCTTAGGAAGGTTGATCAAATGATACAAGACGATATCAAAGCAGGATTTCCAGGAGCCGCGCTCATTATTATCAAGGACGGAAAGATCGTCCACCAAAAAGCCTATGGCTACCGGCAAAAATACGAAGGCACAACAGAACTCAGATCATATAAGAAAATGAAAAAGGATACACTGTTTGATTTGGCATCCAATACAAAAATGTATGCGACCAACTATGCTCTGCAAAAGCTTGTTTACGAGCAAAAACTGGATGTGAACGAAAAAATACAGGCCATCCTGCCAGATTTTCAGGATGAACCAGATGCAAAGGTAACTGGCAAAGACCAGCTTCGTGTAAAGGATCTTCTCACCCATTCTGCTGGTCTCCCTTCCAGTGTCTTATTTTATAGCAAAGAATCGGCTGGCTCTTTTTTCTCCCAAGACAGAAAAACAACAATGAAATGGCTGCCAAAGGTGCCGCTGCAATATACACCAGGAACACAGCACATTTATAGCGACATTGATTACATGCTACTTGGCATGATCATCGAGAAAAAAACAGGCATGCCTCTTGACCAGTATGTAGAATCGACCATCTATCGGCCGCTAGGTCTCAAACATACAATGTTCAATCCGCTGCAAAAAGGATTCAAACCAAAGCATTTTGCAGCGACCGAACGTTTAGGCAATTCGCGGGATGGTGTCATCGATTTTGAAAACATCCGCCGGTACACGCTGCTGGGTGAAGTGCACGACGAGAAAGCATATTACTCAATGGCTGGTGTCTCAGGTCATGCTGGACTTTTCTCGAACACTTCAGATATGGCCGTACTGCTCCAATTGATGCTTAACAAAGGAGGCTATGGAAAAACAACCATCTTTGATCAAGCTTCTATCGATCTCTTTACAGCCTCCTCTGATACAAACCCAACCTACGGGCTAGGCTGGCGAAAAAACGGCCATACTGACATGGAATGGATGTTTGGAAAATATGCAAGCAACGAAGCCTATGGACATACTGGCTGGACCGGCACCATGACATTGATTGATCCAAAATACAATTTAGGTATCGTCTTGCTGACGAATAAGAAACATTCACCCGTTGTTTCACCAGAAACCAATCCTAATCAATTTGAAGGTGACCTGTTCCCAACTGGTACTTATGGAAGCATCATGACCGCAATCTACGAATCTTTTAAGTAAAAGGAGGAATTCGATGCTGAAATCTCTCTTCCCCGCTGCATTGGTTTTTGCCCTGCTAACCTCTTCCATTCCAACGGAAAAGGTTAGCTCTGCCTCTCTGCCAACCGCCAGACAAATGGCACAGGACATGTCACTGGATGAAAAAATAGGCCAAATGCTCATGCCAGACTTTCGCAATTGGCAAACAAAAGATGAATCCGCGCCTACAGGCTTAACAAAGATGAATAAAGAAGTATCTCACCTTGTAAAAAAATATCATCTAGGCGGTGTCATCTTATTTGCCGAGAATGTCGTTGATACGAAACAAACCGTCAAACTTACCCACGAATTTCAAAAAGCTTCACCAGATATTCCTTTACTCATATCCATTGATCAGGAAGGCGGAATCGTCACAAGATTACAAAAGGGAACACATTTCCCAGGAAATATGTCGATTGGTGCCTCTAGAAGCAAGAAAAATGCGTATGATACAGGAAAAATCATCGGAAAAGAATTAAATGCCTTAGGGATCAATACAAACTTCTCTCCTGTTCTCGATGTAAATAATAACCCTAACAACCCCGTCATTGGTGTCCGTTCCTTTAGCTCTGATCCCGCTCTTGTCACTAGACTGGGTCTTCAAACCATGAAAGGACTTCAAAAAGAAAAGACCATTTCCACACTAAAGCATTTCCCAGGGCATGGTGATACAGCCGTTGATAGTCACTACGGTTTGCCGCTCGTAGAACATGACCTAGATCGTTTAAAACGGGTTGAGCTGTATCCTTTTCAACAAGCGATCAACGCTGGTGCAGATATGGTCATGACCGCTCATGTTCAGTTTCCTGCCATCGATGACACAACGTATGAAAGCAAAAAAGATGGCGAGGACATCATGGTTCCAGCAACCCTATCAAAAAAAGTCATTACACATTTATTAAAAGAAGAGATGGGCTTTCAAGGCGTTGTTGTGACAGACGCTCTAAATATGAAAGCGATTGCAGATAATTTCGGACAGGAAGAAGCCGTAGTGATGGCCATTAAGGCAGGCGTTGACATCGCCCTCATGCCAGCACCAGTTACCTCACTAAAAACAGAAAAAAACCTAGAGAATGTGTTCAATGCTGTAAAACAAGCGATTTTAAAGAAAGAGATTCAGATGTCACAGATCAATGAATCTGTCGAGAAAATCATTCAATTAAAAATCAAACGAGGCATTATTTCTTCGAAAAAACCAATCAGTCTTGAGAAGAAAATCAATAAAGCTACTCAAGTCGTTGGGAAAAAGTCGCACCGTAAAGCCGAACAAAAAATGGCGCGCGAAGGGATTACTCTGCTTAAAAACAACAATAAGACCTTACCTTTCAAGCCTAAAAAGAATGACAAAATCATGATCATGGCTCCTTATGAAGACCAAACGAAAGCAATGTCTGTCACGATTGAGTCTCTCATTAAACAAAAAAAAATCAAGCCTGTACGTATCCAGTCATATGCTTTTGCAGATAAAACATTCTCCAAAGAAACAGCAAAGCTGATTCAAGAAGCTGACTATGTCATTACTGGCTCTTACGTTGTCCAGAATGACCCAGCTGTGAATGATGGCGTAATTGATGACAATGTCCAGGACCCGAAAAAATGGGCAACCGCCTTCCCTCGTGCAGTCATGAAAGAAGCAGCAGCACAAAACAAAAAAATGGTCATCATGAGTCTTCGAAACCCTTATGATGCGGCAAATTTTGAAGAAGCCGATGCCCTACTGGCTGTTTACGGTTTTAAGGGCTACTCAAACGGACAATTCAACCAGCCAAATATTCCTGCTGGACTAGAAGTGATATTTGGCGCGGCATCTCCGAAGGGCAAATTGCCTGTTGATATCCCATCTGTCACACATCCAAATCAAACCCTTTATCCATTTGGCTATGGACTCAACTTAAAAGGGAAACAGATCAAATAGGAGGGATTCTCTTGAAGAAAACAGCAAGCTTGATACTCGCAAGCATTCTCATGATTAGCACATTAACCGCCGCCTCTTTCGAAGATCAAGAACGAACAGACACAAAAAGAAAAAAAGCAGCAGTCAAAACAGGGATCGAAACACTACTCTCAAGCAATCTTTCATGGCTAAAAGGAAAAAAGGTTGGTCTCATTACCAACCCGACTGGCATTGATACAAATATGAAAAGTAGTGTCGATCTCCTATTTGAACATCCAAATATCAAGCTCACGGCTTTATATGGACCTGAACACGGCGTACGCGGCGATGCACAAGCAGGAGAAGGCGTCGAATCATATACCGATGAGAAAACAGGTCTTCCTGTTTACTCACTCTATGGAAAAACAAGAAAACCAACTCCTGACATGCTCAAAAATGTAGATGTTTTGCTGTTTGATATCCAAGACGTCGGTGCTCGTTATTACACCTATATTTACACGATGGCCTACGCCATGGAAGCCGCAAAAGAAAACAACATTCCCTTTGTTGTCCTAGACCGCCCAAATCCCATTGGTGGACTAAATGTAGAAGGACCTGTATTAGAGCCTGAACACGCCTCATTTGTAGGGCTCTATCCAATACCCTTAAGGCATGGAATGACCACTGGTGAGCTCGCAAACTTCTTTAACAAAGAGTTTCATATCAATGCTGATGTCACAGTCATCAAAATGAAAAATTGGAAACGGTCCATGACGTTCGATGACACGAAGCTGCCGTTCGTTCTTCCTTCCCCTAATATGCCGACAGTAGATAGTACCTTTGTATATCCCGCCACAGGATTAATTGAAGGTACAAATGTCTCTGAAGGCAGAGGAACCACAAAACCGTTCGAGCTCATTGGTGCTCCATATATCAATAGCAGCGAACTAGCAGATCATTTAAATCAGCTAAAACTGAAAGGAGTTCAATTTAGACCCGTTTCATTCACCCCCACTTTTTCTAAACATGCCGGTACGCTATCTCACGGTGTGCAGTTATACGTCACAGACCGCTCTTCCTTCGAAGCGGTAAAAACGGGATTATCCATTATCAAAGCAATACATGATTTATACCCCAATGACTTTCAGTTCCTTCAAACAGGCAGCTTTGATAAACTCATCGGGAATGGCTGGATCAAAGAAGAAATCAATCAAGGGACTTCTGTCAAAACCATCATGAAACGCTATCATCACGACCTCAAAACTTTTGAAAAAAAACGGAAGAAATATCTGATCTATTAAATCGCAAAAAACCTCCATCTCTCAAAGGATGGAGGTTTTTTCATGATAAAGAATTAGTCACAGCAGGTGCTTTCAGCTCAAAACGATTGAGTAAGAAGCCAAACAAAGCAGCAAGCACTTGCTGAAACAGCATGCCAATCACCACAGGGACAGCGACAGCAGGCGGGAAAAAGCTAGTGGCAAGCACAGCCCCCGCACTAATGTTTCTCATACCGCCCGTATACACGATGGCCACAATCTCTCCTTGAGTGCATTTCATCGCCTTTCCAATCAACCACGCAAATGCATATCCGCTCATCGCAATGACAAACACAGTTGCTGCTTTGCTAAAAAATGCAGCATTCAGTTCACGCAAGTATGGCGCAACAACAGAACTGTTAATCGACACTACTACAAACAAGCCTATTTTTGAAAAAGGCGACAGTGTCTGACTGATCATTTTCGTCATCGATGGCTTTGCATACTGACGAACGAGCATTCCTAAAATAGATGGAAGCACAATCATCCCAAACAGCCCTTTCATGATGGCCACTATGTCCATATGAACCTGTGTACCGGCCAAAACTGACAAACTGGCTGGCACAATCAATGGCGAAAGCAATGTATCAATTAAAATGATAGATAACGTTAACCCAACATTCCCTTTATACATTGCGGCCCATATTAAACTAGAGACACCTGTTGGAATCACCATTGCAAGCGTCAAACCGGTGATCGTCATGGCATCACCCGCAAATATCAAATGCCCCGCTGACCATGCATAAAGGGGCATCAGCACGTGCAAAATCATAAACGATAAAATCAAAGGCAATGGGTGCATCACCGTATGTTTTAAAGCTGAAAAAGTAGAAGACAAGCTCCCCGCAAAGGTCATAACAGCAAATACCCATGGCACCAAAAACGTAAAATCCTTTAAATAGGCCGCCAATAAAACACCAAGTAACACACTAAAAGGCGTAATAAGTGGCATCATCCGGCCGAGCACTTGGTTCAGACGCACAAGCATGCCGGCCACCTCCATCCTTCACTTTCTTACCTTTTCTATTGTAACAGACAGAAAGGCCTTTTTAAGAACCATTCACTTGTTTCACAAGCTTTCGACTTGATGTATCCATTCCAACTACGTCCACCTGGACGCCAATTGCTTGATACCTCTCCTTTATACGTCCCCCGCAAAATAAAAAAAGACATAAAAAAAAGCCTTCTCATCATCGAGAAACCTTGTCATATCAACATATAGAGGAAAGCTTCCAAGCGGGCTCGAACCGCTGACCTCTTCCTTACCATGGAAGTGCTCTACCTACTGAGCTATGGAAGCATGGCTCCGCAGGTAGGACTCGAACCT
>NZ_LGYN01000012.1 GCF_001307105.1 Bacillus australimaris | reverse complement strand
ATAAGATAAATATGTAAATTAAGGGTTTTTTTTAATATGAACATATGGTATTATAAATTTTGGAATTGATAGTCATCAAAATTTATAGAAAAGGTGTTGTGAAAGTTGAAAAAATCAAGAGTATTTTCAGTAGTGATGTTAGTATTATTTTCTTTTGTGATGGTTGTCCCGACATTTGCTAAAACTAATCAATATAGTTTTACGATGGAAAAGAGAGCTGTGAATGGATCTGATTTAGGGAAATATTATACTCTAAGTAAAGGATCAGCCAAAATTTCAGGAAGTCAATGGCAATCTAAAAAATTACCTAATGCGAAGGGACCTAATTTAGTATATTATGAACTAAGAAACAAGACAACAGGAAACAGCTTTGGTACAGTGACATCTAGACCTAATGCGAATGGAAGTAGCAATAAGGTCTCTGGTACATTTAAAGGTCTTGGTGGAGGAAATAAATATTATTTGTTTGTATATAAAATAGAAATAGACGGAAGACACTTAAAAGGTTCTGGGAAAGTATATAATTAATAAAACAGAAGAGAATTTATTTATAAATTCTCTTCTGTTTTATTTGCTAGGAGAGCTACATTATGATTATATTTTTTGAAGGCTGGATACTCTATAGTTTTTTATTTATATATATAGCTTTTGCAGCCTTGCTCAAACTTAAGTATAAGAAAAGTTATACATATTTATTGTTCTTTTCAATTATGACTTTCTATGTATATCATGTTATAAATTTAACACAATTCCCAATTACTATAGATGAAACTCAACGAGAGAATTTCAAAGAAGTATTCGGTGGGAAAAATAATGTCTTAGTAGAAATGAATGTAATTCCTTTTAGTGAAGGTGTTAGTTTAGCCAGTTTTTATAATGTATTCATGACAATACCTTTAGGTTTTGGTTTACCATTTTTAATTAAGGCAACATTTAAAAAGATCTTTTCAGTAGGTTTGTTAGTTGGAATATTATTTGAAGGTTTCCAACTGATTGTTGGATTATATGCGGGTTATTCCTTTAGGGTGGTAGATATCGATGATATAATTTATAACCTTCTAGGTACATTAATTGGCTATGTATTCTTGTTTAAACTATTTATAAGGTTTTTCAAACTAATATTGAGTAAATTTGAAATAGATTTCAATCCAATTATTAGCCATATTTATGATGCTGGCCAGCCATTAAAAAAATAAAGCTGGCAGATAAACAGAAACCCCCGAGGGAAATCGGGGGTTTCTGTTTATTTCTTTTGTTCTAGTTTCAGTGGAGCTGCGATGTTCTTTTGTACTTTTTCCCCTTTTAATACGTCGTTTGCAGCGCCGACTGCCAGCTGACCGATCAGCTCCGGCTGCTGTGCGACCGTTGCGGAGAGCTTTCCTGCTTTGATTGAGCTGAGTGCATCTTCGTTTCCGTCAAAGCCAACGACGAGAATGTCTTTTCCAGAGCTTTGAATTGCCTCTAGCGCGCCAAGTGCCATTTCATCATTGTGGGCAAAAACAGCTTTAATGTCAGGGTTTCCTTGAAGGAGGTTTTCCATGACATTCAGTCCTTTTGTCCGGTCGAAATCAGCAGCTTGTTTGGCTGTTACCTTTAGATCTTTATCCGCAATTTGATGGAATCCTTTTCCGCGCTCGCGTGTCGCGGAAGCGCCTGGTACACCTTCTAGTTCAGCGACCTTTGCTCCTTTACCAACCTTATCGATGATGAAGTTAGCTGCCATTTCGCCGCCTTTGACGTTATCTGAGGCGACAAGGGCTTCTACCTTTCCATTTTCGGCTGAGCGGTCTAATGTGATAACCGGTATATCTGAAGCATTCGCTGATTCGACAGCGGTTGAAATAGCAGATGAATCAGCTGGGTTGATGAGCAATGCGTCAACTCCTTGCTGAATGAGGTCTTCTACATCACTTGTTTGTTTAGCTGAATCATTTTGTGCATCTGCGATCACAACTTCAATGCCTAGCTTTTTCGCTTCTTTTGTCACGCCGTTTTTCAAAGAAACGAAGAATGGGTTATTTAACGTCGAGATCGACAGCCCGATTTTGATGTCTTTTTTCTTGCCATCCTTTGATGACTTGGCCCACTCTGGCGGTTCAAGTGAGCAGGCAGAAAGCATGAATAATGAGAGAGTCAGGATAAGAATAAGATATTTTTTCATAGCAGCTGCCTCCTTAAGCAGATTTCTTTCTGTCTAATAGGACTGCAATCAAGATGACAATCCCTTTTACAACAGATTGATAGAATGATGAAACACCAAGTAAGTTCATACCATTGTTCAGGACACCGATGATGAGCACCCCGATCAGTGTACCGACAATTCGTCCTCTTCCGCCAGACAGACTTGTCCCGCCAAGTACAACGGCAGCAATTGCATCAAGTTCGTAGGACGTACCAGCTGTTGGCTGGGCTGAGTTTAGACGAGATGTTAAGATTGCACCTGCTAAAGCAGACATGAAGCCTGCTAATGAATAGATCATAATTTTTACGCGCGGTACTTTTATTCCTGAAATGAGCGCAGCTTTTTCATTCCCGCCGATCGCATATGTTCTTCTGCCGAAAGGCGTTTTATGAAGCAGCACCCAAAGTACGATAAAGGTGAGAAGCATCGTGATTGCTGGAACAGGAATACCTAAGAAATATCCGCGGCCGAATAATTGGAATGCATAGTTAGAGCCAAGTCCAGTAATCGGGTTTCCGTCTGTATAAACGAGTGTCAATCCTCTGAAAATTGTCATCGTAGCAAGTGTTGCGATAAAAGGAGCCATTTTTCCTTTTGTGATTAAAAGACCGTTGATCATCCCAAGAACGGCACCGATGATACAGCCGGCGATAATGGCTAAAATCGGGTCCAGGCCAGAAACGATAAAGCCGGCAGTCAGTGCACTGGACAGTGCTAGAATGGCCCCGACAGATAAATCAATGCCTCCAGTTAAAATAACAAACGTCATCCCAAAGGCAATGAGGGCATTAATGGAGATTTGTCTCAGTAAGTTTAAAATGTTTAATGGCTCTAAAAAGGCCGGATTTAAAATAGAAACAATGGCGACAAGGATGATGAGTCCTAAGAATGGCCCAAGCTTTTGCATGATGTTGTCAAATCGTCCATTTGAAGTAAGTGGTTTCATGTTACTTCCCTCCTGTAGCTAGTGTCATGATTCGTTCCTGTGTAGCTTCTGTTTTGTCTAATTCTCCGCTGATGGTTCCTTCATGAATGACGAGAACTCGATCGCTCATTCCTAGAACTTCTGGGAGTTCAGAGGAGACCATTAAAATGGCAACACCTCGATCGGTCAGTTCATTCATTAATTGGTAGATTTCTCGTTTCGCTCCGACGTCAACACCTCGTGTCGGTTCATCTAAAATCAACACCTTTGGCTGTATGCCGATCCATTTGGCGATGACGACTTTTTGCTGATTTCCACCTGAGAGACTTCGGGCAGAAATGTCAGAGGAAGCCGTTTTAATCGTCAATCTTTTGATGAGCAGATCAACAAAATCCTGTTCAGTTTTCTTATCAATCAGTCCCTTTGGAGAGAAGCTTTTTAAGTTCGGCAGACCAATGTTTTCTCGGATGGATGCATCAAGCATCAGTCCTTCATCCTTGCGATCCTCTGTGATAAAGCCGATGCCGAGCTTGACGGCATCACTTGGTTTTTTAATGACAGCCTTTTTCCCATGAACCCAGATTTCCCCTTGATCAAGAGGATCGAGACCAAACAGCGACCGCATCATTTCGGTCCGGCCAGCGCCCATTAAGCCTGCGACACCGACGATTTCTCCAGCTTTGACTGAGAAGCTGATGTCTTCAAATTGCCCTTTTCTCGTCGCTTGTTTCACCTCGAGGGCAATCTCTCCTGTCGAAGGCGTTCGCTCAGGGTATCGATCTGTTAATTCTCGGCCGACCATTTTTTTGACGACTTCATGGAAATTCGTTTCAGGGATGGCTTTCGTATCGACTGTTTTCCCATCACGCATAATCGTAATCCGGTCACAGATTGCAAAGATTTCCTCCATACGGTGAGAAATATAGACGATAGAAACGCCTTCTTTTTTGAGAGATTCGATGACTTGGAAGAGCTTTTCAATTTCACGTTCTGTTAGAGCGGCCGTTGGCTCATCCATGATGATGACCTTTGCATCGGTCATTAATGCCTTGGCAATCTCAATCATCTGTTTTTGCCCAACAGAACAACTGCCTGCCTCTTGATCAAGCGAGAGGTTCACAGACAATCGGTTCAGCTGCGCTTGGGCGAGGACCTTCATTTTCTTTGTGTCCAGCAGTCCAAGCTTTGTATATATTTCTTTTCCGATGAATAGGTTTTCCAAGACGGTCATATCTGGCCAAATGTTAAGCTCTTGGTGAATAAAGGCGATGCCATGCTGTTCCGCTTCCTTCGGATTTTTGAAAGCGGTTTCTTTTCCGTCGATTTGAATCGATCCTTGATCTAATGAATAAAGACCTGTGAGCAGGTTCATTAAAGTTGATTTTCCCGCTCCATTTTCGCCCATAAGTGCGTGAACTTCACCAGTGACGAGGTCAAAGGAGACCCCGGAGAGAACGGTGTTTTTTCCAAAAGCCTTGTGAATGTTATGCATCTCAATGTTCATATCTGGTTCCTCCTTTTAAAAGATGACACCGGCATGGAGAATGCAGTTTGCGTAAGGGGTGGCTTCACCCGTTCGAATGACTGCTTTTGCCTGTTTGGTCATGTCTTTGAACGTCTCATGGTCTACATCATGTAATGACTTTGAGAACGCTTTCTTTAGAAATAGATGATCTCGCTCATTGGCTTCTTTGATTTCACTAGCCACGGTGATGTTTTCAACGGCCATTTCCTGAAGCAGGAGGGAGGTAACCTCCTGAAAGGACGGTGTGCCGATCGATAACGCCAGATCAATTTTCACTGGACCTTCTGGAATAGGGAGACCGCAATCTGCGATGACGATTGTATCTGTGTGGCCAAGGTCAGCAAGCACCTTGGCGATATGGCTGTTTAGGATACCGTTTTTTTTCATTTCTTTTTCTCCAATTCTTCTCTTGTTGGCATGCCGCCTTGTGCACCAAACTTTGTGACAGACATTGATGCTGCAAGGTTGGCAAAGGCAAGTGCGTCGTAGAGGGGTTTGCCTTCTGTTAGGGCTACAGCGAAGGCTCCGTTAAAGGTATCGCCAGCACCTGTTGTATCGACTGCTTCGACAGGAACGCCTGGAACTAATACTTCTTTTGATCCGTCAAAATATCGAACGCCATTTTTCCCTTCTGTGATCAGTAATTTGTTAGGGTATTGACGCAAGGCGTCTTCGATTGGGAGACCATCAAAGATGAGAACAGCTTCGTGCTCATTCGGCGTGATGTAGGCAGCCTGCTCTAAAACCTGCTGCGATACTTTGCGTGCTGGTGCAGGGTTTAAAATCACAGGGATTTCTTTTTCACTGCAAATCGCGCAGACAGCTTCGACCGTTTCTTCAGGTATTTCCTGCTGAATAAGAACCATCCCAATATCATCAATCGTAGAAAGAGCATCACTGACATAGTCAGGAGTGACCTCATTATTTGCTCCTTTGACCACGACAATGCTGTTATCACCCTCTGCTAAAATGATATGAGCTGTGCCGCTCTCCATTTCGGTAACCGGTTTCATATAAGTGGTGCGGACACCTTGTGCTTGTAAATTACTCAGAATATCCTGACCATAAGTGTCATCACCAACTCGGCCGACCATGTATACATCTGCACCGAGTCTGGCACTTGCGACTGCTTGATTGGCCCCTTTTCCGCCGGGGACAGTTTTAAAAGATTCGCCTAAAACCGTTTCACCGGCATTTGGCCGTTTATCTGATGTGACGACTAAATCCATTGAACAGCTTCCTACTACGACAATATGACTCATTGTGAATCCACCTTTCTTGTGGTCTCTCGTTCAATAAAAGAGACGGGCATTTGGATAACTGATTGATCTATCGGTTGTTTCTGAATCGCTTTGATTAACAGCTGTGCCGCTGCTTTTCCCATATCATAGGCGGGCTGCCTAATGGTCGATAAGGAAGGAAAGAGCAGCTCACTTTGCGGAATATCATCAAATCCAATGATTTGAACGTCTCCAGGAATGGTTTTTCCAGTCCGAAGCGCTTCGTGTATAACTGCTGTTGCAACGATGTCATTGCTCGCAATGATGCCATCTGTTTCAGGATACAGCTGAAAAAGGGCTTTGGCGCTTTTTTGGGCTTCTTGAAAGGAAAATGAAGCATTAGACATCACATGAAAATCGACACCTGTTTCCGTGAGAACGTCGAGTGCGCCTTTGAATCTCTGCCTCGCTGTTTGCAGGTGTGCAGGTCCTTTCAGCAATGTGATCTGACGGCTGCCGCGGTTGATTAATTCCATAGCGGCCATTTTCCCGCCAGCTGCAGCATCTGCAAAGACGGAAGGTGCATGTGGAACGGTTCGATCTAAGAACACAACAGGCAGATCGTCATCTTTGTATATATCTGATTCGGGTTCATTTGTGACCGCGATGACACCAACCACTTGATTTTGTTTAAAGGTTTGTAAGTAAGCCATTTCCTTCTCACGGTCTTCATCACTGTTCCCAAATAATAACCGAAAACCGTGTGCATGAATCTCATCCTCAACGCCTCTAGCCAGCTGAGGGAAAAAGGGGTTTGTGATATCAGGTAAGATCAAACCGATTAAGCGTGATTCTCTTTTGAAAAGGGATCTAGCGACTTCATTGGGAAAGTAGTTCAGCTCCTGCATCGCTTGTGTCACGCGGATTTTCGTATCTGTATGGACATAGCCAGTATCGTTGAGCACGCGTGAAACAGTGGCAACAGACACTTGTGCAGCTTTTGCAACATCTTTAATTGTAGCCAATGGAGTGCCTCCCTTCGTGAATGTGTAACCGTTTACAGAGATAGATTATCACGAATGCATCGAAATGACAATCTAAAAAAAATAAAAAAAGAAAAGAAAGATGCCTTCTTCCTTTTCTTAACTAATAATACCTGTTTGTGTAATGTTCACTTTCACTTTTGGAATAATTTTCACACTTGGATAATCGGTGACCCAGTTCATTTTCATATATTCATCATAGTGTCTTACCCGATATTTTCTGCCAAGACTGAGGACGTCAGAATTCGCCTCTTGCAGGGCTGCAATGACTTTTTCGGCGTCTTTTGTCAAAATAGCTGACAGCCTTTTGTTTAACATTTCAATTTTCTTGTCAGTATCTAAATTGTCTTTCGGATATTCAAGAACAGAGGTGGTGAATTCAAACTCAAGAGAGAAGGTTACGTTTCGGTGATCAGGATTGACGATTTTGATGTCTCTCTTTGAATCGGTTACTTGAATGGTGATGTAATTGTTCTCCTTTGATTTCATATCATTTCTTACTTTTTTAGTGAAGTTTGCATAATTGCCCATTTTCCCATCCATGATGGTGAGCAAGATGGCATCCTGAGCATACAGTTCACCTTTCTTTTTCTCATTATCAAATAAGGCAACCCCTCTCACACTCGTTAACTTTTTTGATTTATCGTAGTAGAGCAACGGCAGTGTGAAATCCTCCCCGGTTTGCAGCATTTTGGATCTTACGTTTTGAATGTTTTTAGGTGAAACTTGAGAGGAGTGTGATGCAGAAGTGATCAGGTTGTTTAAATAGTCGCTTACAATGAGTTTTTCTTTGAGCAGCTGATTGATCAATTCCACACAGCTTCCTCCTTGCACCACAGCCATGTTTGCGAGCAAAGGACTTTTCGGATCGCGATAAAACATATCTAAGTAAGGGAGCATCCGCTGCTTGGCAAAATCATCACCGATCAGCATCACCCGCATTTTCGACATATCTATTTTTTGGTCTACACTCCGGCTAAAGTTACTTCTTGCTTTTCTTAAAGTAGGCGCTTCGGTTGTGAGAACAGTGGTTAAATAGCTGCCAGTATTCCCTTGCTGCATACTTTGAGACTGCTGCACCTTTCGATAGGTAATCGAGTATTTTGCATTGTCATCCTCTCCTTTGTCAACAGCTGAAGTTAAAACAAGAGAGATATCTTTTAATAGGTTTTGATCCCAGCAGCCTGGCATGAAAAAGAGGGAAACACACATGAGCAGTGTCAACATGTACCTATGATGCATGTGATTTCACCTTCCCTATTCGGTGTTTGATCAAAATGATAACGGCCATAATGATCGGAAGTGTGTAAATAAATGAATATTGTGCAACGGTGGTAAAGTCATTGAAGCGCTGAATTCTAAAATTATCAGTTGAAAGAAAACAGCTGGCAGCATAAATCAAAATGGCAAAATAGTAGACATATTTTTTGTGATTTTTCTTCTTCAGAATACTGGACACACCATTTGCACAAAAGTACAGATAATTACTCAGTGTGGCTAGAATGACAAAGACCCAAAAGCTTAGGAAAATTAAATCCGTCCGCTCAATGACTCCGAATGTAATGGTTTTTAATAGATACAACACAGGATTCGGGATGATATCAAGCTCAGCCGGACTGAAAAACATAAAACAGATTAATGTAATAAATAGGTAGTAAAGCGTCGTACATATATTTGAAATGGTCATCACTTTATATCGTTGCTTAATGGTGCCCTTCATCAGTGGAGAGATGACAAGAATCATTTCAAATCCATTCATTGACAGCACCACGTCCTTCAATCCAAGCCGGAATTGAGAAATATCCGTTTGGAAAAAAGGCATGAGATAATCAATATTGGTTCCTTTTAATGCATAGAACATCAATAGAGACAGGAAGAGTATAAAGGGTGTCAAAATAAAGTTAAACCTGACAATGGCTGTAATTTTCTCCTTTGCGATATAGATAATACATATCATGAGTAATAGGTTAATGACCCAGTTCGGTGTGAGCGGGAGCACCCATATGCCAAGAATCCTTGTGAAGATAGACAGCACCACGATACAAACTGAGGCAAAGTATACCATATAGAGCGTGACCAAAAGGCGTCCAATCCATTTTCCAAAGACCTCAATCAGCGCTTGGAAAAATGACGTCTCAGGATACTTGTGGATGATATAAAGAAAAATGGTATTGATGATCTGGATAAAAAAACACGCTAAAATAATCGCCATCCAGCCATCATGCCCCATGTCTTTCATGAGCAAATGGGGGAGCGCTAAAATACCAACACCAATTTGAGATTGAATGATAAAAAAAGCAGCCTGAGGGGGAGATATCTTATTCTTCATGATTGTTTTTCCACCCTCTCAAATTTTTAATTTGCTCTTTCTTTTGCGGATTCAAATACACTGGGCGCTGTTTGTACATCCACATAGGCAATCGAATGATGGTGTCTTTTAAGTCCTGCCAGTTAAATGGAGCAACAGGTGATAAGTACGGCACCCCAAGTGATTCTAGGCGGCATAGATTCATGAGGACGATGGCCAGTCCAAATGAAATGCCAATAAATCCAAACATCGATGCCATAAACATGAGCGGGAACCGAAGCATCCTGATGGTGGACGTCATTTCAAACGACGGAAGTACAAATGAAGCGACAGCCGTCACAGCAACGACAATAACTTGGACATTCGAAATAAGTCCTGCTTGTACAACCGCATCCCCAATAACCAAACCACCTACGATTCCAATGGTCTGCCCGATTGGTTTAGGCAGACGCACCCCGGCCTCGCGTATGAGTTCAATCGTGATCTCCATCAGCATAGCCTCTATTAATGGAGGAAAGGGAATGCCGATAATAGAGTTCTTCATCGTAATGGCTAGTTCATCTGGGACAACCTCATAATGAAACGAAATAACAGCAATATAAAAAGAAGGCAAAATGACTGCTATGATACAGGCAAGATAGCGAAGAATACGAATAAACGTAGCTGGTATCCAGCGGCTATTATAATCATCTGGTGACTGAAAGAAGCTAAAAAACGTGATAGGCAGAATGATGGCCATTGGACTGCCATCCATGAGTACGACTATCCTGCCTTCAAGGATTGCAGATCTCACCTTGTCCGGACGTTCTGTATCAATCAGCTGAGGGAAAATAGAAAATGAATCTTCCTCAATGGCCTCAACGATAGAACCAGGACTTATCAGTGTGTCTACTTTAATAGAAGAAATCCGTTTGTTGATTTCTTCGACATTTTCTTTATTGGCAATATCAGATATATAAACCGTTGCAAGCTTTGTTTCCGATTTTGTACCGACCTTATGATACTGAATGGCAAGCTTTCGATCATTTAAGTGGGATCGTAGCAAATATAGATTTGTGTCCAAACTTTCGACAAATCCATCATGTGCGCCAGCGATAATGCTTTCAGAAGACGGCTCAGATATAGAGCGCAGCGGCGGCTGTCCGACAGTAAATAACTTGATCTGCGAGGAGTTTTCATCAAGAAAGGCGATACTTCCTGCAATAATACTGTCTGTGATCAGCGTCAAATCGCCTGTTTCGAGTGTGCTAAGCGATTTTGTATAATCCTGCTGTCCAGGAGTACCTAACAAATTTCCGATGATGAAATCGTTTAGTTTGCCTTCATCCACTCTTGTCTTAATAAAAAACAGCACAGATTTCGTTTCATTGACCATTAACTCTCGGTATTCAAAATCGCCGCTTTGCTGAAAGGTTTTTTTCAGGATCCTAATTTTCTCTTCAAAGCTGCCTGATAAAAAATGCAAGCGTGTTTGCTCATTGGTGTTTGGCATCTTTAGCCTCCTCTCACAGTTTTTTTAACCTTAGTGTAAGCGGAGACGCGAATTTTATTCGTCACCTTTGGGGAAAGCATGACATGAGCAGACAACTTTCAACTAAATTCATATTAAAAATGTTAAGAAATGATGAATCTTGATAAAAACAAATGAATAATGTTTCATTGTTTAGGTCATTAGGAGCGAATCTCGTAAAGAGAAGATACACCTAAATGATTAAACTTTTACATCTTATCCCAATTTTTCGTGACCTGAAATGAAGCAGATGACTTGATTTTTTTGGAGGTGACCTTTGTCATAGGTCAACACATAGCATTCTGGCAGATGAGGATGACTTTCTAACCTGTTCGTTCAAAAATATAAAACATTCCAAAACACGCATTATTCATTTAAAGCGCTGATATGACTGATGTTATAGAGCAGAGAAGGATTTAAAACATTGATTCAAAATACATCTTAAAAATTGTCGAAAAAATTAGGGAGAAAAGGACAAAAGATTTTTCGATCATTGATGGTAACGCTTTCTCTTGAATTAAGCAGAAATTCAGGCTGATTTTTGTCCGCCTTTTGGCCTTTTCATTTGATGGATGGGTAGGCAAAAAAGCCTTCTGATTAGAGGAATTTGGCATACGAGGAAGTGAAAGATTATGTTACATAATACCGATTGTGATTTTATGCTGAACAGATATACTGTTGATTGAATTTACATATCACACTCATAAAAAAAGGAGATGTAGATAAGCGATGTGGTTAATCGTTATAGCCTGTGTCATCATGTTGGGGATTGGCTTTATTGAAAAGAAGCGTCATCAGAAAAATATCGATGCCCTGCCGGTGCGCGTCAATATTAATGGTATTCGCGGAAAGTCTACCGTCACAAGATTGACAACCGGTATCTTAATGGAGGCAGGTTATAAAACTGTCGGCAAAACAACGGGAACGGATGCAAGAATGATTTATTGGGATACGCCAGAGGAGAAACCGATTAAAAGGAAACCGCAAGGACCGAATATCGGAGAGCAGAAGGAAGTTATGAGAGAAACAGTTGAAAGAGGAGCAAATGCCATCGTTAGTGAATGTATGGCGGTAAATCCAGATTACCAAATTATCTTTCAGGAAGAGCTGCTTCAAGCAAACATTGGCGTAATCGTAAACGTTCTTGAAGATCATATGGACGTCATGGGGCCGACACTTGATGAAATAGCAGAAGCCTTTACAGCGACAATTCCTTACAATGGACACTTGGTTATTACGGATAGTGAATATACGGATTTCTTTAAAGAGATTGCGAAAAAACGCAATACAGAAGTGATTGTTGCAGATAATTCCAAGATTTCCGATGAGTTTTTGCGGAAATTTGAGTACATGGTTTTCCCAGATAATGCTTCACTTGCGCTTGGTGTTGCCCAAGCATTAGGGATTGATGAAGATACGGCATTTAGAGGAATGTTAAATGCACCGCCTGATCCAGGAGCGATGAGAATTCTACCATTAATGGACGCAAAAACACCTGGACACTTTGTAAATGGATTTGCGGCAAACGACGCATCATCTACATTGAATATTTGGAAGCGTGTGAAAGAAATTGGATATCCAACAGATGAACCGATTATTATCATGAACTGCCGTGCGGATCGTGTAGATAGAACGATCCAGTTTGCGGAGGATGTACTTCCTTATATTGAAGCAAGTGATCTTGTCTTAATTGGTGAAACAACAGATCCAATCGTAAAGGCATATGAGGAAGGGAAAATTCCGGCTGACCACTTACACAACCTTGAATATCAATCTACAGAACAAATTATGAATATGCTTGAGAAAAAGCTTCATAATCGAGTGGTTTATGGAGTCGGCAATATCCATGGTGCCGCTGAACCGTTAATCGAAAAAATTCAAGAATACAAAATTAAGCAGCTTGTCAGCTAGGAGGAAATATAGAAAATGTTCGGATCAGATCTTTATATCTCGTTAATTTTAGGTGTTCTACTTAGTTTAATCTTTGCAGAAAAAACAGGAATCGTACCAGCTGGACTTGTTGTTCCAGGTTATCTGGCGCTCGTATTTAACCAGCCAGTTTTCATTTTAGTCGTCTTATCTGTCAGCTTGCTTACGTATGTGATCGTTCGTTTTGGTCTATCAAAATTCATGATTTTATACGGACGTAGAAAGTTTGCTGCGATGCTGATTACAGGGATTGCCTTAAAGCTGATATTTGATTTCTTTTATCCAGTGGTCCCATTTGAAATAGCAGAATTCCGCGGAATCGGAATTATCGTCCCTGGATTGATTGCGAATACAATTCAAAAGCAAGGTCTTACGATTACCCTTGGAAGCACGTTACTTCTAAGTGGTGCAACATTTGCCATCATGTATGTTTACTATCTATTTTAAGATAAGGTGTGTCCAATGATGAATAAAAAATTGAGCTTTCAGGAAAAGCTGCTGAAAATCACGAAGAATCAAAAGAAAAAGACGAATAAACACGTACTGATTGCTTTACCGATCGTCATTGCTTGTACATTTTTATTTACGTTTATCGGGAAAGCACAAGTGCCAACTGTACAAAAGAATTCAGAAAACATCCTGACCGCTTCGTTTGTTGGCGACATTATGTTTGGAAGAAACGTAGAGAAAGTGACAGACCGCTATGGGAAACAGCATCTCTTTCGCTATGCCAAGCCATACTTTGATGTGTCAGATTATGTGACAGGAAACTTTGAGCACCCAGTTGCATCTGATAAGGAGCAGGCGGCGCAAAAGAATATTCATTTAAAAACAGATGAAGATTCTGTCCAAGCGTTGAAGGATTTAAATTTTTCAGTGTTAAACTTTGCGAATAACCATGCGGCAGACTATGGTGAAAAAGGGCTGAACAATACGATTGATGCCTTTGAACAAGCTGACATGGATTATACAGGTGCAGGTCGCAACCTCCAAGATGCGAAGCAGAACATTTCGTACAAAGAAGTTAATGGTGTCAAAATTGCTACACTTGGTTTTACAGATGTGTATGGGAAAGATTTTAAAGCAACGAATCGTCAGGCGGGTATTCTGCCAGCCGATCCATCTATCTTTATTCCGATGATTTCACAGGCCGCTGAAAAGGCAGATATTGTCGTTGTTCATGCTCACTGGGGACAGGAGTACAACAATGAAGTAAACGACAGACAACGAGAATTGGCAAGAGCGATGTCCAAGGCAGGTGCTGATATCATTATCGGTGCTCACCCGCACGTCCTTGAACCGATGGAAGTTTATAATGGAACGGCGATTTTCTATAGCCTAGGAAACTTTATCTTTGACCAAGGCTGGTCAAGAACACGTGATTCTGCACTTGTTCAGTATCATCTGAATGAAGATGGAAAAGCGACATTTGAAGTTGTCCCAATGTACATCAAAGAAGCAACACCTGCCCCAGTAAAAGCAGGATCTTTAGAATCAAAAGCGATTATCCGTATGCTGACCAATGGAACGAATGCGGACTGGAAAGAAAAAGACGGACACATTTTCTTTGAAGTAGATCACGCTGATAAAGTTAAAAATCTAAAAGAAAATGAAAACGGAGGGAAAGAGAAGAAATGAAATTCGTAAAAGCAAGCTGGCCGTTTGTTGCGTTAATTTTAGTATTTGTCTTTATGTCTGCTTTTAAATTTAGTGACAGCCTGACAGATCATGAAAAACAAAAGATCTCGGTTGAAATGCAGAAAATTGAACAGCAAAAGCAGTCAAAAGCGGAAGCAGGTCAATAACGAAAGAGCATAAAAGGGCACGCACATTGCGTGCTCTTTTTTTGTCAAAAAAGGGTGTAAAATGAAAGGTGTCCTGCCAAAACTATAGAAGAAAGGAGGGAATAGATCATGAAATGGAAAGGAATGCTGCTTGGAGGTTGTGCGCTCATAGGGCTGATGTTCATGTCTCCATCAGCGGTATCTGCTCAAACACCGTCTCTTTTGGAGCAAGCCGAAAAGCTCATTGGCACCCCTTATCAAAAAGGTGGAACCGATCCGAAAACCGGCTTTGATGCATCTGGGTTTATTCAATATGTGTACAAGACCTCTGAAACATTTGATTTGCCGCGGAAGGTGATTGATCAATATCAGATTGGAGAAAAGGTATCATGGGACAAAGCGCAGCCGGGTGACCTTGTGTATTTCCGAAGCCTTGAAGAAACGAAGGATATTCCGACACACGTGGCGTTGTACGCAGGGAACGATCAGGTCATCCATATCACGCTTAGTCAAGGTGTTGTAAAAACGGATGTCAGCAAAAGCAAATATTGGACAGATCGGTTTTATGCAGTCAAACGACTGCCTGGCACGCAAGAAATTTCTGATGACCCTCTTGTGAAAGATGCGATGAAATATTTAGGTATTCCTTACGTATTTGGTGGAGCAGATCCAAAGGATGGCTTTGATTGTTCAGGATTTTTACAGTATTTATTTGAAAAATCACTTGGCATATATTTACCTCGAAGTGCTGAACAGCAGTGGATCGTGGGAGAAAAAGTGGCATTAAGCGATATTCGACCCGGAGATTTTGTCTTTTTTAGTAACACATATAAGCCGGGAATTTCCCATGTAGGTATGTATATTGGGGGCGACCGCTTTATTCATGCGAGCCGTTCTGAAAGCGTGACGATCTCTTATTTGTCTGAATCGTATTGGCGTGAGAAATGGACAGGTGCGAAACGATTAACAGATTTGGAGCTTGCGAAAGAAGACCCTATCGTATCAAAAGCTGCGACATATATTGGTGAAGTCCCTTATGTTAAAGGCGGTACAAGTCCAGAGCAAGGATTTGATACAGCAGGGTTCACACAGTATGTGTATCAAGAAGTACTTGGCATTGAGCTGCCTCGCTATGCATCAGGTCAAGTCAAAGCAGGTACGCCAGTGAAACGTTCTGAGCTTAAACCGGGAGATCTTGTCTTCTTCAGCGGGACATCATTGATGCCGGCGATTTATGCAGGATCAAATCAAGTCATTCATGTCACTGTCTCAAACGGTGTTGTCCTGACTAATATGAAAACAAGTACGTACTGGAAGGATAAATATGAGACGGCTGTTCGAATAAAAAAATAAAGAAAAAGCCCGATCCGCACTCGGATTGGACTACTGACTTCTCTCTAGGCGCTGATCAGACAAGCGTCTTTTTTTCATGGAATTGATTTTGTAAAAGAAGATCAATAAAATAAGCGACGCCATCTTCATGATTCCCTTTTGTGATGTAGGTGCTCTTTTCTTTAATCACATCGACGGCATTCCCCATTGCAATGCGGTGGCCTGCTTCTTCAAACATGGATAGATCGTTTGGGCTGTCGCCAATCGCATAAATATGAGAGCGGTCTACACCATAATGGGCTGCGAGCTTTTTCAAGGCATGTCCTTTTCCAGACTCTTTTGGTAGCACCTCAATAATGTGTTTTCCAGAAGAGGTCAATGAAAGCTCGGGCATGTCCGCCAAAAGATGTCGTGCTTCGTGCAGTTTGTCCATATCAAACGAGAAGCAGAGTAATTTATAGGTCGGATCGTTTGACTCAAAAATCTCACGAATATCATCTACTGGTTTGATGCCAAATTGTTTAAATTGCGTCATGGCGCCTTCCCATAAATCAGCTAAATCCTCATTTGGGTTTGCGCTTTTGATCAGATCAAATTCTGCTTTCAGCTTCTCTTTTCCATCAAAAGGAGAGAGGAGGGCATCGTCTGTATAGACCTCGAAGTAAATGTTCCGTTCCACTAATGCCTTTGCAGCTCGTTTCCCGGCTTCTTGGTCCAGTGTGATTCGGCTGAAGAGCTCGTATCCTTCAGTATGAACAGTCCCGCCGTTTGCCGCAATAATAGGGATGTCCAAATCGCCAAGAAGCTCCTTCACGTCAAAAGTTGCCCGCCCTGTACAGATGGTGACAATATATCCCGCTTCCTTCGCACGAATCAATGCCTCTCGGTTTTGAACGGATATTTCACTTTTGGTATTTAAAAGTGTACCGTCTAAATCAATCGCAATCATTTTTTTCATCGCTGTCAAATCCTCCTTCATTCATGCAATAGCCTCTTCAAAGTATGTACGATTTCCTTCATTCTCATAAAAAAAGGATGGTTGACTCCTCACTATCAAGGCTAAACAAAATTGAGCGAATGATCAAGGAAATAAGAAAAAGCGCCCCAAAGGGACGCTCTCAGTGTATAGACATATCCTCGGTTGGTTTGAAAAAAGACAAAGGGCTAAAATAAACATCATTTTAGCCCTTTCTACTTATGATAATTCAAGCTGCTTCTTCAATTCAGTCTTCACTTCGTTCAGCTGGTTTTGATCTAATTGGTAATAATAAACCCCGTTTGGCTGGTAATCAGATCCTTTGAGCTGAATGGTATCAACTGATTTCAATGACGTTAGAAGCGGGAAAAGACCGACTAGCTCCTTCATCGAAAGGGTGGTTGACACATTATCGCCGAGTGTATCAATAATATTGTCGTATGATGGAATAGACGTTAATGATTTTGATTTATCAAAAATGGCTTTTAACACTTCCATTTGACGCTGTCCGCGCATTAAGTCACTATCTGCTTTTCTTGTTCTCACATAAGCGAGCGCTTGATCACCATCAAGTGTATGCGTTCCTGTTTGAAGCACAACCTTGCCTTTTGTATCTTTTTGAATTTGTTTCACAAGGTATTCATCCTTGATGTTAATCGGAACCCCGTTTAATTCATTTACGATTTCTTTAAATGCTTTGAAATTACTTTGGATGACAAAGTCGACCGGAATGTCTAGTAAATCTTCAACAGTGCTCACTGTTAAATCTGCACCGCCAAATGCGTGTGCGTGAGTAATTTTATCAAAACCGTGACCTGGAATATTAACGTATGAGTCCCTTGGAATGCTTAATAATTTAACGGTTTTATTGGTGCGGTTAATGGTCGCCAAAACCATTGCGTCGCTTCGTGCTTGTTTCACTGTTTCGCCCGGTCTGCTGTCAATTCCAAGCAGCAAGACAGAAAAGCTGTCTTTTCCTGGATCGAATGCTTCAATCCGTTTCACAGATTGTGCGCCGCGATCTAGAGTCACTTGAGCCTTTTTAGCAGCATTTGTTACTTTATAGTAGGCGTAGCCTGTGACCGAAGCGGTTGTCAGTAAAAGAATACCAAATATAAAAAGAGTGACTTTCACCCATGGTTTTAAACGCTTTTTCCCTTTGCGTTTACTTCGTGATTGATCCATATATTTTAAACCCTCGCTATAATTTTATAGTAAATATGTCCTGCTTCTTGCTTACAAACTAAAACAAATATACCTTAAAACGGGATATAGTGCGACATTTTTTTCACTAACGCTTAATTGACGTTTCCTTATCATAAAAAGTTTCAATGATTCGCAAATGAAATATATTTGTCATAAAACATCGAAATGTTTGAAATGACAGGAAGTGAGGAAAATGATTTTTCATAGAGAAACATCTCGTATACAGAGACAAAGAGGGGTTATGAATATGAAAAATCGGAATGGATGGCTTTATTTCTTCGGCGCCCTTGGCGGCGCTTTATATGGCTATGATACAGGTGTCATCTCGGGCGCCATTTTATTTATGAAAGAGGATTTAGGTTTAAACGCGTTTACAGAGGGACTTGTCGTCAGCTCCATTTTAATCGGGGCGATGCTCGGCTCCTCTCTTTCTGGTAAGCTGACAGACCAATTTGGGCGGAAAAAAGCGATCATCGCTGCAGCTATTCTATTTATTATCGGCGGATTTGGTACAGCCCTTGCCCCGAATACGGTAGTGATGGTGTTATTCCGAATTGTACTAGGACTCGCGGTTGGGTGCTCAACAACGATCGTGCCATTATATTTATCCGAACTTGCTCCAAAGGAATCACGGGGAGCTCTGTCCTCTTTAAATCAGCTAATGATCACGTTTGGTATTCTCCTTGCCTATATTGTGAACTACACTTTATCGGATGCAGAGGCTTGGCGCCTGATGCTTGGAATTGCAGTTGTTCCTTCTGTTCTTTTACTATTTGGGATTTTATTTATGCCGGAAAGCCCCCGCTGGCTATTTGTTCATGGACAGGCTGACCGTGCGAAGGAGATTCTTTCTAAACTCAGAAAAAGCAAGCAAGAAGTCGAAGATGAAATTTCAGATATTCAAAAGGCAGAAGGTGAAGAAAAAGGCGGTTTTAAGGAATTATTTGAACCATGGGTACGCCCTGCATTGATCGCAGGTGTCGGTCTTGCTTTTTTACAGCAGTTTATCGGTACAAATACGATTATTTACTATGCACCAAAAACCTTTACAAGCGTTGGCTTTGGTAATTCAGCGGCGATTCTAGGAACCGTCGGAATTGGTGCAGTGAACGTCATAATGACGTTTGTTGCGATCAAAATCATTGACCGTGTAGGACGAAAAGCGCTGCTGCTATTTGGGAATACGGGAATGATCCTTAGTTTAATTGTCTTGTCAGTGGTCAATCGATTTTTCGAGGGATCAACAGCTGCAGGATGGACAACCGTTATTTGTTTAGGGCTCTTTATCGTCATTTTTGCTGTCAGCTGGGGTCCGGTCGTTTGGGTGATGCTTCCAGAGCTTTTCCCAGTCCATGTCCGGGGAATCGGTACAGGTGTTTCAACCTTCCTTCTGCATACAGGAAATTTAATCATCTCGCTCACATTCCCAGCTTTATTAAGCGCGATTGGCATCAGTAATCTCTTCCTCATCTATGGGGTGATTGGCGTAGGCGCCTTCTTATTTGTAAAATACTTAGTAACCGAAACAAAAGGGAAAAGCCTTGAAGAAATTGAAGAGGATTTAAAAAAGAGAAACCGTGCCATCGCTGGTGACGAAGGAAAAACGGTGTGAATATGACCAGCTGCCGCATGCAGCTGGTTTTCCTTTCTTAAACAAACGTTTAATCAAGAAAGGACAATCTCTCATCTTCTGAACGTGCTGCATATGACATACATATGGAACAGGCGGGCGAAAGGTGGAAATGAGATGAAAGGGAAAACTAGCATAGTCGTGCTGACGTACAATGAACTGCATTTAACGAAAAAATGTATCGACAGTATCAAGCAGCATACCCGGCGTGATCAATATGAACTTATCATTGTCGATAATGCGTCAACTGATGGCACGAAGGAATATGTGAGAGAGCTGGAAGATGTGATTTTTATTGAAAACGAAGAAAATCAAGGTTTTGCAAAGGGCTGTAATCAAGGAGCAAAAGAAGCTTCAGGAGATAGCATTCTCTTTTTAAATAATGACACGATCGTGACGGAAAACTGGCTCTTTCCATTAAAAGAGGCGTTGTTTGCATCAGAACGGATTGGGATGGTGGGGCCGGTCTCCAATTATGTGAGTGGTCCTCAGATGGTTCAGCCATCGTATACAGATGTGAAGGAGCTTCCAGCCTTTGCTAAAGAATATACAGCGGCGAGAAAAGGTCAGAGGACTTATGTGCATCGGCTTGTGGGGTTTTGTCTGCTTGTGAAAAGAGAGCTGATCGAGGATGTAGGGTTATTTGATGAACGATTTGTATATGGATCATTTGAGGATGACGATCTTTGCTTACGTTCATTACTGAAAGGGTATCAGCTGCAAATTGTGCATGATTCCTTTGTGCATCATCATGGTCATGCCACCTTCAATGCCAATCAAGAAACGAACATCTCTACACTGTTTACTGAGAACAGACTTCGTTTTTTAGATAAATGGGGGATTGACCTAAATTTGATCACCCCTCATCCGTATTTTGCGGCATTACTCCCTGAGGACGCTGCATGTGTTCTGGATGTTGGATGCGGCGCTGGGGCAACCGGGCTTGAATTGATGAACCGGCAGTCTGTAGCCATGTACGGGGTAGAGGCGGATGCATTAAAAGCAGCGGTCGCAAAGGCGTATTACGAAGAAGTGATTGAGGCAAATGCGGATGAGTACCCATGGTCAGAGAAAGAGGCCTTTTTTGATGCGGTCATTTTTTCGGATGTTTTAGAGCATGTGTCAGATCCTTGGCGCATCATTGAGCAAGCGCACGCATCTTTAAAGCCAGGCGGTGTGATCGTTTGCTGTCTGCCTAACATGATGCATGCAGAGGTGCTTCTCCCATTAATGACAGGGGATTTTACGTATCAAGATGTAGGAATTTTAGACCGAACCCATATGCGGTTTTTCACACCAAACACGATGCAAGCGCTTTTCCCAGACCATTTGTTTGAACGTGTGATCGAGCAGCGGATCGATGTGCAGATTGATCAAAACGTTCAATTATTTTTTGACGAAGTGGCGAGAATAGGCGTGTCTCTTGGCTTTCAAACAAAAGCGTTGTCTGACCAAGTGACCTTGTATCAGCTTCTTTTCGTCGTGCGTAAAAAAGGCGGCTCTCCTTCGGGATAACCACCTTTTTGTTTTACCATTTGAAGCTTTTCGTTGCGCCTTCTGCACCGAAGTTTAAGATACTGACTTTGATATCATAATCAAAATCTGCTTCTTGGAAGAGTCTGTCCCACTCATCTCCATGCTGATCCCAATAGTCAGGGTATTTCATACGAAACTGCTGGTTTAATAATATAGGATCAACGCCCACTTCTTTTTGCAGATGCTGGACCGATTTTTGAATACGTTCTTTTATTTTATGAGAAAAAATTCGTTCATATCGCTTGATGTACTGCTCATCATAGGAGTTTTCAGGAGGATATTGATCCTCTGATAATTTTCCTTTTGTTTGTACATGAATGTGAAAGGAAACCTTACCATCCTTCAGATGGGGTTCAACCTTCGTTTTTGCTTTCTTGATTTCATATGTTATTGGATATCCTTTGTAGGTGGCAGGTACAACGCCGCCTGAAATACGATCCATCACCCAGTTTAAAGATTGTACATCTTTTGCTGGGATGAAACCGATCAGCTTTCTTGTTTTTCCATGTATGATACCGCCCCCATCATAGATAAGTTCACCGTTTATCACATCTACACTTTGCACAAGGAAACTGACGCCCATCTGAAAGTAATCAGATGCCCGGCCAATACGTGTGGGCGGTAAGATCTTTCCGTTAAAGCTTCGGTTTTTGGATGTTTCAAAGATATGCTCAACCGGAACCTTCTGTTGAGACTTTAACTTTTGATTGATCACTTTTGCTGCATCATCTCTTGATACTAGGAAGTAACTGCTTCTCCGCACCTCATCATCTCGTATAAAGTGATTGAGTGTCCCTTGAATATCGTGATGCTCCGCCTGACCTTTGCCGAATAAAAAGATTTTGAGATGATCACTGTAAATCGGTGGATCCTTCAAAGCGACATTGCTGACTGCCTCCAGTACATTTTTTCCCTTTGAGACCACATTGACATAACCAGGGGAATCGCCCTCTTGCGTCCCGCCCATTTTAGGGACAAGATTTTGATAGGTGAGTTTGACCTCTTGATTCTCTTCCTCATCAATGCCAACGCCGCGCACAAACGATAATTTTTCAATATCCTTTAAGTCCCAGCAGCCTGCCGATAACAGCAAAAGAAAGCAGGACAGAAAGGCTAGTAATAAACGATGCCTTCTCATGCAGAACGACCTCCCCATTTTTTACGTATCATTAGGAGAATAGCTGTTATAAATGGAATGGCTAAAATGGCGAACAGCGCATAGCCAAGTAAAGTAGAGTAATAAAAGACCTCATTGATATTCTTCGGAAAAAGAGAAAGGGCTGAGGTAATTAAAAACAGCAGCCATAACAATCTCTTTAAATTGGTGGTTTTAAAGACGGTATGACAGCCTTTAATGGCAAATTGGAAAAAGCCAAGCATACAAATGAACTGCTGGCACGTCCAAATCGTCAGTAGGAAAATATCAAATCGTTCGATAAACACTCCTTCAAGTTCAAGCGCTTGAATGAGGGAAACCGTCGGCCAAGTGAGAGATTTCGTTTCTCCGACTGTCATGGAGCCGATCACAATAAAAAGTGTGAGCGAGTATACGAGGCTTGTAATACCAACTCCAATGGCAGCGGACCATTTCGCCTTCGACCATTTGTCTTTATAAATGAGCGGCACGACAAACAAAATCACTTCAAAGCCTGTAAATTGAATAAAGGTTTGAGAGAACAGATTACTAAAATCTTTAAAACCATGCGCCATCACAGGACGCAAATAATCAAAATTAAATATTTTTAAACAAAACAGCATGAGCGCTATGTAAATGATCATGGTAATCGGATAAATATATGTCACCATTTTGACAACTGGAAAGATACCGCTTTTCAAATGATAGATCGCCACGAGTAAAAAAATCATCACAATCACTGCCATGGGAGTCGATTGCAGCAGGAAAAACTGAACGACTTCCCCGAGCACACGTGCTTCAAAGCCGACAATGCCTAGTAGATAAGCAATTAGCATTAAATTAAAGATTGTGCCAAAGAATGCCCCTGCTCCTTTTGTATTTGACTCAAAAATGGTGTCTGGTGCATTCTTTTCGGCAATCCAGCCTAACAAAAAAGCAATGAAAGCAAAGATGACTCCCTGTATTAATACAATGATCCAGCCATCTGGGTATCCTGAATTGGCAGAACTGCGTGGAATCGTTAAAATTCCAGCACCTATCATTGTAGAGCTGCACAGAATGGTGACTTGTAACAATGATAGTTTTTCAGGTCTGTACATCGTTTACTCTCCTTGTCTTTTGAGATTTTTTATCTTTGCTGTTTTCGGTCTTGATTTAAATAACCCAATTGGTAAACGAACGTACGTATCCTTTAAATCTGAAAACGGTGAAGACAACACAGGTGTGAAATAGTCAAAACCAAAGGTCTTTAATTGCATCAAATGACAAAGCACAAATAAATAACACATGATTAAGCCGTATAATCCAAACAGTGCTGAACTAAAAATCGCCATAAACCGCAAAATGCGCAGCGGAAAACTAAAGTCATATGATGGTGCCGTGAAGTCAGCTAATGCGGTTAGCGATACAATAATGACCATTAAGGCACTGACGATATTGGCTTGAACAGCCGCCTGCCCAATAATGACGCCGCCAATAAGTCCAATGGTCTGCCCGATGGCTCTTGGAAGACGAAGCCCTGCTTCCCGCAGCAGCTCTATCGTAAAAGACATGAGAATGGCTTCGACAACGGGAGGAAAGGGAACATTCTGCCGGCTGCCTGCGATGGTGAGTGCCATTCTTGTCGGTAATAAACCGGGATGATAAGAGACAAGAGCAATGTAAAGCCCTGGTAAAAAAATCGTGAGCAGCACAGCAATATAACGGAGTAGACGCAAAAGAGTCGCGCTAGTCCATCTTTGATAATAGTCCTCGGGCGATTGCATCAATGCAGTAAAGGTCATAGGTAAAATGAGGGCAAAAGGAGTCCCATCAAGCAAAATAGAGACTTTCCCTTCAAGGACGGATGCGATCACACGGTCAGGACGTTCTGTGTTTTGAATCTGCGGAAAAATGGAGATGTGACTGTCCTCAATCATTTGTTCAATATAGCCGGTTTCAGGGATGTCATCCATTTTGATTTGTGCCATGCGAGATAGAACATCTTCTACTAGTTTAGAATTAGCAATATCACGAACGTACACAAGAGCAGCAGATTTTTTATTGCGAGTACCTATACTCATCTTTTGAATCACAAGATTAGGGTCGTTTGCCCGCTCCCGGAGTAAAGCTGTGTTCTTTTCAAGATTTTCAATAAATCCGATCCGCGGTCCTCTTACCAGGACTTCAGATTGCGGCTCTTCTACTTCTCTAAATTGAAAAAGATTCGTATGGAGCGCAAGTGCTTGAGCCGCTCCATCTACAAATAAAATAGCCTTGCCGCTATATAACTGCTCGATGGCAAGGTTCATATCTTCCAGCACATCATTTTGAATACCAAAGAACGTTTTAGAAAAGGAGGAAAGTGTAGCAGGACCAACCTCGGTGATATCTAATTCCTTTTGCATTGGTGAAATAATCTGCTTGGATAGCATCTCAAATTCTGTGAGTCCTTCAACGTACACGAGACATGCAGAGACAGCGGAAGGACCAAATGAAAAAGAGTGGAACACGATATCATCACTTTTCCCGACAAAGCTTTTGACGCGCTTGATGACGGACGTTATATCTTGTTCAATACGACTTTTCATAATACCTCACCCTCATCACATGTTTTTTATAGAGTGACTCGTAAGGTGGAGAATTATGCAAATAGAAAAAAGAGAATTCCCCGAATAGGAATTCTCTCGTATACTTATCTCGCAAGCCAGCCGCCATCAACGGCCAAAATATGACCGTTCATATAATCGGAAGCTGGTGAGCTAAGGAAAACAGCAGCACCTGCTAGATCTTCGGGTTTCCCCCAGCGCCCGGCAGGGATTCGTTTGAGAATCTCTTCATTTCGATTTTCATCTTCACGAATCGCTTGTGTGTTATTGGTTGCAATATACCCAGGCGCAATCGCATTCACCTGAATATGCTGATTCGCCCATTCGTTTGCAAAAGCTTTCGTCAGACCTGCGACAGCATGCTTACTTGCTGTATAAGCAGGGACAAAGACGCCGCCTTGAAACGATAGAAGGGAGGCGATATTGACGATTTTCCCTTGCCCGTTTTTCAGCATCTGCTGTCCAACCTTTTGAGTGAGGAAAAAGAGACTGTTGATATTCACATCCATGACCGTATGCCAATCTTCCTCTGAATAGTGTGCCGCCTGCTCTCTTTTAATGGTTCCAGCATTATTGATTAAAATATCAATCGTATGCTTTTTTAATATGGCATCGACATCCTGCTTTGCAGACTGAGGGTTAGAAAAGTCAACCTGAACCGCATGGAATGATCGGCCTGCCTGTTCGATTAGCGCTTTAGTTTCTTCAAGCGGTGTGTGGTGATAGGTGCCGATGATATCTGCACCTGACCGAGCAAGTGCCACGGCAATGGCTTGCCCGATGCCGGTTCCAGGGCCTGTCACAAGGGCTGTTTTTCCTTCAAGGGAAAAGAGGGACGCTACATAAGATGTCGTCGTCATCCCTCGTTACCTCAGCTGATCCATTGGGACAAAATCCATATCTTTGAACGTATAGTTTTCCCCCGCCATTGCCCAAATAAATGAATAATTCGCTGTACCTGAGCCTGAATGAATGGACCAGGCAGGTGAAATCACTGCTTCCTCATTTGCGACAACGAGATGTCGTGTTTCTGATGGTTCCCCCATAAAATGAAAGACACGTGCATCTTCTTCGATATCCAGATATAAGTACACTTCCATCCGGCGATCATGAATATGGGCTGGCATCGTGTTCCACGTGTTATTCGTTTCCAGCTGAGTGATGCCCATCATAAGCTGACAGCTTTGAATACCATCTGCATGGATGAATTGATACAGGTTTCGTACGTTAGAGGCAGCTGCTTCGCCTAAGTGATTTGGTGTTAATTCAGCGATGGCTGCCTTTTGCGTAGGGTACGCTCTATGAGCCGTGGCTGATACAAGATAGAATTTGGCTTGCTCACCTGATGAACTAGTAAACTGTACATCTTTGTGTCCAAGACCAATATATAAGAAATCCTTATGCTCCAGCATAAAGGCCTCGCCATCAACAGTGACCGTTCCTTGTCCGCCGACATTCACAATCCCGATCTCTCGTCTTTCAAGGAAATACTCTGTACGTAAAAAATCTCCAGCATCTAGTGTGAGCGCTTCTGCTGCTGGCATGACGCCGCCAATGACCACGCGGTCCTCATGTGAATAGTAGAGTTTTAATTCACCACTGACAAATAGTGTAGGAATGTGAAAATGACGACGAAGTTCCTCTGTTGTAAAACGTTTGACCTGTTCAGGATGTACAGCATAACGATTTTCCATTTGAGATAAGCCTCCCTTTTCATCTGAAACAAAATGTTATTTTATTTGGTATCGGTTTCAAGGAAAATTTTAGAGGAAAAAGAAAGCTGCGTCAACCGTTAATTTGAAATCGCTTTCTTTTTATCTAATTGAACAAATTTCTGCCAGCATCATGCAAAAAAATCTTCTGATATTCATGCAATTATGGTATGCTCTTTTTAAGTTTATTTGAAATCGGTTTCGAAACAAAAGAGAAGATTGATTGTAGGAGTTTTTTGAATGAAAGAGAAGAAACAAACAAAAGTCACCATTAACGAAGTTGCAGCTTATGCCGGTGTCTCAAAATCAACTGTATCAAGATATATCAATGGCAGAACAAATGAAATTTCTGCTGAAAAGGTAAGAAAAATCAAGAAAGCCATCGATGAGCTCCATTATCGTCCGAGTCAGCTCGCCCAAGGACTGAAAGTAAGGAAAAGCAAGGTCATTGGGTTTATTGTAGCTGATATTACGAATCCATTCTCGGTGGCAACACTTCGCGGGGTCGAAGAGATTTGTGATGAATATGGATACAGCATCATGGTGTGCAACACAGATAACCGTCCTGAAAAAGAACGGGAAATGCTCCTGAAGCTGAATGCACACTATATTGAAGGACTCATCATCAATACGACAGGTCAGAACAATGACATTCTGCAGGATTTTAAGAAAAACGGTGTACCAATTGTCCTTGTGGACCGGAAGTTACCTGAACTAAAAGTCGACACAGTGACAACAAATAACCGCGATATCACCATCCGGCTGCTTCAACAAATGTATGAGAAAGGCTATGATCACATTGCTTTCTTTACTGAGCCAGTCGATGGAATCAGTCCACGTGAAGAACGAAAAGAAGCATATGAACTGACAGCTATGAGTAAACATAAGAAGCCGATCATTGCAGAAATTGATTTAAAGCAAAAGGAACAAATGCGCGAAGAGCTTGTCCGTTTTCTACAATCAAACGAACAGAAAAAAGCAATTTTGGCAGGAAATGGATTACTCATGCTGAAGCTGATTAATGAACTTGTAGAGCTTGGAATAAAGATTCCTGGGGAGATAGGCATTGCAGGGTTTGATGATACAGAATGGTATAAGTTGATTGGACCAGGAATCACAACGGTTGCCCAGCCATCTCATGAAATGGGGAAAGCAGCCATGCAAAAAATCAAGACACGGCTTGAAGGGGATGAAAGTGCGCCCCAAACCATTCAGCTTGATGGAGAAATTATTGTGAGGAAATCCTTATAAACGAAAGGCAGAGAAGAGTATACAGACGTGCATGCTCTCTCTTTTCAAGTTAATTTGAAACCGGTACCAAGAAAGGGGAGAAATGAGTGAAAGCATTGGATGCGGTCACATTTGGGGAATCAATGGCGATGTTTTATGCAAAGGAAGTCGGAGAACTTCATCAAGTGCATACATTTCAAAAGGCGCTTGCTGGTGCTGAGAGTAACGTGGCTGTCGGCTTGGCGAGACTTGGCTTTGAGGTGGGCTGGATGAGCAAAATAGGAGCTGATTCACTGGGCTCGTTTATTTTAGAAGAGCTTCAAAAAGAAGGAGTCGATACAAGTGCAGTGCTCCGTTCCAATGATGGGTCTCAAACAGGCATTTTACTTAAATCAAAAGTGATCGCTGGAGATCCTGACGTAACGTATTATCGGAAAGGCTCTGCTGCGAGTACAATGAGTCCAAGCGAGTTTCCGGGCAGCTATTTCAAGCAAGCTGGCCATCTCCATATGACAGGTATTCCGCCTGCACTATCCAGTGAAATGAGAGCGTTTTCCCTGCACGCCCTTCAAGAGATGAAGAAAGCGGGCAAAACCATTTCATTTGATCCAAATCTCCGGCTTCAGCTATGGGAAGAGGAGGAAGATATGATTCATACTTTGAATCATATCGCCTCTCAAGTGGATTGGTTTTTTCCGGGGCTCGCAGAAGGGCAAAGGCTCACGGGTTGTCATGAGCCAGAGGAGATAGCAGATGTTTATTTGCAAAAAGGTGTCAAGCTAGTAGTCATTAAGCTAGGTGCAGAAGGTGCCTTTTATAAAAGCGCAGCCGGTCAGGGGAGTGTCAATGGATTTTATGTTCAGAATGTCGTAGATACAGTCGGTGCTGGCGATGGATTTGCAGTGGGGGTCATCAGCGGATTACTTGACGGCTTATCAGAGGAAAAATCGGTGGCAAGAGGCAATGCTATCGGGGCACTTGCGGTGATGTCTCCTGGCGATAAAGACGGACTGCCTACCCGGGAGGAGCTTCAGGCTTTTATGAAAGAAGCCAAACGTTATCAAAGGCGGGAGTATATGAAAGGGGATGAGAGATATGGGAAAGTCAGCAAGTTTGAGCGTTAAAGAGCAGCTTACGTCTTGTAAGTTGATCGCAGTGGTGAGAGCGGGAAGTGAAGCAGAAGGCATTGAGATCATTGAACGTTTAAAGAAAAAAGGGGTTCGTGCCATTGAAGTGACGTATACCACACCCAATGCAGAACGCATCATCGCATCCTTTCAGCATGAGCAAGATCTGATTGTAGGAGCGGGAACGGTTACAACGCTGGCGCAGGCACAATCAGCCATTGAGGCAGGCTCACAATTTATCGTCAGTCCAGGATATCTCCCTGTAATCGGAGAGCATCTCTCATTTCACGACACACTCTATGTACCAGGTGTCCTCACCCCAAGTGAAATCATGCAGGCGAAAGCAGCTGGCTACTGCTTGCTCAAGCTTTTTCCAAGCGGTTCCTTCGGTTTAACTTATATGAAAAACCTGCAAGGTCCATTTCCAGAGATTGAATTTATTCCAACGGGCGGCATTCATCCAGCAGATGTCCCAAAATGGCTCAAAGCAGGTGCGGTGGCTGTAGGTGTCGGAAGTCAGCTTGAAAGCAGTACAGAAGAAGAATTACAAGCCGTTCTTTCTTCATAAATATGTGTAAAACGAACAAACAACTGGCATCCATCAGCCGGTTGTTTGTTCGTTTATCTGACATAATAGCAGGTCAACATTCAACTCTTCACGTACAATGATCGTGAAGGAGTGATTGTCATGTACATTCAACAAGATGAACTCACGGATGGACGAATCGGCCAGCTGATCACCGCACATGTAGAAGAAATGAAGGAGCATTCGCCACCAGAAAGCATTCATGCCCTTCCATTAGCTGACTTGAAAAAGCCAGATGTCACTGTATGGAGTGTGCGAGATGGAGAGGAGCTTCTTGGCTGCGGAGCATTAAAGGAGCTGTCAAATGAACATGGGGAAATCAAGTCGATGAGGACCGCAGCCCTCCATATGCGAAAAGGTGTAGCGAGGTATATGCTGAACCATCTTCTCCAAGAGGCAGAACGGCGCGGGTATACACGTGTGAGCTTAGAGACAGGTGCAATGGCTTTCTTTGAACCAGCAAGAAGACTATATGAGAGTGTTGGTTTCCGGTATTGCCCGCCTTTTGGTTCATATGAAGAAGATCCAAACAGTTTATTTATGACAAAGGAATTATAGAGGTCGAGAGAGTATGCTTATAAGCAGCTCTTTTTTTATGCGGAAATATGAGAAAGGAGGAGGTTATGGTGACATTATCTAAGTGGATCGGAATGGGTGCATTTCTCACATTTTGTGTGGTATCAGTCATCTTTTTAACGTTATTAGGTCAAGATTTATTTAAAATTGAAAACGCTTCCGAAAAGGATGTGTCCACCTTTCAATATCATTTTGTCCTTGTACCGGAGGAACTTGATAACGAATATTGGCAGCTTGTACAAAAGGGAGCTGCTGATGCGGCAGATGTTCATCGCGTGTATCTTGAATATTTAGGACCGAAGCAAGCGGATGTGGATGATCATCTAAAAACCATTGATATGGCCATTGCTGGGCATGTTGATGGCATTATGACACAGGGACTTGATGCGAAGAAATACAAACCACTTTTTCAAAAAGCGAGGGAAAAAGGCATTGATGTCGTCACCGTCGATACGGATGCAGAGGGGAGCAAGCGTCAAGTGTATGTAGGAACGGATAATTATTATTCAGGCTTTATCGCAGGGCAGGCACTCATCGCAGATACAAAAGGCGAACAGTATGTAGGAATTGTCACAGGCAGGCTTGATGCCATTCACCAAAAGCTGCGCGTCAAGGGATTTCGAGATGCCGTTGCTGCTGAAAAACGCATTCATATTGCTGGAATAGAAGAATCAGCCATTACGAAATCAGGGGCATCTGGAGCCGCTTATAAGCTATTAAATGATCATGCGAAGCTGACCGCATTTTATGGCACAAGTGCATTAGATGGTGCAGGCATCATTCAAGTAACAGCGCAGTATCGACCATCCACTGATTTCTATGTGCTCGCATTTGATACATTGCCTGATACAATTCAGGCGCTTGATGATGGGAGAATTGATGCCGTGGTCGTGCAGCATCCTTATGAAATGGGCTATCAAGCGGTTGAATCACTTGTGCGTTTGCAAAAAGGTGAAAAAGAAGAACCGCTCCAGTACACGGGAACGAGTGTGATTCGCCGCGGGGATCTGCCTTTGCAGCAAGCAGACAGAAAGCAAGGGGTGCAGCCGTGAGAAGGATTCGAAGTAAGCTGTTATTAGCGTTTTTAATCCTTGTGCTCCTTGGTAACGTGGCCGCTTTTTTTATCTATTGGAGCAGCTCGAACATCACATCAGAATATAGCAGAAGCTTTCGTTCTTTTCTCCTGCTCAATGATATATCAACAGAGGCGAAAACGATGTATGAAAAGGTCAATGCGTATGCGATTGAAAAGGATCGGCAGTTTGCCAAAGAATATCTTTTATCAAAACAGAAAATGAAATCCTACGATCAGGCGCTGCGAAAGGATGCCGGACTGCATGCTGAGATTCCCTCCATTGAGAAATACCAATATATGATGCGGACGCTCATGAATGAAAGTGATGCGACCATGACACATGTAAAAGAAGGGGAAATCAAAGAATATGCTGCAAGTGTGAAGGAAGTGAGAACCGTTTCCTCCTATATACAAGAGCAAACGATGACACTGCTTGATGATGAATTATCTGAGTATCAGGTCCTCTATCAATCTCTTCAAAAAAGACACCAAACCTATGCGTTTTTTACCTTGTGTCTGTTTGTGTTATCCATTGGGGTCGCATTATGGATGGCGTATATGATTGCCGGCGGGATATCAAGGCCGATTGTCCATCTGTCTCGAAGCGTAAAAGAAGTATCAGAAGGGAATTTTGATGGAGCGGATTTGCGCGTCACCTCAAAGGATGAAATTTCTGTCTTAAATGAGGCCTTTCAACGAATGCGTCAAGAAATGAAAATGATGATTGAAGAGATCAAACAAAAGGCGGCATTGGATCAAAAAATCAAAGACATGAAGCTAAAAACGCTGCAAAACCAAATGAACCCGCATTTTTTATTTAACACATTAAACATCGTTTCACGCATGGCTTACTTAGAATCGGCGGAAGCCACATCAAGGTTGATTCAATCCGTTTCCACACTAATGCGGTATTCGCTGTCTACTCTCGGTACATCCGTTACATTAGAACAAGAAGTGAAAGTGGTGAAAGAATATTTTCATATACAAGAAACAAGATTTGCCGATCGTATTATGTGCAAAACGTTCATAGATGAATCATGTTTATCTGTTCACATCCCAAGTCTTACTTTACAGCCGCTTGTCGAAAATGCCTTTATTCATGGCGTCGAACCAAAGGAGGAAGAGGGACTTGTCGAGCTCTCGATCTATCAAGAAGGCAGCTATGTGATGATAAGGATTCGGGACAATGGGATGGGCATCAATGAACAAGAGATTAGCAGATTGCTGTCAGAAAAAGAAGAGAAAGATTCAAACACACTGAGAAAAGGCCATTCGACAGGGATCGGCCTTCGAAATGTGATGTCAAGGCTGCGCTTGTTTTACGGAGTCCAGGATGCCCTTCAAATTGAATCAAGACCAAACGAAGGCACCACCATTCAATTGACCATTCCAATAAAGGAGGGACCTTAATGCTGAACGTATTGATTGTAGATGATGAAAAAATAGAGCGTCTAGCCATGCGAAAGTTCATGACAGAATGGCTTCCAGAGTGCCATGTAGCAGGAGAAGCTGAAAATGGAAAAAAGGCGGTTGAATTCGTGCAATCCGAGCCCATTCATCTTGTGCTCATGGATATTCAAATGCCTGGAATGGATGGTCTGACTGCGATCAAAGAAATCAAAGCAAGCAGTCCTCATACAAAATTTATCATGCTGACAGCCTACGATACGTTCGATTATGCCAAGCAAGCGATGCAGGAAGGAGTGACACAATACCTCGTCAAACCAGCTGACAAAGACGAAACCATTGCAGCGATCCGAGCGGTTGCGGCAGACATTCAGCAGGAGGCATCACAACGGGAGACGGCAGTGGCCGATCAGCAGTCAAAGTGGCTTGAAGCCCATGTCATACAAGGTCAATCCGACACCTCCATAGAGTTTCAACAACTGTTTCACGAATATGAATCAGGTCTTGTCATTGCTGTTCAGCGGGCTGGCGGGGATCAGCTGTTGGCTGATTTACAGAAAACCTTACTTTTTCATACAGTGCCGATTCAAATGAGGGGTGAGCTGTTTACATCCCTCATTTATAGCAACCAATCGCCAGGTCAGCTAAAGGCGGATGTCCTGCAAGCCATTCGGGCTGCCATGACAAATGAATATCCTTCCCCTACTGTAGGCATGGGTCATCCCGTGTCGAACCCGCTTCACCTTCAAAAGAGTGCAGCAGAGGCGAAGCTCTCTTATTATCAGCGAAAAAAGGAGGGTGGGGTTGTTCGTTATGGCTTTTACAATACAGCGTTACAATCTCATGTCTTGATTCACCTGCCTGAGCTTGCTGATGACATGATGATGGCACTGGAAGAAGGGAGAAGAGAGGATGCCCTTGCTTACTATGATGCCTTTGAATTAGAAGGAGCGACACTTTCTCAAGTAAAAGAGCTGCTCATTTTACTAAAATCACGACTTCGTGCAGACTTGCCTATTTTGACCATCAGCACAGCATCAGAATGCCGCCGTTGCTGTGAGCATCTATTTGATCTGTATGAAGCGAGAACGCAGACCGTAAATGACATGGAGCGGGCTAAACGATATATTCAAACGCATTTTTGTGAAAACATCACGCTGGAGCAAACCGCTGCTTATGTCGATCTAAGTCCAACCTATTTCACAAAGCGCTTTAAAGACGAGACCGGTCTTACGTTTAAAGAATATGTGACAACTTGCCGGCTGGATAAAATTAAGAAGCTTCTTAAAGACAGTACGCTCAGTTTAAAAGAAATTACGTATCAAGCAGGATATACAGATCCGAACTACGTCAGCCGAGTATTTAAAAAAATGGTTGGCTGTTCACCGAAGGAATATCGAAAACAAGTCGTAAAAAAATGAAGAATTTCATAAAAAAGTGAAGAAGTTTACCTGAAAAAAAGCAAGGATCTTCCATTATACTTATTTTGATAACGCTTACAAAATGGGGATAGGGGGATCAATCATGAAGTTTAAATTAGGCTTTACGCTGTTAGCACTCTGTATGCTTATTATCACTGCCTGCAGTTCATCAACGAACTCAGATGCAAAAAAAGAAGGCGGAGCACAGAAGCTGGAAATCTTCTCTTGGTGGACTGGTGCAGGTGAGGAAGATGGACTGAAGGCACTCATTCAATTGTTTGAAGAGAAAAATAAAGACATCCCAATTGAAAATGCCGCCGTCGCAGGTGGTGCCGGTACGAATGCAAAGGCTGTACTGACTAGCCGAATGCAGGGAAATGATCCGCCAGCTACGTTCCAAGTACACGGCGGGGCAGAGCTGAATGAAAGCTGGGTTGCGGCAGGTAAAATGGAGCCGCTGGATGATCTTTATGAAAAAGAAGGGTGGAAAGACAAATTTCCAGAATCATTGATTGATCTCGTGAGCAAAGATGGAAAGATCTACTCTGTTCCAGTGAATATTCACCGAGGCAATGTGCTTTGGTATAACAAGAAGGTATTTGATGATGCAGGCTTAGAGCCGCCAACGACATTTGATGAATTTTTCAAAACAGCAGATGCATTAAAGAAAAAAGGAATTACGCCGCTTGCACTTGGGGATAAAGAACCTTGGGCAGCGACTCATTTGTTTGAGAGCGTTCTGCTTGGTGTATTAGGTGCAGATGATTATCAAAAGCTTTGGGCGGGCGACTTGAAAATGGACGACGGAAAAGTGAAGGAAGCGGCAGATATCTTTGGGCGCATGCTCGAATACGTCAATGATGACCACAGCTCACGTAACTGGCAGGATGCCTCACAGCTCGTGGCAAAAGGGGAAGCTGCGATGAATGTCATGGGCGATTGGGCGAAGGGATACTTTGTGAATGATTTAGACTTGAAGGTCAATCAAGACTTCGGATACGTAGCGACTCCGGGTACGGAGGGAAGCTTTATGGTGATCACTGATACATTCGGGCTGCCAAAGGGGGTCAAACATCCAGAAAACGTGAAGAAATTCTTATCTGTCTTAGGATCTGTGGAAGGACAGGATGCGTTTAATCCGCTAAAGGGATCGATTCCGGCACGTGTGGATGCAGATGTATCAAAATATGATGAATACGGAAAATCGGCGATGAAAGCCTTTAAAGAGTCAAAGCTGGCGCCGTCTCTTGCTCATGGCTCAGCTGCTGAAGAAGGGTTTGTGACAAAAGCAAATCAAGCCGTCAATATCTTCGTGACACAAAAAGACAGCAGTCAGTTTGTGTCATCTTTAAAAGATTCAATGAAATAAAGACGAAGGAGGCGGCGACTTAGCACCGCCTCTTTTTTAAAAAGGAGTGTAGCTTCATGCGCATGGACACATCGCCGATCACCAAAACACCCGCACCCAAGGTCAAATGTGTTCGGAAAAAGTGGAATGGGGACCAGCTGCTGGCGCTGCTATTTTTAGCCCCGTCAGCGGTTTTATTATTTATCTTTGTTTACGGCTTTATCGGCTGGACAGGGTATGTTTCATTATCAAACTGGACCTCGCTTGTTCCTGATTTCTCTTTCGCAGGTCTTCGCAATTATGTCATGCTGTTTCAAGATTTCCGCTTTCAATCAGATCTTCGAAACACGGTCTTTTTTACTCTCTTTTTTATTGGAGCGGTCATTGTTTCTGGTCTGGCACTTGCGATTTTACTAGATCAGAAGATCAAGGGTGAATCTATTTTTCGGAATCTATTTTTCTTTCCGATGGCCCTTTCCTTCGTTGTCACAGGAGTCGTATGGCAATGGATTTTAAACCCATCAACTGGGGTGAATTTATTTTTGAAAACGCTTGGTATCCAGCCTAAGTGGTATACGGATACGAACATATTGGCCGGATTTGTCTGGGGTAAAATTGAGTTTGGTGTACCTGCGGCGATGATTGCCGTTGTGATTGCAGCTGTTTGGCAAATGACAGGCTTTTCTCTGGCCATGTATTTGGCGGGTCTGAGAGGAATTCCTGAGGAAGTGAGAGAGGCTGCTAGAATGGATGGCGCATCGGAGTGGCAGATTTACTGGAAGATCATTTTCCCTCTTTTAAAACCGATTACAGCAAGTGTCATTATTATCATGGCTCATATTTCTTTGAAAATTTTCGATTTGATTTATTCAATGACAGGACCAGGTGCGAACTTTGTCACGGATGTACCAGGCGTATATATGTTTGAAATGACCTTTAGAGGAAATCATTATGCAGGCGGTGCTGCCATTGCGATCGTCATGCTGATTTCTGTTGCGGTCTTTATCGTGCCGTATCTTCTGTCTAGCCGAAAGGGGGCATCATCATGACCGCAAGACGGTTTGTACGCCCAGTGCTCTATGCTTTACTGATTTTGTGCAGTCTGTTTTTTCTCATGCCGGTCTATGTCATGCTCGTCACAAGCTTAAAGCCATTAGGTGAAGTGACCCTTGAGCGAATGTGGTCGCTTCCATCTACACTTGATTTTTCAAGCTATCAAATCGCTTTTGAAAAGCTTTCTCCCAATTTAATGAATTCACTGTATCTTGTCATTCCTGCTACTTTATTGTCTGCTGCATTAGGTGCGATGAATGGCTATGTGCTGTCAAAATGGCGCTTTAAAGGATCAGAAGTCGTTTTTACATTGATGCTGTTTGGAATGTTCATTCCATACCAAAGTATTCTCATCCCGCTCATTCAATTTTTGCGTGAAGTCGGATTGTATAATTCAATCCCAGGGCTTGTGCTTGTCCATGTTGTATACGGACTTCCAATCACAACACTCATGTTCCGAAATTTCTATGTGAGCATCCCTGATGAAATGATTGAATCGGCGAAAATGGATGGCGCAGGGTTTATCGGGATTTTCAGACACATGATTCTTCCGCTTTCGATCACAGGATTTGTGGTGGTGGCCATTTGGCAGTTCACCAATGTGTGGAATGAATTCTTATTTGCCGTCACGATGACCACTGCGGAGCATCAGCCAGTGATGGTCGCGCTGCAAAATCTATCAGGGAGTCAAATTGTGCAATGGAATGTCCAAATGGCAGGGGCGATATTGGCTGCACTGCCGACACTATTAGTCTATATTCTCCTTGGTAAATATTTTGTCAAAGGGCTTCTCGCAGGCTCTGTCAAAGGGTAAAACATGTTTTGTGATATCGTTTTCATTAGGTGTACTGAAAGGATTGACTTCTTTTTAGATAGCGTCATAATAAAAGTTGAGACTTACTAGTTTTCAATGAAACTAGGTAAGGATGATCAAAGGGTAGAAAAGGGAGGAGTCATTCTGAATGAAGCAGTCACCAATTTTTTTACTGCCTGAATTGAAGGAGAGAATATGGGGAGGTACAGCCTTAAGGGATCAATTTGGCTACGATATTCCTTCTGATCAAACGGGAGAATGCTGGGCAATTTCTGCTCATCCAAACGGACCAAATGTCGTGCAAGACGGACCGTATAAAGGGAAAACGCTGATCGAACTGTGGGACAATCACAGAGAATTGTTCGGAGGGATGGAAGGCGATCGATTCCCGCTCTTAACCAAAATTTTAGATGCAAATCAAGACTTGTCCGTTCAAGTTCATCCAGACGATGATTATGCGGAAAGACATGAAAATGGTGAGCTTGGAAAAACAGAGTGCTGGTATATCATTGACTGCAATGAAGGAGCAGAAATGATCTATGGGCACAATGCAAGAACAAGAACTGAGCTCGTAACCATGATGAACAGTGGAGATTGGGAAGGTCTTTTGCGGCGGGTGAAGATTAAGCCTGGTGATTTTTATTATGTGCCAAGCGGTACCATTCATGCACTTTGCGAGGGAACGCTTGTCCTTGAAACGCAGCAAAGCTCAGACACAACCTATCGGGTATATGATTATGAACGAAAAGACCAGGATGGCAATGAACGTGAACTTCATTTTGCGCAAGCCATTGATGTCACAACGGTCCCTCATGTAGACGGTTATGCAGATGAATCAGTTGAAACACGTCAGGGAATCACCATTCGAACATTTGTCGAAGCAGAATATTTCTCCGTGTATAAATGGGAGATTGATCAAAAAGTAGAGCTTTCGCAAGATTATCCATTTTTGCTGTGCAGTGTGATTAGTGGGGAAGGCTCTTTAGAGCATGATGGAAACACATATCCACTGCCTAAAGGAGCTCATTTTATCTTGCCAGCTGAAACAGGAAGCTTCTCAATTGAAGGATCTTGTGAACTGATTGTATCTCATATATAAGGAATGGAGGGCTTCGAGTGAGTCCTCTATTTTTCGATTGCATAAACGACTTGAAAGAGTACTTGTTTTTGTCGATAAAGAGATTAGTAGACTATTATGCAAAGTTAAGAGAGGGACAGGGAACGTGAAAAAAACCATCAAGATTATGTTACTCGCAGCTGCCTTTGGTATGACATTCCACACAGGTAAAGAAGTGCAAGCAGCCTCCTATGTCGATCAATCCATTTACACGATGAACACCACAAAGGTATTTACAACAGAATCAGAAGTGAAAAAAGCAGTGGAAACACTGAAGAAGGACAAAAATTGGACAGCGACATATCAAACTTCAGGAAATACGACGACCTATCAGCTCACTGCCTCAGGATATGAGTCGCAAGCAGCAGCAAGTGCAAGTGCAGCTGCATTAAAAAAAGAGGTGGGCATGAGCGGTACGGTGTCTCCAGTAGGTGGCCTCCTTCCTTTACAAAAGGTCGTATCTGACCCAGTCAATGATGAAGCTCAGGCAAAAAAGCTTTCACTTGAGCTAACGAAAACATCAGGGCTCAATAGCACCTATGAAGTCATCAATCAAAGCAAACCTTCTTATCAGGTCATCTCAGGAACCATTGATTCTGAAACGAAAGTCAAAAACATTCAAACCGAATTACAAAAGCAGGCAGGCGTCAACAGTACATACCAAACCGAAACCAAAGCTGGTACTGTGTATCAGCTGATTTCAAGCGGTGTTGTTGGACAAAGTAAGGCAAATACCATCCTGCAAGGCTTTCAAAAGGCATCTGGTTTAAAACCAGCGCTTCAAACAGTGACGGCAGGCAAGCCGTATTACATTGTTACATCTGCTGCGCAAGCCAACCAGTCGAAAGCGCAGACGCTTTTAACCCAGCTGCAAAAAGAAGCAAAGATCAGCGGGAAGATTCAAAAGACAGGCGCCTTAAAAAATGTCTACAGCATGGAATCGGGCTATTTCAAAGACAACAAACAAGCCGCTTCAGCTGCAGCTCAGATTAAGAAACAAACCGGTGCTGCAGGTACTGTGCAGCGAGTGGGGAAAACAAAAAATTATATCGTGAAGCTTAATCAATTAAACGATACAGCTTACGCAAAAACGGTAGCCTTTTTCAAGAAAAAGAAATGGCGCTACACGTCCAAAAAGATCTCTTCTACACAGCCATACCAAGTAGTGACAGGAAACCTTTTAGGAGATGTTCAAGCGAAAAAAGCATCGGATTTCTTCAAAAAGAAAAAGGTATCTGCGACAACGAAAAAAACAGGCAAGGTATCTGACAGCACATATCGACTTGTCGTCAATCAAGCAGTGGACAAAGCGAAAGTAGATAAAGGTGCCGCATACTTAAAATCGCAAAAAATGACAAGCAGCATCACAACAGGTAAGGGACAAGCTGTCAGCAAAACATATAGTCTCAAGACAACACCTGTATTTGACCAAAGTAAAGTCAAGCAGGCTCAAGACATCATCAAGAAAAATGGTGTTGCCAGCAGTACAAAAACGCTGACAGAAGCGGTCAAGCAATACCGTATCACGACAGAGCCGACAGTGAATCAGACAAAACTGAATCAAGCAATCAGCTATTTGACAAAACAAAAAATGAAGGCAGCTACTCAAAAAACAGGTGCAACTGATTATAGTCAATATCAGATCAAAACAGGTGTCATCTCAACAGCTGCATTGCGTGACAAAGGCATCGCATTTTTCAAAAAACGGAATGAAACAGCTGCGTATACCACAACAACGAAACCAACTTATAAAATCAACTTGACGCAGCAATTTACAGGATTACAAACTGTAAATGATGCCATTTCTTTTGTGAAAAGCCAATATGGCTGGACAGCCACAGCTGTAAAAATTAAAAATGGCCCAATGGTCATGCAAACGAACTACAACCTCACGGTCAATGAGATGGTGAACAAACAAATGAAGGTGTCGCCACAGACTGACGGTGCAGCTTATGTTTATGCACCTTATGTAGACACGGCAACGTCAACTGTGAATACGGACGGTTTAAATGTCCGTTCTACACCTGATTCAAGCTCTTCAAGCAACATTGTGGCACAGCTGAATAAAGGAACAAAAGTGAAGCAGCTCGGAAAAGAAGGAAACTGGATCAAGATCAACCTTGGCTGGAGAAATGCAAGTTCCGCAGAGGTGCAAAAATATGTAGATCCAGCCAATATTGTTGAGGGCACTAAATCCTATTTTCAATTTCTGAAACTCTCTGAAGCTGCAAATCTTGATCCGGCAGAAGTTAATACAAAGATTTTAGCAGGCAAAGGGATTCTTGCGGGTAAAGGACAAGCCTTTATTACAGCAGCGAAAACGTATCATATTAACGAAATCTATCTCATTTCTCATGCGCTGCTTGAAACAGGTAACGGAAGTTCCATTTTAGCGAACGGTACAATGTTTAATGGAAAGAAAGTATATAACATGTATGGCATTGGCGCATACGACAGCAACCCGAATTATCTCGGGGCAAAATATGCATATGAACAGCAATGGTTCACGCCAGAGGCCGCCATTATTGGCGGGGCCAAATTCATTGGCAACAGCTACATCAATAATGCGACATACAAACAAGATACGATTTATAAAATGCGCTGGTCTGCTTCAGCCACTCATCAATATGCAACAGATATTGGCTGGGCATATAAGCAAGTCACTCGTATGTATAGTTTGTATAACCTGCTTGATAACTATACCCTGTATTACGATATTCCGGTTTATAACAAATAAAAAAACGTCCGTGCTTCCTAATGAGAAGCCGGACGTTTTTTGTGTAAGAGCTGCTGTTCAATAAAGGATAGGAGCTGCTGACTTGATTGTCCCTTTGAATATTGGTTCCATTCCTCAGCAAAGGTTTTGATTCGTTCTCTATTGGCTGATGCGTTTAGATGCAGAAGCTCTTGCAAGAGCATGTCTTGAGTGACGCAAGCCTTGCCAGGAATGATGTCTTCATACTGATCAACTAAGCCTCGTTTTTCTCGATACGTTTCTAAGTCATAAGTAAAGAACAAGACAGGCTTTTCAAGCAGCGCATATTCAAACACAATCGACGAGTAATCTGTTATCAGGACATCACAAGCACAAAGCAATGGATAGAGCGGCTGATCGGACACATCAAAGATCCATTCACCGTCTGTTTCTGCTTTCGCTAAATGTTTGACCGCAGGATGAAGCTTGACGAGCAGAATATAGTCGCCATTCAGCTCTGTTTGCAATTGCTCTTTTGAAAAAGGCAGGACAAGACCGTCCATTGCAAAGTCGCGATAGGTCGGTGCATAGAGCAGAATCTTTTTCCCTTTAGGAATATGATACTGCTTCAAGGAAGGCGGGCGCTGATAGTACACATCCGTTAGTGGGACACCAGTTGGTAAAAAACGTTCGTCACTGACACCAAAGGAGGTTTTGAAAATCTCCCGCATGTGATCTGAGCCTGTAACAATATAATCGAAAGACGCATAGACGCGTTTGAACCGTTCAATATCACGTGGACTCCTATCTGAATTTGAAGCATCTTCAAGCCCGAATTTTTTCAGAGCCCCATTAGCATGCCATACTTGAATACAGGTTGTCGAAGGACGTTTTCTGAGTACACTAGTCATGAGAAAGTAATTATCCGTCACGACAGCCTTGCTTTTAAACATCGTATAAATACAGTGAATGAGATGGAGAGGATTTTTTTCATGAAAATAGCGAAATGACAGATGAGGCCCGTCCTTTTCTATCACGGAAGCATGCTTCGTATAGAGGACCGTAAGCTTCATCGTCATGTTCGCCTGTTGTTGATAAGTATCAATGAGAGCAGCCGCATTCTCTTGAAATGAAACAAGCAGCGTCACCTGGTTTTCACGCGGTTTCACGCCGCTCATCAGCCATCCAATAAAAGAAACGAAAGCTGCGTAGCATGAAATGATCATTGAGCGTATATTCATCATTTGTCAGTCTCTCACAGCTGCTTCGTCTGATCCTTTACTTGCTCAGGATAGTAGCGTTTTTTTCCTTTGCTTTCTTTCAATACAGCAAAAGCGTACTTAGGAATATTGAGCATTCGTTTCCATCTCCATGGATTCACAATCAGTCTGTAGAGCCATTCAGTATTTGTCTTAATCATCAAGCGTGGTGCTCGTTTCACCGTTCCGCTAAATACATCAAAGCTTCCGCCTAAACCGATGCAAACAGCCTGCGGGAATAAATGACGGTATTCATAAATAAAGTTCTCTTGATTTGGATAACCTAAAGCAACGAACACCATATCTGGTTTCGAGCGTGCAATCTGCTTCGCTACGAAACGCTTATCGGCTTGATAGCCGTCACAGCTTCCTGCAAGAATCACATTTGGATATTCCGTATCAATCCGCTGTTTAACAGCCTCAAGCACTTCTTTTTTCGCACCATATAAAAAGATTCTGTTAGACTGCTGGTTTGCTAGATCAAGCATAGACATGAAGACATCAAAGCCAGCAATTCTTGATTTAAGCGGGCTTTGGGTCATGCGTGACATCAATACGACACCTACACCATCCGGCAGCACATAATCCGCAGAAGAGACGACTTGATGATACGCATGATCCTTCATGACGGCATAGCCTATCTCTGGATTGACAGTCGCAATCATGGCGCCTCTTTTTTGAGAAATGTGGTGCTCGTTCAAATAGCTGATAAATTCATCTAAATCGCCGTTTACATAAGAAAGGTTAGAGACCACTTCTGTCTGCATCGTTTAGACCTCCTTTTTATCTTGTTATCTATGAACGTTCATTGTAAATTCATTCTTCGCCTATTCATCATTTTATCATAGATGCTCCATGAAATATTAACAATAACTTTACAAACCTTTAAATTTCATGACATTTTCATCAATTTATCACAGTGTTCCTTTGTGAAACATTGATTCTTCGGACTTTTCCTCTTGCGCCCAATAAATTGGAAATAGTTTGTCTTTACATCCGCTTAACGTTTGTTGGGCGCTGTGATATAATGAGATTCCGAAGAGCGAATCGAAGATATTAGGATTAAGGATAAATTACTGCACGGATGCAGTCGAATAAGGATTGAAGAAAGGAGTTAATGTTTGCAATGAAGAAAGTTATTACTTACGGTACATTTGATTTATTACACTGGGGGCACATTAAGCTGTTAGAGCGTGCAAAGCAGCTTGGAGATTACCTAGTAGTGGCCATCTCTACAGATGAGTTTAATTTACAAAAATCAAAAAAAGCTTACCATAGCTACGAGCATAGAAAGCTGATTCTTGAAACCATTCGTTATGTAGACGAAGTCATTCCAGAAAACAGCTGGGATCAAAAAGTCCGTGATGTGCAAGAGCACGATATTGATGTGTTTGTCATGGGAGATGACTGGGAAGGTAAATTCGATTTCTTAAAAGAGCATTGCGAAGTCGTGTACTTGAAGAGAACAGAAGGCATCTCGACAACACAAATTAAGGAAGAAATTGCGGGACTTTAATAGATCGAAAAAAGTACTTCTTATCTTTTGGTGAGAAGTACTTTTTCATGTAAAATACAATGAGCAAGCCATCATTATTTTTAAGGAGAGCTTCCTTTGTTTCAAAATTGGATGAAGAAAAAAGTTGAACACACATTAGATCAACCTGAACAACAAGAAACAATGACATCAGTTGACATGCCTGATATGGACTACTACTTTATTATGGGTGATGTGCCAACACAGGATGAGAGCTTAGCGAAATCTTTAAAGGCAAGAATAAAGCCATTGGCTGATGAACATAAACGTACTGCAATACTAACGTTGAATTACGATGTAAATATGAAAGAACGTATTCACAGCTTGGAGGAGTCCTTTCCTAGCCAAGTTGACATCTTGAATGTATTTGAACACTATATTCTACCGGAAAGCGGAAGTAAAAGGCGTTATTCAGAATGTATTGCCGGTGAAGCATCGCATCAGATCAATGAAGCCGTTTTTTCAGAAAATGAGCCCTTGATTCAAGTGACGAGATATGAATTACCTTCTTCCCCCATTTGTTATGTTGACCAATTTAATGAAGAGCAGCAATTAGTGAAGAGGGAAGAATACAATTGGCAGGGCGTTCTGTGCAGAGTACAAAGCTTTGTACCTCATACAGGTGCTCTTTACTTAGAGGAATTGATCAAAGAGGACGGCAGCATCTATATGGAGATCATCTATCCTGGAGATGCAAAAAAGAATCCAGTTCGGCATATTAATTGGTATAAAAAAACAGGAATTCAAACATTTGTAAAGAAGACGGATATTAAGCAATTATGGCTATCCAGCATTCAATCACAAAATGACCGTTTGAAACTGATGATGACAGAAGACCGGGATCAAGATCGCCATCTGTTTAAAATGGAGCAGTCTGAAACAACTTATTATGCTGCATTTGTGCATGACGCACATTATGAAGAAGACCCGCATCAAATCTATTCTCAATATGGAGAATTATTTAAACAAATAAGAAAACAGCAATTGGATGCTGTCTTCTTTGGGGATACTAAGCATAAAGAAGATGTTGAGAAGGTGCTTGGAGAACAAGCTTATTTCTATCATGTGTCATCTCATGAAATGCCGGCTTGGAATACAGCACTTCATCAGATGCTCGATAACCGTATACGTAAAGATGAATTGAGAAGGTTTGTGGACCGCATGAAATGGGTCTTGCGTGATCTGAGCTCTGAGCACCATGTTCTTCACCTTCAACTCGAGGTAAAAGATGAAATGAGTCATGCGGATCATGTGCAAATCGATTTCGCAGGATATGATCGAGTGAACGGAGCTGAAATTATCGCTCAAACTATTGACGAAAACCATCTAGTCAGCTTCCCAATTGGCCATTTTCAAACAAAGAAAAACATTGAAATCAATCAAACGAAATTTGTGGATTTTTACATTCGTTTTAAAACAGTAGAACTTCAAGAGGTTTTGCAGCGTCTAGAAGTAGAAGGGGAGCTGCTCACCAATAAACCATCGTCAATCGATGGGTGGTCGTATCAAACGAAACAAGGGAACTATTCTTGGAAAGTGAAATAGCCATATAACGGTTAGATTTCTGAACAGAGGAGATTAACGATTAATGATTGAAGAGGGAATTCATAAGAAGAAGAGTGTTATTGAAGGGTTAAAAAATCATCATGAGAAATTAGAAATGCTTATTCGCATCGATGATGACATGCCATTAACAGATAGGGAATTTTATTTGTTTATGAGGGAAAGGGTATCAAAACAAGAGCTTTTCCTTCCGCTTGTTCATCAAGAAGAGAATCTATTCAAATTGATATTAAGTGAAGGCTCGTTACCGATTGCGTTAGAGCAAGGCCAGACATATAACCTGTATGTCACGGACTATCTGAGCGCAAACAAAGAAGAGGATGAGGATGAGCTTGAGGACTCAGCCTATGATTCTGATTCTGAAGAAGAGGAAGAAGAAGTAAAAGAAACGGATAACTCCGAAGAAGAAGAGAAAAAGCCATACTATAAACGCCGTTTAAAAATGGAAATTGATAAGCCAGAGCTCACTTTCTTAGAAAATAAAGACGCAATGCTCTATGTCATTCCTTATCGCACAGACAAAGGGAATGCATCTTTCAAAATCAAGCGTGAGCTAAAGGTTGTGAAATTTGATCACATCGAGCTCAAGCAAGAGTGTACGTTATCTTTATCTGGGTATGCAGGCGTTCTAAGTGCAGAACATCCTTATCTGATTAAAGAGGTAAAGCTTCTATTGAAGAGAAATGGTGAAGAACCAATTGAGCATCGTTTTCCGGTAAATATAACTGATGTTAAAGATGAAGTGGTTGAATATCGTGATGATCAACAAGTACCACAGCTTTATCAATTCTTAGCTGAAGTTCCTTTATCTGAATTAACCTATTCCTTGAACAAACGTCTTGTATATCGCTTCTATCTTGAATTTATATGCGAAGTGGATGGAGTGGAGGAAACGTTAACAACTGCTTCTTTAGTGCTTGGAGACCGCTCCAACAAACTAAAAGGACTTGTTCAAATTCATAAAAGAAACGATGTACCAATTCGATATGAAGTGTATCGAAAGAAAAAAAGACAAACGCTTGGCATCCGCATTAATGATTACACAAAGAAAACACGTGCGAAATACTACATCAAAAGCAAATGGAAGAAAGTCAAAAAGCAATTCGGCAAAATTAAAAAAGTCCGTAACCGTCTTGTGACTAGGACCTTCAAAACGACCTTTAAGCTGGCGAGTAAGCTGTCTGTGAAAAAGAAAACCGTTGTTTTTGAAAGCTTTAATGGAAAACAATTCAGCTGTAACCCGCGTGGTATTTATGAGTATATGAAAGAAAATCACCCTGAATATACGCTGATCTGGAGTGTTAAAAAAGGGCATGAAGCACCGTTTAAGGAAAAGGGCATCTACTATATCAATCGTCTATCATTGAAATGGATTCTTGCGATGGCAAGAGCCGAGTATTGGGTTGTAAACAGCCGTTTGCCGCTATGGGTACCAAAACCAGAGCACACAACATACTTGCAGACTTGGCACGGTACGCCGTTAAAACGACTGGCAATGGACATGGACGAAGTGCATATGCCTGGAACGAACACGAAGAAATACAAAAAGAATTTCACGAAAGAAGCATCAAATTGGGATTATCTCATATCCCCTAATGCCTACTCGACTGAAATCTTTACACGTGCGTTCCAATTTCAAAAGACCATGATTGAGTCAGGATATCCAAGAAATGACTTCCTTCACAATCAAAACAATGAAGAAACGATGAGAGTGCTGAAACAAAAAATGAACCTTCCGTTGGATAAAAAATTGATCCTATACGCTCCAACATGGAGAGACGATCAATTTTATAAAAAGGGGCAGTACAAATTTGATTTAGACCTTGATCTGCATGAGCTGAGGGCATCAATTGGAGACGATTATATCATCATTCTCCGCATGCACTATTTAGTTGCTGAAAACTTTGATTTAGGACCATATGAAGGCTTTGCCTATGACTTCTCTCATTACGAAGACATTAGAGACCTTTATATGATTTCTGATCTGCTCATCACAGACTACTCATCTGTGTTCTTTGATTATGCAAACCTCAAGCGTCCGATGTTGTTCTATGTACCTGACATTGAAACATATCGAGATAAGCTAAGAGGCTTCTACTTCGACTTTGAACAAGAAGCACCTGGACCGCTTGTAAAAGAGACAGCCCGTGTGATTGACTGGGTCAGAGAAACAGAAAAGCCATCCTTTACATTACCAGAGGCATTCGCACCGTTTTATGAGAAATTCTGCTACTTAGAGACTGGAGAATCTTCGAAGCGTGTCGTTGAAGTAGTGTTTTCTGAAAAATAGTTTATAAAAGTACCGTTCTTCGCCTTTTGAACGGTACTTTTTTTGTGTTTTTTATTCCAATGTACACATATTTAAAAGTAGTGGTAAAAATAAAAAAACGTAGAAATTTAACACTAAACATGCTAAATTTAGATAAGATTATCCGTTACTGTAAAAATGCTGAAAATAATATAGAGGTGCTTCAATGTACAAACTTTATCATAATTTTATAGAAATTCTTAATTTGGATGAACAAAAGTTAGTGTTATATATCGATGACATAGAGAAGTTGTGTACTTTTGAATTTAAAAAGCTAAATGTAAACGAATCAAAGAGAATTTGTGAAATTAATGTAAAGGATCAGATGATTTTTGAAACCTCAATAGATCATTCTAATGAAATGATCTATCTCTATGCTAAGGATAAGAACTTATATATTGTCAAAGAAAGCTCTGACATCATTCAACCAAATCAAATACATCCTATTGAAATTAACAATCAATTTGAAGATATATATGTCAAGCAGTTAGGATTAGACCGCTATGGCTTATATAGAGGCGAAGAGGAACTGTTATTATTCTCAGGGCTGCTAAACGTAGATGAGATCAATCAGAATTATAAAATGAACTTGAAGATTCATGGGGCAGATAGAAGATTTGTAGACATTTCCTTTATCACATACAGTCCTTTCTGCTTTGTCGTTACGTATGACTGCCAAAATAAAGAATTAAATGTAAGGAAAATTTTGTTTGATGTGATGCAGGAACATAAAGATATTGAAGTGACTGTGAATAACCGTAATCAAATCAAAATTTTAAATAAGGTGACTGAGCAAAAGAAAATCGTCAACTTTAGACTCGTTCCTAGATATCAGCCGCTCAAGATCTTTGGTAAAGGTACATTAGAGCAATTTAAAGAAGACAATATCCTTAATATTTTGGTGATTAATAAACAAAGATATTACATATATGTAAGAACGAATGGCGTTTACTTAGTAAGAGGAAATCCTTATCTCGTTACAAAGCATACATCAAGACTACGTATATTTAGTATGTTTAATAGCTTTTATGTTTATGGAAGGCTGACACATTACGCATATAATTCCGACCAAAAATATGAATATCTTTACATTAGAAATTCTGAGCATCAACTGGCGAAATTTATAAGACCATTTAGAAAGATCAAATTCCTAAAGAGATATGGTTTCTTTAAAATTTCGTTAAATGATCTTGACCTAGACAGCAGAATCCATAACAACTTGTTCGTAGGAAATGATCATCGAATTATCCATAGTTTAAGGTTGAAAAAAAGAGATAAAAAGGTGAAAACATATATCACGAAGAAGAATGGGGACAAGCTTCAAGTATTAAGAACAAATCTATTTGGTAATGTGACATCAACCATTATTCCTTATTCACAGGAATATTCTTTATTTAGTAAAGTAAAAATAAAAATAGCGAGTATCTTATCATCATTCTATAAAGACAAAAAGTATGGTGTGAATTTGTTTTTTGAGAAAAAGAGTGATAAAGCAGATGAATCAGCTATTAGAGTGTATGATTATGTAAAAGAGAATTGTCAAACAGACTCAAGAAATTACTTTATTCTTAATAAGAAATCAAGCGCATATCCAGCATTGAAAGCTAAGTATGGAAAGGGTATCATTCCGAAATATAGTCTGAGACATTTTTTAAGTATCTTCAATGCCAGCTACTTTATTTCAAGTGAGTTATCCAACCATGTTCTGAATGATCGATTATATATTGATCATCTTAGAGAGAGAATCATGAGTGTTCCACTTGTCTTTTTGCAGCATGGAATTATGTTTGCAAAACCGGTTGATAATCCAATGGCTTTTGGATTCCATAAAGACAAGAACCAATATAATATTTATAAATCAGTCATCAGCTCTGAACTAGAGGCTGGTGAATTCTATAAAATGAACTATGACCGTGAGGATTTGATTTTGACAGGTCTGGCAACTTTTGATCATGCCAAATTAGTAGACGGTGCAGATAAGATTGCTTTTATGCCAACTTACCGGTATTGGGAAGAGGGACTTATTTATACAAATAGAATCGAAGAAACATCTTACTATAGAGTTCTGATCAAAATCATTAAAAGCTTTGAAGAAGCAGGTCTACTTGATCGTCTGTTAATTGTACCGCATAACAAATTTTCGCAGTACGTTTATCAAAACCTGCCTCAGTATAAACATATTATTTCTGATAATCCATCAGAAGCGCTAAAAGTGTCTAAGGTGTTTATCACTGATTACTCTTCTGCTATTTATGATGCACAATATAGAGGAGCGTACCCTATTTTTTATTGGGAAGAAAAAGATTATTTGATTAGACAGTATAAAGCGATTCCTCCTGTAAACGAAGAAAATGCACCGGGACCGATTGCATATAATACACAAGAGCTGATTCGTATTGTCAAACATGCAATTGAGAATCAGTATGTTGTGGAAGATGAGTATAAGGAAAAATATTTGAAAATCAACAGCTTTAACGATAATCAAAATACGAAAAGAATTACTGATTTCTTAAAAGAGCATCAAATTATCTAATGTCTTAGGCCCCCTGAATCTGTGTTTGAAAGGATTCAGGGGTTTTTTGTCTTCTAGTTTGACATGCATGACTTTTGTTATAAGGTGAAATGTGCATCGTTATCTGTTACAATTATGAGCGGTGCTTTTTAAAAAAGTAATCCCAAAAACTTATATCTAAGGAAGATTAGAATGAACGCAATGTTGACGATACTAAAGGAGCAATTCAGTTCATTTCCGCTGATTATGCGACTTGCTGTTTATGAAACAAAATCAAAATATCAGATGAATTATTTAGGTGTTTTATGGCAGTTTTTAAATCCATTGATTCAAATGCTGGCTTACTGGTTTGTTTTTGGCATGGGCATTCGCGGAGGACAGCCGATTGTCATTGGGGGCATGGAGGTTCCATTTATCATCTGGATGCTTGCTGGATTAATTCCTTGGTTCTTCATTAGTCCAACCATTCTTGATGGATCAAACAGTGTGTTTAAACGGATTAATATGGTATCAAAAATGAATTTCCCGATTAGCGCGCTGCCGTCTGTGGTCATTATGTCTAACTTGTTCAGCTACTTTGTCATGATGGGTGTCTATTTGATTGTGCTGATTTCCTATGGCATTTATCCTGATGCGCATTGGCTGCAATATATATACTATCTTATTTGTATGATCGCGTTTATGTTTTCGTTTAGTTTGTTTAATTCCACGATTAGTGTACTCGTGAGAGACTATCAATTTCTTTTACAATCCGTGACACGTCTGCTTTTCTTTTTGCTGCCGATTTTTTGGAATATCTCAGAGAAGCTCACTGGAGACAAAGCGTGGATTGGGGATATATTAAGATTGAATCCTCTATTCTACATTATTGATGGGTTTAGAAATAGTTTGTTAAAGGGAGAATGGTTCTTCCATGATGTCAAATACACACTTTATTTTTGGCTGATCACGCTTCTTTTTTTAACAGTCGGTTCGTTACTTCATATGAAATTTAGGGATAAATTTGTCGATTTTCTTTAAAAAGTAAGGAGATTATACGATGAAACTAAAGGTTTCGTTTCGAAACGTATCCAAGCAATACGTCCTATATAAAAAGCAGTCAGATAAAATTAAAGGGCTGTTTTTTCCTAATAAAAATGAAAAAGGTTTTTTTGCTGTTCGTGATGTGTCCTTTGACGTATATGAAGGTGAAACAATTGGTTTTGTAGGAATCAACGGATCTGGAAAATCAACGATGTCAAATCTTTTGGCGAAGATCATACCACCAACAAGTGGTGAAATTGATATGGACGGCCAGCCTTCGTTAATTGCCATTGCGGCAGGGCTGAACAACCAATTAAGCGGGAAAGACAACATTCGCCTAAAGTGCTTAATGATGGGTCTGACGAATAAAGAGATAGACGAACTTTATGAAAAAATCGTAGAGTTTGCGGATATTGGTGACTTTATTGATCAGCCTGTAAAGAGCTATTCAAGCGGAATGAAATCACGTCTTGGCTTTGCCATTTCAGCGCATATCGATCCAGATATCCTGATTATTGATGAAGCATTGTCTGTTGGAGACCAAACCTTCTATCAAAAATGTGTCGATCGAATCACAGAGTTCAAAGAACAAGGGAAGACAATCTTTTTTGTCAGTCACTCCATTAGTCAAATCCAAAAAATCTGTGATCGAGTGGCTTGGATGCATTATGGTGAACTTCGTATGTTTGATAATACGAAAAAAGTTGTGAAAGAGTATAAAGAGTTTGTTGACTGGTTTAACAAGCTTTCCAAGAAAGAAAAAAAAGAATATCAATTGAAACATAAAGAAGGCCGCAAAGGCGTACAAAAGACAGAAAAGGTATCTCGTTATCAAGAGAACGGAAAACGTCGCTCACTGTTCGGACCTGCATTGCAAGTGACGATTTTAGCAGTGTTAACGATATTGCTTGCCTTATCGATGTTTTCAGATCGTCCGCTTCGAACATTGGCGACATTTGGTGCAATTTCATCAGATAAGACAGAAGCGCCTCAGTCGAAGAACCCGCAGACCAAGGGGGCGCCTGATATGAAAAAGGTGGATCAACAGGCGATTGTCACAGCTGATCCACTCACTGTTTACAAAGATCAAGCCATGAAAAAAAAGGCAGATGTTATTTTGCCATTTGGACAAGAAGTACAAGCTGTGGCTGAAAATAAACAAACCGTTCAAATTAAAACAGCGACAGAAACGTATTTTGTCAAACCTGTTGCACTTCAAAAGGCAGAGAAATTAAAGTCATTGTCCATTGGACCAGGACAGTTTAATTCCTATGTATCACCTGCATCTGCAGGTTCATATGAGTATTTACTTTCCTTCCTCGGAAAAGAAGAGTCTGTGCTAAAGCGAAGAATGCAAACGCTGAGCTCAATCAAAAGTGATCAAGGCGATACGATTGAGCGATTGACCACAGAGAAAACTGACTATGTCATTCAAAATGGTCAGGCAAACACCATTGTGTTTCGAGAGGTGATGTCCATCTCTCCTTCCACACTTGGGCTGACAGAACAGAATGTCTTGATGAATGAGAAACAAACGAAATTCGCAGTGAAAGGCGAAAACAACCTGTTTGTCATTGATAATGAACAGCATACACTCACTATTTCAGTGATCAAATAAAAAGCTGCCGATGCCGGCAGCTTTTTTTAATTCACTTCTTCTTTTTCGAGAAGCTGTTTCATAAATGGAATGAGTTTCTTTTTCAATTCTTCGTCCTGAAGGGCAAACTCAAGAGTCGTTTCAATGAAGCCTTGCTTCTCGCCGACATCGTATCGTTTTCCTTCGAAATCATAGGCAAATACGCGCTGGATGTCATTCAGCTTTTGAATGGCATCTGTCAGTTGAATTTCTCCGCCTGCACCAATCTCTTGCTGATCAAGGTACATAAAGATCTCTGGTGTGAAAATGTAGCGGCCTAAGATGGCAAGGTTCGATGGTGCTGTTCCTTGCGGCGGCTTTTCAACAAAGTTTTTGACCTGATAGCGGCGTCCTTCTTGTGTAAGAGGATCAATGATCCCGTAGCGATGCGTATCGCTGTCTGCTACCTGCTGAACACCAATCACAGATGAAAGAGTTTTTTCGTATTCATCCATCAGCTGGCGAAGCCCAGGTGTTTCGGCTTGAACAATGTCATCACCTAATAAAACAGCAAAAGGCTCATCACCGATAAAGTTTCGTGCGCACCAAACAGCGTGCCCAAGACCTTTTGGCTCCTTTTGACGTATGTAATGAATGTCAGCAATGTTAGAGGATTTTCTCACCTTTTCTAAAAGCTCGCTCTTTCCTTTTTCCTCAAGGTTGCGCTCTAGCTCTGGTGCAAAATCAAAATGATCCTCAATGGCTCTTTTTCCTTTTCCAGTCACGATAATAATGTCTTCGATTCCTGATTCAACAGCTTCTTCAATAATATATTGAATGGTTGGTTTATCAACGATTGGGAGCATTTCTTTAGGCATCGCTTTTGTTGCAGGGAGGAAACGAGTCCCAAGACCTGCAGCTGGTATAATGGCTTTACGTACTTTTTTCAATGAACTTTGCACCTTCCTTACATAAATAACCGATTTCATATTTCAATGTTTGTTCTTGGTCGTCTGTTTAAAGTGTAACTTACAAATCATAGGAAAGACAAATGATTTCACTAAAATGACTTTTATATAATTCATATTTTATATGTTAAATGTAAAGGAAAGAGAAATTTAACGTTAATTCAATGTAAATTTCTTTTTTTATATCATTAAATTTACCCTCCAAATTGTGTATAATTAAAAGTACTATACTAGGAAAGAGGCATAAACAAGTGAAAAAACTAAATGTAATGACTATTTTCGGTACTAGACCTGAAGCAATTAAAATGGCACCACTTGTTCTTGAACTGAATAAACATCCACAGATAAATTCGATTGTTACTGTAACAGCTCAGCATAGAGAAATGCTTGATCAAGTCCTTGAGGCTTTTTCTATTACGCCAGATCATGATTTGAACATCATGAAGCAGCGCCAGACATTATCTGAAATTACATCAAATGCACTATTGAAGCTAGATCAATTATTCCAAGAGGAAAAACCTGATATTGTGCTTGTTCATGGAGACACAACAACAACCTTCGCAGGAAGCCTGGCTGCATTTTATCATCAAATTTCAGTCGGTCATGTTGAAGCGGGTTTAAGAACACATAATAAATACTCACCGTTCCCGGAGGAATTGAACCGACAAATGACAGGCACTATTGCTGATATTCATTTTGCTCCTACAAATGAAGCGAAGCAGAATCTTTTAATTGAAAATAAAAAAGAAGAAACCATTTGTGTGACAGGGAATACAGCAATTGATGCATTGCAAACAACGGTAACAGATCAGTATGAGCACCCTATTTTAGAGAAAATAGGTACAGATAAAATGATCTTGTTAACGGCTCATCGCAGGGAGAATCTCGGTCAGCCGATGAAAAACATGTTTAGAGCGATTAGACGTGTGGTAGAAGAGTTTGAAGATGTTCAGGTTGTATACCCTGTACATTTAAATCCTGCCGTTCGTGATGCGGCTCAGACAGAGTTCAGTGATCTCGATCGTGTGCACTTAATTGAACCGCTTGAAGTTGTTGATTTCCATAACTTCGCTGCTGCTTCACACTTTATCTTAACGGATTCTGGCGGTGTGCAAGAAGAGGCGCCTTCTCTTGGAAAACCGGTATTAGTGCTGCGTGATACAACAGAACGCCCAGAAGGCGTGAAAGCTGGGACGCTTAAGCTTGCAGGTACAGATGAAGAGACCATTTACAACATGGCAAAAGAGCTGCTAGTAGATCAAAAAGAGTATGACAACATGTCGAAGGCGTCTAATCCTTATGGTGATGGACAAGCGTCAAAACGAATTGTTGAAGAACTTCTTCATCGTTTTGGATTAAGTGAAGAAAAACCAGTTCCATTTCAATCATAAAAAAAGAAGACTACATAGATGTAGTCTTCTTTTTTTACTGCTCCAAACTTTCCTTCAATTCCTTCTTCACATTCGCAAGGCTGCTATCATCAAGCTGGTAGTAATAAATGTTGTTGATACGTGCGCCTGACCCTTTCAGCTCATGCTGCTTTACATGCTGTCTTGCATCACGATAATCATTCATCATCGTCCACATATCGTCAAATGACATGTTCGTCTTCATATTGTTTTCCACAACTTTGAACATATCGCCGAATTTCGTAATAGATGAAATGTTAGCCCCTTTTGCAATAATGCCTTCGATGACTTGACGCTGTCTTTGCTGACGTCCGAAGTCACCCTTAGGATCTTGTTTTCTCATTCTTGTATAGGCAAGGGCTTGATCCCCATTCAGGTTAATCTCTCCTGTACCAAATGAATGACCGTCATAGCTAAATGCAAACGTACTATTTACCGTAATACCGCCAAGTGTATCAACGATATCCTTAAAGCTTTCCATGTTGACTTTGACAAAGTAATCAACAGGTACATCAAGTAGTTCCTCTACAGTATCTGCAGCCATTTGTGTGCCGCCAAATGCATAGGAGTGGTTGATTTTATCCATTGTGCCTTTTCCGACAATTTTTGTATACGTATCACGCGGGATGCTTACCATCTCGGTCGTTTTGGTTTTCGGATTCACTGTCATGTATATTAATGTATCTGCACGGCCTCGGTCATTTTTTCGTTCGTCGACACCCATGACTAAAATCGAAATCGGGTCTTTCTTATTTAAATCGACATCTTTGTCACGCTTATCTGACTTCTTTAAATTCTCCTGAATGCCTGCGACAGTTGATGCAGCTGTGTTCCAAAGATGATATGCGTATCCGCCAGTTGCTAATACGAATAAGCCAATAATCGATAAAACAATCCAAAGAACCTTCTTCTTTTTTCTTTTTCTCTCAGCTCTCATAATGTCCCTCACCTTTTCTATGATTCTTTCATGATTATAGGTTTACGAATCTTGATAAACAAGTTATTTTTTTACTCTGAACCTAGATATAGACGTTGTAACAAAAAAAAGGTTTCAAAAAACCTTAAATTTACCTTAAAATAATAAGTTATAAGACGATACAAAGACATGAGGTGAAAAAAATGAAGAAAATCGTCGTTTTACCGTTCTTAATACTGCTACTAGGTATCGTGCTCACAGCATGTGGAACGGCTGAGCAGTCCTCAGGAGAAAACAAGACAAGCAGTTCAACTCCTCAGGTGCTGGAAGAAAAAGCTGAATTTATTGGAATGGCTGATGCACATACAGTCGAAGTGAAAAAAGTGAATACGACCTTAAGCTATGAATTTACGGATAATTTTAAAGATGTGTTAAATGAATTTAAACCAGGAGACACAGTAGAAATCTCTTACTTTATTAATGACAGTGGTCAAAAGGAAATTCAAAAGATTGAAAAACAGAAGTAAAAAAGATGGGCGGGATGAACAAAATTGAAGAAAACAGGCATTACACTTATTGTCCTTATAACACTGACTCTACTAGTTGCACCCCTTCAGTCTGCCATGGCCAGCTCGACAATTTCGGTGAAATTGTCTAATTATATCGGAAACAAAACAAGCATGGATATCTCAACAACTGGAGAATACAAACTATCAGGATCAAATGTTGCTGTGACGAAAAGATATGATGGCAAAAATAGATACGAAGTCGCCAACAGTATTGCATCTGCAGGATGGAAAAATCCTTCAACTGTTGTCATTGTGAGCAGAGATGCTTTTGATCATGCCATTTCTGTATCCCCGTTAGCATACAAATTGGGCGCACCTATTTTGTATACGAACATTGAAAAGCTCACTAAAACAACTGAAAATCAGCTGAAGAAAATGAAACCGGATAATATCCTGATTGTCGGAAATACGAAAAGTATTTCAACTGCTGCTGAGAAATCAATTAAAAAGTACGGTAAAGTGAGACGCATTAGTGGAAAAGACAAGTTTGAAATTTCCCAAAAAATCGCGAAAGAAATGGGTAACTATAAGCAAGCTGTCGTTGTCGGTGGGAACTCATTTATGAATGGGATTGCAATTGCATCCTATGCATCGAGAAAAGGATATCCAATCCTGCTTACAAAAAAAGATTCTATTCCGACTTACAAAATGCCAAGTAAAGTCATAATTATTGGCAGTACGAAAAGTACCGGACAAAAAGTAGAAAATCAAATCAAAAAAACCTCACAGGTTACACGCATTAGTGGTGCAAATCGCTATGAATTATCTGTGAATATTATCAAAAAATTAAACATTAATGCAGATAAAGTATATTTGGCGAAAGCCTCTAGCTATATTTATGCTATGCCGCTGTCGCAATTGGCTGCAAAATCTAACAGTACCGTTGTTTATGTGAAACCGGATTCTGTCACAGCGTCTTTAAAAGCACTGCTGAAAGAAAAAGGTACATCTGCTTATCATCTTGCTGGTAGCACAAGTGCGATTAAAGATAGCTTGAAAAATTCATTAGCTAAACAAGTCTATCTGAAAAAAAATCAAAACTACCAATTGAATATTTCTAACGGAAAAATTTCATTAAAAGGTATCAAAACATATAACACAGTAAGAGTTGTTCCTGAGAAATATTCAACGAAAAATGTCCTCCAAATTGCAGGGAAGCCGTATTTAGGCAGCGTAAACTTTGCAATTGAATCAGGGTATATCAGGCCGACTCTCGAAAAGATTCCATTTGAAGATTATCTAAAAGGTGTCGTACCGAATGAAATGCCTGCAAGCTGGCATGTTGAAGCGTTAAAAGCACAGGCGGTTGCCGCTAGAACGTATTCGGTGAATAGTATTGGTAAAGTCGTGCCTGATACAACAGCCTTCCAAGTTTATGGAGGATATAACTGGTACACAAATTCGACAAAAGCTGTCGATGCTACAAAAGGAAAGGTTCTGAAATACAACAATCAGCTCATTTCAGCAACCTATTACTCTAGTAATGGCGGCTATACAGAGGCAAGTGAAGAAGTATGGGCAAATGCACTGCCTTACTTAGTGGCTAAAAAGGATACAAAAGATCCGGTCAATACATGGACACTGAAACTCTCTAAAAAACAATTAGGCACAGCATTGACTGCTAGTACAGCAGCATCTCAGTGGTCTAAGGCAAAAGAGACAAATGCAGCTGACCTTGCTGGTCTCAAATCATGGCTACTAAAAAACAAAGAAACAGCAGCATCTGATATGAAGATCGCATCCATTTCAAGCCTGACGTTTTCAGGAAAAACAAAAGGCCAGCGTGCTAAGACGGTATCGATCAAACTGACATACCATCTGAAAAACAAAACAGGTAAGTATACAGTGAACAAAAGCGCAACGGCAAGTATGAAGATGACCGAGTTTAGATCAGTCATGGGCGCAACAAAGGTGAAAAGCACATTTGCGTCAGTCAAAAACAATACAAATGACTTCACGATTTCAGGAAAAGGATATGGTCACGGCATTGGCATGAGCCAATACGGAGCCAAAGCTAGAGCTGAATCTGGAAACTCATATTCTTCCATACTCTCGTTCTACTATCCAGGTACAAAACTAACAAACTATTAAAGGGTAAAAGGAGGACATAGAAGATGCGCTCAATGATGAAAACAGCCATCCTCAGCCTCATCGCTATTTTCGTTATCGTTCCCACAGCTTTGGCAGATAATTCAGTCTCACGAATTGATGGCGGGAGCAGGTATGCTGTAGCAGCAAACGTAGCGAAAAAAGGATGGGGAACTGCAAGTACAGTCGTTTTAGTTGGGAAAACTGCGTATGCAGATGCAACAGCAGGAATTCCGCTTGCACACCAAAAAAATGGACCAGTTCTTTACACAAACAGTAAAAGCCTTTCAGGTGATACAAAAAAAGCCCTCACGGCATTAAAAACGAAAACGGTGATCGTTTTAGGCAGCACGTCAAGTGTGTCAAACAACGTGGTCAACCAAGTGAAGAAAATGGGCATCTCCACACAGCGTATTTCAGGGAAAAACCGATATGAGCTGTCTGCCAATATCGCGAAGAAAATGAAAAAGCCAGCAGGCGTCGTTGTCGTTGAAGGTTCCTTCTATGCACATGGGATTGCGATTGCACCTGTAGCGGCACAAAAAGGATTCCCAATTCTATACACAGATAAAAAGGGACTTCGTTCTGAAATCGCTTCTGTTGCAAAAGCAAGTAATGTTAAACAAACCATTGTAGTCGGCGGAGAGAATTACGTCACAAAAGCAGCTTATAATCAATTGAAATCTCCAACGCGAATCAAAGGCTCCACTCGTTATGATGTCGCGGCGAATATTGTGAAAAAGTACAATATGAGCATAAATAACACTTATGTAGGAAGAGGATTTGGCTATGCCACTTCATCTTCTGCTGCAGGAATTGCAGCGAAGCAAAACAAAGCATTGCTTCTAACAAATGAAAAGACGCTGCCAAAAGTAACAAGAGCAACAGTGAGCAGCAAGAAAATCACCAAATTTACTGTCGTAGGTAGCGCAAATACTGTGACACCAACTGTTGTAAACCAGCTGAAAAACCCGGCTGTTGGGAAAAAAGTATTCATTGATCCAGGTCATGGTGCGCATGATTCGGGTGCTGTAGGATATGGATTATATGAGAAGAACTTGAATTTAGATGTAGCAAAACGTTTAAATACGAAATTAAACAACGCTGGTGCACTTGTGACTATGTCAAGAACATCAGACACATTTGACAGTCTTCAAACACGAGTCAGCAAAGGTGCAAGCGCGAAAGCAGATATCTTCATTAGTGTCCATGCAAACTCAAATGATAACAGCAGTGCAAATGGAACAGAAACGTATTATGACAAAACATATGCGGCTGCAAACAGCCTGAAGCTGGCGCAAAACATCCAGCCTAAAATGGTTAGTGCACTAGGTACAAGAGACCGTGGTGTGAAAACAGCTGGATTCTACGTCATTAAATATTCTAAAATGCCGAGTGTTCTTTTAGAAACTGGTTTTGTTTCCAGTCCAGTTGATTCAAACATCTTGAAATCTGCTACGTATAAAGATCGGTTAGCAGCAGGGATTTCAAGCGGCGTGTCAGGGTATTTTAGATAAGTAAACATAAGAAAACCTGAGGGGTGCCTCAGATACTCCTCTTAGGCTGCCCGAGAACGTTTCTCGGCAGCCTTTTTTTAAAAGTCCCTGAAAAAACATTGTCAAGTTAAAAATACATTTCATTTTTGGTTATGTTTGTTATAATTGAAACATAGCAGGTGAATGGTTTACGCATAAATCTTCAAACGAGAGTAAACCGACAAATCATGAAGAGGTGACGATCTTGAAAAAATTAATCACAATGCCGTTTCTAGTATTGCTTTTAGGCGTATTGCTCACAGCATGCGGCACAACAAATCAATCAAGCGACAACAATAAGGATGACAGCAAAAAAGAAACAACTGAAGCGGCTGATCAAAACAAAGATAAGGCTTCAGACGAAAAAACAGAAGATCAATCATCAAATAAAAAAACAGATGACCAAAGCAAAGAAACAGCGGCTCAAGCAGAAAAGCCGGCAGGTCAATCTGATGAAGAATCAAAAGATAGCTCCAGTAAAGAAATCACAAAAGAAGAGCCTGCTAAGGATCAATCAAAAGCTGATTCTAAAACAAAGAAAGAATCAACAACAAATAAGAAAAATGAAGTCACCAAAGAAGGCACATATGTCGGTTTGGCTGATGGACATACAATTGCTGTCAACATTGATGGGAAAGAAGTAGCCATTCAATTTGGCAATACGTTTTCTAAACAAGTGAACAGCTTAAAAGAAGAATCAAAAGTGAAAGTGACCTATACAAAAGATGCAAACGGAACACTTCGATTGAAAACCATCGAATCCGTCAAAGCAAAATAAAGAAAAGACCCGGAGACCCGCATAATTGCGGGTCTTTTTTACGTTGAAAAGGGCATAACTTGATATATGTGCACATTCTTAACACAGTTTTACAAGACTTAACAGCCCTTTTACATTTGCTTAATGTTGCTCTGCTAAACTGACTTTCATAGAACATCTCTTTACACAACAACTACTTTAAATGGTGAGGTGCAGGTCAGTGAGTGCAGAGAAAGCGATGAATCTTTACAGAGAATATGAAGTGAGACGAAATCATTCTTTTGCCTTAACAGAACATATGGTTCGTTATTTATTTGCAAAACGTTTCATCGATTTAATGTTCTCGTTCATCGGATTGATGTTGAGTACGCCAATCATTTTACTGTTTGCTCTTTTGATTAAGCTGGAAACATCAGGCCCAGCCTTTTATATGCAGGAAAGGGTTGGGAAAGACGGTGTTTACTTTAAACTATGGAAGCTCAGATCGATGAGAATCGACGCAGAAAGCGGTGGAGCGAAATGGGCTCAAAAAAATGACCCGCGTATCACCAAAGTGGGGGCATTCATCCGTCAAACAAGAATTGATGAACTCCCGCAATTTATCAACGTGTTAAAAGGAGAAATGAGTATCGTAGGCCCACGTCCGGAAAGACCGATGTTTACAGCAGAATTTAATCGAACGATTCCGGGCTTCACAAAAAGGCTGGCGGTAAAGCCAGGGCTGACAGGTCTTGCTCAAGTAAATGGAGGATATGAAATGAGTCCAAGTGAAAAATTAACACACGACTTACAGTATATTCAAAACTTGACATTTTCTCTCGACACGAAGATTATGGTAAAAACGTTAAAAGTCATCATGACTGGTGACGGAGCCAGATAAGTAAAGTAGGGAAGAGAAATGGCAAGTATGAAAAAACGCATGCTGGGCGGGGCGAAATGGACAAGCTTGTCCGCATTAATCATCACCATCATCCAAATTGCACAGTTCGCCTTTTTAGGGAACGTGATGTCACTGAAGGAGTTTGGACTCGTTGGTATGATCACAACTGTCACAATATTTACGCAAATTTTACTTGATCTAGGGATTGGTGCAGCGATCATTCAAAAGGAACAAACGACAGAACGTCAATTATCTACATTATATTGGATCAACCTGCTCACAGGGATTATCTTATTTTGTCTGCTCATCCTGCTAAGCCCAATGATTGCCGCTTTTTATAACCGGCCAGAGCTAGAGGGTCTGCTCAAGCTATTATCGATCATGTTTCTGATTGCACCGATTGGCCAGCAGTACCAGTATATGATGCAAAAAGACTTAGCCTTTAAAACATTAAGTACCATTGAAGCGATTGCGACTATCATATCGCTGCTCGTTTTACTCGCTTTTGCCTTCTTCATGAATCCGATAGTTGCCTATGTCATCTCTCAAGTGCTGCTGCAATCAGGAAAAGGTCTCATGTACGCAGCTGCTTATTGGAAGAAATGGCGTCCAGCACCTGTTTTTGCATTAGGAGAAGTGAAGGAATTTTTCTCATTTGGTGCATTCCAGCTTGCATCCAGGCTAGTCAATCGAGCAGGGTCGAACATCGACATGATTTTAATCGGCCGATTTCTTGGAGCAGAAGCGTTAGGTATTTACAGCTTGGCATATCAAATTGTGACGATCCCCGTGCTGAAGATTAATCCGATTGTGACGAGAGTGGCGTTCCCTGTTTTTGCAAAAAGTCAGCGTGATCACTCCATGCTGCGTGAGGGCTTCCTGAGTATGACGAATATGCTCGCATTAATTAGTTTTCCATTATTAATCGGCCTTGCTGCCGTATCAGATAGCTTTATCGAAGTGGTGTTTGGGGAGAAGTGGCTAGTAACGGTTCCTGTTCTTAATATTTTGTGCATTGTCGGCCTTTTGCGTGTGCTAATGAATCCCAACGGTTCAATACTCCTTGCAAAAGGGAGAGCGGACTTAGCCTTTTATTGGGATACGGGAATGCTCATTGTGTATGGATGCGCATTATATGCAGGTGTCACTACAGGCAGTCTGCTCACAGTAGCTTGGATCTACTCAGGCGTCAGCCTGCTCAACTTTATTGTCGGCAGATGGCTTATGGCGTATGTCATTCAGCTTGATATGAAGGTGTATTTAAAATCACTTGGAAAGCCTGCTGTCATGACGCTGCTGATGGCTGTCTGTGCGGTAGCTTTACATCAAGGGATGAAGCTGACGTCAGCAGATATTTCACTTCAATTACTACTGACGGTTTGTTTAAGTGGTGCATTGTATGGCTTGCTGCTTATCAAAATGTATCCTCAGGCTGCAGGCAAATTATTGAGAAGAGGTCGTTCGTCATGAAGGTGCTATGGCTGACAAGTGTATATCCAAGTGAAAAACATCCGAGTGAAGGCGTGTTTCATGAAACGCAAGTGCAGGAGCTGCACAAACAAGGACTAGAAGTGACTGTCATTTGTCCCAAGCCAGTGAATCCACCCGTTTTACGGATGCTCAAGGCATCCTATCGGCAGAAAAAAGATCTGCCTGAACAGGAAGTGAGGAATGGAGTGACGGTATACAGGCCGCCTTATACGGCACTACCTGGACAGCTGAAATGGGCACAGCCGAGTAAACGAATCGCAGCTTCTGTTCTACACGCAATGGAGCGTTATGAGCTGTCACCAGACTTAATCCATGCGCACTTTGCCATGCCGTCTGGCGGAGCAGCGGCTGTGATTCAGAAAGAAACGCAAATCCCTTATCTTCTGACGTTACACGGTAGTGATGTGAACGTGTATCCGGGCTATAGCCAAGGGGCACAGGTCGCCTTTGAAACTGCGGTTAAACAGGCATCTGCTGTTCTGACGGTGAGTGAGGAACTGGCAAAAAAGACAAATGACATGACAAAGGTGGAAGCAACATTTCTTCCGATCGGTATTCCACTTCAGTCTTTTTCTAAAACGGAAGAAGATCAAGAAGGCATCAGGCAGCAGTTAAATTTACCGCTCCACGACAAGCTTGTTGTCTACATCGGGCGCTTAGTGAAAGAGAAGGGCTTGCTTGAATTAGCTGATGCTGTCAGCAGCATGGATGGTGTGAAAGTCGTCTTTGTCGGAAAAGGCCCACTTGCAAAGGAGCTCGCGGAACGGGCTGGAGCATCTATTATACTCCCAGGGCAGGTGCCGAATGAGCAGGTGAAAGACTACTTAATGGCAGCCGATTTGTTTGCACTCCCTTCCTATAGTGAAGGAATGCCAACCGTTGTACTTGAGGCGCTCGCTTTAAAAGTACCTGTCGTTGCGACACGGGTCGGTGGTCTTCCATCCTTATTTTCTGCTTATCAACACCTGCTCGTTGAACCGCGTTCGACGAGTCAGTTAAAAGAAGCGATTCACGCCTGTCTTTATGAAAACAGCTGGGATGAGCAAATGAAGAATGAGTTTCATGAAATGATTCATACAGAATATTCATCAGCAAATAATGCAAAACATCTCATTCAGCAATATGAAAAGGTGCTTCATCCATCGTTTAAACAAGATGAAATGTGCAAAGAATGATAGATAGATAAACAGCTTGGAACGGACAATATGCTTTTACTGAGAGGATGAAAAATGTTGAAGAAAATTGCTGTGATTGGAACAGGGTATGTCGGGTTAGTATCGGGTACTTGTTTTGCTGATATCGGAAATCGTGTCATCTGCTGTGACATTGATGAATCAAAAATCAACAGCTTAAAAAGCGGTGTCGTTCCTATTTATGAACCAGGTTTAAAGGAATTGATTGAAAAAAATACGGAAGAAGGAAAACTGTTTTTTACAACCAATATTCCTGCCGCCATCCGGGAATCAGAGATTATCTATATTGCCGTAGGGACACCAATGACACCACAGGGGGAAGCAGATTTAACGTATGTGAAAGCTGTTGCTCAAACGATTGGTGAACACCTGAATGGTTATAAAATCATCGTCAATAAAAGCACAGTGCCCGTTGGAACAGGCCGGCTCGTTCAAGCCATTGTTGAAAAGGCATCGCGCAGTAAATATCCTTTTGACGTCGTATCTAATCCAGAGTTTCTCAGAGAAGGATCGGCGATTCAAGACACGATGAACATGGAGCGGGCGGTCATTGGAGCGACAAGCACTCATGCCTCAGCCATCATCAAAAGATTGCATGATCCGTTTCAAACAGAGGTGGTGGAGACCAACTTAGAAAGTGCTGAAATGATTAAGTATGCTGCAAATGCCATGCTTGCCACAAAAATCTCATTTATCAATGACATTGCAAATATTTGTGAGCGGGTAGGAGCTGACGTTGAAAAAGTCAGTGAAGGAGTTGGATTAGACAGCCGGATCGGGCATAAATTTTTAAAAGCAGGCATTGGATTTGGGGGCTCTTGTTTTCCGAAGGACACGATGGCTCTTCTCAAAATTGCTGAAACTGCCGGCTACCGATTTAAGCTGATCGAATCTGTCATTGAAACGAACAACCACCAAAGAGCCCATCTTGTCAGTAAATTGATGAGCGTGTTCGGTGATATTAAAGGGAAAACCATTTCCGTCTTAGGTCTCGCATTCAAACCGAATACGAATGATATGCGTTCCGCACCTGCATTAGATATTATTCCGATGCTGAGAGAGCTGGGAGCTTTTGTGAAAGCTTATGATCCGATTGCTTATGTGGAAGCAGAACGGGAGCTTGGTCCTCAGGCGGTCTTCAGCAATGACCTGTATGAAACAGTCAAAGATACGGATGCTTGTCTTGTCCTAACAGAATGGGATGACGTACAGAAGATGGATAAAGATCAGATCAAGCAGCTGCTTCGTTCACCGATTGTAATTGATGGAAGGAATTTGTTTGATCCAGCAGAAATGAAAGAGAGAGGATTTATTTACCAGTCTATCGGCCGCCCGGGCGTATGGGAAGCAGAATTGGTATCGAAGGCACAATAACAGGGGGAACTTGGATGAAGAAAGTATTGGTTACTGGGGGAAGCGGTTTTATTGGGTCGCATACGGTAGAAGCTTTGCTAGAAAAAGGCTATGAGCCCATCATTCTTGATAATTTTTCAACTGGATCTCGTGAAAATATTGCCCATCTTTCTATTCAATGCATTGAGGCAGATATCACAAAGCCAGCATCGGTTGATTTGATTAAACAAATCGCACCAGATTATATTATTCACCTAGCAGCACAAGTGAGCGTAGCCATTTCAGTTCAGAATTTCGTTTATGACGAAGAGGTGAATATAAAAGGGTCTCTGCACGTCATGAAAGCAGCGGCCGAAGCAGGAGTGGAGAAAGTGGTCTTTGCCTCATCGGCAGCTGTTTATGGAGACCCAGTGTATCTGCCAGTGGACACCGCTCATAGGCTGAAGCCCGGCTCACCTTACGGCTTAGCGAAACTGACAGTAGAACGATATTTAGAAATAGCAAAATCACTCTATGATGTGGACTATTGTATTTTGCGGTACAGCAATGTATATGGTCCGCGCCAAGACGCACTTGGCGAAGGCGGTGTTGTCTCTATTTTCTCGGATAAGTTTGCAAAGCATGAGGCGCCTTTTATCTTTGGAGACGGGGAACAAACAAGAGATTTCATCTATGTGGGTGATTTAGCAGCAGCGAATGTTGCAGCTTTAACAGCCCAATCAAACGTTTGTTTAAACATCTCGTGTGGTGATTCCATCACTGTCAATGAACTGTTTCAAACGATGAAGCAGGTAACGGGATCACAGCTTGAACCGATTTACAAGCCGCAGCGTGCAGGAGATATCGTGCATAGTACATTGGCAAACGAGGAAACAAAACAAGTCTTAGCATGGGAGCCTGTTGTGAGTTTACAGGAAGGTTTGGCTCGTACCATTTCCTACTATAAACAGGAAGTCAAGGCTTAATCCCTCAAATCGGATGGGTTGCTTAGGAGGAAAATGGGTATGAGTGTGAAACAAACAGCATGGCAAATCATGATCGGATGTATATTGTTTGCAGCAGGACTAGGGCTGATGCAAATGGCGTCTGTGCAGCCCGCCGGGTTAAAGAAGATGGTCGCCATTCCGGTCTTGCTTTTGGTCCTGACGGCTTTTCTCGTGTTGATAAAACTATACATGAACGGTGAGCAAGTGTTCATGTCAGTCATCTACCTTTTGATTGCATTGACCTTTCTCAACAACGCGTTCTTTTCAATAAGTGCCGGGTTCTTTAGTCTTTTTCTCTATCGTATCATGCTCATTGTCGCCTTTGTTTTATTCATATGGCGGATGAGAGATAAGGGGACGTACATATCGCAGTGGCAGCAAATCCGTGTAAAAGGGATTCTTGGATTTTTCGCTGCATGGTTTCTTTACGGGCTCATTTCACTGCTGTGGGCTCATTCGGTCACAGATGGCCTCAAGTATATGTCCCTGCTTGCAATGGGGATGGGGTTTATCTTTCTTGTGGTCATGTACATTCAGCGCATCGATCAAGTGGTCACCTTTTATAGTATTTGGCTGGTCATGACCGTATTTGTCATGGGGATAGGATTTTATAATCACTTTACTTTGAACCATTTGCCGAATACCTCATTGTACCTTGGGCCGGCGTATAAACAGCACTATCCTACAGCTGTCTTTTTTAATCAAAATGACTTTGCGACGTTTTTATCCATTAGCTTTTTCTTATATGTAGCGTGCATGCGGCAAATGAAAAATGGTTATATCAAAGCCTTTGGATTATTAGGCGCAATCGCAGCACTGTATCTCATTTTATTAACAGAATCCCGCGCCAGCTTACTTGGCATATTTGCAGGGGTGGCAATCTATGTGTGGCTGCTGATGCCCCGTTTTCTCAAAAAGTGGTCACTCATCGCAGCGGGAGGACTTGGTGTCATCTGTATCGCTGTTTTTTCAGCCAAGATATATTCGGTCTTTTATGACCTGTTTCTCGCTTCTCAGGTCGCTCATTCTTTTAGTGAACCACTCCCATCCAACATCGCGAGAGCGAATTTGATCAAAAATGCCTGGCATTTCTTTACGAATTCATACGGGTTTGGGGTCGGAGCGGGTAATGTGTCTTACTATTTGGCCCACTTTTCGATCTTTGATACAGATCAAGTCGTTGAGGTGCACAATTGGCTTCTGGAAGTGATGACGAATTTTGGATTTGCGGTCATGCTGGGCTACATCTCAATCTACGCTTATCTCATGTTCACACTGTACAAACAATACCAATGGGCTGACACTCGATCAGCAAAAATGATCATTGAAGGTTTGTTTGCTGCCATGCTGAGCTTTCTCGTTTCAAGTATCAGTCCTAGTTCTGTCTCGAATTTATATTTCCACTGGGTCTTTTTAGGACTGGTGATCGCAGCGGTGAATATGCTGAAAAACAAACAACGATGTAAGACTTGGTGAACCGTGTGTGATGCTGGGCTTGTATGGCTACACTTGTGAAAAAAGCAAATACGTCAATGTTGGGAGAATGAACATGTCTGGTTTCATATCTAGAATAGGGAAGCGAATCAAAAAATATATCGTATGGCTTGTACTGCTGCCTATTGTATTAGGCGCTTTTGGTTTCTTTTTTGCCAAAGGGACAGCGCATCAGTCTAGTTACACAGCTGCTGTTACCCTCACGCTTGGTAAATATGATGACGGGGTGTATAACAATATGGCAGAAGTGACATCTCTATTAAAAAGTGATGCATTTCTGAATGAAGCACTCAGTGATGTCAAGGAAGAAGAAAGGCAGGATGTGAAAAACCGTCTCATCCTCACCAATCAATCAGATACACAATTACAGCTGTCTTTCACTGATGCCGATAAGGATCATGCTTTAGCTGTCGTGAAGCAGGTGTCAGATACATTTCTGAAGCAAGACAAAACATTATTTACAAAAAGGCAGCAAGTGATTGAAAGTAGATTAGCTGCTCTTGAAAACGAATCTGTCAGCAATGATTCCAAAGTAGATAAAGAACGATTTTTATATGAATTGGAGTCGACAAAGCTCGGAATGAAGCAGGCGAAGATTGTTGATCCCGCCCAGGTTTTGGATGAAGGCAATAAAGGGATGTCAGCGAAAAAGCGGGCACTGCTTGGACTTGTCATTGGCTTTAGTATCTCGCTCATGTTTGTGGTTTTACCCGAAGTGTTCAAAGAATCTTAATGATGAACTGGAGATGAGTCTTAGTGAACAAGCAACCGTTAGTATCAATCATTACACCGGCGTATAATGCGGAACGTTATTTAACGGATACAGTTCATTCCGTCCTTGCCCAAACCTATTCTAATTGGGAGTTGATCATCGCAGATGATTGTTCAACAGATGGGACAAGGAAGCTGCTTGAGGATGTAAGTCAAGTGGACGACCGAATCAATGTCATTTATTTAGAGCAAAATGGGGGAGCCGCCATTGCTAGAAACGAAGCCATCAAACAGGCAAAAGGCCGCTTTATCGCTTTTTTAGACAGCGATGATAAATGGAAAGAAACGAAGCTTGAAAAACAGGTAGACTTCATGCTGACAAATGATTATGCCTTTACTTTTACGGCATATGACATCATCGCAGAAAATGGAGAACCGCTAGAAAAAACCGTCACTGCACCAGCGAGATTAACCTATAATGAAGCCTTGAAAAATACCATTATCGGCTGTTTGACAGTGATGCTTGATCTTCACAAGGTAGGACATGTGGAAATGCCGAACATCCGCACAAGACAGGATTTAGCTACGTGGCTGTCAATTTTAAAGAAAGGATTTACAGCCTATGGTATGAGTGAACCGCTTAGTGAATACCGCATCGTGGGAAACTCAATCTCCAGTAACAAGTGGAAAGCAGCGAAAAAAACGTGGTTCGTCTACAGAGAAATTGAGCAGCTTCATTTTGTCAAAGCATCTTGGTGTTTTATGCACTATGCGACAAATGCGGTGAAGAAGCGCTTATAAACAAAAGGGAAAAAAGGTGATAAAGGTGAAAGCAGACTCGATCATACATGTTATCGTAGCGACGGGAGAATGGGGACAGGACGGCCTGAGGTACAGACGGCATCGACTGGCGGAATTTCTAGCATCTGATCCAGAAACGAAAGAGGTCATCTGGGTATGCCCATCTGCAACCCGTCATTCAGCTCCCTTTCAGCCCATAACCGATCGGATGAAGCAATTGACCATTCCTGATGTGCTCAAGAGCAAATTTTTTCGCTTTGGCCGATATCAAGACATGTTCTATATTCATAAATTATCCCCTCTTCTTGAGCATTTGCGGCAGGAGGAAAAGAAGGGGATCGCAGTTTGCTTATGGTATACGTTTCCTGGCTTTCCGCTCTTATCTTCTTTATTTGAATGGAAACATATCGTCTATGATTGCAGTGACCTGTGGGGAGAGCCGATAAGCGGCAAAAATAACATGCTTTCTTACATGAGGCAGCGTGTCATTGTCAAAGCGGAAAATCGAATCATCAAATACGCACACAGCATTACATGCTCTTCACAATACTTACACGATCAGATCAAAAAACGTCTCATGGGTGAACCGAAAGATGTGTTTACGGTGGAAAATGGCGTAGAATATGATGTATTTGCGAAAAGCAATCTTCCATGTAAAGAGGAGGTGCTGAAAGGAAGAGATGGAACCGTTCTTGGTTTTATTGGAGGCATCAAGCCAAAGCTCGATTTTGACATGATAGCTGAAGCTGCTCGCATGCAGCCTGATTGGACATTTTTATTTGTTGGTCCTGATGGAACAAATGGTGATCCATCTTTTCAGCATGCACTCAAACTGCCGAATGTGATTTGGACAGGTGCTGTTGCACCAGAAGAAGTGCCTGCGTACATGAAGCTAATTGATGTAGGCATGATGCCATACAAACAATCTCCTTACAATCAAGCTGTGTTCCCGCTCAAACTATATGAATTTTTAGCCGCCGGAATACCGGTTGTCGGTTTAAATCTTCCGTCAACGGAAAGGCTAAAAGAGAATGATGTGTATGAATATTTAGAGGGCGAAGATCCTGCGCTCTTCGTAGAAGCCTGCCAAAACGTGATCAGCAAAAAAGACGACATGACCTATAGACATCTTAGACAAAGCCGTGCGAAGAAAAAAGATTGGCACGCGCTGTTCACAAACATGGTGGAACTAACGAATATTAAAGAAAACGCATAATTCATCAAGGATTGTGCGTTTTTATTTGTTTCTTCTTCACAGGGGGAGCTTGTGATCATCCTCTATTCAATTGTATAATGGAAAGAGCGGCCAATATACAAAATACAGATTTCAATTTAGAAGGAGACTGACCTATGGATTACGAACGCGCCTTATTAGCGTTTTTTGTCTCTCTGGCTACAGTTTTAATTGTGACACCAATCGTCAAAAAGTTTGCAATTAAGATTGGTGCAGTGGACCAGCCGAATAAACGAAAAGTTCATGATAAAGTAATGCCTCGAATGGGCGGTTTGGCAATTTTTATTGGGGTAGCGGCTGGAGCATTAGCAGGTGGGCTGTTTCTACATAATAAAATTACAGCAATTTCAGTTGGCGCCGTACTCATCGTCATTCTAGGTATATTTGATGATAAATATAATTTAAGTGCAAAATTTAAATTTCTCGTACAAGTCCTTGTTGCTTGTTTGATTGTAAGCACGGGTTTAAAAATGGACTTTTTCTCTGTTCCTTTTTTGACAGATCGAATTGAGTTAGGCTGGATGGCATATCCCCTAACTGTGTTATGGATTGTCGGAATCACAAATGCCATTAATTTAATTGACGGTCTTGATGGACTGGCTGCCGGTATTTCTGTCATCGGTTTATCAACGATAGCCGTGATGGCATTTTCTGCTGATAAAATTCTGATTCTTTCTTTATCGCTTGTTGTCATTGGCAGTACCATCGGCTTTCTCTTTTACAATTTTCATCCGGCGAAGATTTTTATGGGGGATACCGGCTCACTGTTTTTAGGCTATATGATCTCGGTGCTGTCTCTTTTAGGATTATACAAAAGTGTCACTTTGTTTAGTGTTGTTGTCCCAGTGATCATCTTAGGTGTTCCTATTTTCGATACCACCTTTGCCATCATTAGACGAATATTAAACAAACAGCCGATTTCAGCGCCCGACAAATCTCATATTCATCATAGATTGATGGCCTTTGGTTTGTCCCATCGCATGGCTGTCATCGTGATTTACATGATTGGTTTAGTCTTTAGCTTAAGTGCGATTTTGCTCACAAGCGCTACTATTTGGTTATCACTGATCATTATCTTTTTACTGGTGATGTTCATGCAAGTGATTGCGGAAGTCACAGGTTTGGTAAATGAAGAGTTCAAACCATTTACGAAATTTTATAAACGAATGGTCAAAAGACAATAAAAAAACAGCCCGTTCCTAGGAACAGGGCTGTTTTTTTATTGTCCTGATGAAGTTGCAGGAGAAGTCGAAGTATCAGACGTTCCTGTTTCACCAGACGTTGAATTGGTTTGTGAATCTGTCTCAGTCGAAGATTCAGAAGGAAGCTTTAAATGCGTCCGTAATTCATTTTGTACGTTAGCTAAATTGGTTGGATCTGGCTCAAAGTAATACGTTCGATTTGGCCCTAAATAAAGATCTGTTCCTTTTATAGAGAGTGTTTCTGTGTCGTCTCCTTTAAATCCTCCGTAGATTTGCTGAAGAGCAAGCCCTTCTGTAATACGGAAATTGGTCGAAATGTGATCACTGACTTCTTTTGCGATATTATCCACGTTCGCAATGTTATTTGGCTTCGCCATTTGATCAATCATTGCTCGTAAAATTTGTTTCTGACGATCGTTACGTCCAAAATCACCGCGAGGGTCTTGTTTTCTCATCCGCGCGTAAGCAAGTGCTTCTTCCCCGTTTAAATGCATATCGCCTTTTTTAAAGTAAATCTTTTTCGATTTTTTAACATCACTTTTTTCATTGAAGTCAAATGGGACATCGATATCAATTCCGCCCATTTCATCAATGACATCCTTGAAGCCATCAAAATCTACTGTGGCATATTTATCGATTGGAATATGCAAGAATTGTTCGACAGTTTCAATCGTTTCATCTTTTCCGCCTTTAGCATATGCAGCATTGATCTTTTCTTTATTTCCTGTTGTGTCACCTGCAAGCTGTACACGTGTGTCACGAGGGATACTAACCATCTTCATCGTTTTGTCTTGCGGGTTAATTGTTGCGACAATGAGTGAATCTGAACGGCCATGATCACCATTTGTGGCGTAATCCTCAATTCCGACAAATAAAACGGAGAAAGGCTTTTTCTTAATATCAACGACGGCATCACGCAGCTTCGATTTCTCCCCGCGGTTCAGTTCATCATATGTTTTGTCAGCAGCCTGAAGTGTATTGACGATTTTATATACCGCAAATCCGCCCATGCAGATGATAAGAAGCAAAAATAAGACCAGAATACGTTTGAAAATTTTCTTCTTTTTACTCTTTTTCTTTCGTACACGCACTTTTACTCGTTGTGCCATTCATCTGTCTCCTTTATCGGACCAATGTCCTTTTCTAAATAAATAAGTTCGCCTTCTTTTGTAACACTTTTTCCATTTGTCAGTTCAGTCATCCACTCAATGAACTGCTCTGATTGTGTTTCTTCTACATATGTTTCAAAAATAACATCTTCTGTATAATGGATTTCTTTTAGCTGAAAAGATGAGGCTCTAAGCTCATTCTCTACCTTTCCAAGCCATGTATAATCTATTGTTGTGTGCATCGTACGCATTAAACAGCGCTCTACCATACCAACATGATTGATAGCTTCTGATACAGATTTTCCGTAGGCACGAATCAATCCGCCGGCGCCTAGCTTAATGCCGCCGAAATAACGAGTGACTACAACAACTGTATCTTTCAGCTTCCGTTTTTTTAATACTTCAAGCATTGGCACACCTGCTGTACCACTTGGTTCACCGTCATCATTTGCCTTTTGAATCAGGTCATGTTCACCAATGAGATAGGCTGAGCAATTATGCGTGGCATTCCAATGTTGTTTTTTTATGGATTGTATAAATGTTTGTGCTTCTTCTTCTGAGACAGCACGCTGTATATGACAAATAAAACGTGATTTTTCAATGACGATCTCATGCTCGCCACGACTTTTTACTGTAAGATAGCGATTCAGCAAAAGACATACCCTCCTGACAAGCAAATTGTAAGACTAGAGAAAATTTGCATTGGTTTTAGAATTTCACAGCGTATTTTGTTATGATGATAGGAGCGGAAAAAGGGTCGTCATAAAAACTTCATAATTTATACGCATTCTTTCATTATAATTCGACATAAATTGCAGATCAATGACATTTATAATAAAAAAAGATGACATCACTGTTACGGGAGGGAAAAGCCATGACAACACCTAAAATGGATCCGAAATTATTGGATTCAATCATCATGAAAATGCTAAGTACAGTTGATGGCAGCAAGGACGAAGTATTCAGAATTGGCGAACAGTCCCGTCAACAATATGAAAGCCTAGTAGAAGAGCTGAAGCAAATCAAGCAGCAAGTAAACGAAGTAATTGATTTTGGAGATAAACTAGAAGTCCATACAAGACATGCTAGAAATCGCTTATCTGAGGTCAGCAGAAACTTCAACAAATTCAGCGAAGAAGAAATACGAGAAGCCTACGAAAAAGCACATAATCTGCAAGTGGAACTCACCATGATCCAGCAGCGCGAGAAGCAGCTGAGAGAAAGAAGAGACGATCTGGAAAGACGATTATTAAGCTTACAAGACGTCATTGAACGCTCTGAAACGCTTGTGAGTCAGATTACAGTTGTTCTCAACTATCTCAATCAGGATTTACGTCAAGTCGGTGTTTTACTTGAAGATGCTCAGGCAAAACAAGATTTTGGGCTAAGGATTATTGAAGCCCAAGAAGAAGAACGCAAAAGAGTGTCTCGGGAAATTCATGACGGACCTGCTCAAATGCTGGCAAATGTGATGATGCGTTCCGAGCTAATTGAACGCATTTTTAGAGACCGTGGTACAGAAGAAGGCTTTAAAGAAATTAGAAGTCTTAGACAGAATGTGCGAAATGCACTGTACGAAGTGAGAAGAATCATTTATGATTTAAGACCAATGGCTCTAGATGATTTGGGTCTTATTCCGACACTAAGAAAATACTTAAATACAATTGAAGAGTATGATGGAAAAACAAAAATTACGTTCCAATGTCTAGGTGATACAGAAAGTGAAAGAATTGCTTCTCAATTTGAAGTGGCACTGTTTAGACTAGCCCAAGAAGCTGTTACAAATTCATTAAAGCATTCTGAAGCTGAAGAAATCTCTGTCAAAGTAGAAGTAACGAAAGACTTTGTGACTTTAATTATTAAAGACGATGGAAAAGGCTTTGATATGAAAGATGTGAAAACAAACAAAAACAAATCCTTCGGTTTACTTGGCATGAAAGAACGCGTAGACTTACTGGAAGGTAAAATGACCATAGACTCAAAAATAGGTCTAGGGACATTCATCATGATTCGCGTGCCATTATCATTGCAAAATAAAATTGTAAAATAGAGTCAAAAGACATATTGACCATAAAGTTCAGGTGTAGAACAATAAACATGGGGAGGCGTAGCTTGTGACTAAAGTAAATATTGTAATTATTGATGACCACCAATTATTCCGTGAAGGTGTCAAACGGATTTTAGATTTTGAACCTACTTTTGAAGTAGTTGCAGAAGGAGACGACGGTGACGAAGCTGCACGTATCGTAGAACACTATCATCCGGATGTTGTCATTATGGACATTAATATGCCGAATGTAAATGGTGTTGAGGCTACAAAGCAGCTAGTTGAGCTTTATCCCGAATCAAAAGTCATTATTCTATCTATTCATGACGATGAAAACTATGTAACACATGCATTGAAAACAGGGGCGAGAGGCTACCTGTTAAAAGAAATGGATGCAGACACACTTATTGAAGCAGTAAAAGTTGTAGCTGACGGAGGTTCTTATTTACATCCGAAAGTCACTCATAACTTAGTAAATGAATTCCGACGCTTAGCAACTAGCGGCGTTTCAGCACACCCGCAGCACGAGGTATATCCTGAAATTCGCAGACCGCTTCATATCTTAACGAGACGTGAATGTGAAGTTCTTCAAATGTTAGCTGACGGTAAGAGCAACAGAGGAATCGGTGAATCGCTCTTTATTAGTGAGAAAACAGTCAAAAACCACGTGAGTAACATTTTGCAAAAAATGAATGTAAACGACCGTACACAAGCTGTTGTTGTAGCTATTAAAAACGGTTGGGTAGAAATGAGATAATGTTTCGGACAAGTACTCCTTTTTCGCCTGTTTTTGTTCTCTCACATTTTAGCTGGAGAGAAATGATAGGCAAGGGAAGGGAGTCTTTTTCGGGTATAGCAGGCTTGCCTATTGATTAGGCAGGCTTTTTTGATTACTATTATAAATCTAATGAAAAAAATGATCATTCTTTTAAAATAAAAAAGAGTAACTCAATGAATAAGGAAGGTATTTAAGAATGAAAATAGCCGTTGTAACAGACAGTACTGCTTATATACCACAAGAGCTGCGTGATAAACATGATATTCATATGATTCCCCTTAATGTTATCTTTGGCAGTGAATCATACCGTGAAGAAATAGAAATGGACTGGAAGACATATTATGAAGAAATCAAAAAACACAAAGATCTTCCAACAACCTCTCAGCCTGCTTTCGGTGAATTAATAGCCTTATATGAAAAACTAAGCGAAACATTCGACGCTGTAATTAGTATTCACCTTTCAAGTGGAATTAGTGGAACGTATAATAGTGCAGCCTCAGCGAATGAACTAGTGGACGGAATTGACATTTACCCGTTTGATACTGAAACAAGCTGTATGGCACAAGGATTTTATGTGTTAGCAGCTGCTGAAAAAATCCAAGGTGGTGCTTCTGTAGAAGAAGTGTTAGCACATCTAAATGACCTGAAAAAAAGTCAGCGTGCTTATTTTATGGTTGACGACTTAACTCATTTGCAAAGAGGCGGAAGATTAAATGGTGCTCAGGCTTTCATTGGAAGCCTCTTAAAGGTAAAGCCTATTCTGCATTTTGACAACAAGCTAATTGTCCCTTTTGAGAAGATTCGTACACGTAAAAAAGCCATTTCACGTATTTTTGAATTATTTGATCAAGATGCATCACGTGGTGTACCAATGAGAGCAACACTGATACACGGTAATAGAGAAGAAGAAGTAGAAGAATTAATTGCGCACTTATCAGAAAAATATCCTCATGTTGAATTTTATAAAAGCTACTTTGGTGCTGTGATCGGCACTCATCTAGGCGAAGGCTCTTTGGCTCTTGGCTGGGTGATGAGATAAATCCTAAAAACCTCTTTTCTCATAGAAAAGGGGTTTTGTTTTTCTATTTTACCTGTTGGACGAAAGGTCATGTCTTTGTGCATAATAGGCAAACATCAATTGAAAGGTGTTTGTTGAAATTGAACATGGACAAAGCAATGAAACTAAGGCAACAGCTGCATTCACGTCATCTGCTTACCGTTGAAACAATGTGCCCACAGTCCAATTTGGATTGGCTGGAGGAGAAAGGCTTAGTCAATCGGACACCTGCCATTGAGAAGAAAGTAAATGGTTTTACATGCTCCAGGTGTGGTGTATCACAGATGCGGTACTTTGCTTACTCTCCGTGTGACGTATGTCAAAAAAATTGTGTGTATTGTAGGTCATGTATCATGATGGGGAAAGTAACTGAATGTGGATCTCTTTATGAATGGACGGGTCCACAAATGCTAGAAATATGTCGAGCCGAATTAACATGGCAGGGACAGCTGTCTAAAGGACAAAAAAGAGCGTCTGAAAGAATAATCGAAGCTATTAAAAACAAATTTGATCTACTCGTCTGGGCGGTTTGCGGGGCAGGGAAAACGGAGGTGCTTTTTCACGGAATAGAATTTGCTTTAAAACAAGGGATGAGTGTCTGTATTGCGACACCTAGAACAGATGTTGTGCTTGAGCTCGAACCACGGCTTCGAAAAGCATTTCAAGGGATGAAGATAGTTGTTCTTTATGGAGGCAGCTCTGAAAGATTCCAAATAGCACCGCTTGTGATCGCCACAACTCACCAGCTGATGAGATACAAAAATGCATTTGATGTGCTCATTGTGGATGAAGTCGATGCCTTTCCTTATTCAATGGATGAAAGCCTCCAATTCGCTGTTCTAAAGGCGATGAGAAAGAAAGGAGGGATTAGGATTTATTTAAGTGCGACACCCTCTAAAAATATGATGAGAGAGGTTTCTCGTGGAATACTTGAAGCGATAAAAATTCCTTTGCGCTTTCACCAACAACCGTTACCAGTTCCGTCCTTTCAATGGATAGGGCATTGGAAAAAGAAATTAAAAAAGAACCATCTGCCTCCTAAAGTGATGAAATGGTTGCAGAGACATATTGCAAAGAAGAGAAGAGTGTTACTTTTTGTTCCTTCAATTGCAAACATGAAGAAGGTAACGAAGATTCTTCTAGAACACAACCTAAACGTAGAGGGAGTATCTGCTGATGATCCAGACAGAAAACAAAAGGTTCAGCACTTCAGAGATTTTGCATACGATGTGCTAGTTACAACCACTATTCTAGAAAGAGGCGTAACCATTCCAAATGTTCAAGTGGGGGTACTAGGTTCAGAATCTACTATTTTTACAGAGAGTGCACTTGTTCAGATTTCTGGAAGAGCAGGTAGACATCCCGATTATTGTTCAGGAGACGTTATTTTTTTTCATTTTGGTTTAACGAGAAGTATGAAACAAGCAAAAAAGCATATCGTGAAAATGAATGATATTGCTGGAAAAGAGTTTTCTGAAAAATAGTGTGGGTTCAACTAAATCATGGTACATTATATTCACAATACGCTAATGGCAGGAGAGACATACGATGCTACTCAACGCAAAAGAAATACTACTCAAAGAAATCCTCTATCAATATCTCAACCAATTAAACATGATTTGTCATTGTGAAAAGTGTATGGAAGATGTATTAGCGATTTCACTGAATCAAGTGAAACCACAATATATAACAGATAGCGATAAAATATCCTACAGTAAATCTGAGATGGTGGATAAACAAAAGAATACTGCAATGCTGGTCATTCTGACAGAAGCTGCTTCGCAGGTTACGACATTTCCAAGGTGTGAAAACCGCCTGCTGCTGAACAAGGAAAACAATTGATTTGCCCAATCTGTGAAGGGCATTTCGTGCCTGCTTTTACATGGAAATCATTACTCCTATTAAATGATGATCGACTTTGTGTAGTATGTAAAAATCTCCTAGTAAAGATTGACCGCCCTATTTGTCCAGCATGCGGAAGAGCACAGTCAAATGACCAACTGTGCCAAGACTGTTATAGATGGAATGGCCGCTTTGATTCTACTAAAGTCCTTGTGAAAAATAGGTCAGTCTATACTTACAATGAGTTGATGAGAGATGTCCTTGCCCGCTTTAAATTTCGGGGTGATACGGCTTTAGTTGAGTTGTTTAAACGAGATGTACAAGCAGTATTTAAGAGATCCTTTTGCATGAAAGAACCTTTGCTGATTCCGATCCCTTTAAGTAATGAAAGGCTAAAAGAAAGAGGATTTAATCAGTCTGTCGTCATCGCTTCTATGATTGGTAAGCCGATATTGCAGCCGCTTGTTAAAATACATCAAAGTAAGCAGTCCAAAAAAAAGAAAAATGAACGCCTAGATCAAAAGGGACTGTTTCAAATAAAGCACACAGATGCGATTGTTCAAAAGGATATTATATTGGTTGATGATATCTATACAACGGGAGCAACTATTTATGATGCAGCAAGAATTTTAAAAGATGCAGGTGCCAAAAGTGTTTCTTCTTTTACATTGATACGTAGTTAAAAATCATGATAATCAACCGATATTAAGAAAAGAAAATAACGTAAGGGGTTTTGGTTATGAATCAATTGGCAAACTGTCCACAATGTAATCAGCTATTTTTAAAAACCACCATCCAAACGGTTTGTAACAAATGCTTTGAAGAAGAGGAACGTTCCTTTGATATCGTTTATAAATTCTTAAGGAAGCAAAGTAATAGACAATCAACCATTCCTGAAATAGTAGATGCAACAGAAGTTGATGAAGAATTAATCTTGAAATTTATCCGTTTGAAGCGACTTCAAATTAGTCAATTTCCGAATATCAATTATCCTTGTGAAAGATGTGGCAAACCGATCAGAAAAAACAAGCTTTGCAGCCAATGTGAACAGGATATTCATTCGCAAATAAGCCAAATGAATCAAGAGGAGGAGCGTAAAAGGGAGATTGAATCTAGGAAAAAAGACACCTATTATGCCATTAATCCTAAAAACGACTGATTCCCTAAACTAAGTTGCAGTTTGGTCGATAAAATGGATAGAATCAAGACAGACTGTAACGGAAAGCGAGAGGAATCCCGTGAAAATTAATCGATATGGAACACAACCAGTAAATCCTTACAAGAAAACATATGAGAAACAAACGTTGCAATCGAATCAAGCGAAAACAACTGATAAAGTCGAAATTTCTAAAAAGGCAATCGAAATGCAAAAGGTGCCGAATATTATGAGAGAACGCCAAGATAAAATAGACCAAATAAAAAAAAGCATCGAAGCCGGAACATATCAAGTAGATACAAAAGGCATTGCAGATAAAATGCTGAATTTTTATAAACAACAATAACAAAAGGGAGCAGCGTGAATGTCAGTTAAAATAATTATTGAAGAACTGCATCGTCTATATGGATTGCATGAACAGCTTTTAAAGCTGTCTAAGGATAAAACAGAAATGCTGAAAAGCAATGAGATTGATGCTCTTTCAGAGGTTCTGAATTTAGAGCAAAAGTATATTCAGGCTATTTCTCAATTAGAAGAAAAACGAATTGAAGCGACAGTTCAATTTTTACAAAGTGATCAGCCGCCAACCATCACCGCATGTATCGAAATAGCTGAAGGTACAGATCAAGAAGAGCTCATTTCGTTATATGAGAAGCTAAATGACATCATGGTGGAACTAAAAGATGTAAATGAACTGAACAAACAGCTCATTCAGCAGTCACTTCAATTTATTTCACTGACATTCGATCTCGTTAACCCTAATAAAGAAAATATGAATTACGGACAAAATGGTCTTGAGAGTTCAAAGCCTAAACAGCAGAGGGCTTTGTTTGATTCAAAGGCGTAAATAAGGAGGATACCAATGGGTTCTACATTCATGGGACTAGAAACGGCAAAAAGAGGAATCACAGCCCAGCGTGCAGGGCTTTATGTCACATCAAACAACGTCTCTAATGCAAATACGGAGGGCTACTCAAGACAAAGAGTGACCTTTAAAGCAGAAAATCCTTATCCAGTCATTTCTGTTTATGACGGCAAGACGTATGGTCAAATGGGGACAGGCGTACAAGTTGGAACGGTTGAAAGAATTCGAGACAGTTTTTTAGATCTACAATATAGAGATCATAACAACAACTTGTCTTACTACTCAACGAAGTCTGATGCCCTTTCACAGATGGAAGGGGTTATGAATGATTTGACGGATGAAGGCTTAAACAGAGCTTTTGATAACCTTTGGAAATCATTACAGGTGCTATCGGAAACAAAAAATGCTGATACAGCTTCTGCACGTACAGTTGTTAAAACAAGTGCACAGGCTTTAGTGGATCAATTCCGTCTGCTCAATTCTTCTTTAACAACGATACAAAAGAATTTGAAAACAGAACTCGATTCAACAGCCAAAGATGTAAACACTCTTTTAACTCAAATAGATGAAGTGAACAAACAGATTGCAACGGTTGAGCCAAATGGATATCTTCCAAATGATCTTTATGATACGCGTGATGCTTTGGTAGATCAATTATCTTCACTTGTTGATATTAAGGTCAGCTACAATCCACCTGGTGGTAATGCACTCAAAATTGCTGAAGGAACTGTCAACATCGACATTATCGGTGCAAATGGACAATCTGCTGGTACCATTTTGAATGGTATTACGAACGAAAAGTCTGAACTGCAAATCTCCTATGATAATACAACGGGACTTGTCAACTCACTTCAGTTCGGAACAACAACCATTGCAGCAGACCAATTACAAGTGAACGGTAAAGTAAAAGCACTTGTTGAGGCTTATGGTTACATGTCAAATGGTGCTGAAAAAGGCATGTATCCTGATATGCTTGCAGAGCTTGATGAAGTCGCACAAGTGTTCATGGATACATTTAACGATGTGCATAAGCAGGGGTACACGTTAAATGGGACAAGTGGTCAGGACTTTTTTGATATTGAGAACAACAATGATTTGAATAAAGGTCTGGCAGCTCGTATTAAAGTGAGTGATGTCATTTTAGCATCAACAGATAATATTGCAGCATCTCTTAATCAAACACAAGGTGACGGATCGAATGCTACGAAATTAGCTGATATTCAAAACTTAAAGTTACCAATCGGTGGTAATACAACGACGATTCAGGATTACTACCAAAATGTCATCGCTGAGATGGGGATACAAGGGAAAAAGAACATGACGCTGGAAAGCAGTTCAGCAGCTCTTGTCGATTCAGCCAATGAACGCAGAATGTCGACTAGCGCTGTCTCGATCGATGAAGAAATGACGAATATGATTCAATTTCAACATGCATATAATGCGGCTGCGAGAGTTGTGACATTACAAGATGAAATATTGGATAAAGTAATAAACGGCATGGGTGTCGTAGGAAGGTAGGGATAACTGATGCGAGTCACACAAGGTATGATTTCACAAAACTCACTGCGTAATATTAGTAAAAGTTATGAAAAACTATCTAAAATTAATGAACAGGCACAATCAGGAAAACGGTTTACGAAAACATCTGATGATCCTGTTGCAGCAGTCAAAAGCCTGCAATATAGTACAGCCCTGTTTCGAAATGAGCAATATCAGAATAACTTAAATGAAGCACGAAACTGGATTGATACATCTGAAACAAGTGTTACAGAAATCATTGATATTATGTCAAATGTACGAGATAAAGTGCTTGATGCGGCTAACGGAACAAAGCAGCCTGAAGATTTAGAAGCCATCGGAGTGGAAATTGGTCAGATGAAGAAACAAATCATTGATGCAATGAACACTCAAATGCTAGGTAAGTTCGTATTTAATGGGACAAATACAAATGTTAAACCAGTTGTCGAGAATGCAGATGGTACGTATACATTTAACTTCGAAAATTATACAGATGCGAATGCGGTTAAATCGAACATTTCTGATGGTATCACTTTAAATGTCAACTCAAATCCAATCTCAGCGTTTGGTGGACAGTCTGCCAGCGGTCAAAATGTCATTGAAATGCTAACTGATTTAGAAAACTCATTGAAAAATGGAACGTTCACGAATTCTGATGATGCATTAGGAAGCATCGATCAGTTTAAAGAAGTGATGAGTGCTGAGCGATCTGACCTAGGAGCCCGTACGAATCGTGTTGATTTAGTAGACAGTCGTTTGACTTCACAATTCGAAGTGTTAAAAAATGCTAAATCAGATAATGAAGATGTTGAAAGTGAAAAGGCAATTCTTGATCTTCTTACACAAGAGACTGTGAATAGAGCTGCTTTAGCGACAACAGCTAAAGTCATTCAGCCATCCCTTGTTGATTTCTTAAGATAATAAAAAGCATCCGTTGGGTGCTTTTTTGCATCATGGAGGTGAATGTATGCAAATCCCTAGATTGTTAATGCAGCAAACCTATGCAAAGCTGCAAATGTCGACAACTCCTTCCAGGCAAGAAGTAGAACAGCCACCAGCAGATCTTGATATTCAACAGCCGCGAGCTGTCATGAATATCATGAGGACACCGTCGAAATTAACCATTGATCAAACCGAGGCATTTGCCGATATGGATATCAAATCAATTTTTAGGCGTTCTGAGGAATGGGCAGCTGAAGGGAAACGTGCTGTTGGAGAAGGAATGGGCCGAAGAGCGGAAGAAGGAAGTGAACTCATTAAGATCGAGAATGGTGGAAATGCGATTGCTGAGTTTGCCAAAATCAATGGCAGTCCTCCAGCAAAACAATTCACTATTGGTGTGATCCCTTCATTCTTTAGTGTGAAAATTCACTATCAGCCTTCAGAGCTTCAAATTGATGTGGAGCCGCAAAAGGCAGTCATCAAGGCAACACCTCATAAACCAATCGTTAACTACCAGCCGGGTAAGGTTAATATTGACTTGTTACAATATCCGGAATTAAAAATAGAAGTTGACGAGACGGGCCAAAATGGTGATAAGGTATAGTTAAGAAAAACGAAAAAGGTCGTGAATTATGATCATTCAAACAAAATACCATGGTGAAGTGACAATTAAAGAGGAGCAAATCATTAACTTCTCTAATGGGATACCAGGATTTCTGGATCAAAAACAGTTTGTCATTTTGCCTTTATCAGAAGAGTCTCCATTTTTAGTTCTTCAATCATTGAAAAACGCAGCATTAGGCTTTATCGTCAGCAGCCCATTTTTATTCTTCAATCAATACGAATTTGATTTAGATGAAACGGTTGTAGACATTTTGGAAGTAGAAGATGCCAATGATGTGGAAGTAATGGTTATTTTAACAATGGAATCCTCTATTGAAAAAACAACAGCCAATTTAAGAGCGCCTATTATTGTGAATCGTAAAAACATGAAAGCTAAGCAGGTGATTTTGCATGATTCAGCCTATCATACAAAACATTTGTTAGAGGTGGCTTCCTCATGTTAGTGCTGTCTCGTAAATTAAACCAGTCGATTCAAATAGGCGATGATATTGAAGTCAAGATTATTTCAATCGAAGGCGATCAAGTGAAGGTCGGGATTGAGGCTCCTAAGCACATTGATATTCACAGGAAAGAAGTGTATCTGTCTATTCAAGAAGAGAACAATCGTGCTGCGAGTTTATCCTTAGATATCCTCTCTCAATTATCCTCACAAAAAAAGTGAGGATTTTTTTATCTGGTTCAGCTGTTCTTCTCCGTGTGAAAGCGTTTCGATATGGATGTTCATATTCTATATGAAACTTTAACAAATCTGTCCATCTATATTTAATTTGAAAATTCAAAGCCGATATAAAAGATAGATTAAAGCACAGGAGCTGAATAACTATGTCTGTTGGTAAGTTGACACCGCTAGAGCCAATTATCGATGCATTTCAAACCCGTGTTTCTAATAATCAGAATGACAATGTAAACGTTGAATCACAAACAAATGGCAAGATCGTTTCAAAAGAAGAAATTGAAAAAACGCTTCAAGGGGCAAATAAGCTCATTGAACCTACTCAATTTCATCTTCAATTTGAATTACATGAAAAACTCAATGAATATTATGTCAAAGTCGTAGATAACCAAACAGAAGAGGTCATTAGAGAAATTCCTTCCAAGGAATGGCTTGATTTCTATGCGGCAATGACAGAGATTGTCGGTTTATTTGTAGATAAAAAAATGTAATTGAAGGGAGAACATAAACAATGGTTAATCGAATTACTGGATTTTCAAATGTATTTGATATTGATGAGATCGTCTCAAAGCTGATGAAAACTGAACAAGCACCACTTGATAAAATGACACGTCAAAAACAGACACTCGAATGGCAAAGGGACAGCTATCGTGAGGTCAATTCTAAGGTCAAAGAACTAGATGATTTGATTAACAGCTTAAACTTATCGCTTCCAAGCACATATGGCGCCAAAAAAGTGACAAGCTCAAATGAATCAGCTGTCACAGCAACTGGATCAACAAATGCGACCTCTGGCTCAATTCATGTCACTCAACTAGCGACAGCTTCCGTCTTCAAATCCTCTGGTGCATCTGGATTTACACCTGCCAATGGCACGTTTACGTTTCAAGTGACGACACCAGATTCAACAGAACCAAAAACGGTGACGATCGATACTTCTGATACCGATACAGTTGATGACATCGTGAAAAAGCTGAACAGCTCGCAATTAGGTGTGACGGCTTACAAAGGGCAGATTTTTGACGGGGCCAACTATGTCGATACGATTGCTCTCACTTCACGAGCAACGGGTGAAGGTGTCAGTATTAAAGCAGCTGATGGCAATTCGGCTTCATTTTTAACGCAATTAGGCTTCCAAGTAGATGCCGACAATAAATTAGTTGCGACTACTCAAGGACAGAAGGCACAATACGAGATTAACGGCCTGAAAATGGAGAATAACAACAATACATTTACACAGGCTGGTATTACGTACGAGCTTAAAGGAACAACGGATCAGCCTGTCAGCTTAAACGTTTCAACAGATGTGGATGCAATCTTTGATAAGATTAAACAATTTGTTGATAAATACAATGAGCTCGTTGAACAGATTAATGGTAAAGTCAATGAAAAAAGAAACAGAGACTATCAACCATTAACAGCAGAAGAGAAAAAAGGGATGTCTGACAAAGAAGTGGAGCTATGGGAAACGACCGCGAAGTCTGGCTTGTTGAGAAGTGATTCCATTTTACGATCCGGTGCCTCTACAATAAGAAATGACTTTTATGCTGAAATTACGACAAGTGATGCGAATAAAATTCACTTGACACAAATCGGTATTACGACATCATCGAAGTATAAAGATGGCGGAAAACTTGAGATTAATGAAGAGAAACTAAGAAAAGCCATTGAAGAAGATCCGCAGAAGGTCAGTCAAATGTTCATCTCGGGTAGTTTAAATGTGGATTCAACAGATAAAGCAAAAGCGCAGCAGCAATATAAAGAACAAGGAATCATTTATCGTGTCAAGAATTCCTTAACTGCCTTCACGAAGAGCATTCAAACAAAGGCTGGCAGCACAACGATGGAATTAAAAGAATATGGCCTTGGTAAGGACCTTGATTCTTTGGGCAAGCGAATGAGTACGTTCCAAGACCGCTTGAAAATGGTTGAAGACCGTTACTATAAAAAGTTTAACGCCATGGATAGTGCAATTCAAAAACTAAACAGCCAATCTGGCTATCTTTCTCAACTGCTTGGACAATAATTGGAGGTTTATAACATATGGCAATGCAGAACCCTTATGCCGCCTATCAGAAAAATTCTATTGAGACTGCAACACCTGCTGAGTTGACGCTTATGCTTTATGAAGGCTGCTTAAAGTTCATCAGACTAGCGAAGTATGCCATTCAAAAAGAGGATACGGAAACGAGAAACTTGAACCTGAAAAAGGCACAAAACATCATTCAAGAATTAAATGTCACCTTAAATCGTTCTTATGACGTATCAAAGAGTATGGCAAGTATGTATGATTATATTTATCGCAGACTGATAGAAGCCAATCTTCAAAATGACGAAGAGATATTGAATGAAGTAGAGCAGTACGTCACTGATTTCCGTGATGCGTGGAAGGAAGTCGTTCAAACTGATCGAAAAGGGCGCCACCACTCTATCGGAGGATCTCTATGAGTATTGTGGACCAGCTGCATGATCAAACATTAAAAATGGCAGCCGAAATAGAGGCAAATCCGCAAAGTGACACATTGGTTGAAGACTTTGATGCTTTTTTAATTGAGAGAGACGAATTAATGAGAGATATACAGCATGAGCTGACGGATCAAGAAAAAGAGAAAATCAGAGAAATCATACAAACAGATCAACAGATGGCGAAACAATTAACGGTTATCCAGAATGGGATAAAAGCAGATATTCAAGCCATTCAAATAAAGAAAACAAAACAGTTGAACTATCAAAATCCATATCAGCCCATGACGAGTGACGGCGTATACTACGATAAACGGAAATAAATAGGTGAGACCTGTGGCGTATCGTTCAGATGATTATATTTTATTAACCACATATTATGACCTTCTATATACGATAGAAGAGAGTCTAAAATATTTAGATGAAATTGAGAAGGATTTTGCTAAAACAGAAGGGGATCGGATCTTTAATGATCTGATCCATGCCTTCTTTCATTTAGAGACAACACATCCCCTTCTGCTTTCAATTATTAAAAATGAGCATTTTGCCAAGACGATTCGTTCGTTTGATCAAATATTTTTAAGTTTTGATATACTAGCTTTCTATACATTCCCTTCAAATCACTTCCAATCATTCCTGAAATCATATTTTATACCTGAATATAGAAAGTGGATGGATGAAATACATGCCTGTATGAGGCCGTATGTCATTCATTAATTTTTGTCCAATTCAGACCATTCGGAGGAAATTATGAGACTAAAAAATCAATTTTTATTTGGGCTTATTGTCATATGTGTGCTGTTTGTCAGTATTTTAGGTTTTTCAAGCTTCATCTATTACAAAACAGATCAATCCTATAAAGACCTTCTAAGCAAGGAAGTGAAACTTTATCAGACTTCTCTGGAATTAGAGGCACTTTTGCAGAAGCAGGAGGCGCAGATTAAAACATATGTCGTGGTGCAAGATGCTAAAAATTTGCAGAAAATTGAGCAAACATATGAAGATATTAATAAGAAAACGGCACAAGCTTCAAAAATGAGTACTGTCAAACAAGCAAAAAATCTATTAGATCAAATCTCAGAAAAAAATTATCTCTACTATACCTCAACAAATCGATTATTTAATTCATTAAATATGCAAAATCAAAAAGAATTCAACACCCGCCTCAGTCAAGAATTACAACCTATCGAACAAGAAATACATACCTTAACAAAAGAATTTGCTCAAACACAACTAAAACAACGTGATCAAAAAATCGATCAGCTCAATCAAGACAGTAATCAATTATTGCTTACACTTATTTTGGCCAGTGTGGCAATTATCGTTGGCTTTTTGGTAATCGGGTCCAGGTTCGTTCATCGCATGACAAAACCGATTGTTTCTGTCACAAATGCCGCGAGAAGGATGGCAGATGGTGATCTTACCCTTGATGAGATTGAAGTGACCTCTAAAAATGAGATTGGCCAGCTCGGCACAGCCTTTAACCAAATGACAACTCATTTGCGCCAGCTCATTTTACAGGTGCAAAACGGATCAAGACAGCTTGCTGATTCTGCTGCTCAGTTTGAGGAAACCATCAGTCAAACGATATCGGCTAGTGAGCAGACATCTAGCTCGATTGAACAGGTCAGTGAAGCTTCACGTGAACAATCAGACGCGGTCGGAAAAGTCGCCTCTGCCATTCAGGAAGTGTCGACTGGCATGCAAAATGCAGCAGTACACACGTCCGATGTTTCGGGTCACTCAATTTCAGTGACTGAAAAGGCTGAAGAGGGTGCGGCTCTGATTCAACAATTTGTGAAACAAATGAGCTCTATTAAAGAGTCTGTGAATGAACACCATTCCACAATGGCTCATGTACAAGCACAGTTTACGGGCATTCAAAATCTGTTGGGGAATATCCATGCCATTGCTGACCAAACGAATTTGCTTGCATTAAACGCAGCCATTGAAGCAGCAAGAGCGGGAGAACATGGAAGAGGTTTTGCAGTTGTAGCAGATGAAGTGAGGAAGCTGGCAGAAGAATCTAGTCAGCTGACAGATCAAATTAGTCAATTACTCGCCAACGTGAACAAAGATACAGAAAGGTCATCACAATCGATGACAAAAGTTGAGAGAGATGTAGCAGAAGGTGTAAATGTATCACAATTATCTGAACAGAGTTTCCATGAAATCCTGGAATCTATTCGTGATATTTCAATGAAAGCAGAGGAGCTGTCAGCCACTGCAGAGCAAATTTCCGCTAGTACAGAGGAAATTTCTCAAACAGTTGGTGTCATTGAAGAAGGAGCCAAACGAAACTCAGAAGAGACGGAGTACATGTCTGCTGCTGTTGAAGAATCATTAGCGGCAAATGAAGAAATGAAAGCAGCTGCGGAGGATTTAAAATCCTTATCTCAATCGCTGAAAACATCTATTTCATCTTTTACCATTTAATGTGCACTGGTCTTTTTCAAGAATCAGTCGAATATATATTCATCACCTATCAAGCAATAGTTGAAGCACCGCAAAATTCGACAAATTTCAATAAATATTCACATTTTTTTTACGTTTGAGCAGGAGAATAGGAGGGAAAAGTAGAAATAGGTTTACATATCCTTAATTTTAAAGGAGGCGTTCTTTACATGAATTACAATGTCAGAGGAGAAAACATCGATGTAACACCTGCACTAAGAGATCATGTCAAGAAAAAAATTGGAAAGCTGGAGCGTTACTTTGAAACAGATGTAGATGCTTCAGTCAACGTGAACTTGAAGTTTTACAACGATCAAGAATCTAAAGTTGAGGTTACTATTCCAATGACTGATCTAGCACTTCGAGCTGAGGTGCATAATGAGGATATGTACAATGCAGTAGATCTAGCAGCCAGTAAATTAGAACGTCAAATTCGGAAACACAAAACAAAAGTAAACCGTAAATTCCGCGAGCAAGGTGCGAAAAAGCACTTATTTGCTGGAGGAAATGGGATTGCTGATGTAGCAGTTCAAGATGACGAAGAAATTGATGAAACAGAAATCGTCAGACAAAAACGTTTCAACTTAAAACCGATGGACAGCGAAGAGGCCATTCTCCAAATGAACATGTTAGGTCATAGTTTCTTTGTCTTCACAAATGCTGAAACAAATTTGACCAATGTGGTTTATCGTCGAAATGACGGTAAATATGGACTTATTGAGCCAAACGCTTGATGATCAGTTGATGCTGATTCAAAAACAACCTAAATAAAGTAAACCCGCTCCTTTCATAAGGGGCGGGTTTTTTGTGCGAAATTATGGCAAATTCTTTGGAAATGAAAGAAGGTATGGTATGATAAATGCAGGTAAATATGGACCTGTCAAACTTTTGGACATGCCGAAAAATTGCATGAAATAGAGGAGCGTTATTATATGCTTGGAATCTTAAATAAAGTGTTTGATCCTACGAAACGTACGATCAGCCGATATGAAAAAAAGGCAAATGAAATCGAAGCTCTCGCTCAAGATTTTGAAAAATTATCTGACGAGGCTTTACGAAATAAAACGATCGAATTCAAAGAAAAACTTGAAAAAGGACAATCCGTGGATGACCTGTTGGTTGAAGCATTTGCAACGGTTCGCGAGGCATCCCGCCGCGTAACAGGAATGTTCCCATTTAAGGTGCAGCTCATGGGGGGGATCGCACTTCACGAAGGCAACATCTCTGAGATGAAAACAGGTGAAGGTAAAACGTTGACATCAACAATGCCTGTTTATTTAAATGCTCTTTCTGGAAAAGGCGTCCACATCGTAACAGTCAACGAATACTTGGCAAGCCGTGATGCGCAGGAAATGGGCAAGATTTTTGAATTCCTTGGCTTAACGGTTGGCTTAAACTTAAACAGCTTAGATAAAGATGAAAAAAGAGAAGCGTATGCCGCTGATATCACGTATTCAACAAACAATGAACTCGGCTTTGACTATTTACGAGACAACATGGTGCTTTACAAAGAGCAAATGGTTCAAAGACCACTTCATTATGCCGTGATTGATGAGGTTGACTCCATCTTAATTGATGAAGCGAGAACACCTCTTATTATTTCTGGACAAGCTGCGAAATCAACAAAGCTTTATGTACAAGCCAATGCATTTGTCCGTACATTAAAAATAGAAGATGATTTCACGTATGATATTAAAACAAAAAGTGTGCAGCTGACTGAAAGCGGAATGACGAAGGCGGAAAAAGCATTCGGCATCGAAAACCTGTTTGATGTCAAACATGTTGCGCTGAACCATCACATCGCTCAGGCGCTAAAGGCACATGTTGCGATGCAAAAAGACGTGGATTATGTGGTAGAAGAAGGTCAAGTAGTCATTGTTGACTCCTTCACAGGACGTTTAATGAAAGGACGCCGCTATAGTGAAGGTCTGCATCAAGCTATCGAAGCAAAAGAAGGTCTTGAAGTACAGAATGAAAGCATGACACTAGCAACCATTACATTCCAGAACTACTTCCGTATGTATGAAAAGTTATCTGGTATGACTGGTACAGCGAAAACGGAAGAAGAAGAATTCCGTAACATATACAACATGCAGGTTGTGACAATCCCGACCAACCAACCAGTAGTTCGTGATGACAGACCTGATTTAATTTACCGCACAATGGATGGTAAATTTAAAGCAGTGGCTGAGGATGTTGCGCAGCGCTATATGACAGGGCAGCCAGTTCTTGTCGGAACAGTAGCAGTTGAGACATCTGAGCTTATTTCTAAGCTGCTTAAAAATAAAGGCATTCCTCATCAAGTGTTAAATGCGAAAAACCATGAACGTGAAGCGCAAATTATTGAAGAGGCTGGTCAAAAAGGTGCCGTTACCATTGCGACAAACATGGCAGGACGTGGTACGGACATCAAGCTTGGCGAAGGTGTAAAAGAACTCGGAGGTCTGGCTGTTATTGGGACAGAGCGTCATGAATCCCGCCGTATTGATAACCAGCTTCGCGGACGTTCTGGGCGTCAAGGAGACCCTGGGATTACTCAATTCTATCTATCCATGGAAGATGAATTGATGCGCCGATTTGGTGCAGAGCGGACGATGGCGATGCTTGATCGCTTTGGCATGGATGACACTACACCAATCCAAAGTAAAATGGTGTCTAAAGCCGTTGAATCATCTCAAAAACGCGTTGAGGGGAACAACTTTGATTCCCGTAAGCAGCTTCTCCAATATGATGATGTGCTTCGTCAGCAGCGTGAAGTGATCTACAAACAGCGCTTTGAAGTCATTGATTCTGATAACTTAAAATCAATTGTCATCAACATGATTCAATCTTCAATTGAGCGGGCTGTTGGATCTTATACACCTAAAGAAGAGCTGCCTGAAGAATGGAAACTAGATGGTCTTGTTGAGTTAATCAACACGAACTATTTAGACGAAGGAGCCATTACGGTCAAAGATATCTTCGGTAAAGAAGCAGATGAAATCACAACCTTCATCATGGATCGTATTAAAGAAAAATACGATGCGAAAGAAGAAACATTTGGCGATGAACAAATGCGTGAATTTGAAAAAGTCATCGTTCTTCGTGCGGTGGATTCAAAGTGGATGGATCACATCGATGCAATGGATCAGCTGCGTCAAGGTATTCATTTACGTGCGTATGCACAAACGAATCCGCTTCGTGAGTATCAAATGGAAGGATTTGCGATGTTTGAGCATATGGTTGCTTCAATTGAAGATGATGTGGCCAAGTATGTCTTGAAATCAGAAATCCAAAACAACCTAGAACGTGAAGAAGTGGTTCAAGGTCAAACAACGGCTCATCAGCCACAAGAGGGCGATGAGGAGAAGACAGTGAAGAAAAAGCCGGTACGTAAAGTCGTTGACATTGGACGAAACTCTCCATGTCACTGCGGAAGCGGCAAGAAATATAAAAATTGTCATGGGAAGACAGAATAAGTAATGGAAAGAGGTGAAAACCTCTTTCTATTCATGTCAGCCCCCATACATCTATGAGGTGAAGGATATGGAATTAGTAGAAATTAGACAAGAGCTTGAAAATATGGCTAGCAGGCTAGCTGATTTTAGGGGGTCTCTTTGACCTAGAAACAAAAGAAGCCAAAATCGCAGAGCTTGAAGCGACAATGTCAGAGGCTGATTTTTGGAATGATCAGCAAAAGGCACAAGGTGTCATCAATGAAGCCAATGCACTGAAGGATTCTGTGAATTCCTATCATGAACTCAGTGAATCGCATGAAGAGCTGCAAATGACGCATGACTTATTAAAGGAAGATTATGACGAGGAACTTCATGCCGAGCTTGAAAAAGAGCTGAAGAACTTAACAAAGCAGTTTAACGAATTTGAACTGCAGCTTCTGTTAAGTGAACCTTATGATAAAAACAATGCCATTCTTGAGCTTCACCCAGGTGCAGGTGGTACTGAGTCACAGGACTGGGGTTCTATGCTTCTGCGAATGTACACTCGCTGGGCAGAGCGCAGAGGCTTTAAGGTTGAAACACTTGATTACCTTCCTGGTGATGAAGCAGGAATTAAGTCGGTGACATTGCTAATCAAAGGGCATAATGCGTACGGTTATTTAAAAGCAGAAAAAGGTGTCCATCGTTTGGTCCGTATTTCTCCTTTTGATTCATCTGGCCGCAGACATACATCCTTCGTTTCCTGTGATGTTATGCCGGAATTCAATGAAGAAATTGATATTGATATTCGCACAGAGGACATCAAGGTAGATACGTATCGTGCAAGTGGTGCAGGCGGACAGCACGTCAATACGACGGACTCTGCTGTTCGTATTACACACATTCCAACCAATGTCGTCGTGACGTGCCAAACAGAAAGATCACAAATCAAAAACAGAGAACGTGCGATGAAAATGCTGAAATCGAAGCTCTATCAAAAACGGATCGAAGAACAGCAGGCAGAATTGGATGAAATTAGAGGAGAACAGAAAGAAATTGGCTGGGGAAGCCAAATTCGCTCTTATGTATTCCACCCTTATTCTCTTGTGAAAGACCATCGAACCAATACGGAGATGGGAAATGTTCAAGCGGTCATGGATGGAGATTTAGATTCATTTATCGATGCTTATTTACGTTCGAAATTATCATAAAACTCGGCTTCTTGCCGGGTTTTTTTAATTGTGAGAAAATATAATGAATATAAAGGAATACATACGACATACTGATTCTATATCCTTTGTATGATGAAATTAGCAAATAAAGGGGGAAATATTTTGGGATTAACACCATTACAAGAAACGTGGGATTTAGATGCCTTTTTTAAAGGCGGCAGTTCTTCACCAGAATTTAAAACATACCTGCAACACATTCAGCAGCTATTAGATGAATTACGACAAAAGGTGGATGCCTTTTCAAAAGAAGATACACACATTGAAAGCAAATTAACATCTGTCCTTGATACGTATGAAACGACATTTAAAAAACTGTCTCAAGCAGGTTCATTTGTATCCTGTCTACAATCTCAAAATACAAAGGATATGAAGGCTGGCAGTCTTCGAGGTACGATTGCCAAGCTGGAAGCGGATTTAGGAACCATCCTTGCACTGTTTGATCAAGCGCTTGCAGCTATTCCTTCAAGCAAATGGGAAGAACTGATGAATTCAGCAGTCTTTTCAGATGTTCACTACATATTAAATGAACGCAGAGAGCGTGTGAAGGATCAATTACCCATTGAACAAGAAACCCTGATTCAAAAGCTAGCCGTAGATGGGTATCATGCGTGGGATGAGCTTTATTCCAGCTTAGTGAATAAGATTACCATTCCATTTGAGCAAAATGGTGAAACGCAGATGATCTCTGTAGGGCAAGCGGAAAATGCTATGGATGATTCAGATCGTGAAGTCAGAAAGGCCGTTTATCACAACCTAGAGCATGCGTGGACGCAGGATGAACATCTATTTGCAAGCACACTCAACCATTTGGCTGGCTTTCGTCTGCAAGTATATGAAGCAAGAGGCTGGGAGCATATTTTAAAAGAACCGCTTGATATTTGCCGTATGAAACAAGAAACTCTTGATGCGATGTGGTCTGTGATTGATGAACATAAGCAGCCATTCATTGATTACTTACACCGAAAAGCTGATATGCTCGGAGTGGATAAGCTGAGCTGGTTCGATGTTGGCGCTCCTATTGGCAGTGAGACCAAAATCTATCCTTATCAAGAAGCGGCTGCTTTTATTGTGAAACATTTCGCTGGATTTGGAAAAGAGCTTGCTGCCTTTACAGAAAAAGCCTTTAATGAGCGCTGGGTAGAGGCTGAGGATCGTCCAAACAAACGGGTAGGAGGCTTTTGTACAAATTTCCCTGACAGCGGAGAATCACGTATTTTTATGACCTTCTCAGGAAGTCCATCCAATGTGGCAACACTAGCGCATGAGCTCGGTCATTCGTTCCATCAGGAAGTGATGCAGGATGTTCGCATCCTTAATCGGAAATATGCAATGAATGTAGCTGAAACGGCATCGACATTCGCAGAAATGATTGTAGCTGATGCTTCATTAAAAGAAGCAGCAAATGAAGAGGAGCGTCTCAGCTTGTTAGAGGATAAGCTGCAGCGAAGTGTGGCATTCTTCATGAACATTCAATCTCGTTTCTTATTTGAACAGCGCTTCTATGAAGAGCGTAAACAAGGTGAAGTGCCCGCTGAGCGGTTGAATGAACTGATGGTTGAAGCGCAGAAGGAAGCGTTCGGTGATTCTTTAGATGAATATCATCCGCATTTCTGGGCGTCTAAGCTACATTTCCATATCACGGGTGTACCGTTTTATAATTTCCCATATACCTTTGGCTACATGTTCTCGTTAGGCATTTATGCAAAAGCATTGCAGGCTGGTACGTCGTTTGAAGAGAAATACATTGCATTATTAAAGGATACTGCTTCAATGACAGTAGAAGATTTAGCCTATAAGCATTTAGGCGTTGATCTGACCCAAAAAGCATTTTGGGAAGAAGCCATTCGTTTGGCTGTAGCAGATGCTGAAGAGTTTTTAGAAGCGACGAAAAAATAGCTCCCATTACGGGAGCTTTTTTGCTGGTTTTAACCAATTAAGCATTGTCTGAATGATATCCTTTTGCTGTGTTAGAGCTGGAATGTCCGCAGGCTGATCACCTTTTTGTTTGCCGTACATACCAAATTGCGCATGATTCCCGCCTTTTATTTCATGATAGACGGTTTGAGATGGCAGATTTGTTTTAGACTTCTTGATTTTCTCTTGTGTCGCCAGCCCATCCTTTTCACCTGATATCGAGAGTACGTTCAATGACGATTGTTTCAGGTCATCTGATGCTGGATAAGACGCAAGAAAAAAGAGTCCATCAAGCTTGCTCCGATTTTTTTCTGCAAACATAGCGGCAGCTGCCCCGCCAAGCGAATGTCCGCCAATATACCAGTGTTTGATCGTTGGATGATCTTTGATGATGTCCTGCGCTTTGTTAGGATTAAATATCGCAAAGGAAAATGGCATGTCAGGGATAAAGACAGAATAGCCTTTTTTCATCAGCGTGTCCCCGATATAGGCATACGCAAGTGGCTCCACTTTTGCCCCAGGATAGAGAATGATGCCAGTATCACTTTTTGGTGCTTCAAATGCATACACATTGTTTTTATGTTCCACTTGCTCAATGTTCACCCGTTTTTTTAATGCTTCTGATGGTCCATATGTAAAGCGGCTCCATGTATAAAAAGCACCAAAAGCTAAGATGATCAGTGCAAGTAATGTAATCCCTGTGATTTTCAGTATTTTCTTCATCGCATGCCCTTCTTTCTCATGTACATATTAAATATACCATCATTTTCTCCTATGCCAACCGGCAAGTACACTGATCCGTCTGTGTGATAAAGTATTAATCCATTAGCACTGCATTTGGCTGTTATTTACAATCGCTTTAGGAGGGCTTAAAATAGGTGTGCATTCAGAAGTAACGGAGGAAGAAAGACATGAATCAGGGACATTCTCAATTTTGGATCGAAGTGAAAAATTATTTGTTTATTTTAATCGGATCAGCCATCGTGGCGATTGGATTTAATACGTTATTATTACCGAATCAGATTGCGGCAGGTGGTGTGAGCGGAATTAGTACCATTATGCAGTCATTCGGCTTTGAAGCGGCGTATGTGCAATGGGGACTTAATATTCCGCTGTTTATCGCTGGCTTTTATTTATTAGGCGGAACATTTGGAGTAAAGACACTCGTTGGTTCGATTTTTTTACCTTTGATGGTGTTTGTCACAAGACATATCGCTCCTGTGACGCATGAAGCGCTCTTAGCAGCCATTTTTGGCGGTGTGGTCATTGGGATCGGAATAGGGATCGTGTTCCTTGGGAATGGATCTACAGGTGGTACAGCACTTGCTGCTAAAATCATCAATAAGTACACAGGACTCACGCTAGGCACTTGTTTAGCGATGATGGACGGATTGATTGTTCTAGCTGCGATGACGGTCTTTGGAATCGAAGAGGGGCTGTATGCGGTCATTGGTGTGTTTATTTCTAGTAAAACGATTGATGTGGTACAGGCCGGCTTCAGTCATTCGAAAATGGCGATGATCATTACAGGACATGAAGATGAGGTCAGACAAGCGGTCTTTGATCAAATTGATCGTGGAGTGACGAAGATTTCTGCAGTCGGAGGATATACAGATCACGACCGTCCAATTCTCATGTGTGTCGTTGGACAGTCACAATTCACAAAGTTGAAACAAGTGGTGAAAGCAATCGATGCATCAGCATTTGTTATTGTGATGGATGCAAAAGAGGTGCTTGGTGAGGGTTTTAAAAGGGCGTAAACAAGGATATAATAGCGTTGACCAAATGATTGTAAGGGAGGGAAATAGATGAAAAAAAGCGGATTAATAATGCTGTTTGCAGTGATGCTTCTTGTGCTCGCGGCTTGTGGAGGAAATTCAAACAGCAGTGACAAAGAAGGCAGCAAAAGTGCTTCAACTGTAAGCAGTGGTGAGGAAATTTATCAGCAAAACTGTATTGGCTGTCATGGGAAAGACCTATCTGGCGGAGGCGGACCAAGCCTGAAAGAAGTAGGAAAGAAATATAATGAAAGTCAAATTGCAGATATTGCACAGAACGGTAAAGGCTCTATGCCAAGCGGAATGGTAGATGAGAAGCAAGCAAAAGAAGTGGCAAAATGGCTTGCAGAGAAAAAATAAAACCTTTGTCTAATCGACAAGGTTTTTTGTTTTTTATATATAGAAAAAGACTTTTGGATAGTATGAAATTGTGATATATTAAATTTTTGTTAAAAAATAAGGGTAAAAAGACATGTTTTTCGGTTTTGTCTGTTCTATTTACCTTTTAATTATAAGTTTTGAAATATAAATGTAATACCATTGCGTCGATTCATGACGTATAATTGGAGTTGTTGGAATTTAGATGATTGACTTTTTTCATCTTTTTGGATGAAAAGGACATAAATTGCTTGTACGTATCGAAGGGTATGTGCGTGACCATACATAACGTTTTTTGACGAGAAGTGTCAAAACATCATGATAAGCTGTTAGTCAGCGAATAAGAAAAGATTAGGTGATTACATGATTGAAATGAAGGAAGTCTACAAGATCTATCCTAATGGTGTAAAGGCGATCAATGGAATCAATGTCTCTATCCATCCGGGAGAATTTGTGTATGTTGTTGGTCCCAGTGGCGCTGGTAAATCCACTTTCATCAAAATGATGTATCGTGAAGAGAAGCCAACCAAAGGGAAAATTTTAATTAATAACAAAGATCTAGGTTCGATTAAGGAAAAAGAAATTCCTTACGTAAGAAGAGAAATTGGCGTAGTATTCCAAGATTTCAAACTGCTTCCAACACTTACGGTGTTTGAGAACGTGGCATTTGCTCTTGAAGTGATTGGAGAACAGCCTCAAATCATTAAGAAAAAAGTACTTGATGTACTTGATTTGGTACAGCTCAAGCACAAAGCACGCCAATTTCCTGACCAGCTGTCTGGTGGAGAACAGCAGCGTGTGTCTATCGCTCGCTCAATTGTTAATAGTCCTGAGGTTGTCATTGCAGATGAGCCGACAGGAAACCTTGATCCAGACACATCATGGGAAATTATGAAGACGCTTGAAGAGATTAATAACCGCGGAACAACAGTCGTTATGGCGACACACAACAAAGAAATTGTAAACACCATGAAGAAACGCGTTATCGCAATCGAAGATGGAATGATTGTGCGTGACGAAGCAAGAGGGGAGTACGGAATTTATGATTAAAACTCTCTCGCGGCATTTACGTGAGAGCTTCCGTTCACTTGGAAGAAACACGTGGATGACATTTGCATCAATTAGTGCGGTCACTGTCACCTTGATTTTAGTTGGGGTTTTTCTTGTCATCATGCTCAACTTGAATAACATGGCATCGAACGCTGAAAAAGAAGTAGAAGTGAAAGTATTAATTCAATTAACGGCGAATCAACAGCAGCAGGATGAATTAAAAGCAGAAATCGAGAAGATTCCTGAAATCAGTGATGTTAAGTACTCATCTAAGGATGATGAACTAAAAGCGCTGATTAAAAGCTTTGGTGAAAATGGACAATCCATGGGACTCGTTGATCAAGAAAATCCATTAAACGATGCGTTTATTGTGAAAACATCTGATCCACACGATACACCAAAAGTAGCGAAGAAGTTAGAAAACCTAAAAGGTACGTATAAAGTAACTTATGGAAAAGAAGAGGTCAGCCGACTCTTTAATGTGGTCGGAGTGGCGCGTAATGTAGGTATTGCGCTTATTATTGGGCTTTTATTTACAGCCATGTTCTTAATCTCTAATACGATCAAAATTACGATTTTTGCTAGACGTAAAGAAATAGAGATTATGAAACTGGTAGGTGCAACGAACTGGTTTATCCGCTGGCCATTCTTCATTGAAGGATTACTGCTTGGTGTATTTGGTTCCATTATACCAATTGGCCTATTGCTGGGCACGTATCAATATGTTGTGGGCTGGGTGGCACCAAGAGTACAAGGCTCATTTATTTCCATGCTTCCATATAACCCGTTTGTCTATCAAGTATCACTGGTCCTTCTATTGATCGGTGCAATCATTGGTGTGTGGGGAAGCTTAACGTCCATCCGTAAATTTTTAAAAGTATAAATATATTTTGATGGCAGCACTCGAGGATTCTATAGAAGATGTGACCGGTTGATCCGAATCATCCGGTCGACTCTTCATGTCGACAGTTGTCATGGGAGGGGAATATCGTTTTGAAAAGAAAGCTGATGATGGCTGGAATGGCAGCGTTTATAGGAACAACGTGGCTATACATTCCAGGGAACGAGAATCGTGCATTCGCATACGAAGACCTAGATCAAAAAAGTCAACAGATCGAAGAGAAAACATCGAAGACTGAATCAACATTGAAGAAAAAGAAATCAGAGCTGGCAAAGCTTGAAAAAAAGGAAACAAAGCTTAAGAAAGAAATTGAAAAGATTGACCAAAAGGTAAGTGCTGCAACTGAAAAAGTCGCTGAGAAAGAAAAAGAAGTCAAACAAACAAAACAAGAGATCAAGAAACTAAAAAAAGACATTCAAGTCATCAATGAGCGAATTGAGAAAAGAAAAGCCATTTTCAAAGATCGAATTCGTTCTATGCAAAAAAGCGGCGGTACGATCAACTATTTAGATGTGCTGCTAGGTGCTCGCAGCTTTAGTGATTTTGTCAGTCGTGTTGGGGCTGTCACAACCATTGTCGAAGCAGACAAAGACATGATTACAGAACATGAAAATGATTTAAAGCTGGTGGAGCAAAAAGAAGCAGAGCTAAATAATCAGCTAAGTGGACTTGAAACATCTCTGAAAGAGCTAGAAACACTGAAAAAGGATTTATCCAAGAAGCATAAAGAAAAAGAAAATATCTTAGGTGATGTAACAGATAAAAAGAATCATGCACATGAGGAACTAGGCAAGCTTGAGAATGAACAAGAAATCCTAGCGAATCAAAAAGCTGCTGTGAAGTCTGAGGAAGCACGCCGTCAAAAGGAAGAAGCGAAGAAAGCTGAACAAGCAGCTGCAGAAAAAAATGCACCTGCACTTCCTAGCAGCGGCACAGATCAAGTATCTGATACACCAGCAAGCAGCTCTGGCTTTATTAAACCAGCGGCAGGCGGTTTCTCATCAGGCTTTGGCGGACGTTCTGGCGGACAGCACTACGGATTAGATATTGCAGCAAGAGGCACAGTATCTGTCGTCGCAGCAGCATCTGGAACAGTGACGAACTCAAGCTACTCAACGAGCTATGGAAATGTCGTGTTCATTACGCACAATATCAATGGACAGACCTATCAAACGGTATATGCCCACCTTTCGACAAGAAGTGTGTCCACAGGACAGAGAGTGAAACAAGGACAGTTCCTTGGATATATGGGGAACACAGGCCAATCGCATGGCCAGCATCTTCACTTTGAAATTCATAAAGGATTATGGAATGGTGCAAAATCAAATGCGGTCAATCCAGCACAATATATCCGTTAATCAAAAAGCCGATAACATCATGTTATCGGCTTTTTTTGATCTAGATAAAATTAAAATAACAGCAGTAAACCGGCAATAATAGGTGTTAACAGTACAGCCGATTTCAATAAAGGTTTCGGTGCAAGTCGTGTGAATTTAGCGCCGATAAATGCGCCTAATACCGTTCCAATTAAAATTTGGACCAGTAAGATAAAATCAACATAGCCTTCTGAAATATACCCAATTCCACCACCGATGGAAATCGGAATAATAACAAGCATCGTTGTGCCAACCGCTTGTCGAATCGACAGCTTCAGTAAAATCAAAAGCCCTACTTGAATAAATGGTGCCGACCCGATACCGAACATACCTGACAGCATTCCCGACACAAGCCCTAAAATAATGCCCCTTGTCATCAATTGACGTGAAGAAAGCGGCTGCTGCTCAGCCTCTTCATTAAGAATAAATAGCTTGATCATCATAAAAACAGCGGATAAAAAGAGCATCCCGGCTGTTAAATAGTGCAGACTTTCTTCGGGAATAAAAGGAGCAACCTTAGCTCCAGCAAAAGAAGCAATACAAGCCAAAGCACCAACAATCAAACCAGACTTCAGCTGAATGTTCCCTTCCCGGTAGTGGCTGTATGCACCTGATAGCGTCGTAAATGCCATAGCGGCTAATGACGTCCCGAGTGCTGTATGGATAGGGATATCAAAAATTAACGTAAGCAATGCGATGACAAATCCAGCCCCGCCGGCTCCTACAAAACCTAATAAAATTCCTAATAAAAGCATCGTCAATATAATGTACATAGCGAAGACTCCTTCTCAATCATAACAAAATAAAAATTACACCTAATAAAATGATTCGTCAAGCTTTCTCGGGAGAATGTCTTTACATGAAATCCCTTCTTCTGGCATATAATAACTCAGGTCATCAGGAAGAGTTGAAGAAGGAGGCCAAATATGAAAAAACAAATCGTATCTATTATGGCAAGTGTCGTTCTATTAATAAGTGCAGGGGTGATAACGCATAAAGAGGGAACTCGTGCGGAATCACCGCAAGCAGCTGCCGCAATGGCTGGACAAGCTCAATCAAGTGATCAGGCGAAAGAGAATGGGATGGAAAAGATCGAGAAAGCCTATGACCTTATATCAAATGAATATGTAGAGGAAGTGGATCGTCAAAAGCTGCTTGAAGGCGCCATTCAAGGAATGCTTTCGACGTTAAATGATCCGTATTCCGTATACATGGACAAGCAGACGGCCAAGCAATTTTCGGATTCGCTTGATTCTTCCTTTGAGGGAATCGGGGCAGAAGTCGGGATGGATGAGGGAAAAATTATTATTGTCTCCGCCTTTAAAAAATCCCCTGCGGCTAAAGCAGGTCTTAAGCCGAAAGATGAAATCATCAGTATCGATGGTGAGACGATGAAAGAAAAAAGCCTAAACGATGCTGTTCTGAAAATAAGAGGAAAAAAAGGGACGTCTGTCGCCTTAAAAATCAAACGAAATGGCATTGAAAAGGAATTAACATTCCATATTAAACGAGAAGAAATCCCGCTTGAAACAGTGACTTCCTCTGTAAAAGAGGTAAATGGTCAAAAAACAGGCTACATTGCGATCTCCAGCTTCTCTGAAGACACTGCGAAGGATTTCACATCAAGCCTGAAACAGCTCGAGAAAAAGGGCATAGAAGGCCTTGTACTGGATGTAAGAGGAAACCCAGGCGGCTACCTGCAAAGTGTGGAAGATATTTTGAAGCATTTTATTACGAAGGATCAGCCCTATATACAAATCGCAGAACGGAATGGCGATCGGAAACGATATTTTTCAAAACGAAAAGAACGAAAGCCTTACCCTGTTAATGTCTTAATTGATAAAGGCAGTGCTTCCGCTTCTGAAATTCTTGCTGGTGCTATGAAAGAAGCCGGAAAGTATGAAGTTGTTGGTGATGTCTCCTTTGGAAAAGGAACTGTGCAGCAGGCAGTTCCGATGGGAGATGGAAGTAATATTAAATTAACGCTGTATAAATGGCTCACGCCAAAAGGCAATTGGATTCACAAAAAAGGTGTTGTACCAACGATTGCCATTCATCAGCCAGATTACTTTACGGCAGGTCCGCTTCAGCTGAAAGAACCACTTCAACTTGATATGAACAATGAAGAAGTGAGACAAGCGCAGACGCTCCTAAAAGGTCTATCATTTGACCCTGGCAGAGTAGATGGATACTTTGATGAAGAAACAAAAAAGGCCGTGCTTGCCTTCCAAAGCACATACAATCTCGATAAGTCAGGTGTCATTGATTTGAAAACAGCAAAAATGATGAACAAAATGGTAGATGAAGTGAAATCGTACGAAAAAAATGACCTTCAACTGCAGACTGCACTAAAAGCACTATATCTTAAAAAATAAAGAGGCGAATAATTGCCTCTTTTTTTTGGTTCATAAGTGTCACGAACATGTAATAATTTATTTATAAATATAAATTATATCGAGAAATATATTCATTTATTTTACAAAAAACATAACATTCCTTCGATTTTACCCGATAACATATGTATATAAGAGACTTTCTGTTGATTTAAACATGTCATGAAAATGAAACTTTTGAAAGTTGTATGTTACATAAATAATTCTTACAATAAAAAGTAGCACTCATTTTAAATATTTTATTTTTTGCGGATATTCAGCTTGAGCATTAAGCTGTACCGAGGTTTGCGCTTTTCTTAAAAGAACTAGTAAATGGGGGTACACAATTGAAAAGGGCAAGTATTGTGAGAGAGAAAAAATATTACGAGTTAGTAGAGGAACTGAAGAGTCGTACGAAAGATGTGACGTTTTCCGCTACAAAGGCATTAAGTCTGCTCATGCTGTTAAGCAGGTACTTGGTCAATTACACAACGGTAGAATCAGTCGACGAAATCGATGAAGACTGTGCTGAGATATACTTCAATTATTTAATGGATAATCATAAGAGACTTGGTATAAACTTAACCGACATCAAGAGATCGATGCAGCTGCTAGGCGGCATACTAGATGTAGATGTCAATCACTACTTAAAGGATTTTTCACTGTCGAATGTGACACTTTGGATGAATCAGGAGAAATAAACCTGATGTCAAGCATCGATTTATTTGATAGAATAAGAGAAAATGCTTGACTTGGGCGGTGAACGATAATGAGCTCGGAGTGGATGGGAGCTGGATTAAAAGCGGTCGGTCTGTTTTTAATCCATCCTCTTTTTTATTTCATGATATTAATCAGCCTATTACATGGCTACATCCGCATAAAGCGGGAGAGAAAAGCGTTTCAAACAAGAATTGAAGATGTATACGATGAACTGAAATTTACATATTCAAAGGGATGGATTCTAGGGATTTGCCTATCCGTCATTTCAGTAGGCTTAGGGATTGCCCTTCCCCCTGGATTCATTGTGCTGATTGCAGCGATGACCATCGTGTTCTCTTTATTCTTTAAGGCGAGTGCGCTTTCGTCTGCATACACACTCGGTTTCAGTTTTATTGCGGCATTTGGACTGCTGTATTTCCAAGTGAGCCATTCATGGCTGCCGCAGCTCTCAATGATGAATGCATCTGCCGTTGTCATTTTGCTAGGTCTTTTATTAATGACCGAGGGGATCCTAGCCTATCGAACGGCGCATTTACGAACATCGCCTGCAATGGTGATGAGTGCGAGAGGACTTTTGATTGGTCAGCAGCGTGCAAATCGTCTGTGGCTTTTACCGCTTGTTTTACTGATGCCGGCAGGTGAGTTTACTTCTTCTCTGCCTTGGTGGCCGGTGCTTCAAGTGCATGATCAAAGTTTTTCATTGATTGTCATTCCATATATCATTGGCTTCGGCCAGCGGATTCAAGGATCACTGCCAATCGTGAGCATTCAAATTACGGCTCGGCGTATTCTCATGCTTGGACTCGCTGTTGCCTTATTAGGCGCTGCAAGTATTTGGTTTGAGCCAATTGCATGGGGAGCTGTATTGATAGCGATTGCCGGTAGAGCCTTCCTCTCATGGAAGCAGAGGGTCAATGACAATGCGGCCCCGTTCTACTTCTCTAAGCGTAATCAAGGGTTAATGGTGCTAGGCATTATTCCGAATACACCAGCGGCTGATTTAAAGCTTGAGATCGGAGAAGTCATTACGAAGGTAAATGGAATTGAAGTCAAAACCGTTTCGGAATTTTACGAAGCTCTTCAAACCAACCGTGCTCTGACAAAGCTTGAGATCATTGGCTTAAATGGTCAGACAAGATTTGAAAAACGCGCTTCTTACGAAGGAGAGCATCATCAGCTTGGGATTCTGTTTGTGAAAGATGATCCACAGCAAGAACCAACGGCAATTTCATCTTAAAAAAAAGCTGCTAGAGATGGCAGCTTTTTTCTGTGGGACGAGCTTCTTTTCCATAGGATTCGCCCCATTCACGCATGGCGAAGATAATAGGCTTTAATGTATCTCCAAGGGAAGTGAGTGAATATTCGACACGAGGAGGAACCTCCTCATAGACTTCTCTATGAACAACGCCATCTTGTTCAAGCTCACGCAATTGCAGTGTGAGAACACGCTGAGAAATTCTTGGCAGAAGCCGGCGTAATTCATTGTATCGTTTTGGACCGCAAGTCAAATGATAAAGGATCACACCTTTCCATTTCCCTCCGATGACACTCGTCGTAATTGAAACGGGACACCCATGATTGACAATGCTGACTGGATTGGATGGTGCACTCATCTTAAGACTCCTTTCTATGAAAAAATTGGTAGTACACGAACAAGATTGTACCTAACGAACAAAAATGTGCGTACTTGAATCACTGGAAGCTTTTCTTTTACCATAGAGATATGACATCACACATTCGGGCTGTTTGTTTTCTTATCATAACAATTTCTATATGGGAATGGAAAGAAATTGGATTGATGAAACACACCCTTATTGTTCAATAGAAAGGATGAATGTAATGCGAGACAAAGAGCAATTAAAAAAAGAAATCATTGAGGCGTATGAGTTCCGTCATGCGACAAAAGAGTTCGACCCAACGAAAAAGATATCAGAGGATGATTTTGCGTTCATTTTAGAAACAGGAAGACTTTCCCCAAGCTCTGTCGGCTTCGAGCCTTGGAAGTTCATCGTTGTTCAAAATGAAGCGTTTAGAGAGAAATTAAAAGAATATACATGGGGAGCGCAAAAGCAGCTTCCAACTGCCAGCCACTTTGTGCTCATCTTGGCAAGAACAGACGCCCGCTATAATTCAGCATATGCGGAATACATCAACAAGCAAATCAAAGGAATGACAGATGAAACGTTTGAGATGGTAAAAGAACGCTACAAAGAATTCCAAGAGAATGATCTTCATTTGTTGGAAAATGAACGTACGCTCTTTGATTGGGCTTCCAAGCAAACGTATATTGCTCTTGGAAACATGATGACAGCCGCTGCACAAATCGGCATTGATTCATGTCCAGTCGAAGGATTTAGCTACGATGAAATTCATCGTATTCTAGATGAAGAAGGGTTACTTGAGGATGGTCAGTACGACATCTCTGTCATGGCGGCCTTTGGTTATCGTGTCACTGAGCCAAAGCGCGGCAAAACGCGTCGTCCTATGGATGAAGTAGCCGTTTGGCTTCGTTCATAAGGATATGTCTGAAAAAGGATGTTGACAATTGCGTGGATAGTCAGTATATTTAAAAAATAAAATCTTTGATGAATATACAAATTGACTATAAACGCTTTGACTTGAGAATAGTAGATGAATATCCGTTTTTTAAGAGAGCTGCGGGTTGGTGCAACGCAGTAAAACGAATCATTGAACTCGCTCAAAGAGCGGTAAGACTGAATGAATAGTAAGTCTTTACGTGTGACCTCCGTTAACGGGTTTCAAGTTGGATTCAGCTATGGCTGTATCAATAAGAGTGGTAACGCGGTTGCAAGGTCAGTCGTCTCTTCAAGGAGATGACTGGCCTTTTTATATGCTTTTATCCTATATTTGTCTGAAGATTCAAATTTAAAGGAGCTATAGAAAAATGGAAAAGGAACATGTGCAGTTAAAACGAACAATGACGTCAAGGCATATTATGATGCTCGCACTTGGCGGTGCAATCGGTGCTGGTCTGTTTAAAGGAAGCAGCTCTGCCATTGATATCGCAGGTCCTGCTGTCATTTTGGCATATATGATTGGTGGTCTTATTTTATTATTTATTATGCAAGGACTTGCCGAAATGACTGTCGCACGACCTGGTGCAAGAACATTCCGTGATTTAATTGAACCTGTGTTAGGCAAATATCCGGCCTATTTCTTAGATTGGATATACTGGAAAATGTGGGTGTTGAACATTGCAGCAGAAGCGATCGTGTCTGCGATCTTTATTCAGTACTGGTTCCCGCAGGTGCCGATTTGGACACTTGTGTTAATCATTTCACTTGTTGTGACATTGATCAATGTATGTTCGGTGAAAATGTTTGCAGAGACAGAGTACTGGTTAGCCTCTATTAAAATTGCTGTTATTATTTTATTTATTATTATTGGGTTAACTATGCTGTTTGTCTCATTCGGACAGCATGCAGCACCGGGATTATCAAACTTAACCGATCACGGAGGATTTTTCCCGAATGGAACAGGCGGCTTAATTGCGGCAATGCTTGTTGTGGTCTATTCATATGGCGGGACTGAGATGATCGGGGTCACATTAGCAGAAACAAAAAATCCTGAAAAAGTCATCCCAAAAGCCATTCAAAGTACATTTGTACGAATCATCGGTTTCTATGTACTACCGTTCTTTATCATCGTCAGCTTGATTCCTTGGAATCAAGTAAACAATGAGCAAGTGAGCCCATTCGTTACGGTGTTTGCAACGATTGGTGTGCCATATGCAAGTGACATCATGAACGGTATCATTTTACTAGCGATCTTGTCTTCAATGAACTCTGGACTGTACGCCTCCTCAAGGGTGCTTTATACACAAGCGATGGATGGACGTGTGTGGAAGGGCTTCTCAAAGCTATCCAAACAGCAGGTGCCTGTTAGAGCGATCCTAGTATGTACATCTACATTGTATGCCGCTGTATTGATTTCTCTTTTTGTAGGAAGTCAAACTTTTAATTATTTAATGGGATCTTTAAGCTATACGGTCTTATTTATCTGGTTTATTATTGCGGTCGGGCATCTAAAATCTCGAAGCGTAGCAGAACCAGGGGGATATCGTGTGAAGCTGTATCCTTTTACAACATGGTTTTCGGTAATTGCGATCATTGCTATTTTTATCGGCGTTGTGTCAACAACTCCGATTATCCAAACGATGGTCACAATGGGCATTTACCTCATTATTACCCTTTCTTTCTTTATCAACAGAAAGCGATTTGAAACAGCTGCTTAATACAAAAAAGCGTGCGGGACCTTTTAAAGAGGTCTCACACGCTTTTTTAATGCTGCTTGTATTGCTTGAAATGAACAGGAGATTGAACAGGCTGTGGCTTTGACTGAAGCCCGTAACTCTCTCTTACAATGTATAGCGGACGATCTTTTGCCTCGTCGTAGATTCGGCCGATGTACTCTCCAATCATTCCCAGCATAAAAAGGATAATGCCGCTAAAGAACAGCTGTATGACGATTAATGAACTCCATCCTGTAATGGTGCTGTTTGTAAAAAGCTTTAAGTAAAGTACAAGAAACATAGAAATGAATCCGATAGCGGAAAGGGCAATTCCTGCTATGCTCGCTAGCTTCAAAGGTTTATAGGAAAAGGAAGTGATTCCATCCATCGAGAGCTTGAGCATCTTTTTGAGCGGGTACTTTGTTTCTCCTGCTAGACGTTCATCCCGAACATACTCTACTGCAATTTGTTTGAAACCTACCCAGCTGACTAGGCCACGGACAAATGGGTTTTTTTCTCGTATTTTTCTCATTTCATGGCACACTTTACGATCCATTAATCTGAAGTCACCGGTGTCGATTGGGATATCTACTTCGGTGATTTGACGTAAAACGCGATAGAAAAGGGAAGCGGTTTGCTTTTTGAAAAACGTTTCGCCTTTACGTTTGGTTCGCACCGCGTATACGACTTCATAGCCTTCCTTCCATTTTGCGATCATCTCTAATATCAATTCAGGTGGATCTTGTAGGTCTGCATCTATCACGGCGACAGCTTCTCCCTTTGCATAATCCATCCCAGCTGTAATGGCAATTTGGTGTCCAAAGTTACGAGAAAAATCAATGAGTCTGACATTCGGGTCGCTTTGGCAATACCCTTTAATTAGTTCAGCTGTTCGATCCATGCTACCGTCATTGACGAAGAGAAGCTCGTATGCTTCTCCCGTCGAATCCATGACGGTTTTCAATCGCTGATAGGATTCATGGATCACAAGTTCTTCATTATAGACTGGAACCACAATAGAATATTGTATGCTTTTGTCCATCAGCCATTCCCTCCTTAATAGATTTAGTCGACAGATAGTTCGTAAAGGGTACCGTTCTCCATTCCGCCCCTTTGTCCATTGGCTGAATCAGATTGTTTAGATGACTGACTGTTCGAGCTTCCTGTTGTCTTCGTTTCAGTTGAAGAAAGATGTTGCCATTTAGAAGCAGCGACTTTCTTTCCATTTTTCTGAACCCAAGTCAGAATATCTGTGCTTCCGCCTCTCATGCCAGAGAGGTAGAAGTATTTGATTTTCCCGTCTTTGACGAGCTGTTTAAATTCGCTAAGCGTTAAAATGTTATCGGATCCACTAAAACCACCTAGCGCCATCACCGCATTCCCTGTTTTGATAATATAAGGAGCGGCAGTAGTTGCATCAGTTGTACCAAACAGGAATTCTTCACCTGTATTGTTTTTTTCAAGGTAGCTGATCAGCTTTTCATTTACCTGTGAACTCATGCTGACGCTTGAAGTTGCAAGCTGAGGACCAGCCTCTGGAAGCATGCTGTTTCCTCCGTAAAGAAGGGGGGTGCTTGCCCAATACAGCGGTGTGATCAACATACCAAGAATAGCTATGAGAGAAATCACTTGTTTTAGCTTTGCTTTTCCTTTTGTAAAGAAAAGCGCAAGGACGGAGCCAATGCCAATGAGACCGACGGCAATGCTTAAGCCAAAACCAATGGTGCTTGTAAAGGTAGATAAGATAAAGATTTCAAATGCTGTCGTCACCAAAATGGCAATCGGAAGCAGCCATTTTTTAAAGCCAGTTTCTGTTTGGAACAATTGAGTCAAGGCGACCCAGCCTGCCCCTGCTAATACGGCAATTGGCGGTGCCAGCATGATCAAATAATAATGATGGAAAAACCCTGCTACACTGAAAAATCCTGCAACTGGTATAAGCCAAGCTAACCAAAATAGCGTTTCTTTTTGTTTTGTATTGAGACGTCTTCTTTCAAATACTGTCGATAAGAAGATCCCAATTGTGCCAAAGATAGCGAATGGAAGCAGCCAGCTGATTTGATCGGATAATTCAGATTGGAACAGACGTAATGGCCCCTTGGTTCCTGTACCAAACATGCCGGAGCCATTTCCCATCTTGCCGCCTCCGCCAAAAGGTGGACCATCGCCGTTTCCTCCCTCTCTTCCTGAAGGCATGTCAGGTGGTGTCGTGCCATTTGCTTGACTCGGCGGTCCTTGCATAAACGGTTGTTCCTGACTGGAAGATTGATTTGAGCTGTCTGAGCTGTTTTGATTACCATCAGATGGCGGCTGAGGCATCGTGGATGAATCATCATCGTTTTGCTGAGAAGGGGGATGACCTTCATCCTTACTTGAGCCGCCGCCTATTCCGCCACCACCGCCAGACTGTTGACCAGTCAGCCGCTGGAGACCGTTGTAACCAAAGGCTAATTCTAATGCAGAATTCGATTGACTTGATCCCATATAAGGGCGATTGTCTTTGGCAGTGAGATCAACCGCTATGGACCATGAAGCAGATACACCTAAAAGGACAATCATTGAAACTATCAGTGAGAGTAATTTTTTCTTCCATGTCGTTCGATAAGCAATGATGTAAAAAAGAATGAGTGCTGGTACGATCATATAGGCTTGTAGCATTTTTGTATTAAACCCGACGCCAATCATCGCAAATGAAGAAAACGCCCAAAGCACCTTTTGCTGTTTTACAGCCTTGAACATCATTCCTGTTGCTAGTAAAAGTATAAAGACAAGTAAGCTGTCAATATTATTTGTGCGAGATACCGCAACCGCAATAGGTGTACACGCCATGATAAGTGCCGCTAATCTTGCCGCTGCTTGACCAAAGGTTGGTTTGACAAGACGATAGATCAGATAAACAGATCCAATGGCAGCTAAAGCTTGCGGCAAGATGATGCTCCATCCATGAAGACCAAAAATTTTGGCACTGATCGTTTGCAGCCAGAAGGTGAGCGGTGGTTTATCCACCGTGACATACCCTGCTGGATCAAATGAAGCAAAGAAGAAATTATGCCAACTTTTCATCATACTTGTGACAGCCGCAGTATAATACGCATTCACCGTATCATCTTTCCAAATGTGATAAATGTTTAAGATGGTAGATAAGATCAATATGAAAAATAAATAAATATCAAATTTCTGAAAACGTCTGATCAAAAGCATGTCACTCCTTTTTCTTCACTTGAAAAAAGTGTAACAAGCAAATATGAATAAAATGTTAATAAAAAAAGACCATTTTTTTATTTTTTAGAAATAAAAAACAGCTCTTGGTGAAAAGAGCTGTTCAAGTTGTAGACACATGCTATGGATACAGAATCTATCAGATAAAGAAGAGATTCCAATGAGAATAAGATATGTGAGTAGCTATTGAGTAGGTGAGCTCTCATTGAATGTAGCATGAGGAAGCTGAATGATGGCTGTTGTACCGATGCCAGGCTCAGATTGAATATCGAACGTACCATGATGTTTTTTGATGATTTGATAGACAATGGCTAGTCCAAGTCCAGAGCCGCCATCCTTTCTCGTGCGTGCCTTATTTACTCGATAAAATCGTTCAAACACATGCGGGAGGTCTTCTTTTGGAATGCCATTTCCTTCGTCCGTCACTCTCAGTTCAGCTGTGCTGTGCAGAACATGTAATTCAACCGAAATGGACTTCCCAGAGGGCGTGTAATGAATGGCATTGTCCAGTAAATTACGAACCACTTGCTGTAGGCGATCGCTATCACCATAAACAATGCAATCCTCTTCAAGCGCCCGATTGAGAGATATGCTTTTTTTGTCAGCGATAAATGCCATTTGATCAAGAACATCGTGGATCAGCTGAGCAAAGACGATTGGCTCCGTCGTTAGTGGATAAGAGTCCCCTTCTAACTGTGCAAGATCTAAAAGATCGTGAACAAGCCGGCTTAAACGTGTGGCCTCATCTTGGATGATACGCATTCCCTTTTTCTGATCAATGACTCCTTCTTCAATTCCTTCTGCATAGCCTTTCATATAACTTAATGGAGTTCTAAGTTCGTGAGAGACATTCGCAAGAAATTCCCTGCGGTGCTGTTCAACTTTTTCGAGGGTAGAAGACAGTTTATTAAAAGAGCGGCTAAGCTGGTTTAGTTCGTCTCCATTTTTGGTTACGGCCATTCGTTTTGAGAAGTCGCCAGATTCCATTTCCATTGCAATTTCTTTCATTTTATTTATTGTCTGCACAACTTTATTGGAGCTCTTATATCCAATCAAGAAAATCAGGAGCAGAATCAATAAAATGGATATGCCAAGCGTCAATCTAATTTGGACAAAGGGTTCATACACATCAGATAAAGGCATGGAGAGGAAAATAGTCCCCGACAGATCATCGTTGCTTGAAAAAACAGGGATGGCGATACCAAGAATATCTTGGTGAAATTGTGGGTGTTCTCTAATTAACACGACGGTCTCACCTTGAAGGAGCTTTTGACGTTCCTTGAACGTAATGAGATTATCATTGGTATTCGTATCAAAAGGCAGACCACTTGAAAGCTCCATTGGATCATCTGTAAAAATAACATTCGCTTGACTTGAATCGTTTGCCCATTTCATTCTATCGGTAAAATACGTGTCTTTCCCGTGTGTGTGATAGATTTCTGCCAGCTTCTTACCCTGTACACTTAAGGAATCAATCTGCTTATCAATATATAAGTGCTGATATAAGTAATAGGTTAGGGCAAGCGCTGAGGCTGCAACGATTCCGATCACTGCAAGGATTAAGAAGAGTACTTTCTTTTTAATAGATAATGGCTTCATTCGTCCTCCTCAAACTTATAGCCGACACCCCAAACAGTTTTAATATAACGTTCTGCTCCTGTTAATTTCAGTCGCAGTGTTTTGATATGTGTATCGACTGTTCTTAAAGAGCCGCTCGTTGAATGTGATTCCCACAATTTTTGATATAGCTGTTCTCGTGAAAACACTTGGCCTTGATTGTGAAAAAGAAACATGAGTAAATCAAATTCTCTTCTTGTTAAATTAACGGGCAGTTGATGGAGATAAACTTGTCTGCCGTCTTGATCGATCTCTATGTCGCCAAATTGTATTCTGCTGCGCTTTAGTGAAAGACCTCTAATACGTCTTAAGGTTGTTTCAATTCTTGCTGCAAGCTCACGCAGGCTGAAAGGCTTCATGATGTAGTCATCCGCTCCAATTTCAAGACCTCTAATTCGATCCTCCTCATAACTTCTCGCTGTTAAGAATAAAACTGGAATTTGAGATGTTTCTCGAATACGCTGACAGACTTCAAAACCATCCATATCAGGCATCATGATATCCAATACAACAAGATCAACGGGTTCCTTTTCTAGCTGATGTAAGGCATCCATTCCAGTATTTGCAGTGATTATGTGAAAGCCTTGTTTCTTCAAAAAAGACCCGATGAGCTCAAGCATATCGAGCTCATCATCTACGATTAAAATATGCATTTGTTCCTTCATTTCTTTTCCTCCAACACGATAGCATAAGGTCCTGATGGGACATTCAATCGATTTTTCAAGATGAGTGAGTGTTTATCAAAGATGGATACTGAGTTGTCATCCAAGTTACTCACATATATAGATGTGGTATCAGCGGTGATATAATTTGGATTTTGACCAGTTTCAACCGAAGCAAGCTGTTTATTTGTTTTGGTATCTACTTTGTATAACGTATGATCTCCATGACATAGTACATATAAAATAGAAGATTTTTTCTCTGAAAAAAATGCAACAGGCATAACGCCTAGTTTTATTTCACGCTGTTTTTTACCTGTTTTAGGGTCGTAAGCAAAAATACTTTGATTTAAAGTGCCTGATTTACCGTGGCCACCAATCCAAATGGACTGTCCATCAAAATGAATTCCAGAAGGCCGTTCAAGGACAGAGAATGTACGTATATTTTTTTCCTTTTCAATATCTATGACGGAGACAGTATGACTTTCTGCATTTAAAACAAATAAAATACCTGAAGAAGAAAGTGTCATAGAAGAGGGGAGCTTTCCAGTTTTCACAGTCGCTTTTATTTTTTTACGCTGCGTATCTATTAAATAAACGACATTTTTCTGTGAATCAGCAGCAATTAATGTATGAGAAGCTGCATCATATGTAAGTGAAGTCAGCCCTTTACTCACATCCATATACTCTGTTGCTGTCCCCTTTTTTAAATTAATTTCAATAAGGGATTCCCCTTCTTTACTTGTGGCGATGATGACGTTTTTGTTGATTTGAATAAGATCAGTGAGTGGGTGTTTTAGATCCACAGAAGAGACCGTTTTATTCTTTTGTAAATCAACTATTGAAAAGGAGGCTTTTTTTAATTGAGAGATGACAGCGATCGATTGAGAGCTGCCAGGCGGCGTAAATTGCTGTTCTTTTCCGCAGCCCGTCAGGAATAACAGTAGAGCTGATAAACAGATCAAAACATATTTCACACGTTCCATTCTTCCGCTCCTTTGCGTTCTCTATTTTCAAAAAGCATACCACAAAAATTGTGAAAAAAAATCGAAGTTATCCATGAAGAAAGAGGTGGAAAATGGCTTTTAGGTGAGTGAGTGGGAGAATTTGCACCTGAAGTTCCTTTTTTGCCCGGTCATATGTCATTTTTGTGTCTTTGAAAGACGATTTTCAAGATTTGATAATCGCAGTCGTAATAGCTTACAGTGATCCAAATGATGAAAACTCCCCTGCTCTAAAAATAGATAGAGCGAAGGGAGTCACTAGGCGGAATGTTCAGATGATGGAGAGGTTGATTTTGTTTTTACGCGTTGAGATAAAAAGAAACCAAGGATACCTGCGCCCATTAATACAATAAATAAAGATTGAAAACCACTCATGATCCCAATTAATGTAGATGAAATGATGCTGCCAAAATATCGAAAGGTAGAGAAAATACCAGATGCTGAACCAGATAAGCTTTGATCAACAGAGGTTAAAGAAGCCATCTGCATACTGGTCATACCAATTCCTGATGAAATTCCACCTGCGACTAGTGTCACGATAAGCAGTGGTAAGGTGGGGTACTGATTCAGTGTAATTAACATGATGCCTGATAAAGTGAGGCAGAGAAATGAAAAGCGAATCATTTTTTTCGCGCCTTTTTTTGGATGAAGTCTTGCCCCTAATAAACCGCTAATTGACATGCAAAGTGAAAATATCGATAGAATAATACCGCTTTGTGTATGAGAAAGTGCAAGTCGTTGTTCCATAAACAGCGGCATAATCAAAAGGATGGCATACATCACAAAATTACTTAGCATGATCGACAAATTCGCATTTGTAAATGAACTGTTTTTAAATAGGGATAGATCGATGATTGGATTTTTTACTTTCCGTACATGTTTAAAAAATAAAGGAATCACAATCAATGCTAGAATGCCATAGATCAAGTATTCATTTAGTAATTGGCTTTTGGTGCATAAAATGAGTGTGGCAATCCCGACGGTTAAGTACAATGAACCCATGATGTCGACACTTGCTTGTAAGCGTGTATGCTTTATTTTTGGAATGAGGAATACGCCGGTCACAAGTGTAAGGAACAAGAATGGGATATTAACTAAGAATATAGAGTGCCAATCAAAACTCTGAATGAGAATTGAACCTATAAAAGGTCCAAGTGCGGCACCTATACCGGCTCCAAATCCAAAGTACCCCATTGCTTTAGATAGTTTTTCAGAGGATACTGTTGCACGAATCAATGCGATACTATTTGGTGTTAAAATAGCACCACCAGCTGCTTGAATGGAACGAAAGGTGATGAGAAAAGCTAGATTAGGTGCTAAAGCACATCCAATCGAACCAACTAAAAAAAGCATCACACCAATTAAATACATTCGCCGGTGTCCGTATATATCTCCTAACTTACCAGCGATAGGCTGAGTGACAGCCATGACAATAAGGTAAATCGTGACAACCCAAGTGATGTTTGAAAGGGACTGATGATAATAAGTTGATATGGACGATAGAGCAACTGCGATCATCGTTGAGTTGACTGGAACTAGTATAGCCCCAAGCAACAAAGAATAGATGATGAGGCTCTCTTTGTTTAACTTCAATGTTTATACCACCTTTTGTAAAAAAGAAGAATTTCACCCTTTAAGCGGGAGAAATTCCTCTCATGAAAATGTGTGTGCATGTCTCAATAAAATCTTCTTTTTGTGTGAGCACGAGTTGGAAATCTTGCTCTAGCTGCTGAATGAAAAATCCGTAATACGTACTAATGAAGATGTCTGCATAAATGTCTTCTTTTCCTTTTAATACATGATGCTGAGCACCCATCTTTTTGAAATATTGTATCAGCATTTCTCTCAGTTCTTGAGGATATATCTTTTCATGATTCGTTAAATCCTTAAACATATCCGGTTCTCGCATGCTGATATAAATAAATTCTTTTTTGGAAGTCAAATTTTCAAGGAAATAGGTACCGAGAAACTTTAAATCGGTGTATAGATCGCCTTTAAATTCTGCTTCTAGGGTTTTTGTCGGTAATGATTTCATCTTCATAATGGCAGCAATGACGCCGCGTTTGTTTTTAAAGTTGCGGAAAATAGTTGCTTCACTCACATTCGCTTTTGTCGCTATTTCTTTGGTTGTTGTTTTTTGATAGCCCTTTTCAGTTAATAAATCCATTGTTGCGCGAATGATTCGTTGATTTGTAGATTTTAACAAGCATACTCACCTCAGGTTATGAATGTGTTTGCAACAAAGTAAGTATACCGATAAAATCTATGACCGCCAATATGATAAGTTTATGAACGTGAATGCTGCTTTAATATCTGAACGCGTCCATTGCTGCCATCTACTGTCACAAGGTCACCGGATTGAAGTGTTTCAGTCGCTCTTCTAGTCCCTAGGACAGCTGGCATCATATACTCTCTAGCGATAATAGCTGAATGAGACAAAATGCCTCCAGCATCTGTGATGACTGCTTTTGCATCTCTAAATAAGCTCGTCCATAAGGGGGTAGTCGATTTGCAAACTAAAATATCATCCTTTTGAAATTGTGAGAATTCTTCAGCGCATGTAATGACTTTTACTCTTCCAGAAACAATACCGCTGGATGCGCCGATTCCATGGATCACATCGTGTGTGTTGTTTTCATTTTCTCTTAACGAACCAAGCATTCTTTCCACTTGCTGCAATTCAGCTTCAGTTGGTGTGCCGGTGTAAGCTGGGAGTTGAATGTCTTCATTTTCTTTCATTTCTATTTTTCTTTGCTGGACAACCGATTCGAATGAAGTAGACGTTGTGAGCGCTTGGTGTACCTCTTCAGCATAGAGATTCCATATATCATCTTGATGAAGAATGGCTCCTTTTTGTGTAAGAAGTTCACCAATTTTTAATAGATATACCCGGGCTTTAGCATCTAACATGGCATCAATGTAGAAGTGGTGGTCATCTCGGATGTTCGCTGCTTGAACGGCAAATTGATACAGCGTCTCAAATTTTGTTTTAAACGACTCATCCTTCACTTGACTCATAAAATTTTTATACGTCTCTTGTCTTTTGATAACTGCTTTTGCAAATTCTTCATCAAAATCACATTGGGACTGAATGTTATTTCTAATGATATCTAATATATACTCAGGGTTCTCTATCCATGTTTCTTCCGTAAAGTCATGACTTTTAACAGATCGCCAGCCGTAAACTTGGAGAAATTCCTCTAATTTCGAAATGAAGTGTTTTCCTTTTTTCGAGTGATTGAGTGCATACAACAGCTCTGGGTTCTTTTCATGCTGAATAAATGCTTGATGAAGTTCTGGATCTTGAAGGACTTCCTTTGCTATATCCGATAGCATCTTATCTGTTTCAAGAGATTTGTTCATCACGCCTATCATCATTTCGTGCAGCAAGACGACTTGTGTTTGATCACCGGTATACGTCACAAGCATGTCTTCGATTATGGATGATAGAATGACTTGTGGCATGAGGATATCAAAATGATCATCATATGCTTGTATATAAAAAGCCTTTAATTCTTCAAAGCCTTCGATTGCTTTTTCAATGGTCATAGGCTCATTCATTTGGCGATCGAGTTTTTCGTAAAATGGAAAGAAGTTTTCTTCTAGAATCTTATACATCCGTTCACTTAGATGCGGAAATAACTCAAACATACTTTCATTAAAAACGGGTGCATCTGTCTCTCCCGCTTGAGACATTTCCGGTGCCGAGTATAGGTGGCCTCTGTAAAGCTTAATATCTTTGATGTTCATGTCAGGTACTTGATATTTTTCTCCATTTTTCTTTAGCCCGTTTTTTAATGCTGGGATGATCAGGCTTGAAAAAAGAGGGCTCGTTGGACCAGGCATATGGTCGTCCATTGAAATCCAGAAATCTTGCAGCTCTTCTGGCTGCATGAGAAAAGAAGCACCTGCTGTTTCATTTGCTGATTTTGAGAGAGCTGTGGTAATCGGTCTTGCTTGAAGTAAATAAAACGATCCATTTGCTATACCAAATTCGATATCGACTCCATGTCCGTAAAGTGCCTCTACTTGTTTTGTGATTTGTGTAATTTCTACCAATTGATCATCGCTCAAGCAAAATTGATCAGCCATTTTTTCTGCTACTGGCTGTTCGATGACACCCTCATGGTCAGGAACAATTTGCAGCTCTTTCGTCCCAAGTGATTTTTCAATCAAAAAGTTTTCCTTATCTACAATAAATGTGTCAGGTGTCACAAGACCGGAGACGATTGCTTCTCCTAGTCCGTAGCTTGCTGTCAGCATAATTTCATTTGTTTTTCCCGATATGGGATTCTCACTAAAGATGACACCGGAGACGTCAGAATGGACCAATCCTTGAACGACAACAGCCATAAGCGGCATGTCTTCCTCGTTTTCAGCCATCTCTTCTTTATATTGTGCGACTCTCGCTGCAAAATAAGAAGACCAGCATTCTTTGACAGCTAGTAAAAATTCTTCATTTGAATTGATATTTAAATAGGTCTCGTACTGTCCTGCAAATGAGGCGCCTTCGAGATCTTCAGCAACAGCAGAGGATCGGACTGCAACTGAGGGATAAGTCTTCCGCAATGATTGAAAGGACGAAAGCAGCTCTGCTTCCATTTGTGAAGGAAACGATGCTTCTTTGATTTGTTGTTCAAGGTTTTGTTCTGATGGCTGCAGATTGTGATATGAAAGAAAGCTTGCAAAGCTGTTGGTTTTGATAATAAATCCATCTGGGACTGGAAGGCCGTGATTGTTTAATTTGATTAAATTTAGGCCTTTTGCCCCTGCGAGTGCTGCGGATTCTTCAGCCGCATGAAATAAAACTGAATACATGGGAATGCCCCCTTATCCAAATAGCCAATGGTTTGTATGTCTCTCTATTTTTTAAAATGATAGTGCGCACTATCATTTTTAATCATAGGATTTATTGGATGTTATTGTCAAAGACGTAAAGACCTATCTTTATAAAGGGGACAATCTCACTAATTTCCTTCTATTTCTATAACAAAAGTCTCCGAACCAAAAGAAAAATAGGTGAAATTGAAAACTGTGAATTGTTCAATATGCCAATCTTTACTATAATCAAGGGAGTAGACCATGATGAGGGAGGGTTTTTGTGATTACAAAAGCCATATTTGCACTAGTTTTTCCTTTCCTGCTCGTTATTTTATTTTCAAAGGTTACTTATAATCATTACGTCGGCATTGCATTAACAGCAGCGCTTTTATTTGCTTCGTACATGAAGGGCTATACAGAAACCTACTTTATTGTGGGATTAGATATTATTTCTTTAGTAGCAGGGGCATTGTTTATGGCTAAGAAAGAAATCGAAAAAAGAGAAAAAGCTGAAAAACATCATTGATGTCATCGTCATCAAGAGCATGATGGTATTTTTAAACAAGAGCTGTGCTTACAATTTTTAGTGAGTGCAGCTTTCTTTTTGTGCTCTTTTTCTGCTCATCGAATATCTCACTCCAAAATGTTCCATACTGAAAGGAAGGTTTTTTTAAGAGGGTTATTTGCCTTGGGAGAGAGGGTATGACTGTATTGGAAATAAAAATCAAGCATAAGCCCGAACTTTAGTTCGTATTTTTGTGTCCTTTTATGATAATATATTCATTAGATAGATTTCGTAACGAAACGGAGGCTTTGATGTGAGTGACCGCTTTGAATTAGTTTCTAACTATCAGCCCCAAGGAGATCAGCCAAAGGCGATTGAAAAGCTTGTTGAGGGGATCCATCAGGGGAAACAGCATCAAACGCTGTTAGGTGCTACAGGTACGGGAAAGACCTTTACTGTATCCAACCTGATCAAAGAAGTGAATAAACCGACACTTGTCATTGCGCATAATAAGACACTTGCCGGTCAGCTGTACAGCGAATTCAAGGAATTCTTTCCGAATAATGCTGTTGAATATTTTGTGAGTTACTATGATTATTACCAGCCGGAGGCATATGTGCCTCAGACTGATACATTTATTGAGAAGGATGCCAGCATCAATGATGAGATTGATAAGCTGCGGCACTCCGCTACATCCTCGTTATTTGAGAGAAGAGATGTCATTATCATTGCCAGTGTGTCCTGTATTTATGGCTTAGGTTCGCCAGAGGAATACCGAGAGCTTGTTCTGTCTTTACGTACTGAAATGGAGATTGAACGCAATCAGCTTCTTCGTAAGCTGGTGGATATTCAGTATTCTCGTAATGATATAGATTTTCAGCGCGGAACCTTCCGAGTCCGAGGAGACGTCGTTGAGATTTTTCCTGCTTCACGAGATGAGCATTGTATCAGAGTGGAGTTTTTCGGTGATGAAATTGAACGTATACGTGAAGTGGATGCACTGACTGGAGAAATACTTGGTGATCGTGATCATGTGGCTATTTTCCCAGCATCTCACTTCGTCACAAGAGAAGAAAAGATGGAAAAAGCAATTATCAATATTGAGCAAGAGCTTGAAGAGCAGCTCGAGAAGCTTCGTGAAAACGGAAAACTGCTTGAAGCACAGCGCCTTGAGCAGCGGACAAGATACGATCTTGAGATGATGAGAGAGATGGGTTTTTGTTCAGGAATCGAGAACTATTCAAGACATCTGACTTTGCGTCCTCCTGGTTCAACACCTTACACACTGCTTGATTATTTCCCAGATGATTTTATGATCGTTGTTGATGAGTCGCACGTAACGATTCCTCAAGTCCGCGCTATGTACAATGGGGACCAAGCGAGAAAGCAAGTGTTGGTTGATCACGGATTCCGTCTGCCATCCGCTCTTGATAACAGACCGCTCACCTTTGATGAGTTTGAAAAGCATATCAACCATATTGTGCATGTATCTGCAACGCCTGGTCCATACGAGCTTGAGAAAACGCCAGAGGTTGTGGAACAAATTATCCGTCCAACAGGTTTACTTGATCCAATCATTGAAGTCCGTCCAATTGAAGGGCAAATTGATGATTTAATTGGAGAAATTCATGCACGAGTTGAGAAAAATGAGCGTGTGCTTGTGACTACGTTGACGAAGAAAATGTCTGAGGATCTCACAGATTATTTAAAAGAGATTGGCATCAAAGTGAATTATTTGCATTCAGAAATTAAGACCCTTGAGCGGATTGAAATTATTCGTGATTTACGTCTCGGAAAATATGATGTGCTTGTTGGAATCAACCTTCTTCGTGAAGGGCTGGATATTCCAGAAGTGTCGCTCGTGGCAATTTTAGATGCGGATAAGGAAGGCTTTTTGCGCTCTGAAAGATCCCTCATCCAGACGATTGGCCGTGCAGCGAGAAATGCAGAAGGCCGAGTCATTATGTATGCAGACAATATGACGAAATCGATGGACATTGCGATTCAAGAAACGAAGCGTAGAAGAGAACAGCAAGAAGCATATAACGAGAAATTCGGGATCACTCCGCAAACCATCCATAAGAAAATTCGAGATGTCATTAAGGCAACAAAGATACATGAGGATACGGAAGAATACGAAACAAAAGCAGCACCAAAGCTGTCGAAAATGAGCAAAAAAGAACGAGAAAAAGTGATCGAAAAGGTCGAGATGGAAATGAAAGACGCAGCAAAAGCGCTTGATTTTGAAAAAGCAGCAGAATTAAGAGATCTATTGCTAGAGCTAAAAGCGGAAGGATGATTGCCCGATGGCTATGGAACGAATAGAGGTGAAAGGTGCTAGAGCCCACAACCTTAAAAATATTGATGTAAATATCCCGCGTGACCAGTTAGTGGTCATCACGGGATTATCTGGTTCAGGAAAATCGTCGCTTGCCTTTGATACCATTTATGCCGAGGGTCAGCGCAGGTACGTTGAATCTCTTTCAGCGTATGCACGCCAATTTCTTGGTCAAATGGATAAACCGGATGTAGATGCCATTGAAGGTCTTTCTCCGGCGATTAGTATTGATCAGAAAACGACGAGCCGGAACCCTAGATCAACGGTTGGAACTGTTACTGAAATTTATGATTACTTGCGTCTCTTGTATGCTCGGGTTGGAAAACCGATTTGTCCTATACATGGGATTGAAATTACGTCACAAACGATTGAGCAGATGACAGATCGTATTTTAGAATATCCAGAAAGAACGAAATTGCAAGTGCTTGCCCCGGTTGTGTCCGGTCGCAAAGGAACACATGTGAAAGTACTTGATCAAATTCGGAAGCAGGGCTATGTCCGTGTGAGAGTCGATGGAGAGATGGAAGACCTTTCTGAAGAGATCGAGCTTGAAAAGAACAAGAAGCATTCTATCGAAGTGGTAATTGATCGTATTGTGGTGAAGGAAGGCGTGGCTGCTCGTCTGTCTGACTCTCTTGAAACTGCGCTGCGGCTAGGTGAAGGCCGGGTGATGATTGATGTGATCGGACAAGAAGAGCTGTTATTCAGCGAACATCATGCTTGTCCGCATTGCGGATTCTCTATCGGTGAGCTTGAGCCAAGAATGTTTTCGTTTAATAGTCCTTTCGGTGCCTGCCCGAGCTGTGATGGGCTCGGTTCTAAACTAGAAGTCGACCCTGAACTTGTCATTCCTAATAAGGATTTAACTTTACGACAGCATGCCATTGCACCATGGGAACCGCAAAGCTCGCAATACTATCCGCAGCTTCTTGAGACCGTATGTACACATTATGGCATTGACATGGACATTCCTGTGAAAGATATACCGTCGCATTTATTCGATAAAATTTTATATGGAAGCGGATCTGAGCGGATTTATTTTAAATACGAAAATGATTTTGGACAGGTACGTGAAAATGAAATTGAGTTTGAAGGTGTTCTTCGTAATATTGAACGACGCTATAAAGAAACCAGCTCTGATTATATTCGTGAGCAAATGGAAAAATATATGGCGAATCAGCCATGTCCGACATGTAAAGGATATCGTCTGAAAAAAGAAACGCTGGCAGTTCTCATCAATGGTAAGCATATCGGAGAAATCACCGATTTGTCTGTCTCTGATGCCCTTGATTTCTATGAAAAAATCGAGTTGTCTGAGAAAGATTTGCAGATTGCTCAGCTCATTTTACGTGAAATTAAAGAGCGCTTGTCCTTCTTAAATAATGTGGGATTAGATTACCTAACATTGAGCCGGTCGGCTGGCACACTTTCAGGTGGAGAGGCGCAGAGGATTCGCCTGGCGACTCAAATCGGGTCAAGGCTGACAGGTGTTCTTTATATTTTAGATGAACCATCCATTGGTCTGCATCAGCGTGATAATGACCGTTTGATTGGAACATTGAAAAACATGCGCGACATCGGCAATACACTCATTGTCGTGGAGCATGATGAAGATACGATGCTAGCTGCTGATTATTTAATAGATATTGGACCTGGGGCAGGAGTTCATGGAGGAGAAGTGATTTCAGCTGGAACGCCGGAAGAAGTCATGAAAGATCCAAAATCCTTAACAGGACAATATTTATCTGGCGAGAAGTTTATTCCGCTCCCGATCGAGAGAAGAAAGCCTGACGGCCGCTATATTGAGATCAAAGGGGCAAAAGAAAACAACCTGAAAAACGTAAATACAAAATTTCCGCTCGGCGTTTTTACAGCTGTGACCGGTGTATCTGGCTCAGGAAAAAGTACGCTTGTGAATGAAATTCTATTAAAATCACTGGCCCAAAAATTGCACAGAGCGAAGGCGAAGCCAGGACAGCACAAGGAAATCAAAGGGATGGATCATTTGGATAAGGTCATTGATATTGATCAATCACCAATTGGCCGTACACCACGATCCAACCCTGCCACGTATACAGGTGTATTTGATGATGTGCGGGACGTGTTTGCACAAACCAATGAAGCAAAGGTACGAGGCTATAAAAAAGGCAGATTCAGCTTTAACGTGAAAGGCGGACGCTGTGAGGCTTGCCGTGGAGATGGAATCATTAAAATTGAAATGCACTTCTTGCCAGATGTGTATGTACCGTGTGAAGTGTGTCATGGGAAACGTTATAACCGCGAAACACTTGAGGTCACATATAAAGGGAAAAACATTGCTGATGTGCTTGAAATGACGGTGGAGGACGCACTCCAATTTTTCGAGAACATCCCGAAAATTAAGCGGAAGCTTCAAACGATTTATGATGTTGGATTAGGATACATTACACTTGGACAGCCTGCAACGACATTGTCCGGAGGAGAGGCGCAGCGCGTGAAATTGGCATCTGAGCTTCACCGCCGATCAAACGGAAGGTCTCTTTATATTTTGGACGAGCCGACAACAGGTCTGCATGTGGATGATATTGCCCGTTTATTAAAAGTGCTTCAGCGTTTGGTTGAAAACGGGGATACGGTCTTGGTCATTGAGCACAACCTTGACATTATCAAGGCTGCTGATTACCTCGTTGATCTCGGACCAGAGGGCGGCGCAGGCGGCGGAACGATCATTGCCTCTGGAACCCCTGAGCACATTGCAAAAGAAGAGGCTTCTTATACAGGACAATACTTGAAGCCAGTTTTAGAGCGTGACCGTGAACGCATGAAACAATTGGTCAAAGAAACGGAAAGTGTAACTTCTTCATAAAGAAAAGAAGAAAAACCCCTCTTATCGAGGGGTTTTTCTTTTATTGCACATCTTCCTTTGGCATTAAATTACTAAGATGCGTTAAATCCTTTAAAATATGGGTACTGCTGCTGTCGAGCAATACCTTTAAGTAACGGATATCACCATACTTCGGGTGAGACGGATGAATGGTTTCGAGCTCCTTGATCATTTCGCTGTTCATACTTTTCTGTTTCTGTATAAGGTCTAAAAGCGTTTGAGCCGTGTGGTTAGAATTATGATGATCTGTCAAAATAATTACCCCCTATAATGATAATCACCATCTTTTCAACATATTTTAAAGGGTAATCTGTGAAGAATCTACACTTAGGTGCAAAAAGAAATAATTTGTGTCTAAGGTCATATGTAAATCGAATGATTTTGAAACTTTTTATACGCAATAAACGTATGAATTAGAAAGGAATTTTCGTTATGAAGGAGCGAATATATATGAATAGAGATCAGTCGATCATTGCATCTATTTGTTATTTTAGTGTTTTATTTATGCCGTTTATTGTACCGATCGTGGCGTTTTTTGTAGTAGATCAAAAGGAAACGAAACGACATGCGCTGCGGGCATTATGGTCACATCTTTTGCCAGTCGCAGCGTGTGTTATTTTGGTCTTTGGGTCTATCCCATTTTTATTGGCGACACAGGCAAACGACTCGCTCATTCCAGTCATGACGGTGTTCATCTTGTCCTTTTTAGTAGCCATTGGCTTTTTGATCTCTCTCATTTGGAATATCATTCAAGGTATTAAAGTACTTCAATCTATCAAATCGTAGGAGGGCTTTGTATGAATGAAAAAGAACGAATTTTAAAATTAGTAGAAGACGGGGTATTATCAGCAAAAGAAGCGATTACGCTGCTGGAAAAACTAGAAGAAGGTCAGTCTGTCTCATTAGAGAAGTCCACAGCTGAGCACACTTTTCATGAAGAAAAAGCTGGAGCAGATAGCAAAGGAAACGGCACTGAAAACCTTGGAGCAAAACTGTTTGGCTGGTTAGATTCTGCGGTGAAAAAAGTCAAAGACGTTGATCTAGATTTGAACTTTGGACAGTCAGTCGATGTTGAGCACATTTTTCAGTTCAAAGACGCCTCGCTCTCTCATTTAGATATTCAATTGGCGAATGGCAGCCTCAACGTCATGCCTTGGGACGATGGCGATATTCGAGCAGAGTGTCATGCGAAAATCTACCGTGCAGAGGACGGAGAGCAGGCAAGACAGCAATTTCTCAATCAATTGGACTGCGGGCTTGAAGGGGATAAATTTTTCATCCGAACCGAAAAGAAGACGATGAAAGTCAATGTCACTTTATACGTACCGCGTATCCAATACGATAAGATCAAGGTCAAGCTGTTTAATGGGCCGATTCGCGGGGAAAAGCTAAAGACAAAAGAACTTGCTGCAAAAACGACAAATGGTGTTGTCTCTTTTGCCTCGTTACAGGCAGAAAAAGTCGGAATCGAAACAGCAAACGGACAAATTAAACTGGCAGATCACGAGTGTGGTATGATTGAAGTAGAAACCATTAATGGGCTTATAGACCTGCGCGGGAAAAGTGAATCAATTGATGCTCAAAGCTTTAACGGAAATATTGCTGTTCAGCTGTCAGATGAAAATTGCCGTTCCATCTATGCGAAAACGACAACAGGAAGTGTGGACGTTCAAATCCCGCGGGCGTGTGCAGTAACCGCTGAGCTGAAAAGCAATCTCGGGTCTATCTCTCACGATTTACTTGATGCAGAGATGATTAAAGAGAAAAATGAAACATTACAAAAAGAGAAAATGATCAAAGCCAATCAACAAGCAGTGCACAGTATATCCATTTTTGCAGAAACAAAAACAGGATCAATACAAGTAAAGCACCAATCAGACAAGGAGTGATTCTACATGAAGAAACTTTATCGTTCAGCAACAGATAAAAAAATAGCGGGTGTTGTTGGTGGACTTGCGGAATACTTAAGTGTGGATGCATCCCTGCTTCGCATTTTAACCGTCATCATCGGATTTTTGACAGCATTTATGCCGATCTTCCTGATCTACTTCATCTGGTATTTTGTTGTTCCGGAAGAAGGCACTAATTAAATGCTTAGATGGATCGTCAGTATTTTCGTAAATGCATTACTTTTAATCGTCATTGCTGGATATTTTGATTCGGGTATTCTGCCAGGACTCGGGAGTGTTTATATTGAAGGATTTGGCGCTGCCATTGTGGCAAGTATCATTTTGTCCTTGCTCAATATTTTAGTGAAGCCGTTTTTGATCATTTTAACGCTTCCAGTGACCGTCCTTTCACTAGGATTGTTCTTGTTTGTCATCAATGCCATTACACTGATGATGACATCGAGCTTTATGGGCGATAGTTTTAACATTGATGGGTTCGGTACGGCCATTTGGATGGCTGTCATTTTATCCATTTTCCATCTGTTGATACAAAAAGGAATTGTAGAGCCGTTAGCGAAAAAAAGCTAACGGTTTTTTCGTGCAAAATTGTATCATTTCTCCGTTCCATCTGACATAAAAACCACCTTCAGGAGACACAATATCCGAAGGGAGGCGGTGCAAGATGGTGAACGTGAGCAGACAAATTATGCTTTTATGTTTTTTTATCATTCTTTTTTGTTTCAGTCAGCCTGCTTCTGCAGGCCCTTTTCTTCAAACAGAAGTGAATTTACCGGACAAGCCTTTTTCTCCTTTTATCTTTGACCAGTTTCATGTGGACGTCCGTCCGGTTCAAGGGAAAAGCCGTGATCTTCAGTTTCGTGCGTCGATTAGCGACCAAGAACAGATTTTGTCTGCGAACTTGTATTATAAACAAAGTGATGAACTTGGGTACCGGTTGATTCCAATGGAACGGTTACCAGGGATGAAGCCTGAATTTACAGCGAAAATTCCGCCAGATCAATTATGGAATCCGACCGTTCGTTACTATACAGAGTTCCTTACGCAAAAATCTGTGATCAAAACGGCAGAGCAATCTGTTCATTTAAATGGTTTTGAAGAGGATCTTTCGCATATTCCGGACTTATTCATCACAGAAATTGTCGTCAATTCAAAAAACAGAAAAGGCAAAGATGCCTTTGAATTTATCGAAGTGTATAACACGACACATGCGCCTATTTCTCTTAAACATTATCAGCTCCGCTACCGTAATCCCACGCAAGGTATCGAAATGGATGATGTGTACTCCTTTCACGCAAATCCAGTCACCATTTCACCTGGAAAACCGTATGTTTTCTGGCTGAGAAAAAAAGGGCAGGAGCATTTAACTGCAGCGGACTTTAATGCCATGTACAAAAGCCAATTAAAAGAGGGCGAGCATCTATCCATTATCGAGAGCAAGGGGTTGTCCAACTCTAAATCTCGTCTTGTCTCGATCACAACAAATATAGGTGAAGAGATTTCTTCTGCTGCATTTCGTTTGAAGCCATCATGGTTTAGCGAGCATAAATCCTTGCTGTTCAAATATCCAATGGATGGTACTACGCAGATGAAGCTGATCTCGAAAATTGAAGAAGAACCTACTCCAGGAAAAGTGTTAAAAGCACAAATTCCATCTGAGAAAAAGGACATTTCTCAAGATATCCATAAACCCGTGATTGAAGATATGACGGTAAGGAAACCGGTGAAACCAACTGAAAGCGTAGAGATTAAAGCAGATGTCCAGGATGATCAGGTCGTGAAAACCGTCAAACTGCGCTATCGAACGAATCGAAAAGAGGCTTTCAAGGAAATCCTTCTGCAAAAAGATCATAATGACCGATTATTTCATCATATTATTTATTCGCCTGAGTTGATTGGTAAGGAACAATTGGAATATCAGCTTGAAGCATCAGATGGCGAAAATGAAGCCATGACGTTGAAAAAAACGATTGATGTGGAGCAGATTAGCAAAGCCCATGGCCTCCGATTCAATGTGGAAGAAGGAGATACAGTTTCAGGGTTATTTTCATTAAAGGCAACATCTGATCAGAAAAAAAGCATCGAATTGCTGATAGATGGAAAGCGGAATCAACAAGTATCTTCTGCCCTTGAAGCAGATCCATATATCGCATTTGATGTCAAAGGGACAAATTTATATTTTAGAAATGGTGTGTCTATAGGTAAGCGTTTACTTTCTATTTTTGATGATTCGACAAAAGTGTATCGTACCTATACAATACCGATACCAGAAGAAGAGATAAAAAAGGCAGGTCCTCAAACGATTTCCTTCCATGCCGGCACGAAGTCTTCTCCGATGGACCGGTTGCCTGGAGAGAATCATGATGATTTTGAATTGAAGAATGTCAGGATGATCTTATCGAATGGGACACAAATTTTTCCAATCAATGCGAAACCGCAAAAAGAATGGAGAATGGGAGATGGCGGGAACGCCAAAAAAGTCAGAACGTTTCAATTTGAGATCCCAAAAGAGGCTTATGTTTCAACCTATATGAAGTGGGACACAAGAAGGATGAAAGAAGGGCCGCATCTAATTGAGGCCAAAACCTCAGACGAGCATGCTTCAGTACGTGTGAAAGTGGATAACACGGGTCCGAGAATCAAGACCAATGTAAAAGCAAAGGATCAATACAAAGGAGCCTTTACATTAAAAGCAAAGGTTACTGATCGCTGGAGTGACATAGAGGAATTGAAGGCATTTGTAGATGGCAAACCAGTTTCTTTGCCATATCAGACGTCCTCTAGCGAATTAGAGCCTGGGAAGCACACGTTTACGATCAAAGCAAAAGATGCTGCTGGGAACCTGTCGACGCTGAAAAAGGAGTTCAAAACCGTCCATGAACATCCTGAGACACCAGAACGGGTGGCAGATAAGACAAAAATGAAATCATCAAAGCAAACTGTGCTAACAAAGGATCCAACGAATGATACATTAGATTACTCTTTTTATCGTGCTTATCAATACACATCACTGCATCCTTCAATGAAGATTTTTAAATATGCGGCAGAGACAGAACCGCCAAAGGGTTTCTTCCAAAGAGGAGAAATGAGCTTTTCTGATCAAGAGAGAAACCGCATTGCATTTGTTGATGGGAAGACAGTTGAAACGAGGGATTTACAACGTTTTCCCTATCATCGTTTTCAAATCAAAGTTCATCATGGCGTACGTGAAAAGGATGTCGTCGAAGCTGTGTGGAAAGGGAGTTCATTGTCAGGGAGAAAGGTGACAATGTACGCATGGAATCACCAACAGGAAAAGTGGGATAAAATCATTCAACACTTTGCCAAGGATCAAAAGGAGTTTTACCTGAAGGGGTTGCTGTCAGTCAGACAGTACATGAAGAATCAAACGTTTGATCTGCTTGTGCAGGATGAAATCAGCAAATCGCATAAGCCATATAAGATGATATGGATGTCTGACACTCAATATTATGCAAAAAGCTATCCTCATATCTTTAAACAAATGGTCGAATGGATCAGAGATCAGAGGGAGAAATTAAACATTCAATATGTGTTCCATACAGGCGATATTGTGGATGATTCAAAGGATAAGCAATGGCACCGGGCAGATACATTTATGCGTGTATTAGATGACAATCACATTCCTTATGGTGTTTTAGCGGGAAATCATGATGTGAGACACAAGGACGGTTTTTATGCAGAATACGGGAAATATTTCGGAGAGAAACGCTTTGCAGAAAAACCTTACTATGGTGAATCCTATCTAAACAATAAAGGCCATTACGATCTCATTTCTGCGGGCGGCAATGATTATATGATGGTGTATATGGGCTGGGGGATTAAGCAAGATGAAATTGATTGGTTAAATCGTGTGATTTCTGAGCATCCAGATCGTATCGTCATATTAAATTTCCATGAGTATTTGTTAGTGAGTGGCAACCGAAGCCCGATTGGCGATCTCATTTTCCACCAAGTGGTGAAACGCCATCCTAATATTGTGGCAGTATTTAGCGGCCACTACCACGGAGCAAGCAGGAAAGTAGATGAGCTTGATGATGACCATGATGGAAAAGTAGACAGGAAAGTATATCAAATACTCGCCGATTATCAGTCAGGACCTGAAGGTGGTCAAGGGTTTATGAGGGTGATAACAGCCGATCAAGAAAAAAATCAGCTTCATTTTACGACATACTCACCTTATTTGAATCAAGAGCATTTCTATGATCCCAAAACATATGGCGATCAGGATGAATTTTCAATCGATGTGGATTTGACGCCGAAAATGAAAGCTGTCAAAACCAATTATTTTGAATTAAATGTGTATACAAATGTTCTTCTAGGTGAAACCAGAGGCGTGAAAAGTGGCAAAAAAGCGAGCTTTGAGTGGAAGGGCTTAAAGCCAAATGAAGATTATTATTGGTACACTGTAGCAAAAGATCGTTTTCAAGGAAAATCCATTTCACCTATATGGAAAATCCATACAAAAAATGATGATGAAACAAAATTTCTTAGGAAATAAAAAACAGTGCTCCGTTTCAGGGGGCACTGTTTATCTTTCCATAGTATGAATGAGTTTATATCGATCCCCTCTATAAACCGAAAGGACATACTCAAATGGAATGTCATGTTGAAAAAAAGTCGTTCTTGCTATTGATAGCACAGGATCGCCTTTTGAAATAGTCAGCACGTGTGCTTCTTCCTCCGAGGCAACATTTGCTTCAAGCTCCTGTTTTGCATGAGCAATGACAAGGCCCGTATGAGTTTCTATATATTCATATAAAGAGCCAGCTAAATGTTCCTTTGTTAAATCTTCTGCAAATCTTTCAGGTATATAGCACGTTTCAATCGCCATCGGTTCATCATTGGCAAGGCGTATCCGTTTTAGTTCATACACTGCATCGCTATTTGACAGTTGTAAGACTGGCAGCAAGTGCTCTGGACATGCGGTTTTTTTGAAGTCAATCAGCTGGCTTGAAGCTTTGAGCCCACGCTGGCGCATATCCTCGGTAAAGCTTGTTAAGCCTTGAAGGGGCTGTTCAAATTTTTTTCGGCTAACAAATGTTCCTTTTCCTTTTTGGCGATACAAATATCCTTCATTCACAAGGTTCGATAAGGCTTGTCTGACAGTCATTCGACTAATACCAAAGCGTTCGGCATATTCTCTTTCAGAAGGAATGAGTGTATCAGGTGCTAATGTTCCATCCTCAATCTGTTTTTTCAAGTTCTCCATAATCTGATGGTACATTGGAATAGGTGACTGCTTATCAATAAACATGTGAAAATCCTCTCGTGTTTAGCGTAGTGAACCAGCTTCTCGATCGATTAAAATCGTGACATCTTCATGGAGTTTCAGTGCAGATGCTGGGAAGTCTGGGTGAATCTCTGTCTGTTCTAAATATTGTATCACTTTCGCTTTTGATTTTCCTGAAGCAAGAAGGAGAATTTTTTTGCTTGAAAGAATGCTCGCAATTCCCATCGTGATGGCATGTGTAGGTACCTCATCAATAGAAGAAAAGTACCTTGCATTGGCCTGTCTTGTGTTTTCATCTAATTGCACAACATGAGTCTTTGAGTGAAAAGGGGTGCCAGGTTCGTTAAAACCGATATGTCCATTTTGACCAATTCCAAGAAGTTGAAGATCAATACCTCCTACATCTTGAATGAGCTGATCATATCTTAAGCATTCTTTTTCTAAATGAGCTGCAGCGCCATTTGGAAGAAAATACTGATCTTGTGGGAGATCAATATGATCAAATAAGTGACGTTTCATGTAGGTCATATAACTATTTTCGTGCTCTGGATCAAGTCCTGCATATTCGTCTAAATTAATGGTTTTGGTTTGTTTGAAAGACAATTGGTGCTCTTGATGAAGTTGAATTAACTCTTTGTAAGTATCAATCGGTGTACCGCCCGTTGCTAGGCCGAGTACGGTATCGGGTTTAGCAGCTATTGCATGTGCAATAATGGCAGCGGCTTCTTTTCCTAATTGATCTTTGTTTTCTAATTCGATGATGTTCATCAGTGGCGGGCCTCCTTTTTTTCAAAGACGATTTGTCCACGGCAGATCGTCATCATCAGTTCACAAGATTCATCCCAAATCACCAAATCTGCTAGTTTTCCAACTTCAATCGACCCTAGCTGTTGGTCAATGCCTAGCTGAGTGGCTGCATTGGTTGAGGTCATCTTTGCTATCTCTGTCCACTTACAATCTGTGATTTGTTTCATTCGTTTGACGCCATCTTTCATTCGCAAGATTGATCCTGCAAGTGTACCATCCGCGAGTAATGCTTTTTCGCCGCTGACTGTCACAGTCTGACCGCCAAATTCATACGTTCCATTCCCGAGCCCTTTTGCGCGCATCGAGTCTGTAATCATGATTAAATGATCACTTCCTTTTGCCAAATACGCAAGTTTGATGGAAAGAGGGTGGGAGTGGATCCCATCTGTGATCAGCTCAGTATGAAGGTTCTGGTTTGTAAGAGCAGCACCTACAGCATTTGGTTCCCGGTGCTGAAACGAGCTTAGAGCATTATAAAGGTGCGTCACATGTCGTGCACCATGCTCAGCTGCTAAATTGATCATGTCATGATGAGCATTCGTATGTCCAATCGAAGGGATCATATTCTTTTCCTGCAACAGGGAAAGAAAAGCAAAATCAGTGTCTTCCTCAGGTGCAAACGTGACAATTCGAATGAGCTGTTCAGCTGCATCAAGCCATTTTTTAAAAAGCGGGATGTCAGGCTGTTTAATCCATTGAACAGGCTGTGCCCCTGCCTTATCTTTAGAAATAAATGGACCTTCGAGGTGGATTCCTAGACATTGTGCCTGACTTCCTGCTTGTTCTTCATTACTTTGTTTCCACTGAGCGACATTTTTAAGTGCTTGTTCAATCTCTTGATGATTTTGTGTGATGGTTGTCGCTAAAAAACTTGTCGTTCCTTCTGATGGTAAATTGTCAGCGAGTGTATTCATCGCTTCTGGTGTCGCATCCATCATGTCTGCACCATATCCGCCATGGATGTGAATATCAATCATTCCGGGAAGTAAATAAAAGTTTTCCCGGGAAATATATACTTTTTCATAATTTCCTGTCGGTGGTGATGTTGAAATATAGTCAATCTTGCCATCGCGTAAACCGACAAAACCGTTTTCAATGATCTTTGACTTTGTCACAATATGAATATTGGAGAGTAATAAAGAACTGCTCATGTTTGAGCCCCCTTATTCGTGATCTATAACTTAAGTTTACTCTTTTTAAGTATAGTTGTCTATACCAGTAAGGGCGATGAAACAGGATCAGGATAAAATACTGTTTTGGGTTCATCATTGAAAGTGATAAAATAGAGCTGTATTTCTGAATCGCCTGTGATAAAAGGAGGAAGAAGCGTGCCGAAAGTTCGTACGAAGGACATAATGGAACAATTTCATCTTGAACTGGTAAGTGGGGAAGAAGGGATTAATCGTCCCATTACAATCAGTGATCTTTCCAGACCAGGTATTGAAATGGCTGGTTATTTTACATATTACCCAAAAGAAAGAGTTCAACTTTTAGGGAAAACCGAGCTTTCTTTTTTTGAGCAGCTCCCAGAACGCGAACGAAAGCAGAGAATGATATCTCTTTGTACAGATATTACCCCTGCGATTATTTTGTCGCGAGATCGTGAGGTGCCGAAGGAATTAATTGAAGCTTCAAATGAAAATGGCGTGCCCGTTTTACGATCAAACCTAAAAACAACAAGACTTTCGAGTCGATTGACCAACTTTTTAGAAAGTAAACTTGCACCAACGACCGCAATCCATGGCGTGCTCGTCGATGTATATGGTGTAGGTGTATTGTTAATTGGGAAAAGCGGAGTAGGAAAAAGTGAAACAGCCTTAGAACTAGTGAAGAGGGGACATAGGCTGGTCGCAGACGATTGTGTGGAAATCCGTCAAGAGGATCAGGATACGTTAGTTGGGAGCGCACCAGAGCTGATTGAACATTTATTAGAAATCCGTGGATTAGGCATTATTAATGTGATGACCTTATTTGGAGCAGGCGCTGTCAGAAGCTATAAGAGAATTACGATTGTGATGAACCTTGAGCTTTGGGAACAAGGCAAACAGTATGATCGATTAGGACTTGAAGAAGAGAAAATGCGAATTATCGATACAGATGTACCGAAGCTGACTATCCCGGTACGGCCAGGACGAAACTTAGCGGTCATTATTGAGGTGGCTGCGATGAATTTCAGGTTGAAACGAATGGGACATAATGCAGCGGAACAATTTACAAGTAAACTTGCCGATGTTATTGAAGACAAGGGGCAGGATGAATAGGAGTTGTCTATATGAACGAAGCAATTCAGCCAATTGATCCGATTGCTTTTCAGCTCGGACCTATTTCGGTTCATTGGTATGGTGTGATCATTGGGGTCGGAGCCTTGCTTGGACTCTGGATCGCGCTGAGAGAATGTGAAAAAAGAGGTATCAATAAAGATACGTTTATTGACTTAATCTTATTTGCTATTCCAATAGCGATTATTTGTGCGCGAATTTATTATGTATCTTTCGAATGGGATTACTATCAGCAGCATCCAAACGAAATCATCAAGATTTGGAATGGTGGAATTGCCATTCACGGCGGGTTGATCGGTGCTGTGCTGACAGCCATCGTTTTTACAAAAGTGAGAAAGGTATCCTTTTGGAAAATAGCTGACGTAGCAGCACCTAGTATTTTATTAGGTCAGGCGATTGGACGCTGGGGGAACTTTATTAACCAAGAAGCGCACGGTGGGGCAGTTTCAAGAGCCTTTTTAGAAAATTTGCATCTGCCTGAGTTTATCATTAATCAGATGTATATTGATGGAACCTATTATCACCCAACGTTCTTATACGAATCATTATGGAATCTTGTCGGTGTTGTGATATTAATTTTATTACGCAGAACATCACTGCGCAGAGGCGAAATCTTCTTGTCATATTTAATTTGGTATTCAATCGGTCGTTTTTTCATTGAAGGTATGAGAACAGACAGCTTAATGCTGACAGAGCATCTTCGAATCGCACAGATGATTTCGATTGTGATCTTTGCAGTGGCTATTCTGCTGATTTTCTATAGAAGAATAAAAGGATTTGCATCAATTCCGTATAAAGAGAACAACTCATCGAATTAAGTAGGGGGGATCAGAAGAGATGGGAGAGACATGGAAAAATGGCTTGAAAGCAGGGCTATCGACAACATGGACACTTGGAAAAGTCATCTTTCCAGTTACCATTCTCGTCAGCATCTTGCAGCATACACCTGTGATGGATTGGATCATCCAATTTATACGACCATTTATGGGGTTGTTTGGCCTTTCAGGAGAAGCGGCTATTCCGCTTGTATTAGGAAATATGCTGAACTTGTATGCTGGTATTGCAGCTATTTTGACATTAGAGCTTCCTGTGAAGGAAGTGTTTATTTTGGCCGTAATGCTGTCCTTTTGCCATAACCTGATCATTGAATCGACAGTGGCAGCAAAGGTTGGACTGAGAGTGTCTGTGATTTTGTTAGTCAGAATCAGTCTTGCTGTTATTTCAGCTATTGTCATTCATCTCGTTTGGCAGGGAGGCGAGGAGCCGGCGCAATATGGTTTGCTGACGGCAGCTCAGGCGGCTGATGTGCCTTCTAGTTGGTATATGATCATCCTTCTTGCTTTGCAAAAAGCCGTACTTGGTGTGTTCCAGCTCGCCTGTATCGTCATTCCTCTTATGATCATCATTCAATTCATGAGAGATTTAGGGTGGCTCCATACGTTGTCTAAGTGGCTGTCACCTTTTACTAGAATGCTTGGAATGAAAGAAAATACATCTATGACGATGGTGGCTGGATTAACGATTGGTCTGGCGTACGGTGCCGGCGTGATGATAAAGGCAGTGGAAGAGGACGGTGTGAGTAAAAAGGATTTAACCCTTGCGTTCATTTTTCTCGTTGCCTGTCATGCGGTGGTCGAAGATACGCTGATTTTTATTCCGCTCGGTATTCCAGTGTGGCCGCTTCTCGTCATCCGCCTCATTTCTGCAATTTTATTGACAGCTGCCATTAGCTATATTTGGCGGAAGAGAGAACATGCAGCTGTTAGAAAGGAAGCCATATGAACGACTCAACGATCAACACAGTGCTATTTGATTTAGATGGTACATTAATCAATACAAATGAATTAATTATTGCGTCATTCCAGCATACGCTGGACCATTATTATCCTGGTCAGTACAGCCGTGAAGATATCCTACATTTCATTGGCCCGTCATTGTTTGATACATTTTCTGCGATGGACCCTGATTTGACGGATGACATGATTCAGATGTACCGAACGTTTAATCATGAACAGCATGATCTGCTTGTGACTGAATATGAGACTGTTTTAGACACCTTGAAAGTTCTTCAGGATCGTGGATTTAAACTTGGTATTGTCACAACGAAGATACGAGATACCGTTTTAATGGGATTGAAGCTGACTGGTTTAGAGCCGTTTTTTGAGGTCATTGTGACGCTTGATGATGTACAAAATGAGAAACCGCATCCCGAACCTGTCCAGCTGGCATTATCAAAGCTTGGCAGTGATCCGCATGAAGCAGTGATGGTCGGCGATAATTATCACGACATTTTGTCTGGTCAAGCGGCAGGGACAAAAACAGCAGGTGTTGCTTGGTCTATTAAGGGAGAAGAGGCCCTTTTAAAACATCGTCCTGATTTCATGCTGAAGAAAATGAGTGATCTCCTGGCGATTGTTGGAGCTGATTAAGTTGAGAAAAACAGATCGTTATCCTGTAAAAGGGGTCAATTCGCTTAGACAAGTCTATCGAACGGTCCCCTTTCTCAAAGTCGTGAAAAACTTTATCTTTATTCAATTGGCACGGTACACACCATTTATGGGAATGAAAAATTGGATATACCGTACCTTTCTTCGGATGAAGGTCGGTGAGGATACGGCGTTTGCCCTTATGGTGATGGTGGATCTTATGTTTCCCGAGAAAATTACGGTCGGTCGAAATAGTGTGATTGGCTATAACACGACCATCTTGTCTCATGAGTATTTGATTAAAGAGTACAGACTTGGGGAAATCTATATTGGTGATGAAGTCTTAATTGGAGCCAATTCAACTATTTTACCCGGTGTGACAATTGGAGATGGGGCGATCGTATCGGCTGGTACACTTGTTCATAAGGATGTTCCAGCAGGCTCATTTGTTGGAGGAAATCCAATGCGCATGATTTATACGAAAGAAGAAATGGAAGCACGTCAATCTAAGTCTGCTGAGTAGCTCGGCAGACTTTTTTGTTGACAATGTGATACAGGTGTAACTATAATGATTACAACAGAGGTGAGGAAACATGAAAATCAGCAGCAGATTTACTGTCGCTGTCCATATTCTGGCCTTGCTATCACTTGAAAAAGGATCTTTACAGACATCGGAGGATATCGCGGGTAGTGTGAATACAAACCCAGTGGTCATCCGCCGCATTATGAGTAAATTAAAAAAAGCAGGCCTAATCTCAACGAGTCTTGGTAAAGGTGGTTCTCAGCTGAACCGCAGTGAAGACGACATCACACTGCTCGATGTGTATAAAGCGGTTGAAGTCGTAGATGAGGGAGAATTGTTTCAAATTCATGAAAGCCCAAATCCTGACTGCCCAATCGGTGCAAACATTCAAGCGGTGCTTGAATTAATTTTATGCCGCGCTCAAAGTGCGATGGAGCAAGTGCTTGCTGAGATCAAGTTAAGTGAACTAACGCATGTGTTAATCAAAAAAATTGGATGATCTATTCAATTTTTTTTACCTCTGTTGTAACTGGATTGGTTACACCTTTTTGATCAACATAAAACCATATTGTAGGAGGAGTTAACATGAAAATTGGAATTATTGGCGCAACAGGTAAAGCAGGACAAGAAATTGTAAAAGAGGCTCAATCTAGAGGACATGAGGTGACGGCGATTGTCCGAGATGCACAAAAGGTAACGGATTCATCATTAGCCGTTCTAGAAAAGGATGTGTTTCATTTGCAGGCAGAAGACATCAAAGGCTTTGATGTGATTGTGAATGCATTTGGCGCACCTGCTGGACAAGAGCACCTTCACGTAGAAGCTGGGAAAAAGCTTATTGATATTTTAAAAGAGGCACCTGAGACTCGTTTAATCGTTGTGGGCGGAGCAGGAAGTCTATTTGTAGATGAGGCAAAAACAACAAGACTTGTGGATACACCAGAATTTCCAAAAGAATATGTACCTACTGCTTCACAGCAAGGAGAAAACCTAAAAGATCTTCAACAGACTGAAGGATTGAAATGGACCTTCCTCAGCCCAGCAGCATTCTTTCATCCAGCTGGCAAACGTACGGGTTCTTACGTGAAAGGGAAAGACCATCTGATTGTCAATTCTAAAGGGGACAGCTATGTGAGCTATGCTGATTACGCCATTGCATTGGTTGATGAAGTGGAGCAGGCAGCTCATGTTGGCGAACGTTTTACCGTTGTATCTGAAGCAGAATAAGCAAAATGGGGAGTCTAACGTATGAATGAGCAAGAATTGTCTTTGATTTATGTATGGGATGCGTATTGTGGCTGGTGTTATGGGTTTTCAAACAGTATCCGCACTTTGCATGAAAATCATCCAGAGATACCACTAACACTTGTGTCGGGCGGTTTATTTGTAGGAGAAAGAAGTCTTCCCATAAAGGATTATCCACACATTCCAGAAGCAAATCAGCGTATTAGTCAGCTGACTGGAGTCGAATTTGGTGAACGTTATCAGGAGCTGTTAGCAAAAGGAACGTTCCTTTTAGACTCTGAGGCTGCGGCCATTGGGTTTTCAGCATTAAAATTCATTGCACCAGAGCGTGCATTGGAATTGGCTTCATCGATGCAAAAGGCTTTTTATCAAGACGGAAAAAGCCTGAGTGATGAAGAAACGTATCGGGATATCGCTTTGGCACATCATCTTGATTTTGAAGCAGTTATTGAACGCATGAAAACAAAAGAAGCAATGCATGATGCGTATGCTGACTTTGCGAAGGTTCATCAACTACATGTGAATGGCTACCCTACACTTTTATTAAAAAAAGGGAATGAATACTTCAGCCTGGGCGGTGGTGCGATGACTGCTGAAAAGCTTGAAGCTCGCCTGACGGAATTGCTAGAAAAATAATCATTAAAAAACAACCTCTATCCACACAGAGGTTGTTTTTTTACGCTTTAATGATAATCGCCTGACTGCCCATCTGTTCCCAAGAATCTTCGAATCGATCACGGTCCACTTTCTGATTCTTTTGCCCGTATGGGTTATTCAAGTAGACATGCTCCTTGTCATAGCCTGTGATCACGACGCTATGCTCATTGAAGCTTACATCTATTTTGCCATTTGGTGTATTCCATGTTTCGATGTTATCTGTTTTGTCAAAGGTGGATGTCGTAATCACCCAGACAGGATAACCCTTTTCAAGTGATTGATAAATGGCCTTTTTGACAGGCTTTCCGGTTAAGTCGACAACTTGATCGCCTGCGTATTTTTTCGCAAGCTGATAAATAGGTTCATGGTAAACACCAAGACCTGGTCCATTCTCCATATCGCCTACAAATCCGTCATGAGGGTCTCCTTTTAAGCCATTTTCATAATTGAGCGGAACTCGCTTGATTTCATTTGCCAATGCGTTTTTTGTTACATGCTCATAGCCACTGTAATGAAGCAGCATCGCTAAGCTCGTAACTTCGCATCCGTTATAAAGCCTTGGGGCGTCCATTTGATTGTAGAGGATGACGTCCATGGCTTGTTTGCTTCCTTTTAATGAATGCTTTGTGGTTTCTGTTTTTTTCGTTGAACGGGTTTCTTCAGCAGAGAGTGCTGTATCGTTGTCTTTTTCTTTCGCTGATTCTTGTGGCGAAGCTGTTTTCTTGACTTGATCGAATTGTGAAACATAAATAAAGCCGAAATAAACAAGACATGCGCACAACAAAGTTAAGATGAATGTCTGGATGAATTTCACTGTAATCTCCTGTGTTATTCAATATTTTTAAGTATTATAGCACGTTCCTACATCAAACATGCAGAAAAGGAGCAGGTGTCACTTGAATGTAATAATTCCAGAATATGTTGATGAAAATAAGAGAAATAAAAATGATTGATTTAATCACTTTATTTTGTTAGCATATTATCATATTAGCGAACTAAAGGATTCGGAATTTTTTGTTTTAATGTGTTGGAGGTGCGGAAGAACATGTTTATGTTTGAGAAACCATATGGTATGCGGGATTCATTACCCGGATTGTATGAGACGAAGAAAAAAGTAAGACATTCTTTAACAGAGGTCATGAATGGCTGGGGTTTCCGTTTGATGGAGACACCAACGCTTGAATTTTACGATACAGTCGGTGTTCAATCGGCGATTACAGATACACAGCTTTTTAAGCTTCTTGATCAAAACGGGCAAACCCTAGTGCTGAGACCTGATATGACGGGGCCGATTGCGAGAGTGGCAGCTTCCAAGCTTCACGAACAGGCGTATCCACTTCGTGTTGGGTATGCAGCGAGTGTGTTTCGTGCGCAGGAAAGAGAAGGCGGGAGGCCGTCAGAATTTGAGCAGGTCGGAATTGAATTGATTGGTGATGGTTCAATTAGTGCAGATGCTGAAGTAATTGCGCTTGTCGTATTTGCATTAAAAAATGCGGGGCTTCAATCCTTCAAAATAGCGATCGGACATGTCGCTTTAGCAGAGACGTTATTTGTCGATGTATTGGGAAATACAGAGCGGGCAAACGTCCTTCGCCGCTTCTTATATGAAAAGAATTATGTAGGATATCGTCAGCATGTGAAGCAATTGCCGCTCTCTTCCATCGATAAAATGAGGCTGTTGCAGCTTTTGGAGCTAAGAGGCGGCCAGGAAGTTACAGAGCGGGCAGAGGAAATTGTCGTGTCACAAGAAGGAAAAGAAGTGCTCGCACAGTTAAAGTCGCTTTGGGAAACACTTGATGATTATGGCTGTACAGAATATATCCGTTTAGATTTAAGCATGGTGAGTCATATGAGCTATTATACAGGTATTTTGTTTGAAGTATTTGCAGATCATGTTGGATCTGTCATCGGAAGTGGCGGTAGATATGATCAATTGCTTGCTCATTTTGATGCACCTGCACCAGCTACAGGCTTCGGACTTCGATTAGACCGCCTTCTTGAAGCGCTCGATGCAAAAGAAATCATTGAGCCGCAGGAGGCTGTGATTTTTAGTAAAGAACAAAGACTGGAAGCTTTTGCTTTTGCAGAAAAGGAGCGGTCAAAAGGGAAAAAGATCGTTCTGCAAGACTTAGCTGGGATTGAAAATATTGACGCGATGACCAAGGCATTTGAGCGGGTGACTTATTTTATTGGCGCTAGAAAGGGAGAGCAAAATGGGTAAAGTGTTGACAATGGCGATGCCAAAGGGCCGGATATTTGAAGAGGCAGTTGGGCTGTTAAGGCAGGCCGGCTACCAGCTGCCAGAGGAATTCGAGGATTCAAGAAAATTAATCATTGATGTACCGGAAGAAAACCTCCGCTTTATTTTAGCTAAGCCAATGGATGTGACGACATATGTAGAGCACGGTGTGGCAGATGTGGGCATTGCAGGGAAGGATGTCATGCTTGAAGAATCTCGTGATGTGTATGAAGTGCTTGATTTAAACATCAGCAAATGTCATTTAGCTGTAGCCGGATTGCCAGGAGCCAGCTGGGGCAGCGTCGCACCGCGTGTGGCAACAAAGTACCCAAATGTCGCATCGTCCTATTTTAGAGAACAAGGGGAGCAGGTGGAGATCATTAAGCTGAATGGCTCCATTGAATTAGCACCGCTCATCGGACTTGCCGATCGCATCGTTGACATTGTCTCTACAGGCCAAACACTAAAAGAAAATGGACTTGTTGAAACGGAACATATTTGTGATATTACATCACGTTTTATAGTCAATCCTGTAAGCTATCGAATGAAGGATACAGTGATTGATGAAATGGCACAGCGTCTGGCGAAAATCATCGAAGGAGAGGAATCATCATGAACATCACCTATATACAAGAAGGTGGGACGGACAATCTCTCCATCAAACGATCTTTAGATACAGGGACGGAAGCGCAACGTCAGGCTGTTCAGCGCATTATAGAAGAAGTGAGAAAAAAAGGTGATGAAGCTGTACGTTCTTTTACGAAGCAATTCGATGGCGTGTTGATTGAACATCCGCTTGTCACAGAAGGTGAAATGGAAGAAGCTTACGAACGTTTGGATAAAGAGATGGTTCAGATTATCCAAACGGCTATCAAGCATATTCGAACATACCACGAACGTCAGCTGACATCCTCTTGGTTTTATCACCAAAAGGACGGCTCAATGCTTGGACAAAAGGTAACGCCGCTTGATGCGGTAGGTGTGTATGTTCCAGGCGGCACAGCGGCTTATCCATCATCTGTTCTCATGAATGTCATCCCGGCACTTGTCGCTGGCGTTGAACGGATCGTTCTTGTGACACCACCAGGGAAAGACGGCCGGCTCTCTGATGCTGTGTTAGTGGCTGCAAAGGAGCTGGGGATTTCAGAAATGTACAAAATGGGCGGTGCTCAGGCGGTTGCCGCTGTTGCCTATGGAACTGAGAGCATCCAGCCTGTTGATAAAATCACAGGTCCAGGCAACATATATGTAGCACTTGCCAAGAGGGAAGTATTTGGTCAAGTAGACATTGATATGATCGCAGGTCCAAGTGAAATTGCGGTTCTAGCAGACGAAACGGCAGCTGCACATGAGGTTGCGGCTGATTTGTTATCGCAGGCAGAGCACGATGCGCTGGCATCTAGTATTTTGGTGACACCGTCTAAGGCACTTGCTGAAAGCGTGCAGGCTGAGGTGCAAAAGCAGCTGGATACTTTACCAAGAAAATCAATCGCAGCACAATCCATACAAGATCATGGCCGTATTTATGTGACAGAATCAATTGATCGTGCAGTAGACGTGGTTAACCAATTAGCGCCAGAGCACTTAGAGGTGCTGACAGCATATCCAGAATCACTTCTTGGTCAAATCAAGCATGCAGGGGCCATTTTCTTAGGGCGTTATAGTCCAGAGCCGGTGGGCGATTATTTTGCAGGACCGAATCATGTGCTGCCAACAAACGGAACAGCTCGATTCTCCAGCCCGCTTGGTGTGACCGATTTTCAAAAGAAAACGAGCATTATTTCATATAGCCAAGAAGCCTTCGAGACACACAGGGAAAGCATTGCGGCTTTTGCAAGATTAGAAGGGCTTGAAGCGCATGCAAGGTCAATTGAAGCGAGAAAGCGGGAGGAATCGTAATGAGACAGGCAGAAACAGCGAGACAAACAAATGAAACGAATATTTCTTTAGCGCTAGAAATTGATGGAGAAGGAAAAGCAGATATTCAAACAGATGTCCCTTTTATGACACACATGCTTGATCTATTTACGAAGCATGGACACTTTAATTTGACCGTCGATGCAAAAGGGGATACCGATGTTGATGATCACCACACGACAGAAGATATTGGCATCGTGCTAGGACAGATGTTTAAAGAAGCACTTGGTGATAAAAAAGGAATCAAGCGCTACGGCTCCAGCTTTGTTCCGATGGATGAAACACTTGCCCAAGTAGTAGTTGACCTTAGCAATCGTCCGCATTTGGAAATGAGAGCCGCTTTCCCTAGCCAGAAGGTCGGTACTTTTGATACAGAGTTAGTACATGAATTCCTGTGGAAATTTGCCCTTGAAGCCCGTATAAATCTTCATGTGATTGTTCATTACGGAACGAATACACACCATATGATTGAAGCCATTTTTAAAGCAATGGCACGTGCCTTAGATGAAGCAACAACCATTGATCCACGAGTGAAAGGTATACCGTCAACAAAGGGGATGCTCTAATGATCGGAGTCATTGATTACGGAATGGGAAATTTGTTCAGCGTTTCAAAAGCACTGGAACGAGCTGGTGCCCGCTATATCGTCTCATCTGATGTAGAGGAGCTCAAAAAGGCAGATGCCTATATTTTGCCCGGAGTCGGTTCGTTTCGTGATGCAATGCAGCTATTAAGACAAACAGGACTTGAGGCGTTTATCCACCAAGTCGTGCAGGAAGGAAAGCTGTTATTCGGCATTTGCCTTGGCATGCAACTGTTATTTGAAGAAAGCGAAGAAGCGGGAAATACAAAAGGACTGGGGCTGTTAAAAGGACGTGTTGTCCTTCTAAAGGATCGTGATCAGGACGGACAAAGGCTGAAGGTTCCTCATATGGGGTGGAATGAACTTACATTTCATCAGCCCTCCCCATTGTTTGATGGTGTACCGGAAGGATTTGCGTACTTTGTTCACTCTTATTATGTGAGTGAGATGAATCCAGATGAGCAATTAGCAAGTGCGGCATACGGTGTTCAAGTACCAGCAGTTGTCGGTAAGGGGAATGTGCTTGGCGCACAGTTTCATCCTGAAAAAAGCAGTACAACCGGAATGGCGATGCTCAAACAATTTATTCAATTAGCAAACGAACAGAGGGTGAACAAATGAGTGAATTTACATTATATCCAGCGATTGATATGAGAAATGGCAAATGTGTACGGCTTGTGCAAGGAGATTATGATCAAGAAACCATTTATGGAGATTCGCCGCTCGATATGGCTACGCAGTTTGCCAAGGAAGGAGCAAAATGGATTCATCTTGTTGACCTAGATGGTGCAAAGGCAGGGAAACGCGTCAATCATGAGCATGTGCTAGCAATTGCTTCCTCCTTAGATGTGAATGTTCAAATTGGCGGCGGCATTCGGACAGAAGAAGACGTTGCCTTTTATTTAAGCAATGGCGTAGCTAGAGTGATTCTCGGCAGCTCTGCTGTGTCTAATCCAGCCTTTGTAAAAAAAATGCTGGCGCAATATGGGGAGAAAATAGCCATTGGGATTGATGCACGAAATGGCTTTGTATCGACTGAAGGCTGGCTGGAAACGTCGAAAGTGAAGGCGGAGGAACTCGGCAGGGAATTAGCAAAGGAAGGCGCAGAGGTCTTTATTTTCACCGATATTCAAATGGATGGCATGCTGTCTGGTCCCAATGTGGAAAGCACGGTTCGCTTAGCAGAAGCAACAGGAAAACAAGTGATTGCGTCAGGTGGTGTCAGTGCGGTAGCTGATGTGCAAAAGCTGTCAGCACAAAAACAGTCTGGTGTATCTGGTGCGATCATTGGAAAGGCACTTTACACGAAGCAGTTTACTTTAACAGAAGCGTTTGAAGGGCTTGACCGCATATGATGACAAAACGAATTATCCCATGTCTTGATGTGAAAGAAGGGCGTGTTGTAAAAGGGGTGCAATTCCTTGGCTTAAAGGATGCTGGTGATCCGGTAGAATTAGCGCAGATTTATGATGAGGAAGGGGCGGATGAACTTGTCTTTCTTGATATTTCCGCCTCTCATGAAGGCCGGAAAACGATGGTGGATGTGGTCAAGCAAGTCGCGTCTACGCTTGCTATCCCTTTTACAGTAGGCGGCGGGATTAACCACCTTGATGACATGAAGCGCATATTAAGAGCTGGTGCAGACAAGGTATCTGTGAATACAGCGGCTGTGTTAAGGCCGGAACTGATTTCAGAAGGCGCTGATTTTTTTGGAACCCAGTGCATCGTTGTCGCAATTGATGCAAAATACGATCAAGAGAAAAAAGCATATATGGTTTATACACACGGAGGGCGCCGTCAAACGGAATTAGAGGTCAGCGACTGGGCGAAGGAAGCTGTTCGGCGAGGTGCAGGTGAAATTTTGCTGACAAGTATGGATGCCGATGGTGAAAAAACAGGCTTTGACCATCGATTGACAAAGCTTGTATCAGAAGCAGTCACTGTGCCAGTTATCGCCTCTGGTGGCGCTGGCAATGCCCAGCATATGCTGGAGGCATTTACAAAAGGAGAAGCTGATGCAGCATTAGCAGCCTCCATCTTCCATTATAAAGAGACCTCAATTCAAGAGGTGAAGATATATTTGAAAGAACACGGGGTGAAAGTCAGATGAAACAGGTAAACGAATTAACCTTTAATGAGGCAGGCTTGATTCCTGCAATCGTTCAGGATGCTCAAAGTAAGGAAGTATTGACGCTGGCATATATGAATCAAGAATCCTATGAAAAAACGTTGGAAACAGGTGAAACATGGTTTTATAGCCGGTCGAGAAAAGAACTTTGGCACAAAGGTGCCACATCAGGACATACACAGCAAGTCACCTCTATTCGATATGACTGTGACAAAGATGCTCTGCTTGTCCTTGTGATACCAAGCGGCCCGGCCTGTCATACTGGCAGCTACAGCTGTTTTTCAGAAGATGGCGTGAAGCCCCAAGGCGGAGAGCAGGATCGTTTTGCAATTCTAAATGAGCTTGAACAGGTTATTGCAAAGCGTCAGGCGGAAATGCCAGAAGGCGCTTATACAACCTATCTATTTGAAAAAGGGGTCGATAAAATCCTGAAAAAGGTAGGGGAAGAAGCATCCGAGGTCATCATTGCAGCGAAGAACCGGGATCAAGAAGAATTAAAATGGGAAACAGCCGACCTCCTGTATCATCTTCTTGTGTTATTACGTGAACAGCAATTGCCGCTTGATGATGTATTAAAGGTATTAAAAAAGCGTCATCAAGGAGAATGAAAAGCCGGGGGCACCCTGGCTTTTTGCTTTAGAATAAAAGAAAAACAAATCCACCCTTTTCTTTTGTTCTATGTGACGGCTCGTGAAGTATGTTATACTACACACGGTACACTGTTCGAAATGGAGGGTATCGGTGAGTAAATACACTTCTCAAAATAATCACACACAAGTCGTCCAACTATTTCAAGATGGGCATTACTTTTTTCATAAAGGTCTTAAAGCATATAGAGAACGAAATTTGTCTAGGGCAAGTAAGCTGATACAGCGGGCCATCGTACTTGAGCCTGAAAATGTAGAAATGCTGTCACAGCTTGCCATTATCTATACGGAAATGGGTCATTACCAGCAATCAAACGAACTGCTTGATTTCATCCTTGAACACATCGATGAAAACATGTCTGAGTGTCATTATTTTAAAGCCAATAATTATGCCAATCTCGGACTCTTTCAAGAAGCATATAAATCAGCTACTGCTTATGCCGCGCTGGAAGAGAACGGGGAATTTGCGGATGAAAATGACGATCTCCTTGACCTGCTCGATATGAGCGACGAAGAGGACGAAGATTTTCCTTATGATCAGGATGACCTGATTGTCAAGCAGGATCAAGCGAACTATTTGCTAGAAAGCGGCAGGCTGGATGAAGCCATCGAGATGCTGGAACAGATGATTGTTGAGTATCCAGAATTTTGGTCAGCGTATAATAATCTCGCTTTGGCCTATTTTTATTCTGGTCGAATCCATCAGGCGAAAGAAATGTTGAACCGGGTCCTTCATGAAAATCCCGGTAATCTGCATGCCCTTTGCAATCAGCTTGTCTTCTACCACTATGAAAAAGAAGCAGAGAAGGTCAATGTGTTAGCAGAGCAATTAACGCACGTGTATCCAATACTAAGTGAACAGCGTTATAAGCTTGGTGCAACATTTGCTCTCGTCGGGGAATTTGAATGGGCCTTTAAATGGCTTTATTCCTTGTACAAAACAGGCTTTCAGGGAGATAGTACATTTTTATATTGGCTTGCAAGCGCAGCCTACCATACAGGCCACAAATCGCTCGCACAAACGGTTTGGGATAAGATGGTCGAAGAAGATATCGATGCAGATGAAATCAAGCCGTGGCAGGATAAACCTGAGGAGACTGAGCCAATGGTCTCAATTGAGGAACGGCTGACTGCGTACTATGTCAGCAAACAAAAAGGGGAACGTGACGTTCTGCAATCTGTCCTTGATGCGAGAGCGGCAAAAACAGCCTTTGAAAAGCAATTCATCGAACTGCTTTTGTATGAAGATGAAATGGAAGAACGGTCTTTTTCAGAAGACGCGATTTTTGCAAAACAGGCGGCAGCTAGTTTGGAAGAAGCCGTTCAGCCTGACAGCCATATGCCATATTTCTGGCTATTTCACATTATTCAGCAGGCACGTGCTTCTGGTGTCGATAAGAAAAATGCACCGGCATGGGCGGCAGCGGCTTATTATCTATGGATGAATGAACAAGAAGAATCATCTGTCAGTAAAAAAGAGATTGCAGCCTCTTTTCAGATCAGCGCTCAAACGTTGTCTAAATATGAACATGTCATTTGTACATTAATCGATTAAATAGGTAAATAGATTCAGAACAATGCAGCATGGCCGAAAAGGTCATGCTTTTTTCTTGGATAAAAAGGTGGAATTTACAAGGATATGGCGAAGTATGACAATCACGACATGTTTTTGAAACATAAATGTAATAAAAATATTAGCTCATTTTGTCGATGTCTCATGTATAATGAAACTCGTGGATTAAAACAAAGACATATATTTAAATATTTTACTATACATAAATGAAACACCTAGTGATAGAAACAATCTGGTCAACATCTGACTGATCAATCAGGAAGAAAGACATAGAGAGCACAGATTGGTCGCAGAGAATTTGCTGCTTTCTAATGTCGCTTGGGAAATTGTCAAAGGAGGAACTATTCGTGAAAAAGTTTATTACTTTCGGTTTAGCTTCGGTGATCGGAGCGAGCGGTTTATTTATCCCATTTACGCATGAAGCAAACGCACAGAACTTTGAACAAAAGAAACAAGAACTAGACAGCAAGCAATCTGAGGTAAGCAAGAATCTTCAAAAGAAAAAAGAAGAGCTTTCAAAGCTTGAAGCAAAACAAGAGGCACTTGCACTAAAGCTTAAAGATATTGATGAGAAAGCTTTAAAAACAAGTGATCAAATCGAAGAAAAACAAAAAGAAAATGAAAAAACAAAAAAAGAAATCAAAGCACTAAAAAAAGAAATTGCTGATACTGAAAAACGTATTGAAGAAAGAAACGAATTCTTGAAAAAGCGTGTACGTGCGCTTCAAGAAAGCGGCGGTTCTACTAAATACATAGATGTATTACTAGGAGCAAAAAGCTTTAGCGATTTCATCAGCCGTGCGGGTGCAGTATCAACACTCATCAACGCAGACAGCGAAATCATTAAAGAGCAAGAAAAAGACAAAGCTGAGCTTCAAAAGTCCGAAAACGAATTAAATACAAAGCTTGAAAATGTGCAAAACACACTTGCAAAGCTTGAAACACTTCAAACAGACTTGAATAAACAGCTTGATGAAAAAGACAAGCTATTCAAGCAAGTGAAAAAGCAAAAAGGAAGTGCTTTTTCTGAAATCAGTGAGTTAAACAGTGAGGCTAACAGCATTGCATCTGAAAAAGACGCAACAATTGCTGCACAAAAACAAGCTGAAAAAGAAGCTAGAGAAGCTGCTCAAGAAGCGGCTCAAAAAGCAAAAGAAGAAAAATCACAAAGACAAGAGCAGCGTCAAGCTAGTGTTCAAGCAGAAGACAACAGTTCTACGAACGATAGCAGCCCGTCTTCAAATAACAGTGGATCATCTAATAATAACAACAACAGCAGTTCACCAAGCAAGAAGCCATCTTCTGGCGGTGGATCACCTGTCAGCAGTAACGTAGGCGGAATCGAAGGTGCAATCAGCACAGGTTCTACTATTGTTGGACAATCTCCATATAAATGGGGCGGCGGTAGATCACAATCCGATATTGACGCACGTCGTTTTGACTGTTCTTCATTCGTTCGCTGGGCATTCGCAGCAGCAGGCATCAACCTTGGACCAGCTGGCGGTACAACAACAGATACGCTTGTAGGTAAAGGAAGAGCTGTAAGTGCATCTGACATGAAACGCGGAGACCTTGTGTTCTTTGATACGTATAAAGTAAATGGACACGTTGGGATTTACTTAGGAAACGGTACATTCTTGAACGATAACAGCTCTCGCGGTGTTTCAGTTGACTCAATGAGCAACGTATACTGGAAAAAAGCATTCAAAGGCGTTGTAAGAAGAGTCGTTGAATAAATCATTACTTTGTATATAACCGTAAACAGGCTTCCTTAAACAGCAGTTTAAGGAAGCTTTTTCTTTTTTTGAAGATATGAGCAAATGATTCGCTTATTATCCGCAGATTTAATAGGATATGGGTAAGGAATAAAAGCTAAGAGTGGAAATGATGCTCTCTGTCATGAATGGAAGCATCACCCAAGGGCATTCTAATAAGAAATGCGAGCAGCAATTGAAGAGGGAGTGACAGTTGTGTCAGAAGAAAAAATCTACGATACGATCATCATTGGAGCGGGTCCTGCCGGAATGACAGCCGCTGTTTATACATCACGGGGAAATCTTTCAACTTTAATGATTGAAAGAGGAATTCCAGGCGGACAAATGGCAAATACAGAAGATGTTGAGAACTATCCTGGCTTTGAAAGCATTTTAGGGCCGGAACTTTCAAATAAAATGTTTGAGCATGCGAAGAAATTCGGTGCAGAGTATGCATATGGCGATATCAAAGAAATCGTCGATGGTGAAGAGTACAAAATCGTCAAAGCTGGTTCAAAAGAATACAAAGGACGTTCTGTCATTATCGCGGCAGGGGCTGAATATAAAAAAATCGGTGCACCAGGTGAAAAAGAACTTGGCGGCCGCGGCGTATCATATTGTGCAGTATGTGATGGAGCTTTCTTTAAAAACAAAGAGCTTGTCGTCATTGGCGGTGGAGATTCTGCTGTAGAAGAGGGTGTGTATCTCACACGCTTCGCTTCTAAAGTAACGATTATCCATAGACGCGATAAGCTTCGTGCACAAAGCATTTTACAAGCGCGTGCTTTTGATAATGAAAAAATCGACTTCATGTGGAACAAAACTGTCAAACAGATCAACGAAGAAAACGGGAAAGTCGGCAGTGTGACATTGGTTGATACGGTGACTGGTGAAGAAGAAGAATTTAAAACAGACGGCGCCTTTATCTATATTGGAATGCTGCCACTGTCTAAACCATTTGAAAATCTCGGCATTACAAATAAAGAAGGCTACATCGAGACAAACGAAAGAATGGAAACAAGAGTGGAAGGTATTTTCGCTGCGGGTGACATTCGTGAAAAAACACTTCGTCAAATTGTAACAGCAACAGGTGACGGAAGTATTGCAGCACAAAGCGCACAGCATTATGTAGAAGAGCTTGCTGAAAAACTCAAAGCAACGAAATAAATGGCTGTCGTAAATCCTTAATATAGCGTCATGGGCTTTTAACTGGAATGTAACACGCGTGAAATAATTATCCGTTATGATAAAACTAGTAATTGACCCCCTTTTATAAGGAATACATGTTTGGCACGGATGTGAATCCGTGTCCTTTTTTTTTGCCTTAAAATTAGAAATTCACGAGATGTTCACAAATAACGCATGGAGAACCGCCAGATGCTGTAAAATAAAGAGTAGAGAAATGGTCTCCCACATCATTCAGACGAAATGCAGTCTGTTTTCGGTGAAGAACGGGCATGTTCATTGTGGGAGTCAGGTTGAACCTGTATAATAAGTTAAAGACATAAAAGAGTAGGTGACAGCTGATGCAACGAGTAACTAATTGTGTGCTGCATCACGAAGATCAAGTTCTCTTGCTGCAAAAGCCAAGGCGGGGCTGGTGGGTAGCACCGGGCGGCAAAATGGAAAGCGGAGAATCGGTGAAGGATTCAGTTGTTCGAGAGTATAGAGAAGAAACAGGTATTTATATTCTAAATCCGCAGCTAAAAGGTGTTTTTACCTTTATCATAAAAGAAGGCGATCAAATCGTTCAAGAGTGGATGATGTTCACCTTTATGGCAGATTCATTTACCGGAAAAAACGTGACAGAGTCAGAGGAAGGCATTTTGAAATGGCATGACGTAAAGGATGTGCCTAGTTTGCCTATGGCTCCAGGAGATACTCATATCCTTGATTTTATGCTTAAAGGAAAAGGACTTCTGCACGGCACTTTTACGTATACACCCGATTTTGAGCTGATTGCTTATCGGTTAGATCCTCAGGGGGACTAATACATGAACCGTTTTCATAAAGAAGGAGAGGGAGCAGGCATGAATACACACAAACAAGAAGATATTCAGCTTGTGATTATTACAGGAATGTCAGGTGCGGGGAAAACCGTTGCCATTCAAAGCTTTGAAGACTTAGGTTACTTTTGTGTAGATAACTTGCCGCCATCACTTTTACCGAAGTTCCTAGAGCTCATGAAGGAATCGAATTCCAAGATGAGCAAGGTCGCTCTTGTGATGGATTTGCGCGGACGCGAATTTTTTGACAGCTTAATTGCGGCTTTAGATGAAATGAGTGAGCTGGACTGGATTACGCCAAGGATTCTATTTTTAGATGCAAATGATAAGGTACTTGTCTCAAGATACAAAGAAACGAGACGTTCGCATCCCCTTGCAACTACAGGCTTGCCGCTTGAAGGAATTGAGATGGAGCGAGATCTGTTAGAGGAATTAAAAGGCCGGTCTCAAATGATTTTTGATACATCGGATTTAAAACCAAAACAGCTGCGGGAAAAAATTGTTACGCACTTTGCGACCAACCAAGGGCAGGTGTTCACAGTCAATGTGATGTCCTTTGGCTTTAAATATGGTCTGCCAATTGATGCTGATCTTGTCTTTGACGTGAGATTCCTGCCGAATCCTTACTATATTGAGAGTATGCGTCCGCAGACTGGTAACGATGAAGAAGTGCGCTCTTATGTGATGAAATGGAGTGAAACGCAAAAGTTTACGGAGAAATTAATTGACCTCCTCAGCTTTATGCTACCATCCTATAAACGAGAAGGAAAAAGCCAGCTTGTGATCGCTATCGGCTGTACAGGCGGACAGCATCGATCTGTGACGCTAGCCAACTATTTATCGGAGTATTTTAAAAACGATTACTACACTCATGTCACTCACCGGGACATTGAAAAGAGAAGCAGAAAATAGATGACGACACTTCCAAAGGTGGTCATTCTTGGCGGCGGCACTGGCTTGTCTGTTTTGCTCAGAGGGCTAAAAACAAAGCCAGTGGACATTACCGCTATTGTAACGGTTGCTGATGACGGAGGCAGCTCAGGCAGACTGCGGCATGATTTGAATATTCCCCCTCCAGGTGATATTCGAAATGTCCTTGCGGCTCTCTCTGATGTTGAACCGCTTGTAGAAGATTTATTTCAGCATCGTTTTAACAAAGGAAATGACTTAACAGGCCATTCTCTCGGCAACCTCATTCTTGCGGCCATGACAAATATAACCGGTGATTTTTTTCATGCCGTCACAGAAATGAGCAAGGTGTTAAATGTGAGAGGAAAAGTATTGCCAGCAGCGAATTCAAGTGTAGTTCTTCATGCGGAATTAGAAAATGGGCAGATGGTGACAGGAGAATCAAAAATCCCGACCTATGGTGAGCGAATTAAACGAGTATTCCTCACACCTGATGCGATTGAACCGCTCCCAGAATCCATTCAAGTGATTCGTGAGGCGGATTTGATTGTCATTGGGCCTGGCAGCCTGTATACGAGTATTTTGCCAAACTTGCTTGTCCCGCATATTGGAGAAGAAGTGATTCGTTCAAAGGCGAAAAAAGTGTATATTTGCAATGTCATGACGCAGCCAGGGGAAACGCTTTCCTACAGTGCGGCTGATCACGTACAGGCATTAAACGATCATATGGATCGTCCATTTATCGATACGATTTTTGTGAACAATAAAGAAATTCCAGAAGAGATCAAAGCAAAATATGCAGAAGAACAGGCACAGCCTGTACAGTTCGACACAGATGTACTCAAAGCAATGGGACTCGAAGTCATCCCAGGAGAAATCATTACATATGACCAGCATGTGATTCGTCACGACACGCTGAAAGTAGCCTCGCTGCTTGTCGACCTGCTGCATCAGAAAAAATAGGAATGGGGGTGGCAAGGATGTCATTTGCATCCGAAACAAAAAAAGAGCTGACTAATCTGGACGTGAAGGACTGCTGCACAAAAGCAGAGCTTTCTGCCCTCATCCGTATGAACGGTTCATTATCTTTCTCTAATCGAAAATTGATTTTAGATATACAGACAGAGAACGCAGCCATTGCAAGACGTATTTATACGCTGCTCAAAAAGAAATACGATGTGACAGTCGAACTGCTCGTTCGTAAGAAAATGAGATTAAAAAAGAATAATGTGTATATTGTCAGACTGGTAGAACGTGCGAAAACCATTTTAGAGGATTTGAAAATATTAGGTGAACAATTTGTATTCGAGCGCAATATATCAGAAGAGCTTGTGAAGAAAAGATGCTGCAAGCGCTCCTATATGAGAGGTGCTTTTTTAGCAGGCGGTTCTGTGAATAACCCAGAAACGTCCTCCTATCACCTTGAGATTTTTTCACTATATAAAGAACATAATGATGCCCTTTGTGAGCTGATGAATCAATTTCAGCTCAATAGTAAAACACTTGAGCGTAAAAAAGGGTACATTACGTATATGAAGGAAGCGGAAAAAATTACGGAATTCTTAAGTGTTGTGGGCGCTCATAACTCACTGCTGCGCTTTGAAGATGTTCGAATCGTCCGAGATATGAGGAACTCCGTGAACCGGCTCGTCAATTGTGAAACAGCAAACTTGAATAAAACCATTGGGGCATCACTGCGTCAGGTCGAGAACATTCAATTCATTGATGAAAAAATTGGACTTGATGCCCTGCCGGATAAGCTTCGTGAAATTGCCAAACTGCGAATTGACTATCAAGAGGTTACTCTGAAGGAACTTGGAGAAATGGTGGAAAGCGGCAAGATCAGCAAGTCTGGGATTAACCACCGCTTAAGAAAGCTAGACCAAATAGCAGAACAATTACGAAACGGACAAGCTGTTACACTTAAATAGGAGAATGAAAAAGGGAGGCAGATCATATGGTGGAAAAAACGGTTACCATTCAGCTGAAAACAGGCTTGCAGGCACGTCCAGCTGCTTTGTTCGTACAAGAAGCCAATCGTTTTGGTGCTGATATTTTTCTAGAGAAAGACGGGAAAAAAGTCAATGCGAAAAGCATTATGGGTCTCATGAGTCTTGCGATCAGCTCTGGGGTTACTGTCACACTGATTGCAGATGGTGCGGACGAACAAGAAGCCATTGAGGCGTTAACGGATTTTATCAATCAAGAAAACTGAGTCGCTTCACAGGCTCAGTTTTTTTAGGAGGGAATGTCATGATTCAATCAGCTTTTCTGCAGAAGATCGGATACGAAGGGCAGTCCATCACCTTCGATGACTTGCCTGCACTATTAAAAAAAATGGCCTATACCTTTCCATTTGAAAATAGATCTGTCCTAAACAAACAATCCTACGCCTTGAATCAAGAAGGGCTGAAGCGGCATCTGCTTGAAGAAAGCAGAGGTGGTCTTTGTTACGATCTTAATCCACTCTTATTCTATGTGTTAAAAGAAGCTGGATTCTCAGTACAGCTTGTTCAAGGCACAGTGTTTAACAACGAAGCCGGCACGTGGGCAATTGATGGCACGCACGTAGCGATCTTGCTTGAGCATCACAATGAACGTTTTCTCATTGATGCGGGGTTTGGTGTAAATTTGCCTCTTCAGCCTGTGCCTTTTACAGAAGAATGGGTGGAAGGAGCGTCTATTCGATTTCGCGTCAAAGCAGAGCAAACCGAAAAAGGGACACACTTGCTTCAATTAGACAGAGGAGAAGGCGCTGAAACAGGCTATGCTTTCACATTGAACGAGGTGAGCGAGGCTACATTGGTCCAAATGAGACACGAGATTTATGAAAATGAATCTTCCCCCTTTAACAAAAGAGCGCTTGCGTCAAAACTCACGCCAACCGGACGTGTAATTGTTACGGAGGATCATATCACTACACATGAACACGAAGAAGTATCGAAAAAGCCGCTGCCTGTGCCTTTTGAAGATTACGTGAAAAACCTTATACCGTAAGCAATAAAAGAAGACAGAGCCTTAAAGCTCTGTCTTTTTATTCATTATCGAATACGTGTGAATGTCGCATAATGATCTGTTGTTTTGTAAATGAGCCAGTCGCTTGAATAGACGAGGCGGTCAGCATTGCGGAAGCCTGAAACGTAGTTGATGTCTGCTTCACGCCATGTTCGGCCGCTCGCTGAAGGAAGACGTCCCTCCCGGTTTGAGAAAACATCTCCACCGATGCTTTTGCCTGGCGCAACCTCTGCTAGATTCCCCTTTGATGCCACCCATCCAAGGGCACTTGCTTGTGATTTTGTGATGTAGTTATCAGGCAGTCGTTTGTAGCGAATTAAATAATCTGCTACACCATCAAATGTATTAATAACGGCAAGGGTACGCACATCTGGCGTGAGCTGAATAGAAGCTGTTTCATGCGTGGCTGTTGGGTTAAGAGGTGTTTCTGCATAAGCTTGCTGCGGGATAAAGCCAGAAAACAGAATGGCAGCGATCAGAGCGAACAACGTAAAAATCGAACTCAATCTTTTCATCTTCATCCTCCTATTAAGGCAATCGGATGCTGTCCTCTTGATGCTTGTCTATCTCATATTATAGCACCCGAACATGAAGGAAATGTAAAGAATCAGGATCTTTGCTAAAATGAGCCTTTTCTCCTGATGATCTCCAAATAAAATAAATAAAAAGACGCAGTTCAGCTACCTGCGTCTTTTCTGGTTAAGATGAAACAAGTTCCTTCACAACATCAACAGATGCCTTGCCATCAATTCCATGAATCACATTATGAATAGCTCGTTTCAGCATCAGATCTCTTGTTGTTTCAGTAGCGGAGCCGATATGAGGGGCAAGGGTGACATTGTTCATCTTTTTAAAAGGGTGATCCTCTTGAAGAGGTTCCTTCTCATACACATCTAGGCCTGCTCCTTTGATCCATCCCTCCTGAAGCGCTTGAATGAGGCTTTTTTCATCCACTGTTTTCCCGCGGGAAATGTTTACAAATAAGGCCGTTTGCTTCATAAGCTTTAACTCTCTTTCTCCAATCATATGATATGTTTCCTTCGTTAGCGGGGTAATCAATACGATGATATCGGCTTGTTTTAGCAGGTCATCAAGTGCACAATATACAGCGCCATACGCCGATTCAGCCTTTTCATTCCGGCTTCGGTTATGATAAAGAACGTTCATATCAAACCCAAGTGCCGCCCGTTTTGCTACTTGCTCGCCGATACGTCCCATGCCAATTATGCCAAGTGTTTGATGATGAACATCGATGCCAAAGATCTCTTCCTCCTGTACGAATTTTGTCCATTTTCCTTCGCGGATAAAGCGATCAAGCTCGGCGATTCTTCGTGCAGAGGAGAGAATGAGTGAAAAGGCAAGATCAGCAACGGTATGATCGAGCGTATAAGGTGTGTGTGTACCGATCACGCCTCTTTGCCTCATCACATCTATATCAAAGTTGTCGTAGCCAACAGAGTTATTGCTCACCACCTTCAGTTTTGGTGCGTGATCTAATAGCTCCTGATCGATTTTTGTTCCAGACGTTAAAAGGCCGTCAGCGTGCTGCAGCTTCTCAAACAAAATGTCTCTTGGAATAGGGTCCTTGGATTGCCACACCTCGTATGTACAATGTTCCTTTAGCATTTCTTCAAAAGAGGCAGGTAAGGGTTTGGCGACAAAAATGTGTGGTGTCACAGTCAATTCGCTCCTTTCACATGGTCATCTTGCTCCTTTTATTATAAAGCAACCATTTTGACAGAACACGTTTGAATGTTATCAACTCAATATTTAATATACTAAAATAACGGTGAGAGAGACATTTCCTTAGTGAAAAAAGTAAAATCATAAGCCATCTGATGTATTTTTCATATGTAGAAAAATGCGTGATTAGTAGAAATGACACAGATAAATGCTAGATGTTCTGAGAGGTTATCTGACAAACTGGAAAATAGATCGAGTTTTTTTGATAGAAAATTTATTATATTTGGAGTGTATTAAATGGGATGTCTGTTTTTTACTAAACCATTTCTTCGTCTTTTCACGAGCTGAGAACAATAGATTGTCATAGAAAACTGTATCCCCCTTACGCAGAAGCGGAATAGAGGACAAAATAGAAAAAATACTTACATTTTCTCTCATCGTTTTCTCATTTTTTTCTTTTTTTTCTTTCATTTTTCTTCTCTATGCTTGAGAACACACGAAAGAAAAGGGGGACAGGCACGAGCAGACGTTACTTAAAAAAAGATGGGAGATGGCAAGATGGGATCAAAATTAGAACAGATTCTTCAGCACAATTTAGAATTTGTGAATGAGAGACACTATGAGCCTTACAAAGCAGGGAAATTTCCTGAGAAGAAACTGGTCATCTTAACGTGCATGGATACACGTCTTTTGGAATTATTGCCGCAATCCATGGGGCTTAAAAATGGTGATGCAAAGATCATTAAAAATGCGGGCGCCATTGTGACACACCCGTTCGGCAGTGTGATGCGGAGTATCCTGCTAGCCATCTATGAGCTAAAGGCAGAGGAAGTATGCATAGTAGGGCACCATGAATGCGGAATGGCAGGTCTTGCGGCAGATCCTTTACTTGAAAAGGCGAAAGCGCGCGGAATCGAGGAAAAATGCTTGAGCATTGTGAAAAATTCAGGAGTCGATCTAAAGGGCTGGCTGACAGGGTTTGATTCTGTTGAAGAAAGCGTGGCCCAAAGTGTAAAGCTAGTCAAAGAGCATCCACTAATGCCAAATGATGTAGCTGTTCATGGGCTAGTGATTCATCCAGCAACAGGAAAGCTGGATGTCGTTGTGAAAGACAAACAAATTGACGCGCAGTATACCTAAATCATCTACACATACTTGAAGGAGGCCAACACATACCATGCGTTTTTATGGAAGATTTGAAGGATATAATTCATCAAAGTTTAGACGCGATTTAATCGCTGGGCTTGTCGTGGGCGTTGTGGCAATTCCTTTAGGCATGGCATTTGCCATTGCATCTGGTGTCGGACCAGAATATGGATTATACACAGTCATCGTTGCCGGCATTTTGATTTCATTGTTTGGTGGTTCAAAGTATCAGATTGGCGGACCGACCGGGGCGTTTGTTCCAATATTATTCGGTATCGTCAGCCAGTACGGTATTGAAAACTTGCTCATTGCCGGTTTTATGGCAGGTTGTATGCTTGTATTATTCGGAATATTCAAACTAGGAAAGCTCATGAAATTTATTCCTCGTCCGGTTATCATCGGCTTTACTGCGGGCATTGCTGTCATTATTTTTTCAGGACAGATTGCCAACTTCCTCGGATTAAAGGGTGTTGAAAAGCATGAAAGCTTTTTCCTCAATATGAGAGAAATCGTGGTCCATCTTGGTACCACAAACAGTCTTGCCATCATCACAGCCGTCATCGGGCTCATTGTGATTTTGGCAGCACAAAAATACATTCCCAAAATACCAGGTGCTCTATTAGGTTTGTTGGCTTCAACGTTTCTAGCCGTTCTCTTTTTCCAAGGACAAGTTGAAACGATTGGCTCTGCATATGGTGAAATCCCTCGTCAGCTGCCAAGTTTCGCTTTTCCTGAATTGACGATTGAAAAAATGATATATCTCCTGCCTCCAGCGATTGTGATTGCACTTTTAGGCGGCGTAGAATCCATTTTGTCCGCAATGGTCGCTGATAATATGAAAGGCTCTAGGCATGACAGTAACAAGGAGCTTGTCGGACAAGGGATCGCCAATATGGCGGCACCACTTTTTGGAGGAATTCCGGCGACGGGAGCTATCGCCCGTACGGCAACGAACATTAAAAATGGCGGGGCAAGCCCGATTTCAGGTGTCGTGCATGGCGTTGTCGTCTTGCTGATCTTAATGCTGTTTGCACCATATGCGTCGATGATTCCACTTGCTGCGATGGCACCGATTTTAATGTTTGTTGCTTGGAATATGAGTGAGAGAAAAGAGTTTATCAATATTATGAAAGTGAAAAATGCCGATTCACTTGTACTTGTTGTGACCTTCCTGCTAACGGTCATCGGTGATTTAATTATTGGTGTCACTGCTGGTCTCATTTTAGCATTTATTGCTTTTATCAAAAAAATGAGCCAGACGACTAATATTCATACAAATGTCGCTGTTCCCCAAATGGAAACGGCAGCTGCTTTAGAAAAACAGACAGACGAAAAAGGGATCAGTATGTATTCCATTGAAGGACCACTGTTTTTCGGGACAACAGATTCATTGGAAAATTCGATTTTGGACCATGTTCAAACAAAACCAAAAACGCTCATCCTGCTCATGAATAAAGTCAATTATATGGACACCTCGGCAGAAGCGGTTTTGATGAATATCTCCAATCGGTTAAAGCATCATAATGGAAAGCTGATGATCGTCGGGCTTCAATCACAGCCCAAAGAGCTTTTGCATCGAACGGGACTTTTCCATCATATCGGAAAGCAGCATTTCTTTGAACGAACGGATGATATCTCACCACAGCAGCTATAAGACGGTAAAAAACACGTGACAGCTTCGTCACGTGTTTTTTACTGGCTCTATTTCTCCAGAAAAACGCTTTGTGAGTTTCTGTTGATGAGTGGAAAAGACTTCTTCTATTGTGACATCATAGAGATCCGCTAAAATGAGGAGATTCGCTAAAACATCTCCCATTTCTTCAATGAGTTCTTTCTTTAACTCGGGTAATTCCTGTCTCTGCTCATCAGGCCGATCCCGTCCGATCTCTAATGCTCTCACGGCACGAGCAAGTTCTCCCGTTTCTTCCATTAAGAAGCCTAACCGGATAAACGGCCCGTACTTTGTCCAATTTCTCATTTGATAAAAATCCTTGATCCACTTCTCCATCTCTGTTGTGTTCATTCTCTCTATACAGCTCCTTATATAGTATTCACCTTCTGATTTTACACTATATATAGATGAAATGGCTGTTTCTTTACAATTCATTATAGTAGAATGAGTGAGTGAAGAAAATCATAGAGAGAGATGGAGCTGTTTTGATGAAAACGATTTGTGTGTTTGCTGGTTCAAATCCAGGTGTAAATGAGGTCTACAAACAAAAGGCTGTGGAACTGGGTGCTTACATGGCGAAACAGGGCATCCGGCTTGTATACGGCGGCTCACGTATTGGTTTAATGGGGGCCATTGCCGATGAGGTGATGAGACATGGCGGACAAGTAGTTGGGGTCATGCCGAAGGGGCTTTTTAGAGGAGAAGTTGTGCATCAAGGGCTGACAGAGCTCATCGAGGTAACAGGAATGCATGAACGAAAAGCGAAAATGAGCGAGCTATCCGACGGGTTTATTGCGATGCCAGGCGGTTTTGGTACATATGAAGAATTATTTGAGGTGCTATGCTGGGCTCAAATCGGCATTCATCAAAAGCCAATTGGCTTGTATCAAGTGAATGACTATTTTAACCCGCTTATTGACATGGTGAAGTTTAGTGTACAGGAAGGTTTTTCGAATGAATCCCACCTTCAATTGTTACATGCTTCAAGCGAACCAGCAGAATTAATCACACAGATGGCTTCTTATCAAACACCGTCTCTTCAGCAGAAATGGACGGAGCTGTCTTAAAGCATATTTCAATCACAAAAAAACCGTCTGTTCAAAGAGCAGACGGTTTATTTTTGTGATGATTATTTTTGTTCTTCTGTATTACGGGTCAAGACTTTGTCAATGAGACCGTATTGAAGTGCTTCTTCCGCTGTTTTGAAGTTGTCACGATCAGTATCGCGCTCAATCACTTCAATTGGCTGACCAGTACGTTCAGCAAGTACTTGGTTCAGTTTATCGCGTAAAGAAAGGATTCGTTTTGCCGCAATTTCAATTTCTGTTGCTTGACCTTGGGCACCACCTAGTGGTTGGTGAATCATTACTTCACTGTTTGGAAGAGCATAACGCTTACCTTTTTCACCAGCAGCAAGCAGGAACGCACCCATAGATGCAGCCATACCAATACAAATAGTTGATACCTTTGGTTTAATAAATTGCATCGTATCGTAAATGGCCATACCAGCTGTGATCGAACCGCCAGGGCTGTTAATGTAGATAGAAATATCTTTTTCTGGATCTTCAGCTTCTAAGAAAAGCAGCTGTGACACGATGGAGTTGGCAACATTGTCATCGATCGCAGAACCAAGCATGATAATACGGTCTTTTAAAAGACGAGAATAAATGTCGTAAGCTCTTTCCCCACGATTTGTTTGCTCAATGACTGTAGGTATTAAATTCATAATGTTCCTCCTTCACCTTTTAGGTAAGTATGTAATTCAATGATACATTTTTGGTCAATAAAGGTCAAACAAAACGCAATCAAAAAATTCGACAGCCACATGTTATTTTTCCCAAAATTATTTTTCTTAAACCATGGAAAAGTTTTAAAAAAATATGGTAAAACTTTCTGTTATGAGGTAATATTACCTATGTTGTAATTATATATAGTCGGAAAGAAGGAAAAAGAGTGGATAATCTACTTCTAGAAAAAAGTGGTTTGACTGATCAACAGCGAATTGTTGTGTCAACTGAACTTCAAGCCAAAAAAAAGTCGAAATTAGTTGTTTTTCTTTTATGGTGGTTCCTTGGAGCTTTTGCAATTCATCGTTTTTATTTAGATGAAAAGAAAGGCTATGCAGTGGTCATGCTTCTTTTAGGATGGTTGACCTTGTTCATTTGGCCGTTTATTGATGGGATCATTTGTCTTGTGAAAACAGTGGATGAAATAAATGAAAACATAGAACGAAACATTATTGCATCTGTTAAAAATGCATAATAGAAATGTCTGCATCTTTATGGTGCAGGCTTCTTTTTTGAAGTCATCATAATTTCATTGCTTTCTTGCAGCATTTCCCTTATAATTTGATATGCTGACGTTCAAAAAACATATCGTGCGCTCGTAGCTCAGTTGGATAGAGCGGTGGTTTCCGGTACCACGTCTGCCGGGGGTTCGAATCCCTCCGAGCGCGTCTAGAGTATCCGATAGGATTCGATTTGAAAATTTGTAAAAAGCTGAAAACCCTTTTAGATAAAGGGTTTTCTTTGTTTTTTATGTAATTGAAATTACGTGAGTAAACGTTAGAAAACGATATTATTTCATTTTATTTTGCACAAATTTTTCACTTGTGGCTCTTTCAAGTGATAACATTTTTTGAAACAAATCTAAAGTGTTTTTAGTATCTTCTTCTCTAAGCTCCTTTACCACATGAGCATAATATCTAAGGGTTGTGTCAATGCTAGCATGTCCTAGCCTTTCTGAAACATAATAAATAGATATTTTCTTGTAAAGAAGTATGCTGGCGTGTGTGTGTCTTAGACCATGAATTGTTACAGGTTCAATTTTTAAGTCGTTCAAAGTTTTCTTAAGTATCTTATTAACAAATTCATTTGTTAAAACTTGTTTAGGGTTTGTAGGACTAACAAAAATTAGTTCATAATGATTGGGTATTAATGTTTTAAATAAACCTTTAAAAAGTTGCATTGTTTCAATATCCATTTTAATGACTCTGTTAGAGGGGTCATTTTTTGTCGACATAAAACCTTTTCCTGTCTAACAGGGGGGTAGTACGGAAAAATGAAAAAGAAGAAGAAAATTTAATATCAATGGTTGACTATGTAAGAGTTAGTTTTAAAACACATGACATTGACCATATCATTCAAAACGTCCTGCATATTAACAGAGATTATATGACAGAGAAGCCGAAAGGCTTTTACGGATATATTGGAACGTGGGAGATGGATATGATCAAAGTCATGTATAGTTCTCCAGATGATGAAAGGGGTATTCTGATTGAGTTTTCTGGTAAAGGTTGTAGACAGTTCGAATCTTTCTTGGAATGTAGGAAAAAGACTTGGTTTGATTTCTTTCAAGATTGTTTGAATGAGAAAGGCAATTTTACAAGATTAGATATAGCGATTGATGACAAACGAACTTATTTCACAATACCATCTCTTTTAGAAAAAGCACAAAAGGGATTATGTGTCTCAAGGTTTCGTAAATCTGACTACAATGGGTCGCTAGATATTGGCGATGGGCGACTTGGGGGAACAACGTTATATTTCGGATCAAAAAAATCAGATGCATATCTTTGTTTTTATGAAAAGAATTTCGAGCAAGCTGAAAAGTATAACATTCCCTATGAAGAGATGGAAGACTGGAACAGGTATGAAATAAGACTAAAAAATGAACGTGCTCATTCTGCTGTTGGTGAACTAATTAAAGATAGGAATTTGACCAGTATCGGTATGGCTATCATTAATAATTATGTTCGCTTTGTTGAAGAAGATGGGCCAGAGGAAAAAAGGAAAAGGGAAACAAGCCCTTTTTGGTTAGAATTTATCGGTGATGTAAAGAAGTTAAGGTTGTATACAAAGCCGCAAACAGATTTCTATGAAAAGTCTCGTAATTGGTTGAAAAATAGTTGTGCGCCAACAATGAAAATGATTTTAGAAGCTGATAGAGCTTTAGGAAAAAATGATCTATCGGACATGATTACAGATGCGGAATTACAAGATAAGCATGAAAAAATGTTGGAAGCCTACTTAACGCCAATTCATGAAATGGTGGTTTGATTACGAGTATCTGCTCCTTAATGCGAAGTTAGAAAAGAAGCATATAGACATGTTAGAAACGTTCTTAGCTGAAATGCAAATGAGGTGATAGGATTGAGGCAAGAAATTAGAGCTATTCCTTTTATGAAAGAACTATTTGAAATGTATCTAAGATCAATCGAATCAAAGTCCAGTGGTGCGAATAAGGTTTGTGTCAACGGTAAATCGGACTGAACGAAGTGATGGAGAATTTAAGGAGTTGAAACAATCAGCGCCCCCAAACCCTTTTAATGTCTCAAAAGGTCATCACACCTTTTGAGCTGCCTACCGGCGAGGGAGTCCCCCAAAGATTTGGGGGAATAGGGGGATTGATTGTTTTTCTTTTTGTTCTTTTATGTAAAATAATGCTAATTCGTGATATAATTGACTAAATGAATAGCGGAAAATTGGGGGATTAGACAAATGAAAGCAAAGAAAAATACAATGGTCAAAGCTGTTGTTGGTCTAGGGTTGGCGGGCGTGTTAGTAGGCGGTATTATTTGGGGGTTTAATGCTAACGCAAAGCAAGAAACACAGGAAAAACAGCAAGCAAAAACAGTTTCTGTCACCAATGTTAAAAAGACTGAAACTAAGGGGCAGAAAGAAGACGAAGTGAAGAAGAAGGAAAGCCCTAAAAAGGACAAGGTAGAGAAAAGTAAAAAAGCAGATTCAAAGAAAACTAAAAAAATAGATTCAAAGAAAAGTGAAACAGTAGCAACCAAAAAAGAAGAAAAGAGCCAGTCGATAAATAAGGTAGAGCAGAAGAATAACAATACTTCAACGTCTAAAGCTCCAGTAGTGGCTTCTAAGAAATCATACAGCTCTTCTAATGGTTCAACTAGCTCTAATAAATCATACAGCCATACGAAGCCATCTAATGGGTCTACCAGTTCTAACAGATCGGTGACAAGCTCTAAAAAACCAAAACAATCAACCAGTTCTAAAAAGTCATATAGTCATGTGAACACTCCTAAAAAAACAGCGCCTAAACGTTCAAATGGTGGTACGTCTACAAATGGTATTAAAACAGGCGAAGGAAATATCAAAAATCATGGTGGAGACCAATCTCCAGGTAAAACGTATAAGGAATATAAGTATGATGGAAATGATCTTGATGGTGTACCATGGGACAAGTTGAATAAGTGAAAGTGATTGAAAGGCATTCTAAAAAGGATGCCTTTTTTATTTTGAAAAAGTGAGAGGTGTCGAAATGAAAAATAAAGTGTCGCTAGGGAAACGAAAACTTTTAGCGGTAATTGTAATCATGCTTTTTAGCGTGATCATAGGATATTCACCTTCTGTTCATGCAAAAGGTGAAGGAATAGAAACATTTGGTGTTAACCATGACGGATATTTAGAAATGAATGGCGAAGTGCTCTATATGCAAGTTGACGGTGAACGTGTCAAAGCAACGCTTAACGGATTGATTGAAAAAGGAGATATAAATCAAGAACTATTAATGGAAAGCGACCTTGAAGACAAACAAGGGTTGATCGATTCCATTTTTTCTTTTCTAAAGCCATCCAAAGCGAAGGCAGCGACTCCCAAAATTGAATATAAAGGAGCAGTCACTTATCGTGGTTCAGTTGTCGGAGATTTTAGGGTAGATGGGAAACAGGCCTTTTGTTTTCAGCATTCTAAAGCGTCACCGCCGACAGGTTCAAAGTTTAAAGAAGCGACACCTTATGATAATGCGAGAGTGCAAAGGGCTTTGTATTATGGATGGGGTGGTCAAGAAAATATCTTTAAAAATAAAAAACAAGGTATTGTCATTACATCATTGATCTTAGACCGTTTATATTCTGGTGGAGATTCGGGGAAAAGTCTTCCTAAGTATGACAAGCTATGGGATTTAGTTATAAATGGCGAAGATATAGACAACTCTATTAAATTTTCTAAAAATGATCTATCGGTCCATGTGAAAGATAATAAACAAATTTCACAAACAACAACTTTGAAAACATCTAAGAAAAACAGTGTGAAAATTAAAGTGCCTAAGGGTGTCACAATTGTAAATGAAGCAACAAGGAAGAAAGTAACAAATGGTACTATGCGTGTGTATGGGTATCAAAAAGTACATTTAGAAGCTGGGCTGAATGTAGGGATAAATTATAATACTGGAAAGCTGGAAAGTGATATGGCTCTTTATCTACCTTTGATCACCAAACCTTCAACAGGTAGTTATCAAGTATTAGGGTTTGGCGAAGTGTTTGCAGACCCAAACAATACTACTTCATTTAAGACGAAATTTGAGAAGCGTCAAAAGAACATCAATGTACAACATATAGACAAGTATTCGGGGGATCTTCTTGAAAAAGAGAGTTACACAAGAAACATAGGTTCAACATATTCATTTGCGCCAAAAGCGTCTATCACAAAAGGAAAAGAAACATTTATTCCTGTGAACACAAATAAGAAAACAGGTACATTAAGCAACAAAGATGTGACGATCAAGTTTTACTATAATTTGGAGCGATCTGTGACGGTTAATTATTATGATAACCGTACAGGTGAAAAAATTAAGGAAAGTAAGAATTACAAAAAGGTGCGTGGTGAAAAGTATTCAGAAAAGCACCCTTCTATCAAAAATGGAGAATACACATATCGTTATGTAAGGACTGATGGAGACAAAGAAAGCGGAACAGTGGGGTCAAAAAACATCACGATTAATTATTATTATGACAAGCCACTTGGAAAATTGGGCTTTGAAAAACTGCAAATATATACAGCGCAATGGGAAAAGGGTCTTCCTGTCAAAGTGTTTTTGTCAAAAGAATTGAATTACAAGTCTAGCTTGAAAGAAATGTCCGGCAAAAAAATCACAGTAGGTCTATATCGTGGCTCAACAAAAGTCACATCAAAAATGTATACAGCAAAAGAGTTACCTAAGAAGATTGATATGAAAATCCCTGCGAAGTATTTGAAGGTAAATGACAAGGCTCTTTACACAGTGAAGTTTACAGACTTCAGCAAAAACGATTTTAAAATTGATTTTGCGAAAAATTTACTTGCAACGGATGGATACGCAGCGAGTGAAAAAACGATTAAGGCAGATGCGGGAAAAGACAAAAATCTGTCTTACAAGGGTGTTGTCATGACAGAAAAAACGCCTTTGATGGGAAAGGTGTTTTATGAGCAGTTAAGTATACCGATTAGTCAAATTCCAAAAAAGAAAACAGGTTATGGCTTTGAAAGGAAAGTGAATCTTCATTATGAAAATGAAATCGGCGGAAAGGTTGCGCCTGCATTTGATTTTGAAGTCCCTACTAATATAGTCGATAGTTATTTGACATACAAGAAAAGCGGAAACCGTTCTTTAGTTGAAATGGAAGAAACGAAGCATAGCAGTGAAATGAAGGGCGAAACATCGGTGTATGATATTACGTATGAGCTTCCGCATATAAACGTGGAGCGTCATACAGGACACCTATTCAATGATGAACAGGTCGAGAAGAAAGATAAAAGAATCACGTATGATCTTGTGGATGGTGGTCGTAAGTTTTATAGCCCTATTTGGTCTTATATGGGGAATTATGGAATGAAACTTAAATCACATCCTATGGGTGTGAATCTCGTTATGGTAGATGTGCAACAGCAACTAGAGCTATATGCTCATATGTATGCTCATATGGATTCAGAAACGAAAGAATATGATGAGGTTCTTTTGAAGCCAGTGTATGCAGATGATCCATTCCCGAATGGCTTACCAGAGGGATGGACAAAAGATGACATGGAATGGATAAAAAACTAATAGCAGAGAGAGGACATAGATGGGGGAATATTCAATAAGTCAATATATTTATAGCTCATTTGGAAAAATGTTATATGGATATATCATTATAAGTTCTTAATTGAAGTGATTATAGTTTGAATTCGTATAGAATAGAAGACTTTCATTCATATTGAATGAAAGTCTTCAAGTAATTAAATTTTAAATACGACATTTTTGAAGAGATATACGTTTTCTCTATTATTTTATCAGCATGTCTACATGTGCTCGATGATATTATAAAGTTAAGATTAAAAGTTTTTGAATATAGTTTTTTAGTTTAAAAATTTTTAATAAACTCATTACATTAATTTTACAAAAAAGTACACATATTGTATGATCTATAGTAAAAGATATCTAAAATAAGTACAATGGAGTGAGGAAAATGGATGCTAATAAAGCTAAAGTTATTTCATTTATAAATTTAAAGGGTGGGGTGGGGAAGACTTCAACAGCGATTAATATTGCTGATGCTTTATCTCGTGATAACCTAAAAGTTTTAGTAATAGATATGGACCCGCAATTTAACGCTACACAAGCGTTACTTAATCATCAATTTATGTATCACAAGAACGAAATAGAGGAAGCGTTATTATTAAGTGTGTATGAAGAGGCAAAAGAGAAATACGAAGAGGTTGTATCACCTTCAGGCGAGGTGCAAGTCGAAGAGAGTGAACAACATGATGGTTCTAATAAAGATAATTATAAGAAAGAAATATTGTCTCAGTTAATATATAATAGATTAAAAGCAAAAGGAATGACAGTAAAGTCGTTATTTATGAAGAAGGATGTAGTTCTTAAACCAGAAAACCTTTCTTTGGTTTATAATTTAAAAGACAACTTAGATTTAATACCGGGAGATTTAGATTTATTTGAATCTTTATACGGTGATACGAGTGGAAAACATAATGTTTTAGATGATCATTTCAATAAATATGAATTAAGAAAGAATTATGATTATATAATTATTGATTGTCCACCCAATTGGACAATTTTAACTCAGGCTAGTTTATTTGCTTCAGATCATTATATAATTCCAAGTAAGATTGATTTATTCTCTAGTATAGGTATTGCTTTACTAAGTAACTTAGTTAATGATACTTTTTATAATGAAGATTCAAGGATCATTAGTGTGTATAACATACTTAGAAATAATATAAGTCGTCCATCAATTAAAGCCCTAGGAATTTTATTTACTTTAACGCATGATATGACTATTGAAAGTAAGCTAAAAAGAACACTTCAGAGGGACATCAATCTGCCTTTCTTTGATACAGAAATACCATATCAGTCTTCAGTTCCTCTGAAATTCTCTTTATATGATGAAAGTGGAGCAAAACATGATGCACTGAAAAACTCTATTACAAGGGTTGTCTTAGAAATCAGAAGGTTGGTGGAAGATGATTCGGAGGGAGAACATGAAAAAGATTGAAAGTAAAAAAGATTTTATAATTGAGTTTAGTGTAATAAATAAAAACAAGTTTACTTTACAACAAACTAAAAGTTTATTTTTGGGGCTTCTTTATGAATTAATTACTGAAAGAAATATTCTTAAAAATAAGAAAGATTTAGAAGGCTTTATAAAAGAAGTATTCAAAAAAAACTATAAAGATTATGTGTTCAGAGGTAGACCTTATCTTGCCTCTAGGCTACTTAATGATATCTCAAAAGAATACGATCCTTCAATAGTATCTACATATATAAAATTAATTATGGTTTACCTGGACGAAAAAGACATCAATGATGAAAATGATGATCCTAGAGTGCAAAGATCATCAAAAACTATAGAAGATAATGTTATAGGTTGGTTCAACACAGTAAGTAAAGGAAGTAAAGAAAAGTGAAAACTTTAAATGACTATTTCAATGATGAGTTAGAAAAAATTAATAGTTTAGAAGGAGTTAATCATCAATTTTTATCAATAAATTCAACTGCAATTAATGGCATTTTCGGATATATATTTTCACTTAGTTATCTTAAGAACAAAGCAGAGACGAAAAATTACTTTGATTCCGAATTTGATATGACTTTTTCGTTATTACTTGAATCATTTTATGCACTTATAACTGGGCAATGTAGGGGTGCTTTATTATTACTGAGAGCTGCCCAAGAGGCAAATTTTAAATTCGTATTGGAAAAAGAGAGAGGCGTTATGCTAAATGATAATCCTACTCTTGAATTTCAAAAATTAGATTTTCGATTTAAAGAAACTAAAAGAAAATTTATTAATGATTTGAAAAAATGCCTAGATGAAGATGATTTTAGCGAGTATTATGATTCAGTTGAGAAGAATTTATTTTTTTATCAGAAATTAAGTGCAGTGTCCCATTCGGTATCAAGCGGTACTCCTATAACGAATGTTGAATATTTCTCTAGCCTGCATAATAATACTATTATAGATAGAGCTGAATATTTTAAACTGTTTGATAATGTTGTTGATAAAATATTTCTTTTGAATTATTTTTTAATACGCGAAAGCTTAATCAATTGGGATTCTTATATCCTCGAAGATCTTCTGAGAATTATGTACGGTAAGAGAAGAACTAAAACTTTGATTGAAATTGTAAAAAAAGATAAAATTTCTTCATGATAGCATTAAAGTAAAGTTAATAGTGATTTAAAGTGTTAATAGAAATATTCTTTGCAAAAATTTTGCACGAGGTCATTTTAAAACGTTGTTACAACAGTAATTAAAGACACAAATTATACGTTCTCCGAGCGCGTCTATAGTATCCGATAGGATTCGATTTATCATTTGTGAAAGAACCTGAAAACCCTTTGAAATGAAGGGTTTTTTGTTTTTTTATGAGTGGTATTGTGTGAGTAAATTGAGAGGAACTTCACTATTTATCAGCGTTTAAGTGAAGTAGTTCATTTTGTATCGAAAAGCACAGATTAAAATTGTTAAAAAGATAAATTTTCTTTATGATATTGATTAAGTAAATTTAATCTATAATTGGAGTATAAAATCATTGCATCAACAATATTCTCAAAGCTTGTTCAACTAAAATGGCAGAATTCTTTAATAAGGAGGCACTAATGAATTGTGAAAGTGTTTTACATCAAATTGAAGTAGCTGTTAAAACATTATTAAAAATAGTAAGTCAATTAGAAGAAGGTGATTTACAAAAAAAACCAACACCTCATAAGCAGTCTATCGGAGAGTTGCTGGAACACATTGCGATCATTTGTGAAGCTGACTGGCGTATTGCTAATGAGGCTACCCAAGAAGAGATGGAAAAATTTTATGCTAATGTATCATATAAAACTTTAGAGTCGATAGAAAATGGCTTAATGACTAATTTTCATTCATTAAAAAATAATTATATGAAATTATCGGACACAGAACTACTGTCTCGTACCACTTCATATTGGGGTGTGACATATACAAGGTATGAATGGTTGTTAGAGATATTAGCACATGTTTATCATCATAGGGGACAATTACATGCTATGCTTGTTCACTGTTACAATAAAGACCCCAAAATTTTAATGTTTGAATAATGTTCTTCAACCAAAGGGTGTTTTACTTTAATAAGATCCTGTAATTAAAAACTTTAAATGTATACAAAAAATATTCACAAGATATATTCTCATAGCATCCATCGTGTCGGGGTTTTATACATTCTCTGCGCGTGTACTTGACTTAGTTCACAATAGAAAAAGGTCCTCGAACCCTCTCCAACAGGAGAGGTTTTTTTGTGTGTGGCATTCACTTCTAAAAATATACATCTAAGCCACACTGTTTATGCTATAATTAATAATCATTCTCAATTAAAGGTGGTTTTGTAAGTGAAAAAAATGATTTGGCTAGTCAGTCTGCTGGCACTGCTGTTAGTAGCATGCGGGCAGAAAGAGAATAAAGAGCAAGCAGCAAGTACACGTACATATACAACAGAAACGGGTGAAAAGATCACCATTCCTGCCAAGCCGAAGCGAATTGTTGTGTTAACAGCGCAGCTTGGGAATTTTAAAAAGTTAGGTGTGACACCTGTTGGCATGACAGATGTCTATCCTAAATCATCCTTTTTAGACGAAACAGGTGTGAAGCGGGTGCCGATGGAAAATGTGGAAGCAATCGCTAAGCTGAAGCCTGATCTCATCATTGCATATTCACAAAATGATCAAGTTGAAAAATATAAAAAAATCGCAAAAACGATCACTTTCACAACAAGTGAACACAGCTTCAAAGAGATGCATATTGAAATCGGAAAGATTCTTGGAAAAGAAGCATTAGCGAAAAAACAAATAAAAGAAATGGACGAGCAGCTGAAAAAAGACGGCAAAGAGGTCAAAGCAAAAATTGGTGATGACAAGACGTTCTCCATTATGGACGTCCAGCCAAAGCAAGTATACTTATTTGGTACAGATTTTGGACGCGGCGGGGAAGTTATCTATCAAGGCTATGGATTCAGCTTGCCTGAAAAGGCAGAAAAAGCTCTTCCGAAAGAAGGTTATCTCGGTATTTCATTAGAAGAGATGAACCAGTATACAGGTGACTATTTACTTGTACCGACAAAGGATGGAAAAGCACCGAATCTTGACATCACAAACAGCGGGGTATGGAAGAAGAATCAAGCAGTGAAACAAGGACATGTCCTGTACTATTCAATTAATGAATTTATCTATGCGGATCCAATCTCAATTGAAAAACAGTCTGCTGCGTTTAAAGAAATGCTGCTTAAAAAATAATAGAAAAAAGACAAAGCGCGTAACAAGAGGCTTTGTCTTTTTTCTGTTAGCCTCTTAAAATACTGGCCATAAGACTCATTTCATCTCTTTTCAGGCGTATTTGTTGAGCCGGCTGTCTGTATATGATTAACATGGAAGAGAATTGACAATGAGGAGGGATTTCTTGTGGCAAAGATTTTATTGATTGCGTTTCCAGCTGAAGGACATGTGAACCCCATGTTAGGGATCATCAAAGCTTGGGCGGATCGAGGAGATGAAATTCATGCGGTTACAACTGTACATTATGAGGAACGAATTAAACGCTTAGGCGCTCATGTACATATAACTCCAGACTATATTCGGACATTACATGTGGATGAAGGTCATATAGATACGATGCAGCCATTCTTTCATGCTATGCTGCAAACATCATTTGATATTTTAGAAGTAGTGGAAACACTTTCTCAGCAGCATTCATTTGATTTTGTTTACTTTGATATGTTTGGGGCAGGGGAGCTTGTTCGAGATTACTTACACATTCCGAGCATCGGTTCCAACCCATCTTTTGTGCTGCAAGAGGCGCATTTTGACACGCCTTTATACAAAAAGGATGAGAAAGCCGATCATCTATTAGAAAAAATACAAGAGCGTTTTGGCGTTCAGCCAACGCGTTTGATGCAATTCATGAAAAATCGTGGAGAACTGAATATCGTGTATACAAGTGAATATTTTCAGCCGTCTGTCGATGCAGTGAACGAATCGTTTGTCTTTATTGGACCGAGCTTTCTAAAAAGAGCCGATCAGCACCATTTTCCGCTGGAAGCACTCGAGCAAGAAAAGGTCGTCTTTATTTCCATGGGTACAGTTCTTGGGGATACGGAAGCATTTTTCAATCTGTGTATTGATGCCTTTGCAGACTTTGGCGGAAAAGTCATCCTCGCAACAGGTGAAAAAGTGGATCAATCTCTCTTAAAAGAGGCGCCTTCTCATTTTCTGATCGAGCCTTATGTGCCGCAGCTTGAAGTGCTCGAACGGACAGATGTGTTTGTGACGCACGGCGGGATGAACAGCGTCAATGAAGGCATTCATTACAACGTTCCGATGGTTGTGATTCCGATCGACAAAGATCAGCCGATGGTGGCACAAAGGCTAACTGAATTATCTGCTGCTCGTGCACTGGATAAAGAACACCTAACGGCAACACAGCTAAGAGAAACCGTTGAGTCGGTTCTAGGCAGTGATACGTACCGGTCGGGGATTGAGAAAATTGAAGAAAGCTTCCAAACAGCAGGCGGGACAGAAAAAGCATTACGTGTAATCGATCAATTCATAAAAGCAAAATAAGTTCAATCATCCTCACGCTGAAAAGCCAGACTTGATCCTGATCCATCATCGAAACAGACTCTACTAGGAGTCTGTTTTTTTATGAAAAAAGACATTGTGTTTCCCAAATCTGTATGCTAATATTCAATTCGTAATCATTTCGATTAATAATCGTAATGATTACGATATTGTTAATTTAGGGGGAAGTACATATGAATCATCAGCCTGTTTACATAAAAAAACATCCTTATGTTACATACACGTTGATGCTGTTTTCGGTCATGGCTTGTTTTTTATTGGCCTCATGCTCTGAAAATAAAGCATCTTCCAGCCTGAAGGATAGAGAAGAAGATGAGCTTGTGTATGCAAGTACAAAAGATATTAGGGACATCAATCCCCATTTATATGGCGGAGAGATGGCTGCTCAAAATATGGTGTTTGAATCGCTTGTTGTCAATACAGAGAAAGGGATTCAGCCTGCCTTAGCAGAAAGCTGGGATATATCAAAGGACGGAAGGACCTACACCTTCCATCTCCGAAAAGGTGTGACTTTTTCAGATGGCGAGCCTTTTCATGCAAAGGCTGTGAAAATGAACATCGATGCCGTCGTCAAAAATATTGAAAAGAATGCTTGGCTGAATCTCGTATCTGAAATCAAATCCACAAAGGCGGTGGACGACCATACATTTGTTCTTACTTTAAAAGAACCTTATTATCCGACATTAGAAGAGTTGGGATTAACACGCCCATTCCGTTTTATTTCTCCAAAAAGCTTCATTGATGGAACAACTGCAAATGGAGTCAACAACTATGCAGGGACAGGACCGTATGTGCTAAAGGAACATAAGAAAAATCAATATGCTGTTTTTGAAATGAATGAACATTATTGGGGGAAAAAGCCGAAGATTTCAACAGTGAAGTGGAAAGTCATGCCGGACCACCAAACGATTTTACTTGCACTTCAAAAAGGAGAGATTGATCTATTATTTGGAGCAGATGGTGACATGATTGACGGAGACTCGTTCCAGGCTTTAAAGGAAGCGGGTCAATATGGTGTAACCGTGAGTCCCCCTGTTGGATCAAGATCGATTGTCATCAATTCAAATCAACCAATGACAAAAGACACGAAAGTAAGAGAAGCGTTTCAATATGCCATTCAAAAAGAGATGATCACCGAAGGCATTTTAAATGGGACAGAACAGGTGGCGCACACACTGCTTGCCCCTTCAGTCCCTTACGCAGATATCCCATTGAAAAAGAAAACCTATCAAAAAAAGAAAGCAGAGGCATTATTGGATGAAGCAGGCTGGAAGCTGAAAGAAGACGGTTACCGCTATCAAAATGGCAAACAACTAAGCGTGACCATTTACTATAACTCTGATAACGCAGGCGAAAGAACGATCAGTGAATCGATTCAACAAGATTTCAAGCAGGTAGGGGTCAAGCTGGATATTAGAGGAGAAGAAAAACAGGCATTTTTAGACCGTCAAAAAACAGGGAAATTCGATCTGATGTACTCGCTGTCTTGGGGACTTCCTTATGATCCGCAAACCTACGTCTCTTCATTCCGTGTGGCATCCCATGCTGATTACCAAGCCCAATTAGGGTTAAAAAAGAAAAAGTGGCTGGATGAGACGATATCGAAAGTATTGGTAGAGCCAGATGAGCAAAAACGGAAACAAATGTATCAAGAAATATTGACGTATATCCACGATGAAAATGTCTACATCCCAATCTCTTATTCTGTGACAAAGGCCGTTTATAATAAACGCCTGAAAGGTGTAGGTTTTCACGTGTCACAGTATGAAATTCCATTTGACCGTATGTATTTTTCATCATAAAGCGGAGGTAGAGACATGACACGCTATCTCTTCGAACGAATATTGATGCTTTTCCCACTGATGATCTTTATCACCTTCTTTGCCTTTGTCCTACTCACGATGCGAGCGAGTGATCCAGCTGAGGTCGCTTTACGGGTGAATCAAGTGACTCCAACAGAAGAAATGATTGAATCAATGCGGCAGGAACTAGGTTTAGATCAACCATTTCTTATACGATACGCCACATGGTTTAAAGATGGATTAACAGGAGATTTTGGCAGGAGCTACGTCACAAAGGAGCCGGTTTTTGACCTTATGATGGAGGCGCTGCCTGCGACATTGCAGCTTGCAGGGGCAGCGCTCTTTTTCATCATTGTGTTCAGTTTGTTATTCGGAATGATCTGTGCGTATGCTGCTCATACCTGGATGGATCGAATACTGAGAGCCTTTGTGTTTATCGCCGCTTCGATGCCTAGCTTTTGGCTGGGGATTTTATTGATTTGGCTCTTTTCTGTCAAATTCAATTGGGTCAATACGAGTGGAATGGAAGGATTTCAGTCGATTCTGCTCCCAGCTGTCACACTTTCACTTGGCTACTTATCAACCTATGTGAGACTGATACGCAATCAAATTCTAAAGTTTCAGCACGAGCCATTTGTTTTTTATGCAAGAGCCCGTGGTTTAAAGGAACGATCTGTTCAATTGAAAGTCATGAGACATGCCCTGCAATTAGCGGTGACTGCACTTGGTATGTCTATTCCAAAGCTTATTGCGGGAACCGTTATTATTGAAAATCTTTTTGCTTGGCCAGGGGTTGGCCGGTTGTGTGTAACCGCTATTTTCCACGCTGACTTCCCGATTATTCAAGCCTATTTGTTTGTCATGGGGTTCCTGTTTGTTGTGTGCAATCTCATTGCTGATGTGATGCAGATGGCCATGAATCCGCAGTTACGAAAGGAGGCGTGAGAACGATGATAGGGTGGAATCAATTAAGAAAAGATCGTATGGCTGTTCTTTCGATCTGGGTGTTAGCACTTGTTGCATTAGCAGGCCTGTTTGCACCATTGTTAGCACCACATGATCCAACACATACGAATATTCTTCAAAAATATGCCGGCATCAGTCTTACTTATCCGCTTGGAACAGATCATCTCGGGAGATGTGTATTGTCACGGCTTTTATATGGCATTCGGACAACAATGCTTGCGGCTCTACTGACGATGTGTATCACGATGCTCATTGGCAGCACACTTGGACTCATGGCCGGCTTCTTTCGAGGAAAGGTGGATGGTGTGTTGATGAGACTGTGTGATGTCATGCTGTCTTTTCCAGCAGAGGTCATGATTCTTGCGGTTGTGGGGATACTCGGACCGGGGCTGTTCAATATTATTTTGGCAAATGTCCTTGCGAAATGGGCTTGGTATACAAGAATGATTCGTTCGTCTGTCCTGCTATATGCGAATGAACCAGCCGTTCAGTTTGCCAAGGTATCTGGCGGCTCTTCCTTTTACATTCTGAGGAGGCATCTATTTCCTCGCATTTCAGGAGAAATCGCCGTTTTTGCGACACTTGATGCGGGTTGGGTGATCTTAAATATATCTGCCTTGTCTTTTCTTGGGTTAGGTGTCAGTGCACCTACACCGGAATGGGGCATGATGCTCAACGAGGCAAAGAATGTCATGGTGACACATCCAGCACATATGCTTGCACCTGGACTTGCCATCTTATTTGTGGTCATGGCGTTGAACTTTTTAGGAGACAGCCTTCAGCAGGCCACCAGCCCTGTCATGCATCATACCAGTAAAAAAAGGGGGAGACCGTTTGCTTTTTATCGACGTAAACAATCTGTCCGTAAGTGATCCACTTCTGCAAAAGGAGATAGTAGAAAATATCACATTTTCCTTACATCAAAAACGCTGTTTAGCCATCATTGGAGAAAGTGGAAGTGGAAAATCAACTATCGCAAAAGCGATAATTGACCTTGTTGTCCCTTCGCTAGAGGTGGGGGGATCAATCACTTTTGACGGGGAGAAATTGACAACTCAAGCAGCACAGCAATGGAGGGGAAAACGAATAGGATTCATCTCACAGGATGCCATGAATGCATTCAATCCCATCGAAACGATTGGTCATCAAATGCTGGAAACATTTCAGCAGCATCTAGGTTTACGCGGGAAAGAAGGGAAAGCATATGCTATGGCTGGACTGGAGTGTGTTCATTTAAAAAATCCGCATGATTTGATGAAAAAATATCCGTATGAACTGTCTGGCGGTATGCAGCAGCGTGTTATGATTGCCATCACAATGATGCTCACTCCTGACGTGATCATTGCAGATGAGCCAACGGCGTCGCTGGATGCATATAATCGGCGTGAAGTCATCAGGCAATTCCAAAGGCTGAAAGAAGAAACAGGCGCCGCCTTGATCGTCATTTCGCATGATTTAGGTGTTGTTCAGGCGATCGCAGACGATGTGATGGTGATGCATCAAGGCGCAATGCTTGAGCATCGCTCAGCCGAGAAAGTATTCACATCACCCAAGCATCCCCAAACAAAGCATTTAATTGAGACGAGACTGAGGTTATCTGCCCCACTTGAAGCACTTCGGCAGCAGAAGAGAGTGGAGGCGTTCCTATGTTGATCACAGCCGATGATGTAGTCAAACATGGAGATAAGAAAGGTTTCTTCTCTCGTCAAATGCAATCAAAAGCACGCATATCAAACGTCTCGTTTCAAATTGAAAAAGGGCAATGTGCCGGGTTAGTCGGTGAAAGCGGCAGCGGTAAAAGCACATTGGCACGAATTCTGCTCGGTTTAGAAAAGATAGATGGCGGCGAGATTCGAATTGAAGGGAAGCCGGCTCACACATGGCGGAGGGTGAACCGGGGGAAAATGAGTGTTGTCTTTCAGGATTATCTCTCTTCTGTCCACCCATCCTTTACGGTGAAAGAGATCATAGCAGAGCCGATGCGCTTGTTAAAGCAGGGTCATAATGTGGATCAGAAGGTGTTGTCATTGCTTGAGCAAGTCAGGCTGCCCTCGACTATGCTGAATCAATATGCTCATCAGCTGAGCGGCGGTCAGCTCCAGAGAGTTTGCATTGCACGAGCCATCTCAACACATCCATCGATTCTCATACTAGATGAAGTCCTGAGCTCACTTGATGTGTCTGTTCAAGTACAAATATTAGAGCTGCTTGAGACATTAAAAAAAGAGCTGGACATGACCATCCTCATGATTACCCATGATGTAGAAGCGGCCGTGTATCTATGTGACCGTCTTCTTTTTTTACATGAAGGAAGTCTAGTGGAAGAATGTAAAAAGGATGAACTGTTTGAAGTGTCCCATCCGTTTACACGTCAGTTAATAGACTCACTTATGCCTTTTCAGCTTGACAAAAAATAACCAATCTTTTATCGTATACGTAACAAATGACGGAAGGGTGACCCAATGCAATGAAGTACTAATCCTATGACCTGTAAGCAAAATGAACGAACGAAGGCAGTGAGCAGACGATCGGTTTGCCATGTTTGCTGCGTTTTCATTTTTTAGCTTCGGAATAGGATGGTACAGCTTGGGAATCAAAGAATGAGGTGATTGATACGTAGGATGTGTGTGTTCAAATGTGAACGGTACATCATACTAGATCAATCCGCTTATTTTTGTACACCATTTTGCCTCCTATTCTGAGAATGGGAGGCTTTTTCATGTCTCCTGATACGAAAGGAGAGGATTGGATGTTATTAAAAGCCAATCAGTTAAAGGTATTTCGAAAGGATCGCTTGTTATTTGAAATTGAGGAGCTGGCCATTCATCAAAATGACCGCATTGGACTTGTAGGGATAAATGGCAGTGGGAAAACAACTTTATTGCATGTGCTGGCGGGGCAGGAAAAACCAGACAGCGGCACATTTGCCGCGACAACGACCTGTATGTTGCTTCCTCAGCTGAAACAAGCAGATGGCAGACAGAGCGGCGGCGAGATGACCCAGACTTATATTGAAAGAGCATTAAGCAGCCCATCTGCCCTTTTATTAGCAGATGAACCGACAACTCATTTGGATACAGAACATATTGAGTGGCTGGAAGAAAAGCTGCGTCATTATCAAGGGGCACTCATTGTTGTTTCTCATGATCGTGCTTTTTTAGATGCGGTATGTACGGAGATTTGGGAGCTTGATCAAGGGCATCTTCATCAATACAAAGGTAATTACACGCATTTTGCACAACAAAAAGAGCTGGCACATCGTCAGCAGGTGGAAGCGTACGAAGCTTATACACAAAAGAAAAAACAGTTAGAGCATGCGCTCGAAAAGAAAAAGAAAAAGGCTGACAAAGCGACAAAGCCATCTCAAAAGGTGAAATCTTCAGGGCCTAAAATTGCAAAGCCTTACTATGCAAATAAACAAAAAAAGCTGCAAAAAACAGCTAAATCTATTGAAACAAGAATGGAGAAATTAGAAAAGGTTGAGAAGGTAAAGGACGTTCAGCCCCTTCAAATGACGCAGCATACGATGAAGGAAGTAGCAAGCCGTACCATTTTACGAGTGAAACATGTAGATGGCAAGGCAGGCGATAAAGTGCTTTGGAAGCAGGCGAATGTGGAAGTGAGAGGCGGAGATAAAATCGCCATTATCGGAAAAAACGGGAGCGGCAAAACGACATTTCTTCGAATGCTAGTGAATGGACATCCCGGAATTTCTCGCTCAGAGGCTGCCAAACTAGCGTATTTTCGTCAGGATCTCTCAGGATTGAAGGTAGATGAATCCATTCTACAAAATGCGCTGAAAGAGGCGGTTCAAGATGAGACAGTGGTTCGAACGGTTTTAGCGAGACTTGGATTTCGTGGGGATGATGTGCATAAGCCTGTTGGGGTATTAAGCGGGGGAGAACGGGTGAAGACTATGCTTGCGTCCTTACTCGTCAGTGATGCCAATGTGCTCATGCTGGATGAACCGACGAACTTTTTAGATCTGGCTGCAGTTGAAGCGCTTGAAGGTCTATTGAAGGATTATCCAGGGACCGTTGTGTTTGTTTCCCACGATCGCAGACTGATTGAGCAGGTGGCTACTCGCATTTTCCATGTTCACGAAGAACGCATTGTCGGGTTTGACGGCACGTATGAAGCGTATAAACAAAAGGAAGAAAAACCCGCTGTTACTCAAAGAGAAGAGGAGCTTATGTTAATTGATATGCAGCTGTCTGAAGTGCTCAGCCGTTTAAGTATTGAGGCATCGCAAGAGCTTGAAGAGACATTTCAAGCCTTATTGAAGCAAAAAAAGTCTTTGGAGTCATAAAAGAAACCCCCTGTGTCTACTGCATAGGGGGTTGTTCTTGTCGTTCCTTTTTTAATTGTTCAAGTTCACTCACTGTTACCAGCTGGTAGCCTTGTTTGGTGAGTTCATGGATGATCTTTACTGCTGCTTGAGCTGAGCTGTCATAAATATCGTGCATTAACACTGTTCTGCCATCTGCTGCATGTGAGAGAACGTGGCTTGTGATCTGCTGACTGTTGCGAATTTTCCAATCCTCAGGATCAACATCCCACAACGATACCTTCATCCCAATCGCCTGATTGATGTTTTGGTTTGTTCCACCATATGGCGGTCTAAAGTGAGTAGGTGTATATCCGCTCGCTTTCTCAATCAGCTGCTGGGTGTCCTTCACTTGTTTCACGGCTTGTTTTAAAGGCAGTCTTGTTAATAAAGGATGATTGTAAGAATGGTTTCCGATCTCATTCCCACCTTTTAAAATGTCAGCAAGCATTCCAGGATAATATTGCACCCTGCTGCCTAATACGAAAAAGGTGGCATGTCCTTTATTCGCCTTCAGGGCATTTAAAATTTTTGAGGTTGTCGCTGGATTCGGTCCATCATCAAATGTGAGTGCAATGGCTTTTTTATTCGGGTCAAGCTTTGATTTTTGCGGAAGCTTGACGGCTTTTCTTTTCGGATTCGGTTCTTTCATTTCATTTTTATTTTTGGTTTTATTCATATATTCTGGTCTCATCATGTCTTTCAGCAGCGTCTTTTTGATTGCGAGCGTTTGCGGACCAAGGTCCTGTTCGGCTACTTGAGAAGCTGGAAAATAAAACTCCACATATTTATCTTTCAAGGCAAATTGGCTGAAGTTTTGAGCAGTAGGGGCAGTTCCTTTCTGAAGGAGAGGCAGATCCTTAGATAAAGTTTTGTCCTTTCGAAGCTCCATATATGTAATGTAGGATAATTTCTTTAAATAATTGGCTTTAGGCAAAAATAAATCTTTTGTGTCAAGAAAGGTTTTTTTCTGAAAATCATAGTTAATCGTTAAATGATTGGTGGTTCCATTTTGCTGGCCAGTATACGTATAGGTCGTAAAGTGAATGGCAGCGGACTGTTTCGCATAATGCACCATATCATAATCAATATTCAGCTCATAGCGTTTATTTTCATCAATATCCTTTGCTTCACTGAAGGTCTTTTTAAAATGCTCTAATGCTGAATTGGCATAGCTTTGAATCTTGTCATCTAGCTTTTTTTGATGAAAAAGAGGATAGTTGACTGCATATCTCATAAATTTCCCGTCATTTACGAGAGTGACAATTTCTACATTTTTATAATTTGTATCCTGCTTTACATTTTTCTTCTCCGTACCACTTGCTTGTTGGTTTTGGAAGAATGCAACTGCTCCAATGACGGCCGCAAGCGCAAATAGGACGATACTCCATTTTCCCTTTACTGACACAACGTTCAAATCTCCTCTCATGACGGGTCATTCTTTATCAGTTTGACATCTGTTTGTAATATTTTTATAACATTTGACTTACTTTTGTAATTTTAGGGGATGTACATGCGAAATGTCAACTATTTTCCTATTAAAATATAAGAAAAAATGATAGATTGTTCCAAGCGAAAAATAGAACCTCTCATCTCGCTGCTTTGCACATACCTTCATTAATTAAAAAATAGGGTGTACATTGATTTTTTAGAGACTGGCGGCTATAATTTTGATGATTATGATTCTCATTTTCAAATTGACTTTTAATGAAGAAAAGGATGACACCGATTTTGCAGGATATGCGAACACCTCAACAAAAACGATCATCACATATTGTGTATTTTTTGATATTTTTTCTCGCAGTCATTGGTTTAGCGGCTGCCATGTTTTTTGCTGTGTCATACGGTGCAAAGACATTGTCCCTGCAAACGGTTTGGACAGCTGTATTTGACTACCAGTCAAATGTAACTGAGCAGCAGATTATCCATGAATTAAGACTTCCTCGTGTTTTAGGGGCAGCTCTAGTTGGAGCGGCATTTGCCGTAGCGGGTGCTCTCATGCAGGGCATTACAAGAAATCCGCTGGCAGACGCGGGGATTTTGGGCATTAATGGCGGTGCAATGTTTGTGGTGGCTCTCTGTTTTGCGTTTTTCCCAGGAATACCCTATTCGGCATTGATGTTTTTTTCCTTTATCGGTGCTGTGCTCAGTACGCTGCTGATCTTTGCCATTGGGGCGGCTGGCGGCGTATTGACACCGCTGCGCCTAACAGTGGCAGGGGCCGTTGTTGCCGCATTGCTGCATGCGCTCAGCTCTGGGATCGCGATTTATTTTGACCTGAGTCAGGATTTGGCTTTTTGGTATGCAGGCGGGGTGGCTGGTGTAAAATGGCCGCAGCTGACAATTCTTGCCCCGGTCATTCTAGTGGTGATCGTATGGGCGATGTTATTGGGACGGTCACTGTCATTGCTATCGCTCGGTGAGGATGTAGCGGCGAATTTAGGGGTGAAAACAAGAAAAGTGCGAATACTAGGAATGACCGCTGCTGTCTTATTAGCAGGGGTTTCTGTATCAGCAGTCGGGTCCATTGGGTTTGTCGGTCTCGTCATTCCGCACATCGCACGAAAGCTTGTTGGTGTAAACTATCGTTTCGTCATTCCGATGTCAGCGATACTAGGCGCTATGCTGCTTGTCTTTGCAGACCTTGCCAGCCGCACAGTCAATCCGCCAAGAGAGCTTGCCATTGGTGTGATGGTAGCGCTTGTTGGTGTTCCTTTCTTCTTATATATTGCCAGAAAAGAAGGGAGGAACCTGTCATGAAAGAGAAACAGCGTGCTCTTATCGTGACAGTCGTTTTGCTTTGCCTGAGTGCGGCTGTTGTGCTGTATAGTTTAAATACCGGTACGCTGAAACTAAACCCTGTCGTGGTTATCAAGACGTTATTTGGCTTTGGTGATTTCCAAAGTGAAACGGTGCTGTTTGACTATCGCCTGCCCCGGATCGTAGTGACGATTTTGGCGGGAATTGGCCTTGGCGTAGCTGGCGGCATTTTGCAGAGCTTATCCCGTAATCCACTGGCCGATCCTGGAATCATTGGACTGAATGCAGGGGCGGCATTTGGCTTAATTGTGTTTGTGACGTATTTTCACGCACTTGAAGGTAATCCTGCTCTTCTCATTCCGCTCTTTACGTTTGGCGGCGGACTGCTGGCGGCACTGGTCATCGTACTTCTTGCATACGACCGGCATGAAGGGCTTGTTCCTATCCGGCTGATCTTAGTCGGGATTGCAGTTGCTGCGGGATTTAGTGCACTCACCTTATATTTGTCATTGAAGCTGGATGAGGATACATACACGTTTGCTTCAAGATGGCTTGTGGGCAATGTATGGGGGAGAGACTGGATTCACGTGCTAGCACTTCTCCCTTGGATTGTATGCCTTGTGCCGCTTACACTCATGCAGTCAAACACCCTCAATGCATTGACATTAGGAGATGCTGTCGCCTCAAGTGTAGGTGTACGTGTCCAGCGTAAACGGCTCGTTTTGCTGACCTTAGCTGTTGGTTTGGCGAGTGCAAGTGTTTCAATGACAGGCGGTATTGGCTTTATCGGTCTCGTCGCTCCGCATTTGGCAAGACGGCTTGTCGGCTCATTGCACCAGTATTTTTTACCGGTTAGTGCGCTGCTTGGCTTATTCATTTTAGTTAGTGCCGATACAATTGGACGTTCTATTTTTGCCCCGAATGCTATACCAGCCGGTGTAGTAGTGGCCTTTATCGGAGCCCCATATTTTCTCTATTTATTGACAAAAACGAAATAAACACGAAAGAGGAACTCATCATGAAAAAATTACTAGTGTTTGGATTAACGCTCTGTTTCCTATTGCTTGCCGCTTGTGGACAACAGGAAACAAAGAATACAACAAATCAAAAGGACAATGGAACACCAAAGATTGCTTCCTTGTCTATTCATTTAACCAATGACTTATTAGCGCTTGGGATCAAGCCAGCAGGCTCTGTTGTAGGAGGAGACTTAAAAGATTTCCTTCCACATGCGAAAAAACAGCTGAGTCAGACGAAGAAACTCGGGATTGCAGCCGATCCAGATATGGAATCACTGCTCGCGTTAAAACCAGATGTCATTTATGTTGATGAAGAATTAGCTGGACAAGACTTATCGAAATATAAAAAGATCGCCAAAACGGAAGTGTTTAATTTAAATGATGGCACATGGCGGGATCATTTGAAAAAAATCGCTAAACACGTCAATAAAGAAAAAGAAGCCGATCAATATATTAAGAATTACAATCAAGAAGCAAAAGAAGTCAAATCGCTCATCAAGAAAAAGATTGGAAACGGAAAAGTCATGGCAATTCGTGTGACAGCAAAGGAGCTTCGCGTATTTAGCATGAAGCGTCCAATGGGTCCTATTTTATACGAGGATTTAGGTCTGACACCTGTCGATGGCGTGAAAAAGCTGGACAGCAAGCGCCCATTTGAAGTGATTTCTCAAGAGGTTCTTCCTGACTATGATGCTGACGCTATCTTTGTTGTCGTCAACCGTGATGATAAAGCGCAGCAGGCATTCAAGCAATTAGAAAAGACGCCGATTTGGAAGGGTCTAAAAGCTGTGAAGAAAAATCAAGTTTATCCGATTGCTGATCAGCCATGGCTCGATTACTCAGCTCTAGGCAATAAAATGGCTTTGGATGAAGCAAAAGAGATGTTTTCTAAATAACAAGCAAGTGAAAAGAGGCATCATTCCGCATATAGGAATGATGTCTCTTTTTTTGATTTGTTCTTCTATTCATTCGGCTTTTGCATACATATGAGAGGGAACGAGCAGTACCGCCCATGTGAAGAGGAAAGGGAGGGGTTATAGTTGAAGGTTCAAAAAATCAGTGCAGGTACGATTGCGAGGCTTGTGTTACTTTTACTGGCACTTGTTAACAGTGCGCTTACCGCTGTGGGGAAAAGCCCAATTCCTATTGATGAAGAAGGCGTTCAGCAATTCATCACGTTAGCCTTTCTTGGGATTACATCACTATGGGCCTATTGGAAAAACAATGATATAACGAAAAAAGCACGAACAAAAAAAGAAAAATAAGAGAAAAAAGAGCCTTTCATGATCAAAGGCTCTTTTTCATCGAAGCGTCAAACGCCTCTCCCCGCAATTTGATTCTTCCTGAAAGGCTTACGCCCGGCGTTCTCCCATGCTGGTGAGGAAAGCTTTTACTTCCTCAATGCTTAAGCCGATCGCCTTCGCTTCACTCATTAGACGCTTCCACTCTGTGATATTTGAATCGGTCAGCTTTCTATGGGTGACATGTAACGTCTTTTCTTCCTGCTCCTTTCGGTAAGTTTGGAGCAGCTGATAGAGCTCTTCTTTAGGCATACCGGATTGGACGGCATTGACGATATGCTCTCGCCATTCGTGTTCACCACCTTCTGAGTGATGGAACATCATCGTCTCTGCATCAAACAGTTCTTGTAAATCAATTTCTAGTGAAGAGGATACCTTTTTTAAGAATTGGACAGATGGATTCCTGTGGACACCCCGCTCAATTTTGCTCAAATAGGACTTAGAAACATGAGCGGCTTCAGCCAGCTGTTGGATCGAGTATCCTTTCCTCTTTCGGTAAATGCGTATCACCTTGCCTATCATTCGATCAATGATCTCCCTTCTCCTCGGCGAATCGTTCTGCGACCTTTTCGTTCATTATAAGAAATAAATTGTTCTTTATAAAATTCAAAAACGTAAGAAACAGGAAGTAAACAAAAGAAAACGAACGATTTCGTTCTTTAAAAAGAACTATAAGACCTATTATGACATTTTTCTTTGCGGGTATTATCTTTTATAATCCAATCATTAACAAAAAGAAACCATATATAACCTTTTTATGATGAAGTCGGGAGGTATCTATGAACGAGAATATAGGTTTTAAGCAGCTGTTTTCTGTCATAAAAGAGAAAATGGCCCTTCTGATCCTGATTGTCCTGATCGTAACGGGCATTTCAGCCTACTATCAGTTCTATGTCTCAACTCCTGTATATCAGGCAACCACACAAATTCTTGTTCATAAACGCAGCAAGGACGCACAAGCAAATTTAAACGATATTCAGATGAACCTTCAATATACACGTACCTTTCAAGTTTTGTTAAAAAGTCCAATCGTCACTGAAAAAGTAAAAGAAACACTTCAGCTCACAGAGTCAGCTGAAGGATTAAAACACAAAATTGCCACAAGTACAGAAAATGAGTCTGAGGTCATTAATATTTCTGTACAGGATGAGGACCGCGCGAAGGCAGTCGCCATTGCGAATACGGCAACAGAGGTGCTGCAAGAAGAAATCAAAAAAACCATGAATATGGATCGCATTAATGTTTTGTCTGAAGCCAAGCTGTCTAACACGATTCTGCTGAATTCAAGGAAATTCGTTCATATCGTTCTGGCACTAGGCGCCTCTTTATTAGGGGGAATGACACTCATTTTCTTAATGAATTTACTCGATGATACTGTAAAACGAACACATCAAATAAGAGAAGAGATCGGATTGCCGTCGCTCGGCAGTGTCTATCAGATGCAAGCAGATAGGAGGGCCAAAAAAGACAAGCAGTCCGTCATAACGGGAGGACAGAACATTGATCTTTAAGAGGAAGAAAAGAGAAAAGAGAGATTTATCATGTATTTCTGTATTAAATCCTCACTCTGTCATTGCGGAACAATTCCGTACGATCCGAACAAACATTGAATTCACATCGATCCAAACAAGGCTGAAATCCATATTGGTGACATCCTCCTTGCCAAAGGAAGGGAAATCATTTACGGCTGCAAACTTAGCAGCTGTTTTTGCACAACAGAAAAAGAGGGTGCTGCTCGTAGATGCAGATTTACGAAAGCCAGCTGTTCATGAATATTTTGACCTGAGTTATCACACTGGTTTGACGAATGTGTTATTAAATAATTGCAGTTTGGAGGAAGCCATTTTACCTACACCGATTGAGCATTTAGAGCTGCTTCCGAGCGGAACGATTCCGCCGAATCCAGCAGAACTGCTCTCCTCTTCTGTGATGAAACAGCTATTTTATGAGATTGAACAGCAATATGACATGGTCATCGTTGATTCTTCGCCGCTTCTGCCAGTTGCAGATGCAAAGATTCTAGCGAACCGGACGGATGGGAGCATTCTCGTTGTCTTGAGCGGCAAAACAAAGATCGCTGCTGTGAAGAAATCAAAAGAAGTATTAGACGGAACAACGGGCAAATTGCTTGGGGCTATGCTGAATGGCAAGAAAGAGAAAAAGGGCAGGCTGTATATGTATTAAAAAGATTGATAGGTGATGTCTCCTAATCTTTAACAATGGAGGCACTCGATCCTGCTGTGGGCATAACCAGTGCCTTAGATGCTCGTCATCAGTAGTGGGGTGTGAGGATGGGTTTGATGCCCAGATGACGTAAGATTAGTGATGTTGAAAAAGGGGGAGGAGCGTTGACTTACGCCCAAAGATTATCAATTATCGTGGCACTAGATTCATATCTCATCTTAGTTGCCGTCTTTTTTGGCTTTCAATTTGTCCAAGAGGCGGCGTTAACCGTTTATACATTTGAAATGCTCGCCATTTCTTCGCTCAGTCTGCTCATTGGTCACCATATATTTGCCTGCATGTTTCATGTGTACAAGCAAGTATGGGCTTATACAGGGATAAGAGAGTTATTTTCTTTAATGAAGACCTTTGTATGTTCTTTTTTATTTTCTATGACGATGCTGTACATTTTCGTGCAGACATGGCCATTTCGGTTTTTATTCATCGTGTGGCTTTTTCATGTCTTATTCATCGGTGCATCACGTATGGCTTCTAGACTATTTCATGATGGGGCAAAGCGGCTCCAGGCAGAAAAGGAGCGGGCATTAATTATTGGCGCCGGATCAGCGGGGACCATGCTCGTTCGTCAGCTTCAGCAATCGAGTGATGTACATATTGAGCCAGTCGCCTTCATCGATGATGACAAGACGAAGCATAAGCTTGAAATCATGAGACTGCCCGTTATAGGGGGAAAAGAACATATTCAAACAGCTGTTGTCATGATGGATATTCAGAAGATCATCATTGCCATTCCGTCTAAAAGCAGTCACACCTTAAAAGGGCTGTATAAGGAGTGTGTAGCAACCGGGGTCAAAACACAGATCATGCCGGAAATGGATCAGATTCTAAAGGGAACCCATGCCCTGAATCAATTACGGGATGTACAGCCAGAGGATTTACTAGGGAGAGAACCGATTCAATTAGATACAAGCCGTCTATCTGTACATTTAAAGGGAAAAACGATCATGGTTACAGGGGCAGGCGGATCAATTGGATCAGAAATCTGCCGTCAAATATGTGTATTTGCTCCTCAAGCGATTGTACTTGTGGGACATGGAGAATTTAGCATTCATTCTATTTTACTAGAGCTGAAAGAATTATATGGGGGAAGCATCAGTCTCTATCCACAAATTGCGGATATTCAGGATAAACAGAAAATGAGCGAAATCGTTGGTCAGTTTCAGCCGGATATGATTTATCATGCTGCGGCACATAAGCATGTCCCGCTCATGGAAATCAGTCCGAAAGAAGCAGTGAAAAACAATATTATCGGGACAAAAAATGTCGCAGAAGCTGCGCACGAGCACGGCATTGAAACATTCGTCCTCATCTCATCTGATAAAGCAGTCAATCCTGCTAATGTGATGGGAGCGACAAAACGGTTTGCTGAAATGCTGATTATGCAAATGGGGGCAGACAGCGAAACGAAATTTGTTGCCGTTCGATTTGGAAATGTACTCGGGAGCAGGGGAAGCGTCATTCCTATTTTTAAGAAACAAATTGAACAAGGCGGGCCGGTGACAGTCACCCACCCAGCGATGACCAGATATTTTATGACCATCCCAGAAGCATCAAGGCTTGTGATTCAGGCAGGTGCACTGGCAGAAGGAAGACAGATTTTTGTATTAGATATGGGGGAGCCAGTAAAAATCGTTGACCTCGCAGAAAACCTCATTCACCTCTCAGGCTACACTACAGACCAGATTCCGATCACATTTACAGGCATTCGCCCTGGGGAGAAAATGTACGAGGAATTACTCAACCAGCATGAAAAAGCACAGGAACAAATCTTCCCGAAAATTCATATCGGTCATGCTCTGGATGGTGACCCGTATGTGCTGAACAGTTTTATCCATAAATTTGACATGATGAGTGAGGAGCAAATGAGACAAGCATTATTTGCTGCCATTGAGTCGCATGATATGTTGTCCGATCAGATGAAACGAGAGGAGGAACCGCCTGCCAATGAAGAAAAAAGTCTTGTTTTGCGCAACGGTTGATTATCATTTTAAGGCATTTCATCTTCCATTTTTCCGGTGGTTTCAGGAACAAGGATGGGAAGTGCACACAGCGGCAAATGGTCAGCTGGAGCTGCCTTATGTGGATCGAGCTCACTCGATTCCAATTCAGCGCTCTCCTTTTCATGTACGCAACCGGCTTGCATATGTGGAGCTGAAGAAGCTGTTAGCGAAAGAGCACTATGATTTCATTCATTGCCACACCCCTATGGGAGGTGTCATTGGCAGGCTCGCAGCCAAAAGCACGCGGAAACAAGGAACGAAGGTTCTTTACACGGCACATGGCTTTCATTTTTGGCAGGGGGCGCCGCTTCAAAATTGGCTGCTCTATTATCCAATTGAGAGGTGGCTCGCCGGCTATACAGACGCTCTTATCACCATTAATGGAGAAGATTTTAAAAGAGCAGACTACCTATCAAATGAGCGGGCATCCGTCTATTATGTTCCCGGTATGGGTGTGGATATGAAACGATTTGCACCAGTTGATGAAAAAGAGAAGCAGCGTCTTCGCGCAGCCTATGGCTTTTCTCCAGAAGATTTTATTGTGTTGTGTGCTGGGGAATTGAATGTTAATAAAAATCAAGGGATGCTCATTAAAGCATGTGCACTGCTAACTAGGAATATACCAAATGTGAGGATCGTGTTTGCTGGGGAAGGTACAATGAGGCCGAAGTATGAAAAGCTGGTTTGCGAGCTCCATCTGGAAAAGCATGTCCGTTTTGCTGGTTTTTGTAAACAAATTGAGGAATGGATGCATATGAGCGATGTATGTGTGTCCACAAGCCTGAGAGAAGGGCTCGGCATGAATTTGCTTGAAGCGATGTCTGCGGAAAAACCCGTGATGGCAACAGAGAATAGAGGGCATTGTGAGCTTGTCAGACATGGGATCAATGGTTATTTAGTCAAACCACATGATGTGATGGGCTTAGCTGATTATTTACAGCAGCTCTATCACAAAAAAGATCAGCTGCCTCTTATGGGAAAAGCAGGTCGTTCTATGGCTCATGCATTTGCACAGGAGCAGACGCTCAGTGCAATGGAAGAAATTTATACAACCTATATGAATCAAGCAGAGAAGGTGAAACAGCATGCATAAACCAAAGGTGTCTATCATCATGGGCGTCTACAATTGCCAAGAGACAGTGGAAGAAAGTATTGAATCCATTCTTCATCAAACGTATGAAAATTGGGAGCTCATCATATGTGATGACGCATCTACAGACGGCACCTATGAGAAAGTGCTGTCTTATAAAAATCGACATCCTGAAAGAATTCGCCTTATCCGTAATAAACAAAATCAAAGGCTCGCTGCCAGCCTCAATCGCTGCCTAGCGGAAGCGAGGGGAGACTTAATTGCAAGGCAGGATGGCGACGATGTATCGGTGCCTCTTCGTTTAGAAAAACAGGTTCATTTCCTCGACACACATCCTGAATACGATGTGGTCGGTACGGCAATGACGGTTTTTGATGAAACGGGAACAAAGGGTGTGCGGGCACTTGTCTCAGAGCCTGATCGCCGGGTGATGGCAAGAGGAACTCCTTTCTGTCATGGGACTATTATGATGAGGGCTTCTGCTTACAAGGCTTTACATGGATATCGCTCTGTGAAAACAACAAGGCGGATGGAAGATATAGACCTTTGGATCCGCTTTTTTGCTGCAGGAAGGAAAGGTTTTAATTTACCAGAACCGTTATACCTTGTAAGAGAGGATGAAGCGGCCTTTCATCGAAGGAAGTTTCGATATTCTATGGATAATGCCTGGCTCGTCTTAAAAGCATGCTGGCTCTTAAAATTGCCGCCGGTTGATTATCTATTTGCTATAAAGCCAGTGGTACGAGCTTGTTTATCACCAAAGATCATGAAGCTTTATCATCGGCGGAAGCTGGAGGCGTCTATGCTGAAAGAGAGGGCGGTTCGTGATGAGTGAACCAAAGCGCGTACTCCATATTGTAGGCGGGATGAACCGAGGCGGAGCTGAAACGATGATCATGAACATCTATCGTGCACTCGACAGGAATGTCCTGCAATTCGATTTCATTACCCACCGCAAGGACGTCTGTGATTATGATGAGGAAATTCGCCGGCTCGGGGGACGTATCTTTTACGTGCCAAGTATTGGGGCGTCCTCCCCGATGGCCTTTGTGAAAGCTTTGACAAAGACGATCAAGCAAGCGGGGCCATTTCAGGCAGTGCATGCACATACGGATTTTCAAACAGGCTTCTCCGCACTTGCTGCGAAACTGGCGGGTGTGAAGGTGCGCATTTGTCATTCACATAATACGGCTTGGAAACAGTCACCAAACGGGCTTGATCATCTGATGCTCAAAGGGTTTCGCCAGTTAATCTTTACATTCTCCACACAGCTTGTTGCATGCGGCGAGGATGCCGGTGCCTTTTTATTTGGACAGAAAAAAATGGAGAATGGACGAGTTGAGGTGTTGCCAAATGGGATTGATTTATCCCTTTTTTTTCAGCCTGGGTCAGACGAAAAGGCAGAGATTAAAAAGCAGCTCCATCTTCTCGAAAAGAAGATGATTATTGGTCATATTGGGCGGTTCCATGAGCAAAAAAACCACGTTTTTTTTATGGAACTGGCGCAGACCTTAAAAAAGCAAGGAGTCTCATTTCAGCTTGTTCTTGTAGGAGATGGACCGCTGAAGCCAGTCGTCGAATCGTATGCAAAGAAGGCAGGTATTTTAGAGAATATTGTCTTTACAGGCGTCGTATCAGACGTTCCGAAATATATGAAAGCATTTGATGTGTTTGTTATGCCATCCTTGTTTGAAGGTCTTCCGCTTGTATTAGTGGAAGCACAGGCTTCTGGATTGCCTTGTGTCATTTCAGATCATATTACAGAGGAAGTGGATTTAGGCTGTGGTCTTGTAAAAAGGATGTCGCTGCGGGATTCTGCACATGAATGGATGAAGGCGGTTCTTGAAGCATATCATGCAGAGCCTCCTCTTCAAGAGACCATTATATCCCAGCTTGAACAAAGAGGATTTGATGTGAAACAGAATATCACACGTGTGATGGATCTATATGGAATGTAAGAAAGGAAGGGCAGATGGCGGTTTATTTGGTGAACATGATCATGGTCTATTTATGGTCGAGCTTTGCCGCATTTTACGGCAGGCGTGACGATACCATTCAAAGCGGATGGCGGCCTAACAAGCTTCTAGTGTTTTTTCCGTTTTTGTTCCTTTGTATTGTCTCTGGAATTCGATACAAAGTAGGAACCGATTTTGTCACTTATGGACAGATGTATGAATTCTCCATCAACTATGAAAAGCCTTGGCATATATTTGGGTTCGGAGTGGATAAGGCCGCAACCGATCCGGGGTTTACGTTTATTTTATGGATGCTCAATCAACTGTCTCATGATCCGCAAATCATGTATATCTCGATTGGGGCGATCACCTATTTCTTTATCATTAAGACGCTTATTCAATATGGCCGTCCCTTTGAGCTTAGTATGCTACTGTTTCTGGGGACCTTTCATTATTATGCGTCTTTTAATGGCATGCGTCAGTATATGGTGGCAGCGATTCTTTTTTATGCCATCCGGCTGGTGATCAATGGTCAGTGGAAATTGTACTTTCCGCTTGTCCTTGTCTGTTCATTATTTCATTCATCAGCACTCATCATGATTCCTGTGTATTTTATCGTGAGAACAAAGTCGTGGTCTTGGATGATGCTGGTCTTATGCATGGTTTTTCTAGGCTTAACCGCTCTTTATGATCGTTTTGTCTCGGTGTTTGTGGTGATGCTACAAGGCAGTTCATATGGTCATTACGAGGAATGGCTTACAACGAATACAAATGGAATGAATGTGACAAAAATCGGTGTATTGATTTTGCCGCTTCTGCTTGCTTTCTTTTATCGAAAACGGCTTCGTGAGCTGACGCCTGAGAGTGATTACATTGTGAATTTTTGCTTGCTTGGCTTTTTGTTTGGCATCCTTGCAACAAAGGATGTCATTTATGCTAGATTTCATATTTATTTTGGCTTGTATCAGCTCATTTTACTGCCATATTTCACACGTATTTTCGATGAGCGGTCTAATGTCTTTATGTATGTAGGGATCGCTGTTTGCTATATTTTGTACAGCATCATGCTGATGCCGTTTGATTCTTCTGTATTACCGTACAGAACGATATTTACAAAGTAGATTTGAAGAAAGGTGGGGCATGCTGTAATGCCAGCTATCAGTCTATTGGTCGCAGTTTACAATACGAGTCAATATGTAGAGCAATGCCTTCAATCGATTGCAGATCAAAGCTTTACCGATATAGAAGTCATTCTTGTCAATGATGGATCGACGGATCACAGCGGAGAATGGCTTGAAACATTTGCAGCCCGAGATAAGCGTTTTCGGGTCATTCATCAAACCAATCAAGGGTTAGGTGCTGTGAGAAACCGGGGCATTGAAGAAGCAAAGGGGACGTATCTTGCCTTTATTGATTCAGATGATATTCTCGAACCTCATTACTGTGAAGCCTTGTATGAAAAAGCCGAAATGACTGACGCAGATCTTGTGGTCAGTGAATACTGGATTCAATTTGAGCAGTCAAAACGAACCATCCCATCGACGCTGTTAAACGAGCGGTCAGCTGAAAAAACGAGTTTAATCAAAGCGTTATTACATGGGGATATCACTGGATTCTCATGGAATAAGCTGTATCGGCGAGCCTTTTTAGAAGAACATCACATCCGATTTCCACTGCGGGGTGAGCTTGAGAACATTGAAGATCAATATGTGACGCTGCGCTGTTTTTCTTTATCACGCAGAATCGCTTTTGTTCATGAGCCCCTTTATTACTACAGAGTTCATCTGTCATCTATTGTGCAGCGATATCAGAAGCAGTATTTTCATCATGGACTGACCTTTTATCATGCACAGCGCTTGTTTTTAAACGAGCATGATGACATTTCTTTGTATGAGAAAGCATTAGACTTTTTTATCGTCAACCATACGCTTCATTGTATGCTCAACGAATGGAAAAGCCAAAATGCGCTCTCTGTTCAGGAAAAACTTGATCACATGCGGGAAATGGTGACACACGAGGCTTTTCAGCATGCCGTCAAACAAGTGGAACCATCGAAGCTCACGGCTCGAAAGCGAATGATCTTATTCCTTGCTAAGTGCCGGTTGATTTATCCGCTTTCTGCCGCCGCTTCGAGTTATCAAAAATGGATCGAATATCAAACAAGGAAATAGGGGTGAAGAGATTGACATTACAGCAATGGAAGGCACACGCTGCAGAGTGGCTGCTTTTAAAGGTCAAATATCCGCTTGAGTATAGACTGAGCCGCCAAAGGCTGCCAGAGCTGAGTCATCAGAAGAAGATCATTCTCACGCTTCTGCCGGGGCATGATAATTTAGGGGATCATGCAATCGCCTATGCGAGTTATTGTTTTTTAAAGAAGCACTTTCCAGCCTATGACATCATGGAAGTGGACATGAAAGATATATACCGCCTCGCCCGTCCACTACAGCGCAGCCGGCACCCCGAAGACATCGTCTGTATCATCGGTGGGGGCAATATGGGAGATCTATACCGCTACGAAGAATGGACAAGACAATTTATCATAAACACCTTTAAGTCCTATCCTATGATTCAACTGCCTGCCACTGTTCATTTTACAGAAACAAAAAAAGGGAAACGGGAGGAACGACGCGCCATTCAAACGTATAAGAGGCACCCGAGACTGCTTCTCATGGCAAGAGATCAAACAACCTATGAATGGATGCAGCGGCATTTTCCTGATCAAGATGTGTGGAAACAGCCTGATATGGTGTTGTCATTAAATGAATCATCAAAAGATGAAAGTCGTGAAGGGGTTCTGCTTTGTCTGCGTGAGGATCAGGAAGCATATCTCACAAAAGAGAAGCGCCAGCAGCTGCTGCAGCATATTCAAGAGACGTACGATCAAGTCGGTATTATCACAACGACAATTGGCAAACGAGTTGATCGAACGACTCGTTTAGATGAATTAACAGCTTTGTGGACGGAGCTAAGACAGGCAAAGGTTGTCGTGACAGATCGTCTGCATGGCATGATCTTTTGTGCAATTACACATACACCGTGTGTTGTCCTGAGATCGTTTGATCATAAAGTAATGGAGGGATATGAGTGGGTGGATCATCTACCGTTTATGACCCTTTTAAAAGAACCAAATGAGGCAGCTGTGAAAGAGGCAATTGATCAGCTGATGAAATCCCTTAGACGCTACGTGGAAGCACAATGAATCGAGCGTTCCTTTACAATGCTAGTGCGAACTTAATCACGTTTGTCCTGATGATGCTCATGTCTGTTTGTTTAACACCTTATATTGTTCATACGCTTGGAGTGGAAGCATTCGGCTTAATCCATCTGACGCAAAATATGATCAACTATTTATCGGTCATTACGGCTTCGCTAAGTGCTGTTGTTGTGCGTTTTTTCTCTGTGGCGGCTCATAAAGGAGAGATGGAGAAGGCGCAGGGCTATCTCGCTTCCTATTTCGTCAGTTCGTTTTTATTATCCATCAGTCTCTTTTTACTTTGTCTTTTCATGTCTCATCAGCTGGTTGAGTGGCTTCATGTGCCTGCTCATCTCGCCAAAGACACACAGATCGCCTTTATTTTAGGGGGTCTTTTATTTATGCTCAATTTCGTTATGTCTGGCATTGGGGCTGCACCGTTTTATGCGAATAAGCTCTATATATCAAGTGTTGGACAGGCAATTCAAATGTTTTTGAGAGCACTGATGATTGTCATGCTGTTTACATGGATGACACCAGCCATTTGGCATATTCCGCTTGCGGCCGTCATTGGGAGTTTAGCGGCTATGGGAATCGGTATCTATTATTTTAAAAAACTCATCCCTTGGTTTTCGTTTAAGTGGCGGCACGTCTCATTATCGTCTAGCCTCACTCTTGTTCGATCTGGGGTCTGGCATTCATTTGAGCAAATGGGCATTTTGTTGTTTTTACAAATTGATTTATTGATGACCAACTTGCTCATTGGTGCGGAAGCAACGGGTCAGTATGCGGCGATCTTGCAGTTCCCATTATTACTTCGCACTCTAGCAGGGACACTAGCGGTTGTGTTTGCGCCAACGATCACGAAATTTTACTCGAATCAGGACAAAGAGGGACTCATTCAATATGCTGCAAACGCCATTAAGTGGAGCGGCTTATTTGTTGCGTTTCCAGCCGCACTTTTAGGAGGTCTCGCTGGTCCACTTATGGATTTATGGCTGGGGCCTGCCTTTGAGGAGCTGAAATGGCTTCTCATGATTCATGCGGCTTATTTATGTTTGACTTTGATGTTTTTACCGCTGACATATGTACCGCCCGTTTTTAATCGATTTAAAGTTCCAGCGGTTGTCACACTGATATTAGGTGTGTCTAATGTGCTATTTGCCTATGGATTGACTCATATGCTGCAGCTTGGGTTATATGGCATTGCATCAGCTGGGGCAATGGTTTTATTGATCAAAAATATCGTGTTTCTGCCAATTTATACGGCCAGTATCACGAATCAGAAAAGCACCATTTTTTACAAGCATACGCTCATTCCGCTTGCTGGAGCGCTCTTGATTTGGGGCGTCTGTGTAGGAATTCAGGCGGTATATAACGTGACTTCATGGTGGGAGCTGTTTTCGATTGGCGGGCTCTGTTTCATTCTTTATATGTGCTACTTATATCTGTTTGCAGGAACAAAACGAGAGCGGATGCAGCTGATGCGTAAAGTGAAGCAAACAGTCTCCCGCTAAGTGAAAAGGAGATGCAATGATGAAAAGAGTGATAGATGTGATGGTGGCGTTGACGCTGCTTATCGCAGGCAGTCTTCTTTTTCTTCTCATCTATGGATTGATTAGATGGAAAATTGGCACGCCTGTGGTGTTTCGGCAGAAGCGGCCTGGTCTGTTTGGCCGGCCTTTTCTGCTCTATAAATTTCGGACGATGACTGATGAACGCGACGAACATGGGGAGCTGCTGCCAGATCATCTGCGATTAACAAAAACCGGTGCCTTGATTCGAAAGCTCAGTCTTGATGAATTGCCGCAGCTAGTCAATGTACTCAAAGGAGAGCTCAGTCTCGTTGGGCCAAGGCCGCTTTTAATGGAGTATTTGCCTATGTATACAGAAGAACAAGCAAGGCGTCATCTTGTGAAACCCGGTATAACAGGATGGGCACAGGTGAACGGCAGGAACTCACTTTCCTGGGAAGAGAAATTCACCTATGACCTTTGGTATGTCGAGCATCAATCGTTTTGGCTCGATATGAAAATTTTATGGATGACCTTGCTGAAAGTCATTAAAACAGAGGGGGTGCAGCAGCCGAATCATGCCACAGCTGAAAAATTCAAAGGAACCGATATGTAATGAACAAACCATTGGTTTAATTGGGGCCGGCGGACATAGCAAAGTCATCCAAGATCTCATATTTGCACACCCCGATTACTCATTATGTGCGGTGTTAGATGATCAATTTGAAGAGACGGTCACTCAAAGCGGCATTTTGTATGGACCGATCTCTATGAGCCAACAGCTCAGAGAGACAATGCCTCAAACCAAATGGCTGATTGCCATCGGACAAAATGAGGTCAGACAGCTGATCAAGGAACGTCTCTCATTTGAAGATGCGGCATTTGCCACACTCATTCATCCAGAAGCAATCACGAGTCCTTCAGCTGTCATTGGAAGAGGAACTGTCGTGATGGCAAGGGCGGTGATCCAAGCAGATGCAGTCATCGGCGAGCATACGATTATCAACACAGGGTCTATCGTGGAGCATGACTGCAGACTCGAATCGTTTGTGCATCTGTCACCAGGAGCAGTTCTGACAGGATGTGTTTCCGTACGGGATGGAGCCCATATTGGGGCAGGTGCCGTAGCGATACCTGGTACAACGATCGGAAGCTGGACGGTTATCGGTGCAGGTGCGGCAGTGACAAAAGATATAAATGATCAGAAGGTTGCTATCGGAATTCCTGCAATAGAAATCAAAGACCGGAAAGAAGGTGGCAAGTAATGAAAGAAAGCAAACGCATTTACTTATCTCCTCCACATATGAGCGGAAAAGAGTATCTACAAATAGAGGAAGCCTTCAAGAGCAATTGGATTGCACCGCTTGGACCGCTTGTGAATGAATTTGAGCAGGCAGTGGCGGACTATGCAGGAGTAAAGGCAGGAGCCGCTTTGTCCTCGGGGACAGCAGCAATTCATCTCGCTTTAAAGCTGATTGGGGTTCAAAAAGGGGACATAGTCTTTTGTTCTACTCTCACGTTTGTTGCAACGGCAAATCCAATTTTATATGAACAAGCGACGCCCGTTTTTATTGATTCCGAAACGGATACATGGAATATGTGTCCGCTTGCTTTAGAAAAAGCCTTTGTTGAATCAGCCCGTCTTGGGAAAAAACCACGCGCGGTCATTGTCGTCCATTTATATGGACAAAGTGCAAAAATGGACGAGATCATGGCGCTTTGTGATGCATATGATGTACCAGTTATTGAGGATGCGGCTGAATCGTTAGGCGCTTTGTATAAAGGAAGAAAAAGCGGCTCAATGGGCAGGTTTGGTATTTATTCTTTTAATGGAAATAAAATCATTACAACGTCAGGAGGCGGAATGCTTGTGAGTGATGATGAATCAGCGATTGAGCGCTGCCGCTTTCTCGCATCACAGGCAAGAGAACGTGCCATGCACTATGAGCATCGAGAGGTGGGATACAACTATCGCATGAGCAACCTTCTAGCAGGTGTCGGAATTGCCCAAATGGAGGTACTGGACGAGCGTGTTGAACAAAAACGCCGTATTTTTCAGCGTTATCAGGACGCTTTATCCGAAGCAGAGGGTTTCCATTTGATGCCAGAGTATCAAGAAACGACATCCAACCGCTGGCTGACGGCATTGACTTTAGATCGTGATCAATCGCTGTCTCCAGTGGAGATCATTCATACTTTAGAAAAAGAACAGATTGAAGCAAGGCGTGTATGGAAGCCGCTGCACAAACAGCCTCTTTTTCGCCATTGCCCGTTTTATACTGTGGCTCAAGAGATTCCCGTATCCGAGCTGTTATTTAAGAGGGGGCTTTGTCTCCCATCTGGAACAAGCATGACAGATGCAGAACAGGATCGTATCATCCATATACTCCATGACATGCTGCGAGAAAAAACATCTACCTCTTCACAGGCTGCTCATTCATAAGCAGCCTGCTTCTATTTCTATCAAATTCCTCAATTTATTGAATAATTTGGGATAAGTATTGTTATTTCGTTTCAAATATGATATTGACAACGGGTTCCTTCCTCCTTAAAATGAAAATGATTATCAGAATCAATTAGGAGGAACAACTTATGGCTATTTGGAATAATTTTCCGAAAATTAAGATAAATACTGTGTTACCCTTCCTGCTTATTCTCTTTTTACTAGTAGGATGCTCTCAAACAAACAATGGAGCGGATGGAAACAAGGATCATCCTGACATGATCACAATGGCGTGGCCAAGAGATATTGGTGAAATGAATCCACACGTATACAATCCATCTCAATTATTTGCACAATCAATGATTTATGAGCCATTGGTGAGCTATCAAAAAAATGGAAAACTGAAACCTGAATTAGCGAAATCATGGGATGTGTCAAAGGATGGTAAGGTGTATACATTCCATTTAAGAGACAATGTGACATTCTCAGACGGCTCTGATTTTAATGCGAACATTGTCAAAAAGAACTTTGATTCCATCTTAAAACACAAAGATATACATAGCTGGTTAGGTGTCATTAAAAAAATCAAAAAGACAGAAGCAGTAGACAAGAAAACGTTTAAGCTTACATTAACAGAGCCTTATTATCCAACTGTTCAAGAATTGGCGGTTGTCCGTCCGGTTCGTTTCCTTGGGGAAGCAGGCTTCCCTAAAAATGGAGATACGTCAAAAGGAATCGAAAAACCAGTGGGGACAGGCCCTTGGGTTTTAAAAACATATAAAAAAGATGACTATGCTATTTTCGAACGAAATGATCATTATTGGGGAGAAAAACCAAAGGTAAAAGAAATCAAGGTAAAGGTCATTCCTGATGCGGAAACGAGAGTCATGGCATTTGAAAAAGGAGATGTGGATCTACTTTACGGAGAAGGAACCATTAGCCTTGATTCGTATAAACAGCTAGAGGCAAGCGGCAAGTATGAAACGAAAATGTCAGAGCCTGTTGCAACGAGACAGCTTGTCATGAACACAAAAGTGGACCAGCTGTCAGATGAGAAAGTGCGTCACGCCCTTCAATATGCGTTCAATAAAAAATCAATGGTAGAAGGGGTCACATCTGGTTTAGAGGATGAAGCAGATCACATCCTGCCGACAAATATGCCGTATACATCAGATATTCAAGTGAAGTCTTTCCAATATGATGTGGACAAAGCCAAAGCATTGCTGGATGAAGCGGGCTGGACACTTCCAAAAGGAAAAACTGTTCGTGAAAAAGATGGGAAAAAGCTTGAGTTTAGTATGATGTATGACTCAGCGGAATCGATTCAAAAAGCGATGGCGGAGACGCTGCAAGCAGAATGGGCAGCCGTTGGTGTTGGCGTCAAGCTTGAAGGTGTGGACTTGGCCACACAGGTTCAACGCTTTAAAGCTAATAAATTTGATATGAACTTCTTTAGCAACTACGGAGCGCCGTATGATCCGCATACATTTATGAACGTTCTCTCATCAGATGGGTTTGGGTTCAAAGAAGCCATCTCAGCCTACCCAAATAAGGACAAGCTGATCAAAGAAATGACGGAAATTCCATCAACAACAAACGAAAACAAACGTAAAGCACTTTATGCGTCCGTCCTATCCTCTTTACAGGATCAAGGGGCAATTGTGCCAATCTCTTATTTTAAAAAGACAGCCGTTTATCAAAAAGCTGTGAAGGACTTTACGTTCCCTGCGAACCGCGATGAACATCCTTTCACTGGCATTACACTGAAGTAACAGAAGGAAGGTAAGGAAATGGGCCGCTATATCGTCAAACGATTGCTATCAATTATTCCAGTATTTTTATTAGCCGCGCTGTTCACAACTGGTATGATTCACCTTTCACCAGTTGATCCGGCTGAGGCATATTTAGCAGCGGCTCATATCCAGCCTACGGATGAGATATTAGCACAAAAAAGAAGTGAGTTTGGGCTAGATGAACCGTTTTATATGCAGTATCTTCATACCATTGAAAAAGTCATTCACCTCGATTTTGGCCGGTCGTATATGTCGAATCAGCCTGTACTTGATGAGGTGATGTATCGAATACCGGCGACGATTCAATTGGCACTCACCAGTCTACTGATCGCTATATGGGTCAGCATTCCGCTCGGTTTTTTCAGCGGGATGAGAAAAAACGGTGCCATTGATCATCTGAGCCGGCTTATTTCTTTCTTAGGAGCATCTATCCCGACGTTTGTCTTGGGGTATTTGCTCATCTTCTTTTTTTCAGTGAAGCTCGACCTTTTACCAGTTGAAGGGGTTGGAACATGGGCGCATCTCATCCTGCCGTCGATCACTTTGGCCATTCCTTTAATTGCTACGTATACAAGGCTGTTACGGTCAAGTGTGAGTGAGACACTTCAGGAGCCTTTCGTTCAATATGCGAGAATGAGAGGATTAAAGGAACAATCGATCATGTTCAAGCATGTGCTTAGAATCGCGATATCGCCGATGCTGACTGGATTTGGGGTGAATCTTGGCAAGCTGCTAACCGGAACCATTATTGTAGAGGCTGTTTTTTCATGGCCGGGGTTTGGACGATTTTTTATTGAAGCGATCTTTAATCGGGATCTGCCTGTTATTCAATTTTATGTCCTCATGTCAGCATGTATTTTTATCTTGAGCAGTTTGATAGTTGACTTGATTCAGCTGATCATTGACCCTCGTATCTCTAGAAAGGAAGGCCGCCAGCAATGATGACAAAAGTAAAACATCTCTTCGTTCATCAAAAGATGATCTCGATCTGCGCCCTGCTGCTCGGTCTCCTGCTCATTGCCACAATATGTGCGCCATGGATCGCTCCACATGATCCGACCGCTGTCAATCTAGCAATGAAGCTAAAAGGGTCTTCATGGGAGTATCCTCTTGGAACGGATCAATTAGGACGATGCAATTTATCTCGTATTTTATATGGCGCGCGTGTTTCGCTGGGCTGTGCGTTATTAATCTTTCTTTCTTCGTTATTCATTGGTTTGATTGTCGGCCTCTTTTCAGGATACAAAGGCGGCTGGATCGATCATGTCTTGATGAGAATCTGTGATGGAGTCATGGCATTTCCCAACCTAGTGCTGATCCTAGGATTAGTCGGTATCTTCGGTCCGGGACTTTCTCAAGTCGTACTTGCCTTGATGCTCGTGCAATGGGTGTATTACGCCCGCGTCTTCCGAGGAATGGTGCTAAGCTTAAAGGAACAGAACTTTATTGCAGCTGCAAAGATCAGTGGGACCTCGCATTGGAATATCATGAGAAAACATATGATTCCGAATGTACTGCCGCCTTTAGCTGTCATTGGAACACTCGAAATGGGCTGGGCGATTATGGACATTTCTGCGATGTCTTTCCTCGGATTAGGGGTTCAGCCTCCTACGCCTGAATGGGGAGCGATGATTCATGAAGGGAAGTCGTACATTCAAACGAATCCTCAGCTGATGCTGTACCCAGGTCTTGTGATCATGGCTGTGGTGATTCTGTTTAATTTACTAGGAGAAGCCCTTTCAGAGAAATATGGGATCAAACGCCGTGTGTAAAGGAATGATCAATGTGCAAGAGTCCATTTTACAAATAGAGAACCTGCATGTGCATACGAAAACACCTCAAGGGACAACGCCTCTGATTCAAGAAGTATCGTTTGAAGTAGAACGCGGTCAAATTCTTGGATTAATTGGTGAGAGCGGCTGCGGGAAAACAGTGACAAGTATGTCGATCTTACACATGCTTGATCGAAAAACAACTGAAGTCACAGGCAGTATCACATTACAGGGACGAGAATTGATCGGTGTAAGCGAAAGGGATATGCGGTCCATTCGAGGCAAAGACATCTCGTATATTATGCAAAATCCAATGAACAGCTTTACGCCGGTTTGGACAATCGGCCATCAGCTGATTGAAACCATCCGCCGGCATACTGCGGTCAGTAAAAGGCAGGCACGAGCGCAGGCAGTGGATGCGTTAGCCCAAATGAACCTGCCGCAGCCAGACCAGCTGTTAAACAAGTATCCCTTTGAATTAAGCGGAGGCATGCTGCAGCGTGTCATGATCGCCATGGCTGCATGTATGCACCCGCCCCTCATCATTGCAGATGAGCCGACAACTGCATTAGATGTACACAATCAGAAATTGGTTCTTCAGCATCTGAACCAAATTCGTCATGACTATGGAACAGCTATTTTACTGATTACCCACGATCTTGGTGTCATTGCCGAAATGGCAGATCAAGTTGTCGTCATGAAACAAGGAGAAATTGTTGAAAAAGCAGGAGTTCTTGAGCTATTTGAACATCCAAAGCATGATTATACAAAAAAACTATTAGCAGCTCGTCCATCCATCCCAGCTGTTTGCCCGATTTGAGGTGAGAAGACCCTTGCATTTATTAGAAGTAAAAGCAGTCAGTCATGTATACAACAGCCGGTCATTTCTAATGAGAAAAAAAGGCGAAGTCCCTGTCTTGAAAAGCGTCGATTTGACAATTGAAGAAGGTACTTGCCTTGGACTGCTGGGACAAAGCGGAGCAGGAAAAAGTACGCTTGGCAGCATCATACTTGGTCTAGAGAAACCAAGAGCTGGACAGGTTCTTTTTGAAGGTCAGGATATATATCGTGCAGATCAACAAACACGTAAGCATTTTCGCCGGCATGTGCAAGCGGTGTTTCAGGATTCCTATTCGGCAGTAAATCCAAGGTGGACAGTCGAACAAATTTTATCTGAACCGCTTGAAAACTATGAAACCATGAGCCGAAAGGAACGTAAAAACGTACTGATTCATTGGCTGGAAAGAGTCGGGCTCAGTGAAAAAGATTTATCTAAATATCCACATCAATTCAGCGGCGGCCAGCTGCAAAGGATCAACATCGCTAGAGCCTTATTGCTGCAGCCAAAGCTTATTGTACTTGATGAATCTGTGAGCAGCTTAGATATGGTTACCCAGACGGTCATTTTAGATTTATTAGCAGAATTAAAGAAGGAGCTGGGTGTGGCTTACTTATTTATTACACACGATATGACAGCAGCCTATCAATTAAGTGATCAATTGGCGATTCTTGATCAAGGAGAGCTTGTCGCCCAATTTCAATCTAAGGATGATTTTTTTTCTTCAGAAGAGAAAGCAGTGCAGAAAATGAGAGATGCAATGCTCGCAGACCATCCTTTGTCACGAACGATTGGCAGACCGGTTCGTTAAAGCTTTAATATCAACGCCTCTTTGAGAAGAGGCTATTTTTCATGAAAGGCAGGTGGCATCGTGAACCATCGAGCGTATTTAGCTTTGGCTATTCCTTTAACGATTTCAACGATGACCACGCCATTACTTGGAGCTGTTGATACAGCTGTTGTCGGTCAGCTTGCAAACCCCGCTTATATTGGAGGCGTTGCAGTTGGCAGTCTCATTTTTAGTACATTATATTGGCTGTTTGGTTTTTTGCGGGTAAGTACATCTGCTTTTGCTGCTCAGGCAAACGGGGCGCAGAATGAGGAGCAGGGCGTTCTTGCATTTTTAAGACCGTTTTTCGTTGCCATCATCGTCGGACTTTGTTTTATTGCCCTGCAATGGCCGATTATTCAATCTGCTTTTCTCGTGATTTCTCCTGATGCTGATGTCCGTCAATTTGCCGCAGACTATTTTCATATTCGCATTTGGGGAGCTCCATTTACCTTAATGAATTATGTCATATTGGGCTGGCTGATGGGGATGGCAAAAATGAAAGAAGCCCTTTCTTTACAAATCTTGATCAATGTCATGAATATGGCCCTCGCATTTCTGCTTGTTCATGTGTTTACATTTGCAGTCAAAGGAGTGGCGGCCGCGACTTTGATATCTGAGCTAACCGCTTTTATGTTAGGGGCATGGATCATCATGAAGCATTCGTCAAGCGGGTTCCGGCTGCCTTCTGTTAAGAAAATCATGGATACACAGGCAGTGCAGAAAATGTTTCAAGTGAATAAAGATTTGTTTATTCGGACGATCTGTCTGTTAGTGGTTATCAACATGTTTACCGCAAAAGGTGCTTCTTTTGGTACGGAGCTGCTGGCAGCCAATGCTATCTTATTTCAAATTCACTACATCATGGCTTATTTGTTCGATGGCTTTGCCAATGCGTCCAGCATTCTTGTTGGCCGGTCAGTTGGTGCAAATGATCGCACTCTCTATGAAAGAACCTTAACCCTTTCAAGGCAGTGGGCACTCGTCATGGCCTGTGTCATAGCGGCAGTTTATTTTCTATTAAAAGAGCCGATCTTGAGCTTGTTTACAAACCTTCCTCAGCTGCTTGACGTGACATTAGGCTATTCAAACTGGCTCGTTCTCTATCCGTTTGCGGCTTGTTTCGGTTTGGTCATATACGGCGTATTTACAGGTGCAACAGAAATTGCCCCTGTTAGAAATTCAATGCTGTTTGCGATGATTTTGTTTATTGTTGTTCAAATGGCGGTCACGCCTATTTGGCACAATCACGGACTATGGTTTGCCTTTATTATCTATACGGCGGGGCGGTCTGGCTTTTTGATGATGTACAAATCGAGGCTGGATCAGAAGCTTTTCGCAAATGATCAACACCCTTTGCCATCTTGACAAAGGGTGTTCTTCTTCATTCATTCGCTTTCTTTTTTTACCTTTTGGTAGGCTTCATCAAGATGCTGAATTCGCTTCAATACAACCGCATTTTTGGTCAGCTGGTCTTGAACAAGCGTGGACACGACTGAGCGGTAATATGCATTCATCGCATGAATCTTGTCTTCATTTTGGTTCATGGCGATGTGCTGTTTTAAGTTGTCGACAAAGTATGGAACGGAAAAAAGTTCAGACATGGAAATCACTCCTATTTCGTATATACGGTCCGTCAATCTTCATGTAAAATGATGAGAGGGAGGGGAGACAATGAGCCTTAAACTGCAACAAGAACAGGTATTAAAACCGGTGCTCACACAAGAACTCAGGCAGGCCATTACACTGCTGCAGCTAAACTGCGCAGAGCTGGGCGAGTATCTTGACCAGTTAGCGCTTGAGAACCCTCTGATTGAGCGGAAAGACACGGACAGCTACCAACCAGTTTATCATAAAAAATCTCAAGGTCGAATAACAGAGCCGTATCGAACGCATCAAAAAGAAAGCCTGCAAATGTTTTTAAAGAGACAGGCGATTGATTTGAATTTAAGTGAAAAGAAACAAAAAATATTCCATTTTATGATTGAGTCGATTGATTCCAATGGCTATCTAAATGAACCGATTGATGAAATGGCAGCTGTTTTAGAGGTGCCAGCTGAAGAAGTAGAAGCCGTCCTTCATCAGCTTCAATCGCTAGAGCCTGCCGGTATTGGCGCAAGGTCTTTGCAGGAATGCATTCTCCTTCAGCTGAGAAGAAAAAGGGAGCGCTGGTATGAAGCCGAACGGATCATCGAAGAGCATTTCTTTCTTTTTGCAAGAAAGGCTTGGAAGGAAATTGCGACGAAAACAGACGTTTCAATGAAAACACTCCAAGCGGTACAAGATGAAGTGTCTCAGCTCGAACCAAGACCAGGTCTTCATTTCTCATATGATGAAGAGCATCTGTATATAGAGCCTGATGTCACGATGACTGTGGTGCAGGATCATATCACATTTGAGCTGAATCCGCGCGCTTTTCCAGACGTTGAAATAAATGAAGGCTACTTCGCTATGATTCAAGATCAAAAGCGGCAGGAAGCTTATACGTATTTAAAGGAAAAAGAGCAGCAGTACAACTGGCTTGTCCAAGCGTTGAAGCAAAGAAAACAAACGATGACCCGTGTCGTTCGTGAGATTATCTCACATCAGACGGATTTTTTTCTTACAGGGAAACATAAAATGAAACCGCTTACGATGAAGCGGATCGCAGATATACTGCAAGTACATGAGTCAACTGTCAGCCGGACTGTAAAAGGGAAAATGGTGCAGACCCCTTATGGGCTCATGGAAATGAAACAATTTTTTCAAGCAAAATTAGAAGGACATTCTCTGGAAGAGGCGTCCAGTTATACAGTCAAAACGCACATTGCAGAGCTCATTCAAACGGAAAATAAGAAAAAACCGTATTCAGATCAGCAAATCATGACGCTGCTTCAGCAAACTTTTGGCATCCGCGCGTCGCGCAGAACCATTGCGAAATATCGTGAACAAATGAACCTTCCGTCCTCTACGCTGCGGAAGCGCTATGATTAAAAAGAGGCACTTGCCAGAACATGGCACGTGCTTCTTTTTTGTTGGAAGCAAGGCTGTTCGGAGATTTCTTGAAAATTAAAAAGGGGAGACGAGAGATCGGAATTTTGGGGTAAAGTATAAGATAGGGCATGAGCCGATAGGGATGGACAACAGTGATGAGGTGAAACCAATTGAAATATAAACAAATTAAAACCAAAAAAATATATGAAGAAATTGCGGATGCATTAGTCGAATCCATTCGCACAGGTGAGCTTCTTCCAGGAGAAAAATTAGATTCGGTTCAAGCTCTTTCAGAAAACTTTCAAGTCAGCCGTTCTGCTGTAAGAGAGGCATTGTCTGCTCTCAAAGCGATGGGATTAATAGAGATGAAACAAGGGGAAGGTACATATGTGAAGCAGTTCGATCCCGAACAGCTCACAATTAGCTTATCTTCTGCATTTTTGATGAAGCAGCATGACGTCACGCAGCTCCTTGAAGTAAGAGCTATTATTGAAACGGGTGCTGTCAAAAAAGCGGCGCTGCAGCGTACGGATGATGACCTTCATCAGCTGCGTGATGCACTCGAACAAATGAAACGCGCGGAAGTAAATGAAGAAATGGGTGAAGAGGCAGACCTCACATTCCACCTCGCCTTAGCCAAAGCCTCAAAGAATGACTTATTAAAGGCATTAATGAATCAGGTCTCAGCCTTGCTGGTAGAAACGATGCGGGAAACGAGAAAAGCCGTCTTGTTTTCAAGGAAAGCCTCTATTCGTCAGCTTTATAAAGAACATGAACAAATTTATAAAGCCGTCGAAGAAAGGCAACCAGAAGAAGCGGAAAGAGCGATGTTCACACATTTAGAAAATGTAGAAAAACTGCTGAGTGATGCACGTCAAGAACCGGCAGGACAGTCAGGTACACAATGAGCTGTGCCGAATGAGGGTGCAGCTCCAGCGTGTAGACAAACCCTTGCATTCAGTGTAGACTGCAAAGGTTTTCTATCACTTTGAAAAGAAGACGAAGGGCTAAAATCAAGATCATTTCAGCCCTTTATCAATAATCCTGAGAATCATTAACGAGAAATATGTAGCTTTTTCATTCGATATTGCAGACTTTGCCTGCTCATGCCCAATATCTTTGCAGTCTGTGAAATATTATCGTCCATTTTTTCTAAGTAATGGACGATGTATTGTTTTTCGAATCGGTCCATTTGGGTTTGGAAATCAGTCGTATGTTCTGGACATGTGTAGATAAAGGTGTCAGTAGCTGTCGTTTGTTGCAACTGATTCGTCTGCAATTGCGCTGCAGGACGGCCTTCCCCATGCTTAAATCTAAAATGATAGGGAAGGTGATGCATACTTAGGTAGTCTTCATCCATCATCATATTCATCCCCGCTTCAATCACATGCTCCAGCTCTCTTACATTGCCCGGCCAATGATACGCCTCAAAAAGGTTTAACACCTCTTCGTCAGCCGCCTTCACCTTCATTTGAAACAGTTCATTATATTTTTGAATAAAGTGACGCACAAACGTAGGAATGTCTTCTTTTCGCTCAGAAAGCGGTGGAATAAATAAGGTGACAATCCCTAGTCGATAAAATAAATCCTTGCGCATGCGTCCGCCTGCAATCGCATCTACAGGATCCTCATTCATATTGGCAATGACTCTCACATCAACAGCTATTTCTTTTGTGCTGCCTAACCTTCTCACACGTTTTTCCTGTAAGACGCGCAGCAATTTTGCTTGAAGAGCAGGATTTAATGAGTTGATCTCATCTAACAGCAGTGTACCACCCTGCGCCTGTTCAAATAAACCGGGCTGATCAGTCGCGCCTGTAAAAGCCCCTTTTTGTGTACCAAAGAGCAGACTTTCGATGAGGCTGTCAGGCAGTGCCGCACAGTTTTGAGTAATAAATGGTCCAGATGACCGGCTGCTGCCGTTATGAATGCTTTGAGCAAATAGCTCCTTCCCTGTTCCTGTTTCACCAACAATGAGAACATAAGAAGAAGTACGAGTCGCTCGTTTCGCATGCTCAATCACCTCTAAAAACGCAGGGCTTTGTCCAATAATTGAATCAAAAGTAAAGCGTGTGCTGCCTTTTTTCTTCATATTGTGGTGAATCAACCGTTCCAGCTTGGTCACATCATTCGAAATTTCAACTGCTCCTTGGATGAGACCGTCTCGAACGAGCGGGTATGTATGATTAATCGTTGTGATTTCTTTTCCATTGTAATTATGATACGTCTGCTTTGCATGAACGGTTTGTTTCCCAGTACGCAGCGCTTGGACAAGCGTACTGTGCATTTCGTCTTGGAAGACAAAGAGGTCTAATACATTTTTATGGAGAACATCAGAGCGTTTCAAAGACTCAATCTCCATCATTTTTTTATTATAAACAACAGTATTTCCATTCTCGTCAATTGCATGAACCCCGACATCAATTAAATCGAGCATTTGTTTATACAGATCAATCTCATTTTCGAGCTTTGCAGCATACGGATCTTTTTTCATTTGCTCCACCTCCAGCAGTTACCTCTATTTTACATGAAAAATTTTGCGGTTTCCTCTCAAAAATTTTGCATATGCAAAAAAATTTGGCGTAAAAATGAGATGAATCATTGTCAGGATACGGGCAGAAAGTTGGCACGATCCTTGCATATCATAGGTGTGAAGATGAATCCAATTAAAATAGGCTAGCTTATAGAAGGAGGAATAGACGATGACACAGACAAATGAATTGATTCAACAAACAGAACAATACGGTGCGGCAAACTATCATCCGCTGCCAATAGTGATTTCTGAGGCTGAGGGAGTTTGGGTGACAGATCCTGAGGGCAATCGATATATGGATATGCTGAGTGCGTATTCCGCAGTGAATCAGGGGCATCGCCATCCCCGCATTATTGAGGCGCTCAAAAGACAGGCAGACCGTGTGACACTTACCTCGAGAGCTTTTCACAATGATCAGCTTGGCCCTTGGTATGAGAAAATTTGTCAACTAACAAATAAAGAGATGGCACTGCCGATGAATACTGGAGCTGAGGCTGTCGAAACAGCTGTAAAAGCAGCGAGACGCTGGGGCTATGATGTCAAGGGAATCGAAGAGAATCGTGCGGAAATCATTGCGTGTGTCGGAAATTTTCATGGCAGAACGATGACGGCTGTTTCCCTTTCTTCAGAAGCAGAATATCAAAGAGGTTTCGGTCCAATGCTTCCGGGCATCAAACTGATTCCTTACGGGGATATTGAAGCGTTACGTGAAGCCATCACACCGCAAACTGCGGCTTTTCTCATCGAACCCATTCAAGGGGAAGCGGGAATTGTTATGCCGCCAGAAGGTTTCTTGAAGGAAGCGAAGGCGCTTTGTGAACAGGAAAATGTGCTGTTCATAGCGGATGAAATCCAGGTCGGATTAGCGCGGACAGGTAAAATGTTTGCCTGTGACTGGGAAGACATTGAGCCAGATATGCTGATTCTTGGGAAGGCTTTAGGCGGTGGTGTATTCCCGATCTCGTGTGTTGTAGCAAACCGCGATATATTAGGTGTATTTAACCCTGGGTCTCACGGCTCTACCTTCGGTGGAAATCCTCTTGCATGTGCGGTGTCGCTTGCTGCATTGGATGTCTTAATCGATGAAAACCTTGCAGCACGTTCCATGGAGCTTGGCGAATACTTAAAAGACAAACTCACGCGCATTCAAAGCCCTGTTATTAAGGAAGTGCGCGGCCGCGGATTGTTTATCGGAATGGAGCTGACAGAGGCAGCGAGACCTTATTGTGAGAAGCTGAAACAAGCAGGACTGTTATGTAAGGAAACCCATGAGACTGTCATCCGCTATGCACCGCCTCTCACTATTTCTAAAGAGGATTTAGACTGGGCGATTGGTCATATTGAAGCATTATTTCAAGCGTAATGGGAAAAGGGGAGAAGCCATCACTTTCTCCCTTTCTCTTTCAACGAACAGCGAATTTTGTCAAAGGATGATGAATAGAAGAGTGAAAGTGGGGAGCGGATTTGAAGCAAGAACAGCATAATGAACTAGAGCGTTCCATGAAAAGCAGACACCTCTTTATGATTGCTTTAGGAGGCGTCATTGGTACCGGCCTTTTCCTTGGATCAGGTCTCATTATTCATCAGGCAGGACCAGGTGGAGCCATTCTTTCATTTATCATCGGTGGATTGTTGATGTATTTGGTGATGCTCTGCCTTGGAGAATTAGCCGTGGCGATGCCGACAGCCGGTTCCTTTCAGGAGTATGCGACCAAATATATAGGCCCGTCCACAGGCTTTATGATCGGCTGGCTTTATTGGTTTAGCTGGGCGTGTACGATTGGACTGGAGTTTACGTCAGCGGGCATTTTGCTCCAAAGGTGGTTCCCGGATATCCCTGTTTGGCTGTGGTGTCTTGCATTTAGCGTGATATTATTTGCCGTGAATGCCATCTCAGCTCGCAGCTTCGCTGAAACGGAGTTTTGGTTTTCGGCCATTAAGGTCGCTGCCATTCTATTGTTTATTATCATTGGAATTGGCGCAATTTTCGGAATGATTCATCTGAAAGGCGGGGAACCAGCCCCTCTATTTCGTCATTTGACAGATCATGGCGGACTATTTCCTAATGGCGTTTTTGCGATTTTATTAACCATGGTCACCGTCAATTTCTCCTTTCAAGGAACAGAACTTGTGGGGATCGCAGCAGGAGAGAGTGAAAGCCCTGAAAAAACATTGCCGCGGTCTATACGGAATATTATTTGGAGAACAATGGTCTTTTTTGTCTTATCGATTGCGGTTCTTGCCGCACTTCTCCCATGGCAGACAGCAGGTGCTGTCGACAGTCCGTTTGTCGTCGTGCTGGACAAGGTCGGCATACCGTATGCCGCAGATATCATGAATTTTATCATTATCACAGCTGTCTTATCTGTAGCAAACTCTGGATTATATGCATCATCACGTATGCTCTGGGCGCTTTCAAAAGACGGAAAAGGACCTGAATTTACGAAAAAGCTGTCCAAACGTAAAATTCCGATCAATGCACTATTGGTCACAATGGGCGTATCCGCTCTGTCCTTGCTCACAAGTATTGTGGCACCAAAAACGGTATATGTGTGGCTCATTTCGATTTCTGGTATGGTCCTTGTTGTGGTTTGGATGTCCATTTGCTTGTCACAGTATTTTTTTAGAAAGCAATTCATAAAAGAGGGCGGTGATGTAAAGGATCTCGTTTTTCGAACACCGCTCTATCCATTTGTCCCTTTGGCAGGCTTTATCGCATTTGGTATTGTCCTTATCAGCTTATTCTTTATAGAGGATCAGCGGATTGGTCTTTATTGCGGAATCCCGTTCATGGCTGCCTGCTACATCATTTATTATTTCAAAATCAAACCAAAGGAAGAGGCAAGAAGGCTTGACGAAGAAGAAGGAACCATCACAAAAACATAAACAGCTCTATTTTTCCATCTAGCTGAAAGCAAAAAATGTGCATGCTGATCTCACCAGCATGCACATTTTCAAGCGTGAATTCATTCTATATAATAGAAAAAAATATTTTGAAAAGAAATATCATAGCAAGAACCTTGATGACAAGCAGGTTATCGGTAAAAATGTGTCTATTTTTTGTCTGAATGTGTTTGTAAGAGTTGAAAATGCAAGATTATCCTGTTAAAATAATTAAAGAAAGCAGGGATTGATTTTTTTTGGCTGTGGCGGGACGTTTTTTGTCACAGTGGGACGTTTTTAGTCCAACGTGAAAAGAAAGGGTCGTTAGCCATGAATCGTTTATTGGAAGCTCAAAAAAAATTATTGCCAGATCTTCTCATAGTTATGCAGAAACGCTACGACATTTTGCAGTACATCAGGTTAGCTGAACCAATTGGCCGCAGAAGTCTTGCGACGAGTCTTGGTCTCAGTGAGCGCATCTTACGTGCTGAAGTTCAGTTTTTAAAAGAACAAAATCTGCTGGATGTCAAAACGAGCGGCATGATGCTGACGAGTGAAGGTCACGCTTTGCTTGAAATGCTTGAAGGAATGATGAAGGACGTTTTAGGCTTAACCTTTTTGGAAAATACATTAAAGAGGAAGTTAGGCTTGGAAGAAGTCATCATTGTTTCTGGTGACAGTGACGAATCCCCGTGGGTGAAGCAAGAAATGGGAAGAGCTGCTGTCCAATGTATGAAAAAAAGGTTTACTGGAAATAATATCGTCGCCGTCACTGGCGGAACGACGATGGAAGCCGTTGCCGAAATGATGACCCCTGATGCTAAAAACAGAGACATGATGTTTGTCCCTGCGAGAGGCGGTCTTGGGGAGAATGTAAAAAATCAGGCAAACACCATTTGTGCCCACATGGCTGAAAAAGCTTCCGGTACTTACAAACTGCTGTTTGTTCCAGGGCAGCTGTCAGAAGGTGCTTACTCTTCTATTATTGAAGAGCCGTCCGTCAAAGAAGTGCTTCAAACGATTCAATCATCTACGATGCTCATTCATGGGATCGGGGAAGCAAAAACAATGGCGATGAGACGAAATACACCAGATGAAGATTTAAAAAAGATTGATGAGCATGACGCAGTGACAGAGGCCTTTGGCTATTACTTTAATCGTGATGGTGAGGTCGTACACAAAGTGCACTCCGTCGGCATGCAGCTAGATGATTTAGAAAGCATTCCAAACATCATTGCTGTTGCAGGTGGATCATCAAAGGCAGGGGCTATTGAAGCTTATTTCAAAAAGCCGCGCCGAACGGTTCTCGTCACAGACGAAGGAGCCGCAAAAGAGTTATTAAGGGAGTCAATTGATCCCTCAATATAAAACATTGTGACCTATAAAAGGAGGAAACATCATGGCAGTAAAAGTCGGTATTAACGGATTTGGACGTATTGGACGTAACGTATTTCGTGCAGCATTAAACAATCCTGAAGTTGAGGTAGTAGCGGTTAACGATCTAACAGACGCTAACATGCTTGCACACCTTTTACAATATGACTCTGTTCACGGAAAACTAGATGCAGAGGTTTCTGTAGACGGTACAAACTTAGTAGTGAACGGTAAAACAATCGAAGTATCAGCTGAACGTGACCCTGCGAAATTAAGCTGGGGTAAACAAGGCGTAGAAATCGTTGTTGAATCTACTGGATTCTTCACAAAACGTGCAGACGCTGCTAAACACTTAGAAGCTGGCGCTAAAAAAGTCATCATCTCTGCTCCTGCTAACGAAGAAGATATTACAATCGTTATGGGTGTAAACGAAGACAAATACGATGCAGCTAGCCACGATGTCATCTCTAATGCATCTTGTACAACAAACTGCTTAGCTCCATTTGCAAAAGTACTTAACGATAAATTTGGTATCAAACGCGGTATGATGACAACTGTTCACTCATACACAAATGACCAACAAATTCTTGATCTTCCGCACAAAGACTACCGTCGTGCTCGTGCAGCAGCGGAAAACATCATCCCAACTTCTACAGGTGCTGCGAAAGCTGTTTCACTTGTATTGCCTGAACTTAAAGGTAAATTAAACGGTGGCGCTATGCGTGTTCCAACACCTAACGTTTCTTTAGTTGACCTTGTTGCTGAATTAAACCAAGATGTAACAGCTGAAGACGTAAATGCAGCATTTAAAGAAGCGGCTGAAGGAGAACTTAATGGAATCCTTGGCTACAGCGAAGAGCCATTAGTATCTAGAGACTACAATGGTAATGCAAACTCTTCAACAATCGATGCTCTTTCTACAATGGTGATGGAAGGCAGCATGGTGAAAGTGATCTCTTGGTACGATAACGAGAGTGGATATTCTCACCGCGTTGTTGACCTTGCAGCTTACATTGCAAAACAAGGTCTTTAATTTCTCACACTGAAGGAACTCACTTGGTTCTTTCCTAGAGACACGATATAATGAAGACGGACAAGGGAAGGGGAAGCATCCCTTTCCCTTTTTCTCTGTTTTTATCCGTTCTGCACGATTTCTCGTTTTGATGAGGGCAAAATGGGAAAAGGATAAAGAGAGACTTGTCCAATGCGTAAGGAAACCAGAATAAAGGAGGATCTCCTGACGAGCATGAATAAGAAATCAGTAAAAGACATTGACGTAAAAGGTAAAGTTGTGTTCTGCCGCGTAGATTTTAACGTTCCAATGAAGGACGGAGAAGTGACGGATGATACTCGTATCCGCGCAGCATTACCAACGATTGAGTATTTAACAGGACAAGGCGCAAAGGTACTGCTAGCTAGTCATTTGGGTCGTCCGAAGGGTCAAGTTACTGAAGAACTGCGTCTGACACCTGTGGCGGAACGTCTGCAAGAGCTTCTTGGAAAAGAAGTGAAAAAAGCAGATGAAGCTTACGGCGACAACGTGAAAAAGCAAATCTCTGACTTAAAAGAAGGAGATGTGCTAGTGCTTGAAAACGTTCGTTTCTATCCTGGTGAAGAAAAGAACGATCCTGAATTATCAAAAGCATTTGCTGATTTAGCTGATGTGTATGTCAATGATGCGTTCGGTGCTGCACACCGTGCACATGCATCGACAGCAGGAATTGCAGCTTATCTTCCGGCTGTTTCAGGCTTCCTCATGCAAAAAGAGCTTGAGGTATTAGGAAAAGCCATTTCAAACCCTGATCGCCCATTTACAGCGATTATCGGCGGCGCAAAAGTAAAGGATAAAATCGGTGTGATTGAAAGTCTTCTTGATAAAGTGGACAACCTCATCATCGGCGGCGGACTTGCTTACACATTTGTGAAAGCACTTGGCCACGAAGTAGGGAAATCTCTATTAGAAGAAGACAAAGTCGATTTAGCAAAATCCTTTATGGAGCGTGCAAAAGAAAAAGGCGTGAACTTCCTGATTCCAACAGATGTTCTGGTAGCCGACGACTTTTCAAATGATGCGAATACAAGCATTGTCCCAATCTCTGAAATTCCAAGTGATTTAGAAGCACTTGATATTGGAACAGAGACAAGAGAGAAGTATGCTGACGTTATTAAAAAGAGCAAACTTGTTGTCTGGAACGGACCAATGGGTGTATTTGAAATCGATGCATTCGCTCAAGGAACAAAAGCAATCGCAGAAGCACTGGCAGAAGCAAAAGATACATATTCTGTCATTGGCGGTGGAGATTCAGCAGCAGCTGTTGAGAAATTTGGTCTTGCCGATCAAATGAGCCATATTTCTACAGGCGGCGGCGCTTCACTTGAATTTATGGAAGGCAAAGAACTTCCTGGTGTTACTGCATTAAACGATAAATAAGACCAAAACTGCTATAAGGAAGTGTCAATCATGAGAAAACCAATTATAGCTGGGAACTGGAAAATGAACAAAACACTTGGCGAAGCGGTTAGCTTCGTTGAAGAAGTGAAGTCATCTATTCCATCTCCTGACAAAGTGGAATCTATTGTCTGTGCGCCAGCACTATTCCTTGAAAAGCTAAACAGCCTTTCAAACGGAACAGATCTTCAAATTGGTGCGCAAAACATGCACTTTGAAGAAAATGGTGCATTCACTGGTGAAATCAGCCCTGCTGCTTTAAAAGACCTTGGCATCGGCTACTCAGTGATTGGACATTCAGAGCGCCGCGAATTCTTTGCTGAAACAGATGAAACAGTGAACAAAAAAGCACATGCTGCATTCAATCATGGTATCGTTCCAATTATCTGTGTAGGTGAAACGCTTGAAGAGCGTGAAGCAGGCAAAACAAATGAACTTGTCGCTGATCAAGTGAAGAAAGCACTAGCTGGTTTAACGAAGCAGCAAGTAGCTGAATCTGTTATTGCCTATGAGCCAATCTGGGCTATCGGTACAGGAAAATCTTCTACAGCGAAAGATGCAAACGACGTTTGCGCACACATCCGCCAAACCGTTGCAAGCGAATTTGGTCAAGAAGCGGCAGACAGCCTTCGCATTCAATATGGCGGAAGCGTGAAGCCGGCGAATATTAAAGAATATATGGCAGAATCCGATATTGACGGTGCTTTGGTAGGCGGCGCAAGCTTAGAACCTCAGTCTTTCGTTCAATTATTGGAGGAAGGTCAATATGAGTAAAAAACCAGCTGCATTAATCATCTTAGACGGGTTCGGTTTAAGAGGCGAAACAGTCGGTAACGCTGTCGCACAAGCCAAAAAACCGAACTTTGACCGCTACTGGAACGAATTTCCGCATCAAACCTTAACGGCTTCAGGTGAGGCAGTAGGTCTCCCGCAAGGTCAAATGGGGAACTCTGAAGTTGGGCATTTGAACATCGGTGCAGGACGCATTGTGTATCAAAGTTTAACAAGAGTGAATGTTGCCATTCGTGATGGGGAATTTGAGAAAAACGAAACGTTCCTAGATGCAATGACTTACGCAAAAGAGAATGATAAGGCGCTTCATTTATTCGGCCTCTTGTCAGACGGTGGTGTGCACAGCCACATCCAGCATCTTTTTGCCCTGCTCAAGCTGGCTAAAAAAGAAGGCTTAACAAAGGTATACATTCATGGCTTCTTGGACGGGCGTGATGTTGGTCAGAAGACAGCCAAAGTGTACTTAAAACAGCTTGAAGATCAAATCAAAGAAATCGGTGTCGGTGAAGTTGCAACACTTTCTGGACGCTATTACTCAATGGACCGTGACAAACGCTGGGATCGTGTAGAGAAAGCATACCGTGCGATGGCGTATGGTGAAGGTCCAAGTTATCAAAACATGTATGATGTCGTTGATGACTCCTATGAAAATGGAATCTACGATGAATTCGTTATTCCATCTGTCATCACGAGAGAAAATGGTGAGCCAGTTGCAAAAGTAAACGATGGCGACTCTGTGATTTTTTATAACTTCCGTCCAGACCGTGCGATCCAAATCTCGAATACGTTCACAAATGAAGATTTCCGCTCATTTGACCGCGGGGAAGCACATCCGAAGAATTTACATTTCGTTTGCTTCACACACTTCAGTGAAACGGTTGATGGCTATGTTGCCTTCAAACCAGTGAATTTGGATAACACAGTAGGTGAAGTTATTTCTCAAAATGGATTGAAACAGCTGCGGATTGCTGAAACAGAGAAATATCCTCATGTGACGTTCTTTATGAGCGGTGGACGTGAAGAAGAATTTCCTGGTGAAGACCGCATCTTAATCAAATCACCAAACGTGGCAACCTATGACCTAAAGCCAGAAATGAGCGCTTACGAGGTAAAGGATGCACTTGTTGAAGACATCAATGCTGACAAGCATGATGCGATCATTCTGAACTTTGCTAACCCGGACATGGTTGGTCATTCAGGTATGCTCGAGCCAACAATCAAAGCCATTGAAGCAGTAGATGAGTGCTTAGGAGCTGTAGTCGACGCAATCCTAGCAAAAGGCGGACATGCCATCATCACGGCAGACCACGGTAACGCAGACGTGCTGATTACCGAAGAAGGAAAACCGCATACTGCACATACAACGAACCCTGTTCCAGTGATCGTGACGAAAAAAGGTGCGACGCTTAGAGAAGGCGGCATTTTAGCCGATCTATCTCCAACACTTTTAGACTTGCTTGGTCTTGAAAAACCAAAAGAGATGACAGGAACATCATTGATTCAAAAATAACAAATTGATTCAAAAGGAGAGAAATTTAAGATGCCATACATTGTTGACGTATATGCACGCGAAGTATTAGACTCTCGCGGTAATCCAACAGTTGAAGTAGAAGTTTACACAGAATCTGGCGGCTTTGGCCGTGCGCTTGTTCCAAGTGGTGCTTCTACTGGTGAATATGAAGCAGTAGAACTACGTGACGGAGACAAAGACCGTTACCTTGGAAAAGGTGTTCTTACAGCTGTAAACAACGTAAATGAAATCATTGCACCAGAGCTTTTAGGCTTTGATGTAACAGAACAAGTAGCGATTGATAAAATGTTAATCGAGCTTGACGGAACAGAAAACAAAGGGAAATTAGGTGCAAACGCAATTCTTGGCGTATCTATCGCTGTAGCACGTGCGGCTGCTGATTTCTTACAAATTCCACTTTACCAATACCTTGGTGGATTCAACTCCAAAACGCTTCCAGTGCCAATGATGAACATCGTCAACGGCGGAGAGCATGCGGATAACAACGTAGACATTCAAGAATTCATGATTATGCCTGTAGGTGCTCCAAACTTCCGTGAAGCACTTCGCATGGGCGCACAAATCTTCCACAGCCTGAAATCTGTATTAAGCGCAAAAGGCTTAAACACAGCTGTAGGTGACGAAGGTGGATTCGCTCCAAACCTTGGTTCTAACGAAGAAGCACTTCAAACAATCGTAGAAGCGATCGAAAAAGCTGGCTTCAAACCAGGTGAAGAAGTGAAACTTGCAATGGATGCTGCATCTTCTGAGTTCTACAACAAAGAAGACGGTAAATATCATTTATCAGGCGAAGGTGTTGTGAAAACATCTGCTGAAATGGTTGACTGGTATGAAGATATGGTATCGAAATACCCAATCATCTCTATCGAAGACGGCCTTGATGAAAACGACTGGGAAGGTCACAAACTATTAACTGAGCGCCTTGGCAGCAAGGTTCAGCTAGTAGGAGATGACTTATTCGTAACAAACACGAAGAAGCTTTCTGAAGGAATCAAAAACGGTGTCGGTAACTCAATCCTCATCAAAGTAAACCAAATCGGTACATTAACTGAAACATTTGATGCAATCGAAATGGCAAAACGTGCAGGATACACTGCAGTCATCTCTCACCGTTCTGGTGAAACAGAAGACAGCACAATTGCTGACATCGCTGTTGCAACAAACGCTGGACAAATCAAAACAGGTGCTCCGTCTCGTACGGACCGTGTGGCGAAATACAACCAATTACTTCGCATCGAAGATCAATTGGCTGAAACAGCACAATATCACGGCATTGCTACATTCTATAACTTGAATAAATAATGCCCGGCAACGCGCTGCGTTCCGCTCTTTCATGAGAGTGGGACGCAGCGTTTTTTTTGTGCTGCGCGAAATTTAATGGCTAATTCATTTGACTTATCCTATTTCTGTAAAAAATCCTCCTTCAGTTAGAGAAGAAGTCAAAATCCTCTCCATTTCTAAGCACTAAATCATGAAAATTCGACTAAAAATATGATCTGAAATGAACTTATGTTTTCTGTAAGGGGATGGTATCATTTTACATATATTAGGGGGTGATGAGATGCTGAATCCTTTTAGCCTTCGTTTTCCAGTGGGTGTGTATATGTATGTTATTCACCTATTGGCGGCATATGATGAAAGGAAGCACCGAATTCTAACTTCTAAGAACGTACAGAAAAACGCTTTTTGGATTTATGTCCTTGCCGCTATTTTGGGCATTGTGACAGTTGCAGCATTGATTTGGGCATGCAAAACCTTTGGAAAAGGCTCTAAATTTTTAGGAGAGTTCAAGTTCTTAGGCATGTATATTAAAATCAAATGCGGTTTCTAACAGGGATGAGAACAGATGCAAGGTCATCTGTTCTATCTGAAACAAACGGAGGGTTATGATGCTGACATTACAATTAAAAGAAAAAACGTATAGCCGCACGTTCTCTCTCCGCAATATTCAAATGACTGTGGAAAAAGGGCAGATGCTGCTTCTTTTAGGGCATAATGGTGCGGGAAAGACGACGATGATCCAAGCCATGTTCGGACTGACGCCATTTATAGGCTGTGTCACTTTACATGGTAAACAGCTGAACCTTCAATCCTCAGATCATATCTCCTTGTTGAAAAAACATGTTTCCTATATTCCTGACGACTATGCGTTGTTCGATTATTTAACGCCGAGGGAATACTTTCAATTACTTCAGCTGCCAAATGAGCAAGATGTCACACGGGAAGAGACATTCATTGATCTGTTTGAACTGGGTGCTTATATGGATCAGCCGATCGCTCAGCTGTCCCATGGCAATCAAAAGAAAACGCAGATCATCTCACAGCTTCTCAGGCCATGTGATTATTATGTATTCGACGAGCCAACGAACGGACTTGATCCAGATATGATGATCATCTTAAAAAAGGTACTGATGAAGCTGAGAGATCAAGGTGCTGGTATTCTCATTTCAACTCATCATTTGAGCTTTGGTGATACGTTGTATGACCATCTCATGATCTTAAGAAATGGTGACGTCAAGCTGGATATGTCCCGCCAAGAGACGAATCAGACATTTCCTCATCAGGCACTTGAAGATATTTATAAAGAAGTGAATCGAGATTACTATATGCAGGTGGAGAGGTTACTCAATGATCTGGACACGACACGTTCTTCATAAAATAGAATGGGGTATGCTGACAGCGAAAGCAAAGCAGCTCGGACAAAAGTATCCTTTACAGCTGCTCGCAGCTGCGACTTTTTTCTTGCTGATGTATGCGATATACGTCGTCATCAGCCTGCGCTTTTTTATGCAGACAGGAGAAAGCGAACCAACTGATTTATACCTCCAATTGATGAAAATGACTCTCTTACTTTTAGGTGCAGGTATTGTTTTATCCCGCAATAAATTGAAGCGCCAAGAATATCAATTCTACTTTTTGAACAGTGCGATACAAAGTGTGCCCTTTGTCCTTTGTGCGTATTTCTTTCCTGTGCTTTTTTGTTTCCTCATGATTGGACTGCTTTTTTTACCGATTGTATTAGGTCTTTTGATCAGCGGTCAGGCACTATCTCTGTATTGGATAACGGTTGTCTGTATCACTTGCTTTGTACTGGCACTGTTTTCGCTTGCCTCTTGGATGGTGATGCGGATTTGTGTGAGCCATTTCGTATCAAAAATAAAAGAGCATTTGCTGCTGCAAACGATCGGCTTTGCGGTGCTTAATACATTAGTGTTTCTCCTTTTGCAAAAAGCAATGGAAATGATCCGCGTATGGCCATCAGTCTATCTGATGTTTCTGGTGATCCTTCTAAGCGCTGGTTGGCTATGGCTGAAGGGGGTAGCTGCTTGTTATGTCAATCGGATGTTTTTGCAGCTGAAAACAGAGATGAAGTCGTTCTCTTACAAGAAAATCAGAACGCAGTCTTCCTTTCTGACGCATCTTCGGCAGGAATTGGTTTATTTTAGCCGTTCAGCTGTTTTTAAAGAACAAGGCATTTTGTTTCTATTTCTCGTTTGTTTAACGGCGGGGCTGCCATTTGTCTTTACCCCAGTAGAAACTGGCTGGCTGTATGCGTTTATTTTGCAGTTCGCTTTAAAAGAAATATTGATCATGCTTCCACTGATGATTGGCAGAGAATATTATATCAATCAAAGGGCCATCTTTATGTTAAATACATCAAAGGGAGCTTATTTATTACCGAGAATTTTATTTTATTACGCAATCAATTTAATGACATACTTTGTGTTTATTGGGCTTGCCTATTTGGTGATAGGTATTGAAAGTGAAGGTCATGGCTTAGCGAGTTTATCCATTTTATTGATTACTGCCATGGCGGCCTGTACAGGATTTGTCGTGAGGATTAGTGAGTTTAATAAACTGTTTGTGATCGTCATGATGATTGCTGTAGTCAGCTTCATCGATATGCTTTTATTGCAGTGGCTTTCGTCAAATGTATATCTTCTCGCCACCGCCTATCTGCTAGGTTCAGTTGTATTTTTCAGCGGTATATATTTTGTCATGTTAAAGAGGCCGGTCTTGCGATGATTGAGCTTGTCATGAGTGTCCTAGCAGTTGTGCTGATCCATGAACTCGGTCATATGCTGATGGTCATGGTGTGTAACAAAATCGACAAAAGACCGCTCTTTGATTTTGTGGTCATGATTGATTGGAAGCATGTGGCGGTCGTCCATGAGGCATTTGCCCGGCCGAGCTTCAATTTAATGGTGGCACTTGCAGGTCCACTTTTTCCAGTGCTCAGCTCGATTGTGCTTTTTTTACTCTGGAAGCATCCCGTGAGTCATCAGCTGCTATTTTTTTCTTTACTGAACACGGTGATGCTGCATCCAGCTTGCCCAGACGGGAAAAATATCACAGCCAGTTTAAAAGAGATAAAGGAGAGAAAGAAATGATCAAAGTATTTCATTCGTTTTCTAGCGGCTTAACACTTGCGATGCTGTATGTATTTGCTGTGTTTATGACCCCAGTTTTTTTACTGCTGCTAGAAGTCAATCATGTTGAATCAAGTCCCACGATGTTTGGCATGCCATTTTATATCATGAAAATTGAGGAGTATCAGTTCAGTTCAGAGGCGACACTCTTCGGATGTGTGGTCTGCTTTTTAGCTGGCGGCGTGCTCTATTTCTTCATTCAATATGTGATTCATGTGATAAAAAAGCGCAGAACATAAAAAAAGCAGACGGAACAAAGCCTCAGTCTGCTTGAAAAGTGTGTGACAGCCGTACCATATCCATACACTGAATACCGTTTTCAAAAATCGGTTCATCATAATGTTTAAGAAAGAAATCGCGGTCAATAGATGACAGGCGGAAGCCGCATTTTTGATAAAGTGCGAGCTGCTGAATACTTGAGTTGCCTGTGCCGATTTCAATCGTTTGAAATCCAGCGGCCTTGGCTTCAGCAATGGCATGGCGAATCAGCTGCTTCCCAATTCCTTTTCCCTGATAGGATTCTTTTACAGCGACATTCATGATTTCGACTGTCTGCTGAGACAGAGATAAAAGCACATAGACACCAATCACGTCCTGTTCATGAAATGCGGCATAACAAGCACCGGCTTCTACATAGGCAAGAACCTTTTCCTTTGAAGGGTCAGCTAATAGTAAAAGATCCATAGGGACGGATTCATCACGCGACAATGGTCGAATCTGTATCACATTTTTTCATCCTTTCTATTCTTTAATATACCCTTGTTTCACGCCCCAATCATATTGATCCTGTACCCACTGTGAGGGCGGATTGTGGGTGACATTTGGGTCCTTTTTGACAGTTGTTTTCCTTGCAGCCTGCGCTCTCTGCTTATTCGCTTGAGCAGTGGCTTTTGCTGTTGCCAGTTCTTTTTGGAGCTGGTCGATTTTCCCCTCAAGCGCTTTACGCTGCTTGGCTTCTTTTTGGTAGGCTTTCTTTTCTTTATTCAACTTTTTTGTCATGGTGGACAGTTTCTTTTTTTGATCTTCGTTTTCATGCTTCATCTCTGTTTGATCTGATTTTAACTGCGAAAGCTGCTCATCGTTCAATTTGCTTTCTTGTTGATGTTTTTCCTCTGCTTCTTTGATAGTCTGCTGCTGCCAAACAATCCAGCCAGCTGCTCCTAAAACCGCAATAGATAAAAGGATAATGGTGATCGTTTTCTTCATGTGTGATTCCCCTTTCTTTAAAAACCTCTATTAACATCGGTCAAATCCGTACAGGTTTTAACATAACAAGGGAATATTCACATCAGATTGGCAGACACTATGAAAAAAGGAGGGTGTCTGTTGATTTCCTTTATGATTCATGTTGTGGTCTCATTATTTGCTGTATCAAACCCCATTGGAAACGTGCCTCTTTTCATTACCTTAACAGAAGGTTATTCAGAGAAAGAACGCTCCCAGACAGCCAAAAAAGCGATTGTGGTCTCTTTCATTATTTTAATTGCTTTTCTATTGGCAGGCAGGCTCATTTTCAAATTGTTTGGAATCGATATTCATGCACTTCGCATCGCAGGAGGTATCTTTATTTTTGGTATCGCTTACAATTTGCTGAATGCAAAGGAGTCACATGTCCAAAATCCTCATTCTGAGGAAAAGGCAGAAAGCAAAGAGAAGGCTGATGTATCTGTTACGCCGCTTGCGATCCCGATCATCGCTGGTCCGGGTACAATCGCTACAGTGATGAGTTTAACCCCGGGAAGTGAAGGGATGCTTCATATGTTAGCGATTCTCATCGGCATTGTCATCGTTCTGGCAATGACGTATTATGCCTTTCATTATTCAAGTTTCATTATGCGAAAAATGGGGAAAACAGAGATGAATGTCGTGACACGGCTGATGGGATTAATTCTTGCTGTAGTGGCAGTTGAGATGATCGGTGCAGGATTAAAAGGGATGTTCCGAGTGTTTATGGCATAAGTGTATATAAAAAAGCTGTTTTTTTCTACATGAATGTAAAATAAAAACAGCTTTTTTAAGGTTTCGGCACATGCTTAAACACTTCTTCACTTTCAAAGAATTCAATTAAGCGGCTAATCCAATCATAGTAATCAAGACTTTCTTTTATTTCTGAAAGAAGCAGATTGATTTTATCCTCTGTCTCTTCTGGCAGGTCGTCCTGTTCCAGCAGTTCCAGCAATTCCTTGCACGTTTTCTTATGTGCTTTGCGGTTTTTGCTGACAACTCGGGACCAATTGGCTGCAAACAAAGAAATAAACGTCTGGTATTGATCTTGTTCAACGTCATATAGATCTTTACGTATTCCTTTTTCATAAACCTTTTCTGCAATATTCAAATCAAGCATTTCTCGAACGACTTGACTCATCCTTGTTTTGCTCATGCCGGTCGCCTCTGATAGCTCTCCAAGCGTCATTGGTTTACGGTTCATGTGAATGATACCAAGCACTCTACCTACTGTAGAAGAAAGACCAAAGGCATTCATGTTCTCGGCAGCTTTTTCAATATAATGATCCTGTGCTTTTTGAATGGCGCCTAACGCTAGCTTGTCCACTCCCCGCTTCATCCCTTCACGACTGACAATTTGTAACACAATATATCATATACCTGTTTGTTGATGAAAACAATAAATATTGAGTATTTGCTCGTAATTTGGAGGAAAAAGGAGAGATATCTATATATCAGGCCGTTAACTGAAAATTTTAAATAAATGTTATGCAATACAAACACATCGTAAACTTTTTATTTTATAAAGTTTGCACTATAATAAATAAGGTGTAAATTTTCTGAAAATAGGAATCCGACTAACTGGAGGTGTCTCATTTGCTGAAATTAGAGAATGTATCAAAGACGTATAAAGGCGGAAAAAAGGCTGTCAAAAATATTGATTTAGACATAGCAAAAGGAGAATTTATTTGTTTTATTGGACCGAGTGGCTGTGGTAAGACAACCACGATGAAGATGATCAATCGACTCATCGAGCCTTCCTCAGGAAACATCTTCATCGAGGGAGAAAACATTATGAAAAAAGATCCAGTTCAATTAAGAAGAGAAATTGGCTATGTGATTCAGCAAATTGGACTGTTCCCCCATATGACCATCGCACAAAACATTTCACTTGTTCCGAAGCTGTTAAAATGGCCGGAAGAAAAACGAAAAGAACGGGCCCGAGAACTACTGAAGCTTGTCGACATGGGACCGGAATTTTTAGAGCGCTACCCTCATGAGCTCAGCGGAGGACAGCAGCAGCGAATTGGCGTTCTTCGCGCACTAGCAGCAGAACCCCCTCTGATCCTCATGGATGAACCGTTTGGCGCACTTGATCCAATTACGAGAGATTCATTGCAGGAAGAATTTAAGAAACTGCAAAAAACGTTAAATAAAACCATCGTATTCGTCACACATGATATGGATGAAGCCATTAAACTAGCTGATCGAATTGTGATTTTAAAAGATGGAGAGATTGTGCAAGTCGGTACGCCTGATGATATTTTGCGGAACCCTGCCAATGAATTCGTAGAAGAATTTATCGGAAAAGAACGACTGCTACAATCGAACCCGAACATGGAACGTGTAGAACAAATGATGAACACGTCACCAGTGACCATTACAGTCGAAAAAACATTAACAGATGCTATCTATATTATGAGAGAAAAGCGGGTTGATTCTTTGCTTGTAGTAGATGAACATCATGTGCTAAAAGGCTATATCGATATTGAAACAATCGATGCCAACCGCAGAAAAGCAGCCTTCGTCGGTGATATTTTAAATACAGAGTTCTATACCGTACAAGAAGGTGCACTTCTAAGAGACACCGTTCGAAAAATCTTAATACGCGGCATTAAATATGTACCGGTTGTGGATGCAGAGGGACACTTAAAAGGCATTGTGACACGTGCCAGTCTTGTAGATGTCGTGTACGACTCCATTTGGGGAGACGATACACCGGCGGCTGTCACTGAAATGAAGTAAGGGAGGTGTACACATGGATCAAATCATCGATTTTCTAGAGAAAAATGGTGGGGAACTCCTCACAAAAATGTGGGAGCATTTATATATCTCCTTAATTGCGGTCGTGCTCGGTATCATCGTTGCCGTGCCTTTAGGCGTAGTTCTCACACGAATGAAAAGAGGCGCAGGTTTTGTCATCGGTGTTGTGAATATCTTTCAAACACTCCCTAGCTTAGCGATTCTTGCATTTTTTATTCCTATTTTGGGGGTTGGGAAAATACCTGCAATCGTTGCTCTCTTTTTCTATTCGGTTTTACCTATATTGAGAAATACGTATGCCGGCGTCCAAGGTGTGAACAAAAACTTGCTAGAGTCCGGTAAAGGAATCGGGATGACAACATGGGAGCAAATTCGGCTCGTTGAACTCCCGCTTGCTGTACCGATCATTATGGCTGGTGTCAGAACGTCAACGATTTATTTAATTGGCTGGACAACACTTGCTGCCTTTATCGGTGGAGGCGGTCTAGGTGACTACATTTTAATTGGACTTCAGCTATACCAGCCGGAATACATTATTGCGGGTGCAATCCCAGTCACGATTTTAGCAGTTATCATCGACTTTTCATTGATGAAGCTTGAGAAAAAAGTAACACCAGAAGGCCTAAAAGGATTGAAGGAAGTTTCATAAGGAGTTGGCTTATGTGAAGAATCGAAAAACAAAATGGATCAGTGCACTGCTTGCAGGTTGCTTGCTATTGATAAGCGGCTGTTCACTTCCTGGACTAGCCGGCTCCTCAGGGGGCACGCTGCGAATTGGTGCACAAAACTTTACCGAATCAGAAATTATGGCCTATATGGTTGGAGATATGATTGAGCATTACACAGATAAAAAGACGACGATTGTGAAAAACCTCGGCTCCAATACCGTGCAGCAGAAAGCGATGGAAAACGGAGATGTCGACATTTCTGCGACAAGATATACAGGCACAGATTTAACAAGTACGCTTGGAATGGATGCGGAAAAAGATCCGAAACGGGCGATGGACATTGTACAGAAGGAATTCAAAAAACGTTACAACTACAAATGGTTTGATTCGTATGGATTTGATAATACGTATGCCTTTGCCGTGACGCAGAAGATGGCGAAGGAAAACAACCTGCAAACAGTCTCTGACTTGAAAAAGAATGCCAAAAATTATCGTTTCGGAGTGGATAATGTTTGGCTTAAAAAGAAAGGGGACGGCTACGAAGGGTTTGTGAAAACATACGGAATTGAATTTGGAAACACCTTTCCGATGCAAATCGGTTTAGTCTATGACGCATTGAAAAATGAAAAAATGGATATTGTCCTTGCCTATTCAACAGATGGGCGGATTAAAGCGTATAATCTTAAAATTTTAAAGGATGATAAACGATTCTTCCCGCCATATGATGCATCACCTGTAGTACCGGAAAAAGTGTTAAAGGAACATCCAGGGCTGGACAAGGTCATCAACAGGCTGATTGGAAAAATCGATACAGAACAAATGCAAGAGCTAAACTATCAAGTCGATGGGGAGCTCCAAGAACCAGCCACCGTTGCGAAAAATTTCTTAAAGGAACACAATTATTTTGAATAAGATGGGGAGGTGTCAGGGCTGATGGACACATTGCAGCAATTATGGACGTATTATCAGCAGAACGGTTCATATGTGTTAGAAGAATTTTATCGGCACTTTCTCATGTCAGCGTATGGAGTGTTGTTTGCGGCGATCGTCGGAATTCCAGTAGGGATCTTTGTGGCGCATTACCGCAAGCTGAGCAATTGGGTGTTCGCCATTACCAACGTCATTCAAACGATACCAGCTTTAGCGATGCTTTCCGTGTTGATGCTTGTATTAGGACTTGGCGCAAATACAGTCATCCTATCACTCTTTCTGTATTCGCTTCTGCCGATCATCCGAAACACCTACACAGGAATTGTCAGCATTGAACACGCCTATTTAGAATCAGGTAAAGCGATGGGCATGACGAAATGGCAAGTGCTGAGAATGGTTGAATTACCGCTTGCTTTATCAGTCATTATGGCTGGTTTAAGAACCGCACTGGTCATCGCCATCGGCATTACAGCGATTGGAACTTTTGTTGGTGCGGGAGGTCTAGGTGATATCATCATCAGAGGATCAAACGCTACAAACGGAACAGCCATCATTTTGGCAGGTGCGATTCCAACTGCGCTCATGGCCATTATTGCCGACCTTGTCATGGGCTGGCTTGAACGCTATTTAAGCCCAACAAACAAGAAGAAAGAAAGAAAAGCGTTAGCTGAGAAAAACATGACATCTGCTTAAACGCTTGAAAAGACAAAACCTCCTCTATATGAATAGGGGAGGTTTTTTTATGATGATTAGGCGGCCTACACCAGGAGAAATTTATGATTCAAGTGTGATCCATTCAGATGACCACTTTGAAATTTCCTCAAAAACGGGTGCAAGTGAACGCCCCATATCCGTTAAAGAATACTCAATGCGCACGGGTGTTTCAGCAAAAACCTCCCGTTTCACAATGCCTGCTGCTTCCAGCTCTTTTAATCTCTCAGATAATACTCGTCCGCTTAAATTTGTCAGAGCCGCCTCAATTTCACTAAAGCGCTGCTGACCTGAGAGAAGCTGAAAAACAATCAGTGCAACCCAGCGTTTACTTAATAACTCAACTGCTTTTTCAAACCGCGGGCACATGTCAGATTGATTCATCTTTCTTCACTCCAATCTGATCCCATTATACCGTAAATCTGTCATAAATCGGCGAAAAAAGCTTGTAACGATCAAAACATTTTATGATGACGAGCGGCTGTTTATTATAAATAACAAATAGCGGTTAAGGTCCTCTATTTCTTTTTTCGAAAGGGTCGACCATATGTCTCCATCAAATATTTCGAGATCACTCAGTTCATATTGCGCTGCGGCTTCCTTTATTTTGGATAAAGTCATTTCTTCATCCTTCAACTGATGGACAGAAGAGGCTTCCTCAATATAACCCGCAGCCTGCATCATTTCTTCATAAGATACCTTTAATGCACCAGCTAGCTTCTTAATCGTAGGAGGTTTCGGAATGCCGCGTTTCCCGTTTTCAATACGAGAAATACCGGCAGCGCTGACCTCTGAGTACATCGCTAATTGGTTCACTGACAGCTTCTTTTCCTCACGTAATGCTCTTAAATATGCACCAAAGTTCATCAACGCAAAACCTCACATGGTTATAGATTCGATATGTCCATTCTACATGATTTGTTGACTATTGGCAATAAGTACACCATGAAAATATTGACATTAGTTAATGGTGGATGTACATTAGGTTTATGCCCCGCTATTTGTTCGCCTTTTTTTGGTTAATGAGCGTGAGAAAGTATTCATTCAGCTGGCTGATGTCTTGTGCGGAGAGCCTTTCCCATTTGTCCCCATCAAAAATGGGAAGATGTTCTACATCCTTTTGAAGCGCCGTTTGATAGATTTTTAACATGGACTCATATTTCGGTTTCATTTCATGAACTTGTTCCTGTTCAATATGACCGGCAAGCAGCATTAAATCCTCATAAGGCACCTTCAAGGCGTGTGCTAATTTTTTTATGGTTAAAGGTTTTGGCACACCGCGCTTTCCATTTTCAATACGAGAAATACCAGCAGCGCTTACACCTGAATACATGGCAAGTTGATTGACCGACATTTTTCGGTTTTCTCTTAAAATGCGTAATTGTTCACCAAAGTGATTCATGACATCGAACCTCACTTTCAGTATATGACTTATTTTAGTATGATCATTGACCAAAGGGAATAGCGGAGGGGTAAAAGTGTTGACTTAAGTAAATGAATCTGTTTGATGTGAACGCCTTACATGTTGTACATATTGATTCCATAGGAGGTTGTAATGATGGTCGAAAAGATTCAGATCAGGCGGGCTTTTGTCATGCAGTATATGATCGAGAACGATATGTCTTTAAATCAGCTCGCAGATGAAATTGGCATTTCTCCTGCTACACTCAGCAGGGTATTAAATGGTCATCGGAAACCAGGACAGCTTGTCATTGGCAAAATGATTCATTACTTTGATAAGAAATTTGAAGAGCTATTTTACTATGAAAATATTGACAAAAGTCAATAAATGAAATCATCAAGGAGGAAATGTCATTGAAAAGGACTGGGATGGTCAGACATATTGATTCTCTAGGCAGAATTGTTTTGCCCTCAGAAATGCGCAAGGTACTCAATATTAAAGAAGAGCAACTGTTAGAAATTTTCATTGAAGATCAAACCATTATGCTCAAAAAATATGATGCAGATAAGAGCTGCCTGTTAACGGGCCAAGTGACAAAGTACAACAAAAGCTATGGAAATGGGAAAGTGATGCTGAGCCCTGAAGGAGCTGAACGTTTGTTAGTTGAATTAAAACAGCTATTGAAGGAAGAAGCAACTCATTAAAAACGTATTTTTAACTGAAAATTGCATATAAAAAATGCTGCATACGGCTCTTTGGAACGAAATTGAATCAAAATAACAAATCAAGTCGACAATATATAGGAAATCTTTATTTTGATGTTTCGTGACATGCACCTTGTTTTCATGTAAAATAAAGCTATGTGTACCAGTTTGTCTGGAGGTGTTTTCATGCACGCATTTGTTATCACATTACTCGTAATTGTCAGTATCGCACTTATCATCGTTGTATTACTACAATCAAGTAAAAGTGCTGGACTGTCAGGCGCTATTTCAGGTGGAGCCGAGCAGCTTTTCGGTAAGCAAAAAGCGAGAGGCCTTGACTTGATTCTTCACCGATTAACGGTTATTTTGTCAGTGCTTTTCTTCATCTTAACACTAGCATTGGCATATTTAGGCGTGTAAAGCGCGAGTAACAGAAGGTCTGATCTTTTTTCAGACCTTTTTTTATTATCAGCACTCTTTTGTGTTTGTTTCATACATACAAGTGGAAAATATACACCATATCATAAGGAAAGGAAGTCACATCATGAAAGTTGTTACACCAAAACCATTTACGTTTAAAGGTGGAGAAAAGGCGGTGCTTCTTCTTCACGGTTTTACTGGGAATACAGCCGATGTTCGAATGCTTGGCCGTTATTTGAACGAAAGAGGATATACATGCCACGCACCTCAATATAAAGGGCACGGTGTGCCGCCAGAGGAGCTTGTTCATACAGGCCCGTCCGATTGGTGGAAAAACGTAGAAGAAGGCTATCAGTTTTTAAAAGATGAGGGCTACGAGGAGATTGCGGTTTGCGGACTATCCCTCGGAGGAGTTTTTTCATTGAAATTAGGTTACACTGTACCTGTAAAGGGAATTGTACCTATGTGTGCACCTATGTACATAAAAAGTGAAGAAGTCATGTACCAGGGTGTACTAGAATATGCCCGAAACTATAAGAAATTCGAGGGTAAGTCAGAGGACCAAATTGAACAAGAAATGGAAGAGTTCAAGAAAACACCAATGGATACACTCAAAGGCTTACAAGAGCTTATTGCAGATGTCAGAAACAATGTCGACATGATTTATTCACCTACTTTTGTTGTGCAGGCACGTCATGATCATATGATTAATACAGACAGTGCAAACATTATTTATAACGAAGTAGAGACAGATGAAAAGCATTTGAAATGGTATGAAGAATCGGGCCATGTGATCACGCTTGATAAAGAGCGGGAAAAGGTTCATCAGGATGTGCATGCATTCTTAGAATCACTTGATTGGTCAATTTAAATATATAGGGGGTTAGAGTGTGCAAAAAGAAGAATTTATGGATGAATTACTCGCTTTTATGAAAGAAGAAGCATATAAACCATTAACGGTACAAGAGCTTGAAGTCATGATGGAAATCACGAATTCAGATGATTATAAAGAACTCATCAAAGCACTCGTGACATTGGAAGATCAAGGACTTATCGTTCGCACGCGAAGCGACCGCTATGGTGTGCCGGAAAAAATGAACTTGGTAAAAGGAAAGCTGTCTGCTCATGCAAAAGGATTTGCATTTGTGACACCTGAAGAGTTTGGACAGGATGATATTTTCATTCCGCCAAATGAGCTGGGCACAGCGATGAATGGCGATACCGTCATGGTTCGTGTCAGCCATAAATCAAATGGCACCAAAAAAGAAGGAACAGTCATCCGTATCCTGGAGCGTAACACTCAGACGGTTGTCGGTACGTATACAGAAACGAAAAGCTTTGGCTTTGTCATACCGGATGATAAAAAAATCACAAACGATATCTTCATTCCGAAATCCGCTAAAAACGGAGCGGTCGAAGGTCATAAAGTCGTTGTCACGCTGACAAGCTATCCAGAAGGAAGAATGAGTGCAGAGGGTGAAGTGACTGAAATCCTCGGCCATAAAAATGATCCTGGCATTGATATTTTATCCATCATTCATAAGCACGGCCTGCCAGGTGAGTTCCCGGAAGAAGCACTCCAGCAGGCAGCAGACACACCTGAAACGATTGATGAAAAAGACCTCGAAGGCAGACGTGACCTGCGCGGCGAAACGATCGTTACGATTGACGGTGCAGATGCGAAGGACTTAGATGATGCTGTTACGGTGCAAAAGCTGGAAGATGGCAAATATAAGCTTGGTGTGCACATTGCGGACGTCTCTCATTATGTGAGAGAGAATTCCCCGATTGATCAAGAAGCTTATGAACGTGGAACAAGTGTGTATCTCGTTGACCGAGTCATTCCAATGATTCCGCACCGCCTGTCAAACGGGATTTGCTCATTGAATCCAAAGGTCGATCGTCTCACGCTGTCTTGTGAAATGGTCATTGATCCAAATGGGAAGGTCGTCAAACACGAGATTTTCCAAAGTGTGATCAAAACGACGGAAAGAATGACCTATTCTGACGTCAATAAGATTCTAGTCGACCAAGACGAAGAGCTTATAGATAAATATGAGCCGCTTGTGCCAATGTTCCAAGAGATGGAGAAACTTGCAGAGATTCTTCGTGAAAAACGGATGGAGCGCGGGGCTGTAGACTTTGACTTCAAGGAAGCAAAAGTGCTTGTAGATGATGAGGGAGCAGCGAAAGACGTTGTCATTCGTGAGCGTTCCGTTGCAGAGAAATTAATTGAAGAATTCATGCTTGTTGCAAACGAAACGGTTGCAGAGCATTTCCACTGGATGAATGTTCCGTTCATTTACCGAATTCACGAAGAACCAAATCCAGAGAAGCTTCAGCGCTTTTTAGAGTTCGTCACGACGTTTGGTTACATTGTGAAAGGAACATCAACAAATATTCACCCGCGCGCACTTCAAAGTGTCCTCGATGCTGTCAGGGATCAACCAGAAGAAGTCGTCATTCAAACTGTGATGCTCCGCTCTATGAAACAGGCGAAGTATGATCCAGAAAGCATTGGTCATTTTGGATTATCAACGGAATTCTATACGCATTTCACATCACCGATCCGCCGTTATCCTGATTTAATCGTGCATAGATTGATTCGCACGTATTTAATTCAGAAAAAGACAAACGAAGCGACCCTGGAAAAGTGGGGCCAGCTGCTCCCTGAAATCGCAGATCATGCGTCTACGATGGAGCGCCGCTCAGTCGATGCAGAACGTGAAACAGATGACCTGAAGAAGGCAGAGTTTATGCTTGATAAAATCGGTGAAGAGTTTGATGGTATGATTAGTTCCGTGACGAACTTCGGACTATTCGTTGAACTGCCGAATACAATAGAAGGTCTTGTCCATGTCAGCTACATGACAGACGACTATTATCGTTTTGATGAACAGCACTTTGCCATGATCGGTGAACGTACAGGGAATGTCTACCGTATCGGTGATGAAATCACAGTCAAAGTGGTGAATGTCAATAAAGATGAGCACTCAATTGATTTTGAAATCGTTGGCATGAAAGGCACCCGCCGTAAATCGCCAAAAGATTTCAAGTTCAAAAAACGAACAGATCCACCAGCGAAAAAAGGGCGTGGAGGTCAAAAGGCCTCTGGAGATAAAGCCAAAGAGGATAAAGGCGGAAGTGACTGGTTCACAAGCCGTAAGAAGAAGAAAAAGAAAAAGCGCGTGTTTGAAAACGCACCGAAACAAAAGCGTAAAAAGAAAAAGTAATGTGACAAAAAGCAAATAGGGCCTCACGCTCTATTTGCTTTTTGACCACATGGCATCATCATTGTCGAAAGCTGGATTGTTTGATAAAATAATCCGTACGATTTGGACCGTGTTTGTGTCAAAAGGAGGGTGTACGCCAATGCCAAAGGGAGAGGGAAAGGTTGTTTCCCAAAACAAAAAAGCAAATCATGATTATTTTATAGAAGAAACATATGAAGCCGGCCTTGTGTTACAAGGAACTGAAATCAAATCGATTCGTGCTGGAAAAGTGAATTTAAAGGATTCATTTGCCAAAATCGAACGAGGAGAAGTGTTTCTTCACAACATGCACGTGAGCCCATACGAACAGGGGAACCGTTATAACCATGATCCGCTGAGAACGAGAAAGCTGCTGCTTCACCGCAAACAAATCAGCAAATTGATTGGTGCGACAAAGGAAGAGGGCTACTCACTTGTGCCTCTTAAACTATATTTAAAAAATGGCTTTGCCAAAGTGCTGATCGGAATTGGGAAAGGTAAAAAGAAATACGATAAACGTGAAGATCTGAAGAAAAAAGATGCAAAACGTGAAATCGAACGTGCCTTCCGTGATCGTCAAAAGCAATTCTAGCATGATGCAGATGGCTTGCTGAGAGCGGAAGCATTATGCTACAATATGTTATGCAGTCAACAATCGTCGCTGTTTTTACAGAAACCACCAGTTGTTTCGAGCGATAAGGTTGTTATAATAGTTATATACGGAAGCAGTTAAGCTGAACGTTTCCATCCCGTATATCCCTTTTACAAGGGGACGTTACGGATTCGACAGGGATGGTTCGAGCTTAGGCTGCGAGCCGAGAGGCGATCTCGTTAACACGCACTTAAATGTAACTGGCAAAACTAAAAGTTTTAACCAAAACTTAGCACTAGCTGCCTAATAAGCGCAGCGAGCTCTTCCTGACATCGCCTATGTGTCTGTGAGGAGCCCAATGAAGTAGGCTACGCTTACGTTTCCGTCTGAGGACGTAAGAAGAGATCCATCAGACTAGCTCTCCAAGCGCCCGTCAGCAGGCATGAGGATGAGTGAACACGTAAATATGTTGACTACGCTCGTAGACGCTTAAGTAATCGATGTCTCTGGACGTGGGTTCGACTCCCACCGTCTCCATCAAAACTTTTAGAATGCAGTCGTATCAAGGGTTTGAAAGCCCTTGATGTGGGGCTGGCAACATTTTGGCATCATTTTAGAAAACTTCTTCCTCCATGAAAGCAACTACTTCTTTTTGTTTAGAAGGATAAAGGTGACTATTAGTGTTCAGTGTTTCATCAACATCTGAGCGACCTAAACGATTTGCCAGCACCAAAGGATTGCAGTTCTTATTGATTAAATATGATGCGTGAGAATGGCGAAATTCATGAATGACAATTTTTTTAAATTTGCTTCTTTCAAATATTTTGCATAACGTCTGTCAATAGTGCTTGTAGCGATACTATCGTAAAACGTTCCAAAAACTCTATAACTATTTTTAACTGGCGCTATTTTTTCAGCGTCATTTTTTGTGCCCTTTAATAGATCCCTTTTTGATTTGGCATCAAAATAATTCTAATAGATGCGGCTGTTTTTGGAGGGTAATTTCTCTATTATACTCCGTCTTATTAATTTCTATATAATTTTCTTCAAAATTGACATCAGCCCATGTTAAGGCAAGTAACTCTGCTTTTCTCGTTCCACTAAAATAAAGAGTAGAATATAATGCTTATACAATGGATCCTCTACCACACTTATAAATGTTTTAAACTCTTCAAACTCCCAGTAATTCAACCTTTTATTAACAGTCACTTCAAAATTACCAACGACTTTCACCGGATTGTTCTCAGTACCGTGATACTTCGCTGAGAATACGGCTGATAAGGTAGAATGGATTTTTTGGGAATCACGAGCGTATTTATTGGTAATCGTTTCAATTAAGATTTCTATATATAGGAACAGTTCTAGCTCGTAGACTCTTAAAGAGGACATTTCTAAATTAGTTATGAGAAATTTTACAAATAAATCAATATTAAAAAGCACAAATAACTTAAAATTAAACTAACTTTAAAGTTATGTAACATAAATCTTCGCTATAATTAATGTTATTATATTGAAGGAGTGGTAAGAAGTGAAAATTAAAAAGGTTTTAATGGCAGTTGCCCTATGTTTAAGTTTATTGACCCCTATAGCTGTTCAAGCAAAAGACGATCCATCGAAATTTACTTTTGAGTTTAAACATCAACTTACGTCTAGAAATTGGAGTTTAAAAGGAAAGAACATTAAAATTTCAACGACTAGTGATACTTATGGACAAAAAGGCAGTTTTAAAATTGAATTGTATCGTAAGACTGGATGGTTTTCAAGTAAATATGTGGGTGTGAAAAGTTTTACAAAAGAAGGAACCACTACAAATGTTTATTCTAATAAGACATCAGGAGATTTTTATATGATTTTTAAAAAAGCCCAAAGTAGTGTTTATACTGGTGGGCATGGAAGAATTACAAATTAGTAAGAAAGGTGATTAAATGATTACCAATGGTTTAGCTATTTTCATTGGTTTATTGATGTATATTATATTTATTTTGTTTCGAATTTACAAAATATTTATATTGAAACAAAAATTTTATCCAATTGAAAAAAGTATATTTATTTTTGGTTTTTTTGCTTATATTAGTGGACTTTTATATGTTACATTATTTCCTATTCCTATAGATGTGAATTTGATTAATGATCGAATTTCTGAGGGTTTTGAGGAAGAAAATAATTTTATACCGTTAAAATCCATTATAAACATAATTAGTGAAAGTTCTTTGACCACTATATTGACTCAAATTGGAGGTAATTTATTATTATTATTTCCTTTGGCAATATTTATTCAATTAGTTTTTAATAATTTATCTTTGAAAATAAGAGGGGTATTCATAATTGGTTTTCTTTCATCACTTATTATAGAGATGAGTCAGTTAACCATCTCAAATTTAATCGGTTTTACTTACAGAAGTTTTGATGTAGATGATTTAATTTTAAATACACTCGGTTTTTTTATTGGTTATTTTTCATATAAATTTGTTTATCCAATAAGAAATTTATTTTTTGAGTGATAGGAAATCTTGATGCTGTTTGAAATCTATTATGGTTATCTAAGCTTGTAGACAAAGTCTATAAGCTTTTTTGTATAATAGGAATAAATATGTAATTACAACGTGAGAAGAAAGGGGAAAGTAACTAAAAACAGTGACTTTAGATGTGTTAATTTTTGAAGATTTTCTTGTGCGAAAAAAATTAAAAATACAATTCTAGTCAAGGCCCTTACTAGGTTGCAATGGATTCCATGTAAATGCTGAAAAGAAGACAAGAGGCAAAAACGAAAAATATTTGATTATTTGTTAACTGTTTATAGTAATTAAATCAATTCCGTGAATTGAATATTTATAAATATTTGAAAGATCACTTATTCTTTTTGAACCTCCTCATCTTTTATTCCAAACTTACATAGATATTTGCTACACCACAACATGCCTTTCCTTAAAATTAAGCAAAAATAGTAAAAAGATTGGATTTTCATTACAAGTAATCATCTAAAAATAGACCAAAAACCTCCAACCAAATCAAAATCACACCTTCCCATTTGTGACGTCCTCATATATAGTGATATTAGACTAGTTCTAAATAACTGAAATTGGAGCGTTTACATGGATTCGATTGTTTTACATTTTATTGTGATCATGAGTGTTTCTGGCATTCTGTCCGTGATATTATCAATCATTGCTCATGCGAACCGCCATCGGTATATTGGCTGTCAATTGTTTATGTACATGTCTGGGGCAACTGCGATTTATATCTTTGGGCATACGTTTGAATTACTGGCGCGTACCCCTGGAGAAATCATGTTCTGGGTTTGTTTTCAATACATAGGTCTTCCGTTTATCGCACCGCTTAGTCTGCTGATTGTGCTGCAATTTACGGGGTTCCATCAATATTTCACAAAGCGCCGCTTGTTTCTCATCTTATTGATTCCAACTCTCACAACCATTATGGTGTTTACCAACTCTTTGCATTCACTCTTTTATCGAAGCATTTCGATAAATCCAGTAGATGGGTTTTTATTGGCTGATTTTACGATTGGTTATTGGTATATCATTCATGGCGTCTATACGTTTGGCTGTTCGATGCTCGCTATTTTTATGCTGCTTTGGTTTTTACGTGTGACAAAAAAAGAGTATTTAAAGCAGATTCTGATCCTGCTAGTGGGAATGTTATTGCCAATCACGACTTCTTTTATCTATTTATTAGGTGTTACACCTCTTCATATTGATCCGGTCCCTGTGGTGATGTTTTTAACCAACTCACTCTATTTATGGGCGATTATGTCGTTCCAGCTTTTTAAGCTGTCTCCAATTGCGATGGAGCGTGTGTTTGAGCATATGTCTGAAGGGGTTCTCATTTTAGATCGATATCGAACACTCATTGATTACAACCCCGCTGCTGCATCGATTATTCCAGCACTTGCTGATAAAAAGGGGATTGGCTTTAAAATCGACGATATTTTCTCAGGCTTTATCAAAGAGTCAGCATTCATTCAGTGGCTGCGTTCTTCGCAGGATCATTCGCAATATGATTTGATGTGGGAAAAGGAAAAAGACCAGTCCTATTATTATCATCTTACTGCTTCGTCGCTATTTAATAGACGAGGAGAGGTCGAGGGCAGGCAAATTGTGATCAGTGATGTAACAGAGCAGCGTTTGCTACAGGAAGAGCTGGAGCGTCGTGCGTATATCGATGGATTGACGAATATCTTCAATCGTTCTTCTTTCATCGAACGAACGCAGATGATCTTGGAAGAGGATGCGCAGGATACCGCTGTTATGCTGTTTGATATTGATTTCTTTAAACAAATCAATGACACACACGGACATCATATCGGGGACGAAGCGCTGCGTCATGTTGTCTCTATTTGTCAGCAGCATTTACAGATGGACGATTTATTTGGACGATATGGCGGAGAAGAGTTTGCTATTTGTCTGCCGCATCATTCATTTGAAGAGGCATGTCATATTGCGGAGCGAATGAGACATTCGTTTGAGATGAGTTTCTTTGAGAATGATGAGGAAAAAGTGCGAGTGACAGCGAGCTTTGGAATTGCTCATACAGCTTATGATCCAAATGTATTAGAAACTCTTCTATATGAAGCGGACCAAGCCTTGTATATGTCAAAACGTCAAGGACGGAACCGTATTTATGCGTCAACTGGAGCGGACTATATGCTGTATGAAGAGCACGATCAGCCGTCGGCTTCTCATTGACTGCTCGCCTGACATTCGATATGATAAACATAACATTTGAACGGTTTCCTAAAGGGGAGTAGCTTTTACGGTTTGGTCGTCACTACAGAAACATCCGTTGTTTCTCGGCCATTCCGGCATGAACATGTTAGCCAGACCTTTGCCTATCACACATGAGGCAAGGGTCTGGCTTTTTTTAGGTCTTTTTTCATCCTTGTGATAGGGGAACAGAACAAATGATGCTTTCAATACAGATGAAAGGATGATCGATCTTGAAAAAATATGTGATGGCTTTCCTCTTTTCCGGCACGCTTGTATTAAGCGGATGCTCGGGCTTGCTTGATCAGGTCAATGATACAACGACATATGTCACTGAGGCAAATGACTATGTGAGAGACATTCAGCAATTTACAGAGGACTTTCCGAAACTCGCTGAAGAAGCTGTGCAAAATGCTGCCAAAAAAGCAGAATTAACACAGCAGCTAGAATCATTGAAGGCAGATATTCAAGATTTTAATGAAGTCACAGCGCCAAAAATGGCAGAAGACCTGCATGCGCAGATCATTGAAAAAAATAAGGTGCTGTCAGAGGAGATTCAAACGTATTTACAGCAATTGAAAACAGGCGATATCGACGTTGCTGCCATGATAGAGGATCAGCAGGGGTTGATTCAGCAGCTTCAGCAATCCGTCAATCTTTTGCAGGATATCGAACAATTAACAAACTAAGAGAAACACAGCTTTAAATGCGGTGCTCAGCATATCTTTGCCTTTTCCGGTGGAGATATGCTTTAATTTATGTACAGACAAGTCATAATAGAAAAAAGGTGATCACATGACAGAACATGAAGAACGACATATGGCTTCGCCTAGAGCCGAGAAGGAAAAAGATCAATTGATCAATCGCTTAAAACGAGTAGAAGGACAAGTTCGCGGGATTCAGCAAATGATTGAAAACGATCGTTACTGTATAGATGTTGTGAATCAAATCTCCGCAGTCAATGCGGCTTTGAAAAAAGTCAGTCTTCAATTGATGGAAAAGCATACACATCACTGCGTAGCAGATGCTATTAAAAGCGGCAATGGGGAGGAAGCCATTGAAGAGTTAATGACAGTCTTTACGAAACTGACAAAATCGTAGCATTTATGTTTACAATGATACCCTACTAGGGTATAGTAAACTGTAGAAAATGATTGATGGAGGCGATGAGAAGTGGAACAAGCAACACTTCAAGTGCAGGGCATGTCTTGCGGGCATTGCGTGCAAGCAGTCGAAGGAAATGTAGGAGAATTAGCAGGTGTTGAATCTGTGAAAGTCCATTTAGACAAAGGACAGGTGGAGGTTTCTTTTCACCCGGATCAAGTCACGTTGCACCGTATCTCTGATGTGATTGAAGAACAGGGGTATGATGTTGTATAAATAAGTATACGTGCTGCTAAACAGCACGTATTTTTTTAAAAATATAATACCCCCATGGAGTATGTGGAGAGGTGAGATCAATGAAGAAGGAAATTGACTTTCAAATTACGGGGATGACCTGTGCTGCTTGTGCAGGTCGCATAGAAAAAGGATTGAACCGCCTGGAAGGTGTAGATGATGCCAATGTGAATTTAGCGCTTGAAACTTCCCATATTGTCTATGAAGCGGAGCAGCTAACGCCAGATGATCTGAAGCAAAAAATTCAATCTCTTGGCTACGATGTGGTGATGGAGCAAGCAGAATTTGATATAGAGGGAATGACGTGTGCGGCTTGTGCAAACCGAATCGAGAAAAAAATTAACCGATTGGATGGTGTTGATCACGGGTCTGTAAACTTTGCTCTTGAGACGCTTCAGGTCACATATCATCCGGGCCAAACGTCTACAAATGACATAAAAAATGCGGTGCAGTCTATTGGGTATGCTTTAATTGAACCAGCCGCAGGTCAAGTAGAGGAAGGAAAAAAAGATCATCGCCAAGCAGCAATAGAGAAGCAAACGGCACGGTTTTTATTTTCGATGATCTTGTCACTGCCGCTTCTTTGGGCAATGGTCAGCCATTTTTCTTTCACGTCCTTTATTTGGCTGCCAGAAGCGTTCATGAATCCATGGGTTCAGCTGGCGTTAGCAGCACCAGTGCAGTTCATTGTCGGCTGGCCCTTTTATGTAGGTGCTTATAAGGCGTTAAGAAACAAAAGTGCCAATATGGATGTTCTAGTCGCACTTGGAACATCTGCCGCGTTTTTCTATAGTTTATATGAAAGCATTCAGTCAGCGGTTCAAGGCACACATGAGGCAGCTCTCTATTATGAAACAAGTGCTGTACTCATTACATTAATCGTACTCGGAAAATTAATGGAAGCAAAAGCGAAAGGGAGATCATCAGAAGCGATTCAAAAGCTGATGGGCTTACAAGCGAAGGAAGCGATCATTGAGCGAGACGGCAAAGAAATGACTGTGCCTATTTCTGAGGTGAAAGTGAATGATCTTGTGTTTGTCAAACCGGGGGAAAAAGTGCCGGTAGATGGAGAGATCATAGAGGGAACATCCGCAATAGATGAGTCCATGATTACAGGAGAAAGCCTGCCAGTTGATAAAACCGTAGGAGATATGGTCATCGGAGCAACGATCAATAAAAATGGATTTATGAAAATAAAAGCGACAAAAGTCGGGAAAGAGACGGCGCTTTCACAGATTATTCGAGTTGTAGAACAAGCGCAGGGTTCAAAAGCACCGATTCAAAGAATGGCAGATCAAATATCAGGGATATTTGTTCCCATTGTTGTAGGAATTGCTGTGCTCACATTCCTCATATGGTTTTTCCTTGTTAACCCAGGAAATGTGACCTCAGCACTTGAAACCTTTATCGCCGTCATCGTCATCGCATGTCCGTGTGCGCTCGGCCTTGCCACTCCAACGTCTATTATGGCTGGCAGCGGTCGTGCCGCAGAATCAGGCATTCTGTTTAAAGGCGGAGAGCATTTAGAAGTGACGCAATCACTCGACACGGTCGTTTTAGATAAAACAGGAACTGTGACAAAAGGGGAGCCGAGTCTGACGGATGTGTTGGCATATGCGAATTGGACAAAAGATGCGGTGCTGCAGCTAGCAGGATCAGCAGAGCAGCAGTCGGAACACCCGCTTGCCCGAGCGATCACAGATGGAATGAAGGAACAAGGTCTTGAAGCGGTCGAAGTTGAAGCCTTCCAAGCAGATCCAGGTCATGGAATTGAAGCAAATGCCGCAGGACACAAGCTTTTCATTGGCACACGGAAGCTTTTACAGAAACATCATATTCAAATTGATCAAGTCGAAGCATCAGTAACAAAGCTGGAGGAGCAAGGGAAAACGGCTATGCTCGTCGCAATTGACGGCGAAGTTGCCGGCATTGTAGCAGTGGCAGATACGATCAAATCGTCCTCTCCTCAAGCCATCGCTCGTCTAAAAGAGCAAGGGATTCACGTTGTGATGATGACAGGTGATAACAAGCTTACAGCAGAGGCGATTGCGAAACAGGCAGGCATTGATCATGTTATAGCTGAAGTTCTGCCTGAGGAAAAGGCAGCGCACATTGCGGCGCTTCAGGAACAAGGAAAGAAAGTCGCCATGGTTGGAGACGGCATCAATGACGCCCCAGCTCTTGCAACAGCGAATATCGGGATGGCGGTTGGAACAGGGACAGATGTTGCCATGGAAGCGGCAGATATTACGCTCATGACAGGAGATCTCCATGCCATTGCAGATGCGCTAACATTTAGCAAAAAAACGATGAGAAATATTAAACAAAATCTATTCTGGGCGCTTGCCTATAACTGTATTGGGATACCGATCGCTGCATTTGGATTTCTTGCACCATGGCTTGCAGGAGCGGCAATGGCCTTTAGTTCTGTGTCGGTTGTGCTGAATGCGCTCAGATTGCAGCGATTGAAGCCAGTCAGAGAGGGAGTGGCGGAATGAAGCTGAATGTCAAATGGATCTGGACTATTTGTGCATTGGGCTATGTTGCTCTTGTACTCATTGGATATGCGGTTTATGATGAATTTTATTTAAATCAAAATACACCAAGTGAACAGGTGCAAAATCATTAAGACTTCGCCAAAAGCGAAGTCTTTTTTTAACAATTTTGTGGAAAAACCCACCTTTTTAAAGATTTTTCATAAAAAATTCACTTCTTTTTGTTCCTTTTTGTCGTTTTTTGTAGGTTCATCGTTAAGATGCGATTAAGCAACAAAGAAAGCGTTATCAAAAAAAGGGGGTTCACGTATGAAAAAGTTAGGGTTAGCTTCTCAAATACTCATTGCACTTGTTCTGGGTGTTGTCGTCGGAGCGCTGTTTTATCAAAATGAAACCGTTATAAATGTGTTAACGCCGATTGGCGATATATTCATCCATTTAATTAAAATGATCGTTCTTCCAATTGTTATTGCTGCATTGATTGTAGCAGTTGCAGGTGTAGGGGATATGAAAACGATCGGAAGACTCGGCGGAAAAACAATTCTTTATTTCGAGATTGTAACAACGATTGCTTTAGCAGTTGGACTGCTTGCAGCAAACGTCTTCCATCCTGGTACAGGAATTGATATGAGCAACATGGAGAAAGGTGATATCTCTAAATATGAAGAGACATCTAAGGCTTCTTCTGAAAAGGCGACTTTCTCTGAAACATTGGTGCATCTTGTACCAACAAACGTTTTCCAATCCATCGCAGAAGGTGATCTATTACCTACCATCTTCTTTACAGTCTTATTCGGATTAGGAATTGCCGCAGTAGGAGACAAAGGAAAACCAGTGTTAGGATTTTTTGAGGGCATACTTGAGGCCATGTTCTGGGTGACCAATAAAGTGATGAAGTTTGCTCCATTTGGTGTATTCGCACTCATCAGTGTGACGGTGATCAAATTCGGGGTCGGTGCGCTTCTCCCACTAGGTAAACTTGTACTGGTCGTTTACGGTACAATGGCATTCTTCGTCATTGTTGTACTTGGTATTATTGCAAAAATGGCGGGAACAAGCGTCTTTACACTATTTAGAGTGTTAAAAGAAGAAATCATCTTAGCTTTCTCAACAGCAAGTTCAGAAGCTGTGCTACCTAGATTAATGGACAAAATGGAGAAGTTCGGCTGCCCGAAAGCGATCACGTCGTTCGTTATTCCAACAGGCTACACCTTTAACTTAGATGGAAGTGCCATCTATCAATCCATTGCCGCAATATTTGTTGCACAAATGTATGGCATGCCGCTTTCCATTTATGAGCAAATTACGTTACTATTAATCTTAATGCTCACATCTAAAGGAATGGCTGGTGTACCAGGTGCATCGATCGTTGTTGTCATCACGACTCTTGGTGCAATGGGACTTCCGCTTGAAGGACTTGCCTTCATCGTTGGGATCGACCGTCTTCTTGACATGGTTCGTACAACAGTCAACGTATTTGGTAACTCACTTGCAGCCATTGTTATGTCTAAGTGGGAAAAAGTATTTGATCAAGAGAAATCGAAGAAGTATATTGAGGAATTAAAACAACAAACAAAAGCAGCGTAAAAAGGAGATCTTTTCAAATGACGAAGCTACAGGATAAGCAAGTTCGAATCGAACGAGACTTTCTAGGTGAAAAGGAAGTAGACACGCAAGCATATTATGGAATTCAAACATTACGTGCAGTGGAGAACTTTCCAATTACAGGCTACCGTATTCATGAGGAACTCATCAAAGCATTAGGGATTGTCAAAAAGGCAGCCGCACTTGCAAATATGGATACACAGCGACTATATTCTGGTCTTGGAGAAAAAATTGTTCAAGCCGCAGATGAGGTTATTGAAGGAAAATGGAACAATCAATTTATTGTCGATCCAATTCAAGGCGGGGCTGGCACTTCAATGAATATGAATGCCAATGAAGTCATTGCAAACAGAGCGCTTGAACTACTAGGAAAGGAAAAAGGCGCTTATACTGAGCTAAGTCCAAACACGCATGTGAACATGTCGCAGTCAACAAACGACGTTTTCCCAACAGCGATTCATATTTCAACATTAAATATGATTGAAAAACTACTTTATACGATGGAAAACATGCATCAAGTCATGACTGAAAAGGCACAGGAATTCGATCATGTCATCAAAATGGGACGTACGCATCTTCAGGACGCTGTTCCAATTAGACTTGGACAAGAATTTAGTGCTTATGCAAAGGTTCTTGCTCGTGATATTAAACGTATCAAGCAGTCTAGGCAGCATTTATATGAAGTCAATATGGGAGCAACAGCAGTCGGCACTGGTCTGAATGCTGATCCTAAATATATTCGCCAAGTGGTTGGTTATCTCTCTGACATTAGCGGATTGCCGTTAGTTGGAGCTGAAGACTTAGTCGATGCAACGCAAAATACAGATGCTTATACAGAAGTATCAGCAGCGCTTAAAGTATGTATGATGAACATGTCTAAAATGGCGAACGATATTCGTTTAATGGCTTCAGGTCCAAGAGCAGGCTTTGGTGAGCTGCACTTGCCGCCTAGACAGCCAGGTTCATCCATCATGCCAGGGAAAGTCAACCCAGTTATGCCTGAGGTTATGAACCAAGTGGCATTCCAAGTCATCGGAAATGATCACACGATCTGTCTTGCATCAGAGGCAGGTCAGCTTGAGCTGAACGTAATGGAACCAGTGTTAGTGTTCAACTTACTTCAATCTCTCAGCATGATGAAAAATGTATTCGAGTCCTTCGTGGACAACTGCTTACGTGACCTAAAAGCAGATGAAACGAGATTAAAAGAATATGTAGAAAAGAGTGCCGGTGTCATGACGGCGGTGAATCCGCACATTGGTTATGAAGCGGCTGCACGAATTGCAAGAGAAGCGATCCTTACAGGCGCATCTGTACGTGAGCTTTGTCTGCAAAATGATGTGTTAACAGAGGAAGAGCTTGACGTCATCTTAAATCCTTTTGAAATGACAAAACCAGGTATTGCTGGCGCATCACTTTTAGAAAAGGATCGTTTAGAAGATTAAGCGGCATCATGAGAAGCGCACACCGGCAAAGTTCCGGTGTGCGCTTTTTTATGGATGTTTGTTTTTCTTTTGCTCACATAGTATACTATCGTCAATTATTAGGGATGTGACTGCGTTTGAATCTACTGAAAAAATGGCTGAATACAGAGCCTTATTTAATTGTGATGCTCATTGTGCTGACACCGATTGGCGGAGAGTTTAAATTTTATCCATTTGAGGATAGCTTTCGGGTCAGCTTTGGAACCGTTGTCTTTTTCTTTATCCTGCTTCAAATGAAAAGATTCCCGGCTTGGGCGAGCGGTATCATTGCTGGGATATCTGTTTTTGCGTTTCGCGTAATGCTTGATACAGCTGTGACAGGGCAACTTCCACTTGAAGAGGCGGTTTCATTAAGATTTCCTTCCCTGCTTTATTACGTCGTCTATGGCACGCTCTTTTATTTATTGAAGGTCAGACGTTTCCGCGATCAGCCTTGGCTGATTGGAGCGACAGGCATTATCATGGAACTGTGCGCGAGTATTGTTGAGATTATTGCACTCCGAGGCACTATGGATGAAATTTTAACGGTGCGTACGCTGTTTCAACTATTTGTTTTGGCGATTTTCAGAAGCTTTTTCGTATTGGCTTGTTATACAATGATTCGATTATATGAAGAGCAGGCGAGAGAGCGTCAGATGAAAAAAGAAAAGGAACATCTGCTGATGCTCCTATCTAACCTTTACTCAGAATCTACATATTTTCATAAAACACTCGCACATGCTGAGCATATTACGGCCACATCTTATCAACTGTATCAATCCCTTCACCACGCGAAGGATGCGGAGTCATTGGATCTGAAAAAACTCGGTAAAACCGCCTTGCAGATTGCAGGTGAGGTGCATGAAATCAAAAAGGATAACCAGCGGATTTTCTCTGCATTATCAAAGCTGATTCATGAGGAAAATTTTCAGGCGTATGCGAGTCCTGCTCATATCGCGGGGCTTGTGATCCGCATCCATGAAAATTACGCAGAATCACTTAAAAAAAACATCATCTTTCATTATGATGAAGATGGGCAGCACCCCGCCTATCACGTGTATACCATTCTATCTTTGTTAAATAACATCGTATCCAATGCTGTCGAAGCCATTCCGGTAGATGGAGAGGTGTCACTCTCTATTTCACAGAAAGAGCACCATGTGATTTTTCAAATCAGAGACAACGGGCCTGGCATTAAAGAACGTAATCATCATGTTATTTTTAAACCGGGCTTCACTTTAAAATACGACCAGGCCGGGAATCCATCTAGCGGTATCGGGCTTTCCTATGTGAAGGATACAGCGGAGAAGCTTGGCGGAAGTGTTGAGATGACAAGTATCCCAAATAAACAAACGATATTTACGTTAACGATACCAGTAGATCAAGTTAGTAGAAAAGAGGGGATTGGGAGATGAGGTTTTTTATTGTTGATGATGATGAAGCCGTTCGTTCTTCACTGGCTCAGCTCATTGAAGATGAAGAGCTTGGCATTGTGGCCGGAGAAGCAGAGGATGGTGCAGAGTTAACAGCCAGCTACTTAAATGATTTGCACATTGATATTTTATGTATTGATCTATTGATGCCGGAAAGGGACGGGCTTGAAACGATTCGAGCGATCAAGGATGAATTTCATGGGAAATATTTAATGCTGTCACAGGTTGAAACAAAGGAATTAATCGGGCAGGCGTATACGCTTGGTGTTGAGTATTATGTGACAAAACCGATCAATCGTGTAGAGGTCTTAAGTGTGCTCCACCTCATGATTGAACGTCTTCATTTAGAGCATTCAATTGAAAATATTCAGCACTCACTCAAATCGGTCATGCAATTTCAGCAGCGCGGTCAGACGAAAACAAAGCAGCGGGGGAAAAGTCTCGCAGAGGCGGGGCAGTTCTTGCTTGCGGAGCTTGGCATTGTTGGTGAGAAGGGATCAAAAGATTTATTAGATATGATTCTGTTTACAGATCAATATTTAGCGCTGCATGCGGATCATCACGATTCCTTTCCTTCTTTAAAGATTATTTTCACTGGGATTACGGAGGAGAAATTAAGTGAGCCTTACACATCGGCAGACATCGCAAGAGAAGCAAAGGCGGCTGAACAGCGGGTAAGGCGTGCGATCAACCAATCATTGAAACACATCGCATCACTTGGATTAACTGATTTTTCGCATCCAACGTTTGAAAATTACGCATCTAAATTTTTCGATTTCACTATCGTGCGAAAGAAAATGAGTGAATTGACAAAAGAGATGAACGGGAGAGAAGAACACACCCGTATCAATGTGAAGAAATTTGTGCAGGTGCTCTACTACGAAGCCAAACGTATTTTTATGGAAGATTAAAAAAAGACATGCTCTCCAATTAGGGAGACATGTCTTTTTTTGTGATGGATTGCAGGTGCATTTGCAGCACGGAGCGAATGAGCTGAGGCGGTAAACGATCGGGCTGTACGATTCCATTCAATGCAAGCCCATTGATGACCGCATAAAGCCGCTCAGTTTCTAATAAAAGGTCGATATGATCTAGCAGCAGCCCATCCTCTTTCAATTTCATTAAGCAAAATTGGACCGTTTGAAAAAGCTCGTCATACATCTTTGCATTGAGCGGCTGTAGATCTGGTTCAGTCAGCGCTTTGACTGTAAAAGCCTGCCACACCTCCATTTCAAATTTTCGTTCTTCGTCAAGTGGAAGAACCTGTTCCAATAAAGTGAATACATTTTCCTCCGTTGGACCGTTTAATGGAAGCCCTGCAATGCGCTCTTTCACTCTTTCCTGAATCAAATTCATGGAGAATAGAAATAACTCTTGCTGTGTGGAAAAATAATGTCGCATAGAGCCGGCTGAAATACCAGCTTCCACTGCTATTTTTCGTACAGAAGCACTCTCCAATCCCTCTTGTTTAATCACTCTCATTGCAGCTTGAGCGACCTTTTGTTTTTGTTTATGGTGATCGACGATTTTTGGCATACATTGATTTTAGCACAGCTATTGTTTTTTTAACACAGTTGTGTTATTTTTTATTTAATACAATTGTATTAAAAAAGGATGTGGGAAAATTGGTCGGGTTTTTGATCGTGGCTTGTGAAATTGGCTTTTGGCTGTTTATTCTAATGGGCTTAACACTGCGTTATGTGTTTAAACAGAAAAAATGGGGTGCTTTCTTTCTTGTCTGTACGCCAATTTTGGATCTAATCCTTCTTGCAGCTACTTATATGGATTTAAGACAGGGGGCCGTGGCGAGTGTCATCCACGGGCTTGCGGCTGTTTATATCGGTGTGAGCCTTGCCTTTGGACATCAAATGGTGAAGTGGGCAGATGTCCGGTTTGCTTATCGTTTTGCAGGAGGGCCGAAGCCAAAGGAGAAACCAAAGTACGGAAGGGAGAGGTCGCTGTATGAAATGGTGGGCTGGACGCGGCATTTCATCTCTTATGTCATCGGAGCGGGGCTGTTATATGGATTGACCTATCTTATCCAAGCACCAGAGAGAACGGAATCGCTGATGCAGCTTGTTAGTGTGTGGGGGATGGTCTTAGCCATTGATTTCGTCATTAGTATCAGCTACGTCATTTGGCCGAAAAAGCATCCAGAAAATATATCAGGCTGACAAAAAAGACAGGCGGATTCACTCCACCTGTCTTTCCTTATGATGACAATCCTTTGTAAATGGTATCAATATTCCATTTCATCATCTTATAGTAGCTGTCTCCATCTTCACCTTCTTTTCCAATAGAGTCAGTAAAGACTTTCCCTTTGATCGGAACCCCGGTTTCCTCAGAGAGGCTTTCAAGGCTGCGTTTATCGACACTTGTTTCCAGAAAGAGAGCAGGAACTTGATGATCTTTGACAAAATGAATGATGCGCTTCATTTGTCCGGGTGTTCCTTCACTTTCTGTGTTGATCTCCCAAATGTAGCCGGCTTTTAGTCCATACGCCTCTGCAAAATACTTGAATGCTCCTTCACTTGTGACAAGGAGTTTTTTGTTTTTTGGCAGCTGATCAAACTTGTCTTTTGCTTCATCGTGAAGCGTTTGAAGCTTTTTGATATAGGCTTCTGCATTTTTTTCGTAATCCTCTTTATGCTCAGGGTCTGCTTGAATGAGCGCATCTCTGGCATTTTGCGCATAAAGAATCCCATTCTCGACATTCAGCCATGCGTGTGGGTCCTGCTGGCTTTCGAGCCCTTTTGAAGACAAATGCTTCACTTTGACGCCTTTACTCAGCTCCGCTACAGGTGCATCGTCCCCGTCCTTGCCGCTCGATTCAAGCAGTTTTTGAAACCAGCCATTCCCTGTTTCAAGGTTCAAGCCATTAGATAGAACAAGGTCTGCATCCGTCGTATACTGAACATCCTTTGGCAGTGGGTCAAATTCATGTGGGTCTGTACCAATGGGAACAATGCTGTGAATAGAGACATGCTGCCCTCCTACTTCCTTCACAATGTCATAAAGAATGGAGTAGGTCGTGACAACTTTTAATTTACCGTCATCTTTACCGGAACTCTTTTGCTGGGTAGAACAGCCTGCGATGACCAAAAGGGCAATGAATACTGCGGTCAAACGGATTGCAAAAACCTTCTTCATATATGTCCTCCTTTTACATAGACGCTTCCTTTTTTAACTGCGTCCGTTTTTGTTTAGATTTTAAAGATCTCCATAGAATTCCTTGCTTCGGTGAAAAGATAAAGGCACTCCCGAATAAAATAGTCGCGACCAGCACGATAGAAGCGCCAGATGACAAATTATACGTAAAACTAAGCCCAAGACCTACGACGGCAGAAACAGCCCCGAAGAAAGCAGATAAATAAATCATGATCCACAGCCGGTCTGTCAAGAGATACGCAGTGGCCGCCGGCGTGATCAGCATCGCAACGACAAGAATAATCCCAACGGTTTGCAGAGATGCAACGGTCACAAGGGTTAACAAGGTCATGAGAAAATAATGAATCAAGCGATTTGGTAAACCGTATACGGAAGAAATCACCGGATCAAAAGAACTAATGAGCAGTTCTTTGTAGAAAACGATGACGGCAAGCAAGATAAAAATACCGATGCCGAGCGTAATCCACATATCAGATGATCGAACCGCCAGAACGTTTCCAAACAGAATATGATATAAATCACTGGAACTTTTCAAAAATGTGATTAAAATGATTCCGATGGAGAAAAAGGCGGTAAAAACAATGCCAATGGCGGAATCATTTTTGATACGGCTGTTTTGACTCACGTATCCGATGCCAATCGCTGTTAACACGCCAGTTAAGACGGCCCCGAAGAAAAAGTTAATCCCCAGCATATAAGAGATGGCGACACCTGGAAGTACGGCGTGTGAAATGGCGTCCCCCATCAGGGCCATGCCGCGTAAAATGATAAAGCAGCCAATAACACCGCAAATGATACCCACCATGACGGATGTAAATAACGCTTTTTGTAAAAAAGCATATTCAAAAAGTCCTGTTAAAAATTCCATTACACGTCTCCTCCTGCTGATTTTAAGAATGGCAGCTGTGTTTCATATGCTTCCAGCATGATTTCTGGGCGAAGGATGTCGTGTACAGGCCCTGCTTTGATGAGCTTTTTATTTAACAAAACGAGATGGCTGAAGTAATCATCGGCCTTACTTAAATCATGATGGACAACCAAAATGGTTTTCCCTTCATCTCGTAATTCCTTTAAAATGCGAACCATCGTTTCTTCACTTGCCATATCAATTCCGACAAATGGTTCATCCAAACAGAAGAGCTGTGCGTTTTGAGCAAGTGCTCTGGCAAGGAAGACACGCTGCTGCTGACCGCCGGATAACTCACCGATTTGTCTTTTGGCAAAGTCCTGCATTCCTACTTTTTCTAAACAGTGGTACGCATATGCCCGGTCTTCTTTTTTCGGACGTTTCATGAGCCCAAGCTTCGGATATGTTCCAAGTAGCACGGTATCCAGCACATGAATTGGAAACGTCCAGTCTAAATCATTTCTCTGCGGTACATAGGCGATCTGTTTTCTAACCTGTTTAAAGGGATTGCCAAAAAAGCGAATATCCCCTTGATCTTTTTCAATTAAATCCAAACATGCTTTGAGTAACGTCGATTTCCCAGCACCATTTGGACCTATAATGCCTGTCATTGTCCCTTCCTGTATGGAAAGAGAGACGTTCTCTAATGCATCCTGTCCATGATATGAGACATGAAGGCGGTCGATTGTTAAAGCATTTGACATCTCTTGAGGCCCCTTTCAATCATCATTGCACTTCCTAAAGATATATGCATACATTAAATAATTTTGACTAAAGGATGAAATTATTCCTTAATGCTAATTTGTTTCCTTAAGGAAACTTTTATTTTATTCTAAGCGTCTGTCCTTCTTTTGTAAAGAGAAAAACTGCAAACGATCGTTTTTATGTTATGCGGGGTGTGGGGGACATGAGCTTGGTTGATTGAAAATCTATGTGACACGATTGGACACAAAAAACCAATTATTTCTTCATAAATGATTGACAGAAGAGAAGCATTCTTCATATAATAAGGGTAATCCAATATATGAGTATATGCTCATATATAAATTATTTGATTTTTAATAGGTTTAATCGGTCTAGGGAACGTTACTTATCATATAGAAAAAAGGTGAGAACATGAAAAAAATGAAGGATGAATACGTATTAAGCGGTCTTGATTGTGGAAACTGTGCACGTAAAATAGAAACAGGTGTCGGCAAGATGGATGGCGTTGAAGCTTGTTCCGTTAATTTTGCGACAGGGACATTGACTGTCACACATGCAGATAAGCAAGAAACGATGTCAAAGCGTATTGAAAAAACCGTTCAGTCCATCGAACCTCACGTGAGTGTATCACCAAAAGAAGAAGGACATCACCACGATCATGATCATGGGACAAAGAATTTAAAAACGATTGTGCTGAAATTAATTGGCGGTGCAGCCATTGGAACAGCAGCTTATTTTATACCTGAAGATGGCTTATTGAAATTTATCCTGTTTTTCGCAGCGTATTTATTAGTCGGCGGTGATGTGGTTTTTAAAGCGCTGAAAAATATCGTGCGCGGTCAAGTATTTGATGAGAACTTCTTAATGACCATTGCAACAGCTGGCGCTTTTGTTATTCAGCAATATCCAGAGGCACTCGCTGTAATGCTGTTTTACCAAATTGGAGAGCTGTTCCAAGGGGCAGCAGTGAACCGTTCAAGACGATCAATTAGTGAATTAATGAATATCCGCCCTGAATATGCGAATCTCAAAGTAGGAAATGAAACGAAAAAAGTGAAGCCGGAAGAAGTAAAAGTCGGTGACCGTATTGTCGTGAAACCTGGCGAAAAAATTCCACTCGATGGCCTCGTCATTGAAGGCTTTTCACTCGTGGATACCTCTGCATTAACAGGGGAATCCGTACCGCGTGACGTAGAAGCGGGGAAAGAAGTGCTTGCAGGATTTGTGAATCAAAACGGTATTCTCGAAATTGAAGTGCAAAAAGGACTTAGCGAATCGGCAGTAACGAAAATTTTAGATTTGGTTGAGAATGCGAGCAGCCGAAAAGCACAGACAGAAAACTTTATCACAAAGTTTGCAAAATACTACACACCGGCTGTCGTTGTATTGGCATTGCTGCTTGCCTTTGTGCCGCCGCTTCTCATTCCATCAGCACAATTGTCTGACTGGGTTTACCGGGCACTCGTTTTCTTAGTTATTTCTTGTCCTTGTGCGCTTGTTGTATCTATCCCATTGGGATTCTTTGGGGGAATTGGGGCAGCTTCTAAACGAGGTATCCTTGTAAAAGGCAGTAACTATCTAGAAGCATTAAACTCTGTCAGCTATGCTGTATTTGATAAGACGGGCACACTCACAAAAGGAAACTTTACAGTAACCAATATCGAGACAACTAGTGACAAGTGGTCAAAAGAGGAGCTGCTTTCTTTTGCAGCTTTAGCAGAAGCTCATTCTTCACATCCTATTGCTGAATCGATTAAAGCGGCATATGGTTCGCCGCTTGATGAAAGCCAGATCGAAGCATATGAAGATATAGCGGGACATGGAATTAAAGCGACCATCAGCGGTTCCCATGTTTTAGCTGGAAATCATCGCTTGATGGAACGAGAAGGCATTGCGTATGAAAAAGAAAAACGAAGTGGAACAGTTGTGTACATGGCGATTAACGGTGAATTTGCCGGATCGATCTTGATTGCAGATGAATTGAAGGACGATGCAATTGAAGCCGTCTCTGCTCTAAAAGCATCAGGTATTCAAACAGTCATGCTGACTGGTGATGCCAAGCAAGTCGGAACAGCGGTCGCCCAGCAAATTGGTATTGACGAAGTGCATGCAGAATTATTACCGCAGGATAAAGTAACGAAATTAGAAGAAATTGATCAGAAAAAAGCGCCTCAAGAAAAATTATTATTTGTTGGGGATGGCATTAATGATACACCGGTATTAGCAAGAGCAGACATAGGAATTGCGATGGGCGGACTTGGTTCAGATGCAGCTGTTGAAGCGGCTGATATCGTCATCATGACAGACCAGCCATCAAAAATTGCTGAAGCCATTGCTGTCGCTAAACGAACAAGAAGAATTGTATGGCAGAATATTGCGTTTGCTCTCGGAGTCAAAGGTGTTTTCCTATTACTCGGTGCATTCGGTATTGCGACTATGTGGGAAGCTGTCTTCTCAGATGTCGGTGTTACCGTACTCGCTGTTTTAAATGCGATGAGGGTTATGAAATAAAATTGTTAGGAAAAATTCATGAATACCATCTTTCATAATGGACCCCCTCTTGTTAAGATAGAAGAAGTTGGATAATGGCATTTGTCTAAGCTATTATCCTTTTTCTTTTTTTTAGGAATGAAAAAGATAAGGTAGGTGCTTATGTGAGTAAAAAAAATAATCAATCTTCATCCATTAAATTTGCTGTCATTTTAACCATCATTGCAGCTCTTCTCATCGGTCTATTTGTTGTGATTGGGAATAAAAACAGCGAAGAAGCTCAAACAGTTGACAGTAAACCTTCTATTAAAGGTCAGCCTGTCATGGGGGACAAAAACGCAGCGGTGCAAATCGTGGAGTTTGGAGATTACAAATGTCCATCTTGTAAAGCATTTGATACAGACATTTTCCCAAAACTGAAAGCGGACTACATAGATAAAGGCGATGTCTCATTTTCGTTTATTAACTTCCCACTTCCTGTTCATGGAGATGGGGCAGTGTTAGCTGCACTAGCTTCTGAAGAAGTGTTGAAAGAAGATCCGAAAAACTTCTGGGCATTTCATGAAGCTGTTTATCAAGCGCAGCCAGACGGTGAAGCAGAATGGGTTACACCTGCTAAGCTGACGGAACTAGCGAAAAAGACAACAAAAATAGATACAGACAAGCTAAAAGATAATTTATCAAAGAAAACATATCAGCCGCAGCTGAACACAGACGATCAGCTTGTGAACCAATATAAAGTCAATGCAACACCAACTATTTTCATTAACAACAAACAAGTGCAAAACTTTTATGACTATGATGAAATCAAAGGATTAATTGATCAAGAGCTCAAAGGGAAAAAATCATGAAGAATAAGCTTGTTTACTTATACAGTGCTTGGATCGTTTCTATCGTTGCAACGATGAGCAGCTTGTATTTAAGTGAAGTAAAAAAGTTTATCCCATGCGACCTTTGCTGGTTTCAGCGCATTTTCATGTACCCGCTCGTGCTTTTACTTGGCATTGCAACATTCAGAGGCGATGTCAAAGTGAAGTATTACGTTCTGCCTTTGGCTGTCATTGGTGCTTGTTTTTCCATTTATCATTATATGGAACAAAAGATACCAGGCTTCGCATCAATTCGCCCTTGCCTGAGCGGTGTTCCTTGTTCAGTTGATTATCTGAACTGGTTTGGTTTTATCACCATTCCACTATTAGCTCTTATCGCATTTATTCTCATCATCATTAGTATGCTGCTGTTAAATGCAAAAGAAGATTGAGAAAGATAGCCTGCTATTAAGCGGGCTATTTTTTATTTTTGCAAAAAGATAAAATTTAAAGAAAATTTGTATTGCTTTTCGCCTGTGTCAGATATACATTAAGGGGGTAGTGTTAGATGATCAGATAAAGGTAAGGAGATAAGCGGAAAATGGCATGGGAAGTCTTAAGTATCATTGGCATAGTCGCATTCGCTATTAGTGGTGCGATTGTGGCAATGGAGGAAGAGTACGATATTCTTGGTGTGTACATTTTAGGGATTGTAACAGCATTTGGCGGCGGAGCGATTCGGAATCTATTAATTGGTCTTCCGGTGTCTGCTTTATGGTCACAGGGCAAAATGTTTACCATTGCCCTTGTATCCATTACGATTGTGTTTCTTTTTCCAAAGCTCTTGCTCAAGCACTGGAGCACATGGGGGAATTTCTCGGATGCGATCGGTTTAGCAGCGTTTGCGATTCAAGGCGCATTATTTGCTGTGCAAAGAGAACTCCCGCTCAGTGCAGTCATTGTTGCAGCCATTTTGACTGGAAGTGGCGGAGGAATTGTGCGTGATTTATTAGCAGGACGAAAGCCGCTTGTGCTAAAAGCAGAGATTTACGCAGTATGGGCAGCCCTTGGCGGCTTATTCGTGGGACTTGGCTTAGCGCAAGGAGAGCTTGCTTTATATCTGCTGTTTGTCATCCTCGTCATATGCAGGGTATGTTCCTACTTATTCAAATGGCGGCTTCCCGCCCGGTCTTATTTTTTAAATAAAGGGTAAAACAAAAAAGGGCGATGATTTCGCTCTTTTTTTGTGTTTAATAGGAGCGGAATGTCAGCAGATGATGAAGTTTTCGTGTAAAATATAAGCAGGGTCTTTGTTCATCATTTGAACAATACATGTGAAAAATTTTGTCAGCTGGCTGAATATCTGGATTCAGCCTTTTTTTGCCTAGATGGATTGTTATGTGTTGGTTTCGTTTTTTGCGGGATACTAAAAAAGCACTTATGAACGGACGGATGCATGAGCATGAAATGAACACATCTTTGCATGTAAGCAAAACGTGACGAAAAATTTGATATAGGAGGGACATGTACTAGTGGAGATTTTTTTGGCAGTGCTCGTCTTACTAGCACTCATTGCATCATCTAATATTATCAATCGTTTTGTCCCCTTTATTCCTGTTCCGTTAATTCAAGTGGGCTTAGGAATATTGGTGGCAGCCTTTCCTTCAGGTTTACATATTTCTTTAAATCCTGAACTCTTCTTCGTTCTATTTATTGCGCCGCTGTTATTTAATGATGGGAAGCGTACCCCAAGGGACGAGCTTTGGAAATTAAGAGCACCTATTCTTCTTTTAGCGCTTGGTTTAGTGTTTGCAACCGTAATTGTAGCGGGATATACCATTCATTGGATGATTCCAAGCATACCGCTTCCAGCCGCATTTGCGCTTGCAGCGATTTTATCACCAACAGATGTTGTGGCAGTCAGTGCCTTATCCAGCCGTGTGAATATGCCAAAGGGCATCATGAGATTGCTGGAAGGCGAGGGGCTGATGAACGATGCGTCAGGACTTGTCGCCTTTAAATTTGCCATTGCTGCAACGGTGACGGGAGCTTTTTCAATTGCTGAGGCATCCTTTAGCTTTGTGCTGATTGCCGCAGGTGGTTTATTGACTGGATTTATTCTATCCTTTTTTATCATTCGTTTTCGCTATTTTCTCCGCCGTTTAGGAATGGACGATGTCACGATGCACATCATCCTGCAAATCCTTACACCATTTGTGATTTATTTAGCAGCGGAAGAAATCGGTGTATCTGGGATCTTAGCGGTTGTGGCTGGTGGTGTGACACATGCCATTGAGCAAGATCGAATGGAAGCGAATTTAGCCAAATTGCAAATTGCTTCATCAAATACATGGAATATTATTTTATTTATTTTAAACGGACTTGTTTTCGTTTTACTTGGATTGCAGATTCCTGATGTATCCACAGTCATTTTCCAGGATGAAGCATTTAATAATATGCAGGTCATTGGCTATATCTTAATTATTACGCTATGTCTCATGGTGCTGCGGTTCTTATGGGTATGGCTGTTCTGGGCAGGTAACTGGAGTGTAACGAAAAAGCAGAATGTGAAAAAACCGAAGCTGCGGGCTTCGATGCTGATGACATTCTCTGGTGTTCGTGGTGCAGTCACTTTAGCAGGTGCCTTTTCAATACCATTTACGCTTGCGGACGGATCACCGTTCCCCGAGCGGCACTTGATTATTTTCCTCGCAGCAGGCGTGATTTTATGTACACTCATTTTAGCTAGTGTGTTACTGCCTCTTTTATCTGAGAAAAAAGACAAGCAAGTCGACGTGGACTTGGATACAAAGATTCAGCATGCGAAACGGAAGCTGCTGAGAAGTGCCATTAAAACCTTAAAAGAAGGTATGAATGAGGACAACAGAGAAGTATCCCTTGCACTCATCAATGATTACCGAATAAAGCTGAGAAATATCCAGCGTGAACCATACCAATTCGGGATGAGAAGACAAGAGCGAAAAATCAGACTGCATGGCATCAAAGCAGAACAGATGAAACTTCAGCAATTAATTGATGAAGAGAAAATCGACAAGGAAGAAGCCTATGACCTGCAAGAAAGATTTCATGAGCTTGAAATGTTGTATTCAAACTCCTTTAAAATTCGTTTTTCAAAGGTGAAGTTTCTTCGCTTGCTTCAATGGCTGCAGTTATGGCGGCCAAATCAGCAAATTTCAAGCGGCATATTAGAAAAAGAGGACTCGTACAAACAAATCCGTAAGAAAACCGCTGAAGCTGCGGTAGACTCGATCAAACAGCATATGACAGATGAAAACCAACAAACATGTCACCAAGTCATTGGTTTTTACAACCAAGTGATTTACCGCTGTGAACACGGTCCAAGCTTCTTTCAGCAAAAAGACCGTTCATTTGACCGAAAGAAAAAAGAGCTTAACTTCCAAGCTGTACAGTCGATTCGAAATGAAATTCAAACCTTATATGAAGATGGTGAGATCAATCGTGATATTGCCCATCATTTAAGGGAATATATCAACGATATGGAAGCTGTTCTGCTCACCAATACGTGATGTTGTCATCTTCTCCCCCATGTTTTATGATGAAGAAAGAGAACGAGCAGGGGGAGATCAATGATGGCGTATTATGGAGCAATTGAAGCTGGGGGTACGAAATTTTGTTGTGCAATCGGCAATGAGCACGGAGACATTCTGGAGGAAATGACGATTCCCACAGAGCACCCGGAAAAAACAATACAAAAGCTCGTTCCATTTTTCGAGCAGCATGAAATTACAGCGTTAGGGGTTGGCTCCTTTGGACCAATTTGTGTTCAAAAGGACGATCCTTCGTACGGTTATATCATGAACACGCCGAAAGTGGAGTGGAAGCATTACCCGTTCATTCCAGAGCTTGAGAAGCAATTAGGTGTCCCAGTATCATTTACAACAGATGTCAATGCGGCAGCATTAGGTGAATTAACAAAAGGGGCAGCCGAAGGGCTGAGCAGCTGTATGTACATTACGGTCGGTACAGGCATTGGTGCGGGAGCTGTTGTGAAAAATGAACTTTTACATGGTTATTCGCATCCAGAGATGGGGCATATCCTTGTCAGGCAGCATGAATCTGACCCATTTGCAGGTGTCTGCCCGTCACATGGAAATTGTTTAGAAGGACTGGCAGCAGGACCTGCGATTGAGAAAAGGTGGGGGAAACCTGCCAAAGAGCTGACGCAGGAAGAAACGGTTTGGGCACTTGAAGCCGATTATTTAGCGCAGGCGCTTATGCAGTACTCGCTCATTTTAAGCCCAGAGCGTATCATAATGGGCGGAGGCGTCATGAAACAAAAGCAGTTATTTCCACTCATTCGAGAGAAGCTAGCTGCTTATGTCAATGATTATGTAGACCTGCCGGCGCTTGATACATACATTGTCTCCCCTGGACTTGAGGACAAAGCTGGCATAACAGGTGCTTTACTTTTAGCCATCGAAGCGAAGAGAAACGCCTGATAATAGAGTTTTGAAGCACAACATGAGATAATGAAAAAGATGGAATCTATAAAAAAGGTGGTTGTTAACATGGTCAAAAGCTTGAATGATACCGTAACACTGAATAATGGAGTGGAAATGCCTTGGTTTGGTTTAGGTGTATTTAAAGTGGAAGACGGCAATCAAGTGGTAGATGCCGTAAAAGCAGCCATAAAAAACGGATATCGCAGCATTGATACGGCAGCCGTTTATAAAAATGAGACAGGCGTAGGAAAAGCGATTAAAGAATCTGGCGTGAAACGAGAAGACTTATTCATTACGTCTAAAGTATGGAACACAGATCAAGGCTATGACAAAGCGCTGGCCGCATTTGACGCAAGTTTAAACCGATTAGGTCTTGATTACTTAGACCTCTATTTAATTCATTGGCCTGGCCCAAATGCCGATACATTTAAAGACACATGGCGTGCACTTGAGAAACTTTATAAAGACGGGAAAGTCAGAGCCATTGGTGTCAGCAACTTCTACATTCAGCATTTAGAAGAGCTGTTAAAAGATGCTGAGGTTGTTCCAGCCGTGAACCAAGTAGAGTTTCATCCGAAACTGTCTCTTGTTGAACTGCGCCAATATGCAAAGGAAAAAGGCATTCAAATTGAGGCATGGTCTCCGCTGATGCAAGGGAAGCTACTAGATCATGACGTATTGAAGGAAATTGCTGCACGCTACAACAAATCTGTTGCTCAAGTTATCTTGCGCTGGGATCTGCAAAGCGGTGTCGTGACAATTCCTAAATCAATCAATGAAGAACGTATTAAACAAAATGCCGATATCTTTGACTTCGAGCTTTCCAAAGAAGACATGGAAAAAATCGATGCACTAAACAATAACGAACGCGTCGGCTCGAATCCAGAGACGATGACGGTTGGATTTGAATAAAATGAAAAAATCCTCTTTCTCATGTGAGTAAGAGGATTTTTTATGTACTGCTTCGGCGAACTGCCAAGAGCATGATAAAAGATAAGATTACAATACAAATCGTCCAGGCCCAAGCAAGCTCCATCCGCCCAGAATCGATCGCTACATAGATTGCGGTTGGGAGTGTTTGGGTTTTTCCTGGGATGTTGCCGGCAAACATTAAGGTTGCTCCGAATTCTCCAAGTGCTCTGGCAAAACTGAGGACACTGCCTGACAGAAGGGAAGGCAGAGCAAGTGGTACTGTAATGTAGGTAAAGACTTGGAATGAATGAGCACCATCTACTTTTGCAGCGCCTTCAATATCTGATTCAATCGTTGAAAATCCGGCTTTTGCTGATTGATACATAAGCGGGAATGCCACAACCGTCGATGCAATGACTGCCGCCCACCACGTGAAAATGACTGGCTGGTGGAAGATCCATTCAATGGCGCCTCCGATCATGCTATACCTTCCGAATATGACGAGCAATAAAAACCCTACAACCGTTGGCGGGAGGACAAGCGGCAGCATCAACAGCGTTTCCACAATCATTTTTCCTTTAAACGAGGTTCGTGCCATCCAAAAGCCAATCGTTGTGCCAAAAATAGTGGCAAGCAGCCCGCTCACAAAAGCAACCTGAACGGACAGCCAAATAGGAGAGAGAAATTCTTCAGTCATCATAGGCATTAATTCACTTGAAAGCCGTACTTTTTAAAAATTGATTTGGCTGTATCTGATTGAAGAAATTGAAAAAAGGTCTTGGCTTCCTCAAGATGTTCAGTCCCTTTGACGATCCCTACTGGGTAAATGATCGGGGAGTGCATGTCCTGATTGGCTACAGCTACAATTTTTACTTTTTTGGAAATGAGGGCGTCTGTCTTATACACAACACCTGCTTCCACATTTCCTGTCTCTACGTAATTTAAAACTTGCCGCACATCCTTGCCGTACACAGCGTTCTTTTTCACCTGATCCCAAATATTCAGCTTTGAGAAAATCTCTTTGCCATATGTACCAGCTGGAACGGATTCAGGTGTACCAAGAGCCACCTTTCCTTTTATGTGCTCGACGTCTTGAAAGCTTTTAATAGAGGAAGAACGATCCTTTGGCACAATGAGTACAAGCTCATTTTTTATGGCATCCTTAATGTTATTTTGATCGATGTCTCCAGATTGGACAAGCTCATCAAAGGGAGCTTCAGCTGCAGAGAAAAAGAGATCTGCTTTTGCCCCTTGAGCGATTTGCTGCTTCAATGCACCGGATGACCCGAAATTATTTGTTAATGTCACATTCGGATGTTCATCGTTAAAGGCAGATTCAATTTCCTTTAGTGCATCCTGCAGGCTTGCCGCTGCTGAAATCACAAGCTCTGTTTTTTTGCTTGTATACGATGACTTCATCTCCGTTTGACACCCGCTCAGGACCAAACAGATGGCGATGAAGGCGAAAAATATATACTTCATGTTCACACCTCTTATCATTCAATATCATGTGTATCCTTTATTATAAGCAAACTTATTTGACCATTCATAGGCTTTCATTAAAAAGAGAAAAGAAAAAGCCGCCAAATGGCGACTTTTAATGCTGATAAAAGCGTAACAAATTCCCATTGATCACTTTGTCTGATAAGGAGAGCTCTTTATTGGCTTTTTCGATATAAGGCTGACACACCTCATCCTGTTCAACAGGTTCTTTTGTTTTTTGATCATAGCAGGTGTTCTTTGTATAGAGATAATCATCTGTAATAAAGTTGCCGTTTCTCAGAACAGCAAAAGGCGTCCGTTCGTTTGAAAATAAGTCATTGCCAAATTGAATGGCATCCTTCGTTTCAATACCGAGTAAGTGCAGGAGTGTCGGCTTTACGTCTATTTGTCCAGCTGTTTCAGAAATTGTCTGGGGTGCTTGATCTGTTACACCAGGAATGTAAATTAAAAAGGGAACCCGCTGCAATTTGACAGCATCAAACGGTGTGATCTCTTCTTTTTTGAGCAGCTCTGCCATAGCCTCATGATGTGCCTCGGAAATCCCATAGTGATCCCCCATGAGGACAAACATTGTATTGTCATACAGTCCTTCTTCTTTCATCCGGTCAAAAAATGTCTTAATGGCTTCATCCTGATAGCGGACGGTCGTCACATAGCGGTTTAAAATGGTGCTGGATGAATCAAATTCATCAATAAATTGGTCCTTCGGTTCGATTTCAAATGGAAAGTGATTGGTCAAGGTAATGAATGTGCTGTAATAAGGCGCCTTCAACTTTTTTAAATAATCAATGGATTGATCAAAAAAGTCGATATCCTTTAAGCCCCAGCCAGTTGAATTCTGTTCATTGACCTGATATGAATCAACATCATAAAAACGGTCAATCCCAAGCGATTCATACATCACATCACGATTCCAAAACGTTTTATTATTTGCATGAAATTGGACAGATTGATAGCTCTCTTTTTTCAACTGCTTGTATAACGTGTCATATTCGTTGTCACTCGCTGTGAAAAAAACAGCGCCGCTGCTAGATGGGTAGAGGGAATTGGCGACAATAAACTCTGAATCTGACGTCTTCCCTTGCTCAGTCTGCTGATAAAATTCATCAAAATAAAAACTCTTCTTAGCAAGTTGATTTAAAAAGGGGGTGATGTATTGTCCATTCACCTTTTGATCAACGACAAATTGCTGTGTTGATTCGAGTGAAATGAACACAACGTTCCTGCCTTTAGCAAGTCCAAAGTACTCTTCGTTTGGTGCACTGTAATCAGCTTTTGTGTAGTTTGCTACGGTTGAAAGTGTATCTTCATCTGCAAAGGCCTTTTGTCCAATACGCGCCGTTTGGGCAGCGCCGTCATACAGGTGGAACTGGAACAGCCCAAGGTTTCGTACGATCACTTCTCGATCATAAGAGCTTGTCAGAAAGCGAGGGTGATCCATCATGGCTGTGCTGACATGAAACACTAGAAAGCTGCAGCACACCGCATAATATGTTTTGATCGTCTTGAAAGATGCTTTTGGTGCTAAAGGTTTGCGCTTTAACAGCCACGCCAGCACCACGAAATCAATGAGCATCAGCAAAAATAGCGGGTGGAACAATTCTGTCATACTGCTGCCCATATCTCCCATGTTCTTCGCTTGAAATAAGACAGGGATCGTAATGAAATCAATATAAAATCCATAAAAGATCGTATTCGATATGAGAATCGCCGTTAAAATTAAATTTGCGGTCAATAAAAAAACCTTTTGCTTCGTTTCATTTAAAAAAAGAGCAATCCCAAACAAAGGGAGCAAAAAGCTAAGTGGATTGATCAAAAGCAGCCATTCGTGAAACAGATTGGCTGTACGTATATGAAATCCGAATTGATAAATGATGTATGTTTTCATCCACATGAAGAGGATGGAGCACACTAAAAACCAGTGATCTTTGAAAAACGCTTTCATTTATGTAGCTCCTCACCATTCTGTATTCAGCTGCAAGGCAAAAACACTTATCTTAAACCTACTAAAAAAATGAGGAATGATCAATTCATATCATGTGTTTTTCGCAAAACTCTTTTTTATTCATTAGAACTGGATTGGGATGGTGATACCGCAGATGACAGCGATGTAATAGCAGGTAACGATGGTGAGAGCAGCCAGTACGACTTGTTCTCCTGTGCTGCCTGTTTTGACATAGAAGGGAAGACGCACTTTAATGGAGGCTGGAAATAAAAATTTAATGCCGTTCACTGTCCCTGCATCAAGGATGAGGTGGCTTGCCATCCCGACTAATAAACCGATACTTAGACTGTCATTTGGAATGTATGTTGTTGCTAGAAAATAAATGATGAGCAGAAATAATAAACTGTGTGTAAATGTGCGATGACCGAACACGCTACTAATCAGTGTCGAGAGCAGCGGGAATTTTCTGCCGATTTTACTTTTTGTATGGCAAAGATCCGGGATCAGGGCACCTACTGATCCAGCAGCAGCCATAGTCACTGGGTCGAATCCATAATAGTAGGCAACGGCTGTGGAGGCGGCAATTCCGCCCATGATGTGTGTTTTTCCTGTCATGATGCGTACTCCTGTTCTATCTTTAGTTCAAGTACTCACTATATCAAGGGTAGATTCATTCAGCAAGGCTTATTTCTAAAGAAAAAGAGGACAAAAGGGGTTGGCTGAATGGAAAAACATTCTATAATAAAGGGGAAGTCATGTTGATACTAACGATAAGGATGCGATTCGGATGAGTAATGCAGACATTTTAAAAGAAATTGTTCTTGTACATTATGAAGTCAGCCGTAAATTAAACCGCAAGTTACTTGAGTTAGAGAAAGACATCACGCCTCCGCAGATCTATGCTCTTTCTATTTTGATACAAGGCAAAGTATCACATGCCGAAGAGCTGAAGCAAAGACTCTCTTTAAACCCAGGTGCAGCTTCCATTGCACTCAATAAATTATGTGAGCAGGGCTATATTCAGAGAGAACGGGACAAGGACGATTCATCATTTGTTCGTTTAGAAGTCACGGAAAAAGGGCTGGCTATTTATGAAAAGCATACACGTCTTTTCGGAAAGGTCATTCAGCATATGATGGCAGACTTCACAAAGGAAGATTTAAAAACCTTTCTGATGTATTTGCAAAAAATGCGACAGACCTTTCATGATGATTGAGCTTCTCATCTTGTATAATGCTGAGCACTGTAGCACAAATTAAACAGGCAACGGCATTTTATGAAAAGGGAGGAAACAGCGATGTCATTTTTCCAAAAGGATAAAAAGGCGAACAGTGAGAAAGACCATCAGCAGGTAGATCAGCTGTTAGAAGAAGCAAGTAAAGAGCTAGCAGGCGATCCACTTCAGGAAGCTGTACAAAAGAAGAAAAACAACAACCAATAAGCAGGTAAAAGGCAGAGAAATAGTTCTCTGTCTTTTTTCTATGTTTTTCCCTTTGACAGATATGAGAATGTTTGATAACCTTCGTGTAGTAAAAATGAATAGAAATCCTCACGCTATGTCTCAGTGAGGTAGAGGTTGCGCGGATGATGAGTCACTCATGGGAGAGATGGAATCGAAGATCATGAGAAAAAAGGCATCAGCGCCGAAGTGTAGAGAGAGCTCCAACTTTCTTTATGCTGGGTCTGCATTGAATAAATGCAGGACTGCCACGTCTTTGAAGCGTGGAGGGCTATCCGGAGATCAAGGTGTATGTTTTGAAAAGCATGGACTTTTGTTCAGGCTTTTTTTTATGTTCTGAGTTACAAAAATAAGGGTAAGCTGTTATAAAGTGATCCATTATGAACATAAAGAATGCAAGTCATTGCTTCACAAATATATCAATGAAGATACTGCCGGGTCTGGTCCAAAGTGAATATAACGGAGGTACGGAAATGGAACAGACAAAAAAATGGGGTTTTTGGTTATTGACGGCTTTTGTCGTCGGAAATATGGTGGGTTCAGGCATCTTTATGCTGCCAAGTACGCTTGCCCAGCACGCAAGTCCTTTAGGTGTGACGATGGCTTGGCTTGTGACAGGTGGCGGTGTGCTGATGATCGCGCTTGTATTTGGGCATTTGTCCATTCACAAGCCGCAGCTGACGGCTGGACCACAAAGTTATGCAAGGGCGCTTTTTAAAGATCCGAAAAAAGGGAAAGCGGCCGGTTTTACAATGGTTTGGGGATATTGGGTGGCAAGCTGGATAAGTAATGTCGCGATTATTACGAGCCTTGCCGGTTATCTAACGACTTTTTTCCCTATTCTCACTGTGAAAACGGAAATCTTTACTTTTGGAAAAGAAGCGATCACACTTGGTCAGCTCACGACGTTTATCATATGTACCATTCTTTTATGGGGAACACATACCATTTTAATCACAAGCTTAAGTGCTGCAAGTAAATTGAATTTTATTACGACCTTTTCAAAGGTACTTGGATTCGTCCTTTTTATTGTCGCAGGATTATTTGCATTCCAAACGGCATTATTTGACCATTATTATTTCCCGGTTGAAACAAGTGGTGAAGGAGTGCTCGGACTTGGAGGCCAAATTCATCATGCGGCCATTTCGACACTATGGGCATTTATTGGAATCGAATCAGCTGTCATTTTATCAGGAAGAGCATCCTCTCAGCGTGATGTAAAACGTGCGACGATAACAGGTCTTTTAATCGCACTTTCGATCTACATGATTATCACATTGATTACAATGGGTGTTCTGCCGCACGATCAATTGCAAGGCTCAGATAAACCATTCGTGGACGTGCTTCAGCTTATTATTGGGCCGGCTGGCGGAATTGTCATGGCACTGCTTGCAATTATTTGTTTGTTTGGCTCAATGCTTGGCTGGATTTTACTCGGTTCAGAAGTACCGTATCAAGCAGCAAAAGCTGGTGATTTTCCAGCAGTATTTGCAAAAACAAACAAAAAAGGAAGTCCTGCCTTCGCTTTAACTGTCACCAATATCATGTCACAGCTGTTTATCTTCTCTGTGATGTCACGTACGATTAATGAAGCTTTTACCTTTTTAACGACATCAGCGACACTTGCGTATCTCATTCCGTATATTGTGTCTTCAATCTACAGCTTCAAGGTCATCATGCAAGGTGACACGTATGAGCTTCAAAAAGGAAATCGAACAAGAGACGGAATCATTGCACTTGTTGCGATGGGGTATTCAGCTTGGGTGATTATTTCAGGAACAGCTGATTTGAAAACTTTTGGTCTTGGAATTGGTTTATTCTTAGTGGGGATTTTGCTTTACCCATTCATGTCAAAAGGATTTGCCAAAGGGACGGAATAAAGGAAGACGTTTCTCCATTTCTGGAGAAACGTTTTTTTATGATGCAGATGTCAATCGGTCTACAATAAACTCTAACTGACCTTCTAGTGATACTGGATCGTTAAAGAAGTAACCAACTGGGTCTATTTCAAATACATGTTTATTTTTTACGGCAGGAAGTGATGTCCAAATGCTGCTTTGATACACTTGGTCTCCCTTACTTTTTGAGCCGCTCCATGGACCTGTGAAAATATAGTCGCCTGCGAATTCTGGCAGCTTCTCAAGAGAAATGTTCGCATAGCCTGTACCGCTGTCGATCGCTTCTTTTTGGACCGCCTTCGGTGCCTTTAATTTCAGCTCGTCATAAATGATTTCTCCTCCGCGGGCAAAGGTGTTTCCGAAGATATAAATACCTTTATCAAATGGCGATACGATCGAAACCGTTTTGTTGCCGACAGCTTTAGTTACCTTTGGTTTCACCTCAGCAATTTTCGTATCCCATTTCGTGATCCATTCTGTTGCTTTTTTCGGTGTACCTGTCATTTTACCGAATTCTTTTAGCTGGTCTTTGAAGGAATATTGGTTGTATTTCACTGCTACAGTAGGGGCAATTTTTTTGTATTGATCAAACTTCTCGTCTTCTCCCCAAGCAATAATCATATCTGGCTTCAAAGCGGCAACTTTTTCGACAGAAGGGGCTGTTCCAAGATTTTTGACTCCCTCTGTCTTTCCTTTATAAAAAGGGTTTTTAAAGATGGGTGCAGTTGTAGCAATGGGTGTTTTGCCTAGTGTCACAAGGTCTCCATAATAGCTTTCTGCAAGAAGCACAATTCGTTTCGGATCTTTCGGAAGCTTGACTTCGCCTTTTACATCCTGATATGTAATCATGTCATTCTTTTTAGCTGCAGATTCTTTATTTGAATTGCTTCCGCAGGCGGCTGTAAAGAGCATAAGGATGGATAAAGAAATTAAAAGAAATCCAGTTCGTTTTTTCACAAAAGATTCTCTCCTATTCATCTTCTCTTGATAATGATTCTCAATTTCATTTTTATCGTAACATGATGGGATTAAAAATGCATCGGCTATTTTAGAGCCTAAACAAAAAATGGTGAAATTCTCACAGTTTTTTTATGAAAATAAAGAAATTTATCAGAACAATGATTTCAAAAAGAAAAGAAAGTGATATACTAGACTTCGAGATTGATAATCATTATCACTAATAAAGAATAGAAATGAACGGAAAGGAAGAGACTGGTTTTGGGCTCACAATCGAATAAACAGCTGTCTGGGAGCGACGATACGATTGATATTGTCACGAAGCCTTTTGGAACAGCAGCTGTTATCATCATAGGAATCATCGCTTTAGCATTTGGTCTTTTTTTATCGGTATCACTTGGAGCAGCAAATATTCACCTGAAAACTGTATGGGAAGCTGTTTTTCAGTTTGATCCACATCAAACTTCACATCAAATCATTCGGGAATTGAGGCTGCCGCGTACAGTTGGAGCCGCACTTGTCGGTGCCTTTTTAGCAGTATCAGGTGCCATTATGCAAGGCATGACAAGGAATGCGCTTGCGTCTCCTGAAATTATGGGTGTGACAAATGGCTCGGCATTTGCGATTGCCATTGCATTTGCATTTTTCCCTGGCCAATCTTCTTTTACATTAATTCTTTGGTCATTTGTCGGTGCCGCACTTGGTGCCTCTATTGTGTTTGGTGTTGGTACTATGTCAAAAGGAGGACTGACTCCAGTAAAGCTTGCACTTGCTGGTACGGCAGTTGGAGCACTTTTAAGCTCTATCTCCTCAGCAATTGCTATCCGTTTTGACGTCGCTCAAGACATGAGCTTTTGGTACGCTGGAGGCGTGGCAGGTGTGAATTGGAACAACATTCATATCGTTATTCCAGTTGCCATTGCAGGACTTGTCATTGCAATGATCCTTGCCCGATCGATCACGGTTCTGAGCTTAGGTGAAGAACTGGCGAAAGGCCTTGGACAGTATACGAAAACGGTTAAGGTGCTTGGTATATTGGTTGTTATTCTTTTAACGGGTGCTGCCGTGTCAGTAGCAGGCTCTATTGGCTTTATCGGGCTCGTGATACCTCATGTCACCCGATTCTTGGTCGGAGTCGACTATCGATGGATTATCCCTTGCTCCGCTATTTTAGGGGCTACTTTGTTAATTTATGCAGACATCGCTGCAAGGCTGGTCAATGCTCCATTTGAAACGCCAGTCGGTGCCATTACTGCAATTATAGGCGTTCCTTTCTTCTTATATTTAGCTAGACGTGAAAGGAGCGGAATTTAAATGGAAATGGTGCAGCAAGCAAAGAAAAAGAAATATCAACGAACAATGCTCATGATTTTTTTAGCGATCGTAGCTGTGTTCTTAATTAGTTTAAATACCGGAGAAATTCGTATTTCTCCGATGGATACATTGAAAACATTTTTCGGATTCGGAAGTGAAATGGATGAGCTCGTATTATTCGAATTCAGACTTCCAAGAATGGTCATCGCTTTACTTGTTGGCGCTTCTATTGCTGTATCGGGAGCGATTTGGCAAGGTGTTTCTCAAAATGGTTTAGCTGACCCAGGTATTCTCGGTGTCAATGCAGGTGCAGGCTTTGCCGTTGTGCTGTTTATCTTTGCATTTCAAGGTACGATGGCGAATCTAGGTGACTTTACGATTTTTGTAATGCCGCTTTTCGCATTCGTAGGTGCAGGCTTTGCTGCATTTCTAATCTACGTGTTAGCGTGGAAAAAAGGCATCACACCTGTCCGATTGATTTTAACTGGTATTGGTGTCAATGCTGCGTTTTCAGCAGCGATTGTGGTCATTCAATTAAAAATGAATCCTAATGATTTTAACCAAGCTATCGTGTGGTTATCTGGAAGCATTTATGGCTCGAGTTGGACGTATGTCCTTTCTGTTCTGCCATGGATGGTGATTTTCCTTATATTTGCGCTTGTCAGAGCACGCTATTTAAATATCATGAATTTGGGTGATCAGCTGTCCTATGGATTGGGTATTTCAGTTCATAAAGAAAGAAGCTTGTTCATGCTAATTGCCGTTGCATTAGCAGGTGCGAGTGTTGCTGTAGCAGGAAGTATTTCTTTCCTAGGGTTAGCCGCACCGCACTTGGCGAGAAAGCTTGTTGGGCCAAAGCATCAAGGAATGATACCGGCCTCCGCGTTGATTGGGGCGCTGTTACTATTACTGGCTGATACACTTGGCCGCGTCATACTTGCACCATCAGAAGTGCCAGTTGGCCTTGTCGTTTCTGCTTTAGGCGCACCTTACTTCATTTACTTATTGATGAAAACGAACTAATGAGGAAGGAGAGACAACATATGAAATCACTTGAAACAGAAAAGCTTTGTATCGGTTATCAAGACCGTTTGATTGTGGAAGATTTAAATGTCAGTATCCCAAAAGGCAAGGTGACAACTCTGATTGGTCCAAATGGTTGCGGGAAATCAACCATTTTAAAAACGATGTCACGTATTATGAAGTCCAATCGAGGAGCTGTTTACTTAAATGGTCAGGCCATCCATGAGACGCCGACAAAAGAAATCTCAAAACAAATGGCGATCTTACCGCAAACACCTGAAGCACCAAGTGGACTGACCGTATATGAGCTCGTGTCATATGGACGTTTCCCGCATCAAAATGGGTTTGGCCGCCTATCAAATGAAGATAAACGAATCATCAGATGGGCGCTTGAGGAAACGGGTATGATCGCTTTTCATGATCGGCCAATTGAAGCACTTTCCGGTGGACAGCGCCAGCGTGTATGGATTGCGATGGCACTTGCACAGGAAACAGAGCTGCTCCTGCTAGATGAACCTACGACATATTTGGATCTTGCGCATCAGCTTGAGATTCTTCAGCTGTTAGAACGCTTAAATAGAGAGCAGGGGCGAACAGTGTTGATGGTCATTCATGATTTAAATCATGCAGCGCGTTTTTCACATTACATGATTGCTCTCAATCAAGGGAAAGTCATAAAAGACGGTACGCCTCATGAGGTCATGACCAAAGAGGTACTCGGCAAGGTGTTCCATATTGATGCAGAAATAGTGCTTGATCCTAGAACGAATAAGCCGATTTGTCTAACATATGACTTAGTGAATCATGAACGAAAGTTAGAAGCTGTGAACGGATAATAGAAGTAAAGGAACTCGGTGCAGCTGCCGAGTTTTTTTGCGTGTCTGATACTTCCTTGTACGGCCATTTTCTCAAGTTATATTTTTTCGCTTTTATGCAGAAAAGAGGTACTTTTTTACTTTAGACAATGGTAATATACGGTTAGAGATCATAGTCAGAAAGGAAAGAGATGCGTGGAAACAGCAAAAATATTGATTGCAGATGACGAAGAAGCAATTGTAAAAATGGTTGAACGCGTATTAAAAAAAGAAGGATTTCAACATATTTATAAAGCCTACCATGCAGATGAAGCGTTACATGTTGTCAAGAATGAGGACATCCACCTCTTACTCCTAGATGTAATGATGCCCGGTAAGTCTGGTTTTGATGTTCTTCCAGAAATAAGAAAATTAACGAAAGCGCCCATTTTCTATTTAACCGCAAGAACGTCTGATGTCGATAAACTGACAGGCTTTGCGCAGGGGGCAGACGATTACATCACCAAGCCATTTAACCCGCTTGAACTAGTGGCTAGAATTAAGGCTCATCTAAACCGAACATATATCTCCTTGCAGGAAGAGCAAGCAGAAACTCAAAGCCAATATCATTTTGCCCATTTCTCCTATCATCCTCATGCAGCCGAATTGAAAGTAAGAGGAGAGGTGACGGCATGCTCTGCTCAGCTTCTTTCTTTGCTGAAGTACTTTTGCGATCATCCGAATGTGGTTCTTTCAAAAGATCAAATCTATGAGAAAGTATGGGGCGTCCCATCATATGGTGATAACAACACTGTCATGGTTCATATTCGAAAGCTGAGAGAAAAGATCGAATTAGATCCGAGTCACCCTGAATATATTGTGACGATCCGTGGTATGGGATATAAATTTATACCGCATCCTGCAAAGGTTCTTCAATAATTTATGAATTTACGAGCAAAACTTTTCTTTCACTTTGTCGGACAAATGTTTATTGTGATTGCCATTCTGACGATCGGGCAGACGTTCTCTGAAAACTTATATTATATAAAACACTATGAGAACATGGCCGAAACCGGTTTAACAAAAGCTGATGGAGATACACTCATGAGCTGGCTATATTTTAACGAGGATGGAAAAATGGAAGCCGACGAACAGCTCAAGCAAGCAGTGAAAAAACGAGACGGCTGGCTGCAAGTAATTGATTCTAAAAAAAATAACGTCTATAGCTATCATCGTCCTAAAACCATTCCAACATCCTATCAAAAGGATGAAATGATCAAGATCTTTGAAAAGAGACAATTTAAAGATTACAAAATGTACTTTTGGCCAATTGAGATTGATAAAGAAAGCTTTATCGTGTTATATGGATTCAAAACGAACAGCACAAAAGTAGCCAATTATTTGAAGCAGCATGAGAAGAATTTGGCTGCGCTATCTCAATATTCGGTTGAAACGAAAGAATTCTTGAAGAGAATGAATGGATCGGTGCATCTATTCAATGAAGAAGGAAAATATCTAAAAGGCATACGAACCAACACCGATTTGAAAAATAACGTAACAGATGTTGAACTGCTCAAGTATCAATCGAAACCATGGGAGTTTAAAAGTGATCTGTCTTATATGAAAGTGAATAAAAACCTGTATATCATCGTTTCGGTACCAAATAAAGTATACAGCCCAGACGAACTTTACGATAAAGAGACAGACGCTTTAAATCAATATACAAACATCTTAATTGCAGGTCTTGCACTCACTATTATTATTGTGATGACATTATGGTATTCGTATCGCTATGGGCTACCAATTTATCACATTATTCGCTGGCTGATTTTCTTATCAAAAAATAAATTGCAGGAACCAACTAATAGAAAGGGAATTCCAGTCAGTAAAAATAAAAAAGGCCGTATTAAGCGGGAATATCGTTTATTTGAAGATATCCTAAAAACAATGGATCAGCTCACACATACTTTAAAAGAGAATGAAGCAAACCGAAGAAAAATTCAAACCACGAGGGAAGAATGGATTGCAGGATTGTCTCATGATTTGAAAACGCCTCTAAGTACGATTTACGGGTATGGACTCATGCTTGAATCCGATCAGTATCAATGGTCCAAAGAAGAAGTCATGGAAATGGGACAGGTTATTCGTGAAAAATCAGAATACATGTCGACCTTGATTGAGGATTTAAACCTCACATACCGATTGAAGAATGGTGCCCTTCCTATAAATCGGAGACCGGTTGAACTCAGTGAATTTTTAACTTCCATTATGGACGAGTTTTCAAGAAGCTCCTCATCTGAGGATTATCCATCCTCCTTTGAAGATCAAACAAATGGAGTTATATTTGAGATCGATACAGCATGGTTCAGACGAGTGATTGAGAACCTGCTGGCGAATGCAGTGAAGCATAACGAAAAAGGCACTCATATTACAGCTGTTTTATCTGAAACAGATGAAGAAGTTCGGATCGAGATGAAAGACAATGGCCGCGGGATGGCACAGGAAACGGTGGATCACCTATTTAACCGCTACTACAGAGGGACAAATACAAATGATCCAACGAATGGAACAGGACTAGGTCTTGCGATAGCAAAAGAGCTCGTCTTGCTGCATGACGGTGATATTCAAGTTGAAAGTGAACTAGGTACTGGAACAACTATTGCGATTATCCTAAAAAAATCATCACCTGTAAAATAGCCAAAAAACGATTTTCTTTTCTAAAGGAGATCGTTTTTTCCTGTTTTAGGATTGAAATCATCTTTGTAAACGATTACAATAAAATTGTTAACGTGAACAAAATATTTTTATCTATAAGAGAGATGGGGGAGTTTGATGAAAGCCTTTTTAGATGAGCAGTTTTTACTCAACAGTCAAACGGCGGAAAAGCTATACCATGAGTTTGCAAAGGACCTTCCAATTATAGATTATCATTGTCATTTAAGCCCTAAAGAAATTTATGAAAATAAAACCTTCCAAACCATCACAGAAGCATGGCTTTACGGAGATCATTACAAATGGCGTGCCATGAGAGCAAACGGTATACCCGAATCACACGTCACAGGGGATGCTTCAGATTATGAGAAATTTTTGGCGTGGGCGAGGACCGTACCTATGACCATTGGAAACCCTCTCTATCACTGGACTCACCTAGAGCTGAGACGCTATTTTGACATTGAAGAACTCTTAAACGAAAAGACCGCAGATATCATTTGGCAGAAAGTAAATGAAAAACTGCAAGGAGAGGGTTTTGGTGCGAGAGACTTCATTGTGAAATCGAACGTCGAAACTGTGGTGACAACAGATGATCCAGTCGATTCGCTTCACTATCATCAAAAGCTGCAGGAAGAAGGTTTCTCTGTGCAAGTGCTGCCAGGGTTTAGACCTGATAAGGCACTCGATATAACGAATGATTTATTTGTAGATTATGTTCACGAGCTGGCGGGGGTTTCGTCAACTCCAATTCAATCCTATCAAGATTTTTTGACAGCACTCCATGCAAGAATTGATTTCTTCCATGAACAGGGCTGTCTGATCTCAGATCATGCCATTAATGAAATGACTTATGAAGAAACGACCGAAGAAGAAGTGGAAGCCATCTTTCATAAAAGAATGTCTGGGCATCCATTGACAGAAAAAGAAAAGATCAAATTTAAAACACAAACTTTTATTAAGCTAGGTCAGGCATATTGTGAGCGTGGCTGGACGATGCAGCTTCATATCAATGCGCTGCGGAACAACAATACGAAAATGTTTGAGCGGCTCGGACCAGATACAGGATATGATGCGATGAATGATGAAGACATTGCCAAGCCGCTTTGCCGAATATTGGATCATTTAGAACAAGAAAATGCACTGCCAAAAACCATTCTCTATTCCCTGAATCCAAGGGATCATGTCGTGATTTCAACATTGGCTGGGAGCTTTCAAGACGGGAAGACACCTGGGAAGATTCAGCATGGCACAGCTTGGTGGTTTAATGATACGAAACAAGGGATGACAGAGCAGATGATGGCTCTATCCAGCATTGGACTGATCAGCCGTTTCATTGGAATGCTGACAGATTCACGCAGCTTTCTGTCGTATACAAGGCATGAATATTTCAGAAGACTGCTTTGCGATATCATCGGTGATTGGGTAGAAAAAGGAGAAGCCCCATATGATCTTGAGCTGTTAGGGGGAATGGTGAAAGGAATCAGCTATGAAAATGCCAAGCAGTATTTTCAATTTGACCGGGTAAAGCAGCGCCAGCAATCAAACAAAATCACATGAAGAAAAGGCAAGAAAATGAAAGCGGTTTTATGATAAGATGGTAAAAAATCATAAAAGGCGGAATAGCATGACAGTCACAATTAAAGACATAGCAAAATTGGCAAATGTTTCTCACACCACGGTATCAAGGGCTTTGAATAACAGTCCTTTTATTAAGGAGAAGACAAAACAAAGGATTTTGTCGATTGCAAAACAGCTGAATTATTCACCGAATGTCCATGCGAGAGGCCTTGTATCACAAAAATCATTTACAATTGGTTTGTTTTTTACGAGTTTAACAGAAGGCACATCCTCCAGCTTCTTTGTGGATGCGTTAAAGGGTGTCAATAGCGTCATGACAGAGCATTATAATCTCTTTGTAAGAGGAATTGACGACTTTCACGATTACACAACCATTCATAAACAACGCTATGATGGCATTTTGCTCATGAGTCAAAGCGAGCACGATGAAGCGTTTATCCATCATGTCAAAAAACAGGGCATTCCGATTATTGTGCTGAATCGCCGTGTAGAAAGTAATGAAGTCATGAATATATTAGCAGATGATAGTCAAGGAGCTTACCAGGCAGCGCACTATTTCATTCAGCAAGGACATGATCAAATTGCCATTATTGAAGGGAAAGAAGGCTTTAAATCGACCCAAGAAAGAAAAGCTGGTTTTCTGCAAGCGCTAATTGATCACCATATACCTATGAGGAAAGAGTATATGATGAAAGGTGACTATCACATGAAAAGTGGCTATGAATCAATGGAATCGCTGCTTTCTCTTCATGATCCACCAACAGCGCTTTTTTGTTCAAACGATGATATGGCAATAGGTGCAATGAATGCTTTATATGCAAAAGGAAAAACGTGTCCAAATGATATTTCTATAATCGGTTTTGATGATATTGCCTTTTCATCCTATACAACACCTGCCCTAACAACGGTGAAAAAGCCGATTGAAAAAATGTGTGCACTTGGAGCAGAGGCCATCCTATCAGTGATAAACGGTGAAGAACAGGAAGAAGATCATATGGAAAAAGTGTATGTCCACACAGAGCTGATGATCAGAGATTCAGTCAAAAAGGTGCAGTAATCAGCACCTTTTCAAGAAAATGTTCACGTGTGCATATCGAGTGGAGAGGGGAATCAATTTGAAACGATTATCTAAAGCCATATACCCGGCGCCTGAGTATCCTGAAACGATTTTGCAGATCGGCGAAGGGAATTTTATGCGAGGATTTATCAATTGGCACATCCAGAAGCTGAACGACTGCACAGATTTTAAAGGAAGAGCGGTTGTTGTTCCTCCCCGAAAAGGGTCGGTGACGGCTTTGAATGAACAAGATGGCTTGTACACATTATGTATTCAGGGATACCATGAGCAGCAAGAAATGAATGAACGTATGATCATCCAATCGATTAGCAGGGGAATTAGTACGTATACGGATTACGAGGCGTTTCTACACGTAGCTGAAAACCCGGATCTTCGCTTCGTTTTTTCAAACACGACAGAGGCAGGACTTGTGTTCAGAAAGGAGGATCGGTTGGAGGATAGGCCTCAAGCCAGTTTCCCAGGAAAGCTGACAGCGCTCTTGTATCACCGGTTTAAAACATTTGCTGGAGATGAGCAGAAAGGTCTTATCATTCTGCCTTGTGAATTGGTTGAACACAACGGTGATCGTTTGAAGGAATATGTAATAGGTATGGCAGCTGAGTGGGAGCTGCCGCCTGCGTTTATTACTTGGATTAAGGAAGCCAATACGTTTTGTAATACGCTTGTAGATCGAATTGTCCCTGGATTTTCTAAGGAAGCGGCTGAAATCGTCAAAAAGGAAGAGGGGTATATCGACGAATTACTTGTCACGGCAGAATATTACCATCTGTTTGTTATTGAAGCACCTGCCTTCGTCCAAAAAGAGCTTCCCTTTCAAGAAGCAGGGGTAAATGTACTGTTTGTAGAGGATATTGCGCCTTATCGTATGAGCAAGGTGCGAATTTTAAATGGTGCACATACAGCAATGGTGCCGATTGCCTGCTCATGCGGTATAGAAACTGTAAAAGAAGCTGTGGAAGATGAGCATGTTGGTCCGTTTATCCGGCGAATGCTGGAGGAGGAAGTACTGCCAGGGCTTGAACTCCCAGATGATGAGCTACTTCTGTATACACAATCCGTTTGGGATCGTTTTTGCAATCCATTTATAAAGCATCAATTGCTGGATATTGCTCTGAACGGGGTATCAAAGTTCCGATCTCGAAATCTTCCGTCATTACTTGATTATGTCGAGCAAAAGAAACAGCTGCCAATGAAACTTGTGTTTTCACTTAGCAGTCTCATTTATTTTTACAGAGTACATGCAGAAAAGGTAAAGGATGATGAGACGGTGCTGAAACTCATGAAGGAAGCATGGGAAGAGGAGAAGCATTCCAATGAAGCGATTGCAGCGAGAATTCTTTCATGTGAGCTATTATGGGGCAGAGATTTAACGGATGTTAATGGATTGAGTCACGCTGTAGCTGATCAGCTGACGTTCATACAGAAGCACGGCATGAGAGCGGCTGTTCACCGAATGATGCTTCATCAATATGAAAGTCAGGGGGAGAAAGCATGAAAGACTTTATTGTAATCCACCCTTCAGATAATGTCGGTATTGCTTTAAAAGCTCTTGAGCAAGGTGAGGAGCTGCAGCATCAGGGGCATACTGTTATCTTAAAAGAGAGCGTCGCCAAAGGTCATAAGTTTGCATTGGCTCATATCAAACAAAGAGAAAATATCATCAAATATGGCTACCCTATTGGTCATGCAACGACTTCAATTTCTGCTGGAGAATGGGTGCATACGCATAATATTAAAACCAATCTATCAGGTAAACTCGAATACGAATACCATCCTTCATTAACAGAAAACCCCTATAAAAAAACGAATCTTACATTTAAAGGATATAAACGAAAAAATGGTGAAAGCGGGATTCGCAATGAGCTTTGGATTGTCCCTACGGTTGGATGTGTGAATGGCATCGCCGATCAAATCATCCAAATTTTCACCGCTGAAATGGGCGGAAACATTAAGCCTTTTGAAACGGCTCTCGTATTAAAGCACAATTATGGCTGCTCACAGCTTGGGGACGATCATGAAAATACTAAAACCATTTTACAAAATGCGGTGAAGCACCCTAACGCTGGAGGAGTACTCGTCCTTGGGCTTGGGTGTGAAAACAATGACATTGAGGATTTTCAGTCCACATTAGGTGAATATGACCGTACGAGAGTGAAATTTTTAAGAAGCCAAGAAGTAGGAGACGAGATTGAGCAGGGAGTCGCTTTACTCAAGGAAATTTATGATGCGGCGAAAGAGGATCATCGTGAAGACATTCCGTTATCTGAGCTGAAAATCGGCTTAAAGTGCGGAGGATCAGATGGATTCTCTGGTATTACCGCAAATCCGCTTTTAGGCAGACTGTCCGATTTTATTGTCGCACAAGGCGGCACGACAGTGCTAACAGAAGTGCCCGAAATGTTTGGTGCGGAAACGATTTTAATGGAGAGAGCAGCATCAGAAGCGACTTTCGACAATATTGTGCAAATGATCAATGACTTTAAACAATACTTCTTGGATCATCGACAGCCAGTATATGAAAATCCTTCCCCGGGAAATAAAGCAGGTGGAATTTCGACATTAGAGGATAAATCTCTTGGCTGTACACAAAAAGCAGGTACTTCTGACATTCAAGATGTATTGAAATACGGGGAGCTGCTGAAACGAAAGGGATTGAATTTATTAAGTGCACCTGGTAATGATTTGGTTGCTTCTTCTGCACTTGCCGCTTCCGGGTGTCAGCTGGTCCTTTTTACAACAGGCAGAGGGACACCCTTTGGCACGTTTGTTCCAACAATGAAAATTTCGACCAATACAGCCTTATATGAAACAAAAAAGCACTGGATTGACTTTAATGCTGGGGAACTGCTTGAAGATGTACCGGAAGATGTTGTGTTAGAAAAGTTTATTTCAACTGTCATTGATGTGGCGAGCGGCAAGCTGTTAAATCATGAAAAAAACAATTTTAGAGAGCTGGCTATTTTCAAAACAGGTGTCACACTTTAAGTCGACTGGGGGATGAGGAAGTGTCTAAAAAACGAGATTTGATGTATATTACAGCCGGTACGGTGCTGACAGGGATTGGAATAGCGCGTTTAGCCAAGCAAGGGAAAAAGGACAAAGAAGTAAACGGCATAGCTCAGGTGCTAAAGCAGATAAAAGCGCCGCTGTTCCCAGATCGTGAATTTAATGTGGTTCATTATGGTGCAGATGCGAAAGGGGCAGAGCTTTCTACAGATGCCATTCAGTCCGCCATTGATGATGCGCACCGGTTGAAAGGAGGACGTGTGCTGATCCCAGCAGGGACGTTTGTGACAGGTGCTTTAGAATTGAAAAGTAATGTAGAGATTCATCTGCAAGAGAATGCCTATGTGACATTCAGCCAAGACCCAAAGAATTATCTGCCCCTTGTACGAACAAGGTATGAAGGGGTTGAGCTTTATAATTATTCACCTCTCATTTATGCACACCATGCAGAAAATATCGCCATTACTGGAGCTGGAACGCTTGATGGCAGAGGTGATGAGCATCATTGGTGGCCTTGGAAGTATGGGACGAATGGCCAGCCCTCTCAGGATCGGGACCGCCAGCTTTTGTTTGAAATGGCTGAAAAGAGAATACCTGTAGAAGAAAGGGTATTTGGAGAAGGTCATTATTTAAGGTCGAGCTTTATACAGCCATACCAATGTCAGCATGTTCTGATCGAAGGAGTGACAGTGAAGGATTCACCAATGTGGCAAATCCATCCTGTATTAAGTGAAAACGTCATCGTCCGCGGTGTTCATATTATTGGGCATGGGCCAAATACAGATGGTGTCAATCCAGAGTCTTGCCGGAATGTGCTTATTGAAGATTGTTTTTTTGATAACGGAGATGATTGCATTGCCATCAAATCGGGCAGAAACGAGGACGGACGGAGAATAGGGATTTCATCTGAAAACATCGTCATTCGTAGAAATGAGATGCGGGATGGACACGGCGGGGTGACGATCGGGAGCGAGATCTCTGGCGGGGTAAGGTATGTATATGCAGAGAATAATGTAATGGACAGTCCAAACCTTGACAGGGCACTGCGTATTAAAACCAACTCTGTCAGAGGCGGAACCATTGAACATATTTATTTTAAAAACAATACAGTCAAAAGTCTGAAGCATGAAGTGGTCTGTATCGACATGATGTATGAAGAAGGAGATGCTGGGCCGCATCGTCCTGTTGTACGTCATATTGAAATAGAAGGACTCAAAAGCAGCGGCGGAAGATATGGTGTGAAAATAGCCGCCTATGCACATTCTCCTGTGACACATTTTAAAATGAAAGATTGTGTCATAGAAGATGTGGCGTATCCTCTATCTTTAGAGCATGCAGTCTCTCCTTCTTTTCAGAAAGTTGTCATCAATGGAGAAGAAATCAATTGATAGAAAAGTGAAAAACAGTCTTTTTAGAGGCTGTTTTTCTATTTTATGAACAGAAAAGACGCTTTTAGAAATCACATATACAACCTATCTGCACTGTAGTATAATATTCCCGAAATTAGAAAAGAATTGACGAAAGAGATTTCGTCAAGCAGTACATAAATCAGGGGGTTCATTCATGAAAAAGTTATCAGCTATTTGGCTATCGTTATTGCTTGTGGTGGGTGTTTTAGCAGGATGTGCAGGCGCTGAGACAGATCACAAAGCATCGGGGTCACAAAATAAAGAAACTGCCACTGCGGCATTTCCAGTATCGATTAAGGATGCAGCAGGCAAAACAGTCGAAATCAAAGAACAGCCTAAACGAATTGTTTCTTTAATTCCGAGTAATACTGAGGTTGCCTATGCACTTGGCCTAGGAGATAAAATGGTCGGACGATCAGATTTTGACAATTATCCAAAGGAAGTTGAAAAGGTAGAGAAGATTGGCGGACTTGAATTTAATGTCGAGAAGGTCATTTCCTTAAAGCCAGATCTTGTATTAGCACATGCATCTCAAATGGGATCAAAAGATGGATTTAAACAGCTTGAAGATGCAGGGATTAAAGTGCTGACTGTAAATGATGCGACATCCTTTAAGGGTGTGTACCAATCCATCAATATGATCGGTGAAGCAGCTGGCGTGAAAGAGGCTTCAACGAAACTTGTAGACGAGATGAAATCAAAACTGAATGATCTTAAAAAACAAGCAGAGGCGATTTCAAAAGATAAACAAAAAACAGTTTTTGTCGAAGTCTCAGGTGCACCGGAAATCTATACTGCGGGTAAAAATACATTTATAGACGAAATGCTTTCTGTCATTCATGCCAAAAATGCTGCTGGGGATCAAACTGGCTGGGTACAAATGACGGAAGAATCGATCATCAAACGAAATCCTGATGTCATCGTCACAATTGATGGTTCCAGCTTAGCTGATCTGAAAAAAAGAGACGGCTGGAATGCAATCAAAGCAGTGAAAGAAAAACAAGTCTTTCAATTGAATACGGATCTCGCATCAAGACCGGGACCGCGATTGGTTGAAGGAGTCGAGGCTCTTGCGAAAAGCGTCTATCCTGACACGTTCAAATAAATTAATCCTCGCATATACACTGAGTGCTTTACTTCTTGTAATAAGCATTGGAATGGGAATCTCCTTTGGAAGCTTAGGGATTCCCATTCCTTCTATTCTTCGTATATTTGTTCATGAACTATTCGGTGTGCAGATTGGAACCATTGATTCAATCGATCGCAATATTATGATGAACATTCGGCTGCCGAGAGTGATTTTAGCGGCATTAGTCGGAGCAGCATTGGCGTTATCTGGTGCAGCTTTTCAAGGTTTATTAAAAAATCCTCTTGCTGACCCTTACACGCTGGGAGTATCTCAAGGGGCATCAGTTGGAGCCGTAGCGACCCTGTTTTTTAGCTTGCAGCTTCCGTTTTTTGGTCATTTCACACTTCCTTTATTTAGTATGGCAACAGCACTGCTGACCCTGTGCCTCGTTCTCTTTTTTGCACGTCTTGTTCATCGTGGGATGAGCATCTCTTCTTTAATTTTGACAGGGGTGATTTTCAGCTCTTTTTTGGGCGCACTCATTTCATTGATGATTGCTTTAACCGGTGATGATTTAAAAGAGATCATTCATTGGCTTCTTGGCAGTGTGTCTATGAGGGGCTGGCGTTATATTGCACTTTTTCTCCCCTTCTTTCTCGTTGGGACATGTGCGTTACTGTTGATGGGGCGAGATTTGAATGTCATGACGTATGGTGAGGAGAAGGCAAAGCTATTAGGTGTACATGTGAAAAGGAGCAAATATGTTGTGCTGCTGGCGGGTTCAATCCTGACAGGAAGTGCGGTAGCAGTATCAGGAACGATCGGTTTTGTAGGACTTGTGATACCGCATTTTATTCGTCTTTTAGCTATTACGGATCATCGGCATCTGCTGCCTCTATCTATGCTGAATGGTGCTTCCTTTCTTGTTTTAGCAGATGTGTTATCCCGTACGATCATTGAGCCGACTGAATTACCGATTGGCATCATTACTGCGTTAATTGGCGCACCTGTATTTGGCATCATCCTCATTCGTAAATATAGAGGAGGGACGCAGTTATGATTCAAGTGAAAGGAATCAGAGGTGGGTATGGAGAGAAAGAGATCATTCGTGGTATCAGTCTTGAAGTAAAGCAAGGAGAGTTTCTCGGTATACTCGGCCCAAATGGGAGCGGTAAGACGACCCTGCTAAAAATGCTTGCAGGAGTTTTAGCACCTGAGAGCGGTGAAGTACGCTTAAGCGGTTACCTGATTCAATCCTATCAGCCAAAGGTGCTTGCGCAAAAAATGGCAGTTCTACCGCAGAAAACAGATCAGGCTTTCTCCTTTACAGTAGAAGAAACCGTTCAATTCGGTCGTTATCCATATCAAAAAGGATGGCTGCATTCTATCACACAAGAAGATGAGGATGTCGTCAACAAAGTAATGGAACAAACGGATGTTGCAAAGTTTAAGGATCAATCCATCCATGATTTAAGCGGAGGAGAGCAGCAACGTGTATATTTAGCACAGGCATTAGCGCAGCAGCCTGAATATTTATTGCTGGATGAACCAACGAGCTTTCTTGATTTGGCCTATCAAAAAGAATTGCTTGATTTAATTAAAGAAGAAACGACTTCTTCTAGGTTAACGGTCATTGGTGTATTTCATGATGTGAACATTGCCAGTTTGTATTGTGATCGGCTGCTACTGCTTCATGAAGGAAAGACGGAACAGTTAGGACAGCCGCATCACGTCTTGACCACTGAACGGATCAATCGTGTGTATGAAACAAATGTGACACCGCTACAGCATCCATTTAGGGCAAACCGTCAGCTGATGATCGAGCCTGCTGCCTCTTCTAAACCATCAAGTGTAAACATAGCGGGTGGCTGGAGGACATATGGCCTAGAAGGAATGACGTTTTCCATTAATCAGCCTCTTCGCATTCTTTCCTCACATAAGAAAACCGGCGGGTTCTTTTGGAAAAGGTCTATTGGAACGGGGACGAAGACGCTTTATGAACAGCTAGAGTCAACCGAAGATATGGTGTTTTTCGAGCAAGCTAACGGATTAGCGCAATATGCCGCCGAAGACGGCGAAGACAATATGATCCTTTACGGCATGCTTCAGCAAGAAAAGTTGACCATTTGGCTTATCCTGAAAGGATCTTTATCAGACGGAGCGTCTGTTCAGCTCATGGGGCAGCTTGTCCATATCATTAAACAAGAGACGAGTCTTTCCATTCATCATTTTTGTATTGCTGCACCCAATACGCAAGAAACAGAAGAGGCTGACCTTTTATTCGAAAGGTTAGGACAGAAAGTGCACCGTCTTCTTCAAACATTGAATGCCGTTCAAAAGTGAACGTACAGTTATTTTTAGGTTAGTTGAGTAAAACAGTAGATTTTAAAAGGACAAACACATTTTAGATATGTCTAAAATGTGTGGTCCTAATTTACGCTTTTTCAATTAACTCACACTGTTTGTTTAAGTACATTCGTTCGCAATCTTTGCTTTAAATAAAAAAAAGCTGCCACAATGACAGCCAGTCCTAATTTTATATCTAAGGCGGTTTAATACTAATTAGATGAAATGCCCTTTCCGCCTTTTGTTATTAAAGTATTGATTCTTTCCATACCAGTAATAATTGGTTTCGCACGACTTATTAATGTTTGGGTAGCTTCGTGACCTAGAGACGCTTGATGGGCATCTTCATTTGCCCACACTTCATAAACATAAACAGAACTTGGTTCATTCTCAGAAATATGTACAAGATATATTTCACATTCATCCAAATTCTTCATTGATTCTGCTGCATCTAACAGAATATCAACCATTTTTTCTTTTTCGCCTTCTTGTACTATAAACTTGTTAAATAAACTAAATTTACTCATACCATCCTCCTTCATTTTGTCTTAATCACATTTTAGACATTATGAACTATATCCTCAATTATTATTTTATAAGGAAATAAAGAGGATGGTTCGCCTTCATAATGGACTATCTATCCTCTTATTTAATATCCTAATTTAACAAATGGTTCACTTTTCTGTTTCATTGATGACATTCATTCACCATGTTTTAGTAAAACAACTACATCCTATTGAGTTCGGGTTATACTAAATGAACGAACGATAGAAAAGGGGGCAAACCGTTGAAGCTATATACAAGAACCGGGGACCAGGGTCAAACAGGCTTGATCGGAGGGAGAGCCGATAAAGATGACGTGAGAGTAGAAGCGTATGGTACATTAGATGAGGCGAATAGTTTCATTGGACTTGCGCATGCAAATTTACGGCAGCATGGCGAATTGTTTCAAGATATTCTGTCAGAGCTCATCGTTATACAGCATGAGCTATTTGACTGTGGCGGTGATTTGGCAGCAGTGAAACCACCTAAAGAGGGCAAATTAACAGAAGCCTCTGTGGTAGTCCTCGAGCAAAGAATGGATGTCTATGTAGAAGAAGCTACACCGCTCACTAAGTTTATTTTACCGGGCGGTCAGGAAGGCGCTGCTCTCTTACATGTGGCACGGACAGTCGTTAGAAGAGCAGAGCGGCATATTGTAACACTCGCTAAGCAGGAGGAGATTCCAGCCGTTGCGCTCACATACGTAAATCGTCTATCCGACTATTTATTTGCAGCATCCAGAATCGTAAATCATCGTCTTGGTGAAGCGGATGTTGAATATGAACGAAGTGCAGACGTGTTTCGTTCTAAATAAGGAAAAGCACTCTTCGAATGAGAAGAGTGCTAAACGTCTTCCTTCTGTAAGCACAGAAGGGATTCCAAGTCTTGCTTGTTCAACGAAAACGTTATTTCGTATACAAATGCTTCATCAGCTCTTTGTTTTTTTGAATAAATATGTCATTGTGCGAAGAAACCATTCCACGAGCACTTGCATCAGGCATTATGTATTGCTTGGCTTGGTTTACCGCATTCGCCGCATCCTGGAAAGCCCCAGCAATCAAATGCAATTTTCCTTCATGATGCAAAATATCGCCTGCTGCATAAATGCCCCGGACTGACGTCTCACTCAGTGGAGTTCCTGAAATCCAGTAATCTTTCTGCTCTAGTTTAATCGTGCTATTCGCAAGTAATTCTTTGTCTCGCTCGTATCCATGATTGATAATGACTTCATCTATGGCTAGCTCAAATAAGGCATCGTCCTGATTATTTTTGAGGACAACCGTTTCAATCCGCTCATGATTGTCTGCTGCGATGAGCTTTTCAATCGAGGTATGAAGCAGGCATTCGACAGAGCTGTTATTAAGTCGTGATATTTCGGCTTCATGTCCTTTTAAAGCATCTTTCCGGTAGGTTAAATACACTTGCTTGGCAATCGGTTCCAGCTCATTCGCCCAGTCAATGGCTGAATTACCACCACCTGAGATCAACACGGTTTTATCTTTAAAGCGTGCAAGGGATTTGACCGTATAATGCAAATTTTGAACCTCAAATCGTTCTGCCCCCTCAATATCCAATTTAATCGGCTTGAGGATACCTCCTCCAACAGCTAAAATGACGGTTTTGGAGTAATGTTTTTGATTGGACGCGGTGTGGAGAACAAAGTGACCTGTTTCGTCTTGAGAAATAGAGGTGACCTTTTCTCCGAGTACGACCTTTGGTTCAAAGGTCAGTCCTTGAGCAACAATTTGTTCGATTAGCTGCGAGCCTGGAACAGGCGTTAACCCTCCTATATCCCAAATCATTTTTTCCGGATAAACATGAACCTTTCCTCCAAGGAATGGCTGGAATTCAATCAGCTTCGTTTTCATTTCACGCAATCCACTATAAAAGGCGGAAAACAATCCAGCAGGTCCACCGCCAATAATTGTTACATCATATACTTCCATATCCTGCATCGTACAATTCGCCCCACTTCTTTTGCTTCATTTATTTTTAAAAATGACCATAGTCATGAGTTCATAATTGCAGTCTCATTGATTTTCTAATTGCTGCTGCAAGGCTTCTAAAAACTGGATGCGGCTATAAGCAGGTCCACCTTCAAGGAGTGGATGTACCACATTGATATAAACCTGATCCTTTTTAAAGGCTGTCATGTTTTGAATCACAGGATTCTTTTTCATGTCATCAAATGCATGTTGTGCCTCTTGATTTTCATCCGTAGAAAATTGTACAAATAGGTAATCTGGATTCATTTCCCCTAGCTGCTCGACAGAGATTGCTTCTTGCGTTTTTGCCAAGCTAACAGGCTGAGGAACGGCGAGACCTAGTTCGTTATACAAGACAGGATTGAAATACACATCTTCTGGATATACGTAGGCTTGTGCTCCACGAATTCGAATGACGGCTACTTTTTTATCCTTGAGCTTCTTCTTTAACGATGCTTTTGCGTTTTTGACATCTGTTTTATATTGAGTGAGGATTTTCTCTGCTTTCGTCTGTTTTCCTGATAAATCGGCCATTAGCTCTAAATTAGCCTCCCAATTTGTCGCAATATGTGAGATCGGAATGGTCGGCGCAATTTTCTCTAACTTGTTTAGTACGACTTGTTGAAATTTAGAGGAGCCTAAAATAACGTCAGGTTTCAATTTTAATATTTTCTCAAAATTCGGCTGCTGTTTTTCACCGATTGATTCGGAATCGCTAGTGATTGAAGCAAATATTTTCGGAAACTTTCCTCCTACTGATATTGCCCCTGCTGGATGTACATCAAGTACAACCGCATCTTCCATTGCTTCCATTGCCCCAGTAATGACGATTTTTTCGGTTTTCTTCGGGATGATATACTTTTTCCCAAGATACTCTATTGTTTTCGTAGCAGCATCACCTGAATCTTCAACTTTGGCATTTTTGCTTCCGGAGGCTGTAGTTGATTGCTTTGGCTTGTCTCCTCCGCCGCATGCTGCCATGATCAGCATCAATAAGGAAATGAAGCCGATGATCATTAATTTTTTATTCATCTTTTCAAAACTCCTTTCAAACTGTCTATTGTGGTCGTGCTTTATTTCATACCCAGATGCTCACGCAAGGTGGACCCAGTATATTCATTCCTAAACAAGTCATGTTGGACGAGTAAAGGGACCAATTCGTCAAAAAATAATTCTAGTGATTGTACCGAGCCTGGAAGAGCAATGAATCCGTCTAAAGCGCCTGCTTCAAACCATCTGGTTATTTCTCTCTGTGCATCCTCAGCTGTTCCCACGATCATCCAGTGTGCCGATCCAATGACCTCAGGCCTAGAGAGTAGTTCTCTTACGGTAGGCTGCGTTTGTACAATCAACCTGCGCAGCAAATCAGCATGAGTCTGACTGCGTACCTGTTCACCTATTCCTTTCAGCATATCGGCAGGAACGGGTTGATCTAAGGGAAGGTGACGAATATCGAGACCTAGAATCGATTGTATCGCTGCATAACCTTGTGCAGTGCTTAAATGGGAATGCGCCTCTCGATACATTTCAAGCGCCTCGTCACGTGTTTTTCCTATAAAAAAGTACAAGCCAGGCAGCACACGGATTTCATCCGGCTGGCGGCCATGCTTGCATGCTCTTCTCCTCAAGTCTTTCCGTAATTCAATGCCTGAGGCCATATCAGGGGTTGCTGCAAACATCGCATCTGCAGTTGAAGCGGCAAAATCCCTCCCCGTTTCCGAAGCACCCGCCTGAAACAAAGGAATAGTTCCTGATGGATGGGCCGGTACATTGAGCGGACCCTTAATTTGAAAGAAATGCCCCTCATGATGAATAGAAGAAATTCTCTCCTTGTCAGCAAACTGTCCTGTCGTTCGATTGATGAGCAGCGCCTCATTTGGATAGCTCTCCCAAAGTTTGCGTACAACGTCCGTAAATTCCATCGCCTTCTTATATCGTTCTTCTGAAGATGGCATGGGTAAATGGCTAAAATTATCGGCTCCATCGATCGAAGTGACAATATTCCAGCCGGCACGCCCATTACTGATCGAGTGCAAGGACTGAAGTTGTCTCGCCACTACATAGGGAGGATTGAACGTAGTCGAGGCGGTTGAAACAAGACCGATTTGATCCGTCTCATGAGCAATTGATGCAAGCAGAATCGCCGGATCAAGACCGCCAAAGCCAGGGGAGTGATCCAATGACTCTATGTGGAGGACCAGTGCATCCGGCTTAAAAAGAAAGTCAAGCTTGGCCATCTCTGCTCTCTTTGCAAGCTCGACGTAGAAGTTAGTTGAGAATAAGTGTTCTACCATACTGTTTGGATGCTGCCAGCCTTTTCCCTTCAACCAGGTCGCTGACAAGGACAATCCGATACAAAGCAGCCTTTTTTTGTTCACATCATCTGCCTCCCTGTCGTTGCTGAATATCACTCAGCATTAATTGATATTGATAATCATTATCATAAAATAGTATAGCAAGGACCTCGTGAAATGCGAATACACAAATAACGAATATCATATGCATTATTATCTAATCTGGCTGACAGAAGAGGGCTGATCTTGGTCAATTTCAATTTCCGAGGCAGTTAGGCTGGTTGCTTCATAGAGAGCTGTAGAAACCCTTTCAGGAATGAGACTGGTATCCATCGTTTTAAGAAGAAATACGACAGATTTATTTTGCAGTATATGCGCTAGGCGGCACTCCGAATTTCTTTTTAAATAGTCTGCTAAAATATAGCTGATTGGGATAGCCGACAGTCATAGCAACGTCACGAATCGGAATATTACCTGCCTTTAGTATTTCAAGCGCTCTTTCCATACGATACTGGATGACATAGTCAATTGGGTGAAGTCCGGTATATTTATGGAAAAAGTATGAGAAGCTTTTAGGGTTCATATCGAACAGTTCAGCGAGATCCTGAAGTGTTAATGGAATCATATATTGTCCTCTAATATAAGCAATGGCTTCCTCGATGACCCTTTCATGAGGAGAGCTCTCTTTCTGATTACAGCCCATGAGCATTTGATATAGGATGCGCATAAATAATTCTTTGACTCGAAGTTTTCCCATCCCGCCAGGTGTATGGACATTCTGATGGAGCATGGTGAGTATTTCAATGATTCTCGGATTTGATCCCGTTTCCAGCTTGAAAACAGTGTCGCAGTCAGATTGCTTATCACAATTCAAATGATAGAAAAGTGAATGATACTCGTATTCTGATTGACTGATCACCTGCAGGGCAAGCTGGCATTCTGGTGTTACATGCATGACGGACCCTGGCTGCAAATCGTAGTTCTTCCCATTGACATTCAGTCTAGCTTCCCCGCGAATGCTGAAAAGAAAGCCAGCGCATTCTGTCTTAAACTCCCTTAATGTACTATGGGGCTGGATGACTAAACGATAGATTTCTTGTATGTGAAAAGGATGACTAGCAAATAGATCAGCTAGTTGATCTTTATTTACCAATGTATGACACCTTCCTCTTACTTGATTTAGATACAACTTATTCTGTGATTCTACCATACGTTTAACACCACTCTTCTTATCGATGAGTGTCTCAGCGTGTAGACAAACCCTCGCATTCGGTGTCAGGTCTGCGCACCGGTGCTCACGAATGTCAAATTCGCTCCGCTCCGGTACTCGCCCTTCCTAGACTGCAAATGTTTTCTATCACGCTGAACAGAAGACAAAGTGCAACACTCTTCTTTTTCGAAGAGTGTTTTTTGTTTGATTCACCCGTTCAGTCTGAGCATTGTTACGACTCTAGTCGCAATCAAAGATCAATCTGTGACACGTTTTGCCGGCTTTCTTTTTTGACTATAGTTAAAGCAAGGAGCAAGAAAGGAGGCATGAAGATGAAAATAACAAGTAAAACGATTATCGGTTCAATTTTATTGTTTGTCGGTTTATCCATCTTCTTTGGTGGTTCATTAGGTGGACTGATACCGGTTTTGATTGGGGCATGGCTCATCTATGCAGGTGTTAAAAAATATGAAAAAGGCAGTAAAACCTTAGGGGTCATTCTAGCAGTTATTGGTGTACTGATCGTCGTGCAATTTCTGCCGTTTTTACTCGGCATCGCATTTGCAGGGGTACTTCTTTATTTTGGTTGGTCGATGATCACTGGTGAATCTACCAAAAAATCATCAAGCAGAGCATATATGGAACCAAACACGGCACCCAATACGGAGGAACCGATTCACACGTCATTTGATCAAGAATGGGAAGACTTTTTAAAGAAAAAATAAAAGGAGGAACATCAAATGGTATTAAGAAGAGTAAGAGATATGTTTGTTGCAACTGTCAATGAAGGCTTAGATAAATTGGAGAATCCGCGTGTCATGCTGAATCAATACGTTCGTGATATGGAGGATGATGTTGCGAAAGCGAAACATGCCATCATCAAACAGCAAACGATTCAGCAAGGCTTCCTGCGAAAAGCAGAAGAGACGGAAGCATTTGCTGAAAAACGAAAGAAGCAGGCTGAGCTTGCATACCATGCGGGAGAAGAGGAGCTTGCACGAAAAGCGCTCACAGAAATGAAGTATTTTGAAGAAAAGCACAACGAATATCAGGAAGCGTACCAGCAATCTGTGAAACAATTAAAAGAGCTGAAAGAGCAATTACAGCATTTAGAAACGAAACTGCGTGATATTAAAGACAAAAAGCAGGCACTGATTGCAAGAGCAAATGCCGCACAGGCAAAGCAGCATATGAATGATTCAATCAATAAAGTAGACAGTGAAAGTGCGTATAAAGAGTTTCTTCGAATGGAGAACCGTATTGAAGAAATGGAAACAAAAGCAGGCAGTTATGCACAATTTGCGGATCAAGGGGCATATGCTCATTTAGACTATGCCGATGAGGTTGAAAAAGAGTGGCAGAAGCTGAAGCTAAAAAAGCAGCCTGAACAGCAGCAGGCAAACTAAGAAATAGATATCAAATCGGAAGAAAAGCAGGCTTTTTCTTCCGATATTTGATTTCTTTCTGTTTCGCTTTTCCTTATAATGAAAAGGTCAGAAGATAAAGGGATGGTATGAATGAAGCGATTAATCGGTCTAATTTGTATACTTGTAGGTATCTTTTTAATGATTGGTATGCTTTTCAAAAATGAAGGTCTCTTTCAATTAAGTTTTTCCCGTGAAAAACCAGTGACAACAGCTTCAGCGAAAATAGATGAAATTGATCAATTAGATATTTCTCTTTCTGGGTTTCGCGTAAAGGTAAAACCTGAAAATCGTTCCGATATTTCCGTGACGGCAGTCGGTGGAAAAGGGAAAATGTATGCGGAGCAAACAGGCGATACCTTCAAAATTCGTGCTGAAAATAAAAGCTTCTTGTTTTTCACTCAATTTGAAAAAGGAGAGCTTTTAGTTAAAATTCCAACAGATTATCATAAAAATGTGAAGATTACGGGTGGAAGCGGCGTCAGTGAGTTTGTTGGAGATGGGAAGCTGTCTCTTCAAGATGTGATACTCAAATCAACGAGCGGAAACCTCACAGCTGAGAATTTCTCAGCAAAAAATGTAGAAATCAAAGCAACCTCTGGCAGGCTGGCAGTGTCTCACATCGATGCGAAGGATAGTGATATTGGTGCAACTTCGGGGCGTGCCGATATTAATGATGTCAAAGGAGAGCTGCAATTGGGCATGACAAGCGGTAGATTGACGGCAAGTTTTGATACAATTGAGTCACCTGTCTCCTTTCACATGACATCAGGCAGCGCGAAATTTAATTTGCCAGATGAAGGAGACTTTAACGTTCAAGTGAAAAAAACAAGTGGAAGCGTCGATCACTCATATCAATTTGATCAAGTGGATAGTGAAGGTCGGGGCTTTAAAGGTACGCAGGGAAAAGGGACACATTTAGTCGATATTGAAATGACAAGTGGTAAACTGAAGCTGCGGTAATGTACGGAAGAAAGGAAGGAGGCGAGTCAACTGCGTTTTTCAAGGAATCAAATTTTAGGCATCCTTGTGGTGATTTTTGGTATTAATTTATTTCTCAAAATTATTGGGATCGGAGCAGATTTGTTTTGGCCTGTGTTTTTTGCGCTGTCAGGTTATTGGCTGCACTCACGATCAAAACGTTGGCTCGGTTCAGTTTCCTATATTTTTGCCGGCTTTCTCTTCTTAAAATTCCTGCTCAATATTACATTTAGTTTAACAGGATATTTATTTGCGGCCTTTTTGATTTATGCCGGCTATCGTTTATTGAAGAATAAACCCGTTTTTGATGTTGATAAAAAGGAAACATCAAAAGAAGGGAAACCTTCACTGAAAGTCAATCTTGAAAAAAAGGGCGATCAGAAGAAAACAAAGAACCAGACAAAGCCGCGCAAAGAGCATGACTTTTTTATCGGTGAAGTCAGGCTGATGAAAAAGCCGTTTCAGTTAAGTGATTTGACGATTTCAGGTTTTATTGGCGATGTCAAAATCGATTTGTCAAAGGCGATCATCGCGGAAGAAGAGAGCACGATCGTGATTAGCGGGCTGATCGGAGATGTGGATATTTACGTCCCGCAGGATATTGAAGTGTGTGTGAGTGCTTCAGCTGCGATTGGTGATATGAAAATCATAGATGAAAAACGAAGCGGATTCGGCAGTAAAGTGTATGTGATGACCAACGATTACGATGAGAGCAAACGAAAAGTGAAAATCTCCATCTCTCTACTGATCGGAGATGTGGATGTGAGATACTTATGAGGAAACTGCATTTAGGTATCCAGTGGCAATCTGTTCGTCTTGCGGTAGGTATCGCGCTCGGCGTTGTGACGATGACGACACTGCCCATGTTTTTTTATTATCAGCTTGATCCAATGATCTTGCTTTCTACCCGCTGGTTCGGTATTCCGTTTTTTTGCATTTTACTGATCATTAGTCTTGCCATTGGCATTTCTGCAGGACGTGTATTTGGCTATCAGCACAAGAAGAGGCTCGACCAGCTTGTAGAGTCGATTTTGAAGTTTGAAAATGGGAACTTTGCATACAGACTGCCGTCTCTTGGCGACGATGAAATTGGCTTAGCCGCCGATCAGTTAAATGAAATGGCGAAACGAGTGGAAGGGCAAGTAGCCTCTCTGCAAAAGCTTTCGAATGAACGAGCTGAATGGCAGGTTCAAATGAAGAAATCGGTCGTTTCAGAAGAGCGCCAGCGGCTGGCACGAGAGCTGCATGATGCCGTCAGCCAGCAGTTATTTGCCATTTCGATGATGACCTCGGCCATTCTGGAAGGCATGAAGGAAAAGGACGAAAAAATTTTAAAGCAAATGCAGCTTGTCGAACGAATGGCTGGCGATGCACAAAATGAGATGCGTGCCCTTCTGCTTCATCTAAGACCGATCACTCTGGAAGGAAAAGACCTGAAGAAAGGCTTAATTGAGCTGCTAAATGAATTCCAAGCAAAGCAGCCGATTGATATTGATTGGGAGATTGAAGATGATGTTCCGTTATCTAAAGGAGTAGAGGACCACCTCTTCCGAATTGTGCAAGAAGCACTGTCAAATGTGTTTAGGCATGCAAAGGCAACAAAGGTGACTGTGCGCCTGCTCATAAGAAACCGGCAAGTGCAGTTGAAGATTATCGATAATGGTATTGGCTTTCAAACAGACCATGTGAAGACGGCCTCCTATGGACTTGAATCGATTCGAGAGAGAACAAGTGAAGTAGGCGGTGTCGCAGAGATTATGTCATTTGAGGGAAAAGGAACACAAATTGATGTGAAGGTTCCTATTTTTGATGAAGGAAAAGGAGAGAACGTTTGATGATTCGAGTGCTTTTAATCGACGATCACGAAATGGTGAGAATGGGGCTTGCGGCCTTTTTAGAAGCGCAGGCTGATATTGAAGTCATTGGTGAAGCGTCAGACGGACAAAAAGGTGTAGAGCTAGCAGTTGAATTAAGGCCAGATGTGATTTTAATGGACCTTGTTATGGAAGGAATGGATGGCATCGAAGCAACGAAAAGAATATGTCAGGAAATTGAAGATGCTCGAATTATCGTTCTGACAAGCTTTATTGATGATGATAAAGTCTATCCAGTGATTGAGGCGGGTGCGTTAAGCTATTTATTAAAAACATCCAAGGCAGGAGAAATTGCTGATGCCATCAGATCGGCAAGTATCGGCGAACCAAGACTTGAATCAAAAGTGGCTGGAAAGGTCATGAACAAACTCCGTCATTCATCAAATGGGTCAATCCTTCATGATTCATTAACGGCAAGAGAAATGGAGATCCTCAAGCTGATTGCGGATGGAAAATCAAATAAGGTTATTGCAGAGGAATTATTTATTACAATTAAAACGGTGAAGACCCATATTACCAACATTCTTTCCAAACTTGATGTAGAAGATCGAACACAAGCGGCTGTGTATGCACACCGTCATAAGCTGATCCAATAAAAAAACAGCTTTCAAGTGAAAGCTGCTAGAACATGCGTAAAATTAGTCCTTCTGTCCTGTAATCGGACGTTCGGATAGTTGATGGAGCTCAGGAACTGGGAAAGCCTCCTGCTCCTTGGCCGATTTTTCTTCCAGGGTTTTCTTCAATTCGGATAATAGCTTTACGCTCTCCGTTGCTGCTGCCGCTTTTTTTTCCTGCAAATTGATGATCTGTGAAAGTCCGACGAGTAATCCGCCTCCAACTAAAAGGAGCGCAGGAGTTTGTCCATAATAAACCACGATCAAAAATGTGCTTGAAAAGCTGTCGGCTTCAATGAAGAAATCTTCTTTTGATTGCATGAACACAACGATTAACAGAAGGAGCCCTAGAATCAAAAATAGAATGCCGGCCGAAAGTAAAGCTCGTTTCATGATTGACACCCTTTTTTTCTTACCATTTTAACATACTCTATAAGGATTGTGTTGCGCCCTTAGTCCCGAAGTCACGGATTTTCACATTTACCTTGTAACGAATGTCTGATTCGCTAAAAATCTCATCCCAATGCTTCGCTTCTTTTCGAAAGTCCTTTGGATACGCAATGCTCGCTTTTTGAGAAAATCCACAAATATCTGCTTTGATCTCATGCTGTAATTCCCCAATGAAATCGTTTACGGTTTTCTTTAATTGACGCTCAACTGCACCCTCAATCTCTTGAAGATACTTTTCATTAAATGCGTTCTCACGCTCATTCCAATCCTCAGACAATCTTCCATCAAGCTTTACTGATACATCAAATTGATATCTTCCGCTGGCTGTTTTCTTCGTTTCAATATTGTGTTTCAGTTTAAATATTTCATAAGAATAGATGCTGTGATCATATTCAAATTCAATGACTCCGCCTTTTCCCTCTCCAGTCAATAGGTTGTATGACTGCACTGCTAACGGAGATATGTCGGTGAGAAATCGTTTGTTTTTAATAATAGAGGCACCGTCGAGTATTAATTTTCCTTGATCCACGCTGACTTTCGGAACAGCAAAAGATACGTTGTTTTGCATAGCAGAAGAAATATCTCCTAATGAAACAGGCTTTAACATACGTATGGTCGATTTTGTATTCCCAGAAATATCATACAATGTAGAAGAAGCAGGCTGCCCATCGTCATTGATTTTCAGCAAGTCTCCAGGCTTCTCAGCGGTCATAAAGACGAGGCTTCCTCTCCGCGTTTCATTGTCACGAATAAATTGATTAATGACCAAGTCGAAATTATTCTCATTGATGAGCTCCTCAGAAAATAAATACACCCTCAGCTGCTGGGCGAAAATACGATGACTTTTGAGAGTCGTTGTTCGGAATATTTGATGCACGGAATCACCGTTAGTTTCAATAATCTTTGTTGGATCTTTCACGCTGGATTCCTGTTCAATTTTTTGAGGAACAAGGACTTGCATAGATATTTTCAGCTTATGACCGTCGTCTCCTTTATCTAGCCCATAACCAATCGCCATGTTGAGCTCCTCAATATTGGTACTATCCCAGCATCCACTTAATAGAGCAAGGGCGAGTAATGCAAAGGCCGCCTTCTTTTTCATGATGCTTTCCGCCTCCTTTTCAAAAACACGATGATAAATAAGAGAAACGGGAGGATACCGAATAAAAGGAAAAATAAATGGTCTACATAGGTTAAATAGTCTCGAACTGTATCAACATCCTTTGGGAAACTGGCGGCAAAGTAGATGACAATTCCCATCAACGCAAGTACGACTTTTTTAGGTAATTTTGTCAGTTTAGATACCCCCATTGCAGCAAAAAACGTATATCCTACAAAGCTCGTATACAGCTGAACGAGCCAAACGATGAGCAAAAAGGATTCAATTCGTTCAATAAAAATCCCCTGTATATCAAACGATTGAAATAAGGCTATCGTCGGCCAAGTCAAAGTCGCTGTTTCTTTTATCGTGAACGCACCAACGACAAGAATATAAGTGAAAATATAGATGATCGCAGGAACCAAAAAGCCGACTGTGCCATAAGCAAAGGTGTGCTTTTGCGTTTTCATGTAAGCAGGCATAAACAGCATCATTTCAATGCCTACAAACGAAATGGCTGATGCGTTCAAGGATTTTAAGACAGGAGAGAATCCCTCTCCTAAAACAGGCCTTAGGTTATCTAACTTAAATTCTTGCACACTGAGTCCGTATGCAATAAATAAGATAATCAAGGTGACAATGAGAAAAAAGGGACACAGTCTGGCAAAATCACCAATTCCGCCAACTACGAGATAAAAACCAACCAAAATAAAGCTGATCATTGTCACCGCTACAGGTGTGTTTTGAAGCAGAAAAAACCTCACCATTTCCGACATAGCCCGTACTTCATAGCTGGCGACACCAAGAAAATAAATAATAATCAACAAATTCGCAAGGGCACCAATCCACTTTCCAAGCCCCTCGTTTGTATAATCGTAGTAAGAGGAGAAGGGGACTTTTTTCATCATAAGGACATTCACAAAAATAAACACAATGTAAATGACACTCATGAGTAAGAGCGCAATCCAGCCGTCAGGTGTTGCTGCAGCCTGAGCCATTGATCTTGGCAGAACCATCATACTTGCACCTAATGTTGTATTGGCAATTATGGCACTTGCCTGATAGCTTGTAATCGACTCTTTATGATTGACCATGTCGTTCTCCTTTCTTTTGATTTTTCAAAGGCAATCGAATGATGGAATTGTCTTCGTTTTTATAGCTGAACACAAAATCTGGTGAGAAATAAGGCGTACCAAAACTTTTTTGCCGTGTTAAATGAGTAAGGAGAACGAGCATGAACAGCACAATTCCATATAAACCAAAGGCAGCTGCTGTAAACATGGACACAAAGCGGAGCACTCGGAACGACATCCCCATCCCATATTGCGGGACAGTGAATGATGCAAGGGCCATTACACTGACGATAATCACCATGATTGAGCTTACAATATGAGCCTGAACGGCCGCCTGTCCAATGACGACTCCACCCACAAGTCCAATCGTTTGTCCAAGCGGATTTGGCAGCCTTAAGCCGGCTTCCCGCAGCAGCTCAATGGTTATTTCCATGATGAGTGCCTCCACAATAGGCGGAAAAGGGACATTTTCTCTAGTACTTGAAATCGAAATAGCCAGATTTGTTGGTAGAAGCCCTTGATGGAACGACACAAGTGCAATATAAATGGCTGATAAAAATAATGTCAGAAAGATAGAGGTAAACCGCAGCATACGAATGAGAGAGGCGGCGATCCATCTTTCATAATAATCATCAGGTGATTGCATAATCGTCGCGAGGGAAGCCGGCACTATTAACACAAAAGGTGAATGATCGACAAAAATAGCGACACGACCATTATTTAAAGCAGACGCCACTTTATCGGGGCGTTCTGTGTTTTGAATTTGTGGAAAAGGAGAATATACATTGTCTTCAATCAGTTCCTCAAGGACACCAGAGTCTTGTATATCATCAATAGTGATTTGCTTAAGCCGTTTTTTGACTTCTTTTAAAACAGACGATTGAGCCATACCGTCAATGTACATGATGGTCACTTGGGTGTATTTCTTTTGTCCGATCTTCATGTCGACCGTTTTGAGGTCGGGGTTTTTCAAACGCTGTCTTACAAGAGCTAAGTTCGTATCTAAATCTTCAATAAAACCAATTTTAGGTCCTCTTACAACTGTTTCAGAGGTAGCATCCCCTATACTTCGTTTCTTTGTTCCGTGCGTTTCTAATATATACGCATGCTGAAATCCGTTAATCAGTACCACGCAATGCCCGTCAAAAATCGCATCGACCAATTCTTCAGAGGTCTTCACCGAACGAGTGGTCATCATCGATAAATTGGATTCCAGCTTCTCTTTCGTGAGAGATGTATGATCTTGGAGGAGCAGCTTTAAAAAGGTTTGAATCTCCATCGTTTCGTTCATTTCTTTTATGTATAAATAGTAAACAACCTGTCCGTGTGGCAGCGTTTTTTTATCATGGACCAAATCGTCCATTTCCTTTAATTGCGGGAGAATGACGGAGAGATTATCGTATAAGTGTTCTTTTAATGGTGTCTGATTCATTAGGATCACCCGCCTCAAATCTTTTTCTTAGCATTACCTGCTTGAAAAAACAATATTCTGTGTTACATTATTTTGTGGTAAAAGAAAGAATGAGGGTTTTGGAGGAAACAAGATGGCACAGATTCGTTTAGCAGGAACAAAAGAGGAGATCGACCGTATTCTACAGTCGTTTGACAAGCATTATGAGGTGACGTATACGTCAAAGGATTACGGAAAAACGAACCCAAAATACAAATATTCGAAGGATGTTCGGGTTTATATTGAACTAAAATTAAAATAAAGATAAAATTTTACTTGAAAACGCTTAAAGGATTTTCGTTTTTTGTATAGAATAGAGTTGAGTGATGAGAAGCTATGGAGGGATACATAATGACGGAATTTAGAATCGAAAAAGATACAATGGGCGAAATCAAGGTGCCGAAGGACAAGTTCTGGGGTGCACAAACACAACGAAGCAAAGAAAATTTCAAAATCGGTTCTGAGAAAATGCCAAAGGAAGTTGTGAATGCGTTTGCAATTTTGAAACGTAGCACAGCGATTGCCAACGAACGTCTTGGCAACCTTGAAAGCGAAAAAGCTGAAGCCATTGCTGCTGTATGTGATGACATCATCAGCGGAAAGTATGACGAGCATTTCCCGCTTGTAGTTTGGCAGACAGGCAGTGGAACACAAAGTAACATGAATATGAACGAAGTCGTTGCAAATAGAGCAACTGCTTACTTGAAAGATAAAAATAGTGAGATCAGCATTCATCCGAATGATGACGTCAACCGCAGCCAAAGCTCAAATGATACATTCCCAACTGCTATGCACGTGGCAGCTGTTTTAGCTGTGTACAAAAAATTACTTCCTGCTATTGACCAGTTAAGAGCGACTCTTGATGAGAAAGCGAAAGCCTATCAAGAGATTGTGAAAATCGGCCGTACGCATTTGCAAGACGCAACACCGCTGACTGTGGGTCAAGAGATTAGCGGCTGGGTGTACATGCTAGATCGTTCAAAAGAAATGATTCTAGAATCAACTGAAAAAATGAGAGAGCTTGCGATTGGCGGAACGGCTGTTGGTACAGGAATTAACGCACATCCTGATTTCGGTCAATATGTTGCTGAGGAAATCAGTAAGCTGACAGGTCAAGCATTCAATTCATCACCAAACAAATTCCATGCGCTGACAAGCCATGATGAAATTACGTATGCACACGGTGCTCTAAAAGCACTTGCAGCTGATTTAATGAAAATTGCCAATGATGTCAGATGGCTTGCAAGTGGTCCACGCTGCGGAATTGGTGAATTGATTATTCCTGAAAATGAGCCAGGCAGCTCCATTATGCCAGGAAAAGTGAACCCAACCCAAAGTGAAGCATTAACAATGATCGCAGCACAAATCATGGGGAATGATGCAACAATCGGTTTTGCCGCCAGCCAAGGAAACTTTGAGCTGAACGTATTTAAGCCGGTCATCATTTATAACTTCCTGCAATCCGTTGAATTACTTGCTGACGGCATGAACTCATTCCATGACAAGTGTGCAGTAGGAATCGAACCAAACCTAGAAACAATTGAGAAAAACTTGAACAATTCACTGATGCTTGTGACGGCACTTAACCCGCACATCGGCTATGAAAATGCAGCGAAAATTGCGAAGCTTGCTCACAAAGAAGGATTAACATTAAAAGAAGCAGCACTTCAATTAGAGCTGTTAACTGAAGAGCAGTTCGAGCAGTTTGTGAAACCAGAAGAAATGGTGACACCGAAAGCAAAATAAGAAACCAGGGGCGGCTGCCCCTGGTTTTTGTCATTGAATGATGAAAACCCAAGAGATGCTCTGGGTTTTACAAATGATCCTCTTTCATAATGCGCAAAAGAGATTCAGCGTTGATTTGAAGCGGTGCATATAATTTCAATTGGTACAGCATGCCTTTCACGATGACTTGTCTTGGCTTTTGTTTGTTTAATTCATTTTCTAGGATGCCAAGCGCTTCAAATAACTCAGGCTCGTCTTTCACTTCAAAGCGTGTTTCAGCAAGATCTCTTAGTTCCTTTAAAAGTGATTCTGTGAGCGGATCAAATGGCCGTTCATAAATCGGACCAAACCAGTCGCTCGCTTGATCTACAGATATGAGGGGAAGATCATTTCGCTTCATCATACCTCCCATCAAATCATCAATACGGTGAATCATGGTAGTGGCAAGCTCCTCAGCCTCTAACTGAAAATCATATAAAATCGCAAGCTCGAAATAAACATGGCTCATGCCCTCAATCGTTAAACATAAATCAGCCATATATGGAATAGCAGCGTCTCCATACACTTGTTTAATGTTATCGATGTGAAGCTGGATGGTCGCTAGCCTAATTTGTTTTGCAAGCTGCTGCGTTTCTTCAGTCAATGGAAGCGCTCGATCGCTCAGCTGCATTTTGATAAAATCCTTTTGCTGTAAAATATTATCGTAATAAACAGTGAGCTGTTTACGGTAGGCTTCTTTTGGTGTGCCACCCTCTGTTTGAACCTCATGAATCCGGGTAAATACCTTATCGTAATAGTAATGAAGAATTGAAATGAGCAGTGCTTCCTTTGATTTGAAATAAAGATAAAAAGCACCCTTTGACATGTGGCATTCATCCGCAATTTCCTGAACAGATGTTGTATTGTAGCCTTTGCTGGCAAATAATTTCATACCAGCCTCAATGATCATTTTTTCTTTCTTTTTCAATATGAATGTCATCCTTTCTTACCGAGAGACAAATGTCTTAGGAAACGTGCACAAAGAGATGTGACTTATCGGTCATAAACGACGAAAGTTTTCAAAAATTAATCAGATTGTAACTTGTTTTTTACAGTGTAATTCTTTATATTATAAAGTAAGGTGACCAACTGGTCAAAAAATGTGAAAGGATGATGTTCCATGAGAGAAATCGATGATATGATTAGACGCTTGCGAACAAAAGGGATTCAAGTAGAAAAAGTCAAAATGCCAAAAGAGACAACTATTGAAAAGAAATGGATGTATCAAGCTGGCAAGAAAATCAAAGCCACATACCGTGATTTCAATGGGTATTCATTCATCTAAAAAAGACTGCGGTCAAAAACCTACAGTCTCTTCTTTGGAACGATGATTGTATAACGTACACCTAGATCATCATTTTCAATAGATATGGACGCTTTGTGCATGGAAAGAATTCTTTTGACAATGCTTAATCCAATACCGAATTCGCCCTTTTTTCCCTTACTAAAAGGTTCGTATAGGCTGGATAGCATATGTTCTTCAATTGGAGGACCGTCATTACGAATGACAATGCGGATTTGATCCTCTTCCTGTTTCATCTGAATATCAATGTTACTTTTTGCGTAGCGAAGTTGATTTTCTAGTACATTCTCAAATAATTTGCTCCATTGTTCTGGATCGCCTTCAAGAGCAGCCTCATCATCTAAGTCCACGTTCCACTGCAATTCATTTTTCGACCACCGTATTCGGTCGACCACTTCCAGCATCGTATTACTGAGTAGGAAGGAAGAATGTGCGGGATGTTGTTTTGATAAATAATCAAGTTTTGTTAAGTACAGCAGATCCTTGATTTTCTTCTCAAGCTTTTCCGCTTCACCTTCGATAACTTCTACCGTTTGTTCAAGATCTCCCTTAGGAAAAATACCATCTTTAATGGACTGTGTATAGCCGCGGATGACCATGACAGGTGTTTTTAAGTCATGTGAAATATTCTGCAAAAGTGTCCGTTCTGTTTCATCCTTTTGAATCAATTTTTGTCTCATTTCTTCAATGGTATGACCGAGCTTGCCAATCTCATCTTGCCGGTCAACGATGACAGGATCGTCCCAGTCCTCTTGTGCAATCCGCTTCACGTGCTTTTCAAACGCAACGATAGGCCGGGATAAGTAGCGGGCAAGCCAAATCGATGGAATCCAGCTTAGTAAAATAACAGTGCCTAAGATGAAGATCAGCTGTTTAAACAGCGTAAAGGACAGGTCGTCTCGATAAGAATCTGGTGCATAGGACAGAAGAATATATTGTGTATTACCTGTTGGTACTTTTTTGATGACAAAAAAGATATGCTGCCCATTCACCTCTTCAGAATAGCGTTTCGTTGCGGTTTTTTGTTTTTTCACAAAGGATTGGATTTTCTCAATAAAAGCATGCGGGAAAAACTGCGCCATTTGGTTTAACTCATCTGAAGGAATCAGAATGTGCTGCACCGAGCGGTTTTCCGGTGTCGATTTTGGCGAGCCGTCTCGGTTCAATGGATATTCTGTGAGCACTTGCTGTTCATTTTCGATATTTTTATAAATTTCATCTGTGAAGAAATTACGTAATGTGTTGGAAAAAAGAATGATCAGGACAATTGAGATGGTGAGCAAAATGCCAGAGATGACAACCCAAATTTGAAAAGCGAGCGGTTTGTTCTTCATCCTTTTAGCATCCTATAGCCAAATCCATAGATGGTCTCGACCTTTAAGTCGGGCATTTTTTTGCGCAGCCGTCTGACGAGGTCATCTACCACACGATCTGTCCCGAAGTAATCGTGTCCCCAAATCTTGACGAGTATATCTTCACGAGAAAAAGCATGTCCTTGGTGATGTGTAAATAAAAGCAGCAAGTCAAATTCCTTCGAAGTTAAGTTAATCAGTTTGTCCCTTTCGTACACCTCTCTTACGTTCTCATGAATAACATAAGAAGAAACAGGTGTGACACTTTGCTGCTGCGGGGTGTCGCTATTTTTATACACAAGCTCAAGCAGCTTTTGCACCCGAATGATCAGCTCGCGCGGAAGAAATGGCTTCGCAATATAATCACTGCTTCCCAGCTCTAAGCCAAGGACACGGTCGATATCTGCATCACGTGCAGAAATAAAAATGACCGGTACGTCAGGTGATGCGGCTTTGATTTCTTTAATGAGGGTGTAGCCGTCTGTATCTGGCAGCATGATATCTAAAATCCATAGATGCGGCGGCTTGTTCATTGCCTCGCGTGCCGCTGCTCCGGTTAAAAAAGAGGAGACATTCCAATTCTCACTCTCTAAATATTTGGTTAAAAGTTCATTTAAGTTTTGTTCATCTTCAACTAAATAAATGGTGTACGACAAAGTCTTCCACATCCTCTCAACGTCATTATAACGGGATACAAAGGCGGCATGTCAACAATCACACGCTTTTTTCACAATTTCACATATTCTTCTCATCATTATCCCATAATGTTTGATTATGATAAGGTCAAGGGAAAAAAGGGCATAGACAAAAGGCAGATGAATAGGTGCTTTTCATCAATGTGCGCACCTTGCTTTTTTTCTATGAACAAGTATTATATAATTTGACATATTGCCATCAAGTATTTTCAATGAACTTTCCATTAAGAGGACACGAGTCCTATCTACACATATGAATGAAACACGATGTAAAGGAGTGCAAGCGATGGATTTCCGAAGAGAAGATGAAGAGAATAAGATGAACCAACCAGAAAATGTGAATCAAGAGAATGAAATCAATCATCAAGAAAACACCCATCAAGAGAATGAGAAACAAATAGACGCACCAGAAAAAGAGAAAGAACTCGTTTTTCACCAGCATGAAAACGAAGCATCTGCCACTCAGGAAAATGTGACAAATCATTCTCCTCAAATGGTGGATGACCGTGCATCGAAAAAGGAGAAAAAGCGGAAGGCAGCATGGCTTAGCCCGATTCTTGGAGGGATTATTGGCGGGGGTCTTGTACTTGGCATTACACCGCTTTTGCCGCAGTCACAGGACACTGCTGCCAATACACAAACACAGACAGCATCAAGTGAGCCGGCAGCATCAGATAATTTCTCAACAAAACAAATCACCAATGCTACAAATGTCGCTGATATGGTAGAAGATTTAGAGCCCACTATTGTAGGGGTCTCAAACTATCAATCTACACAAAATTCATTTGGCCTGAGCGGTGATCAAACAGAAGCTGAAGCTGGAACAGGCTCTGGTGTCATCTTCAAAAAAGATGGCAAAAAAGCGTACATTATTACAAATAACCACGTAGTCGAAGGGGCTAATAAATTAAAGGTCACACTTTACGATGGGAAAACAAAAGACGCGAAGCTTGTCGGTAGTGACGTGATGACAGATTTAGCTGTTGTTGAAATCAATGCTGACGGCATTGATAAAGTGGCGAGCTTTGGTGATTCTTCTAAGCTGCGTGCTGGAGATAAAGTAATTGCCATTGGAAACCCGCTCGGTGCACAGTTCTCAGGTACTGTGACAGAAGGAATCATTAGTGGTCTTGATCGTACTGTTGAAGCAAATACGTCATCTGGTACAGTGGAGATGAATGTACTGCAAACAGATGCAGCGATTAATCCAGGAAACAGCGGGGGGCCACTGATTAATACGAATGGTCAAGTCATTGGTATCAACAGCTTGAAAATCAGTGAAAGCGGTGTGGAATCACTCGGTTTTGCGATCCCAAGTAACGATGTGAAACCGATCGTAGATGAGTTGTTGAAAAATGGAAAAGTCGAACGCCCTTACCTTGGCGTACAAATGATTGACCTTGAGCAAGTGCCTGAGACGTATCAGGAAAATACGCTCGGCTTATTTGATAAACAAATCGGTAAAGGCATTTACGTAAAGGATGTTTCAAAAGGATCACCTGCACAAAAAGCAGGCTTGAAATCTGGAGATGTCATCATCAAGTTCAAAGGGAAAGACGTAGTGAACAGCTCGCAGCTGAAAGAAATTCTTTACAAAGAAACAAAAGTTGGCGATAAAACGACAATGACTGTTATCCGTGAAGGGAAGAACAAAAATCTAGATATTACCCTTGGACAGTCAGATAACGAATAAATAAAAAAACAGGTGGCTGTAAAAGTCCACCTGTTTTTTTGTGCTTATTTTTTTGAAGCAAGTGTACGTAGTATGATGTGTTCCCATATGCTCCAAGGCAAGAGCTGCTTTGCTGTAAATGAAAGCCGTACGCCTTTCCCAACAAGATATCTGAGCCGTTTCAGTCGTTTCTTTTCGGCTAATCGAACAACAAGCTCTGCCACTTCACGAGGATCTCCGTAGCTGGATGTTTGTGATTCAATATGTGCCATCATTTTTTGATAGAGATTTGTGTATTTTGATTCTTCTGCTGGTTGAACCATTTGCTCTTTCATAGACGTGTTCCAAATATTTGTTTGGAAAGAGCCCGGCTCGATCAAGGCTGCCTGTATACCGAACGAAGCCAGTTCAATCCGCAAGCTTTCTGTATATCCTTCTAAAGCAAACTTAGACGATACATAAGGAGAAAGTGCGGGCATGCCCATTAATCCACTGATGCTGCTCATATTGAAAATTTTTGCACCACTCGTCATAAACGGCAGCACCGCTTGTGTCATTTCCATCACACCGAAGACATTCACTTCAAATTGCTGGCGGTACGTGTCGACAGGAACCTCCTCAGCAAAACCAGCATAGGCTGTTCCTGCATTGTTCACAAGCAGGGTTATGGGTGCATAGGCATGAAGCTTCTTCTGAAATAATTGAATCGACTGCGTATCCGTCACATCTAATGCTTCAATATGTATCATGCCGGATAAAGAGGCTTGCTCTATTTCTTCAGCGAGCTTTTTTGCATTGGCTTCCTGTCTGACGCCTGCAATCACTGTATAGCCCCGCTTGGCGAGACGCATCGTGATGAGCTTACCGAAGCCGCTATTGGCACCAGTTACAATGGCTGTTCTTTTCATCATCCGATTCTCCTTTTTGTTCTAACTTATCATAGTGAGATATTTTATTGAATAACGAAAAGAAGCTTGGAGAAGAATAAAAAGCGATGCTGTGAAATAGGAGGAAACACATGATGTGTTGGAAGAAGGCGGGACGAATAGGAGTGCTGCTCTTTATGCTGTCTGGCTGTCAATCAATTGAACCATTACAACAAACACACGAAGCAGAAGCAGAGAGTCTGTCCGCTGTTCAAATGAAGGAACTGCCATTTCAGCAGATGCATCTGCTTGTACAATATGGACAGAAAAACGAATTATACGAAGCCACCTACCGTCAGGCGAGAGGCAAAGAAGAAGCACTCATACGTGATCATATGAATGGTGTCCGCTATGAAGGGGAAGAAGCCTTACGCGAGATGAAGATGAAGCTGAATGATATGTCGATTCCTAGTGCAAAGATCAATGAAGCGTATGTAAATGAACTATTAGCTGCTTTTAATTTAGATGATGATTATCAGCGGATTCAGGTCGATTTGAAGCTCGAAGATGGGACCAAACGTACATTCCAAAAGAAGAAATAAACGAGACTTTCTCATTTTTTAATTGAAAATGATTTTCAAGATCACTTAAATCTGATACACTAAATTGAGAAAAGTGATCTTTTACGTCTATACATAGACGATGTTCAATATAAAAATTTGGATGAGAAAAGGAGCGTTTGAGCGGAATGAGTGCCATTTCTACTGAAGGTTTAAGCTTAGGCTACGGAGAAACAATGATCATCGATGAACTAAATGTATCAATCCCTAAGGGTGAAATCACAGTATTTATTGGCAGCAATGGATGCGGTAAATCTACGCTACTTCGCTCTTTGGCCCGTCTCATGAAGCCGATGGGCGGTTCAGTTCTTCTTGAAGGCCATTCCATTGCAAAACTACCAACTAAGGAAGTCGCGAAACAGCTCGCCATTCTTCCACAAGGACCAGAAGCGCCAGAAGGATTAACCGTGCATCAGTTAGTGAAGCAAGGCAGATATCCTTATCAAAATTGGCTGAAGCAGTGGTCCAAGCAAGACGAAGAAGCAGTGAATCGTGCATTGAAGTCAACAAAGATGGAAGACCTTGCTGATCGCACAGTTGATTCATTATCAGGTGGACAAAGGCAGCGTGCATGGATTGCGATGACGCTGGCACAAGAAACGGATATTATTTTGTTAGATGAGCCGACGACATATTTAGACATGACGCATCAAATCGAAATTCTAGACCTGCTATTTGACTTAAATGAAAAAGAGCAGCGCACGATTGTGATGGTTCTTCATGACCTCAATCTCGCATGCAGATATGCTCATCATCTTGTAGCGATTAAAGACAAGTCGATTTATGCAGAGGGAAGACCAGAAACAGTGATTAATTGTGATCTTGTGAAAAATGTCTTTGATATGAATTGCCAAGTGACAACAGATCCTTTATTCGGAACACCATTATGTATTCCGCACGGTAGAGGACGCTGTATTGTGCAGCAAGCGCAAGCCGAAACATTTTTGGCTGCAAGATAATCGTATGTCAAAAGCCTGATATCTGTGTCTCACAGAGTCAGGCTTTTTTCTGAAAAAGGAGCGGAACATTCATGGGAAATGAATTAGATGAAAAGCTAGAAGGCTTGCTTGATAAATATACAGAGCTGCTGCTTGGTGAATTAACAGACGCACTGAAACAAGATGTGAAACAGTGGATCATCTACTCTCATATCGCAAAAAGTATGTCGCCGCTAGCAAAACATTTCAATGAAACATATCCAGAAGCGAAAGAAGAGATCAAAGAAACGATTCAACGAATCAAACAGTTGAACGAAGCTCATCGGGCCAATAAAGACCGTTAAAAAACTGCCAGATCAGATCCAGACTGGCAGTTTTTTTCTTATGACATTTGTGATGATCCGTACGGGGATTGATCTGTCAGTGTTTGCTGGAATTTTTGATGTGCCTGCTGGAGCTTTTGCTGATCAGCCGCTTCAACAGAATACCAGCCATATCGGAACATGACATCATATAAATGTCTTTGTGTTTTCTGTGTTTCGAGTGCGATTCGCTGTATATCCTGATAAAGAGATTCATGACTGAATTCATTGAGCGCCGTGTTGTATCCGTTTGTCATATATTTTTCAGTCGATAAGAGATCTGTAATGAAATCACGATCGTTCATATTTGTTGTCGTAGGAACCGGCGTTTGTGGATTCCCGATTTTTTGTTGATTTTGCTGTTCCATGTTTTTTCCTCCTATTGCATAAAGCCAGAAGACTGGCCTTGCCCTGAGCTGCCTAAATGCTGAAGAATTTGTGTGTAGTGCTGATGATGCATTTGGCCAACTTGATTTAATTCTTGTTTCAATGTTTGGTCCTGGCAATGCTCGGCCATAAAATGAGCCTTTTTCATGGCGATCAAGTTCCAGTTCAGCATATCCTCTAAGTACAAGGAATCCTTCACTGATATGACTTGTGGGGGCATATTCATTTGCTGATTGTTCAACATGTGTTCCTCCTTACGATTTTGTTTCCTTACTGATTCTTTTTATATTGCTGATTTTGACTGGTTTTTTTCCCGCCTAGGTCTGCTTCCTGTGATGGACCTGCGTTTCCTTTTACACTGGCAGCACTGACGCCTGCTTTCGATGGGTTTTTCTTCAAACGTGACATGTGGACATCACCTCCATTCTTACAATTCCCTCTCATCTTTAATTCATACGCCGTAAAATAAGGCACATGAGAATGTGTAAATTTTTGAAATCTGCTATTGAACTGTTTCGTAAAATCTTTTAAGATAAAGAAAGAGGCATTGCTTTTTTTTGGACAAAAAATGAATGACCATTCATTCAAAATGTTTAGGGGGATATTTATGGGCAAACATATTCGCAAGGCGGCTGTCATTGGTTCAGGTGTCATGGGCTCAGGCATTGCTGCACACCTAGCCAATATCGGGATACCAGTAACATTGCTAGATATTGTGCCAAATGAACTGACAAAGGAAGAAACGGCGAAAAAGCAAACGCTTGATCACCCTAGTGTTCGGAATAGATTCACTCAAGAAGCGATGAAAAAATTGTTAAAGCAAAAGCCAGCACCTCTTACTTCAGCAAAAAACCTATCATACATCACACCCGGAAATCTCACAGATCACCTTTCCTTATTACACGATGCTGACTGGATCATTGAAGTTGTCACTGAAAAGCTCAGCATCAAACAACACGTATTCTCTCTCATCGACGAACACCGCAAAGAAGGCAGCATCGTATCAAGTAATACTTCCGGTATTTCGGTTGAAAAAATGGCAGAAGGACGATCAGATGATTTTAAACGCCACTTTTTAGGTACACATTTTTTTAACCCAGCCCGTTATTTAAAGCTCTTAGAAATTATTCCTATTCAAGAAACAGATCCAGAAGTACTTTCATTTATGAAAACGTTTGGCGAAAATGTACTCGGTAAAGGTGTCGTTGAAGCAAAAGATACACCGAACTTTATTGCCAACCGCATTGGTACTTATGGACTTCTAGTGACAGTGCGTGAAATGCTTGAGAACAAATACACCATCGGAGAAGTGGATTCTGTCACAGGCCCTCTCATTGGGCGACCGAAAAGTGCAACCTTCCGTACGCTTGATGTCGTCGGGCTCGATACGTTTTTTCATGTGGCCCGAAACGTATATGAACAAGTAGAAGGGAAGGAAAAAGAGATTTTCCAGCTGCCTGAGTTTATTGAAAGAATGCTCGAAAAAGGATGGATTGGCAGCAAGGCGGGACAAGGATTTTATCAAAAAAATGGGAAGGCCATTTTAGAGCTTGATCCTGTGACGCTCACATATGGAGAGCGCACGAAGCTAAAAGATCCGGGCATTGAGCTGGCAAAGCAGCAAAAGGGAACAAAAGCGAAATTGAAAGCGCTTATTTATCAGGATGGCCGTGCAGGGCAATTGCTCTGGAATATGACAGCGCCTGTTCTTCTTTATTCAGCCCATTTAAAAGGTGAAATTGCGGATGATATTCAGTCTATCGATCTTGCGATGAAATGGGGATTTGGCTGGCAGCACGGCCCATTCGAGCTGTGGGATGCGATCGGTGTGAAAAAAGCGGTCGAGCGCATGGAAGCAGAAGGTCACAGCATCCCGGCGTGGGTGCAAGACATGCTCTCAAAAGGACACGACACATTCTATCAAGAGAATGCCGAAGGAGAGCGAGCGTTTTATCAGAATGGCGCTTATGAACAGGAAAAAGGGAACGCCAAACATATTTCTTTAGCTAGATTGAAAAAGAAACATGGTGTCATCTTCAAAAATACGGGTGCGAGCTTGATTGATATTGGTGATGATGTCGCCTTGCTTGAATTCCATTCAAAAAGCAATGCGATTGGGCTTGATGTCATTGATATGATCAATCGCGCTGTAGATGAAACGGAAAAGAATTATAAAGGACTTGTCATCGGAAACCAAGGAAAGAACTTCTGTGTTGGTGCCAACCTTGCCCTGATTTTAATGGAAGCACAGGACGATAATTTCTTTGAAATTGACTTTGTGATCAGGCGCTTCCAGCAGGCGATGATGAAGGTGAAATATAGCGAGCGCCCAGTCGTTGCAGCACCGTTTGGTATGACATTAGGAGGCGGAACGGAGGTTTGTCTTCCGGCAGCAGCTATTCAAGCGTCTAGTGAAACGTACATGGGGCTTGTGGAAGCAGGAGTTGGTCTGATTCCCGGCGGCGGTGGAAACAAAGAATTATATCTTCGTCATCTGCAAGGATCAGCGAAGCCGTCACAGACCGCAATACAGGATGCCACGCTGAAAACATTTGAAACAATTGCGATGGCAAAAGTATCCACTTCAGCTGAGGATGCGCGGGATATGAACATGCTCCGCGTGAGCGATCGAATTAGTATGAACGGAGATCACCTGATCTATGATGCAAAACAACTAGTGCTCTCTCTTGATGAAGCCGGTTATCGTGCACCGCTTAAGCAAAAGGTGCCGGTCATGGGAGAAACAGGCTATGCAGCGATGATTTTGGCTGCTGAAAATATGAGACTGTCTGGATACATTTCAGAGCATGACATGACCATTGTGAAAAAATTAGCTCATGTCATTTCAGGCGGGAAACTGCCATTTGGAACAGAGGTAGAGGAGCAATACTTATTAGAGCTTGAAAGAGAAGCCTTTTTAAGTCTTGTAGGAGAAGTGAAATCACAGGCACGCATGCAGCACATGCTCGTCAAAGGAAAACCTTTACGTAACTAAGGGGGAGTCAAAATGAGAGAAGCAGTCATTGTCGCTGGCGCGAGAACACCAGTAGGAAAGGCGAAAAAAGGATCGTTAAAACATGTTCGGCCTGATGATATGGGCGCTCTATGTGTAAAAGAAACATTAAAGCGTGCCGGTGATTACGACGGACAGATAGATGATTTGATCATTGGTTGTGCGACACCAGAAGCAGAGCAGGGGTTAAATGTGGCCCGAAATATTGGGGCGCTAGCAGGACTTCCTTATACGGTACCTGCCATCACCATTAACCGCTACTGCTCATCTGGTCTTCAGTCGATTGCTTATGCGGGTGAACGAATTATGCTCGGTCAGGCAGACACGATCTTAGCCGGAGGCGTTGAATCGATGTCACAGGTGCCGATGATGGGGCATTCCATTCGTCCGAATGCGCTATTGGCAGAGCAAGCGCCTGAATACTACATGAGTATGGGTCACACGGCAGAGCAAGTGGCACAAAAGTATCAGGTCACAAGGCAAGATCAAGACGCCTTTGCGGTGAGGAGCCATCAAAAGGCAGCAAAGGCACTTCAGGAAGGAAAATTTTCAGATGAAATTGTGCCTGTTGATGTAACGGAACGACGGGTAGGAGAGCAATATCAATTAGAAGAGCATCCATTTACGTTCTCACAAGATGAAGGCGTGAGAGCAGGCACAACGGAGGAGATTCTCTCCACTTTGCGTCCAGCCTTCTCAACAAAAGGCACGGTAACCGCAGGGAACTCATCTCAAACAAGTGATGGGGCTGCGTGTGTGATGATGATGGATCGCGAGAAAGCCTCCTCACTCTCCCTTCAGCCGCTTGCTAAATTCAGAGCGTTTGCTGTTGGCGGTGTACCGCCTGAGGTGATGGGGATTGGTCCAGTTGAAGCCATTCCGCGAGCGCTGAAAATCGCCGGACTTGAGCTGAAGGATATTGGGCTGTTTGAATTAAACGAAGCCTTCGCCTCTCAGGCGATTCAAGTCATTCGTCATTTAGGAATTGATGAAGAGAAGGTCAATGTCAATGGCGGGGCAATTGCGCTTGGACATCCGCTTGGCTGTACCGGAACGAAACTAACGCTGTCACTCATTCATGAAATGAAACGGCGAAACGAACAATTTGGCATTGTCACAATGTGTATCGGCGGGGGCATGGGAGCAGCAGGTATTTTTGAATTGATCTAAAGGGGGAAATCAGGATGAAAGCATTGGAAGATGTAAAAAAGGGTGGAAGCTTCTTAATTGATGAGACGAATTATGAGCATATCTTTACACCGGAGGATTTTTCTGATGAACATCAAATGATTGGGAAAACAACAGAGGATTATATTTTACAAGACGTGGTTCCGCATATAGATCAAATTGAAAATCATGAGTTTGAGCATTCCGTGAGGCTTCTCAAAAAGGCTGGAGAGCTTGGACTGCTTGGAGCTGATGTACCTGAGGAATTCGGTGGGCTTGGATTAGATAAAATCAGTTCAGCCATCATTACCGAAAAATTCGCACGAGCAGGAAGCTTCTCACTTTCCTATGGCGCCCATGTTGGAATTGGTTCTCTGCCGATCGTACTGTTCGGAAACCAAGCGCAAAAGGAAACGTACCTGCCTGGACTCGCCTCTGGAGAAACCATTGCGGCGTACGCACTCACAGAGCCGGGCTCAGGCTCTGACGCTCTTGGAGCAAAAACAACCGCAGTCCTGAATGAAGCAGGAACCCATTATGTCCTCAACGGAGAAAAACAGTGGATCACAAACTCCGCATTTGCTGATGTCTTTGTTGTGTATGCAAAGATTGACGGAGAACACTTCTCTGCTTTTATCGTAGAAAAGGATTTTCCAGGTGTTAAAACAGGACCTGAAGAGAAAAAGATGGGCATTAAAGGATCATCGACGCGAACGTTAATTCTCGAAGATGCTCAAGTTCCAAAGGAGAATTTGCTCGGTGAAGCAGGCAGAGGTCATGTCATTGCCTTTAACATTTTAAATATCGGACGTTATAAGCTGGCAGTCGGCACAATCGGTGCCTCAAAGCGCGTTATTCAATTATCGTCAGAATATGCGAATCAGCGTAAGCAGTTCAAAACACCAATTTCTCGTTTTAGTTTAATTGGTGAAAAAGCAGCCAATATGTCAGCAAAGCTCTATGCGATGGAAAGTGCGGTTTATCGTACAGTCGGATTATTTGAACAGCGCATGGGACTGTTAAGTGAGGAAGAGCAAAAGGATGGTAAACAAATTGCTCAGTCCATTGCGGAATACGCCATTGAATGCTCTCTCTGTAAAGTACTTGGCTCTGAAACATTAGATTATATTGTGGATGAAGGCGTACAGATTCACGGCGGATATGGATTCATGCAAGAATACGAAGTCGAAAGAGCCTATCGTGACTCAAGGATTAATCGGATTTTTGAAGGAACGAACGAAATCAACCGCTTGCTTGTTCCAGGCACATTTTTAAAGAAAGCAATGAAAGGAGAGCTTCCGCTTCTTCAAAAAGCGCAAACCTTGCAGGAAGAGCTGATGATGATGATGCCAGAGGAGCCGGGTGATCAACCGCTTGATCAAGAAAAGTATTTACTCGCCCATGCGAAAAAGATCGCACTCATGGTATCTGGTATGGCAGCGATGAAATATGGGAAAGCATTAGACAAAGAGCAAGAAATCCTTGTGAACATAGCGGATATCGTCAATGAAATTTTTGCTGCTGAATCGGCGGTTCTGCGTACCGAAAAGGCAATCGCTGCATCAGGCGCAGAAAAGAACGCTCAAAAGCTTGCTTACACACAAATTTTCACACAGGAAGCGTTCCTAAAGATTGAAGCTCATGCGAAAGAATCCTTGATCGCAATGGAAGAAGGAGATTCACTCCGCATGAGTCTGTCAGCTCTTCGCAAGCTGACAAGATTTACCCCGATCAATGTCATCGCCAAAAAGCGTGAAGTGGCGAAACGAATTTTTGAAGCAGAGAAATATATTGTATAAAGTCGTTCAAAAGGTGCGGATTCAACTCCGCACCTCAGCGTGTAGACAAACCCTCGCATTCGGTGTCAGGTTTGCGCGCTGGTGCTCACGAATGTCAATTCGCTCCGCGCCAGTGCTCGTCCTTCCTAGACTGCAAAGGTTTTCTATCACGCTGAAAAGAAGACAAAGGGCTAAAATAAAGATCATTTTAGCCCTTTGTCAACAATCTGAGGTGCGGATTCAACTCCGCACCTTTTTGTAAGCATACATTTAGGTTTTTAAAATATTTTATGATAAAATGTTGTCACTATTTGCAGGAGGTGAAAATGATGGCTTTAGACTTTTATGAATACCCATCTTGCGGTACATGCCGAAAAGCAAAAAAATGGCTGGAAGCGCACAATAAAGACATCAACAGCATACATATCGTCGAAGAGACGCCTGATAAAGAAACCTTAAAAGCCCTTTACGAAAAAAGCGGTTTAGAGCTGAAGAAATTCTTTAATACAAGCGGACAAAAATACCGGGAGCTGAAGCTGAAAGATCAACTTCCTGCAATGTCAGAGGACGAGCAGCTAGAATTACTCGCGTCTAATGGAATGCTGATCAAGCGTCCGATTACAACAGACGGCAAACGAGTGACAGTTGGATTTAATGAAGATACATTTAAAAGCGTCTGGAAATGATGTAACTTTCGTTCAGATTGTGGTATCTTCAATATAGATTGTCAGAAAAGACTGGAGGGGTATTAAATGAGCACACCAAAAGATTTACGTTATTCTGAAGAACATGAATGGGTTAAAGTAGAAGGAGATAAGGTGCGTATCGGTATTACGCATTTTGCTCAATCTGAACTAGGCGATATCGTGTTCGTTGAGCTTCCTGAAGTAGGAGATAAAATCACAGCGGACGAGCCTTTCGGAAGTGTAGAATCAGTAAAAACTGTTTCTGAGCTTTACGCACCGATCAATGGCACAATCGTTGAAGTGAACGATGAGCTGGATGACAGCCCAGAATTCGTTAACGACTCTCCATACGAAAAAGCATGGATGATCGTTGTAGAACCAGCGGATGCATCTGAAATCGAGAACTTGATGACTGCTGAGCAATATGAAGAAATGACAAAAGAAGACTAATTCATGTGAAATTGGACACTCTACCTTTATGGGGGGTGTCCAATTTGTCTTTTCAAAAAGAACAGGTGGATATAACAGAGCATGTCACTGGGCGATTCAAAGAAAGCGGCATGGTGCTTTATCATCAAAATGAAGAGATTGGTACAATGATTAGTGAAAACCAATATGAACTGAAATCGGGTTATTCCTATGATCAAAATCGTTTTTATCGTCTAACGGATACATTGACAGGCGGGTCAGAAAAATATGTAGACTGTGACGATGAAAATGGCTGGTGCTAATCACAGATGAGACTGCAGTGAACAACAGCTGCAGTCTTTTTAATGCTGAGGCGCCCAATCTTTACAACCTGAATGAAAGATTGTAATCTAAGGAAGAAGTGAATCAACGTCAAAAGGGCCGGGTGATCGTGATGAATGCCGAGATAGAAAAGGTCATCATTGTAGAAGGTAAAACAGACAAACAAAAGCTAAAAGAAGTTATAAGTGAACCTGTTACCATCATTTGCACCAATGGCACGATTAGTACATCGAAGCTGGATCAGCTTGTGGACGATTTATTGGGGAAAGACGTTTACATATTAGCAGACAGTGACGATGCAGGCGACAAACTGCGGAAGCAATTTCGAAAAGAATTCCCTGAAGCAATTCATCTTTTTGTCGACAGAACGTACCGCGAAGTGGCCGCTTCACCGTCAGCCCACATTGCATCTATCCTATTAGCTGCAAACATTGATGTTCATTCGAAATATTTATGAGGGTGGACGTATATGAAAGAGATTGAGGAACACGAATTCAAGGAGATAGAGGACGATTTATTTCTTTTATACTTATATACACCGTTTTGCGGAACATGCCAGCTGGCAAAGAAAATGCTGGCAGTCGTAGATGCCATGCAGCCAGATGTACCATTTTACGAAAACAATTTAAACTACTCACCAGGCTTTGCGAAAGCATTTGAGATTGAGAGCGTTCCTTGCTTTCTACTGTTTAAAAAAGGCGATCTGGTACAAAAAGGCTATGCCTTTCACTCAGTTCCATATCTTCATGAAATGATTGAAACCGCTAAATAAAGCGGTTTTTTGTCATATTTCAAGCAATTCATTTGAAAATTTGTCGAGTTATTTATAAAGGACAAGCCGATGTTTGTAGAGAAATGTTATGTATAACCAAATGACAGGGAGGTTATACATGTGGAAAATGTGAAAGCCCATGGTAACACGGGGCAGCGTTTATTGTTAAAGCCGCTGCTCTCATCATCATCCTTGAAGATTACATTTGAGGCGGAAACTGACTCTTGTACATTAATTGTGGATGAACGTGGTGAAGTGAAGAAACTACCTGCAATTGAGTTATCGGATCTCATCTTTTATGGTGAGAGGAAAGAAATTCTACAATTATTAGATGGAGATTTGTCATTACAGCAGTTAATCAGCAGGGGACAAGTCAAAGTCAAAGGGTCATTCCGTGCGCTCCTAAGACTAGAGGCAGTGCTTTGGCTGACGAACGGTTTTTTTCGAAAAATGATAACGTAGTTGTTTACTTGGAAATTAGCGATTTACAGCGTTGACATATCTCGGGTAGCATGATATTCTACGTTAGTAAAAACATGAACATCACATAAAATAACATATTTTCTCTTATTAAGAGAGGTGGAGGGACGTGCCCTATGAAACCCGGCAACCGTCAGCATAGCTGAAATTGGTGCCAATTCACTCAAAGCCCCAATGCTTTGAAAGATGAGAGAAAGGCGAATTTAACATAAAAGGCCTTTCTGCTTGCGTTGCAGTTAGGTCTTTTTTACTGACCCTGCGTGAGGATAGAGTCTCCTGACAGCAGGAAGAATAAATAACATATGTGATGGCAACCTATAGATTCAGCAAGAAAGCAGGTGAACAGACTGTGATCCATTTACAGAATGTATCAAAAACGTACTATTCAAAAAGCGGAAATGTTGATGCCGTGAAAGACGTCAACTTAAATATTGATAAAGGTGAAATATTCGGAATTATCGGGTATAGCGGTGCAGGAAAAAGCTCGCTTATTCGCCTATTAAACGGTCTGGAGCTGCCAACAGAAGGAATTGTTGAAGTGGCAGGCAACCGAATCAATGAAGTATCGAATGCGAAACTTCGAAAAGCAAGACAAGAAATCAGCATGATTTTCCAGCACTTTAACCTACTTTGGTCAAGAACGGTGAGACAAAATATTATGTTCCCGCTTGAGATCGCAGGAGTACCGACTTCAAAACGGAGAGAACGTGCGAATGAACTCATTAAATTGGTCGGTTTAGAAGGAAAAGAAAATGCGTATCCGTCTCAGCTAAGCGGCGGGCAAAAGCAGCGTGTGGGCATTGCGAGAGCATTAGCAAATGACCCAAAGGTTCTTCTATGTGACGAAGCAACGTCAGCGCTTGATCCGCAAACCACTGATTCCATTCTTGAGCTTTTGGCAGATATCAATAAACGATTAGGGCTCACAATTGTCCTGATTACACACGAAATGCACGTCATTCGCAAAATTTGTCACCGTGTGGCAGTCATGGAAAATGGACGTATTGTCGAAGAAGGCGAAGTATTACGCGTCTTCAGACAGCCGAAGGAAGAAATGACGAAGCGATTTGTGAAACAGCTCGCTGAACCAGAGGAAGCGAAAGAAACAATTGAGCACGTCTTAGAGCGAGTGAAAGAAGGTCAGGTCGTACGGTTGTCCTTTATTGGCGATTCTGCCGAGCAGCCGCTCATCACAGAAATCATTCGATCCTTCAACGTCGATGTGAACATCCTTCAAGGGAAGATTTCTCAAACGCAGGAAGGCGCGTTTGGAACACTCTTCATCCATATTAATGGAGAAGAGACAGAGGTTGAAAAAGCCATCGCCTATATCCAAAGCAAACAGGTTGAAATCGAGGTGATGACACATGTTTGAGAAATGGTTTCCGAACGTTGATTTAGATGTCATCTGGAGTGCAACAGGTGAAACGGTGTACATGACACTCATTTCATTGGCATTTGCTTTTGCTATCGGGATTATCCTTGGGCTCCTGCTTTTCCTTACAGGGAAAGGCGGTCTTTGGGAAAATAAACCGATCAATGCTGTGATTGGTGCAGTCGTCAACATTTTCAGATCGATTCCTTTTATCATTTTAATTATTCTATTATTAGGGTTTACGAAATTCTTAATGCATACGATTCTAGGTCCAAATGCAGCACTCCCTGCCCTTGTCATTGGGTCGGCTCCATTTTATGCACGCCTCGTTGAAATTGCTCTGCGTGAGGTAGATAAAGGGGTCATTGAAGCAGCACGATCTATGGGAGCGAAAACGTCGACGATTATTTTCAAGGTATTGCTGCCAGAATCATTGCCAGCCCTTATTTCAGGTATTACCGTAACAGCGATTGCCTTAATTGGCTCTACTGCGATTGCAGGTGCAATTGGGGCAGGCGGACTTGGTGACCTTGCCTATGTGGAAGGGTACCAATCTGGAAATACAGATGTCACACTTGTAGCTACTGTGTTTATTCTCATCATCGTCTTTATTATTCAAATAATCGGTGATTTGATTACAAATAAAATTGATAAACGTTAAGGGAGGATTTATTCATGAAGAAATTGATTTTAAGTGCACTATTTCTAGCATTTGCAGGCATTCTAGCTGCGTGCGGTTCATCTAATAACGCTAGCGAAAGCAAAACCATTACGGTTGCGGCTTCAAAAACACCGCATGCTGAAATTCTTGAAGAAGCAAAACCGCTTCTAAAAGAAAAAGGCTACGATTTAGAAGTGAAAGTGCTTAGCGATTATAAAATGTACAACAAAGCGTTAGCTGAAAAAGAAGTGGATGCAAACTTTTTCCAGCATATTCCTTACTTGAACGAAGAAAATAAATCAAATAAAGATTACAACCTAGTAAGTGCTGGTGCGGTTCACCTTGAGCCATTCGGTATCTACTCTAAGAAATACAAATCAGTAAAAGATATTCCAAACGGCGGCACGATCATCATGACAAACAACGTAGCTGAGCAAGGCCGTATGCTAGCTCTATTGCAAAATGCTGGTGTCATCAAGCTTGATCCAAAGGTTGATACAATCAACGCAACAGTGAAAGACATTAAAGAAAATCCAAAGAATCTAAAGTTCAAAAAAATCGCACCTGAATTAACTGCAAAAGCGTACGAAAACAGTGAAGGCGATGCTGTATTTATCAACGTTAACTATGCGATCCAAAATAAATTGAATCCGAAAAAAGATTCAATCGAACTTGAAAAAACAAAGAACAACCCATATGCAAACATCGTTGCAGTTCGCAAAGGTGACGAAAAATCAGATAAGATCAAGACATTAATGGAAGTTCTTCACTCTGATAAAATCAAAGAATTCATCGATAAAAAATATGATGGTGCAGTATTACCTGTATCTGAATAACAACCTTCAACCTCGCTTCTATCAAAGCGAGGTTTTTTGTGTATTTTTTTAAATCTCGCTCATAATAAAAACGTACAAATGACCTGAAGGGATGGAATCAAGATGAATGAACAGCATATGAGCGGATCCATGCAGCAATCACTGACTGATTATAAAACCGCAATGGGTGAATTCCAAAAGAAAATGCCGGTGTTTGGAAAGAAATTCAATGAATTCACAGAGCAGTGCTTCCAGAGCGATTCTTTAACGCAAAAAGAAAAACAAATGATTGCCCTTGGCATCAGTATTCATGCACAGGATGAATACTGCATGATTTATCATACAAAGGGAGCGCTTGATCAAGGCGCAACAGAAGAGAATTTGCTGGAGGTTGTCAGCGTGGCAGCAGCGTTTGGCGGCGGAGCAGCGCTGAGCCAAGGAATTACGGTCGTTCAGCAATGTATTGATGAATTTGGAGGACAGACGCATTAAGGGAAGCAAAACATGGTATTTTTCCATATCAGGGAGTTGAGTGCTTCTCATTCGATTGTGTGAGAAAATATGCCAGCATAACGTGTCATATCCCTTTTGAGTAAAGCTGTATGTATTTGCTACAATAAAGCTACACTCAAGGAAGGGAATGGTTTATTATTTGTTCGGACCAAAGTACACTGGGATTGGATTATACCGCCGAGATGGAAAAGGCCATGCACCAAGCTCATGGCATGAGCTATGCAGAGTACGAAAGAGACCATGACTTACGGATGAAAGTGGAATATAAACGAGAGCAGTCCTATCGAGATGAGAAAAGACAGCTCGCAAAAATGAATATAAGGGGCTATTAATAGCTAAGGGGCGGGGAGAACAGTTTCCCGTCCTTTCTTTATGAAAACAGTCTTTTCGACATAAATCCTTTTATCTATCTGCTTTTTTTGTTAGAATTTTGAGAGCATCCTCTCACGCTTGTCGTGAATGTGTTGTATTCAGTTTTAATTTGTTATAAAATTAGAATGAGAATAAATTGAGAATAATGATTATTTTGGAGGTATCGATATATGACTGCTTCGACATTAACAATTAAGGACTTGCACGTTGAGATTGAAGGGAAAGAAATCTTAAAGGGTGTAAACCTCGAGATAAAAGGTGGAGAATTCCACGCAGTAATGGGACCAAACGGTACAGGTAAATCGACTTTATCTGCTGCAATTATGGGACATCCTAAATATGAAGTTACAAAAGGCAGCATCTTGCTTGATGGCGAAGATGTACTTGAAATGGAAGTAGATGAGCGCGCTCAAGCAGGTCTTTTCCTTGCGATGCAATACCCATCTGAAATCAGCGGTGTTACAAATGCTGACTTCCTTCGTTCTGCTATTAACGCACGCAGAGAAGAAGGCGATGAAATCTCTCTTATGAAATTCATCCGCAAAATGGACGAAAACATGGAGTTCCTTGAAATGGACCCTGATATGGCTCAACGCTACCTAAACGAAGGATTCTCAGGCGGGGAGAAAAAACGCAACGAAATTCTTCAATTAATGATGATCGAACCAAAGATCGCCATTCTTGACGAAATCGATTCTGGTCTTGATATCGATGCCCTAAAAGTTGTTTCTAAAGGAATTAACAAAATGCGCGGCGAAAGCTTCGGCTGCTTAATGATTACTCACTATCAGCGCCTGCTGAACTACATCACACCAGATCACGTTCATGTTATGATGCAAGGTCGTATCGTGAAATCCGGCGGACCAGAACTCGCGCAGCGTCTAGAAGCAGAAGGCTATGATTGGATTAAAAAAGAGTTAGGAATTGAAGACGAAACTGTTGGTCAAGAAGCGTAAGCGTTAGGAGGATTATTGATGACATTAGAAACGAAATTATCAGTAGATCAAGATTATGTCAAAAGCTTCTCCGAGAAGCATCAGGAACCGGCATGGATGAGCTCCCTTCGCTTACAGGCTCTTGAAAAAGCAGAAGACCTCCCAATGCCAAAGCCTGACAAAACGAATATTTCAAAATGGAATTTAACCAATTTCAAACAGCATACAGTCGAAAGTGCGCCATTTGGATCATTAGAAGAACTTCCTGAAGAAGTGAAATCTCTCATTGATTTAGAGGACACGGATAAGACAGTCTACATTCAGCGTGATCAAACGCCGGCCTTTTTGTCTCTTTCAGCTGAGGCGAAAGACAAAGGTGTGATCTTTACTGATCTTCATACAGCGATTCGTGAGCATGGAGATCTAGTGAAACAATATTTCATGACAGATGCAGTGAAAGTGGATGAGCACAAACTAACAGCTTTACATGCTGCTTTAGTCAATGGCGGAGCTTTCCTCTATGTTCCGAAAAACGTAGAGCTTGAAGCACCAATTCAAGCGGTTTATCTTCATGAAAATGACGAAACGACGTTGTTCAACCATGTCATCGTTGTAGCAGACGATCATAGTGCTGTGACATATGTAGAAAACTACATCAGTACGGCAAAACCGGAAGAAGCGATCTTCAATATCGTTTCTGAAGTGTTCACGGGTGCAAATGCCCGCGTCACATACGGTGCTGTAGATAACCTTGCAGAAGGTGTCACAGTGTATGTGAACAGACGTGGTATGGCAAATGGCCGTGACAGTAAAATCGAATGGGCACTTGGCTTGATGAATGATGGAGACGTCGTGTCTGAAAACATCACAAAGCTTATGGGCGATGGTACTTTCGGTGATACGAAATCAGTTGTTGTCGGCCGCGGGAATCAAACAGAAAACTTTACAACAAGCATCATCCACTTCGGTAAAAACTCTGAAGGGTATATCCTGAAGCATGGTGTCATGAAGGATCAAGCATCCTCTATCTTTAACGGAATTGGTAAAATCGAGCATGGCGCAACAAAGTCAAATGCAGAACAGGAATCACGTGTCCTCATGCTGAGTGAGAAAGCACGCGGTGACGCAAACCCAATTCTACTAATTGATGAAGATGATGTGACAGCAGGGCATGCTGCTTCTGTTGGACGTGTCGATCCAGTTCAATTGTATTACCTCATGAGCCGCGGGATTTCCAAAGAAGATGCAGAAAGACTTGTGATTTATGGCTTCTTAAATCCAGTTGTTAAAGAACTGCCGATTGAAGGAGTTAAAAAGCAGCTAATTTCTGTAATCGAAAGGAAAGTAAAATAATGAATATCAAAGACGTTCGTGAGCAATTTCCAATCCTTCATCAACAAGTGAACGGACATGATTTGGTGTATTTGGACAGTGCAGCGACTTCTCAAAAACCAAGAGTGGTCATTGATGCAATGAATGAGTATTACCGGTCTTACAACTCGAACGTCCACCGGGGTGTTCATACCCTTGGCACAAGAGCAACGGACGCATACGAGGGTGCGAGAGAGAAAGTTCGTGCATTCATCCGTGCTTCATCTGTCCAAGAAATTATTTTTACAAGAGGTACAACAACCGCACTAAACACGGTGGCGATCAGCTATGCTAGAGCAAACCTTAAAGAAGGCGATGAGATTGTCATTACGCACATGGAGCACCATGCGAATATCATCCCTTGGCAGCAGGCAGCAAAAGCAACTGGCGCCACATTGAAATATATTCCGTTACAGGAAGACGGCACGCTATCGCTTGAAGATGTGAAGCAAACCATCACACATCAAACGAAAATTGTCGCTGTCACACATGTCTCAAACGTATTAGGAACCATCAACCCGATTAAAGAGATTGCCAAAATTGCCCACGAACATGGGGCAATCATTGTCGTCGATGGTGCGCAAAGCACCCCGCACATGCAAATTGATGTTCAGGATCTAGATTGTGACTTTTTCGCATTCTCTGGGCATAAAATGTGTGGACCGACTGGTATCGGTGTACTTTACGGGAAGAAGGACCTTTTGAATAATATGGAGCCTGCTGAGTTTGGCGGTGAAATGATCGACTTTGTGGATCTGTATGATTCTACTTGGAAAGAGCTGCCGTGGAAATTCGAAGCGGGAACACCGATTATTGCTGGAGCAGTTGGTCTAGGAAAAGCAATTGACTTCTTAAATGACATCGGTATGGAGGAAGTCAGCCGTTACGAGCATCAGCTTGCCACTTACGCGCTTGAACGCTTTAAGGAGCTTGACGGTGCGACTGTTTATGGACCGCAGCACCGAGCTGGGCTTGTGACGTTTAACCTAGACGACGTCCATCCGCATGATGCGTCAACTGTTCTTGATACGGAGGGTGTCGCCATTCGTGCTGGACATCACTGTGCACAGCCGCTCATGAAATGGCTTGGCGTATCAGCGACTGCAAGAGCAAGCTTCTATCTGTATAATACAGAAGAAGAGATTGACCGGCTCATTGCAGCGCTCCGCAAGACAAAGGAGTATTTTACGAATGTCTTTTAATGTAAACTTAGACACACTGTACAGACAAGTGATTATGGATCATTATAAAAACCCGAGAAACAAAGGTGTGTTAAACGACAGCATCGTCGTCGATATGAACAACCCAACGTGTGGTGACCGCATTCGTCTTACGATGAAAATTGAAGACCAAAAAGTCACTGATGCGAAATTTGAAGGAGAAGGATGCTCGATTTCGATGGCATCTGCCTCTATGATGACGCAGGCGATTAAAGGGAAAGATATTGAAACAGCTTTGAACATGTCTCGGATTTTCTCCGATATGATGCAAGGAAAAGAATACGACGATTCCATTGATCTTGGTGACATTGAAGCGCTGCAGGGAGTAGCAAAATTCCCAGCACGCATCAAATGTGCAACATTATCCTGGAAGGCGCTTGAAAAAGGCGCATCTGCCGAAGATAACGGCAAATCATAAGATTGGAGTGAAAATGGATGGCTAAAAAAATGCCAGATGTTGGTGAATATAAATACGGCTTTTCTGATAAAGACGTTTCCATTTTCCGTTCAGAGCGCGGACTGACTAAAGAGATCGTTGAAGAAATTTCACGTATGAAAGAAGAGCCTCAGTGGATGCTCGACTTCCGTTTGAAATCTCTTGAGCACTTTTACAACATGCCGATGCCACAATGGGGCGGAGATTTAAATGCATTAAACTTTGATGAAATTACGTACTACGTAAAGCCATCTGAGCGCTCTGAGCGTTCTTGGGATGAAGTACCAGAAGAAATCAAACAAACCTTTGATAAACTTGGTATCCCAGAAGCAGAGCAAAAGTACTTAGCAGGTGTATCTGCTCAGTATGAATCTGAAGTTGTGTATCACAACATGAAGCAAGATCTTGAAGATCTAGGCATTGTGTTTAAAGATACAGACAGCGCATTAAAAGAGAACGAAGACATCTTCCGTGAACACTGGGCAAAAGTCATTCCTCCGACTGACAACAAATTTGCTGCGCTTAACTCGGCTGTATGGTCTGGTGGTTCCTTTATCTATGTACCAAAAGGAATAAAAGTAGATACGCCACTTCAAGCATACTTCCGTATCAACTCTGAAAACATGGGTCAGTTCGAGCGTACACTGATCATCGTTGACGAAGGCGCACACGTGCATTACGTAGAAGGCTGTACAGCACCAGTTTACACAACAAACTCACTTCACAGTGCGGTAGTTGAAATCATCGTGAAAAAAGGCGGTTACTGCCGTTATACAACGATTCAAAACTGGGCAAACAACGTCTTCAACCTTGTCACAAAACGTACGATTTGTGAAGAGAATGCAACAATGGAATGGATTGATGGAAACATCGGTTCTAAGCTGACAATGAAATACCCAGCAGTCATCCTAAAAGGTGAAGGCGCTCGTGGTATGACATTAAGTATTGCCCTTGCAGGTAAAGGTCAGCACCAAGATGCAGGTGCGAAAATGATTCACCTTGCACCAAACACATCTTCAACGATCGTATCGAAATCGATTTCGAAACAAGGCGGTAAAGTAACGTACCGCGGAATCGTTCACTTCGGACGCAAAGCAGAAGGTGCGCGCTCAAACATCGAGTGTGATACACTCATCATGGATAACAAATCAACATCTGATACGATCCCTTACAATGAAATCTTAAACGACAACATTTCATTAGAGCACGAAGCAAAAGTATCGAAAGTATCAGAAGAGCAGCTATTCTACTTGATGAGCCGCGGAATTTCTGAAGAAGAAGCAACAGAAATGATCGTCATGGGCTTCATCGAGCCATTCACAAAAGAATTGCCAATGGAATACGCCGTTGAAATGAACCGCTTGATTAAGTTTGAGATGGAAGGTTCTATTGGATAATAAAGAACATTGATACACAACGCTTTTTAAAGGCATTTAATTTCGAGTGATATCGTTATGATACCACTTGTTAATTAAATGCCTTTATGGCGTTGTTTTTTTTAGTGAATGGAGAAAAGTATACAGTTTGATCCCAACAAATGCCTCTTACTCACATGAATGATGGAATTACAAAAATCCATCCCTCCAATAACATCATAATTATCATGAAAGTCATCTTATTTTTCTTTGGACTCATTTTCATTTGAGAGAGAATCCTTTAATCAAACTTATCTCTAAATGAACATAAATACTTGCCACATTCAAATTAGTACTATATAGTTCTAATTATGACAAAGGTAAAATTGATGAATCAAAAACGTGTGCTCGAAGTAGCTGCAACATTATTTTTGGAAAAAGGGTTTGCTTATACAAGTATGGATGAATTGGTACGTGTAAGCAAAGTATCAAAGTCTAATGTGTATTATCACTTTTCTAATAAGGAGGAATTATTAGAAGGGGTCGTTGATTATTGGATTGACATGTATCAAGCTGCAATAGACGACGTAATTTCTCAGACCCAATTTTCAGTTGAAGATCGTATCCAACTGTTTTTAAAGCAATTATCACAAGGAGTTCAGTCAAGAGAGTTTAAGGGCGGCTGTCCATTTATTACTCTTTATATTCAAAGCCCTGCACAGTCCACGCACATAAAAGAAAAAATAGGTCTTTTTTTTACAGGATTACAAAAGAAAGTTTCTCTATTACTGAAACAAGGGGTAGAGAACGGGGAATTCAGGGATACGATTCAGATTGATGAGGTGGCATCACTTTTTATTACAAATCTTGAAGGAGCGTTATTTATTTCAGAAACATTGAAGGATGCAACGGTCATCACAAAAACAGCAGATCATTTATTTAACTTGCTTCGATAAAGAAGCATTTTTTTTAAATCAAATTAGTACTGAGTGGTACTAAAAGGAGACTTCATATGAAAACAGTATTTTTAACTGGTGGAACAGGCTTTATTGGAAAGCAATTAGTCGAAGAATTAGCCAAAGAGGATGTGAACATTCTTCTTTTAGTGAGGTCTAAAAGTAAAGCAGCACGTATTTTTCAAGAAAGAGGCATTTTAAAACAGGAAGTGATGCACTTTATTGAAGGAGATTTGACGAAAGTAGAGTTAGGTCTAAGTGCTGAGGATAAGGAGAGGGTAATGAAAACGGATGTGATGATTCACGCAGGAGGCCCAATGGATATTCAAGCGACAAGTAACGAGGCAGCTTCTGTCTTTTTAAATGGTGCCAAATACATTGGCGAATTAGCTAAAAGTATTCATCAATCGAAGGGCTTGCAGCGATTTATTCATGTTGTCGGTTATATGAGCCCCTTTGATGATGAAAATAGCAAGATTGCCATTGATGTGTTTAAAGAAGGAAACCATTATTTGAACATCAAAAATCCATATGAGAGAACAAAATTTTTAGCAGATCTTTATATCCGTCAACAGGCATCAGCACTAGGTTATCCGCTGTCTGTCATTAATCCGCCAACTGTCGTCGGCAGTAGTAAAACAGGGAGTACAGAGCAGATAGCAGGATTAGGTTTGCTTGTGACGAGTATGCGAAGAGGGCTCATGCCAGTGATTCCTGGAGGTAAGGGATATAGGCTGCCACTGATTTCAAACGATGAGTTTGCGAAGTTTATTGTGCAGGTTCTCAGGATCGAACAGCCAGCTATTCAAACATATACACTTGTTGAAGACAAACAGCACGATCAGAACATTGCCGAATTATTAAGTGCGATGTCGGAAAGTATGAATATGAGAGCACCAAAAATCTCTGTCCCAATGCCGCTTATGAAAACAATAATGAAAAGTGGAGTCAGTAAAATAACAAACATTCCTTCTGATGGACTGAATTTTATGACAAAAAGAACATTTTCAAATGCTTCAACGAAAAAAATGATGGGAGGAGATTGGTTCAAGAAGACGAGTGTCATAAAGTTTTTACCTGCCGTAGTAGCTGATTTGGATTATCGAATGATGCATCAAAACGTCCAGCATCATCATTTATTTAAACGAACATTATGTGAAAATAACACCCTTTACCAATTACAAGGAGAGGGGAAACCTTTTATTTTATTACATGGTTTATTGAGTGATGGAGAGGATTTATTCTCTTTAGCAGAAGAGCTTCATGAAAAAACGAGTCAGCCTGTATGGATCTTGGATCTTCCTGGCTTGGGGCGTTCTCCATTTAAAAGAGAGAAACATCTTCTAGATATCTACTTGAATGTAGTGAAAAAGTTATTGGAGAAAGCGACAAATGGTGCACATCTCATTGGTCATTCATTCGGTGCGTTTATCTTACTGGAAGCATTGGGACAAGGGTACATAGATAAGAAGTATTCAATCACTTTACTTCAGCCGCCAGTTGCCAAAAAAAATGCTAAATCGCTAAATGTTCCAAAATGGATGAACAAATGGACATTAAAATTAGCAACTCCTAATATGATAAAGCGTTATTTATTAAGTAATGGTTTGTTTGAAAAGGCGGAGAGCATCCCTGAACATTATAGTGAAAAAATCAGAAACAGCTTTACTTCTCCTAGAATTTTGAATACGACGGTTCAGCTTAACCATTTACTATTGAAAAATGATCACGGTGATTTCAATGAAGTAACAAAGGATAATATACATATGATTTGGGGGGAGTATGACAAAGGCTATTCTGCTCCATCGCATCTTGGTAAGGTTGATGTTGTTCCATCTGGTCATCATTTTCCTCTTAGTCATCCGAGTGAAACGGCAGCATTGGTCATAAAAAATAGTATACTAGCAGATGAGAGTTTGGGATAAATAAAGTATGTCGTAATTGAAATGAAATCGCAGTGCTTGTGGTCCCGCCAATGCACATCAACTGAAAGATTTTATAGCACCCTAAAACGAAAAAAGGTGATTTTTATCAAAAAAAGCACGATTTTTCGTTTTGGGTCTTTTTGATTAAATAGAAGTTAACTAAGTGCATAAAACTGATCTAAGGTTTTCGTCATATCATCAGATGCAGATTGTAAGATCACATCTTGTTCTAAAATCGCTGTTCCTTGTGCTCGGACAATATGAAATTGATGAAACCCCATCAAGTTTTGAAATATTTCTTTTAGGTAATGATGTGAAAATTCCAGAGGTGTGTAGCGATCGTTATTTGTGAAAATTGAGCCGCTTGCTTGAAGTAAAAGTACACGATAATCGTCAGTCATCAGACCAACTGAACCATCTTCTGTATATTTAAACGTTTCTCTCGCAATAAAGATATTATCTATATAATCTTTCATTCGTGAAGTCACATTGAAATTATGAACAGGTGACACGATCACAATTCGATGATGTGCTTTGAATTGAGCCAATAAAGCAGATGACGCAGCGGCGATTTTTTCTTCGGTAGCCGTTAATGTTTGTTCGGATGCTTGCTTATCCCAAATACCTAGCAGCTGTTCTTTTTCGATACGAGGAATTTCAGTTCCATATAAATGCAAAATGGTTGGTTCTTCATGAGGAAACCTTTCTTTAAACTGTTCTAAAAATAGTGTTTGCAGTTTGTTTGAATAACTTTCTCGATGAGTGAAATCTGGGTGTGCGTTAATGATTAATGTTTGCATGTACATGCTCCTTTTCTTTTGATAAGCTGAGTATAAAATATAAAGGTGACAAAACATGTCACCATATTCAAAAGGAAAATCAAATGAAAAAATCAGAACGATTAAACCAAGAACTTATTTTTTTAAGCGATAAACACTCTTTTCAGTTAAAGGATTTACAATCCGAATTTGGCATTTCTAAAAGGACGGCTTTAAGGGATATAGAAGAGCTAGAGTCAATGGGCTTAGCTTTTTACGTTGAAAATGGCAGACACGGAGGATATCGACTGGTGAATCAATCTCCATTGGTTCCTATTTATTTCAATATAGAAGAAGTCCAAGCTATTTTTTTCGCTCTTAAAGCGCTAGACCTGGTGTCAGCAACACCATTTAAAAAATCCTACTCACAAATTCGGCAAAAGCTGTTTGCCACAATGTCTGATGAGAGAAAGCAAATGATTACGGAGACTTTGGATGTGATTCATTACTATAATGTCGCACCAGTTAGTGAACAAAATCATTTGGAATTGATTTTACAGGCGATAATGGAAGATCAAATAGTGAAGATGACTTACACTCAATATGAAAATAAATGGATGAGGCTGCAATTTCTTGAGTTGTTTTATCGAAATGGCATTTGGTTTTCTCAAGCATATGATGTTCAAAATAAAAAGTGGGGCATCTATAGATGTGACTTTATGAAGGACATGATGATTGAAGAAGAAATCAGAGATACATTTACGAAGGAAGAATTAAAAGAACTGCAACTCGCGTACGAAAAAACTTATCATGATATCTCATTTAAATGTCGATTAACGGAACAAGGAAAAGAAAAGTTTTTGAAGAATCATTACCCAAATATGAGATTGGAGATCATTGATCATATTCCTTATATTGTGGGTGGGTACAATCAAGAAGAATTATCGTATATGACACACTATTTGATGTCATTCGGGAAACATGTCAAAATTGAATACCCAGATGAATTGAAAGAAAGTTATTTGAATCAATTGCGAGAAGTGATTGACCAGTATTGAATCACAAAAAACTAATATACTACAGCAAAGGCGAACCACTAAAGTTCGCCTTTTAACTACTATTATGTCAGTTACTTCGCCACATGCATTGTGCTTGTTTTCGATTTATCATCAACCTTCCCATACGTCAGCTGACGCCAGATAAACTCCATAGGGCCATATTTAAACCGCTTTAACCATAGCGTACTGAAGAGCACTAGGAAGACATAAATCCCCAGTCCAATCATAAACGTGCCAGCTGGCTGAAGATGATTGGCAAGTCCGGCTCCGTATTTCAGAAATAGCATTGTGCCAATGATGGAGTGAAGCAAATAACAGGTCAACGACATCCGTCCGACTTTGGTAAAGACCATCAAAGCATCTCGCAGCTGAGGAACATGCAGAAACAGCATCGCAAGTGTACTCATGTAGAACATACTGCCAGTTAACCCCCCATTTTGTTCAAGGACAGGGGCGATGTTCAACCACAGTGTATTTTCAAAAGGATTGACCACTGCTAGGATCGTGCTGCACTGTGTAATCAGAAACGCGATTGCGAAAATGATCCAAATGCGATTCCAAATCGCTTTTTTCGCCTCCATGTTTTTGAAAAACTCCATTTTCACAAAATAAACACCAAGTAAAAACATGAAGAACATAGAATAGACGGTGGAAAAAGAACTGGAAGCCATCGTGACCATATCTGTCCACCGGTCACCAATCGATGCTAAATAAGTCAGACTGTTGTGGCTGGTCAAATCAAAAACGGCAAAATCCGGCTTTCCTGATGATCTTGTACTAATATTACTTAGCAGCATCGTAAAAATAGGTGTGAGCAATTGAATCACAAAGAGTGTGATCAGCCAGTAAAGGATGGTTTTGGCTGTTCGTTTGTAAAAGAAAAGCAATAAAAAGCCAGCGACTGCATAATAGGCCAAAATGTCACCAATCCAAACAAAGGTCAAATGCAGAAGGCCAAATCCTAAGAGAATGGTTAATCTGCGGGCAAACAGCTTGGTTGGGCTGTCCACCTTCTGAGCAGCTCGGTCCATAAAAATCATAAAACCAACCCCGAATAGAAAGGAAAACAGTGTAATGAATTTCCCCGAGGCAAACCAATTCACCACATTGTGAAAGACATCATTTGACTCCATGTCCAATCCCTTGGCCGAATCCACAATCAAAAAGTAATTGACTAGAATAATCCCCATTAAGGCGAACCCTCGTACGATATCCAAGAAATGAACCCTTTCCCGCACACTCGTCGGTTGTCCGTGTGCTACTTTGTTTGCATTCATACCCATGCCCCTTTTCCTGTTATGATAAATGTGATTTGGATCGAACCATTGATCCTTACAATGAATCAATATATAGATCAATTCTTAACAAATTATGAAGAAGTGAATTTTTGGAAATAAATGTGTCTATTTGATGGCGGATTCTTAAATTCATAAACTGTTAAGGTTTATGCTGTATCTTTTCACATAGCTAGATGATATATAGTAAAGACATAAAAGAAAGAGCATCACATTTCATGAGGTGAGAGGCATGACCCATCGAATATTAGTCGTAGAAGATGATCAGGATATTGGTGACCTTCTGCTGGAATCCCTTATACGTGCAGGATATGAGGTGCTAAGAGCGATGAATGGCGAGCAAGCATTGAAGCTTGTGGATGATTCGCTCGATTTGGTGATTTTAGATGTGATGATGCCGGGGCTCTCAGGCATCGAAACATGCCAGCACATAAGAGCCTCATCTAACGTTCCCATTCTATTTTTGACAGCCAAGTCGAGCACATTCGATAAAACGGAAGGATTACTTGCCGGTGGGGATGATTATATGACCAAGCCCTTCTCAGAAGAGGAGCTTCATGCTAGAGTCATTGCACAATTACGCAGGTACACCGTCTATCAGGAAAAGAAGGAGCAGGAAGAGACCTTTCTTGTTGGTGGTAAGCTGAGGGTAAGTGAAGAATTTAATGAAGTATGGAAAGAAAGCCAGCAAATTAAGCTGTCTGATCTAGAATATCGGATGTTAAAGCTGCTTATGAGCAGGCGAAACAAAATATTTTCTGCTCAAAATATTTATGAAAGCGTGTGGGGGCAGCCCTATTTCTATTGTTCCAACAATACGGTGATGGTGCATATTCGAAAGCTTCGTGCCAAAATTGAAGATGATCCTGCGCGTCCTGTATATATCAAAACTGAATGGGGAAGAGGATATCGATTTGGCACAACGTAAATATACACTGGCCAAAAAGCTGGCTCTGTTGATTTTGGCGGCTGCCATCGTAAGTGGTATTGTCTTTTTGACGCTGCAAAAGATCACCAATGATTTGATTGATGGATATTTGAGTTCGGACGAGTATTACGAGCAGGAGTCAGCCGAGTATATTCAAAAATTCAGCCGCTACGTGTCTGAGAATGAGCTGTCTTCAACGGATCGAAATGCGTTTGGCGAGTGGGTGAAAAAAGAGAATTACATTAATTTGACCATCTTCAAGGATCAAGTGCTGCAATATGACTCTATTTATTCCGCTGCCGATGAATCGGCGTACGGAAAAGAAAGGATGACCCAGTACGCTAGGCATCATTCGTATCCGATTCAGTTTAGCGACGGTAAAGGCCGCGTCATGGTGGATGGTTTCTATTCATCTCGTTACCACGATCTTGCCTTTACACTGGAGCTGCTCGGGGCAACGCTTATATTTCTCCTCATTGTTCTTCTTGGCATTCGCAGAAGTCTGCGCTACCTGCAAATGATTCATCAAGAGATTCATATTCTTGAAGGCGGAGAGCTGGACTATGAGATGACGGTAAAAGGGCATGATGAATTAGCGATGATTGCCAAAAGTATTGAGGATCTGCGAAAAGCCTTTTTGGACAAGCTTCAAGCCATTGATGAGCTGCAAGAAGAGAGCCGCAGCTTGGTCACCGAAATGTCCCATGATATGAGGACACCGCTGACATCGCTGATGATGAATCTGGAGTTTGCGAAAAAAGAGGAGACTGGAGCGGATACCCGTAAAGATCAATATATAGCGAGTGCCTACGGGAAAGCACTGCAATTAAAAAATCTGTCTGACAATCTGTTTGCCTATTTTCTGCTGGATAAAGAACATGAATCTGAGCTTGAGACCGTTGCAGTCAAAGAGGTGATTTACGATCTCCTGTCAGATCAGGTGGTTATTCTGCATCAAGAGAAGTTTAAGGTTCATCTTTTAGGAGAGCTGCCTGACAGTTCTATCAATGTGAATGTCGAGCTGCTTGGCCGAGTATTTGATAATGTGATGTCCAATTTACGGAAATACGCAGATCCCAAAAAGGATATTCATCTCACGTTTTTATCCGATCAAGAAATCTTTGAGATCCATATCTGCAATGCGATAAAAGAGACAAAGCTCACGCCGGAAAGCAATGGACTTGGTGAACGAAGCATCAAACGAATGATGACCCGCATGCATGGGCAGTTTGAAAGTATAGAAAGGAACGATACTTACTACATCGTGCTCCGATTTTGGAACATCAAAATGTAAACAACAAATGAATATACTGGAATGGAGAGACGACCCAATGAAACGATTCAAAAATTTCCAAAAAATACCTGATCTCTTGCAAGGCCTTCTCAATATCTGTCTGTTCTTTTTGGCCATCGCTTTAAGCGTTCTCTTAATCAGTGAAACATGGTACATTGTCCAATTTGTTTATAAGACACTGTTCAACAAAGGAGAAAGCTATTACGGAATGCTTGGAGAACTGCTGATCTTCTTTATGTACTTTGAGTTTATTGCCTTAATTATTAAATACTTTAAATCCAACTTTCATTTTCCGCTTCGATACTTTATATATATTGGGATCACAGCTGTCATTCGTTTGATTATCATTGATCATGAAGAGGCAGTATCGACGTTCTGGTGGGCGCTGGCCATTCTTGCCATGACCTGTGCACTCTTTATCGCGAGCAAAAGAGATGCTGCTCAAGAGCATGAGGAAGTGAAGTAAGGAAAGAAGACGAACGGTGGACGTTCGTCTTTTGTTCATTCATAAAGAGATGTACAGTAGGATGAAAGGTGTTTTACAAAGCACCGACTTGATTGACATGTACTTATGGTATGCTTTAGAAAACGTAAGACCTTCCCTCAGAAGGATATGAATGAATAGGATGCAGGAAAGAGGATGACTAATTCGGCTTAGTCATTCTCATTTCTGGCTGAAGGAGCGAAATCAATTGAGACACACCAAGACAGAACCATTCTCGTTTACAAGTATGCAGCAGGCAGCCCCTGTACATATTCCAGAAAGACAATACATTTCATCACATGATGGTACAAGCCTTGCGTATTATCCATTTTTATCAGAAAAGAAGTCGCAGGCCAATGTGATTTTGATTCATGGCGGAGGCGCTCACAGTTTGGCTGGGTATGAGCATATCGCCTATACGCTGCAACATGATTTTCATGTGAATACGTTTTTACTCGACCTAAGAGGCCATGGCCATTCACAAGGAAAAAAAGGGGATACACCTAGTGTTACGGATGTATGGCAAGATATTTCGCAAGTTGTAGATGCCATCAAACAGGAGAATAAAGGAGCCATGTATCTTTGCGGTCATTCATCTGGAGCGGGCCTGCTGCTGAACTACATATCTTGGCCCGAAAAAAGAGAAGTGGACGGTTACTTTTTTATCGCACCTGAATTTGGCTATAAGTCAGGCACTGCAAGGGCTGATCAAATTCCTTTTGCCACCGTTCAAGTATGGAAATTTATTCTGTCTGCGATGACCAAAGGGAGTCTGATGAGTCATTCTGAAGCCGTACGTTTTCATTATCCTGCATGGGTGGTTGAGCAGGATCCGCTTCTATTGACAGCCATCACTGTCAATCTATCTATTGCCTTAACCTCATCTGCGCCTAAAAAACAATTTACGAAGATGGATCGGCCGTATGGCATGTTTGTAGGCAGCGAAGATGAGTTGTATGACATCGAGACATTTCTCTCCTATCATGAGTTGCCGAAGGAACCAATTATCAAAAAACAATCAGTCTATCAAGTGCTGGAAGGGCACACCCATTTGTCGGTTTTACTAGAAGCAGGAAAACAGATTGGCAGCACCATCCAAATGTGGAATCATCCTATTTCATAAGAACAACTAGTCAATACTCTCCCATTTTCTTAAAAATTTACATTGACACCATCCTTTTCTATGATAAAATCATAATGTGATAATGAGAATCGTTATCAAACGAAATGACTACATATAGAATGGATAGGTGAGGTACATGTTCAAAAAATCTTTCTGGTCATTGCTAGTTGTGCTCTCCATCGTTTTACTAGCGGCTTGCGGCAGCAATAGCAGTGAAGGCAAGTCAGATAGTAAAGAGAAAACAAGAACCGTTGAAAGCGCTATCGGTTCAACTGAAATTAAAGGATCGCCTAAACGTGTGGTGACGCTGTACCAAGGAGCAACGGATGCAGCCGTCGCTATGGGCATTAAACCAGTGGGTGTTGTAGAATCTTGGCTTGAAGCACCTACGTATAAATATTTAAGAGATGATTTAAAGGGTGTCAAAATTGTTGGGCAGGAAACACAGCCAAACTTAGAAGAAATTGAAAAGCTAAAGCCGGATTTGATCATTGCATCAAAAATCCGCCACGAGCAAATTTTTGATCAGCTAAAAGAAATCGCTCCAACTGTTGCAACAGAAACAGTGTTCACTTTCAAAGACACAGTGAATCTAATGGGTGAAGCGTTAAACAAGCAAGATAAATCAAAAGAATTGCTAACGAAGTGGGATGACCGCGTCGCTGACTTCAAAGAAAAAGCGAAGAAAGACATTAAAAACTGGCCAATGAGTGTGTCTGTGGTGAACTTCCGTGCAGATCATGCAAGAATCTATCAAACTGGTTTTGCGGGGTCAATTTTAACAGAGCTAGGCTTTGAAGGTCCTAAAAATGTCAAAGATAAAAAGCAAGATATCATTACACTTACAGACAAAGAGAGCATTCCACAAATGGATGCAGATGTGATCTATTACTTTATGGATGATCAGGATAAAGCAGTTGAAAAAGCATATAAAGAGTGGACAAGTCATCCTTTATGGAAGCAGCTTGACGCAGTAAAAGCGAAACAAGTGCATAAAGTCGATGAAATCACTTGGAACATGGCAGGCGGTATCATCGCTGCAAACATGATGCTTGATGATATTTATGATCGTCTAGGACTTGATAAATAAGTATAGCAGAGGAGAAAATGTGAAAAACCATTTTCTCCTTTTTCCATAAAAGATTGAAAGCGGGAATCAGATGAGAAGTTTATTAAAAAAGGATTCGAGCAAGGCACTGCTATTTGCTGGATTCATCGTATTGATGTTGGTCTTTTTTATGCTCAGTATTTCCCTTGGGCAAACCTCGATTTCCCTCAAAGCCACCATCCATGCGTTTCTTCAATTTGATGAATCGGATCCAAACAGTGTGATTGTCATGACATCCAGATTATCAAGAGCTTTAATCGCAACAGTCGTTGGATCAAGTCTAGCCATTTCTGGTGCACTGATGCAGGCATTGACGAGAAATCCGCTAGCGGCGCCAGATTTATTAGGTATTAATGCAGGTGGACTCTTTTTTATCGTGATTTCAATTGTATTCTTTTCAACAGAGTCGTTAACAGGCTATATGTGGACAGCCTTTCTAGGCGCGGCCATTGCGGGGATGCTTGTTTTTCTATTGGGTTCCATTGGTAGAGATGGATTGACGCCAGTCAAAATTGTCCTTGCAGGTGCAGCGATATCTGCCCTGTTTGCATCCTTTACACAAGGTCTTTTAATCGTGAATGAACAGTCCATTCAAAGTATCCTGTTTTGGATGGCGGGTTCAGTGTCTGGAAGAAGTATTGATATGTTAATCCCTGTTTTGCCTTATATTCTAGGGGCGACTATTGTGGCGCTGCTTCTTGGACGCTCCATCAATGTCCTATTATCAGGGGATGATATTGCCAAAGGACTTGGCCAGCGTACACTGCTGCTGAAAATCACGATGGGTGTACTCGTCGTCTTTTTAGCTGGGGGTTCCGTTGCTGTCGCAGGTTCAATTGGCTTTGTTGGTTTTCTTGTACCGCATATTGTGAAAAAGCTTGTCGGGCCTGACCATCGCTGGGTACTGCCGTATTGTGCCGTTGTGGGGGCGTCGCTTTTGCTTGCCGCGGATCTTGCGGCTCGTTTTCTGATCATGCCGCAGGAAGTGCCGATTGGCGTCATGACGGCGGTAGCAGGAGCGCCTCTATTTGTTTATCTCGTGCGCAAGGGGTTGAAGACAGGTGGCTAAAACATATACAGTGCGTTCTAAGGGCGGGCGCATTTCATTTCAATTTTCAAAGCGGACGTTTTTGATTTTATCTTTATTGACGGCCATTGCCTTTGTTTTATTCATTCTCAGTCTCAGTATGGGAAGCCGGTTCATTTCGCCGATGGATGTGCTGCTTCATTTAATCGGTCAGGGTGAGGGGAATTCCTTCGTGTTAAATACGCTGAGAATTCCACGAACGCTGCTGGCTGTTTTAGTTGGGGCAGCGCTTGCGGTATCAGGGCTTATTTTACAAGGATTGATCCGTAACCCGCTTGCCTCACCTGATATCATTGGGATTACGAGTGGTGCTTCGTTTGGTGCTATTATGTTCATTGTCTTCTGGATGGGGACTGTGCCTATTGCTTATCAATCGTTATGGGCGATTGCAGGTGCTTTTGCGGTATCGTGCCTCATCTATTTGCTTTCATGGAAAAAAGGAGTGAAACCAATCACCCTTGTCCTGATGGGAATTGGGATTTCCGCCATTATGAAGGCATGTGTGACGTTTACTCTTGTTCTTAGTGATACGATGACAACGACAAAATCATATATCTGGCTGACAGGCAGTTTATATGGTTCCACGATGAAAGACGTCATGGCGATGCTTCCTTGGGTGATGATCATTTTACCGATTGTCATGGTATTAGCAAGAACGATGAATGTGAAAGAACTTGGAGATGATCTTGCAACAGGTCTCGGAGTCAAAGTGCAGGCTAAACGATTATTCTTTCTGCTGATGAGTGTGACATTAGCTGGTATTGCAGTTGCATTTGCAGGCGGTATTGAATTCGTTGGACTTATGGCGCCGCATGTCGCAAGGATGATCATCGGACGTTCTTTCATAGCGCTTGTCCCAGCATCTGCGCTAGTTGGGAGTATTCTCGTGATGCTAGCAGATCTTGTTGCTAGAACCGCTTTTCTACCGTTAGATGTCCCAGCAGGTGTATTTACGGCGGCAATTGGTGCACCATTCTTTATTTATTTGTTATATCAACAGCGAAATCGATAAACGAAGGATAGGGGTTTTGATATGAGGCCAGAGTGGGTTGAGAAAGAATTACTTGATTTTGGGGTACACATCAAAAGTGGACCAATGACATCTGATCGCACACTTGCTGCGCTTTTTTCAGAAGCATCTGTCATGCGTTTATTAGAGGCTGAAAAGAAAGCCATGCATGCACCGACTTTGGCGGTGGCAGCCTCTATGTTTTCAAAGCGGTATGCCTACTTAGCCGTCAGTTCCTCTTTATACTTGATGACGCTGTATGACGGTGTCTATCAGTTTTCACCAGCAGCATGTGCATTTAGAGAGGATCGGAAAATTGAATTGGATCAGGCGGTGTGTTCGTTTGTTCCACTAGAAGGAGATCGACAACAGTGGAGAGAGAGGGTCGTGCACACGCTGTTTACGGAGTGTGTCACACCTCTTTTTGACGTGCTGAACCGGACATCAAAACTCTCTTCTCGTATTTTATGGGAAAATGTAGCGGTTCGGATCAATTCTCTTTATCGAAGCATGATGCGGGAAGCCGAAGAGTCTTCGGTGAAGCAGCGTATACGGGAGGATTACCTGTATCTGAAGCAGGCGGCTGGTGAAGTATTTGGAGCACAGCAAAATCCATTTCAGCACAGCTTAAACTTAGACGACAGTTTACTTGAAACATCTAATCGGAAGACCTGCTGTATGTATTATCAGCTTGAGAAAAAATCGGAGAGTCTTGATTATTGTCTCGTCTGTCCGCTTGATAAAAAGAAAGGCACTGCTTGCTCGTAGCAGTGCCTCAGCGCGCGGACAAACCCTCGCATTCGGTGTCAGGTCTGCGCTCCGGTGCTCACGAATGTCAAATTCGCTCCGCTCCGGTACTCGTCCTTCCTAGACTGCAAAGGTTTTCAGGTCACGCTGAAAAGAAGACAAAAGTCTAAAATAAAGATCATTTTAGACTTTTGTCAACAATCTGAAGCACTGCTTGCTCATAGCAGTGCTTTTTTTATTCCCAAATTGCGCTTGCCCATTCAGGGTGATCGATAAAAGGATTGCGGTTGTGCTGATACGTTTGATATATGATCTCGTTGCGATTCCGTTCGATTTGATCGACTGGGTCTTGCTTGTGCCATTTGAGAAGCACAGACATTTTACCGTGAAGAGGGGAGCTTCCATTATTCACTTTGTCGTTCAATTCTAGATCTGGAAAGCGGTCATCACCCTCGTAGCGAACCGCCATATAAAAGAGCATTCTCGCAACATCTCCTTTGACCCGGCTGTGAGGTTCGAATGAGTCGCTGTCGTAGAAATTGCCCGGCGCCCCTTTGTATTCATTACCGCCCGTGTCAAAATCTAAATTTCCACGTGTGCTATTCGTTTGCACATCTGTCGCACGAAGGTGGTGGAGATCTGTCCCAGGCCCTTGGCTTGTCCCAAAATTGCCATGAGACTTGGCCCATACATGCTCCCGGTTCCACTGACCGACATTTCCACCATTCGCTTGTTTTGAGCGGGAGACACCACTATAAAGCAGCAGCACATTGTTTGGGTTATTGGGGTCTTCATCTGTTTTCTTTAATGCATCCCAAACCTGGCTGTAGGATAGCTGTGTATGATCATCAATGATATCGTGTAAAGCCTTTTTAAGAGTGGGTCCTGATTTGCCAGCAGCAGATTGGTAATAGGAATCGGTTTGACTTGTGGCAGCTGTTTGTGTTTGCTGTGCAGATGTTTCGTTTTGAAGTTGTAACGGGGAAAAGGTGATCGTTTGACTTGGTTCATTCAGCGTGAAACCTTGAGCATTTGCAGCTGGGGGCAGCGGGGCGGCGAATGTACCGAATATCATGATTCCGGCGGCGACAGTTCCAAATAATGTTCTCTTCATTCGATTTCCTCCTTGATAGGGAATGTATTCTCTTTATTTCTATCACATTACCATGAAGAAATAAATGGATTTATCGTAAATTTTATGTAATCAATTCGTGAGAAAAGAGATTGCTATTTTAGAAGCATTCCTGTATAAGTGGGCATATAAGGATGGACAGCAAGGGAGAGGATGGATAACGTGAAAGAACTGCACACACCTTCAAGAACCATTATGACACCGGGGCCAGTAGAAGTAGATCCGCGAGTGCTCCGTGTGATGAGCACCCCAATTCTCGGTCAATTTGATCCAGCATTTACACACTTGATGAATGAAACGATGATTTTATTAAGGTCACTTTTTCAAACGGAAAACAAATGGGCTTATCCTATTGATGGTACGTCCCGTTCAGGGCTTGAAGCTGTGCTTGCCAGCGTGATTGAGCCGGGTGATTCGATGCTTGTGCCTGTCTTTGGACGCTTCGGTCACCTGCTCATTGAAATAGGGCAGCGCTATGGTGCTGAGGTACATACTATGGAATGTGAATGGGGGACGGTTTTTGATCCTAACGATATCATCCAAGAAATAAAGCAGGTCAAGCCTAAAATCGTTGCAATGGTTCATGGTGAAACATCCACCGGGCGATTGCAGCCGCTCAAGCAAATCGGTGAAGCGTGCCGGGCATTTGATGCGCTGTTTATTGTAGACGCTGTGGCAACCATTGGCGGTGTCGAAGTAAAAGTGGATGAATGGAACATTGATGCGGCGATTGGCGGCACACAGAAATGCTTATCTGTTCCATCAGGCATGTCACCTATTACGTATAATGACCGGGTGGCAGCTGTCATTGAAGCGAGAAAGAAAGTAGAAAAAGGAATTGCGACAGAGGAAGAATTACAAAAACAGATCGATATTTCTCCAATCAAAAGCAATTACTTTGATTTAAGCCAGCTTCAGGATTACTGGAGCCCAAGACGATTAAATCATCACACAGAAGCGACAACGATGCTCTATGCACTGCGAGAAGGGGTTCGTCTAGTGTTGGAAGAAGGGCTGTCTGAGCGTTTTCAAAGGCACACGTATCATGAGAAAGCCTTGATGAAAGGTCTTGAAGCGATGGGGCTTGAATTGTTTGGTGATCCAGATTGTAAAATGCCGGTTGTGACATGCATTGTCATTCCAAATGGTATTGATGGAGAAGCAGTACGGGCCGACCTGCTCCATCATTTTGGGATTGAAATTGCAAGCTCCTTTGGACCGCTCGCTGGGCGTATATGGAGAATTGGCACCATGGGCTACAGCTGCCGAAAGGAAAATGTGCTGTTTGTTTTAGCAGGTCTTGAAGCGATCCTCATCAAACACGGTGCGTCTATCAATTGCGGGGCTGGGCTTCAGGCAGCTCTTTCTATCTATGAATAAGCTGAATAAAGAGATCCTTCATACTCGCCATTGGCGGGTATTTTTCATTTGGAAAAGAACGCTATTTTTTGAAAAACTAGACTTATAGACGAGGATATCGCTATACTGGAGAAGTTCTCATTATTTTTGTCATCATTTTCATTTATTTTGTAGAAAGAGGTTTTTTGTATGAAGAAGATGGGCAGATTATACATTTTGATGCTCAATATTTTTATTGCCATGCTTGGCTTTGGCCTCATTGTACCTGTCATGCCGAGTTACATTGAAGCCTTTGGTGCAACAGGAAAAACGCTCGGTTTCCTCGTCGCTGCAACAGGTCTTACACAATTTGCGTTATCACCGATTGCCGGTGCACTGACCGATCGATTTGGACGAAGAAAATTGATCATTGCCGGGATCGCGGGTTTTACCATTGCCCAATTTATTTTTGCCTTTGCCGATCAGCTTTGGATGCTGTTTGTGTCACGGTTTTTAGCCGGTGCAGCCGGGGCCTTGCTCATGCCAGCCATGTTTGCATACATCGCAGATATCACAAGTGAAAAGGACCGAGGGAAAGGAATGGGGCTATTTAGTGCAGCAATGACACTAGGTTTTGTCATTGGGCCGGGCGTTGGCGGTTATTTGGTTGAGTTTGGGATCGCTTTTCCTTTTCTCATTGCCGGCTCCTTTGCCGCTCTTTCCACCTTGTTATCCATCCTATTCTTACCTGAAACATTAACAAAGGAAAAGCAGGAAGAGGCGCGGCTCAACAAGGATATTCATTTCAATCCTTTTGTGCAAATGATCCAAGCCCTAAAGACATCATACGGCTTTTTGTTTATATTGGCCTTTGTCCTTAATTTTGGGATCATCCATTTTGAATCGATTTTTGGCTTATATGTAGACCAAAAACACGAATTTTCACCAAAGGATATTGCGTTTGTGATTACGATTGCGGGTCTTGCTGGAGTGCTTGTCCAAGGTGCGTTAGTGAATGCCTGTGTGAAACGACTTGGGGAGATGAGAGTCGTACGTTATGCGCTGTTAGGTGCGGCTTTTATGTTGATCGCCTGCCGTTTTGCGCCGTCCTTTTGGTGGATCTTTACAGGTTCGATTTTATTTTTGTCGGCGACTTCATTTGTCCGTCCAGCCCTCAATACATTGCTGTCCAAAATGGCAGGCAATCAGCAAGGGGTAGCCGGTGGTCTCAATACTTCCTTTATGAGCCTTGCCAATATCGTCGGACCGAGTTTAGCGGGTATATTATTTGATGTGAATATTGAGTTTCCGTTTATGTTTGGAACATTGGTGCTTTGCGTCAGTTTCGCTGCATCCATCATGTGGGGGAAAAAAGTGCAGCATGCATCAGCAGCGGGAGGGAGATTGTAGTTGATCTACAATCTTTTTTTTATGGAATGAAAAGTATTTAGAAAAATTCCAATTAGAAATAGTATGTATTTCATATTTTATCTAAATGAATATTGAGTTTTATCAATATTTATACCTTTTTCTCAGAGATAAACAATATATTTAGGTCTATTGAATCAACAAAAACTTGTTAATAAAATACTGAATTATACATTTTGTGTAAAAAATGATTGATTGGTTTTTTTCGCAATGGTAACATCAAACTCGACAGCATGAGGTAACTGAGAAAATTAAGAGAAAAGGGGATAGAAAATGAAGAAGTTTCTGTTTGCTATTATATTTTTAATCGTCACCATGTTTAGTACCGCAGTGCCATCAGCAGTTCATGCGGCAGAAATTGATCATGACAAGGTAGTTGGTTTTAGAGAGGTCAACCCAACAACTGTTACACAAAAAGCTGCGAAAAAATTTCAGCCTTATTTGAAAGTATGGCATGGATGTGTACCATTCCCAGCTGTAGATGCTGCTGGAAACACTAGCAGAGGGTTAAAAACGAGCGGTTCACATAATGGTGGATGCAGCAGTAATATCGGTCAAGTATATTCACGTTCAGATTGGTACAATGGCAGCTGGGCGATTATGTATGCTTGGTATTTCCCAAAAGATAATCCTTCACCAGGCTTTGGCCATCGTCATGATTGGGAATCCATTGTCGTTTGGATTGACAACCCAGCTGTAGCCAACCCGCGTGTTCAATCGATTGCTTACTCAGGACATGGGCAATATAAGAAAGCAGCACCGAGTGCAGCAAGTATTTTAGGGACAAATCCTTTGGTTGGTTATGATAGCAACTGGCCATTGAATCACGAGTTAGATGTAAGCGGCAATGTGAGCGGAAAAGGGATGCAGCCTTTAATTGGCTGGGATGATCTAACGCCGGCTGCAAGACATGCATTGAATACGACAGACTTTGGTAGTGCCAACGTACCATTCAAAGACAGTAATTTTAAAAACAATTTAGCAAAAGCTTGGTATCGATAAGATAAGGTGAACCATGAAAGAAAACCGATCATTTTTAGATGATCGGTTCAGCGTGTAGACAAACCCTCGCATTCGTTGTCAGGTCTGCGCGCTGGTGCTCACGAATGTCAAATTCGCTCCGCGCCAGTGCTCGTCCTTCCTAGACTGCAAAGGTTTTCTATCACGCTGAAAAGAAGACAAAGTGCTAAAATAAACATCATTTTAGCACTTTGTCAACAATTTGAACCGATCATTTTTAGATGATCGGTTTTTTATCATGATATAGCATTACCTCTCATATTTAACGACAGGTGATTTTTCTTTATGAAGCGCACGAATCATCGCATCATCTACGTGTAAATGCTCTTTTACTAATTGAGGAGGGGTTAAGGCCATCCACTGATTCAACGAAATATCTTCAAACCGATCACTTTTAAAAATCTCTAAAAACCAAAGGCTCGTTTGGCCAATATTTTGGATGTAATGCCCCATACCAAATGGAACATATCCCACATCACCTGCTCTGTAATTAAAGGTTCGGGCAGTACCTCCTGCTCCAAAAACCGTCATTTTGGCCGTACCGGTTAAATAATATTGCCACTCATCATTATTAGGGTGCCAGTGCATTTCTCTCATGCCGCCAGGTTTTACTTCAACTAGTGCAGCTGCAATGGTTATTGAAATCGGAAAATTCCGCGAATCGACAATTCGGACTGTCCCGCCAGAGGTCGTCAGCGGTTCTTGGTGAAGAAGCTTATGCGTAAATGGTGGCTGGATGCTGCCGTATGGATCAGATACGAATTGGCTTTCTAATGATGCCGGCGGCGATCCTTGAAACATATAGCGCTGCTTATTCGGAATATGCTCGAACATTTTCTGAGGGACACCAAAATTGGCGGAGAGAATATCTTTTGGTGTATGGGCAAACCAGTCTGTAATCGTGAATGTATCAAATTCAGAAAAAGCGCCATCGTCAAACACTAAAAGAAATTCACACCCATCCTCAAGTCCTTGTATGGAGTGCGGGATACCAGGTGGAAAATACCACAGATCACCCTCTTCAACATCAGCGATCATATTTCGCCCTTGTGCATCTACAGATGTGATGCGAGCTTTGCCTAAAATCATATACGCCCATTCCGCCTGCTTATGCCAATGAAGCTCACGAACGCCTCCGCGTGTGAGCCGCATGTTGACACCCGCAATCGTTGTTGAAACAGGCAGCTCTCGCTTCGTAATTTCCCTCGACCAGCCGCCATGATTCAATTGCATGTGTGTATCAGAATATGAAAATTTTAAATTAGGGATTGTTCCGGCATCGGTTTTAGGAGGTACGAGCATATCTGGGTTCTCTATATCTCGAAGGACATCGCGCGGGCCTAAATCGGTGGCACCAGCACCATCCTTTCGAATGGGCTGCGGGATGTGACGCAGCTCTTCATCCATTTGTCATCCCTCCCTTTCGTCTCACTTTTCTCCTACAAACTATATGAAGAGTCGGAAGAAAAAATTCAATCAGGATGTTATGAGAGAAATCTTTGAATACGGAAGGCTAAGCGCAGCCGCAATGTTGCGTCAGGATCTTTTAAGCTGATCCGAAGCAATTCCTCGCATTTCTCCAGTCGATAAATGACTGTGTTGCGATGAATTGACAATCGTTTGGCTGTTTCTGAAATGTGGCAATGGGTTTCTAAATAGACAGATAAGGTGTGAAGAAGGCTTTGGTCTGCTTGTGATGGTTCAGATAACGGGTGAAGGTGTAGCTGGTGAAACGTGATGACATCTTTTTTTGGAATGAGCTTTAGTAAATCTGATACATCCTTTGCTTGGTAGAACTGAATATATTCAGTTCGTGATGAGAGATGTCCCGCTTGAAGAGCCTCTAATGCTTCACTGTAGCCCTCGGATAGATGGGGGATGGGATAGCCGGTCAAGCTTACCCCGAAGGAAATCGTGTGATTTACATGTATTTTCACGAGGATCTGCAGCTGTTTTAAAAAAGAGATGAGCCTGTCACTCATCTCAGACCAACTGCCTGTCTCCTCCATCAATACAACACCCGTATCACCTTTGACAAACAGAAAGGCAGGAAATGGACTGCTTGCAATGGCGCTGTCGAGCAAGTCAATCACTTGATCTAAAACCATTTGCTGCTTCTTAAAAAATGCGGCATCAATAAGCTGATCAAGCTGACAGATTATACATAAATAGCTGCTTTCTACATTTAATCCAAACGCCTGTGCGAGACGTGGGGCGTCTTGCTGGGAAGACGATGACCTCTCTATCCATCTGCGAAAGCCTTCATTTCTAGCACGCTTGGTCGTTTGCAGGGCGGCATATTGTCTCATTCGTGCAATCGATATTTCGTTTACCGCTTTTGCAATCGTCGCATGCAATGCTTTATTTTGCGGGGGGATGAAGGAAGGGATGACAAGGTAATCACATGTTTGTTCGTTTAGATCAATTGGAAAGACGGAAAAGGTTTGTTTCACTTGGATCATCGAAAACGAGTGGTTTGTCCTGCTTCGGAAAAAGGGGAGAAGGTGAATCCATTCTGGGCTCGTGATCATGGTATGTGAGGTGTAGAGAATACGTCCGTGCTGGTTATATAAATAGACAGGCTTGTGAATTGTTTTGGCCATTTTTTGTAAAATTTCAAATTGGTTATTGTCTATGTTCATATCCACTCGGTCTCCTTTGTAAAGAGCTATAGCTCTTGGTGAAGATGAATAAAAAAATGGACAATCACTGTCAACATCTCTGATATGCATTTTATGTTATCAGCTAAAATCATTTTAGATAGAAAGTTGTTAATTAATATGACAAACAAACAGAGTGACAGGACAAAATCACGTGCCACCAGTCATCTTCATTCAGAATTACGAGCAAATATGATATGTTGTAAACAGAAGAATTTCTTTCAGAAATATGGGGATCACAAAAGACAAAGGCTTTGCTGTGAGGAAGCCGTCTATATATGAAAGTGGCAAGAGGTGAGAAACATGATTTATATCGGATTAACTGGCTGGGGGGATCATGACAGTCTTTATCCGCCGAAAATTGGCAGCGCGCAAAAGCTGTTTCACTACGCGTCAACGTTTCCTATTGTGGAACTCGATGCCAGCTTTTACGCGGTTCAGCCTGAACGCAATCATGAAAAGTGGATAAAGGATACTCCGGATGCCTTTCAATTTGTCGTGAAAGCATACCAAGGCATGACTGGACATCAAAGGGGCGAGATTCCTTTTGCTTCGAAGGAGGACATGTTTGATGCATTTATTCTTTCATTGACTCCGCTCATTCGTGAAAAGAAACTCGCCATGGTGCTATTTCAATTTCCACCATGGTTTGATTGCAAAAAAGAACACGTCCTTTATTTAAGATGGTGTAAGGAGAAGATGGGTGACATTCCATGTGCCCTTGAATTCCGAAACCGTACATGGTTCTCAGACGAATTCTATGAGCAGACCTTGTCCTTTATGGAAAAAGAAGGGTGGATTCATTCTGTCTGTGATGAACCGCAAGTGGGGGAAGGCTCCATTCCGCCAGTGATACAAGCTACACATCGTGATAAAACATTGGTCCGTTTTCATGGAAGGAATAAACAGGGCTGGCTTCACCCGGCAGACCATGAGAATTGGCGTGAAGTGAGGTACTTATATTTATATAATGAAGCTGAATTAAAAGAGTGGAAAAAGAATCTCGACATCTTGCATCAGCAATCGAAAGATGTTTATGTCGTGTTTAATAATAACTCCGGCGGAGATGCAGCGGCGAATGGCCAGCAGATGATTGATTTGCTGGATATTACGTATTCAAGCTTGTCTCCGAAGCAGTTAGATTTATTTAGTTAAACGAAAGCTGCGGCTTTCAACCTGAATGAGACGGTTCAGTGACAACTTGAGGGAGAGATCAACATGCTGCAGAAGCTATGGTTATATCATACAAACGATTTGCACAGCCACTTTGAGAACTGGCCAAAAATTGCAGCTTATATTGAAGAAAAGCGTCAAGTTCACGATCAGATGCTCTTGTTTGATATTGGCGACCATATGGACCGAGTGAACCTCGTGTCAGAAGCCGATTATGGAAAGGTAAATGTTAAGCTACTCAATCAGCTTGGCTATGATGGGGTTACGATTGGGAATAATGAAGGCATTACGCTGCCACATGATCAGCTGGATCAATTGTATGAGCATGCGCATTTTCCAGTAATCCTGTCTAATTTATTTGAGAAAGGCAAAAGGCCATCGTGGGCAAAGCCTTATCATATGATCACAATGGAAAACGGGTTGAAGCTCTGTCTCTTAGGCGTGACCATTGCGTATACACCCGTATATGAAAAGCTGGGCTGGAACATTACAGACCCGTTTGACAGCATACGGGACATGCTGCAGGAAGTGAAAGGACAGGCGGATGTCATTGTGCTCTTATCCCATCTTGGTATCACTCATGATCGGGAGGTCGCTCGTGATTTCCCTGAAATCGAAGTCATCCTAGGGTCACACACGCATCATCTGTTAGAACAGGGCGAAATGGACAATGGTGTGCTGCTTGCATGTGCCGAAAAGTATGGGCATTATATTGGCTGTGTCGAGCTGACGATTGACACAGCACGCAAAGAGCTCATAGAGAAAAAAGCGACAGTGCAGTCAGTGGATCAGCTCATCAGCGAATCAGATGAAGCCATCACCACCTTACAGCAGGCAGAAAGAAGAGCGAAAGCCCTCATGCAGGAAAAAGTGACAACGATCGAGTCGAGGCTGGAAACGAAGTGGTTCGATGAATCTCCGCTTCCACAGCTTTTAACAGATGCCATTAAAGATTGGTGCGGGGCAGATATTGGCATGATGAATGCAGGTATGGTGCTCGATTCATTAGAGGCAGGGATCGTCACAAGAGAGGAAATCCACCGGATATGTCCGCATCCCATTAATCCAATTCGGGTGACGCTGACAGGTCAACAGCTTATCGAAACGGTTCGGCGGGGCTGTGAAGAAAAAATGGAACAGCTGCGCATCAAAGGCTTCGGCTTTAGAGGTGAGCTGATGGGGAAAATGCTATACAGCGGTCTCACCTATTCATTAGAAGAAGGTGAAGCCAAACGGGTGAAGGATGTCTTTGTAAACGGGCAATTGATTAAAAAGGACGCCTTATACACAGTTGGCACAGTGGATATGTATACATTAGGCTCACTTTTTCCTCATATCCGTGATCACGAACACATTGAATATTTCATGCCTGAATTTTTACGTGATGTTCTGACATGGCGCTTAAAGGAAGCAACATGAAATCCGCTTCAGCCTAACAACACCCGCCCTCTTTTCACATAGATTGTGATGAGAGGAGTGAAGGGATTTGGTGAATTTAACACCTATTACAATTGATGGCCATTCCTTTACAGCTGTCACCGTCAAGCTGCCGAAGACGAATTTCATGGCAGTGACAAATGAACATGGTTATATCATGTGCGGTGCACTGGATGTCGGGCTCTTGAATGAAAAGCTTGCAGATAGAGGAATTATTGCAGGAAGAGCGGTTGGTGTAAGAACCATTGAGCAATTGCTCGATGCTCCTTTAGAATCTGTGACATACGCGGCAGAAGCGCTGGGCATTTCAGCTGGAACAATTGGAAGAGACGCATTATTAAAAATGGTGAAATAAAATAGAGAGATGATTCCTATCCCCCCGCCTGTCTGCATACACTTGTAATGGAGAAGGGGGGATTTTTTATTGAGAATGAACCGCCGTTATCGCCCCTACAAAAAGGGCCCTTTGCCATTTCGTTACGTCATGCTGCTTGCCATCTTATTCTTTGTGCTCTCAACTGTGATCAGTTTATTCTTTATCAACCGATCAATTAAACCTACCCTTATTCACATTGCTGAACTAGAAACAGAGCGCATCGCCAATCACCTCATACAATATTCCGTCCAAGACTTTGCAGACGATCAGGAAAATATGAAGGACATGGTGGTCATGAATACAAGTGAGAACGGAAAAGTGACGACGATCGATTTTAATGCGCAGGCAACATCGAAAGCAATGGCTGATCTGTCACGTCATCTTCAAAAAAATTTAGAGGACATTGAGAAGGGGAACTTTCAAAAAGAGGCCAAAGAAGCATTAAAGGATCAAACAGATGGACATGACGGCATTATATATAACATTCCGCTCGGGCAAGCATCCGGAAATGCACTCATTGCCAATCTAGGGCCAAAAGTGCCTGTGCGCTTTAGTGTCATTGGTGATCCGCATACGGACGTTGAAAAAAACATTAAGCCTTATGGCATCAACAATGCCTTGATTGATATTAGTGTTCTAATTGAGGTCAAGGTAAGAGTCATCATCCCGTTCGCATCTGAAACAATCGTGGTCAAAAACTCTGTTCCTGTCTCCATACAAGCCGTTCAAGGAGACGTACCAGATTATTATAACGGCAGCGGAACAAACTCAGGTGCTCCATCGATTGTTCTCCCAGAGAAAAAGGGGAAAGAGGAATAACAGCCCAAGATTGGATTGGGCTGTTTTTTACGATTTTCGTTTCCGCTCAGCTCTTTCCCACGCCCTTAAATGAGGGTATGGGTCAAATGACCATTCGGTTCTGCCGTTGTCTTTATACATGCCGTAGTGAAGGTGCGGTGGAAATTTCCCTGCTGTGCCTGGCGGGCCATAACCGGAGCTTCCGACAGAACCAATCACCTGTCCAGGTTCAACAATTTGACCTGTTTTGAGCCCTTTCGCAAAGCCATTTAAGTGAGCGAAGTAATGATAATGATTATGAATATCTCGAATGCCTATCCGCCAGCCGCCAAAGCGGTTCCAGCCCTTCATCTCAATCACGCCATACGATGTCGCACGAACAGGAAGTCCATAATGGGCAAATAAATCGGTACCTTCGTGAATTCTTCTTCCACCAAACCCTCTCGCATCTCCCCATGTACTCCGGTAGCTGTAGTCAGCTCCGACTGGAAGAGGGAAAGCGTGCTTGCCGAGGTCAAGATGGCCGTAGTGCTTAAACAGCTTCATAAAAGACGAAATGATTCCAACGGTTTGATCACGTCCATAATAATCCCATAAAGCAATTTTTAATTGATCAATGCTGCTGCCATAGTGAAGCAAGTATTGAGCAAATGTGAACAATACATCTTCATCGTGATCGCTTTCAGCTTTTCCATCCCCATTCCCATCAAGCCCAATTCCATCAAACACTTTAATGCTTAAAGGAGAGGTATCCTGCTTATTTGGGTTTTCTGGTCCAATCCACATTTCCCGGGGAATGTAGATGCCAATGATGCCTTTTTGTTTCGGTAAATCTCTTCTACTTTTTCGAATATTGTGTTCATACTGATCGACCGCAGCAAGTACATACCATGGAACCTGTGTCGTGACGGCAACTTTTTCGTATAGTGCCATTCTCTCTTTTAATTCGTCTGGCTGCTTGTCCGTCCCTTTTGCATGAACAGGTAAAGGGAGCATTGAAAGAGCGATAATGATGGCTAAAACCACTTTCACAAATGTCCATCTCCTTTCATCGAGCATCGTCTTCTACCGTTTAGTGTGGATAGTTCACACTATTTCATAAGAAGAAAATGTTAGTAATTTTCTTCTGTTTTTTTAGGAGGCTTTTGGGTATTTTTGCAGCTCATTCCCTTGTTGTTCAATCTGTACTATGTTAAAGTGTCTAAAGAAAAGGCTTTAGGCCGAAGATTCAATTTTTTGCAGCTTCTTAGCTGCATCCATCGTATATAGCAGGAAGATTTTTGTAGATGCACCTTTAACGAATTCATATGGAGATGATGGAATTGGCAAAGAAGGAAGAGCACGTAAGAAAACCGGACTGGCTTAAAATTAAGCTGAATACGAATGAAAACTATACCGGCTTGAAAAAAATGATGCGGGAAAACAACCTGCATACCGTTTGTGAAGAAGCAAAATGTCCGAATATTCATGAATGCTGGGCAGTTAGAAGAACGGCTACATTTATGATTCTTGGATCTGTTTGTACGCGCGCATGCCGTTTCTGTGCGGTGAAAACTGGACTTCCAACTGAGCTTGATCTGCAAGAGCCAGAACGCGTTGCAGATTCAGTAGCCTTAATGAACTTAAAACACGCTGTTATCACAGCGGTTGCAAGGGATGACCAAAAAGATGGCGGAGCAGGTGTATTTGCTGAAACCGTTCGTGCCATTAGAAGAAAAAGCCCATTCACTACAATTGAAGTTCTCCCTTCAGACATGGGCGGCAATTATGATAACTTGAAGACGTTAATGGATACACGCCCTGACATTTTAAATCACAACATTGAAACCGTTCGCAGGTTAACGCCAAGGGTTCGTGCACGTGCTACATATGATCGTTCATTAGAATTCTTGCGTCGTGCCAAAGAAATGCAGCCTGACATTCCAACGAAATCAAGCATTATGATTGGACTCGGTGAAACGAAGGAAGAAATCATTGAAGTCATGGATGATCTTCTTGCGAACAACGTGGATATCATGGCGATTGGACAGTATTTACAGCCTTCGAAAAAGCATTTGAAAGTTCAAAAATACTACCATCCGGATGAGTTTGCAGAGCTGAAGGAAATTGCGATGTCAAAAGGCTTCAGCCACTGTGAAGCTGGGCCGCTTGTGCGCTCTTCCTACCATGCAGATGAACAAGTAAACGAAGCGTCTAAAAAGCGTCAGGCGCAAGCATAACAAAGAAAACGCCAGAGCTCTCTGGCGTTTTTTCTCGTATTAATTTTGGCCGTAAGGGGCATTTCTTCTCATCGTACGGTCGGAATTCGTCATCCCATTGGCATCTTCTTGATTTGATATCTCTCCGCCTTGAGGGGAATATTTCATTTGTTGAATCGTTTTGTTTAAAATTTGATCAAAATCACGTGAATTGGTTTGAAGACGTGAAAAATTGGCAATGGATTGAAAGTGCTCTGGATTATCAGAGACGTATACATGATAATAACGAGGAAGAACTGAAACCGCCGTTTTCTTTACTTGATCGGCAGATTCATCACGGTTTTTGTTTCCTGTTCGATACACGATCAGTGCATCCTCATCTGTCACAAGTGTGGATGCATCTTTGATGTTTGGCAGCTGGACAGTTAAACTTGTAATGACGTGGGCGAGATGCTCACGGTTTAAAGCAGGTGTTCTTTCTTTCTGATCCGTTACTTGCTGCCGCTGATAACGAACATATCCTGCTCTGTTTGTGTCTGCTTCTGGCATGTTGGAATTATTTCCTTCATGACGATTCGACAGACGGATGGTTTTACTTGAAGAATCTTCATCCACTTGCCGGTTCATACCTGATTGAAAGCCGCACCCGCCTAAAAGCATGCTGAGGAGAATCGCGGCTGTTAATTGTTTCTTCATAAATGTGACCTCCTTTTTTCTTTAGCTTCGGCTAAAACAGAAAAAACATGCTTTAGCAATTGATGGAGTTCTTCCAATGAATTATCATTAAAGATGGATCGTTTAAAAAGAGGTGAGAAGATGATCGTCATTCAGAATGCTACCTTTGATCTTGTAAGAGATATTAAGGACGGCTTTAATGAAGAAGCGTTTAAAGCAAGATACTCAGATATTTTAAATAAGTATGATTATATTGTAGGGGACTGGGGCTACAATCAGCTGAGGCTGAAGGGGTTTTTTGATGACCAAAACCAAAAAGCCACATTTGATACAAAAATCAGCACACTCGATGAATATATTTATGAATACTGTAACTTTGGCTGTGCCTATTTTGTCTTAAAACGAATTAGAAAATAACGCAAAGGGGAGCGTCATGATGTATTTCGTAGACAGAAAAAAGATTGAAGAGACGTTACGTTTTTTCGAGGAGCAATATGAGTTGATGCGGAGTCATCAAACATGGACAAGTCCTTTAGAGAAAAAAGCGCTGGAACGAATTGTTCATTTGCTCGTCGAATGTATTCTTGATACAGGAAATGACATGATTGATGGCTTTATTATGCGTGATCCAGGAAGCTATGATGACATCATGGATATTCTTGTTGATGAAAAAGTTGTTCCAGAAGAGGAAGGCAGTCAGCTGAAAAAGCTTGTCTCATCCCGCAAAACACTTGTGCAGCAATATCAGGAAGTGGTTCATCATGACCTCTTACAGGTGATCAGTGAGGTAGAGCAGGCGCTTGAAGTCTTTCCAAGCCGCATCCGTACCTACTTGGAGCAGGAGCTTGGCCCAGTATCAGCGTTTAAATAAACCAATGGAGTTGTGAACATCATGAAATACAAAGGCTATTTAATTGATCTAGACGGGACAATGTATAAAGGAACAGAAAAGATCGAAGAAGCAGGTCAATTTGTTCAAAAGTTAAATGAGTTGAACATACCTTACTTGTTTGTCACGAATAACTCGTCACGTACGCCGAAGCAGGTAGCAGACAAGCTTGTTTCCTTCGATATTCCAGCAACTGAAGAACAAGTTTTTACAACAAGTATGGCGACAGCAAATTATATTGCTGAACAAAAGAAAGATGCGTCTGTTTATGTCATCGGTGAAGAGGGAATCAAGCAGGCCATTGAAGAAAAAGGGCTGACGTTTGGTCAGGAAGATGCTGATTTCGTTGTTGTTGGAATTGACCGCGGCATTACATATGAAAAATTCGCAGTAGGTGCGATTGCCATTCGTCAAGGTGCACAGTTTGTCTCCACAAATGGAGATATTGCCATTCCAACCGAAAGAGGGCTTTTGCCAGGGAACGGTTCATTAACATCTGTACTTGCTGTCACCACAACAGTTCAGCCAACATTTATCGGAAAGCCAGAATCCATTATTATGGAACAAGCGATGAGTGTGCTTGGGACAGATATCTCTGAAACGCTCATGGTCGGTGATAACTATGATACAGATATTATGGCAGGAATGAATGCAGGAATGGACACATTACTCGTCCATACAGGTGTGACAACAAAAGAGCTGCTTCAGCAGTATGAAAAGCAGCCAACCTATGTCATTGACTCGTTATCTGATTGGATCGAGCGACTATCATAAAAAAGAGGACAAGCGTTTTGCGCGCGTCCTCTTTTTTGCTTTATTCTGCATTTCTCGCACTATGTGCCAGCCTGCTTGATGCTGCAGCAGCAATCGCTCCGACAATATCATCTAAAAAGGTGTGGCATTCGCCTGTGGATTTATCGTTGAGTTTTCCGAGAATTCCTGGTTTTTCTTTATCGATATATCCGTAATTCGTAAAGCCGATCGAACCATAAATATTAACGATCGCAAAGGACAAAATTTCATCAACGCCATACAGGCTTTCGTCTGTTTCAAGAATGGATTGCAGCGGCTCGGTCAGCTTTTTTTGCTCGGCCAGTACGTCTAGCTCGACGCCCGTTAATATCGCATTTTGGACTTCACGTTTTGCGATGACACGCTCCACATTGTGGATGCACTCTGTCATGTCTAAGCCAGGATGATATTTTTCCTGTAAAAAGTAGACAAGGTCTGCTATATCTTGAATGGTTACGCCTCGTTCTTGTAAACGGCGTCTTGCTGTTTTTTCTACTTCGTTCATCTCATGATGATGCGGCATGTATTCCTCACCCAATCCTCGTAATTTGTCCACAACGTGTAAAAAGCTTCGGATAGTAAATAGTATTCATAAATCCCTTAACCTGCGACTACGATATGATAAGAGATTGATTCATATGAACGCAGGTGAAAACATGAAAGAAACCATTTATCACACATTTGGTATTGATGTTCGTCAATTTACGCCATATGGCAGTTATCAGAGCTTTCAAACGGCGAAGGCTCTCTTCCTCATTGTTCCTGTGTCTCATTTGCGTGAAGAAGAACTCACAGAGTTGTATCATATCAGTCAGTATTTACTGAATGCCGGAGACCCATACGTTGCTGTGTTTGAATTAACAAATGAAGAGAAGCCCACCTTTACCCATGGAAAGGAGCTGTACGCTTTATTAAAAGCCGCACCGCCGATTTCAAGCCGGTCAATTCAGCATGCATCAGAGCTGGCAGCCTTTCATGTCAGGGGAAGAGGATTTCCATATGAGGTATCTGAAACTAAACGTGTGGGCGCTTGGAAGGAATTGTGGGCAAAACGGTTAGATCAGCTAGAAGGCTTTTGGATGCAGCAAATGCATCAAAAACCGCTGGAACGATTTGAAAAAAAATTCATTGAATCGTTTCCGTATTATCTTGGCTTAACGGAAAATGCCATTCAATATTTAGTCGATACGGAGCTCGATGATGAACCGAAAGAAGGGGACTCAGGCACTGTCTGTCATCAGCGCTTTTCACGTATGACATGGCCGCATGAGCAGCCGCTTCGTTTACCTGTAGATTGGGTCTTTGATCATCCAACCCGTGATATTGCGGAATACTTAAGAGAAACCTTTGTCCAGCATAAGGAAGATTTAATTGAAGAAGGCTTTTCCTTTCTTCAGCAATATGAGCAGGTGACACCTCTTTCCTCCTTTTCAAAGCGTTTATTATACAGCCGCCTGTTGTTCCCGCTTCATTATTTTGAAATTGTGGAAGGCTACTACATGTCCGGAGAAAATGAAAAAGCATATTATGAAGAGCGTTTAGATTACGTCTTAAATGATGCCAATCGCTATGAATACTTTCTAAAGGTTTTTCAAGAAATGAGTGCCATGCGAAGCGGCGGAAGCCCTATTCCTGCTATTGGCTGGATTCAGCCATCTGCTGATTTGAAGTTTCAGTGAACAGACGAAACGTCTCTTTTCTCTTGAGACGTTTTTCGTTATGCTTAAAGAAACCGATTAAAGGAGTGTTCTTCTTGACGAAACCTTATGTTTATATCACAAGAAAGCTGGATGAAGCATCACTTACACCATTAAAAGAAGTCGCTCATGTTGAGATGTGGCCAAGCGAGGATGAGCCTTGTCCAAGAGAAGAGTTAGAAACACAAGCAGCTAAAGCGGATGCGCTTCTCACCATGCTTTCAGATCAAATAGATGAGTCCCTTTTATCAAAAGCCCCGAATGTCAAGGTGGTCGCAAATCTTGCTGTTGGCTATGACAATATTGATCTGAAAGCAGCCAAAAATCGCGGAATCACCGTATGTCATACACCGGACGTTTTAACAGAATCGACGGCTGATTTAGCCTTTGCTCTTTTGATGGCGTCAGCTAGACGAATTGTCGAGGCGAGTGATTGGGTTAAGGATGGAAACTGGACAGGCTGGGGACCGCTTCTACTTGCCGGTGCTGATGTTCATCACAAAACGCTCGGGATTGTAGGTATGGGCAGCATTGGAACCGCACTTGCCAAGCGGGCCAAAGGCTTTAATATGAATGTTCTTTATCATAATCGTTCAAGAAAACCAGAGGCAGAAGCGCAGCTTGGTGTGACCTATGCGGATTTTGAGGAACTGCTCAAGCAGTCTGATTTCATTGTCTGTCTAACGCCGTTAACGCCGGAAACGAAAGACATGTTTAATGAAAAAGCATTTGATCTGATGAAGAACTCTGCTTATTTTATTAACGTATCAAGAGGACAGACGGTGAATGAGGATGCTTTATATGAAGCTGTCACAACAGGAAAGATTGCTGGCGCCGGTCTGGATGTATTTAGACAGGAACCTGTCAGTCCGTCTCATCCGTTAACGACATTACGTAACGTCACAGTTCTCCCTCATATCGGAAGTGCTAGTGTCGAAACGAGAAAAACGATGATGCGTTTATGTGCTGAAAATATTGCGCTTGTCTTACAAGACGAGCCAGCCAAAACGCCGGTTCGTTCATAATATGAGGCTTCCCGGCTTTCGGGAGCTTTTCTAACAAAAATATTTTGAAAATATAGAATCTTGATGTAAATAGCAGTTAAGCGGTTTCATTCTGACAATCTCTTATTTTATTAACTTGTCAAAATGAGGATACCCCTTTATAATGTGTGTACATTGAATGTCTGTGTAAGGTTAACAAATGTCCTTCTAGAGAGGACGTTTATGGAGAAAGGTGGAATTTCAGGTGAAGGCAATTCGAGTTGGGCTACTAGGATTAGGAACAGTAGGGAGCGGTGTCGTAAAAATTATCCAAGACCATCAGGATAAATTAATGCACCAAATCGGCTGTCCGGTATTAATACAAAAAGTGCTTGTGAGCAATCCCGATAAAAAAAGAGATGTGGATGTCGCAAGAGAGGTCTTCACAACTGAAGTCTACGATGTGATTAGAGATCCAGAGGTTGACGTCATCATTGAAGTGATGGGCGGCATTGAAGAGACAAAACAATATTTAATAGATGCGTTGAATGAGAAGAAGCATGTCATTACAGCCAACAAAGATTTAATGGCGCTTTATGGTACGGAGCTTTTACATGTAGCGAAAGAAAATGGCTGTGATCTTTATTATGAAGCAAGTGTCGCCGGGGGAATTCCGATTCTTCGTACGCTGGAGGAAGGGCTCGCCTCTGACAGAATCACCAAGATGATGGGGATTGTGAACGGTACAACGAATTTTATTTTAACGAAAATGAATGTCGATAAAAGCGCATATGAGGATGTCTTAAAGGAAGCTCAGGATCTGGGCTTTGCAGAATCAGATCCGACAGCTGATGTAGAAGGACTTGATGCGGCAAGGAAAATGGCGATTCTTGCAAGACTCGGCTTTTCCATGAATGTGGATTTAGAGGACGTCAAGGTAAAAGGTATTTCTGACATCTCTGATGAGGATATTAATTTCAGTAAGCGGTTTGGCTATACAATGAAGCTGATTGGAATTGCCCAGCGAGATGGTGAGAAAGTGGAGGTCAGCGTCCAGCCAACCTTACTGCCTGATCATCATCCATTATCATCCGTCAACAATGAATTCAATGCGGTGTATGTCTACGGAAGTGCTGTAGGAGAGACGATGTTTTACGGACCTGGAGCAGGTAGTCTGCCAACGGCAACAGCCGTAGTATCAGACTTAGTTGCAGTGATGAAAAACATGCGCCTTGGCGTGAACGGAAGCGGATTTATCGCACCGCAGTTTGAGAAGAAGATCAAATCATCATCAGAAGTATTTGCTCAGCAATTCTTAAGAATTCATGTCAGAGATCAAGTCGGGGCATTCTCCCGTATTACATCTATTTTTTCTGAAAAAGGCATCAGCTTTGAAAAGATCCTTCAGCTCCCAGTGAAAGGGCATGATGAACTGGCTGAAATTGTGATTATTACACATCAGACCTCAGAAGAAGATTTCTCAAATATCCTGCAAAAATTAAACGATCTCGACGTGGTGGTTCAAGTGAAGAGCACGTACCGAGTAGAAGGGAACGGTTTAAGCTGATGAAATGGAATGGACTCATTGAAGAATTTCAAGAATTCTTACCAGTAAACGAATCTACACCTAAACTAACATTAAATGAGGGGAATACACCGCTGATCCATCTTGCTAAGCTTTCAGAAAAGCTGGGGATTGAGCTTCATGTGAAAACAGAAGGCGTCAATCCAACAGGCTCTTTCAAGGATCGAGGAATGGTCATGGCCGTTGCAAAGGCAAAAGAAGAAGGCAATGACACGATCATGTGTGCTTCGACAGGGAATACTTCTGCAGCAGCAGCGGCTTATGCAGCTCGTGCTGATATGAAATGTATCGTCATCATTCCAGACGGGAAAATTGCTTTCGGTAAGCTCGCACAGGCGGTCATGTACGGAGCAGAGATCATTGCCATTGATGGAAACTTTGATGATGCATTGAAAATTGTCCGCAGTATCTGTGAAAAAGCGCCGATTGCCCTTGTTAACTCCGTCAATCCTTACCGAATTGAAGGACAAAAGACAGCGGCATTTGAAATCTGTGAGCAGCTAGGCTCTGCCCCAGACGTACTGGCGATTCCTGTTGGAAATGCAGGGAACATCACGGCGTACTGGAAAGGCTTCAAGGAATATCACGAGAAAAAAGGAACTGGACTGCCGGTTATGCGCGGTTTTGAAGCAGAAGGTGCAGCAGCCATCGTTCGAAATGAAGTAATTAAGCAGCCAGAAACTGTGGCAACTGCCATCCGTATCGGAAATCCTGCGAGCTGGAAACAAGCAGTGGCCGCTGCAGACGAATCAAACGGAAAGATTGATGAAGTAACAGACGAGGAAATTCTTCATGCGTATCAATTGATTGCACGTGAAGAAGGCGTGTTTGCAGAGCCAGGCTCATGTGCGTCTATTGCGGGCGTGTTAAAGCAGGTGAAATCTGGAGAAATCAAGCCAGGCAGTAAAGTGGTTGCAGTCTTAACAGGCAACGGATTGAAAGATCCGAATACGGCCATTGATATTTCACAAATCAAGCCGGTCACACTCGATGCAGATGAAGATCAAATTCTTGAACACTTAGAAAAGGCCGCACGCGTATGAGTGAAGCCTCCATGCTTTTTTCAATCACAGTACCGGGAAGCACTGCCAATTTAGGACCAGGCTTTGATTCAGTTGGAATGGCGCTCAGCCGCTATTTAAAGCTATCGGTCTATGACCATGATAGCTGGCTGTTTGAAGCAGAAACAGATGTCGTAGCTGGAATTCCATCAGGCACCGACAATCTGATTTATCAAACAGCTAAAAAGGTCGCAGATGACTTTGGAAAAACACTCCCGCCTGTTTATGTCAAAGTGTGGAGTGATATTCCATTGGCACGGGGGCTGGGCAGCAGTGCCGCTGCCATCGTGGCCGCCATTGAGCTGGCCAATCAGCTTCTTGCATTAAACATGACGGATGATCAGAAGCTCTTTTTTGCAAGTGAGGTAGAAGGTCATCCAGATAATGCAGGTGCCTCTTTATTCGGTGGTTTACTGATCGGACTCCACGAAGAAGACAAGACACATGCCGTCAAAGTGCAGCATGTGGATGTAGATGTTGTCGTCGTCATCCCTTTTTATGAAGTGCTGACAAAGGATGCCCGTGATGTCCTGCCAGAGGATTTTTCCTATAAGCATGCCGTCAGTGCGAGTGCCGTGAGCAACGTGCTTGTTGCCGCATTAATGACGCAAAACTGGCCGCTTGTTGGAGAAATGATGAATAAAGATTTGTTTCATCAGCCTTATCGCACCATGCTTGTTCCAGAGCTATCGAAGGTGGAGCATGTCGCTTCGCTAAAAGGAGCGTATGGAACGGCATTAAGCGGTGCTGGGCCGACGATCCTCACCTTAATTGAAAAGGGAAAGGGTGAAGCGCTGAAAGAGCAGCTTGCCCAAAATTTCCCGCATTGCGAAGTCGATTTGCTGACGGTACCAGTAGAAGGGGTCGTCGTGGAGCATCATCCTGTCAATCAAGTGTAGAACGTGCGGATTAGGCGCACGTTCTTTTTTATTCTTGTTTTTATAGGGAGAAGCAGGGATTATTATTTAGAGGATCGAACTATTTTTTATACATAAAAGGGGGAGATACATTCATGAAGAAATTGATGACGGCAGAAGATTTGACGAAGATTGTATCTGTTTCTCATCCGGTTTATTCACCAGATGGGAAAAGAGCAGTTTTTACAAAAGTCACTGTGAATGAGAAAAAGGACGATTACCATATCCATTTGTGGGTTCGAGATGAAGAGACAGAGGAGCTGGCACAATGGACATTTGAGGATGGAAAGCATCATCAGCCAGCTTGGTCAAAAGACGGCAGGCAGCTTGCTTTTATTTTGCAAAAGCCAAAGGAAGCCCCTCAGCTCGCACTCATCAAGAGCGAAGGAGGCGGCGTGCGTACTTTAACGGCAATTCCGTACGGAGTATCTCATCCTGTCTTTTCTCCCGACGGAGCTTTCATTTATACAGCTGTATCATTGAAACAATCAGAATCTATTCATGATGAAAAAAAGGAAGAACGAGATGAATTTGCTCCGGTGGTATATGACGATTTGACCTATAAAGCAGATGGAAAAGGCTTTTTAGATGGGCGCCTCACGCAGATTGTGAAAGTGGATATCTGTTCAGGAGAGGTAGAGCCTGTTACGAGCGAGCAGGTTCATCATATGAATCATACGGTCTCTCCATGCGGAAAATGGCTTGCCTATATTCAATTACATGCACAGACACCTTACATAAGTGATGTGTGTCTCCTGTCATTAGAGGATGGAACGACAAGGAAGATTACACAATCAAGCGGCGCTTATTCCACCGTATCTTTTTCTCCAAATGGAGAGAGCCTTTTGTACATTGGACATGAGCGTGAATTTCAAAATGCCACCTTCCCATCACTCTGGCTGTATGATCTGAAGGAAGAAAAGGCGGTTCAGCTGTCAGAAATGTTTGATATGTATGCTGGGAACTGTATGGCAGGAGATAGCGTGATGGGAGAGGCCAATCAGCTTCCGCAATGGACAAAGGACAGCCAAGGGTTTTATGCGCTTGTTTCCGATCAAGGCAGTACAGGGATTTATTATTTTTCTATAGAAGGTTTAGCCTATCCTGTTCGATTAGAGGCGGAACATATCACCAACTTCAGCCTTCATCCAGATGAATCCAAACTGCTGCTCAGCCGGCTTTCGTCTATCTCACCGAGTGAGCTGTATGAGCTGACTTTAGGGGAGACAGAACTTAAGCAAATTACGTTTGAGCATCATGACTTCTTAAAGGAGCATGTCGTATCCGAGCCTGAACCATTTTCTTTTCAGTCAAAAGAGGGTGACGAGGTGCATGGTTGGTTTATGAAGCCTTCTCAGATGGAAAAGGGGAAGAAATATCCGCTCATTCTAGAAATTCATGGTGGACCCCATGCGATGTATGGTCATACGTATTTTCATGAATTTCAAATGCTTGCCTCTGAAGGCTATGCCATTGTATATATCAACCCCCATGGCAGTCATGGATATGGTCAAATGTTTACCGACCGTGTGAGAGGAAGCTATGGTGACGTTGATTATGATGACGTCATGCAGGCTGTTGATCATGTGCTCAAAGCCTATGATTTCCTTGATGAAACGAGACTCGGAGTGACAGGTGGCAGTTATGGTGGTTTTATGACCAACTGGATCGTCGGTCAGACCGACCGCTTTCGTGCAGCTGTCACACAGCGCTCCATTTCAAACTGGATTAGCTTTTATGGCATCAGTGATATTGGTTATTTCTTTACAAGGTGGCAGATTGATGGGGATATTTATGATTCTGTCGATAAGCTATGGGATCGTTCACCGCTAAAATATGTAAAGCAGATGAACACACCGCTCCTCATCTTACACAGCGATGAAGATTATCGCTGTCCAGTTGATCAAGCCGAGCAACTTTTTGTGGCATTGAAGGAGCTTGGGAAAGACACAAGATTGGTCAAATTCCCGAAGGCATCCCATGATTTATCTAGAAGCGGCCATCCGGGACAGCGTATTCAAAGACTGACCTTTATAAAGGAATGGTTTAGAGAAAAGCTGACCTAATAAAAAAACGACCCAAATCGGGTCGTTTTCATGCCATATATGAATTAGAAAACCTGTTCAACTTCTACAACGCCAGGTACTTCTTCTAATAATGCGCGCTCAATACCGGCTTTCAATGTAATGGTTGAACTTGGGCAGCTGCCGCATGCACCAAGAAGACGTAATTTCACAATGCCATCTTCAATGTCTACAAGCTCACAGTCTCCTCCATCACGTAATAGAAATGGACGAAGTTTGTCCAGTACTTCCTGTACTTGGTCTTGCATTTCGACTTCAGTCATTAGATATAATCGCTCCTTTCACAACATATCACCATTATATTCATCTGGACGATAAAAATCTATTGATTGGTTTCAAAGTTTCCTTTTCATTATAGCACAATCTCATCTTGAAACAAAAAGTGATTTTGACTTTTTTCATACAGAAAAGTCAGCTAAAATGAAGAAAGAATAGGGGGCTTGTCAAATGAATAAAACCGTTGATCTTTATGTATATGGAAGAGATGTCCTGTGCGCTAGCTGCGTGAATCTGCCTTCTTCAAAAGATACGTTTGAATGGTTAGATGCAGCATTAAAACGAAAATATCCGAGTCAGCCATTTCGCATCACCTATATTGATATTGAGCACCCGCCAGAAAACGAACACCAGAAGGAATTGTCTGAACGAATTCTTGATGACGAATACTTTTATCCGCTTGTCTTAGTAGAGGATCAAATCGTTGGAGAGGGCAATCCGAAATTAAAAGATATTTATCAAGAAATGGAGAAATACGGGTACAAGGAGAGCAGTGAATAAGCTGTTCTTTTTTTGAGAAATAAATAGAACAAACGTTCCTTTTTGTGTTGAAAAAGAACGTTTGTTCGATTATAATGAAATGAAAGGAGCGTGAGCATCATGAATTATTTACTGAAACAATCTCTTCATCAGCAAATGCCGATTGAGATGATTTATATGAAGAAAAACGGAGAGTGCACAAAGAGAAAAATCATTGTACACCGTCAAACGGATCAGGTCATCCAAGCGTATTGTTTATCGAAGAAAACGATGAGAACCTTTCGTAAAGACTGCATCCTTGCCCTTGCTCCGATCAAATGGACCCGTTCATCGGCACATGCCGTTTCATAGAAAAAAGCTCCTTCGTCATGAAGGAGCTTTGAGAAATAATTCACATCATTTTAGCCATTGTGATGCTTGTACATCCAAAGGAGTCCAGATTTCAGGAGTCTTGGTACCCGGCCAACAAGTGGACGATCTGCCACTAACCCAAAGCCAGCTTTTTTTCCTAAAGAACCTAAAACACCTTTTAGCTTAAACTGTGGATAAGCCTCAGGAAGCGGCTCGTTTTTCCAGCGTTTTTGCAGAGATAGAACAATTTGTTCTGCCTGCGCCTCGGCAAGCTGTGCACTTGGGGCATGCGGCAGACTTGCACAGTCACCTACAACATATACATGCTCATCTTCAGGGATATTGTGATGAGGTGTTAATACGACGCGGCCTTGTACGTCCTTTTCGACATCCATCTCTCGTACCACTTTGCTTGGCTGAATGCCTGCTGTCCACACGATGACATCTGCTTCAATGGCGTCATCATGGTTGTAAACAACACCTTCTTCAACCTTTGTAATATTCGCACAGTTAATGATCTTTACGTCATTTTCTTCAAACCACTTTTGCACATACAAACTTAATCTTTTTGGGAAGCTTGATAAAATCAGCTCTCCGCGGTCAAAAAGAATAATGTTTAAATCAGCACGGCTTTCTCTTAATTCACTGGCTAGCTCTACCCCGCTAAGTCCAGCACCGACGATGCCAACCGTTGCACCTGCGCTCAAATTGTTTAATTTGTTATACGCATGTCTTGACTGATCAATGGTTTGAATGCTGTATGTATGTTCTTTCGCACCAGGGACATTATGATATTTGTCCTCACAGCCGAGTCCAATCACCGTATCATCATACGGAATAGGTTCACGGTCGCTGAATAAAATCTGTTTGTTTTCAATATCAATTTTTTCTACTTCCCCGTATTGAATATCAAGCTTCGGATGCTCTGGAAAAGATACTCGAATGTGATGATCAGAGATCGTTCCAGCAGCGAGTGCATAATATTCTGTTTTTAAACAGTGGTAAGGATTTCGATCAATTAATGTGATAGTGACATCATCAGGTAATTGATTTGGCAATAAGCGGTGGAGAACCCGCATATTCCCGTAACCTCCGCCGATCAAGACTAAATTTTTCATGACGATTCTCCTTTTCCCCGTAGACATTGAAAAACACTTATACTAAAAAACTTTAAGTTAAAATACCAAATAAAATTATATCGAATTTACTGTGAAACCACAATAATTGTTTCAAAATAACCTACATATTCATCAGTTAGTCCTAAATAGTAAAACATTTTACGAGGAATAGGCGTAACGATACAGATGAAGCTCATATTTTGACTAATACGAAGAATTTCGGTAGGATGGTAAGGCAATGTGAGGTGAAGCACAGTGTTTCCACTGATCGAATTTTGTGTAAGCAATCTTGCACAAGGGTCTCAAGAAGCAAAAGAGAAACTTGAAAAAGACCCAAACCTAGACGTAATGGAATACGGCTGTTTAAGCTACTGCGGCAAATGTATGGACTCCCCATTTGCACTTGTGAATGGAGAATTTGTTTCAGGAGAAAATGCAGAGCAGCTAGTCGAGCGTATTTATGCTTTTATAGAGGAAAACGACATGTTTTAAATGCACCACATGGGTCATGAGGTGCATTTTTTTCATACATTCAGCTTCCATTTTCAAGGAGAATTAATAGAAAGCGCATCCAATATGTTATGCTAATAAAATATCATCAAAATGAAGCATCACACGAGAGAAAATGAGGCATATGCATAATAAAAGCCCTTTGCCATGGCAGCAAAGAGCTTCTATGTATGAAAAACGGGGGATGATAAGATTGTCTCCTGAATCGACTCCTTTTATACTATAAAGAAACAACATTTTTGGAGGAAGCTCATGACATCATTTCAATTCACGAAAATGCACGGACTAGGAAATAATTATATATACGTCAATCAGATGAAGGAACAGCTTCCAGAAGAGCAGCTATCAGAATTGGCGATTCGCGTTTCTTCTGTTTATACAGGAATCGGTTCTGACGGGATGATCCTCATTTGCCCATCAGATGTGGCACCTGTGAAGATGCGCATTTTCAATAATGATGGATCAGAGGGGAAAAATTGTGGTAACGGGCTGCGCTGCGTCGCAAAGTATGTGTATGAGCATCAAATTGTGACAGATACAACGTTCCAGATCGAAACATTGTCAGGACTCGTTGAAGCTACCGTTCATGTACAGAATGGTCACGTTCATTTGGTTACAGTAGATATGGGGAAACCACGTTTTGAAAAAGAAGCGATGCCGATGCTTGGTGAACCGGCCAGCACAACGATTAATGAGCCGCTTGATTTTGGAACTGCGAATTTAAATGGAACAGCGGTTTCAATGGGAAACCCGCACATCGTTTTTTATTTAGAGGACATCGAAAAAGCGCCGCTCGATACACTTGGGCCAATCATCGAAAAACACGACATGTTCCCAGAAGGCGTCAATGTAGAATTTGTTGAAGTTGTTAGTGAAACAGAACTGCATTTTCGTGTGTGGGAAAGAGGTTCCGGCATTACACAGGCTTGCGGAACAGGGGCTTGCGCTGCGGCTGTATCCACAATTGTGAATGGGCAGGCGAAAAAAGAAACGGACATGACGGTTCATTTAGCAGGCGGGGATCTCATCATTCGCTGGAAAGACAATGACCATGTGCTTATGACAGGACCTGCTGAAACGATTTGTGACGGCACATTTTATCTCTAATCCATTTATTTGAGAAAAGGCATCATCACGTTTATAATTGAAAAAGAAACATCCAGTCAAAAGGAGGGATGATCATGACTACACCAGTAACCATTACAGAAGCTGCTGCACTGCAGATTAAAGATATGATGAAAGAACATGAAGAAGAAAATGCGTTCCTGCGAGTGGGCGTAAAAGGCGGCGGCTGCAGCGGTCTTTCGTACGGCATGGGCTTTGACCATGAAGTCTCAGAGAAAGACACGCAGTTCGAGCAGCACGGCATCAATGTCCTTGTCGACTCAGAAAGCCTTGATATCATGAACGGAACCATCATTGATTTCAAACAATCACTAATGGGCGGCGGTTTCACGATAGACAATCCGAACGCGATTGCGTCATGCGGATGCGGTTCTTCTTTCAGAACAGCGACGAATACCGGTACGCCAGAAGAGTGTTAACAACTGATCATGGATAATAATAAGCCTCCTTGCTCGTTTGTTTTTGTAAACAACACGATTGAGGAGGCTTTTTGTTTGAAGAGGAAAGGTGACCAAAAAAGACACTCATCCCGCATCTCTTTTTATATAGCTTCTTCTATTTTCAATAGTTCTTTATCCAAGACATCCACCAACTCTTGGGTGCTAAACATATAGATCACCACTTCTTTATTGCCATCTTCCACATGGACTTCAATTTCAATTTTAATCTTTGCTGGTTTTTCATGGTACACCACTTCAAAAATGCCCATTTTTTTCGTTTCATTGTTTATATTCATCTTTTGAACTTTGTAGAGTATCTGTTTGATTTCTTGATCACTCAAACCAGAATCCAAAACCGAAGTGGATACACGCTTTAAAAAAGGTTCTAGTTGATCAACATCCATATTCAATCCTGCTGCAAATTGAGCATAATGTTTGTTATAGTCTTTGGCAAACACTTCTACTGAGCCGCCAATCATCAGTAACAAGCTCAAACTAATCATGAAACGCTTTATCATCTTTCCACCCATCCTTCATTACAATCTTCTACTCCCTATATCGGTTGAACAAATCAAACCTTCATTGATTCCATTCCTTCTAAAACAATTTGTAAATCGCTCAATTTTGTTACAGCTTGTCCTCATAACTGGCTATTTCCACTCGAAAAGAGTATCATGAGAACCAAACATAAACTGTAGTCAGAAAAGAGGTTGCTGAGGTTTGAGTGAACAAATCAATTGCAGGAACTGTCATGAACTGATTCCGTATCGTTCCAAAACGTGTCCAGCTTGCGGGATTGAGAAGCCGCTTCCGAAAAAGGAACGGGTGAAGGATCGGGTCATTTTGATTGTGGCAGGGATTGTTGTGGTGCTGCTTGCTGCAATGGTGCTTGGAATGGCAAATGCCTATATTGGGGTTTTTAAATAAACGAAAAAGGAGTTCCGCGAGTGGGAACTCCTTTTTTAATCCGTTCTTATTTGTTTTCAAATAAGCTTGTGGAATGAAGAGGCTGTACACGGGCTTTCGGGTCCATGTAGGCTTTTGCATTGTTGACAGCAGTTGGTGCTTCACCAAATCCGCTTGCAATCAATTTGACTTTTCCTTCATACGTACAGATGTCTCCTGCCGCATAGAAGCCTTCGATGTTTGTTTCCATAGTAGATTTCACCACGATGGAGTTCTTTTCGATTTCAAGGCCCCATTGTTTGATTGGTCCAAGGGAGGAAACAAAACCGAAGTTGACGATCACATCGTCCACATCAAGCACTTGTTTTTTGTCGCCTTTGACTTCTTCGAGCACGATCTGTTCAATGCGGTCTTCACCAATGAGCTCAGTTGGCACAAATGGAGTCAGCACATTGACTTTCGAGTTGTGCAGGTTTTCTACACTGTGCTCATGTGCGCGGAATTTATCGCGGCGGTGAATGATGGATACTTCTTTGGCGATTGGCTCAAGCATGAGTGCCCAGTCCACCGCAGAGTCTCCGCCGCCAAGAACAGCCACACGTCTGCCGGCAAATTGGTTCAAGTCATTAATGAAGTAGTGCAGATTGCTTCCTTCAAATGATTCTGCTGTATCCAATTCAAGCTTTCTCGGTTGGAATGCACCGTTACCAGCTGTGATGATGATCGTTTTAGAGTAATGAACCTCTTGATTTGTGACAAGTTTAAAGATCCCATCTGCCTGCTTTTCAACTGTTTCAACTGCCTGTTCTAAGCAAATGGTTTGATCAAATTTATCCATTTGTTCCTTTAAGTTATCAACTAATTCTTGTGCGCGGATTTTTGGGAAACCAGCCACATCGTAAATATATTTTTCAGGGTAAAGAGCGGATAGTTGACCGCCGAGCTGAGGAAGGCTTTCAATGATTTTCACACTTGCCTGTCTCATGCCTCCGTAAAACGCAGTAAACAATCCAACTGGGCCGCCCCCGATAACGGTAATGTCATATACCTTAGAATCTTCTTGCATTCCTTTAATCCTCCCAAATGAAAATTGTTATCACTATATCATATCATACCACATATCGTCGTTTGACTTGTTTTGAAAAACTTGTCGTTTTTTGATGCTGTCGCATTGAAAAAGAGAAAAAAGTGAGAAAGACCGTTTATCATTGAGGATTTTCAGGATAAAGCCTTGAAAATTGGAGCAGAACTCGCTATTATTGTTAAGGGAACTAAATATTAATTTTTTATGAATTTTTGTCGGATACGGTCAAATGCTTTCGTTTTATGTAGGTGAAAGTTCAGATTTTCACATACTTATTTTTTTGTTTAAATTTCATAAAATGCCGCAAAGCGGTTGAGAATAACAATATGTAATTCTTTATCCGTTTTACAGCAAATTTAAAAAAGGTGGATGTGATTCCAGTGAATAAACCGAAAATCGTTGTATTAGGTGCAGGTTATGGCGGATTAATGACTGTAACAAGATTAACAAAACAGCTTGGCACAAATGATGCGGACATTACTCTTGTGAACAAGCATAATTATCATTACGAAACAACATGGCTTCATGAAGCAAGTGCAGGTACACTTCATCATGACCGCTGTCGTTATCAAATCAAAGATGTGATTAACAGTTCCCGTGTCAACTTTGTACAAGCAACAGTTGAAAGCATTGATAAGGAAGCGAAGAAAGTTGTAACATCTGATGGCGAACTTTCTTATGACTACCTTGTTGTTGCACTTGGTGCTGTTCCTGAAACATTTGGTATTGCAGGACTAAAAGAATATGCATTCTCAATCTCTAACATCAACTCTGCTCGTCAGCTTCGTGAGCACATTGAGCTTCAATTTGCGACGTATAATACGGACGCTGAAAAACGTCCAGAGCGTTTGACAATCGTTGTCGGCGGCGCAGGATTCACAGGTATTGAGTTCCTTGGTGAGCTTGGAAACCGTGTGCCTGAGCTTTGCAAAGAGTATGATATTGATCAAAAAGACGTGCGTATTATCTGTGTAGAAGCTGCGCCAACAGCTCTTCCTGGATTCGATCCAGAATTGATCGACTATGCGATGAACTACCTTCAAGGTAAAGGTGTTGAGTTCAAAATTGGTACAGCGATCAAAGAATGTACGCCAGAAGGCATCATTGTTGGAAAAGACGATGATACAGAAGAAATCAAAGCTGAAACTGTTGTTTGGGCTGCAGGTGTACGCGGTAACCCAATCGTTGAAGAAGCTGGATTTGAAAACATGCGCGGCCGCGTAAAAGTGTCTCCAGATCTTCGTGTACCAGAAAATGATGATGTATTCATCATCGGTGACTGTTCATTGATTATCAATGAAGAAATCAACCGTCCATACCCACCAACTGCACAAATTGCTATGCAGCAAGGTGAGACAGTAGCGAAAAACCTTGCAGCACTAGTAAAAGGTGGTTCTCTTGAAAGCTTTAAGCCAGACATCAAAGGAACAGTTGCTTCTCTTGGTGAACACGACGCTGTAGGTGTTGCGTTTGGTAAAAAACTTCAAGGAACAAAAGCTTCTGCAATGAAGAAAATCATCGACAACCGTTCATTATTCATGGTTGGCGGACCAGGACTTGTTCTGAAAAAAGGAAAATTCAAGTTCTTCTAAACCGATATAGACAAAAACGTGTATCCTCGTGATACACGTTTTTTTTATGACTTGTGGTATATTTTCTCACTTGGTCATGGACAGCAAAATATGTTATGATTAATTATCAGAAAATTTAGATTAAGGAGTGAGCAATATGAATGTACAAACAAAAGAAAAATCATCAACCTGTCAATATTGTTCAGGGAAAGGGTATTTTCAGTTATTGCTCGGCGGATCTGAAACATGTGAGGAATGTAAAGGGACAGGAAAGAAGCGTTAAATGCTCTCTTTTTCCATTGATTGACTTCATCTCTATTTCCAAGTTAAACTAATGATGGGATATTTGGGGGTGGAGATGAAGTGATCAGTTTACCAGTCGTTATCATTTCAGTTATTTTATTTTTCGTGTTATTCTTTGGCATTGGCTTTTTGCTCAATATGCTGCTAAGAATGTCATGGATCATGGCTATTTTATATCCAATTGTATGCCTTTTCATTATTAACAATCAAAAGATGATCGCCTATGTAAGAGAACCGGGCACCGCTTTTTCAGGGATAGGAGACCGCATTGTCTCACTTGCTGCGGCAGATATCATCATCTTATTGAGTGGTCTAATTGGTGCGATCGCATCAGGTTTTGTCATTAATGCACTTCGAAAAAGAGGCTATCAAATGTTTTAACTCACTTGTGGACACGCAAGTGGGTTTTTTTGTTTCTCCTTTGCATAGTTTCCATTTTGTTTGGAAACAAATAGATGGGTAGAGGAGTGACAAATAGAGATGAAAACATGGATGAAACGATTGTTCATGACAGCCCTTTTTATGCTTGCATTGATGACAAGCTTTACGGGCATATCTGGAGTCGAACCAAGTGATTTAGCTGCATGGGTGAAAGAGACCGATGCGGGCAAGCAAGTATCTTCTTTTTTTCAACAGCAAAAAAGGGAAACGCTGGCACTCAAAAATGACGACTTGCGGGCTGTTTCTCTAGAAGAAGCGTTTAATTGGGACGATTACCCGAAGCAGAAGGTTGTCGCCACAGGCTATACAGCAGGTGTGGAATCAACAGGCAAAACGAAGGAACATCATGCATATGGCATTACATACTCAGGTGTCAAAGTGAAACGTGATTTATATTCAACAGTGGCAGCGGACCCATCTGTTTTTCCGATTGGAACGGTGCTGTTTATCCCAAACTATGGTTACGGTGTAGTTGCAGATACAGGGAATGCCATTAAAGGTCATAAGCTTGATTTATACTATGAAACCGTTGATGATGTGTATAGAGAATGGGGTAAAAAGGTGCTTGATGTGTATATCATCAAAAAGGGCGGGGGAACGCTAACAGAAAAAGACTTAAATCAGCTCAATGAAGCAGAATCAATGCAAGTGTTTCGTCAGCAGTTTCAAGCCAATAAAGAATAGAAAAGCTTTGGACATGTTTAGGTCCAAAGCTTTTTCGCTTCTACATGAAGTAATAATCTAAGATGAGTGTCAGCAAGATCCCTGTTAAGCCGCCGAAGAAGACCTCAATCGGCTTATGACCAAGAAGCTCTTTTAATTTCTTTTGTTTCTCTTTTTCTTCAGCACTTGGGAAATTCTTTGCTTCGGCAACAAATCGGTTAAAATCTGTTACGAGCTTGTTGAGAACAGTTGCCTGTTCTCCTGCCTGTCTGCGAACGCCTGTCGCATCAAACATCGTAATAATGGCAAAGATGGCGGAAATGGCAAAAATAGATGTTCCCATACCGTGCTCTAAAGCCACTGCTGTTGAGAGTGCTGTTACTGCTGCGGAGTGTGAACTTGGCATTCCGCCTGTGCTTGTAATGAGCGACCAATCTAGTCGTCTAGAAATGATAAATTGAATCGGTACTTTTACAAATTGTGCAAAAAAGATGGCTGCAAGGCTGGCAAGCAGCGGAAAATTCGTCAGTACGCTCATGAACAAGAAACATCCTCTCTGTAAGAAAAAATATCGTGCGAAATGTTGGACTAATAATCCTAGTAAGATGAAAAAATGATAGCAATAAAAAATGCTGCCAAGTCCATGTTCATTATAACATTAAAGAAAGTAGATGTGGAACGAGGAGAACATGGACAGGCTGCTCAGATTTGCGCCGCTTTTTCATAATGCCCTTCCGCGTGTGAAAATATAAATGTTCATCAAGTAAAGACAGACTGGCCATGATCGTATAGGCACGCAAATTTTGATATAATAGAAGCTCCAATGTGAAAAATGGAGTTCATGAAGGAGCGTGTGATAAATATGTTTTTCGCAACAAATGAATGGCAGCATAAAGATACAGTGGCAATTGGACTTTTTCAAAAGAGCCAATTATCAGGAAAAGCAAAAGAAATGGATGAATTACTTGAAGGAAGAATCACTGAATTATTAAAAGAAGGCGATATTTCTTCCAAACGAAATCAGCTTTCGAAGTTTTTCCCATCCCCTGAAACAGGCATCAAACGCATTTATTTTGTCGGGCTTGGGAAGGAATCAGATTACACGTTTGAAGAGGCAAAAGAAGTGTTTGCCCATTTATTTAAAAAGCTTCATCAAGATAAAAAGCAAGCGGTTTCTGTCTTGCTGGATACGTTTATTGGAAAGGATCTGCCTGCTCAAGATGCAGCTCATGCCCTTTCTGAAAGCTGTCTTTTAGCTACATATGAATTACAGGATTTTAAACATAAAACAAATGAACCGGATCGTTTCATCGAGTTTGTTTATGCTACGACGGATCATGATACAGCTGAAATTCAGGCGAGTCTGAAAGTCGGCGAAGTGTACGGACAGTCAGTTAATTCGGCCCGTACCCTTGTGAATATGCCGCCGAACATGCTCACGTCCTCTGATCTCGCTTCGTATGCGGCAGAGCTTGCGTATAAATACGAATTTGAGATTGAAATTTTAGATAAAGAACAAATGGAAGAGCTTGGGATGGGCGGCATATTAGCGGTCAATAGAGGCTCAACAGAACCGCCAAAGCTCATCGTGTTGAAATATCAAGGCAAGGAAGAATGGACAGACGTCATCGGCCTTGTTGGTAAAGGCATCACGTATGATACCGGTGGATATTCTTTAAAGCCAAGAGCTAGTATGGTCGGTATGAAAACAGATATGGGCGGTTCAGCCTCCGTTTTAGGCGCAATGGAAATCATCGGGGAACTTCGCCCGGAACAAAATGTCATTGCTGTCATTGCCTCAACCGATAATATGATCTCAGCAGATGCTATGAAGCCGGATGACGTCATTGTGTCACTAAGCGGTAAAACAATCGAAGTGCTCAATACAGATGCAGAAGGCCGTCTTGTTTTAGCAGATGGAGTGACATATGCGAAGCAGCATGGTGCCTCTGTCCTTGTAGACGTGGCAACATTAACTGGTGGTGTCATTGTGGCGCTTGGAAATGAGACAACAGGTGTGATGACCAATAACGATGAACTGTATGCTCAATTTAAAGAGGCATCAGAAGAATGCGGTGAAATGATCTGGCAGCTGCCAATCACAGAAAAAGACAAAAAACGAGTGCGAAACAGCAAAATGGCGGATCTTAATAACTCACCAGGCCGTGATGGTCATGCAATCATGGCAGGTGCTTTCATTGGTGAATTTGCTGAGGATACGCCTTGGGTTCACTTAGATATTGCAGGAACCGCAACAACAGAAAAGCCTTCATGCTTTGGCCCAACAGGAGCAACAGGTGTGATGGTGAGATCGCTCGCAACATTTGTGGAACGATTTGAAGGAAAGAAATAAAGGGATAAGGCTCTGCCAGATGGCAGGGCTTTTTTTATGTAGGACATACGCCATTTGACGAAGTATTTTTTCTATGTTAACATACGTTGGTACTTTAATTATCTACTACATTAGTAAACTAAAGGATTTCGGGGGTTTCACCATGAATGCGGTTGTTTTAGCGGTTGTTTTAATGTTGATATTAAGCTTGCTGCGGGTCAATGTCGTGATTGCGCTGGCACTAGGCGCTTTAGCTGGCGGACTTGCAGGTGGATTAGGCTTGGGAGGCACAGTGGATGCCTTTACGGACGGACTCGGGGGAAATGCAACAGTGGCGATTAGTTATGCGCTATTAGGGGCATTTGCTGCGGCGCTGACAAAAACAGGTCTTCCAGATGCAATGGTTGAAGGAGCAGTAAAGCTTCTAGGAAAAGAAGGCGATTCAAGACGGAAAACACTATCAAAAGTGCTCATCGTTCTTGTTATTTTGATCGTCTCCTGTTTTTCACAGAACGTCGTTCCTGTTCATATAGCCTTTATTCCAGTTTTAATTCCGCCATTATTAAAGGTGTTTAACGAGCTTCAAATTGACCGCAGACTGCTAGCGTGTGTCATTACCTTCGGACTCACTGCACCATATATATTACTTCCAGTCGGTTTTGGACAGATTTTCCACGGAATGCTTCGCGACAATATGAAGGAAGCGGGTCTGACCGTAGACCTTGCAGATATTCCGTATGCGATGGTGATTCCTGTAGCGGGAATGGTTCTTGGCTTGATCGTTTCTATTTTTGTGTATCGAAAGCCGAAAGTATATGAGGATCGTGAAATAACAGATGTAGAGAAATCGGCTTATACGAAAAAAAGCCTATTCTTTGCTGGTCTTGCTATTCTCGTTTCGTTGATTGTTCAGCTTTATCTGTCTCAAAGCCTTGGTGTGGAAGGAATGATCTTCGGTGCGCTTGCAGGCCTGCTCGTCTTGTTTGTGACTGGCATGATGAAGCGCGATGAAGCAGATGAACTGATTACATCTGGAATGAATATGATGGCATTTATCGGCTTTGTCATGCTTGTGGCTGCTGGTTTTGCCAACGTGTTAACAAAAACAGGAGATATTGAAACGCTTGTGAAAGCATCTTCACAATTTATCGGCAACAGCCAGAGTCTTGCGGCAATTTTAATGTTGCTCGTTGGTCTGCTTGTGACAATGGGGATCGGATCATCCTTTGCAACGATTCCGATTATCACGACCATCTTTGTGCCACTTTGTCTACACTTAGGATTTAGTCCAATGGCCACCATTGCCATTATTGGCTCTGCTGCGGCTGTTGGAGATGCAGGTTCACCTGCAAGTGACAGTACGCTTGGGCCAACATCTGGTTTGAATATGGATGGACAGCATCACCACATTTGGGGAACTTGTGTCCCGACTTTTATCTATTATAATATTCCGCTTGTTCTGTTCGGCTGGCTTGCGGCGATTATCTTGTAAGATGAAAAGCTTGTAGAGAAAACGATCATGTTTTTTCTATAAGCTTTTTTGCAGTTCGCAGCTGAAAAAAATAATTAGGTCAAAAGTATGAATTAAATGAATCTTTCTTCCTCCATCTTACGTATATATGCTGATAAAAATGAAAAGGGGAAGATGAGAGATGTCATTTTTTAAAAAGCTAGCGGCAAGTGCTGGGATTGGTGCAGCGAAAGTAGATACCATTTTGGAGAAAAACGCTTATTATCCAGGACAAGAGGTAAGGGGAACTGTCCATGCAAAGGGCGGGAAAATCTCTCAGGAAATCCGTCATATCAATGTTAAAATTGAAACACAGTATGTGATTGTGAAAGATGATGAAGAGCGTAGAAAATATGCAAACATCCATTCTGTACGGGTGGCGGATTCTTTTACCATCCAGCCTGGAGAAAAGCATGAATTTCCGTTTTCATTTATTCTTCCTATTGATACCCCGATGACGATCGGAAAAGTAGAAATTGCAGTGGAGACAGACCTTGATATCCAAGGTGGAATCGATAAATCTGACTATGACCGCATTTTCGTTGAAGCACATCCTTGGGTGAGAAATGTGTTGGAGGCCACTAGAAATCTTGGCTTCCACCTGAACGAAGCAGACTGTGAGCAAGCACCTTACTTTCAGCGGCGCCTGCCATTCGTCCAAGAATTCGAGTTCATTCCGACATCAGACTACTATCGCTATATGCTTGATGAGCTAGAGCTGATTTTTCTGATAGATGAAGGCGGCTTAGACATTGTTTTTGAAGTCGACCGCAGAGCAAGAGGCCTGAGAGGATGGCTCGAAGAGATGTATAATGAAGGAGAACAGCTTGCGCGCTACCGCTTCAATCCATCAGATCTTGAAAATGTAGAAGTGCTTGAAGGAATGCTAGAACAAATCATAGATCAATACGCTGAATAACGATAAAAAAAGAGCCTCAACGAAAATGGGCTCTTTTTTCTATGATTCAATCAAGATGAGGTCTATATCTATGATGCAGCTTGCTGTTTTCTAAAGGATGTGGCTTTTGAAACAGAGCGATAAATTTTAGGTGCCAGCATGGCAAGTAATATAGTCAAAGCGTAATCTTTCACCATAAACCAGATCATAAAGAACCACGTTGTTTGATAGGAAATTGGTGCATTGAGCCACACATTTAATGCGAAGTACGTATAGGTGGTTCCGATCACATAAATTACGGTCGTTCCTGCAATGGCTGCAAGTAAAAAGCGGCCAAAGCCAGGATTTTTTTTATTCTCTAGAATGAACCCGGCAAGCCAGGCAGCAGGGATGTACGATAAAACAAAACCGCCGCTTTTGCCTAAAATGACCCCAAAGCCCGCAGAGAACTGTGCAAATACTGGTGCACCAGCAATTCCAACCAAGGCATAGACAATCATAGCTAATGCCCCGAGCCGTCTGCCGAGTAAGAGACCAGCAAGTATACAAAAAAACGGCTGCATCGTAAGTGGAATTCCGCCAACCTGTAGAAACGGTACAATAGATGTGATATTGGCTCCGATAGCCATGAGCGCGGCAAACATTCCGACTAGTACAAAGTCAGCAGTTCTTGTTTTCTTTTGCATGAAGTTTCCCCCTGTCTTATCTGTACAAATAGATTAAGGGGAAGAAAGAGTTTTGTCAACCTGTTTTATTTTTAGGTTAACAATAAAACCCGCCCAACGATAGGGCGGGTAATGGATTAAGCTTCGGTCATAAAAGATGCATCAAAAGCTTTGCTGACAGGCACGTAATCATAGCCGAGATCACGAGCAACCGCTTCGTATGTGATGTGTCCGTTCATGACATTAACACCTTCTGCGATGGCTTTATTTTCTTTTATCGCTTTTGCAGCACCTTTATTGGCAATTTGCAGTGCGTATGGAACGGTGACATTCGTTAAAGCAACAGTTGATGTCCGCGGGACCGCGCCCGGCATATTGGCAACAGCATAATGTAAAATGCCATGTTTTTCATAAGTGGGCTGATCATGGGTTGTGATATGATCAATGGTTTCGACAATGCCGCCTTGATCAATCGCTACGTCGACAATGACAGAACCAGGCTTCATTTGTTTCACCATTTCTTCTGTCACAAGCGTCGGTGCTTTGGCACCAGGAATTAGCACAGCACAAATGAGAAGATCAGCTTCACTGACTGAATCGGCAATGTTGACAGGATTGGACATTAACGTTTTCATTTGATGGCCAAATTGATCGTCCAGCTGACGTAAGCGTTCTGCGTTTACATCAATCAAGGTGACGTCTGCTCCAAGTCCGATTGCCATTTTCGCTGCGTTTGTACCAACCACTCCTCCGCCGATAATGGTGACCTTTCCTCTTGATACCCCTGGTACGCCTGCAAGTAAAATTCCTTTACCGCCTTTTGGCTTTTCCAAAAATTGTGCGCCAATTTGAGCGGCCATTCTGCCTGCCACTTCCGACATAGGTGTGAGAAGAGGGAGTGATTTTCCATCCGTTACGGTTTCATAAGCAATGGCTGTCACACCTTTTTGTTTTAATGCTTCAGCCAGGGAGGGTTCTGCGGCAAGATGCAGATACGTAAATAAGATGAGTCCTTCTCTGAAATAAGGATATTCCTCAGGTAATGGTTCTTTTACCTTCATAATCATATCAGAAGAGGCCCATACATCTTTCGCCTGATCAAGAATCTCTGCACCAACAGATACATAATCGTCATCAGTGAATCCGCTTCCAGAACCAGCGCTTGTTTCAATTAAGATCTGATGTCCAGCTGAAAGCAATTGAGAAGCTGCTCCTGGTGTTAATGCCACTCGGTTTTCATTGTTCTTAATTTCTTTCGGAATGCCGATGATCATGTTTATTCCCCCTATGCTTATCTATTGATATTGTATGTCTAGTGTATCCTGAAAGTTTAGAAAATTCTTCGGTTGAAATAAAAAATAAAAAAACGCCTCTTTGTGAAATTTCACAAATGGACGTTTTTTAGCTTCATATCAAGGTATATGGTCATTTTCTCATTCATGTTTTTCAAATCAATTTCTGCGATGTCTGTAATGCGTTTTAATCGATAATTCAAGGTATTGATGTGGATGTTTAATTGCTTTGCGGCAATATTGGCATTGCTGTCACAGTCAATAAACCGTTCAAGGGTTTCGACGAGATTGGAATGATGCCTCAGGTCATAATCCTCCAGCTTCGATAAAGAGTAACTGGAGTAAGAAGAGCCCTTTCGCTTCTCAGCAAGTACATCTAAATATTGATAAATCCCTAGTTCAGAAAAACTGTTTAATCGTTCTGTTTCAATTGGGAAGCGTTCTTTAGTCTTTAATACAGCCAGTGCTTCTTTATAGGATGGCTGGAGATGAGAGATGTTATCGTAAATTCCTCCAATCGCTGCCTGAACATGCTCGATATGATATCGGTCAGCCAGCTGCTGCAGCATACCGCTTGTGAATTGTTTAATATCTTGAAGCGGATGTTCGGTTTTTGGTGAGACAAGAATAATGAATTCGTGAAAATCAACAGTCGTTAACAGCACCTGCACTTGCTGTGTGGTTTCCAGCAGATAGGACAGCTTCTTTTCTGTCTCCTCTGTGAGTTCGTCACGAAGGCGGAAGATGATGATGGCATAGGTGTCTGGACATCTTATGCCAAGTCTCAAAAACAGGTCAAGCATCTCATCTTTTTCATGAATATGACCTGTGAGCATCTTCCAAAAAAGCTCTTGGTTGCGTTCTTCTGTTTTCGTTTTACGAATTTGTAAATTGAGTAATTTGTTTTTGACGGCATGTGCAGCCATTTTGAGAAGCTCCATTTCTTTTTCTGAAAATGGCTGCGTAGATTCAATCGCCCAGATAAATCCGAGCACTTCTTTGTCCTTCCAGATTGAAATGGCGACCCTGCTAGATAAACCCACCTCTGCAATTTGAGGGACACGAAGTGGTTCGTCTGTTTTAAGGAGTGTAGGAATGATGCCGTCCTTCCAAAGCCGATTGATGACTTTTTCCGGTACACGACGGGAGATAATGGTTGAAGTTCTGGCGGGATCAGTGAAATCATTGTGTGTGCTATAAGCCAATAAGCGATGATGAGTATCTTCTATAGTAATAGGGCAATTGAGCACATCACTAATTTGGTCTGCCACGTCCTCTAAACGATCAAGACTATACTTAAACGGATCTGTCTTTTTTGTCATAAAAACCCCTGCTTTTTCGAATATTTCACGTACTTACATTATGAAGAGAATGAGGTAAGTAAATCAATAAAAAAATGCCATAAACTTAAAAAAACAGAAAGCGTGAGAAGAGAGCACATAGATGTTTAATCACGATGGAAAAGAAATAGTACATTCATAACGTAGTAAAAAATCATTAGGCGGAAAGGTTCATTGAAGTGCGTGTAAACTTATTAAGAATATATGACCAAAAAACTGTTAAATACTAGATAAAAAGCGAAAAAACAGTAATTCTATAGACTCATTTTGTAAAATAAAAACAGATTTGTTTGACTGTGTATCATTTCTGTTTTTATAATAATAACGTCAAAAAATAAGTGGATTAGCCCATTATATGGCGGCTATGCACGGGAGGTAATGAGGAATATGTCAGGAATTATTCGCGTAACCCCAGAAGAACTAAGAGCGACCGCTAAGCAATATGGTGTTGAAAGTCAAGAAGTGTTAAACCAAGTTGATCGTCTAAATAGAATGATCTCTGATTTAAAAGGAATGTGGGAAGGTGCTTCTAGTGAAGCATTTGCTGATCAATACGAGCAGCTAAAGCCTTCATTTATCAAAATGTCTGATCTATTAACAGATGTCAGCAATCAGCTTGATCAAACGGCAAATACACTTGAAAGCACTGACCAAGACATCGCAAGCCAAATCCGCGGCTAATCAAAGGGATTTCCTTTCTAAGTGTGAAAAGCAGAAAAAGCGCCGAGTCTGTCAATGGATGCCGGCGCTCTTTCTATTTTGTGAGGTGGAAATTTGTGTATATCGATATTACCATCGACTTAAAAAATTATGATGGCAGTGTGTTTGATTTGAGACTATCAAATTATTTACATATTAAACAAGTCATCCATATCGCCTGGCAGGCAAAACAAATCTCACTTCCTAAGCGAGAAGGCGGCTGGGTGCGTGTAGTCAATAAGAAAGCTGTGTTTTCAGGCGAATATAAGCTGTCAGACTGTGGAATTACCACAGGAGACAGGCTGGAAATACTATGAAAGGACTTTTGTAAATGGCAGATAAAAAGAGTTCCTATTTAGAAGAACAATTAGAAGCAGTCATGAAAAAAGAGGCAGGCACCTATACCTTTATTTTTCAAAAAGAGACGATTAAACTCTTAGACGGTTTAGAAGCGGCACCGATCAAAGACATCAACCCTTCATTTCAGAAAGAGATTCAGTTAACCGAAGATGAGGTCATCATTTCTATTCAACCGCCTCCTGCCTATCAGGAATTTCGTTTCATCCATGCAAAGGATGAAAAGAGCAAATGGATTTTTTCATACCAGCTTGTCGATGCAGTTTGCAAACACGACGTGAAGCGGCTGCATCCTATTGTTTCTCCTGAAAACATTGTTTTTCATCAAGGTTTAGCTCCTGCATTTTTGCATTACGGGGTGAAAGAAAGCATCCCGCCATATGAAACCGATGAGTATCGTCTGTTAAAAGAGGTCAAGGCCGTCATTCTTCGAGTGGTTGATCATGAATATCAGTTTCAGGAATATGTCGCTTACATGGATACGTTGAAATTATCTGAGCTGGCAAAAGAAATCAGCGAAACGCAGTCGCTGGAAGAATTATCTGCTCTCATTCAGCAAAAGATCGAAGCGATTGAAACGAAAGAAAAAACGCTATTCACCATTCCTAAAAAGAAATGGAAGATCGAGCGGTACATCGGACTAGGTCTGCTTGTTTTGTTAATCCCTGCATTGGTGTACACCATTTACACCTTCTTTTTTGCCATGCCAAAGCAAGAAGCGTATGTCGAGGCAAACAAATATTATCTCAACAAACAGTACAGTCAAGTGGTGGATACGTTAGAGAAATATTCAGCCAATCAAATGCCAGTCTCTCTTCAATATGAACTGGCCATTTCGTATGTACAAACGAATCAAGGCAGCCTGTTACTCGATCAGCATAAAAAAGAAATCACGGATACGTACACATTGCAGACAGATCCGCAATACTTTCTTTTCTGGATTCATATTGGACAAGGCAATAGCAAAGAAGCGCTTGATATCGCTCGGGTACTTGGAGACGACAGGTACATATTCACGGCACTCGTCGCTTACCGCAATGAAATTCAAAATGATGACAGTCTTTCTGCTGAAGAAAAACAAAAACAGCTAGACCCAATCATTAAAGAAATGGCGAAATATGAAGAAAAAGAAACAACAGAGACAAGCACCAATGACTCCTCAGAAGCAAGCCAAACAGATGAAACAGCTGAACAAAAAGAGCAGTCAAAAGCCGATCAAGAGAAAAAAGAGAAAGAATCTGAAGCAAAAAAGAAAACTTCTCAGACGAAAAAAGATGAGAAAAAATAATTCTTTCGATACAACTGACAGTTGGTGCTGTCCCATGAGGAGGTGGAGTGTTTGAGTCTTCTTTGGGTTTTTTATGAGGAGGATTATCAAACCGTCCGTTTAGATGAGCAGTTCAATCGAGAAGCTGTGATTGGACCTGAAATAGAGCATACGGTGACAATCCCTTCACTTTCATTTGATGAAGGGCCAATTCGTTTATCTCCTGATGAACCAAATGATGGCTTTTCTATTTATCAGGGGGAAGAAAAGAAAGGCAAATTACTTCCACATGAACCATATCAGCTTGGATCACTCACATTTATTTTAATGGATGCACTTCATGATCAACACATTTATTACCTAGGAAATAGAGTTGAGCTGTCTTTTTCACGTGAGGAGAAGGATGAGGTCGATGTGTGGAAAGAACAAGCTCATTCCATGTTCCGAAATGCCAGTCAGTTCACTTTAGAACAAATCGATGGAGCTTGGTTTGTCATGCCTCAGGACGAAACGATTTATGTGAACGGGAAAAAAATTCACGGTCCAGAGAAGGTGTATGCTGGAGATGAGCTATTTTGGAACTTTCTGACGGTGACATTTAAAGATGATGATTTATTACAGGTGACAGCATACGAACCTTTTCAAACACGTTTGGAAAAAACAAGACCGCCAAGCACAGAAACAAAACAAAAATACCCTTCATACAGACGAACACCGCGTTTGATTTATGATTTGCCAGATGACCGGGTATCCTTTAGCTTTCCTGCGCAGGAGAGTGAAAATAACAGCAGGGGGCTTTGGCTTGTAGTCCTTCCGCCGCTTGTGATGCTCCTTGTGATGGGGATTGTCGCCCTTATCCAGCCGCGCGGAATCTTTATTGTCGTATCAATGGCTATGTTTATCATGACGTTAATCACATCGTCCGTTCAATACTTTAAAGAGAAATCACAGCGCAAAAGACGGGAAGAAAAGCGGCAGCGCGTCTACTCTCTTTACTTAGAAAATAAAAGAAAAGAGCTGCAGGAGCTGTATGACCGCCAGCAATATATTTTGACGTATCATTATCCGTCCTTTGAACAAATGAAGTACTTAACATCAGAAATTAGCGGCCGAATTTGGGAAAAGACGCTTGTGAGTGATGACTTCTTACAGCTGCGTCTTGGAACAGGCGCAGTCCCATCAAGCTATGAATTATCGATGAGCGGCGGCGATATGGCCAATCGAGACATCGATGACTTAATGGAACAAACGCAGCACATGCAAAAAGTCTATCGTGAAGTGAAGAATGTTCCGATTACATTCGGTCTCGCAGACGGTCCAACCGGATTAATTGGGAAGCCTGCGATTGTGAAAAATGAGCTTCATCAGCTTGTCGGACAGCTGGCTTTCTCGCACAGCTATCACGATTTGAGATTTGTCTTTATCTTTCATGAGCATGAGTATGAGAATTGGGAATGGATGAAATGGCTTCCGCACTTCCAGCTTCCTCATACATATGGCAAAGGATTTATTTACAACGAACAAACACGCGATCAGCTTTTGTCATCGATCTATGAAATTTTACGCGAGCGTGATCTAGAAGAAGAAAAAGAGAAGAAAATCTTTACGCCTCACTTTGTATTCATCGTGACAAATCATGAGCTCATTGCTGAACATGTTATTTTAGAATATTTAGAAGGCAGCCGGACAGACCTTGGCATCTCCATTATCTTTGCTGCTGAAACAAAGGAAAGCTTGGCTGAAAATATCTCGACGCTTGTCCGTTATATTAACGAAGAAGAAGGAGATATTCTTATTCAGCATAAGAAGGCAGTACGAATTCCGTTTCAGCTTGATACGCATCAGCGCGGGGACAATGAGCTGTTTGCCAGAACGCTGAGAACATTAGATCATCAAGTGGGAATGACCAATTCTATTCCTGAAACGGTCTCATTCCTTGACCTTTTTCATGCCAAACAGGTAGACGACATTGGCATTCGTGAAAAATGGCTGACATCAGAAACGGCCAAATCATTATCGGTGCCGATCGGTTATAAAGGGAAAAATGATATTGTTGACCTGAACCTGCATGAAAAAGCACACGGCCCGCACGGACTGTTGGCGGGAACAACGGGATCAGGAAAAAGTGAATTTTTACAGACGTATATTTTATCGCTCGCGGTACATTTCCATCCGCATGAAGTTGCTTTCCTGTTGATTGACTATAAAGGGGGCGGAATGGCGCAGCCGTTCCGAAATATTCCTCATTTACTTGGAACGATCACCAATATTGAAGGCAGCAAGAACTTTAGTGAAAGAGCGCTTGCCTCGATTAAAAGTGAACTGAAGAAAAGACAACGGTTGTTTGATCAGTATCATGTGAATCACATCAATGATTATACAAAGCTCTACAAAGAGAAAAAGGCAGAGCAGGCAATGCCTCACTTGTTCTTAATCTCTGATGAGTTTGCTGAATTAAAAAGTGAAGAGCCGGACTTTATCAGGGAGCTTGTCAGTGCTGCGCGTATCGGACGAAGCCTCGGAGTCCATCTCATTTTGGCTACTCAAAAGCCAGGCGGCGTCATTGATGATCAGATTTGGAGTAACTCCCGCTTTAAAGTGGCACTAAAAGTGCAAGATGCATCAGACAGTAAGGAAATTTTGAAAAATAGTGATGCAGCGTCCATTACCGTCACAGGCCGCGGTTATTTACAAGTGGGCAATAATGAAATTTATGAATTGTTCCAATCAGCTTGGAGCGGTGCGCCATACATGGAAGATGGCTACGGGTCAGAAGATGACATTGCCATTGTGACAGATACTGGTCTGATTCCGTTATCAGGTGTTAGCACAGAGCCGGCAGTGAAAAAAGAGACGGTGACGGAAATTTCTGCTGTTGTTGATGAAATTGAACGTATGCAGCAGGAGCTTGGGATTGAAAAGCTTCCAAGTCCATGGCTTCCACCGCTTGAAGAACGTATTCCAAAAACGCGTTATGCGTCGAGTGAAGAGCATGTCTTCCATTTTGCACTAGTCGATGAACCAGATCAGCAAAGCCAGCATCCACTCTCTTATCAAATGATGGAAGATGGGAATATTGGTATCTTTGGTTCCTCCGGTTACGGCAAATCGCTCGCTGCCACCACACTGCTGATGAGCTTTGCCGAGAGGTATTCACCTGAGGAATGGCATGCGTATATTTATGACTTCGGAAACGGAACATTGCTTCCATTAGCTAAACTGCCACATACGGCGGATTATTTCTTAATGGATCAGATGAGAAAGATTCAAAAGTCAATGAAGCGTCTACGGGAAGAGGTTGAATATCGCAAGCGGTTATTCAGACAGCAAGAAATGAGTCATATCAAAATGTACAACGCCTTAAATGAGAAAAAGCTTCCGTTCATTTTTATCGTGATTGACAACTTTGACATTGTCAAAGATGAAATGCATGAGCTCGAATCTGAATTTATTCAACTGAGCCGTGACGGACAATCATTGGGGATTTATTTCTTGATTACAGCGACTCGGGTCAATGCAGTGCGTCAATCGCTGATGAACAATTTGAAAACAAAGATTGTCCATTACTTAATGGATCAAGGGGAAGCATATTCAATTATTGGCAGACCGAAGTTCAGTTTAGAGCCGATCCCAGGCCGAGTCATTATCAACAAAGAAGAGCTTTATTTTGCGCAAATGTTCCTGCCAGTTGAAGGAGAGAACGATCTTGAATTATTTGAGCATCTGAAACAAGAAATTCAGTTTCTTCATGATCGCTTCGAAGCGGCAGAAAAACCAAAACCTGTCCCAATGCTTCCTGATAAGCTGACAGCTTGGGAGCTAGAGAGTCGTTTAGATGAATATAAAACGCCTTACGACATTCCAGTTGGATTAGATGAAGAATCTGTGGCACCTGTTTACTTTGACTTGAAAAAGAATAAACATTGTCTCATCATCGGTCAAACGCAGCGCGGGAAAACAAATGTCACAAAACTGATGCTTGATCAGCTTTTAGTGGCAAAGCCTGAAAAGCTGGCTGTCTTTGATTCGATTGATCGTGGTCTATCCCATTATGCAAAAGAAGAGAACATCGATTACCTTGAAACAAAGGATGATATCACCGACTGGGCAGAGGAAATGGATCGCTTATTCAAGGTGAGGGAAGAGATGTACGTTGAAGCTGTACGACGAGGGGAGACCGATCAGCTGTCATTTCCTCAAATTGTGCTTGTGATTGATGGCATTACACGCTTTCAGCAGACAATCGATCCGCGTCTTCAAGATCAATTGGCTGATTTCATGAAATCATATGCGCACCTAGGCTTTAGCCTGATCGCATCAGGGAATCATACCGAATTCAGTAAGGGCTATGATGCACTTACAAATGAAATCAAACAAGTTCGACATGCGATGTTACTCATGAAAAAATCAGAGCAAAACATCATACCGCTTCCGTATGCAAGACAAGAACCAGACATTCAGCCAGGCTTCGGGTACTTGGTTGAGAACGGGAAAGAGAAGAAAATCCAGGTTCCTTTATGTGCGGTAGAAAGGAAGAGTGTTCAATGACAGAGCAGCAAAAAAGCTCCATTAAAATTGTAACCACGATGATATTGATTCTTGTGCTGCCGGTGCTATTTTTCCATCTCATTGGAGACGACCCGGCAAAACAGAAGAAGAATGCCACACGTAATATAGCGGTGGTCAATGAGGATATGGGGGCGAGCGAAAGTGAAAACACCGCTCGTTTCGGGCAGGATGTTGTGGCAGCATTATCAGAGCGTCCTGATTATACATGGACTGTAGTGAATCGCAGTGCGGCGGAAAATGGACTGAAAAACAGAAAGTATGACGCTGTCCTCTATATTCCGTCTGATTTCTCTAAAAATGTGCTCAGCTATGATAAAGATCATCCTGAAAAGGCGTCCATTCAATTTTCGGTGCAAGATCAGCTCAATGCAGTCAATAAAGAGAAAGTGCAGAGAGAGCTGGAAAATGCACAAAAGAAAATGAATGAACAGATGTCGACGTTATACTGGAGCTTTGTATCACAGGAAATCGGCAATGTCAGAGAAGAATTTGAGCATATTGTCGGCAAAGAAGTCGAATTCCAAAACACGATGTATAACTTTTATAAGCCGAACTCGAACAAACTATCAGATGCTGTTCAGCAGCAAAAGAAACAAATAGAAGAATTAAAAAATGCGATGGCCGATTCACAGAAACAATATAAAGACGGCTTGGGTACAACAGAAGAAGCAAAGAGCCAGCTGAAGGATTTTGTGAAAGTAGTCGATCAATACAAGCAGTATCAAGACAAACAAAAAGATGTCTTAATAAAAGCGCAATCGACAAGCCAAAAACAAATCCAGCAAGGGCTCAAACAGCTCGCTGACATTCAAAACCAAAATGCCCGCAGCTTTAGTGATCAAATGGGCGGACTCAAAACAGATATGAATGGTGTACAAAGTCAGCTGAAAACAACTGACAACGCCATCCAATCTGTTCAAAAGTCGAGAGAAGACGCTATTCCTAAGCAATCGACAGGATTAACGGAACTTGTGAAGGCGTCTCAGGAAGAGCTGATTAAAAAGTATGAAGAACGATACTTAGAAGACTATAAAAATAAAATAACAGCTTTGCTGACGAAGCTAAACGTAAAAAGGGAGCAGCTGTTAGCTGAAACTGAACCGCCAGTTGACTCTGATGATGACGGGGCATCAGATCAAGATAATGAAAACCCAGAAGAGATTGGGATTAACTTAGATGAAGAAACAAATGAGCTCTCGCAAATTTCAACAGAAATGAACGATCTTGCGGATCAATTAGGAGAACAGGAGACGCCGCCTCCTGCTGAAGATGGCATTGAAGGTGAAACCGGTGAAAATCCTGCTCAGCCAGATACCGGCAGCACGAATTCATCGAAGGATGATCTAAAAGCACTCGCTACTCGTCTAGATGAAGTGAAAAAAAAGATTCAAGAAAAAGCGAACGCTCATAATGATGAATTGAAAGACAAAGTGAGTCAGATGAGTAAAGAGCTTGAGAACCTTACGAAAAAAGTAGAAAAGCTTGAAAAGACCATCCTACGGTTACAAGATCGATATAATGTGATTCCGAATGAAATCAAGAACCAGGAATCCTCTATTTTAAGCAAGGTGAAAGAGCTGAAGCGCAGAAACTCACCAATTGGTGAAGCCTTTAGTGATAATCTTTTTGAGAAAAAGTTTGATACAAAATCAACAAATACTAAAAAATTAATGGAGTATTCCAATCAACTCTCCCAGCTAGAGATGATGATGGCAAATGTCTACCAACCATCTAATAACTCTTCTCTACTAGACACCAAACCAGATGAAATCCAATCCATCCTCTCCATCAAAAAAGAGGAAACAGAAAACTGGGATACGCTCAAAAATCAGATGCTGACGTCAAACGATGATGTGTCTACTTTTATTGATGAGATGCAGAAGTTCTCAGATGGCTATGCAGAGTACATCACGACTCAGCAGGCAAGCATGGAACAGGAATTAAAGACAATCTCTGAAAGTGCGGACAATGTAGCTGAGCAAATGGCTGATCAAGGAGATGCGGTGTATACAGCAGACCTTGCAGGCAGTTCAATTGTTGTCAGTGCACAGGATTCAATTAGTCAGGAAGTGCTTCGTCTTTCTGAAAATATGAGTTCGTTAACCGACCGTCAAAAAGGGGTGGCGGATTATACGAATAACATTGAAGAAAGTGTGACGACAGTTCAAGAGAAAGCAGATACGCTGAATGAAAACTGGAGCAAAAATGTTGATTCCACGAAGCTTGTTCAGCAAGATTTAAAGGGGATTTTAGGAAACACATTAGACGATCAAGGCAACAGCAACTATGTGTATAACCATCTAGCCAATCCGCTGAAAATTAGCGGTGATGTGCCAGAAGAAAAAACGCAGACTGTACCGCCAGTAGTCATTTTGGTTATTGTGATGATCAGTAGTTTGTTAATTGGCTTTTTCAGTTCGTACTATGCGTCCGCTCCGATGCTCGTGAAAGGTGCACTGTTTGGCATCTTAAATCTATTAGTCGGACTGATGATCAGCTTGTTTGGGCTGAACATTTACAAACTTGCCGATGATCAAGCCATTGAATGGTCAATTTTTACGATTTTACTATTGGTGACTTGTTCCGCCTTTATTCGCACGGCCTTCCTTTTTGGTTCCATTGCCGGGTGGATGGCGGCAACGGCGCTTATTTTCTTCTTTGTCGCACCGTTAATTGATTTGGTGATGCCGAACTTCCATTTTACAAATCCAGTGACAGATGTGTATCTGTCCATCCAATATGGAAAAGGAGACAGCTTTGGAATGGGCGTCACAGGGTTAGTGATTTTAACTGTCCTCTTCATGGTCGTGCCGCTTGTGACAAAGCTATGGAAAGATAAAACAGAGGAACGTGATGTGACTCATGAGGCTTAATTTATTCGTGAAAGGGGTGGCACTTGGTGTCATTTCCTTTCTTCTCCTCATTCCTGCTGCTTTCGCTGCTGGTGAAGATACGGATACGAATGTCAAGCCGAATGAATATCAGGAAAAGGAGCTCAATATTAACTCGAGTATATTGAGGGATCAAACGCAATACGAACAAAGCAAAACGACATCAAAAGTCAAAACAGATATTCATTTTGCTGAACCGCCTAAAACCCGGGGAGGATCTCTTTCTCCGCAGCTTTTCAGTGATCTAAAAGAGAATCCGCCGAAAACACCAGCTCGTATGATGAAAGAGATGAATATCTCTTTTAGTGATTCGGCTGTATCAGCACCTTCTGACGATGAGCATGAGAAGCAGACATCGCCGCTGCTTCCAATCATCTTTGGTTTCTTGATAGCCTTTGGCATCGTGGTGATGATCATCCTGATTCCAAAGGTGAATGTAAAAGCTGAAAAGAAGTAGCCTGCCTCTTTAAAAGAGGCAGGCTTTTCTTTATGCAGATTGCTTGATGTCATACCGTTTCACTACGTAAAATAGTGTTATCAAGGGAGGAGATTGTCATTCGAATTTCAATCATTACAGGGGGATCAAAAGGATTTGGCCTAGCACTTGTGAACAGGCTGCTTTTACGAGGGGATCATGTGTACACAGCAGCAAGAAGTGTTTCGCCGATATCCCATCCGAAGCTCACACATACACAGGTCGACCTGACAGATGAAACGGCAGCAGCCAAATGGCTTCAAGATCATCTTACACCGCAAACTCTGACAGATGCTGATGAGATCTTATTCGTCAATAATGCAGGAATGGTGACACCGATTAAGCGTGTTGGACAAGGCGGGCAGGATACGCTGCAGCAGCATTATACGTTGAATCTAGTCATTCCTGCTCTGTTGAGCCATGTTTTTGCTGAGCAGACTCAATCATTTAACGGAAAGAAAACGATCGTTCATCTTTCCTCTGGAGCGGCGAAAAACCCATATAAAGGGTGGAGTGCGTATTGTAGTTCAAAGGCAGGACTTGATATGTTTATGAGGACTTTACATGAGGAACAGCAGGATGAGGCGCATCCAATTAACACGTTTTCCTTTTCACCCGGCACCATCGATACAGATATGCAGGGAGAAATTCGGAAGTCATCAAAACAGGACTTTGAACAAATTGATCGTTTTCAGCAGTTATATGAAACAGGCACGCTGAAGAGCCCAGATGAAGTCGCAGGTATATTGCTCGATCTCTTAGCCGATGATCCAGCTGGCGGATGTGTCTATGATGCACGTGAGTATGTGAAGAAGCAGTCATAACGACTGCTTTTTTCGTGTTGTACAAGCAAAACCACCTGATTTGACATAAGCTACTCTTGAGACTCATAGAAAATATGACAGAACATTTGAGTTTCTTTTCAGAATATGTTAGGATGCTAAAAATATAGATAAGGAGGGGTTTCCATGAGAAAGGTTACGTTAATGGATGTTTACACCCATCCAGTCGCTCAAAAATATTTAAATCGTTCAGGAAAAGCCCATGCGATTGCTTGTGCTTATCACGCATTCAAGCTGGCGGTGCAGGCTGGGGTTAATCCAGATCTGGCTGTGAAAGCAGCCCTCTTGCATGACATCGGCCACTATGAATGGTATACAGCAGGAGGAGAATGGGATTACGAGACATATAGACGGAATGATATTCATGCCATTAAAGGTGCAGAGCGGGCTCACAAACTGCTCATACGGCTCGGTGAGGAGCCCAAGGCAGCCAAAGATATTGCGCTTGCGATTCTGCTTCATACGGATTCATATTTGCCAGAGGGCGACCTTCATAAGGACACACTCCAGCAAATCGTTAAGAAAGCAGACGAAATGGATGAAGAGCCTGGCGGGCATCATCATTACAGACAAATAGACGAATCACTTGCCCTGAAAAAAATCACGGATTTGGATCAGAAAGTGCATCAGGCACTTCAGCCCATGAAACGCTCTGTTTAGTATGGAATGTCTCCATGAATATTTCCATGCTGATCAACATACAATGTGCGAATAACGGTACGGTTAAACGCAGATGTACCTGATGCAGTGAGTCCGGTGTAATGAACCGTAACAGAATAAGCACCTTCTTTTTTCAATTGAACATCTGATGAAGCTGTTGTTTTGAATGGATGATCTTTTCGTGCATCCTTAAAGTAAAAGGTTTCTACTTTTTTGCTTAATCGTTTAATCAGCCCGCTTGAATGGGTCGATGCATCCCCTGATTTCGCTGCCTCTGCTTTGATTTCCTCATTTAATGGTGAGTCAAAGGATACGAGCAGCAAATAAGGAGTCCTTTTTTCAGAATTTGATCGAATCATCCATTTTCCAGGAACGGGTTTATTGATTTGCACATGGTGCGAAAATGCGCCTTCATATGGGAAAGATGCTTCCGATGTCTTAAGATTTGTTAAGACGTCTCCATTTGGGGCGATGATTTCGGGCTGCGCCTCTTGCCTTTCATTTAACCACTGAATCGATAAGCCATTCGTTCCTTCCTCTACATAGAACGCTTCTGTTTTATCCTTTTCACTTTCTCCGCCTTGTACATAACTATCTGTATTCAGCTCAGTAGTAACGGGCTCTTGCGTTAGATTCTCTTTTTGTTTATTTTCAGCATTTGCGGGGTTGGCTAGCAGCTGATGCTGGAACACGGGGAACATGCTTGTGCCATTTTTGATAGAATTGTGATTCCACTTCCCTGTTAAAATATTGTTTGCATATGATAGTTTTGTGCTGCTTACTGTGACGGCCCCATCGTTTGTACCAAAGCTTTTTAAATACATCCCGCCTAAATACAGTACTCCGCCAAATGTACCCCATTCCGATCCAGAATAAGTGACGTATTTATGAGGAAACGTCTCCAGTTTGTCAGTTTCACTTCGGAAAGCCTCCATGAGACCGGTTTGCAAAGAATAGAGCGCGTCGCTTTTTTGTCCAAGAATTTTTGCGAGCCAGCTCCCGCCCTTGCTATACGCTAAATCTGCCAGCGGCGTCCCGTAATGAGGGGAGCCGAGTGTGATGACCTTTTCCACATATGGATGAGCATTGTGATACACGAGTGCGGACTGTGTATCCACTCCGCCCTTACTGTGACCAATCACAATGAGTTTTCGGCCGAAAACATCATAGATTTCTTTTAGTTTTTCCGCTAATAGTTTGCCATTCTTTTTCATGTCCTGATCTGGATACAAATCTATGAATGCGCTTTCGTATCCGTTCAGAACAGCTTGCTTTGCCATATCGTTTCGATCGAACCATGTGGAGGAGGAGCTGTTAATGCCATGAACAAAAACAAGTGGCGGTTTGGACTCATCTTTTTGAACCGGTTCATCTCCTTTGAACCACTTCCCTGGTGTCCCAGGCTCATCTCCTATTGTGCCTGCATATGCATAACATGCAGAAGATAGAAAGAGCATGACAGCAACGATACAGATTAGTTTTTTCAAGATCATTCACCTCTTCAAATGATTTAAGCTGTAGACAGCACCAATCTATTATACTGCTAAAAAATGTAAAAACATATAAAATGTAAAAATATGGTATTAACGTTATAGGTTTGCTTTGAGTGACATTCACATGGGTGATTGCATACGCTGTGGGTAAATACACAAGTAAAGGGGCAGGTAGGATGGCACAACAAGGAAGTCCGCAGCTTGTTTCATTAGTTGATCCATATGTTTATCAAACATTGCATAAAGTGATCGGTATGAGATTAATTGTTCAAACAGTGAAAGATACGGTGCGTGGAAAATTGAAGGAAGTCATGCCGGATCATATTGTGATTGAGGCGGGGGCAAAATCAGTTTTTTATGTGCGGATCCAGCAAATTGTATCGGTGATGCCTGATCACAGTGAAAGAGTGTAACAAGCAGACGTATAGGTGTCTGCTTTTTTCATGCTTATAGAATGTATATCTGGAATCAGTGCATGATATACCAATTGTTCTTTTTTTTACAAAAAATAAGGTTCTAAAACAAGAAGCAGTTGACAGAAGGTGGGTTGAATAGTAGTTTTTTAATAAGATCAATACGTTACAGGAGGAGCCTCTTTGTTAAAATCTAAAGTTCATTTTTGGACATTCCAAATATTACTTGTTTTACTCATTGTTTATGTATCAACAAAGGTTTCGTTTTTATTTCAACCGATTATTTTATTTGCATCAACTCTGTTTGTTCCTATTCTGCTGGCAGGGATTCTCTTTTTCATCTTTAATCCAATTGTTCGATTTTTGTCCAAGAAAATTCCTAGGACACTCGCTATCCTGATTATTTATCTCCTGTTCATTGGACTCATCACATTCATTGTCAATGCGGCGGGACCGATTATTGTCACGCAGGTAGGGGGACTTGTCAAAAGCTTCCCTGGTTATGTGACGGACATGCAGAAATTTATGAACGACTTCTCACATTCTAAAACATTTACATGGATGATGAACCAGGATTATGTGTCTGTCTCGAAGTTTGAACAGACGATCGTTTCGACATTAAAAGATTTGCCGGAGAATATTGCTTCAAGTATGTCTGCGGTGTTTGGTGTGATTGCCAATATTGCCTTAGCTGTCATCACAGTTCCTTTCATTTTGTTTTATATGCTGAAGGACGGACATAAGTTTCCGGACAAGCTCGTTCAATTTTTGCCAATGCCTTACCGTAAGGAAGGATTGAAAATTTTTAAAGAATTAAACGATACGCTTGCGGCTTACATACAAGGGCAGATTGTCGTCTGTTTATTTGTTGGAGTGGCTTGTTTTATTGGATACTTATTAATTGGTGTGAAATATGCGCTCATTCTCGGCATTATTATTGCGGTCACAAATGTGATTCCGTACCTTGGACCATATCTTGGCGCTGCACCAGCTGTGCTCATTGCGTTTCTTGATTCGCCTGGAAAAGCGGTGGTGACAGTGATTGTGATTCTTATCGTTCAGCAAGTTGATGGAAATGTCATTTCTCCATTGATTATTGGGAAACGGCTCAACACACATCCGCTTACTATTATCCTGCTATTAATTGGGGCAGGAAGCTTTGGCGGAATTCTTGGTATGATCTTTGCAGTCCCTGTCTATGCACTGCTTAAAGCCATCACCTTGAATATTGTCAGATTGGTTCAGCTGCGTCAGCGATCTCGCAAAGAACAGCATTTAAACGTTTAGGGCAGATGCACAACTTTTCCCTTTTTGCATAAGATGATTGACATAAGCAGATAGGGGGAGATTCTGATGCCTGCAATCGTCGGACCTATTCATATTGAGTCGTTAGGAGGAAACGGTGCGGCTACTTTCGGGGATGTCCTGGCCATTGCTCCTTTGGCTGTAGACCACTCTACTGGCGGGGCTGGAGCCTTTAATTCAGGTGATTATATGTCACTCACAAGTGATCCGAATGCGACAATGCTTTGGGACTTTACATTGTTTGGTCAGCCTCAATCATTTAACGCATAGAAAGACAGCTGATGATCAAATATCAGCTGTCTTTTTTATTTTTCATACACGTATTTTTGAGCTGGGCATATGATGAGGAAAGAAAAGGTGGTGGAAAGATGCCAGCGATAGTTGGGCCTATTCATATTGATCGTGTGATTGGAAACGGTTCTGCACATTTCGGTGATGTTTTTGCCATTTCGCCAAAAAGTGTCGATCACTCTGCGGGTGGTTCAGGAACTTATAATGCAGGAGACTTTGTCCAATTCTTTAACAGTCCAAACGTCACTTTTGTGTGGGATATAGACCTGATCAGCCAGCAAAAAAGCTTTAATGCGTAGCCAGCTTTGAAAGGGAATTCCTTTTCTGAAGCTGTCTTTTTTTATGGTACAATGGATATGGATGTAAGAAAAAAAGAGGTGTGAACAGAGTCAAATGAAAATTAGAAAAGCACACATCACAAGCGGACAACCAAAGACCTACAATGTATATTTACATGAAAATAAAAAAGAATATAAAACGCTTGTTGCCGTACCTGACATTGAATGGAGTATTTCCATTGCGTATGAGGACGAAAAAGAGCAGCTCATCCATACGCTTGAACAATCCTTAATGGAAAGAGTAGAAACAGATGAAGCACGTGACCTCGCACTCAAGGTTGTGCACTGGGTCACAGAAATGTAAATTTAGAAACCAGGAGTGAACACAGCGATGAAAGAAGAATCCGTAGACTTTTATTTGCAGCAAGGGATATTTGGACATGCTGAAACAAAACCTGATGAACGAAGAATGTTTCTCGGTTCATTAAGGGAACGAGCGCTTCTCGCCCTGACAAAGGGACAGGTATCAAGAAATAAACCGTATCATGAGGTCGAACAAATATTGAAGACCAATCGCCAGGCCACAGTTCTTTTAAATGGTGAATTGTCCTATGCTTCCTATTCTCAATATGTCAAAATGGCAAATGCCGCTGGATGTTCGTTTAAAGTGGTGAATCATCATGAAGCGCACTCTCCATTTGGTCTTGTCATAGAGATGCCAAGTGCGGTCAATCAAGAGCACATCTACCTAAAAGATGAGCTGTTTCAAAAAGCTTTTTCACACGAATCTGTTGAATAGGTTTCCCTAGTGAAATGAATAAGCTATAATGATTCAAAAGAGCATATGGGAGAGATGCGGATGGGCAAAGCATTGATTTGTATTGATTATACAGTTGATTTTGTTGCAGACGATGGAAAACTGACATGTGGAAAGCCTGGACAAGCGATTGAGTCTAAGATCACAGAGATCACTTCTTCATTTATTGATGAAGGGCACTTTGTCGTCTTTGCTGTCGATCATCATGAAGAAGAGGACCCTTATCATCCAGAGACAAAGTTATTTCCACCCCATAATATTCGCGGGACTGAGGGAATTGAGCTTTATGGACAACTAAGTTCACTATTTCACACGTCAAAACATTTAAAACATGTCTACTATATGGAAAAAACAAGATACTCTGCTTTTGCAGGCACGCAATTAGAAATGAAACTGCGCGAACGCGGCATCACTGAACTTCATTTAGCCGGCGTATGTACCGATATTTGTGTACTTCATACAGCTGTTGATGCATACAATAAAGGCTTCGAACTTGTGATTCACCAAAATGCTGTGGCGAGTTTTAATGAAGCGGGGCACGAGTGGGCACTTTCTCACTTTGAGCAATCGCTTGGTGCGAAAGTGGTTAAGTAAGGGAAGGAGAATGGAAGTTGGAGCATCGGTTTAAGGACGACAGTTTATCACTACATACAGACCTTTATCAAATTAACATGGCAGAAACGTATTGGAGAGACGGCATTCATGAGAAGAAGGCAGTGTTTGAACTCTTCTTTAGAAAGCTTCCATTTGACAATGGCTTCGCTGTATTTGCTGGTTTAGAGAAAGCGATTGAATATTTATCGGACTTTTCCTTCACCGAAAGCGATCTAGCGTATTTGAAAGATGAACTCGGTTATAAAAGCGATTTCATTGACTATTTAAGCGGATTGTCCTTTACAGGTACACTTCATTCAATGCGAGAAGGAGAAATTGTCTTTGCGAATGAACCAATTATGCGTATCGAGGCAACGCTTGTTGAAGCTCAATTAATCGAAACGGCATTGCTCAATATCGTGAATTTCCAGACGCTGATTGCAACAAAGGCGGCTCGCATTAAAGGAATCATTGAAGATGAGACAGCATTAGAATTCGGAACAAGACGTGCACATGAAATGGATGCAGCGATGTGGGGAGCAAGAGCAGCACTCATCGGCGGCTTCCAGGCGACAAGTAATGTTCGTGCTGGGAAACGCTTTAATATTCCAGTATCAGGAACACATGCTCATGCGCTTGTACAAGCATACCGCGATGAATATACAGCATTTAAAAAATACGCAGAAACTCATACAGACTGTGTCTTTTTAGTCGATACGTATGATACCGTCAGATCAGGTATTCCGAATGCAATTAAGGTAGCGAAAGAATTCGGAGACAAAATCAACTTCATTGGTGTCAGACTTGACAGCGGAGACCTTGCATACTTGTCTAAAAAAGCTAGAACGATGCTGGATGAAGCAGGATTCCATGATGCAAAAGTCATTGCATCAAGCGATCTTGATGAACATACGATTATGAATTTAAAAGCACAGGGCGCTAAAATTGATGTGTGGGGTGTTGGGACAAAACTGATCACAGCATTCGATCAACCAGCCCTTGGTGCCGTGTATAAGCTTGTGTCTATTGAAGAAAACGGCAAAATGAATGATACCATCAAAATTTCATCCAACCCAGAGAAAGTGACAACACCAGGTCGTAAACGTGTGTACCGCATTATCAATCAATTGAATCATCATTCTGAGGGTGACTACATTGCGCTTGAAGAGGAAGATGTTCATTCTGAGGATAAACTAAAAATGTTCCATCCAGTGCATACGTTTATTAGCAAATTTGTCACAAACTTTGTGGCGAAGGATCTTCACGTTCCGATTTTTGAACAAGGAAAACTTGTCTATGATAATCCGGATATTCAAACGATTCAAGCCTATGTGCAGGATAGTCTTGGACTTTTCTGGGAGGAATACAAACGAATCAGCAAACCAGAAGAATATCCAGTCGATTTGAGTCAAAAATGCTGGGATAATAAGATGCAGTTTATCCATGATGTGAAAAATAAAATAAAAAAAGAGCTTTATGAAAGCTAATGGTTTGAAGAAAGAGAGATCATCAAGCGGGATGGTCTCTTTTTTTTATTTTGACCGATTGAAAATGAACTAAAAGCGTAATCATTTGGTATACTGTAAGCACATCTTGTTTGTCATGGCATAAAGGAGGATTGGAGCAGTTGAGGGTGTTTGTTGCGAGACAGCCTATTTTTAACAGAAAAGAACAAGTCGTATCATATGAGCTGCTTTATAGAGATAGTGAAACCAATACATACAGTGCTGAAGACGGTGATCAAGCGACAACAGACCTCATCATTAACAGTTTTTTGAATATCGGCATCGAAACACTGACAGAAGGAAAACGATGCTACATTAATTTCACTGAAAGCTTGCTTTCATCTGATCTGCTCACCTATTTTGATCCGCATCAGCTTGTGATCGAGATATTAGAAAATGTACCGATTACCCCGGCACTTATTATAAGATGTAAGCAATTAAAAAAATGGGGATATACGATTGCACTCGATGATTTTTTCCTAAGTGGAAAACATCATTGTGACAAGCTGCTTGACGAACTCCTCTATTGCATTGATATTTTAAAAGTTGACTTTCTGAAGACCACATCGCATGAACGAAGAGATATTCTGAACACGTATAAAAAGTATCGACTTCGATTCCTAGCAGAAAAGGTGGAAACACGAAGAGAATATGAAGAAGCGCTAGATGCGGGCTTCCACTTGTTTCAAGGGTATTTCTTTAGTGAACCCCATGTGATATCGGGACGCGCATTATCGACAAGCTTCCATGCGTACCACCAGCTTTTAAATGAACTAAGCAAGGACCAGCCGAATATCCAGACCGTGACTCATTTTATTGAAAGTGACCTATCGCTATCATATCAATTATTAAAAATGCTAAATTCAGGCGGCATGAGACGTCTATATCAAATTAAAAGTATCCGTCAGGCGATCATCCTGCTCGGGTTTAATGAGATTCGGCGCTGGATCTTTATCCTTTCATTTAAAGAACTGAATGTCCAAGCCAACTCAAGCCAAAAAGAAATTATCAAAATGTCATTCATTCGTGCCAAAACGTGTGAACTGATTGCCTATCGTACTGAACGAGAGCATCCAGCCTCTTATATGCTGACAGGCATGTTCTCTCTCATTGATACGCTTGTTAGGGCAGATATCACCGAACTTGTGAAAGAGCTGCCGCTTTCTGATGAAGTTGGCGAGGCACTGCTTGGTTATGAAAATGATTATTCTTTTGTGCTGGGTGTGGCTAAACGGATTGAACGAAATGCATGGGATGATGAGATGCTAGATGGGGATCTTCCAAAAGAGGAAGCCTACGGCTGTTATATAGAAGCCATTGAATGGTGCCATAAAATGTTTGAATCATAAGAAAAGCCGCTCGCGTCAGAGCGGCTTTTCTTTGTCATGCCCATTGTAAAAGAAGGAAAAGTCTGCTGGAGGCAAGAGACAAGTAGATACGAATACCTTCTGGACTAAAACGGATCTCGATGCCACTTTTCACACCGATTTGCTTCAGCATTCGCACGACACTTGTCGAATCAGAGCGCTCAGCAGCCTCCATGATGCGCTGTGCAAACGGAAGTGAGCTAGAAATTTGCTGTGTAATGAGTGAAGCATCAGCAACGAGACGGGCTGATTCCTTTGCGGCTCGTTGAAATGAGTGAGCATCTACTGGAGGAAAAGTCATAGGTGTGCGCGGCGGATATGCGCGGCTCATTGCGGGAACCTGCAAAGCAGGATAAGGAACATGGTAAAACACGTGGTCACCTCTTCTCTCATTGACGTGAAATTGGACGGATATCTGTTCTAAATGTATGTAGAAAATCAGAATAAAGAATCAAAATGATCTTTCTATCTTTGTAATTCCAACATAAAAATAGGTACTTTTGCGGTCAATTTCGGTGAATGTCGTCAAAAAATTGCGGTGTCCACAATAGACTCTGTCGTCTGACCTATGACTTGCCAAACCGAAGATATAGAGGGGATCGTATGTTCTATATGGAGAGAAGTGTGACGAATGATGCCTATTCCTGTCGCGAAAATGACGCAATTCCTTTGAAATTGAGATAAAAGTATGATTTGAAAAGTCAGAAAATGATGAAAAAAGACCTATTGAATTTTGCGGTATCACGCACACATTTTGTGCATACTTTTCGGTGAAAAAATACTCAATTACATTTACACTGTTAGTAACAGATCAAATACTTATGACCCAATCACCATACACAAATACATTGATCTTCCAAAAAAGGAGAGTGGAATCGATGGAAAAGTATGAAATCGAAGAACTTAAACAATTATTATGGAAACTTGAAAACGAAATTAGAGAAACAACGGCTTCTCTTCATAACATTAACAAAAGCATTGATCAATACGACAAATATGAATATGTGAAAATTTCTTAAAGACTTGATAATCATCAAGTCTTTTTTTTATCCAAATACATACAAAAAAAGGATATATTATTATATAATTGTTAAATAGTGATGTCAGCAGACATTTGCTCATGTCTTTTTAGTAAAATAAAAGACGAAAGGGTGAGGGACAAGAACGAGTATGCTAAACTATCTAGAGAATACAAAAATCAAGCAGAATATGTCTGATTTTATTCAACATGCAGTCAGACAGAATGATTTACAGAAGCTGCTTCATGAATTTACAGATATAAAGAATGAATTTCCTTTTGGACAATTGGCTTACCAGCACTATAAGGCATTTGGCGGACAAGACAAGCAAGCAATTACAAAACTGGCAGCAGGGATTGAACTTCTCATCTTATCAGCCGATATATTAGATGATATTGAAGATCAGGACAAAGATTCGTATCCTTGGATGAAGTGTCAGAGCGGTATTGCGATTAATGCGGCAAATGTTCTTTTTGCATTGAGTTTTGAAGTCTTTTCGAAGCTTGATCATGCAACGGAGCTTTTAAACAGTGTATATTCCTATTCTATTCAGTCAATGCAAGGACAGCATTTGGATATGACACTGGAGCCAGATAATGAGCAGGATTGTTTAAATATCATGAAGTTAAAGGCAGGATCACTGTTTGTATTACCCTGTGTGTTAGGAGTTGTTTTGGCAACAGGTTCTTTTGAAAAGAATGTTGAAGAGTATGCTTATTATCTAGGAATGGCAGAGCAGCTTGAAAATGACTATGTAGGTCTTTTCAATAAAGAGAATATTGATTTTAAAAGAATGCAAACATTACCGCTAGTATATTTAAAAAATGAATTTAATCGATCCAGTTCAGACTTGCTCAGTTATTTTCAAACAGAGAATAAAAGCGTCGGTTCTGAAGAATTAAAGGATAAATTAAAAGAATCTGGTGTTCAACAATACGTATTTATTATGAGAAACCTTCTCAGAAATAAGTTTAAAGAAGCATTTAGAATACTGCATTTAGAGGCTTCTAAAAAGGAAAAGCTGATACTCTTTTTAATTGGAGATGGAGAAGATGAACATTCAAAAATTGGTTAGTTATCTAGTGGAGAATCCCTCGGCATTAAAGCAAGTTGCTAATGGAAATGCATCGTTACTTCACGTTGATCAAGTGACTGCAAGCATTATTGTTGAAGGTTTTCAAAAAGAAGACACCATTAGATCAAAAAAATGGAGAGATGCTGGGTGAGTAAAGAGGGTCTATGCAAAAATTTTACTCGAAATTAACTGTTATATTAATGATCCTTAGCTTCATTTATGTGATTTATATTTCCTACATCAATGTCTTTAATATTTTTGTAGGAGCAGTCGTTTCTGTGAATAGTGACGGACAACTTGAAGTAGAGGATGTTGTAGATTTTACAGACAGTTACTATGCTGGTGTTAGAAAAGGCGATATCATCCTAGAAGTGAACGGTAATAAAGAACCAACCGAAGAAGTAAGACGAGGTTATTTAGCGAATGTCAAGAGTTTAGTAGTTGATAGACATGGTGATGAAATTGTCATCGAGAATGTAAGGTTATTGAGTCAAGAAAATCTGTTTATTTATTTAATACCTATCATTTTTTATTCGATTTGTCTATTTTGTATATTTATGATTTTAAAAATCAATAGATCTAGGAAAAAAGAGTCTGCATATATTCTTGCTCTCTTTTTGCTAGCTGTTGCTGTAGCCTATGTAAGCTCGGGTGGCTCTGGTAAAGGAGAATATATTAGCGGTTTTATCGTAATTTCTACGATGACTTGTGTACCGGCGTTGTATATGCACTTCATGTATCAATATTTAAAGGAATTAGGAACGGAAATTATTAGTTGGCGTGTACTTCTTTCTTTGTATGCCGTTCCTTTTATAAATATTGTATTAGAAATTCTGTTTAGAAATATGATTTTTGCTGCTTTTAACCTACTTTCATTCTTTGCACTTGCATTTATTACGATTATTATCACATTAAGGGCATCTAGAAAATTGAAAGGGACTGAAATCGGAAATGTCCTTAGTGCCTTTGCACTTATTCTGATCTCATCATTCAGTCCATTTATGCTATTCTTTATTATTCCTTATTTTTTTCATAAATATTTTATTTCACCTTATATTCTTGCATCGTTTGCTCTATTGATTCCGTTTTTCTTAGTCTATCAATTTATGTCCAATAAATTATATAATGTTGATTTCTTCTTGGGGAGAATCAAATATTACAGTCTTTTAGCCATCACACCTACTATAGTGGTGGTCGTTATATTTGATTTCATTCAGAAGCCAAGTGCTAACTTTTATACAGTTAAATTTACGATTATCACGTATATTCTTATGCTCACCGTCTTCTACTTTAAAGAAATTATCGATTTTCGTTTTCGTCTGAAGCGTTTTTCAGAGAAGCATAATTACCAGGACAGTGTGTTTAAATTCACGCAGCTTATTCGTGAGGCGTCATCACTTCACCAAGTGTTATACCATTTGAAATACACCATTTTAGAAGTGCTTGTTGTGAATAAAGCCTTTGTACTTGAGGTAAAGGCTGATGGGCAAATTGTTGAAATTGATGAGTCAACAGGAGATAGCGAGCTATGGAAAGAGTATGTGGATCAATTTCAAGATATTTTAGATGAAGTCGGAAAAATCATTGCGCTTGATAAAGGGTTTATGATGAAAATTGGTGAGCGGGGTGGTCACTCTTTTGTGATTTGCTGTTTATCTAGTTTACGGACATCGAAATTGACGCGTGATGAGATTTCTTGGCTGAAAACATTGGCCTTTTACACAAGTGTCAGTTTGGAAAATGTCGTTAAAATCGAAGAGTTGATGGAGCATCTTGAAGATTTGAAGCAGCGTGAAGCGAATCCCGCCTGGCTGAAAAAAGTCATGTTTGCGATGGAAGAAAAGCAGCGCTCCGATTTAGCGAGAGATCTTCATGATTCCGTGCTTCAGGATTTGATATCACTAAAAAGGCAGTCAGAGATGTTTTTAACGAATTTCCAAAACGACCAATGTCCAACATCTATTGAAAATTCGCTGATCTCATGGAATGAGCAAATGTCTAAGGTGATTCAAACAACGAGAGAAACATGTCATGAACTTCGGCCGCAGCTGCTGTATGATTTAGGTTTAGTCAAAGCGATATCGAAGCTGACTTCTCAAATTCAGGAGGAAGCACCGTTTCACATTAGGCTGAATACGACACGTTTTGATAAAGAGCTGGACATTGATATTGACTCCCAGCTGAATATATATCGAATTGTTCAGGAGCTGTTATCCAATGCGCTGAAACACTCCCAAGCGACCCAAGTGTTAGTGATGCTGATTTGTATAAAAGATCAGGTTGTCCTTCACTACGAGGATGACGGAGTCGGTTTTGATGCAAGCCATCTTGATCAACACACCATGAGCATGGGGCTTTCGGGAATTAGAGAACGAGTCAAGGCGTTGAATGGGAAGCTTCAAATTCAAACAGCCCCAGAAAAAGGGCTCAAGGTAAAAATTGAAATGGAATTGTAACGATTTATTAAGGATTAAGACTTGGCATCTGCCAAGTTTTTTATATAAAATGGAAGTGAGTGATTTAAAGGGAGGAAGACATGAAAAAGATATTGGTCATTGATGATCATCCGGCTGTCATGGAAGGGACAAAAAGCATACTAGAATCAGACCAGCAGCTATCAGTTGATTGTTTAAGTCCTGATGCAGAAGCCGCTTTTTTAAAGACGCATGACTTTTCCATCTATGATGTGATTTTGATGGATTTAAATCTCGGGGATATCAATGGAATGGACATTTCGAAACAAATTTTAGAAACCAACCATCAAGTGAAAATTATCATTTACACAGGGTATGAAGTAGATGACTATTTTGAAGAGGCCATTCGGGCTGGATTGCACGGTGCCATTAGTAAAACAGAGACGAAAGACAAAATTATTGAATACATACACCGCACATTACAAGGAGAAGTTATCATTCAGCTATCCTATTTAAAGAAATTAATTTCACAGCAGCAAGAAAAGCCAGAACAGGCGCAGCAGACCGATCACGAGCTCTTAACAGAGCGGGAGTGTTTGATCCTCAGAGAAGTGGAAAAAGGATACACGAACCAGGAGATTGCCGATGTGCTTCATTTGAGCAAACGCTCGATTGAATACAGTTTGACGTCCATCTTTAATAAGCTGAATGTCGGATCTCGAACTGAAGCGGTGTTAATTGCCAAGTCTGAAAGTGTGCTGTAAACGTGTGAAGGGAGAGGGCCTTAATGGATGTGAGCGGATCAAATACACTGCTTGAGGCACTAGGCATTGAGATTGTAGAGTGTAATGAGTCACGATGCGTTGCGACAATGCCAGTCGATCACAGAACAAAACAGCCATTTGGACTGCTGCACGGAGGAGCATCTGCAGCTCTAGCAGAAACAGTGGCGAGCATGGGGGCTGCTGCTCATTTAGATTTAACGAAGCAGGTTTGCTCAGGGATTGAAATCAATGCCAATCATTTAAAATCTGTACGCGATGGAGTGGTGACAGCGACAGCTGTTCCTGTACATGTAGGGCGGCGTACAATGGTATTTCAAATCGATATCAAAGATGATCGAGACCGGCACATTTGTACATCAAGATGCACACTTGCTGTCATTGATCGCATATAAAAAAGCTCCCGGTGCAGCGGAAGCTTTTTTTATTCGTTCTCTTAGTTTTTTTATAAGTAAGAATCTTCTTTTCGTTTAATCACAAAGTTACGGAAACCGCCATAATCATCTTGGACACTTCGTTTGTCCATCTTAACTCCCGTATTGTAGGCGGCTCTACCGATCAAGTGCGCGCCAACCGGGGCTGTTAAAAAGATAAAGACAATCCCGAGGAGGATTTTCGCAGAAATAATGCCTGCAAGAAACCACTCATGAAAAAACACACCAACTAGTATCAGGACAACGCCAAGGGTCGATGCCTTTGATGCAGCATGCATACGTGTGTAAACGTCTGGCAGGCGGAGGACACCAATGGCTGAGATTAGACAAAGGATGGCGCCTAGCAGGATAAAGAAAATCACGATAGCTTTAGCGATGACGATCATTTTCAATCACTTCCCCTTTCTCAAGGAATTTTGAAAAAGCGACAGTGCCAATAAAGGCAAGGATGCCGAGCAGTAAAATAATTTCAAAGAACGCAGTGGTTTTCAGTAAAATTGAAACGATGCCTGTCATTCCAATTAAATTGATTCCTATTGCATCAAGCGCACTCACACGATCAGGAATAGAGGGACCTTTGATCACTCGTATAACAAAAAGCAAGGTAGACAGCGCAAGAATGCCAAGTGAAATTTGCAATATGAGTTCCATTACTTACCGCTCACCTCCTGAATCGCTTTTTCAAATGAAACCCGAATATCGTGAATGGCTTTTTCCGCATCCTCAATATCCATGGCATGAATGTATAAAATCGAACGATCATCAGAAATATCAATGACGAGTGTTCCTGGTGTCAATGTAATCATGTTTGCCAGTATGGTGATTTCCCAATCTGTTTTCAAGTCCGTACGAAAGGCGAAAATGCCAGGCTTAATCGTGAGTTTTGGAGATAATACGGTCTTTAATACACTTAAATTGGCAAGAAGCAGCTCGCGAATAAAAATGATGATGAGCTTGAAAATCGCATAAAGGGCATAGCCGTAAAAACGCTGCGGGAAAAATCGCCGCAGCATAAAAATGGCGACCATCCCTAAGGCAAAGCCTGATACAAAGTCTGCGGCTCTGTATGTATCATTCATAAACATCCATGTAAAGGCGAGGAGAGCGTTTAGTAATATTTGAAAGGCCATGTTCATCTACTCCTTCAGCACAGCTTGAATATATTTTTCTGGTGTTGAGAGCATTTCCGCTGCTTGATTGATATAAGGGGCAATGAACTCTGTCCCTAACCCAATCGCAAGCGATAAGACAACAAGCAGTACGCCAGGATACACCATTCCTTTAATTGACGGTTTTCTTCTGCGCTTATCCTGTTCCTCACCCCAAAATGCGGACATGAAAATTCTCATAATAGAGTAGAGGACAAGCAGACTGGACAGTAAGACCAGAATAGAAAACGTCATGTATCCAGCAGAAAATCCACCTTCCACAATTTTTAACTTCCCAACAAAACCACTTAGAGGCGGAATTCCTGCCAATGATAAAGCCGATATGAAATACATCCAACCTAATAGAGGCTGGGATTGAATCAACCCGCCCATTTTTTTCAGTTGATGAGTGCCAGCGTACGCAAAGAGTGCACCTGCCAGCATAAATAAGGCCCCTTTGATCACCATGTCATGAATGAGATAATAAATGGCTCCTTGAAGGGAGGCTGGTGTATTCGCTGCAATTCCAAACAAAATGACCCCAACCGCTGTGACAATGTTATAAATCACGATCTTTTGCACATCGGAATAGGCGATCGAGCCAATCACACCGAATATGACCGTCAGAGCAGCTAGCCACGCCATGAGTGTATGTGTGAAGCCCGTATCATGTATAAAAATTAACGTGAAAACTCTGGCTATCGCATATAAGCCGACCTTTGTAAGCAAAGCCCCAAATAGAGCTGAAATCGCTGCTGGCGGAGCGTGATACGATCCTGGCAGCCAGAAATAAAGCGGGAAGACCCCAGCTTTTAAGCCGAATACAATGAGGAACAGAATGGAAATGACAGTGATTAACCCTGTTTGCCCTGATTCAGCTATTTTTACACTTAAATCAGCCATATTGAGTGTGCCCGTTACGGCATATAAACAGGCGACCCCGACAATAAATAATGCTGATGAGATGATATTAAACACAATATATTTGAGTGATTCGCGAAGCTGCGGCTTTGATCCGCCTAACACAATGAGCATGTAAGACGCCATTAGCAGCAGTTCAAAGAATACAAACAGGTTGAAAATATCTCCTGTTAAAAAGGCTCCGCTCACGCCAGCCAACAAGAACTGCACGCCGGAATAATAGAACAGCCGCTCTCTTTCTTTCCCAATCGTTTGAAAGGAGAAGAGAACTGTCACTAGCCCAACGACAGAAGCGGTCAGCACAAGGAGTGCGGCAAATTGATCGGCTACAAGAGCAATCCCAAAGGGTGCTTTCCAGCCGCCCAAATAAAGAGTTTGTATCCCATTTGTGAAAATCGTTTGAACTAAATATGCATTACAAATAATGGCTAAAAGAGATGCAAGCACACTAAAGACTCTTGATAGCATGATATTCTTATTCATAAAGATCAATAGTGTAGCAGCTAGTAATGGAATTAAAATAGGCAGGATCACGAGATTATTCATGCTGATCATTTCCTCTCATTTGATCCATGTCATCTGTTCGCAGCTCTTGGAAGGCACGGAAGGCCATGACAAGTAAAAAGGATGTCACCCCAAAAGCAATGACAATGGCTGTTAAAATTAATGCTTGTGGCAATGGATCTACATAGGATGTGAGCCCCTCTTTTAGAACGGGAGGTGCTCCTTTTTTTAAGCCGCCCATTGTTAAAAGAAGCAAATGGACGCCGTGACTCAAAACAGCAGTACCGACGATGACCCGCAGAAGGCTTTTTGACAGCATCAAATAGGTCGCCGCCATAAAGATAACTCCGACGATAATAGACATTAGAAATTCCATTATTCCTTCTCTCCAATCGTTTGAATAATGGTCATGGTGACACCGACAACAACCAAATATACACCAATATCAAACAGGACGGCTGTCGCCAGTTCTGTTTTTCCTAGAAACGGTAATTGAAAATAATCAAATGCATGGGATAGAAAAGGTGCACCGAATAGAAAAGATCCCATACCTGTTAGGATCGCAACGAGCAAACCAGTTCCAGCAACATAAATAAAGTCAAATGGTAAAATGCGTCTTACTGTTTTCAGGTCATAGGCTAAAAGCAGAAGGACGACAGCCCCAGCACTCATCAGGCCGCCAATGAATCCCCCGCCAGGATTGTTATGTCCCGCAAGAAATAGGTGAAGGGAGAAAAGCAAGATGATGAATGCTGTGATTTTTGTTGTGACTTGCAAGAGCATATCATTCGTATCAATCTTTCTCATCGCCGCACACCTCTCTTCCGTTTTGTTTGTGTTTTTAATAACCCATAAACACCGAGTGCCGCAATGGCGAGTACGGTAATCTCAAAGAGGGTATCAAAGCCCCTGAAATCGACAAGAATGACATTGACAATGTTGTCACCGCCAGCTAGTTTATAGCTGTTTTCAATAAAGTAAGTTGAAATGGTGTCCAGTGACTGCTGACTTGTGGAAGCAAAGGCTAGACAAGTGACAATAACCCCAACACCCAATGAAATGATGAAATTGGTCATTTTGAATCTTCTCGTTTTTTGCTTTAAGCTCAGCTTCGGCAAATGATAGAAGCAAAGCAAAAACAGTGCGACAGAAATCGTTTCAATAATCAGCTGCGTCAGCGCAAGGTCAGGTGCTCTGAAAATCACGAAGAATAATGACAGCGTGTATCCCATGACACCTAGAGCAATAATAGCTGTTAATCGTGAGCTGGCGAATACAGTCGTAATCGTCGCGGCAACCATCACAAGTGAAAGAATGACCTCATACGTGCCAATTGGAGCAGCCTGATCTGTTTGAAATGAGAAGGCTTGCTGATAAAACATGACGCCGCCAATGACGATAATCATGAACCCAAACACATAGACAAGATAGTCACGTAGAAAACCAGTCATATAACTGTTTGTCAGGCGATACGATCCTTTTTCAAAACCGATTAGAGAGCGGTCATATAAAGAGTTAAATGACCATTTTTCTTTAAAGATGTTGTACATTGGACGCCATTTTGACAAGGTCAAGTAGCCAATTGTACCGAGTACCACAACACCTATTGTCATATAGAGCTCTGGCTGGAAACCATGCCATGCTTCTATCTTCACAGCAAAACGACTTCCCGATTCAATCGCCTCAGGAATGATCGCCGCAATCGCAGGTTCAATGACAGAATAGGCAAGAATATTAGGGAAAAAGAAGAATGTAACCACAAGTGCAGCGAGAATGATTGGTGGAATCAGCATGCCAATTGGTGCTTCATGTGGTTTTTTCTCCAATTCATCTACTTTCAGACGGCCTCTAAATGTTTTAAAGAGGAGCATCATACTGTAAATGAATGTAAAGACACTAGCGAGCCAAGCGAGTGCTGGGAAGATAGCACCCCATGTCGAAACGTCGGTAAAGCGGATGTCAGAAATTCGTATCATACTTGTGAAAAATAGCTCTTTACTTAAGAAACCGTTAAATGGCGGGAGTCCAGCCATGGAAAATGTACCGATTAATGTGATCGTAAAGGTAATCGGCATGATGGTCATTAACCCGCCTAATTTGCGAATGTCACGAGTTCCTGTTTCGTGATCGATAATGCCAGCAGCCATAAAGAGACTGCCTTTAAACGTAGCATGGTTAATGAGATGAAAAATAGCAGCAAGGACGGCCGCGCCAAAAAAGGCAGGATTGTTTTCATGAATGGCAGCGGCGCCGACTCCAAGCATGAGCATAATCATACCGAGCTGACTCACTGTCGAATAGGCCAGGATGGCTTTCAAATCGTTTTGCCGGACGGCGTGGAATGATCCCCAGAATAATGTGACAAGTCCGACGATGGAAATGGTCCAGAACCATACCTCTGATATAGCAAAGATTGGACTGAAGCGGGCAACAAGGTAAATACCGGCTTTTACCATCGTAGCTGAATGCAGATAACTGCTCACAGGGGTCGGTGCTTCCATTGCATCAGGCAGCCAGATATAGAATGGGAACTGCGCTGATTTCGTAAAGGCACCTAGTAAAATCAGGATCATGGCAGGGACAAAGTAAGGTGATGCCATAATGAGCTGAAGCTGATTGACTGCTTCACGAATACTGAATGAATCAGTAATCAGGTAAATGAGGATGAAGCCACCAAGCATAGCTAATCCGCCAAAAACAGTTATAAGCAGTGATTTGGTCGCTCCATACCTAGAGCGCTCCCGCTTATACCAATACCCAATTAAGAGGAAGGAAGAGATACTAGTTAGCTCCCAGAACAAGTATAGAACCACCATGTTGTCAGATAGAACGACACCAAGCATTGCGGTCATAAACATTAACAAATACGTATAGAAAGAGCCTAGCTGTTCCTTTTCCTTTGATAAGTAGAAAATACTGTACAGCACCACAAGTGCGCCGATACCTGTAATTAATAAAGCAAATAACAGGCTGAGACCATCGACATACACAGTGAAATTCATCCCTAAGGATGGAATCCATTCTGCCTGTGAGAAAAGCGTTCGTCCATTCGAGGTGATGTGTAGCATTTGAATGAAATAGGTAAATAAAAGAATCGGCAAGATGAGAACAAACCATCCTGTATGTATACGCCTTACATATTTATAAAGGAAAGGGACAACAAAGGCGAGTAAAAATGGTGATAGGATGGCGAAGTGAATAAGCTGCAAGAAAATGAACCTCCTTTGATCAATATAATTCACGTTCAAAAGAACTGGTAATTAAAATTATAGCGTAAATACAGCCATAGTGCATTGGTTTGAACCGATTTTAAACAAATCGTATTTTTGGGTTCTTTTGACCCTAAAAATAATTTTATCAAAAACGAACCTCATTGTATATTGTTTTGTTTTTCGTACATGCTTTTCTTAAAGGAGCTGATCAAATGAAACGAAAGATCGCCATCAGCTTAAGCCTATTCTGCACGATTTTAGGAGGAGCATTCTTGATTGACCGAAATGATCAAAAAAGGTGGCAGGCCGGAAGTGAGTGGCCGTTATTTTCTGAGCACCTTCTTCATATGAGCTATCAAGATACCAAGCTGTATCCTTTTCAGCCGAGGGAATATTTACGAGTTGTATTAGCTGATGAATAGGGGTCCTATAGGAGAAAAGAAATATAAAAAAGCATGAGCCCATGTGTAGAGCTCATGCTTTTTATGTGTGTATTTTTAAGTAAACATTCTAAGTAAAATCGTTGCGCAGATTACAGTTGCTGCTCCGCCAAGACGTGTAGATACTTGTGCGAAAGGCATAAGACCCATTCTTCCAGAAGCTGAAAGAATCGCAACATCACCAGTACCGCCAAGTCCGCTGTGACAGCCAGTGACAATAGCAGATTCGACTGGATACATGTTCATTAGTTTTCCAACGAAGTAACCAGAACCAACCATTGCTAGTACAACAGCAATACAGACGCATACAAATGGAATAGAGATGACAGTTGCTACATCATCAAGTGGAATGTACAGAATACCAAGACCAACCATTAGCGGCCATGTAAAGCTTTTTGATACAAACTTGTAGAACTGCTGTGAGCCATTTTGCAGATGCTGAGGCATCACGTTTAAGTATTTGATTAAAGCAGCAAGAACAATCATTAAGATTGGACCTGGAATATGAACAAAGCTTTCTAACAAACCACCAAAGATGAAGGTTGTACAAGCAACAAGTACACCAGCACCCATTAACCCGAAATCAACTTTTGCATCCAAATCCGGCTGCTCGAAGATTTCGTTTGCTTCTTTTGATTTCACAAGACGGCCATTTCCGTTTAGTTCAGGACGTCTCTCACCAAGCTTCTTCAGTGCGCCAGCACAGATAATCGCAATGACGTTCCCGATGACAGCAGCAGGAATTAATTGAGAAATTAATGATTCTGCTGATACATCTAGAATTTGTGAATAAGCGATAGATAATGGCAAAATCCCTTCTCCAACACCACCGGCAATAATCGGTACAATAATAAAGAAGAATGAGTGATGCGGTGTGTAACCAACTAAAAGACCAACTAGAATTCCAGCACTCACAGCTGCAATTGTACCTGCAACTAGAGGAACAAACATACGAATAAGGCCTTGTACTAAAACAGTTCGCTGCATCCCAAGAATACTACCTACTACAAGAGCAGAAATATAGAAGTAAAGGAAGTTCGACGTTTTCATAAGTGACGTAACCGCTTCCAATGAGTTCGGATTCAGAACATTAAAAAAGACCAGGAACGATGGTACGAATAAAGAAAGAATCGCCGGTCCACCAATATCTTTTAAGATTGGAATACGTTGTCCTACATCTCCAAGGAAAATCCCCAAAATCATAATAACAGCGAAACCACCAAGCATATTTGCTGGAATTTTATTAAAATAAGCGGCAGTTAAAATAATCGCTGCAAGTACTAAATACACAGGTAGATCAATAACACCAATTTTCCAAGACATGATCTTTCGGAAAACGCTTTTATTATTGACAGAGTCATCTGTAATCGATTTCAATTGTTGTGTATTAGCCACATCAACACCCCCAAATGCTATTTGTCTCAATTGTAGAAGATTCTGTGACACTCATCTATTTATTAAACTAAATTAAGTGTAATAAAAGTAAAATAAACGGGTGTTTTTTATGTTTTTATCATACAAAAATCCCCTGAAGGTAGTTTATCCTTCAGGGGATTGATCATACATCGTATTTATCGTTTTCCTTTTAAATAAGGAGTACCAAGTGCTTTCGGTGCATCGGCACGTCCGATGAAGCCAGTAAGTGCTAAAATGGTGAGCACATATGGTGCTATGAGCATATACACGTTCGGTATATCTTGGAATAGCGGCAGTAGAGAGCCAATGATGCTTAAACTTTGAGCAAATCCAAAGAATAAAGCAGCGCCCATTGCACCAAATGGATGCCATTTACCGAATACAAGCGCAGCTAGTGCAATGAAACCTTGACCAGTAATGGTAGCATGCGAGAAATCAAGCGAGATGGTTGACGCATAAACAGCTCCGCCAAGACCGCCAAACAGTCCACTAATGAAGACGGCGATATAGCGCATCCGGTATACTTTGATTCCCATTGTATCAGCAGCCATTGGATGCTCTCCGACTGCACGAAGGCGAAGACCAAACGGCATTTTAAATAAAACAAACCAAGCAACAACCGCAAGAGCTAAGGCGAGGATGGACGTATAATAAACATCTTTAAAGAAAATATCGCCAATGATCGGAATGTTACTTAAAAGGGGAATATCTCCTTTATAGAAAGGCTCTGTAATTTTATCAGTTTGTGCTTTTCCATAAATTAGTTTTACGATAAACAGTGTAGCGCCAAGTGCCAGCATGTTAATGGCCACACCACTGACCGTTTGATCTGCTCGGAAGGTAATGGTCGCCACTGCATGAATCAATGAGAACAATCCGCCAATAACCATTCCGACAAGAAGCCCAAGCCACGGGGTCAAGTCTCCAAACGTATCAGCAAAAAATAAGTTAAAGATAATACTGGAAAATGCTCCGACGACCATCAAACCTTCAAGACCGATATTCACAACACCTGATCTTTCTGAAAAGACGCCTCCAAGAGCGGTTAAAATAAGTGGTGCAGCATAAACAAGTGTAGCTGGGATGATGATTTCAAGAATTTGCAGAAATCCCACTTATTTTCCCCCCTTTTTCTTCATTTGTTGAATCACAAGACGGATGACATAGCTTGAGGCGACGAAAAGAATGATGATCGCAATGACAATATCAACAACCTCAGTCGGTACGCCAGATTCAAGCGGCATATTTAAAGCGCCGACCTTCAATCCACCAAGCAATAATGCAGCAAGTACAACACCAATAGCCGTATTTCCACCTAATAAAGCGACGGCGATTCCATCAAAACCTACGCCAGTAAACGAGCCTTTAATAGATGCATATTCAAATGTGCCAAGGCCTTCCATAGCGCCTGCAAGACCTGCAAAAGCACCTGAAATGAGCATCGCATAAATGATGTTGCGGCGAACGTTCATACCAGCATAATGTGAGGCTTGCTGGTTCATACCAACAGCCCGCAATTCAAATCCTTTAGAGGTTTTTTGAATAATTACCCACATCACGACCGCTGCAATAATGGCAACAAAAATACCGTTATGCATCCGGGAGAAATCGGTGATCTGTTCAAAAAAGCCAGATCGAAGCGAAGCAGTGGCATCAATTTTGTCTGTTTTATCTTTATTGTCTGTTAAGACATTTGAGATCAAATAGTTCGTGACATGAAGGGCAATGTAGTTCATCATAATCGTGACAATCACTTCATGCACATAAAAACGAGCTTTTAAAAATCCGGGAATAAAGCCCCATAAAGCACCAGCAGCAGCTGCGGTGATGAGTGCAAGCGGCAAATGGATATACATAGGTGCATGGACGGTTGTTCCGATCCATACAGCAGCCACCCAGCCCATAAGCAATTGGCCTTCTACACCAATATTAAAGAGGCCTGTCCGAAATGCAAAGGCAACAGCAAGTCCTGATAAAATATAAGGTGTGACTTGTCTGATGGTTTCTCCCATATAATAGGTCTCACCGAATACGCCATTCCAAAGAGCACCATAGCCTTCGATGACACTATAACCGCTCGCCAGCATAATAATGGCCCCAACGATAAGACCAAGTACAATGGCTATAAGCGGAATCAGCAGATTTGTTAAGCGATTAGACATTTGCTTCTTTCCCCACTTCCTGTTGCGTACTTCCAGCCATTAAAAGACCCAGTTCTTGCTCTGTTGTTTCTTTTGGATCAACGATGGCAATAATGCTGCCTTCGAAAATGACCGCAATTTTATCACTGACATTGATAATTTCATCAAGTTCAAAGGAGATGAGCAGAACGGCTTTGCCCGCATCTCTTTGCTCAATCAGACGTTTATGAACAAATTCAATTGCACCGACATCAAGTCCGCGTGTCGGCTGAGCGGCAATTAATAAATCAGGATTGCGGTCAACTTCACGGCCGATAATGGCTTTTTGCTGGTTACCGCCTGACAGAGCACGTGCTTCTGTATATTCACTCGGTGTTCTGACGTCATATTCCGCAATGATTTGTTTTGCTTTTTCATAAATATTTTTCATATTCAACAAGCCAAATTTTGAATAAGGGCGCTGATAATACGTTTGTAAGGAAATATTTTCTCCAATTGAAAAATCGAGCACAAGTCCGTGCTTATGACGGTCCTGAGGAATGTGGCCAATCCCAGATTCAGTCACTTTACGAGGCGGGAGGTTTTGAATAGCTTTCCCATTTAGCATGATCGTGCCAGATTCTGATTTTTTTAGACCGGTAATGGCTTCAATTAATTCAGACTGACCATTGCCATCTACCCCAGCAATTCCAACAATTTCGCCAGCTTTCACTGAAAGGTTCAATTGTTTGACCGCTTCAATTCCTCTTGCGTCTTTTACCGTGAGGTCTTGAATTTGAAGGACTTCCTCAGTAGGAGAAGCTGCTTTTTTGTCTGTTTTAAATGACACTTCACGGCCAACCATGAGGCTCGCAAGTTCGTCTTTGTTTGTGCTTTCCACATCAAGTGTACGAATACCTTGGCCTTTTCGGATAATGGTCACGCGATGACAGGCATCCATAATTTCTTTCAGCTTGTGGGTAATTAAAATAATGGATTTGCCTTCATTAATTAAGTTTTTCATGATTTGTATGAGTTCTTTAATTTCTTGAGGTGTTAAAACGGCCGTTGGTTCATCGAAGATCAAAATATCAGCGCCGCGGTAAAGTGTTTTTAAGATTTCTGCACGCTGCTGCATGCCGACAGAGATGTCAGATACTTTTGCGGCAGGATCTATTTTCAAACCATAGCGGTCAGAAAGCTCTTGTACTTGCTGTATGGCCAGTTCTTTGTCAATCTTTCCAAACTTCTTTGGCTCTTTACCTAAAATGATGTTTTCAGCAACAGTGAAGGTATCGACAAGCATAAAGTGCTGATGCACCATTCCGATGCCTAAATCACTAGCATCATTTGGATTAGAGATGGTCACGGGTTTTCCGTGCACCTTGATTTCACCTTTTTCAGGCTGGTACAGTCCGAAAAGCACGTTCATGAGCGTTGATTTTCCAGCGCCGTTTTCACCAAGCAGCGCATGAATTTCGCCCTTTTTTAGCTGCAGCGTAATGTTGTCGTTTGCTACAATGCCAGGGAATTCTTTGCGTATATTCAACATTTCAATGACATAATCCACAGGTTTAACCGCTCCTTTTTTAGGGTGCTGATGAAGATAAAAACTAGCAAAAGAAAAGCTGCAAAACGAGGCTGCAGCTTTTCTTTTACCACCTTTTACGAATAAAGAGGAGGTAAAGGAGAGGCAAGGGGATAAGCCGCGCTTATCCCGATGCTCAAATTAAGCTTTAAAATCTTTTAGTTCATCACGTGTTGCAGGGATTTTAATTTCACCCTTGATGATTTTTTGTTTCCATTCTTCAACTTTCTTTAATACATCTTTATCAAGGTTTTCCTTGGATGGAGAGATGTCAAGAGCGCCTTCTTTCAGACCGTATGTGATCACTTCGCCGCCAGGGAACTTACCTTCTTTTGCTTTTGTTGTTAAGTCTTGTACCGCTGTGTCTACTTTCTTAACCATAGAAGTAAGGGTGACACTTTGTTTTGTTCCAGGTACTTTTCCTTCGTCATACTGGTCTTTATCTACACCGATGACCCAAACTTTACGGTTAGGATCCGCTTTTTTCAGGTTTTTCGCTTCTGTGAAGACACCAGTTCCAGTGCCGCCAGCAGCATGATAGATGATGTCGACGCCGGATTTGTACATACTTTCAGCTGTTGCTTTTCCGATATCAGCCTTATCGAATGCACCAGCATATTTCACTTCAACTTTTGCTTTCGGGTTAGCAGCTTGAACACCTGCACGGAAACCGACTTCGAATTTTCTGACTAATTCAGAATCAACGCCGCCGACAAAACCAATTTTGTTTGATTTTGTTGTAAGAGCAGCCGCAACACCCACAAGAAATGATCCTTCGTTTTCGTTAAACACAATGCTAGCCACGTTGTCTTTTTTCACGACTGCATCAACGATAGCAAAGTGGTTTTTCTTACGTTGATCCGCAATTTCAGATATAGCATCTTCCATTAAGAAACCAATTCCGTAAATAAGATCGAATTTCTCACGAGCAAGTGTGTTTAAGTTTGTTGTATAGTCAGCGTCTGATTTAGATTGTAAGTAATCAAAGCCGTTTTTACCTTTTGTTAAATTGTTGTCTTTCCCAAATGCTTGTAAACCTTCCCAAGCTGATTGGTTAAACGATTTGTCATCGACACCACCGACATCAGTTACCATTGCAACAGTGAATTGATCTTTATCTTTTTTGCTTTCACCGCTGTTTGAGCCAGAGTTGCCGCATGCTCCAAGGATGGTTCCTGCTGCTACGACTAAGGACAATGCTAGTCCAATTTTGCGCTTCTTCAAAACATAACCCCCTATAAAATTTAAAAGTTTCAGAAAAGTTTAGCGAAAAAAGACCGATCTATCTCTTCACACCCTTCTGAAAAGGGTATTTTATCCTGCTTTCTTAGAAGGCAGGAGAGAAGATGTAAGACATCAGACTTATATCTCGTTCAACTAATCAATCATAATTTATCATTTCCGATCGAATAAATAAATAGAAATTTGTTTTATTTTTAAAAAAATGTTAAAAGGCTTAATTCAATGTCTTTTTCTCGGCTGAAATATGATATAATGCCGCTTTTATGATGTGCTCTACTACAGTAGAACCATTGATATCAAGGGGTTTGTTACATCGTGTGCCATAAAAAAACATCTGGCCTTTCGTCAAGGTCAGATGTGTCAAATTATAGATATTGCTGAATCAAATTCATATTGCTTGTATTCAGTTTATATTGGAAAACAGGGCGGCCAATTGTCCCATATGCCATTTCCACATCAACTACTTCGATGTCCTCAAGAAATTTCAAGTATTTTCTAATGGAAACTTGAGAGATTTCTGTATGATTAGCTAGGTCTTCGGTTGTGAAAGCCTGTTGACCAAATGATTGAATGCTTGTCCAAATAAGTTTAAGTGTGCTTTTCGTCAAACCTTTTGGCAGAAGGACTTTTTCTGCCTCTGCTTTTTTATGAAAAAGCTTCGCATCTAAATCGTTTTGCGAAATACTGTTCATGGATTGATACAGGGCATGTTTTCGTTTATATTCTGCAAGCGCAGATTGGAATCGCTCGAACTCAAAAGGCTTGATTAAATAATCAACCGCTCCGTTTCGCATCGTTTGCTGGACAACGTCCACTTCATTGGCGGCAGAAATGACAATGACATCAACGGAATGATTTTGCTGACGAATTTCTGATAATAAGGCCAGTCCATTTTGACCAGGCATATAAATATCGAGCAGCACAAGGTGGATGACTTCTGTTTTTAACTTTTCAAGTGCCTGCTGAAAAGATGTGGCAATTCCTTTTAACTCAAAGCCTTCTATTTGGGTGAGGTATCGTTTATTCAACTCCCCAACCATTGGATCATCTTCTACTATTAACACATTAATCATGTGAATCCTCCTTTTGTTTATACGGAATGCGGAGACTAAAGGTCGTTCCTTCTCCTTTTTCACTCGTGACAATCATATGTCCGTTCAATTTTTTGATGCTTTGATCAACGAAGTAGAGCCCGAACCCTCTGTCTTCTCCTTTAGTTGAAAAGCCTTGATCAAACATGGTGTTTTGTTCTTCTTTTGTGAGTCCAACACCTGTATCTGTGATTTCAATATGAAGCTGCTCCTGGACGTATCGGAAGGAGATCGAGATGTTTTTAATCTCAGTATGAGAAACCGCATCGAGCGCGTTATTTAACAAATTGCCAATCACAGTAATGAGATCATGCGTCACTGCCGGATCCTCTGAATTAGGCACTTGTGTGCTGCAAATGACTTCTAATGAAGCACCCTGTTCCCGAATATAGCTTTGTTTCCCTAGTAAAAATCCTGCTAAAACCGTGTTTTTCACATGATTGATGATCTCATTTGTTTCCGTTTGCTGATAGATCGCAATATCTTTGATATAGGTGCCAAGGTCATCGTAGTTTTTGAGCTGGACCAACCCTAAAATGACATGAAGCTTGTTCATAAATTCATGTGATTGGGCACGAAGGGCATTGGCATACATTTTGACCCCGCTCAGCTGCTCAGCTAGATGTTTGACTTCAGTTTTATCACGGAAGGTGGCGATGGCCCCGACAATCTCGTTGTTTACTGTAATGGGTACTTCATTAAAGACGAGTTCCAATCCATTCATTCTCACGTCACGATCAAGCAGCGGCTTGCGTGTTTCAATGACCTGCTTTAAGCCGCTTGATGGGAGGAGAGTCTGGACATCTTGTTCTCTAGGATCAACCAGAATGCCCATATTATGAAAGAGCCGTTTGGCTTCAGCATTGGCCAGCTTGATTTGACCGTGCTGGTCGACGGCAAGAATCCCTTCTTTTGTCGATTCTAGCATGGCGCTTCGTTCTTTTAATAATGTGGCGATCTCATCCGGTTCCAGGCCAAACATAATCTTCTTTACTTTTCTTGCAACAATGAGTGCGCCGATAATGCCAGATAGAAGGCTGAGTGATGTGACGAAGTAGAGCGGAAGTAAGCTTTGATGAATAATCAAGTCAATTTCCTTTAACGTAATCCCTACGGCCACAGCCCCGAGCTGCTTTCCGTTTTGATCATAAACAGGAACAAAAGCACGCATGGATCTGCCGAGTGTTCCAGAAGCCGTACTAATATGTTCTTTCCCTTGTAAAGCCGGTTTTTCATCACCGCCGGCAAAACGCTTTCCAATCTTCTGCGGATTCGGATGTGTTTTGCGGATACCGTTCATATCCATCACGACAACGAATTCAGTTTTGGTGATTTGCTGAACACGTGTTGTATATTTTCGTAATGCTGAATATGAATGGTCTTCTAATGATTGTGCAGTGATCGGCGCCTCTGCGACCATTTTGGCAGTGGAGAGGGCAATGTCACGCTCCTGCTGATGGATGTTCTTAGCTGTTTCCGACCATATCGTAAAGAATGTGATACAAAGGGAGATCAGGACAACGATACACACAAAGATCGTCAGCCGTGTTTGCAGTCTTAAAGTTTTTTTCACGAGTATACCCCTAACGCACGATTTTTTCGTAATAGTAATACTTTAACTGGAAAATGAAAGTTTGTGAAGGAATGTACGTGCAAAATCACAAATTTGATTTTGCTGCCACTTTACTTTGAAAGCATCTTGTCAATCCGTTTTAAGTGAGCCATAATAAATGTGAGCTTATGAGAAAGGAACTATTTATGAAAAATACATATTTGACTGGATATTTTCCGCTGATTTCGATTTTACTATTCAGCTCTGCTTTTTCGATTTTCACAGTAGGTATCACAACTGAATTCTTAACTCAAGCAGGTATTTTAAAGGGAATGCTGGAATTTTTCTCAGAACAGGGCATCCGTCTTGCTCTCTTTGCCGCTTTTGCACTTGTTTATTTTATGATCTTATCTGCTTTAAAATTGATTGCAGATACGGTATTAGAGCTAGCGTTACTCTTTTTCGCTAAGGACCCTGAAGGGGAGAACTTAAAGAAAATTCGAATTGCATCCGTTGTTTATTTATTTGCCAGCTTGCTTGCATTCCTGTTGACGCAGCAGCTCATTCTGCTAGTCGGACTGTTTGTTTTAGCAAGTCTTGTTTATTTTATCTGGGTTGTGGTTCGCATTTATCAATCGCTTAATATGCTGAATTTGATTGGATTTATGATGTTTATTCTGCTATTTTGGGCCACATTTTTAATCGGCATTTTGTACTTATTTATTAAGTTGTATAACAGTGTGATGGCAAGTCTGCCTTCATAAACAGACAAAGAAAGCATCCTCCATCATTGGAGGATGCTTTTTTTATGAAAGAAAACGTTTTTGAATATCGGGTGTAGGCATCATACAAGAGGTTTTTTGACCAAACCACTTGTAGCGATTTTTCGCAATCACCTGATAAAACCAATCACGGATTGGGCGAGGGATGACAAGGAGGAAGTAGCTCCATCTGTATATCCCTTTTAAATGCCGCGCGGCTTTTAAGATGCCTGTTGATTTCGTATAAAGCGTTCCTTTTTCAATATAGATGAATGAATTGAACTCATCTAAAGGCAAACCGTTTTCTTTTAATATACGCTGTCCTGTATCTGATTGTAATGAAGCGAACATCATCTGTCCATTCGGATCGCGCTTAATCACAAACTGAACAGCGCCGCTGCACACGTTGCAGACACCGTCAAATAAAATTAAATGGGGTGGATGTGTTGAATGCATCGCAATCAAACCTCCTGTTTATCTAGCGTATTGCATTGTATTTTTCCAAATACGTAAGTGTGGGCTTGAGTTATAAATCGATTCAACTGTTCCTCTATCTCTTCCAACCCAGACACCCATTGTGTATTGATCTGTCAGTCCCACAAACCAAATGTCTTTGTAGTCATTAGATGTTCCTGTTTTACCACCGATGTAAGGGGCGTTGAAATTCGCTTTTTTCCCTGTTCCACTTTTCACAACGGAGGCAAGCAGCTTACGCATTGTTTCATTGGTACGCTGAGAATACACTTGCTTTGGCGACTCTTTCCACTTGTAAAGGGTCTTACCGTTTAAGTCTGTCACCTTTGTGATCGAATGACTTTGTGTATAGGCACCTTGATTGCCAAAGACGGTATACGCATCTGTTATTTCTAGCGGTGAGAAGCCTTTCGTAAATCCGCCAAGTGCAGAAGGTAGGCGGTAATCATCCGCTACGATATGTTCGAATGAGAACTTCTCTAAATAGCTGAAGCCTTTTTGGACACCTACAGTATCCAGCATTCGAATCGCAGGGGTATTGTATGAATTCTTAAAGGCTGTTTCAAGTGTGACCGTTCCATACGTTTTATGATTATAGTTTTGCGGACAGTATCCGCTGCTGCAAAACTTGCCGGCACTGATGGTGCTTGAAGCTGTTGCGCCGGTTTGATCAATATAAGGACCATAGTCTAAAAGCGGCTTAATCGCAGAGCCTGGCTGTCTTTGCGCTTGATAGGCGTAGTTGAAATCAAACTTTTTATAGTTTTTCCCGCCAGCAAGTGCGACAATTTGATGCGTTTCATGATTAATGACCGCTGATCCGCCTTCTACACCTTGGTAAGGCAATTGTGCATTGAGCTGATAGACAGCTCTTTGCTGTAAGGAAGGATCAAGTGCTGTATAAATCTTCACGCCATCCTGGAGCAGGGCACTGACCTTTTCGGATAATTCTTTTTGAATTGCCTTTTTCGCTTGAGCCGTTTTAGCCTTTTTCAATCGTTTTGTAAAGCCTTCCTGATCAGACACAAGATCGGTAAACTCTTCATTGGCATATGTCACATAGTCAGGGTAAAGGTTTTTCTTTTCACTTAAGGACAGGCTGATTTTTTCTTTGACGGCTTTTTTGTATTGCTTTTTGGTAATCACACCATCGTTTTTCAAAATACCTAGAAGTCGTTCTTGGCGTTTCTTAGTGTGCTTGAATTGTTTCAATGGGTCATACAGCGTTGGGTTGTTTGGTATAGCAGAGATAAATGCCATTTGTGCGAGCGTTAAAGAACTAAGCGGCTTATCAAAATAGTAATTAGCCGCAGAACCGACACCGTAAACCCCGTTACTGAAATAAATGGTATTTAAATAGCTTTCGAGAATTTCATCCTTCGAGAATTTCCGCTCAAGTTCATAGGAGTATAGCAGTTCTGTAAACTTTCGGCTGAACGAACGTTCATGGCTTAAATATAAATTTCGGGACAACTGCTGTGTGATAGTACTTGCTCCTTGGCTGATGCCATGGTTTTTGACATTCGCAGCAAGTGCACGAACAACTCCCATAAAGTCAATGCCTTTATGGTCATAAAAGTTGCGGTCCTCTGAACGGAGGAACAGCTCCTTGACGGAATCAGGAATTTTATCATATTTGACGAAAACGCGGTTCTCATCGTTTGATACGATCTCAGAGATCAGAGAACCATCTCGATCATACATATAACTGTTTTGGGAAAAATCCACCTTTTCTAGCTTGATTTTTTGATCAAGCACTTCGTTAACAGGTTTTACACTTGCAGCTTCTTCCTTTGATAGATAAAAAGTCAGAATAAATAATGGGATGAGGGCAGCAAGTAATAACCAACCAATAATTGCACGAAACATGAGGTCACTCACTTTCTTCAATTTTCTAGCCATATCGTACCATTCTTTTGCGATTACGAGAAGGTTATTTTTAGAATAAAATGGACGTGAAGTCTAGTGAATAAGGCTTCTGCACAAGAAAAAAGAGTATCTGAGGATAATCAGACACTCCTTTCTGTTGCCTTCGAATGAGAGCGGACCGCCCATAAAAATAATGCGCCAAATAGAAAAATGCCGGCGGTGACATAAAAGACTGCTGGAATCCCATAATGACTCGCTACAATACCGCCGATCACCGGACCAACGACATTCCCGAGAAAGCGGAAGCTGACATTGTATCCGAGCACTTCCCCCTGCATGGAGGCGGGTGCTTTAATTCGAATATACGCTGTCGTACACGGAATAATCCCGCCAAGTGCCATTCCATATAGAAAACGGAATATGACAAGCATCACGTAGGAATCTGCCATCGCTTGCGGGATGAATAAAATAGAGGAGAGGATGAGAAGGGCAAGCAGTACCTTGTCGTGACCAATTCGATCTCCAAGATCTCCCCATTTTCGTGTAAACAGCAAATTGCCAAGTCCAGTTGCAGAAAATGCAAGCCCCGCATAAAAAGCGAGATTAACCGGACCATGTAAATCGTGAATATATAGAGCTAACAGCGGTTGAATACTAAAGTTCCCCACCTGTGTAATAAACGTTAGAAGCATCGTGACCACAAGTAAAGGCTGTTTGAAAATATGGACAAGCACTTCTTTTCGTGAGTAAGATACTCGCTTTGCTTCTTTTGACCGGATTGGCTGTTCCTTCACTCCGAAAATGATCACAATCGCTGACACATAAATGACAGCCGCTGTGAGGAAAAACGTATAAATGAATCCGACGCTGTCTGCCATGAATCCGCCCATTAATGGACCAAACAATCCTCCGGCGACATTACTCATCTGCATCGTTCCAAGGGTTTTACCGGCCGTTGCCTTTTCGGTTTGTGCAGAAATCAGTGCCATCGAAGTCGATATGAAGCCTGTGACAAGCCCCATGAAAAGTCTTAATGCGAATAGCTGATACACCGTGTGCACAAGCCCCATTAATAGAATACTTGTTGCAATCCCAATACCATTAATTAATAAAATCTTTTTATAGCCATGCCGGTCACCAATCCGTCCCCAAATCGGAGAGATTAGGAAAGCCGTCAAAAATGTAACCCCAAAGACATAGCCGCTCCATCTCTGGACAAATTCATTTGAATAGCTGCTATCAAGAGATTCTATGTAAAGTGATAAAAAAGGGACGATCATTGTAATGCTGGCAGATACAAAAAAGTTCACAAACCACATGATGTACAAGTTTTTCTTCCTGTTTGTGATAGAGACCACCTTCTTTATTTATTTCGTGTTCCTTAATAATTATAAAGGAAAATAAACGATCTTTCATCAGATGAATAGGTTGGGCATAGTGAATCTGCATTATTTTCACGAAAATGAAGTGATTTCAAGGTCCGTCTTAATATAATGGTATCAGAATGAAAAACTGACGAGAAAGTGAGGTGAGACTGGTGGAACAGAAGACGGTGCTTGTGGTCGATTTTGAATTTACGATGCCTGATGGAAAATATCATCCGCAAAATTTTTTTCCTGAAATTATTGAAGCTGGGGTAGTGAAAGCAGCAGATGAAACGATCATAGACACATTCTCTAGCTACGTCAAACCGAAAAAGTTCCCGAAGCTGACGAAGCGCTGTAAATCGTTCCTCGGCATTACGCAGCAGGATGTAGAGAGCGGGATTTCATTTGAGGCGTTTATCGAGAAGCTCGTGTCACTTGATGGGGAAGAGAATTGTGAGATTATTACGTGGGGCAATATGGACATGAAGGTATTGAAGCAAAACTGTATGCTCAATCACATTGCCTTTCCTTTTAAGGGGAAGCTGAGAGATCTTGCCTTTGAATATAAAACCTTTTTTGGTGACCGCACCCTGACTGGGCTTCGAAAAGCGGCAAAGGAATACGGCAGTGAGGGAGCTGGTAAGCATCATAAAGCACTCGATGATGCGATGACGACTTATCAGCTGCTAACCCTTTTTGAAAAAGACAGAGCCTATGTAGAAAATCCGCAAACAACGAAAATTGGTGAGCTGATTGATTTCTCATATTTTTTTGATTCGGCTGATTAGCGGGCGTCGTCTTCTGGAAAATAATCTTTTTCGAGAGAAGATAGGCATGCTCTTGATTTTTCAGCCCATTTGGAATCATCCGCTTGGAGCGTTTGTTTCAATTTATTTACAGCTTCTTTCAGTGACACTCGATAATCAGGGATGCTGTCATCATAAGGCTTCACCATATGATGAGGGATATTTGTCTGTTCTCTATAGGCCAAAGCCCGTCTCTCCTGGAAAAAAGGCACGTCTGCTTCTTTTGGGTGATGCAGGTCGCCTTGAACGGGATGTGTCAGAACCGCTTTTACTTGAACGAGATAGGTTGATGGTTTCACTGCTGTCACCTCCCCAACGTAAACACCTGTTTTGTAAAAACCTTTCACAACTTGTCCAATTTGAATGTCTATCATGTGAAATTCCTCCATTTCCTTCTCATAGGAAGGTATTTCATTTTTTTTAGCCAATATAGTGAAGTAAACGAGCAAAAGGGGGAATGGCGATGCTGTCGTTCATCGTACTTTTTCTGCTGTATTTTCCTGAAGATAAAAGGGAGTACATCCCAGCGGCTATCACCACGGTGATTTTCTTTATCGCTGCGTTTATTTGCTTTCGCCTCATCATTCGTGCGTCCAAGAAGCAGGAGCGGATAGATGAAAAAAGAACAAAAAAAATGGATTGATCATTTTCTTCTTGTGTCTTCAGGAAACTTCACGGTGACAGTTGTACCAGACTGCAGTGAGCTTTTGAAACGAATGGTTCCATGGTGATTTTCAATGATTGAAAAAGTCACTGTCAGCCCAAGTCCAGTCCCTTTATTTTTCAAAGTGTAGTACGGTTCGCCAAGCTTTTTCATTTGGCTTTCTGTCATACCTACACCGTTATCAACGAAATAAAGGCATACTTTATGATTTTCTTTTGAAGCAAAAAGTTCAATTTTCCCTTCATGATCAGGGGCTGCTTCAATTGCATTTTTGATTAAATTAATCAGGACTTGCTTGATCTTTGTTACATCACCTTGAATGTACAAGTCTGGTTCAATGGATTGATGAATCGTGACTGATTTAAAATTTGCATAGGATGTCATCAGTGATGCACATTCCTCAAGTAATTTCGATAGATTGAGAGATTCAATTTGATAATAGTTTTGTTTCGCAATATCAAGATAACTCGTGATAATGTCCTGCGCCCGGTCTAACTCGGACAGAACGAGATTTTTATAATCTTTATTGGCAGGCTCTTTTGCATTGTCACTCGAAAAGAGCAATTGAATAAAGCCTCTCACAACTGTCAGTGGGTTGCGTACTTCATGGGCGACGCTTGCAGCGAGTTCACTCACAATGGTCAGTTTTTCTGACTGGACGAGCTGTGTTCTCATTTGCGCATTTTCTTTGATGAATTCAATAGAATAGATACTGAGCACAAGAAAGAATATGTAGTAAAGGGTTGATAAAAATAACTCAAGGAACTTTTGCTGCATAATAAAAGCTGGACTGTATTCTATTAAGCTGACCGCAAGCAGTCCAATATAAATAAAGAATCCTTTAGATAAACCGATCAGCACTCCGTAATTCAGCTTTTTCAGCTTTGAATATTGACGCCATTTCCGGTAGAACAGGAATGGGATGAAAAAGTAAATTGGGACAACAATGAGCCCAACCCATAAAAAAGAGCCATACATCACGAATTTGACAATGGAACTCATCACGATGGCAACAATCCCGGCTGTATACCCTCCGTATAAAATAGCAAGTACAAGGGGTATGGATTGAAGCCCAGTCTGCAAATCTAATATCGAACCAACTGGATACATAATACATAGTGCTGAAGAGATGGATGCGAATATTGTGATGAGCAGTTTATTCGTTTTTGGGAAATGTGCAGGGGTCCGGCTTAGCCATAGCGCATGATATATAAAGATTGGAAATAGAATAAAAGATACATGGAGCAGAAAATCCTTGAACATTTCCATATAAATGCTCTCCTCGCAAATAATTGTAATTCCTCTCATTATATCATTTCATGTACAAAGTAGATATGATAAAAGGAGGGTTTTTTTCTTTAAAAAGAACACCCGTTAGGATGTTCTTTTCATCTATAAGTGTTATTCAGTTGATAGTGTGAACGCTTGATGAAGGCGTTTCAGTCCTTCTTTAACTGTTGAAGCAGGACAGCCGAGATTTATCCGAATAAAGCCGTCTCCTTCGTGCCCGTACACGTGTCCAAGCTCTAGTATGACTTTCCCCTTTTTCAGCAGATTCCGTTTCAATTCTGCTTGACTGAATTGATAGTCTTGAATGTCCAGCCACAATAAATAAGACGCATCTGGTTTCATATAACGCATATTTGGAAGATATTCGTCAATATAGTCCATCGCTGTCTTCAAATTGTTTTCTAGATAAAGAACAAGGGCATCAAGCCATTCATCCCCGTGGCGGTATGCTGCTTCCATCGCGGGAATCGCAAATGCATTCAGTTTGGACAGTCCATGTCTTTGCAATTCCTTGTTGAAAAGGGTTCTTTTTTCTTCATCTGAAATGATAATGGCAGAAGCCTGGAGCCCCGCTAAATTAAATGTTTTACTTGGCGCAATACACGTCACCGTGATCTGTGCAATGTCGTCAGAAAGACTTGCAAAAGGTATGTGCGGCTTTCCATAAAGCATTAAATCTGAATGAATCTCATCTGATATGACCGTGACACCATGCTTAACGCAGAGGTCTCCGACTCGTTTTAATTCCTCTTTTGTCCACGCTCTTCCAGACGGATTATGCGGATGACATAGGAACATGAGCTTCGCTTGTGGTCTGCTCAGCTTTTTCTCTAAATCATCAAAATCCATCATATAGCGGTTGTTTTCTATTTTTAAAGGATTGGTTGAGACTGTCCGTCCATTTCGCTCAATCATTTGATAAAAAGGCGTATATACTGGTGACTGTATGACGACTTCGTCATTCGGTGCTGTAAAAGCTTGGACAGCAAAACTAAGTGCTGTGACGATGCCTGGTGTGAAGGTGACAGCATCTGTTTGAATTGTCCATCCATGTCTTCTTTTGAGCCATCCAGCCACAGCCTGCTGCGTATCCTGATCTTGAAATGCATAGCCAAAAACGCCATGATCTAATCGTTCTTTTAAAGCATCAAGGACGACTTGCGGCGCTTTAAAATCCATATCGGCCACCCACATTGGGAGAGCATCCGTTGTCAGGAACAAAGACTCTGCTTGATCCCATTTCACTGATTTTGAACCTTTACGTATGATCTGTTCGTCGAAATTCATGAAACCCACCTCTAGCTGTTTTTCAACCTTTACTGGTTGTGCTAAAATAAACATCACAAAATTTATTATAAGCGGTGATACCGATGAAAGATAGTCAAGCTGTAGAAGAGATGATTCAAATCATCAAGGCATGGGACCCTTTTCATTATGGAGAGGATTTTTATGAAACGGAGCCTGCTGACGTCATTAGTGCATTATACGACGCAGAAGACCCGTTATCTTTAGCAAAAGAGATTCAAGCCATCTACCATCACTCATTTGAACAGCTGCTTCCAATAGAAAGCTGTCAGCATACAGCGAATCAGCTTTTTATCATACGAGACAGCAGCTCCTGCTCACGCTAAGACAGGCTGAAATGTCCGATTTGATCAGACACAAAGACCGGGTTTTCCTCAGGAATGAGGTGTCCGGTTTTTTTTAATGCATGTAAGGTCGAATTGGGCAGATCCTTATGCAGCCTTTCTCCGATTTGAAGGGGAACAATTCGATCTTCCTCGCCCCAAATGAGCAGTACGGGTGTCTCCATTTTCTTTAAAACATCCGAGGTCAAATCTCCTTCCCGGTGCCGAATCAAACGGAATATCCCTCGAAAGATTTGATCATCTGAAAAAGGCTTTAAATAACCGTCCACCATCTCTTGATCAATGATGGAATGATCATGCACAACAGCCGTTAAATTTTTCATAATGCCTTGCTTTAAAAGCTTTCTTTTTAGATAAAGATAAAAATAAGGAATATATGTGCTGTAAACAAGTGATTTCTTTGACTTATTCAAATAGCCAGAGCTGCACAAAAGAACCGCCTTTTCAAATAGGTCTGGCCGTTCAGAAGCAGCGTATAAGGCGATCTGTCCACCCATTGAATGTCCCACTAGGATTGCATGCTGAATCTGCAAAAAACCTGCTAGTTCAATAATGATTTTGCCCATGTTGCGATAGCTGTAAATAAACGTATTCGACTTCTCCGACTGTCCAAATGGCGGAAGATCAATTGCAATTAAATTGAAATCCTGTTTAAGAAGCGGGATGAGTTTTCGGTAGCTGAAGGTAGAAGAGAAGAGACCATGAATTAAGATCAATGTCTTCTTTCCCTCATTTGGATAGTGCTCGTAATAGATATCTAAACCGAATGTACTTTTCATATAAGCTGGCTGAACAATGTCCACTCTCATCACTCCGATACTTGATACTCTCTCTGTTAGGTGACTGTATTGTAACCTAAAATGTGGATTTTAATCTACGATTAGAATCTTTTCCCTGCTTAGCATAATGGGAAAAACGTGCTATAATGTTCAGAAGATTTTTTAAAACTAGCTTTTTATAATCTGAGGTGTGAAATCAAATGAAACTAACAGAAAAAGAAACTGAAATATTAGAGATTTTAGATGAAAACAGCCGCGCCGATTTAAATACAATTGCAAAAATGGCAGGCGTAACAACAGAAGAAGCCGAAATCATTATTCAAAAGCTTGAAGATCAAAAAGTTATTATTGATTATTCAACCATGATTGACTGGCGTAAAGTGGATGGACACGAAGGCGTTACAGCGATGATTGATGTAAAAGTGACACCAAAAAGAGGCGTCGGATTTGATGAAATTGCTGAACGTATTTATCGATTTCAAGAAGTGGAGTCTGTTTATCTCATGTCAGGCGTTTACGATTTATCCGTTGTGATCCGTGGAAGATCAATGTCTGATATTGCCCGCTTCGTATCAGAAAAATTATCGACACTTGATTCCGTTGTTTCAACAACTACCCACTTTATTTTAAAGAGATATAAACATGATGGGAAAGTGTTTGAAACAGGAGACGATGACAAAAGAATCGTGGTGTCTCCTTAAATGAAAAAGTCTTATTTATCTGAAACGGTACAAAGCATTCAGCCGTCAGGTATTCGGAAATTCTTTGATTTGGCTGCCACAATGGAAGGGGTCATCTCCCTTGGTGTCGGCGAGCCAGATTTCGTGACAGCTTGGAATGTGAGAGAAGCAAGTATTATGTCATTAGAACAAGGGCTGACCTCTTATACAGCGAATGCAGGGCTGATCTCTTTGCGAAAAGAACTGAGCCACTACTTATATAAGCGGTTTCACATTAACTACAGTCCTGAAGAAGAACTCATTATCACGGTGGGCGGAAGCCAGGCACTTGATTTAGCCTTTCGTGCGATTTTAAATAGCGGAGATGAAGTCATCATTCCAGAGCCTTGTTTCGTTGCGTACGGGGCGCTTACGACACTTGCAGGCGGAGTGCCTGTCTATTTAAGTACATCAGCTGAAAAAGATTTCAAAGCGGACTCTGCTGATCTTCGCACGAAGCTGACGCCAAAGACAAAAGCCATCTTGCTTTGCTCTCCATCAAATCCAACTGGGTCTGTCTATTCAAAGGAAGAGCTTGAAGATATTGCTCAATTTGCAAAAGAACATGACCTGCTCATTATTACGGATGAGATTTATGCAGAGCTGACATACGATGAAGCTTTTACGAGCGTGGCGGCGATCGCAGATATGAAGGAAAGAACGATCTTGATTTCAGGATTTTCTAAAGGGTTTGCCATGACAGGCTGGCGCTTAGGATATGTGGCAGCACCACCTGTCCTGCGTGATGCTATGCTGAAAATACATCAATATTCTATGATGTGCGCGCCCGCAATGGCACAATATGCGGCAGAAGAAGCATTGAAAAATGGACTTGAAGATGTAGAGAAAATGAAGAAAAGCTACAGAAGGCGCCGTAATTTATTTGTTGGCTCCCTGAATGAATTAGGACTCACATGCCACCAGCCTAACGGAGCGTTTTACGCGTTCCCGTCGATTAAAAGCACAGGCATGACGTCAGAACAATTTGCTGAGGAGCTGCTTCTCAGTGAAAAAGTGGCCGTTGTCCCAGGGAATGTATTCGGCCCGAGCGGTGAAGGTCATATTCGTTGTTCATATGCTTCATCACTTGACCATCTTCAGGAATCACTTTCAAGAATCCAGCGCTTTTTGAAGGATCGACAAGTGAAGGAAGAAGCATCTGCCATCTTAAAATAAAAAAAGGCATCAATCCAGATGGACTCATGCCTCACAAATTAGGGGGGAATACTAGAAAGCATTCTTGTTTTCAGGTATTCCCCCTTTTGAACTGATCTAAACCCATTTAAAAAATATTTTGCGTAACTGACCTTTCTGTGATATAGTTTTTAATTGCGTATAAACGAATATTAAAACATTTATTTAGGAGTTGTTATCATGGCGACAAAGTTTGAAGTAGGCAGTGTTTACACTGGTAAAGTAACAGGATTACAAGCGTATGGTGCGTTTGTTGCATTAGATGAAGAAACTCAAGGACTTGTGCATATTTCTGAAGTAACACATGGCTTTGTAAAAGACATCAACGAGCACCTTTCAATTGGTGACGAAGTACAAGTAAAAGTTCTTTCTGTTGATGAAAATGCAGGAAAAATCAGCCTTTCTATCCGTGCTACACAAGAAGCACCTGAAAGAAAAGAAAGCAAACCAAAGAAACAAAGACCACAGCAAGTGAAAGAAGAAGCTGCTGCACCACAAGGTTTCAACACACTTAAAGATAAACTTGAAGAGTGGATTGAGCAATCAAACCGTAAAGACCTTATCAAGAAATAAAAAAAGCACCGCTTCAAACGGTGCCCTAGGCTGCCTCATGTAGGCGGCCTTTTTTATGTCTTTTTGTTTAGCGAACCTCTGGATTCGGCTCGTCACGGTGAACAGCTTCTTCACTTGGCTTGAACAATAGACCAAGATTGACAAGACCTGCAATTCCAACAAGACCATAAATAATACGTGATAATGCAGCACCTTGACCGCCAAAGATCGCTGCTACTAAGTCAAATTGAAAAAAGCCGATTAGTCCCCAGTTAATAGCACCGATAATCGTGAGCACGAGGGCAATACGTTGAATAGCACTCATCGTGATTCCTCCTTTCGATACAGCATCAATACATTTATATTTTGCAGATTTTTAGCCAAACTATGCGTAAGAAAATGGATGAAAGCAAATTACTTTACTTTTGGAATGATTGAGGCGCATAATGTAGCGCGAGGAGGAGATCAAATGGATCGATTTACTTATTGGAACCCAACGAAATTAATCTTTGGAAAGGGAGAAGTATCAGCCCTTTCAGATGAACTTAAACAATACGGAAAAAACGTATTACTTGTATATGGTGGAGGCAGTATTAAACGAAACGGCCTTTATGACCAAGTTGTCAGCATTCTAAAAGAATCAGGAGCTACAATCACTGAACTTGCTGGTGTTGAGCCAAACCCGCGCTTAACAACAGTGAGAAAAGGAATTGAGCTTTGCAAAGAAAGCGGCATTGATTTTATTTTGGCAGTTGGCGGCGGCAGTGTCATTGATGCTACGAAAGCGATCGCAGCTGGTGCGAAGTACGATGGAGATGCTTGGGATATTGTGACACGTAAGCACGTCCCAATGGAGGCTATTCCGTTCGGTACGGTGTTAACACTTGCTGCAACAGGCTCTGAAATGAACTCTGGATCAGTGATCACAAATTGGGAAACAAATGAGAAGTATGGCTGGGGAAGTCCAGCAGTTTTCCCGAAATTCTCTATTCTTGATCCAGTCAACACATTCACTGTGCCTAAAAACCATACGATTTATGGCATGGTTGACATGATGTCACATGTGTTTGAACAATATTTCCATCACACGGAAAATACGCCTTACCAAGATCGTATGTGTGAAGGACTTCTTCGTACTGTCATTGAAACGGCACCGAAGCTGATCAACGACCTTGAGAACTATGAGCTGCGTGAAACCATTTTATTCACTGGCACAATTGCACTTAATGGAATGCTTTCAATGGGGGCACGTGGTGACTGGGCATCTCACAACATTGAGCATGCGGTATCCGCTGTCTATGACATTCCTCATGCAGGCGGACTTGCGATCTTGTTCCCGAACTGGATGAAGCATGTGATTCAAGAAAACCCAGGCCGCTTTAAGCAACTAGCGGTGCGCGTATTCGATGTAGACCCTGCGGGCAAAACAGACGAAGAGGTCGGCTTAGAAGGTATCGACAAGCTGTCTGCTTTCTGGACTAGCTTGGGAGCACCAAGCCGTTTAGCGGATTATGACATCAATGATGAGAAAATTGACTTGATTGCAGACCGTGCAATGGCACGTGGTGAATTTGGTCAATTTAAGAAGCTAAACAAAGAAGACGTTCTAGCTATTCTAAACGCTTCTTTATAATCGAACATCAAAAAGATAGCTGCTTTTAGCAGCTATCTTTTTTGAGTTCATCGTGTACATATGTTACAGTAGTCTTTCATGTTTTTGGATATATTCGTTTTAAGGAGATGTAGAACAGATGGAGAATTTTATTTACTATAATCCAACAAAATTAATGTTTGGAAAAGGACAACTAGAAGGACTCAAAAGCGAACTCGCTCGTTATGGGAAACGAGTGTTACTTGTATATGGTGGTGGCAGCATTAAGAAAAATGGTCTTTATGACAAGGTCATTGATGTGTTGAAAGAAGCAGATGCTGAAGTATTTGAGCTGTCTGGCGTTGAACCAAACCCACGTCTCACGACAGTGAAAAAAGGAATCGACATCTGTCAAAATGAGAACATTGATTTCTTATTAGCCGTTGGCGGCGGTAGTGTCATCGATTGTACAAAGGCAATTGCAGCCGGAGCAGAGTATGACGGTGATGTGTGGGATATTATTTCAAAGAAAACAACTGCTCAAAAAGCATTGCCGTTTGGCACAGTGCTGACACTTGCAGCAACTGGATCAGAAATGAACCCAGATTCTGTTATCACAAATTGGGAAACGAATGAAAAATATGTATGGGGAAGTTCAGTTACTCATCCTGCATTTTCAATTCTAGACCCTGAGCATACGTATTCTGTGCCAGAAAATCAGACGGTGTATGGCATGGTTGATATGATGAGCCACGTTTTTGAGCAATACTTCCATAATGTAAAAAACACACCTCTACAGGATCGGATGTGTTTTGCTGTTCTTCAAACAGTCATCGAGACAGCACCAAAACTGCTAGAAGACTTACAAAACTATGAGCATCGTGAAACCATTCTTTATGCAGGAACGATCGCTTTAAATGGCACGCTGCAAATGGGTTACTTTGGCGACTGGGCGTCCCATACGATTGAGCATGCAGTATCAGCTGTCTATGACATTCCGCATGCAGGCGGACTTGCCATTCTCTTCCCGAACTGGATGCGTCATACACTCGATCATAATGTGGAACGTTTTAAAAACCTTATGTTGAACATGTTCGATATCGAGACAGAAGGAAAATCAGATCGTGACATCGCGTTAGAAGGAATCGACAAACTGTCAGCCTTCTGGACAAGTCTAGGAGCACCAAGCCGTTTAGCGGACTATGACATCGGCGAGGATCAGCTGGACAAAATTGCTGACATCGCAGCGAAAGAAATGGAATACGGTGGTTTTGGCAACTTTATGAAACTTGGTCGTGATGACATTCTATCGATTTTGAAAGCTTCTTTATAATTCAGATTGCCGCTTCTCATTCAGAGAAGCGGCTTTTTGCCATGCCAGTGACGATCACTTGATTTCAACAGCTAGTTCCGCTAAAGTGAAAGAGACAGAACTAACGTAATGGAGGGCTTACCAGCGATGACACATATTCAATTTGACTACTCGAAAGCGTTACCTTTCTTTCAAGAACATGAGCTTACATATTTAAAAGATTTTGTGAAGGTGGCTCATCATAATATTCATGAACAAACAGGTGCAGGCAGTGATTATTTAGGCTGGGTTGACTTGCCTAAGCAATATGACCGCGAAGAATTTGCCCGCATTAAAAAAAGTGCAGATAAAATTAAGTCTGACTCTGATGTCCTGCTTGTTGTCGGAATCGGCGGCTCTTATCTAGGCGCACGTGCGGCGATTGAATTTTTGAACCATTCTTTCTATAACACTTTGCCAAAAGGCAAACGAAAGACACCACAAATCATTTTTATTGGAAACAACATCAGTTCGTCTTATTTAACAGATGTGATGGATCTGCTGGAAGATGCAGATTTCTCCATTAACGTGATTTCTAAATCTGGAACAACAACAGAGCCAGCCATTGCGTTCCGCATCTTTAAAAAGCTCCTTATTGAAAAGTACGGTGCTGAAGAAGCGAAAAAACGTATTTATGCAACAACTGACAAGGCACGCGGTGCGCTTAAAACATTAGCAACTGAAGAGGGCTATGAATCATTTATCATCCCTGATGATGTCGGTGGACGCTATTCTGTATTAACAGCAGTCGGTCTTTTGCCAATCGCTGTGAGCGGTGCAGACATTGATCAGATGATGGAAGGCGCGGCAAAAGCAAGCGAAGACTTCGCTTCATCTGAGCTTTCTGAAAATGCGGCTTACCAATATGCTGTCGTCCGCAACGTCCTTTACAATAAAGGCAGAACGATTGAAATGCTGATTAACTATGAGCCAGGCTTGCAATATTTCGCAGAATGGTGGAAGCAATTATTCGGTGAAAGTGAAGGGAAAGATGAAAAAGGAATTTATCCTTCATCTGCTAACTTCTCAACAGATCTTCATTCTCTTGGTCAATATGTTCAAGAAGGAAGAAGAGACTTGTTTGAAACAATCGTGAATGTAGACAAGCCACGTCATGAGCTTGTCATCGAAGCAGAAGAACAAGATCTTGATGGCTTGAACTATCTGGCAGGAAAAACGGTTGATTTCGTCAATAAAAAAGCATTTGAAGGAACGATGCTTGCCCATACAGATGGAAAAGTACCGAATCTCATCGTGACAATTCCTGAGATGGATGCTTATACATTCGGATACCTCGTGTACTTCTTTGAGAAAGCATGTGCAATGTCTGGATATTTACTAGGCGTCAATCCATTTGATCAGCCTGGTGTAGAAGCGTATAAAGTGAATATGTTTGCTTTATTAGGAAAACCGGGCTTCGAAGAGAAAAAAGCAGAGCTTGAGAGCCGTCTAAAACAATCATAAGAACGAAAGGCACACCTTTTCATAAGGGTGTGCCTCAGATTGTTGACAAAGGGCTAAAATGATCGTTATTTTAGCCCTTTGTCTTCTTTTCAGCGTGATTGAAAACCTTTGAAGTCTAGGAAGTTCAGCTACTTTTGCGGAGCGAATTTGACATTCGTGAGCACCAGCGCGCAGAGCTGACAACGAATGCGAGGGTTTGTCTACACGCTGAGCACACCTTTTCATAAGGGTGTGCCTTTTTTGTATTCTTAAGATTCCTGTGCAAGCCTTCCCATGTTCTGAACATAGAATAATGAATGGAGGAGGTTGAAGAATGAGGACAAATCATATTTATATTCATGATATATCTGGCCAGGCAATCGTCAACTTTGGCAATGTTGGACGCATTTGTTCTAAGAGCGTTACGAAGGAAACAGCAGGTTCTGGAAGTTCAAATGAGACGACACAATCATCCAATCAAAGCTTATTTGATGCTGCTTTTACAAACAATGTACAAATCACGAGAGGCAAATGTATGAATTCCTCTCTTTAACGAACCCTATACAAAAAGGAGGGTTTCGTATGATTCATGTACCATCCAGGCTGCCTGGTGAAAGCTTTTCACTTTACCATTTGGAAGAAACGATGAAGCCGCTCGGGTATGTCATTAATGGCAACTGGGATTATGATCACGGGTATTTTGATTATAAAATTGATAACCGTGATGGTTATACCTTTCTCAGAGTTCCTTTCACGGCTGAGAAAGGCCAGCTAGATCAGCCGGGTGTTGTGGTGAAAATGGGACATCCATTTCTCTTAAAGCATGTATATCAAGACAAGTTAGATGATCATGCGATGATTGGAAATGTGGGAGCATCCTTTAACCAATTCCAAGAACCAAAAGAGAAAGATGGAGATGTATCAAATGCTTATGCTGAGATTGGCTTTTCACTCGTCAAGGAGTTAGAAGACGCGCTGCTTTAAAGGCTGATCAGTTCATCCTCTGGATGAAGCTCATAGCTAAAGGGAGGATTCATCATGGGTCCTTCTTTTTTTTGTACGCCGACAATGATCACATGGTGCTCTAAAAAGTGATGCAGCGCTGTTAAGAATGTTTCTCCAGCTAATGAAGTCGGTACAGGTATGATGGTGATGTGTTTATGCAATGTCATATGGCGTTTTTTCTTTAACGCCGTGAACTGTTCTTTGATAAGAAAGTGTTCGACCATTAAATGATTGACTGCATCAGAGGTATGAATGACTTGATTGGCTCCAGCACGTTCGGCATTTTTCACATAACGATCTGTTAAGATTTCAATTAAACAGTATAGTGAAGGATTTATTCCTTTTGCCGCAAGTAATGTTAACACACTCTGCATATCGGCTGTCACTTCATTCTCATGCTGATCTGCGGTAATCATCAGTGCATTTGCACTAGTAATATTAGCTTTGCGTAGTGTGACATCTTCGGTGCCATGTCCTTTAATAAAATGAACATTCTCTAAAAGTGGTCCCTCCTTTAAGGAATCATCAATCAGTACAATCGGCATGGCTGGATCAATCGTTTGAAACGATTGAAGCAGTTTGTTCGTTTTCTCATTCCAGCCGACGATAATCAGATGCCCTTTCCCCTTAAAGGCGACCTTTCCTTCAACATAATGGTGCTGCTTGCTGAACACAGCGGCGGCAAGCGTGGCGAAATAAGCGGTGACAAAGCTTGCTCCGATAAAAATGAGCGCCATGCCCGCTACTTGTCCCGGCATCGTTTGGGGCACAAAATCACCGTAGCCAACCGTAGAAACAGTAATGAGTGCCCACCAGATCCCATCAAAGATCGTATGATACTGCTTCGGTTCAAGCAAAACAATTAATTGTCCAAAAAAGAGAAGCAAAAAACAAATGATGATGGCAATTCGAAGATAGAGCGGCCACCTTAGCCAAGCAATAAAGATACGGTTTGATTTCATCGAACTCTTCCTTTCAGGAGACTGCTAATGTCAGTATGCCCGATTGCGGAAACATTTTTTCATCTTCGTCATGTATTGAAATAGAACCCATACCTTAAAATAAGGGAGAAGAAGGAGGGAATTCGAATGTCGTTTGTTCAAAAGACCGTACTTCTTTTTATTGGCGCGCACTTTTTATCATCAGCTGTCATCTTACTTGTGTTTGACTTAAATGCTGTGAATCATTTTATGAGTGATTTTTCATGGCTGCATTTTTTTCAAGACCTTTATGGTTCAGTCACCTTTTATACAGCATGCTTAGGTGTGTTTTTCTTTTTCATTGGAATGGTTATTCCCCTGAAAAAGACCTAGTGCTTTTTGCTGTACATGGTACATAAAAGTCATTAAAATTGTAAATAAATATATAAAATAAAAGGAAGCTGATGAGCATGCTGTTTTTTTATTTTTTAACATTTGCCGCATTGGGATTATCATTTTGGGCACAATTTAAAGTGAAGAATAATTTTGAAAAGTATTCAAAGGTTGATGCATCCAGTATGAAAACAGGTGCTGAAACCGCTCGATATATTTTAGATCGCAACGGGTTATACGACGTGCCTGTTGAACCGGTAAGAGGAACTTTGACTGATCATTACGACCCGACGCAGCGTGTGGTTCGTTTATCTGAGCCTGTGTACTACGGCCATTCCATTTCGGCCATTTCAGTCGCATCACACGAGGTTGGACATGCCTTGCAGCATCAGGAATCCTATGGTGCGCTTGTTTTGAGACATAAGATCTTTCCAGTCGTGAACTTTGCATCAGGTGTTGCTCCGCTTCTTTTCCTTGGTGGAATTTTGCTCAGCAGCCTTAACTTAATCGGGCTTGGGATCATTTTGTTCTCAGCAGCTGTGTTCTTTCAGCTTGTGACATTGCCTGTCGAGTTTAACGCAAGTTCTCGTGCCAAAGATATCATTGTTTCAGAAGGAATCATTAGAAGCAGTGAAGAAAGAGGCGTGAACAAGGTATTAAATGCTGCAGCTCTGACGTACGTAGCAGCGGCACTTGTCTCCCTGTTTGAATTGCTCCGTTTTGTAATGATCTTCCTAAATGGCCGTAATGATTAATTGATGCCAGAGGAGGTGAGCCCTTACCATTGTTAGGTAAGGGTTTTTTTGTATATTTTAAACGTATTTTTAGTCCTATTACTCATTGCTGCGACAGCATTTTTTGTTGTCACTGAATTCGCGATTGTGAAAATTAGAGGCTCTAAAATCAATCAATTGATTGAAAGTGGTGATAAGAGAGCCATTCATGTTCAAAAGCTGATATCAAATCTCGACGAATATTTATCAGCCTGTCAACTTGGCATTACCATCACAGCTTTAGGCTTAGGTTGGCTGGGGGAGCCGACAGTAGAGCATTTTTTGCATCCGCTGTTTGAAAAATTAGGGCTTCATTCCGCATTGACAGACATTCTATCGTTTATCATCGCATTTGTGATCATTACGTTTTTACATGTCGTTGTTGGAGAACTGGCGCCTAAAACGATTGCCATTCAAAAGGCAGAGGCCGTAAGCCTTGTAACAGCAAAACCACTCATCTTTTTCTATAAAGTCATGTTTCCGTTTATTAAAGCATTAAATGGATCTGCACGTAGCATTGTGAAATTATTTGGTTTTCATTCTGTCAAAGAACATGAAGTGGCGATCAGTGAGGAAGAATTGCGTCTCATTTTATCTGAAAGCTATGAGAAGGGTGAGATTAACCAATCTGAGTACAAATATGTGAATAAAATCTTTGAATTTGATAACCGAGTGGCAAGAGAGATCATGATCCCGCGTACAGAAATTTCAGCTATAGAAATTGAACAAACCTTAGAAGACGTGACGCATTATATGCTGAACGAAAGGTACACACGCTACCCTGTTATTAAAGAAGACAAAGATCATGTGATTGGTGTGATCAATAGCAAAGATGTGTTTAAGGCGAGCTTTCTGAATCAAGACGTTTCTATTGAAGACTTAATGCGTCCGGTGATACGCGTGATTGAAAGTACCCCCGTTCAAGAATTGCTCATTTTGATGCAAAAGGAACGAATTCATATGTCAGTGCTCGTAGACGAATACGGAGGAACAGCGGGACTTGTCACAGTTGAGGACATTTTAGAGGAAATTGTCGGAGAAATTCGAGATGAATATGATCAGGATGAAACACCCCACATCGTGAAAAAAGGTGATTTCCATTATGTGATGGACGGGAAAGCGTTGATTGATGAAGTAAATGATTTATTGGATTTAGCCATTGAAAATGATGATGTTGATACAATTGCAGGCTGGATGATGACGCATAAATTTGATATTGAGATTGGAGATACGATTGAAGCAGAAGGCTGTGAATTTACTATTCTTGATGCAGAAGATCATCATATACGGACCATTGAAGTCAAAAAGGTTCACTTTTCTTAAAAACCTCGTAGCGCTTGACGAGGTTTTTTTGCTTGGTAAACTTTAGGTAAGAGATTTGTTTTCTGCCGATTGGCGGTGATTTGTTTCATTTAAAAAGGGTATGGTTTTATAGAAATGTCAAAAAGGAGCAGTTCATATGAAAAAAATCAATGTACAAACAGATAAACGCGATGACATGATTCACGTCACCCACGAGGTTCACCAATATGTAAGGGAAACAGGCATACAAAATGGAACCGTCATCGTCTATTGTCCACATACGACAGCAGGGATCACCATTAATGAAAATGCGGACCCAGATGTGAAACGGGATATGCTTCGCCGGCTTGACGAAGTCTTTCCGTGGGAACATCCAAAGGACCGGCATATGGAAGGGAATACAGCAGCACACATGAAAGCAAGTTATATGGGCGCGTCTCAGCATGTTCTCATCAATGATGGTGATCTTGTGCTTGGAACGTGGCAGGGAATTTATTTCTGTGAGTTTGACGGGCCGAGACATCGCCATTTTTATATACAAGTGTCATCAAACGAGTAAGAGATGGGGGAAATAAATGGGGGATATCAAAAGATTATTGCAAATCGAACATGGAATTATCCAAGCGCCAATGGCAGGAGGAGCTGTGACACCGCAGCTGGCAGCCGCTGTTTCACAATATGGAGGACTTGGGAGCCTGGCAAGCGGATATGTACAGCCTGACGATATAAGGCAGCAGATTAGACAGATCAAACAGCTGACATCTCGCCTGTTTCAGGTCAATGTGTTTGTACCAGAGCCAATTCCAGATGTAAAAAAAGAGGATGTGGCATTTTGGGAGAAGAGACTGCCTGTACGGCCGGCAGCAGATAGGATGCCGAGTGAAGAGGAATTATGGGATGATTTTGAACAGAAAATCAACATTCTTCTGGAAGAAGACGTTCCGATCGTTTCCTTTACCTTTGCTTGTCCAAATGAACAAACGATTCAGCGCTTAAAACAAAAGGGGATTCTTTTAATCGGAACGGCGACTACAAAAGAGGAAGCACTGCTTTTAGAGGATAAAGGAATGGATGCCATTGTTTTGCAAGGAAGTGAAGCAGGGGGGCACCGCGGCACATTTTTACGTACAAAAGGAGACGCGCTAGTGGGGCTGTTTAGTCTCATCTCTGACGTCAAACCGCTCTGCGGGGTACCTTTGATCGCTGCCGGAGGGATCACGGACCGAGCAGGTGTGAAAGCAGCGCTAGCGCTTGGAGCAGATGCAGTTCAAATCGGCACACGTTTTTTAGCTAGTGAGGAAAGTGCTGCCGCAGAGGTATACAAGAAGGCCCTTCTACAGACAGAGAGCAGCGGGACACGGGTAACAAGGCTTTTTTCTGGGAAAAGAGCGAGAGGTATTGTGAATCAGTGGATGGAGGATGAACGCCTGCATGAAGACAAGGTTCTCCCTTATCCAGTGCAGCATGTATGGACAACGCCGATGCGAAAAGCAGCCGCAGCCGAGGGAAACTATGATCAAATGGCTCTTTGGGCAGGACAGGGTGTAGGACGTATTCACTCGATTTTAACCGTTGAAGACATTATGCACGAACTGACGCAGACATAAATCATGATGGGTGGTGGACAGGATGGACATCTTAAAACATTCATACCGAAAAAAAGGACAAATTGAATGTTGGTTTGATGACTTCCCGCACTCTCCTGCCATTCTTACGCCCATTCGTCAGTACTATTTTGTTCGATACGTAAAGTGGAGCCAGCACGATCCGCCGGTCACAAGAAAAGATTTGGAAGAAATGGAGATCCTTGTGAACACTTTGCTAGGCACACTCCAAGATTATCGTAAACGCAAGGCATACAAAAGCCCCTTGTCATAACCAATAGACAAGAGGCTTTTTTTAGCTGCCAAACATTTGCCTGAGATATATTACATCCATCCGGGTAGTCTGCGGCAATAAATAGGCGGATTGAACCGCACCTGGCCGTCGTCTATTATTTAATTTGTCGATAATTTCTGCGGCTGTTAAAATCCCAAGCCCATGTCCGTAATATTGATCTTCTCCTAAGTAAATCACATTTTCCCCGCGCCATTGCGACTGCTGATAGCTAAACTCTGGATTTTCGAAATATAAGCAATCCCCATAAATAAAATCATTCCCACGCTCTGTATAAATGGACAATGTATCATAGTGCCAGTCATACAGTGTTAAACTTCGAAGTCTTCGATTAAACTTCTCGTCTCCTACCGTTTGGAGGACCCCCATATAAAACACAATGACAATCGCCGTTGCACATTCAAAAGCATATTTTGAACCATTTTCAAAAATGTCTTTTATTCCTCTAGATGGTTCTACTTGATAGCGGAGCTCTAGTGCGCCTGCTTCCGATACACGCCAAAATGCGTCATTTGCACGAGACCTTTGAAAGATAGCAAATGAGGCACCACTTTTATTCAAATCTCTTGCAGCATTCATAATGTTTGATCGTAACGTGACCTCAAATAACAAATCAGATGCTTGCCTATAGCGAAATGTATCATTTGAGGCTTGTAATTGCATCAAAATGATCCGCTTTTGTCCCTCTAGCTGAAACGAAGCCAGCTGTTCATTTGTCACTGGCTGTCCTGAAAGGATAATCATATGAAAAGCGCCCCCTTTTGTATTAGCGTATGCGTGATGCTTGGGCAAGGAATCTATTTGTGGAAATAAACAAAAAGTCATCCTTTTTATTTGAAAAACATGAAAATAATATCAAGCCGTCCGATATATAACATAACGTTTAAAAGGAGGAAAAACATGAAAAGTGTCATAAAATGGTTGAAAAAACCATCTATTTCTAAAAGATTGATTATTTCATTCACGCTTGTTCTCGTCTTGCCCATTATTACACTCAGTACGATTTCATATCAGATTGCCAAAGAAGAACTAGATCATGAAATCATGTACGGAGCAAATGCAAGAGTCAATGAACTGAATGACATGATCGAGCAAAAGCTTTCGAATAAGGAAAATGCGGTGAAACTCTTTGCTGAAACATCTACTGCTGCAGACTTTAAAAAGAAAAACCAGGACGAACTGTATGAGCATTTTGAGATATACAGCAAAATCAATGAAGATGATGTAGTAGGTTTTTATGCGGCAAGTAAAAATCGTGATTTCATTCAGTTTCCTAAAGTAGACATACCAAAAGGCTATGATCCAACAACACGTGATTGGTATCAACTAGCGATGCAGGATGAAAAAGGTGAGCCAGTTGTCTCCAATCCATACATTTCTGCCACAACAAACGGAAACGGCTCTGCCAAAACAAACGGCATGGTTGTCACAATTGCTCAGCGCCTGAAGGATGGGTCGGGAGTCATCGGAATCGACATTGATGTGCAAGACATTGTAGATAAAATAAAAGATATTAAAATTGGACGAGAAGGATATCCAATTATTGCAAATAAAAACAAGCAAATTGTAGCCCACCCAGAAGAAAAATCAGGATCTAAAGTCACGGGAAATATTTCATCTATCCTTTACAGCGGCAAAGAAGGAACATCAACTTATGAGAATAAAGGAGAACAAAAGCGTCTCGTTTTTGTTACGAATGATTTAACAGGTTGGAAAATTGCTGGAACGATGTTTGTCTCAGAAACAGAAGAAGCAGCACAGCCAGTTTGGAATTCTGCCATTATTCTTTTAATTTCTTCATTTATCCTTGGCGGTGTCGCTATCTTCTTTATCGTTCGCTCTATTACAATTGGACTGAGAAGGCTTGTTGATTTCTCAGAAAAGGTGAGCGATGGGGATTTAACGGAGACCATTGAAACAAAATCGAAGGATGAGATAGGAGACCTTACAAGAAGCTTTAGCAAAATGAGTGAATCTCTTCGTGAGGTCATTCGTGCTGTACAGCAGTCTGTCGACAATGTGGCTTCGGCTTCAGAGGAGCTGACAGCAAGTGCCAGCCAAACAAGTAAAGCAACAGAGCATATCACGATGTCGATTGAACAATTTTCAAATGGAAATGAAGAGCAAAACGAGAAAGTTGAATCTAGTACAAATCAGCTGGTGTCAATGAACGAAGGATTACAAGATATGTCACATACTTCATCAGAAGTGGCTGCTGTCTCCCTTCAATCAACAGAGGCAGCTGGTCAAGGCGGCCGAATTGTTGAAAGTACAGCGAGCCAAATGAAACATATTGATACATCTGTACAAGAAGCAGAACAGGTCATGAAAGAATTAGAATACAAGTCTAAAGATATTACGAGTATTTTAAATGTCATTAACGGCATTGCGGATCAAACGAATTTACTTGCGCTAAATGCAGCAATTGAAGCAGCAAGAGCAGGTGAATCAGGACGCGGCTTCTCCGTCGTTGCAGAAGAAGTGAGAAAGCTGGCTGTCCAATCTGCGGATTCAGCGAAAGAAATTGAAAAGCTCATCCAGGAAATTGTGTTAGAAATTGCTAAATCTCAAGATATGTTCAAAGCGGTCAATCGAGAAGTAAATGCAGGACTCGGTATGACAGAAGAAGCAAAAGAAAGCTTCCGAAACATTTATGAGGCGGCAGAAGGAATGTCGAAAAAACTGACTCAATTAAACGATACGGCGATCGACCTATCGAGCGGTTCAAAGCTTGTTTCACAGGCGATGCAGGAGATGCGACAAGTCTCTAGAGAAAGCGCGGCAAACATTCAGGATATTGCGGCTTCCGCTGAAGAGCAGCTTGCATCTATGGAAGAAATCTCATCCTCTTCTGTCACACTTGCTAACATGGCAGAGGAACTAAAAGAGCTCACAAGTCAATTTAAAATTAATTAAATAACGATGAAAAAATATCCAGAATTGTCTGGGTATTTTTTTTATTTTTAAACGACATTTCCAGCCTCTAAAAATAAACCTTTCATCCGATAATAACTTTAGAGATGTAAAGGGGGAAAGTTAAAATGGGAAAAATGATCCAATGGTTCAAAAAACCATCCATTTCAAAAAAATTAATCATTGCCTTTTTGGTCGTCTTAATCCTGCCAACCGTGGCACTGACAATTAGTGCGTTTTTCACATCAAAGACCGAGCTAGACAAACAGATTATGGGCAGTGCAATGAGTCAGGTCAATGCATTTGATACCTTAATCAACGAGAATATTGGAAACAAAGCAGATGCTGTGACACTGTTTGCAGACTCACTCAAAGCGTCTAGTCTTCAAGAGAAAAATAGAAGTGCAACGATTAAAGAATTACAGCAATATGGAAAAATTAATAAAAAAGATGTATCTGCTATCTATGCAGGCTCTGAAAAGGGAATGTTTATGCAATACCCAGTTCAAAAGATGCCTGATGGCTACGACCCAAGAGAGCGTCCATGGTATCAAGATGCGCTGAATGCAGAAAACGGGAAACAAGTCATCACAAAACCATATGTAGCAGCATCGACAGGCAAAATGGTTATTACGATTGCGCAAAAATTGAAAGATGGTTCAGGTGTCATTGGTATTGATATGGAAATTGACAGCCTGCTCCAAAAATTAAAAGAAATCAAAATTGGGCAAAAAGGCTATGCTTTCATCATGGAGGAAGATAAAACCGTTTTAGCAGATCCAACCCAAAAGTCAGGAAGTCAGGTCAATGAGAATCTGGCCAGTATTATTTTTAAAAACAAAGAAGGAAGCGGCAGCTACACGCTTAAAGGAACAGATAAAAAGGTTGCATATGTCACCAATGAATTAACCGGCTGGAAAATTGGTGGAACGATGCTCGTATCAGAAGTAGAAGATGCGGCAAGACCTGTGTTCCATACAGCCATTATTGTGTTCAGTGTCACACTCATTGTTGCAGGAACCCTCATCTTCTTTATCGTCCGCTCTATTTCAAAAAGATTATCCAATCTTGCCCGCTTCTCGAAGAAAGTCAGCGAAGGTGATTTACGCGATAAACTTCAAATCAAATCGGATGACGAAATTGGCCAAGTTGGTAAAGGCTTTAATACGATGATTGACTCATTACGATCCCTTATTGGAGCCGTTCAAACTTCAGTCGAAAATGTCGCATCTTCATCAGAAGAACTGACTGCCAGCGCTGGGCAAACGAGTAAAGCAACAGAGCATATTACACTAGCCATTGAACAATTCTCCAGTGGAAATGAAAGCCAAAATGATAAAGTCGAATTGAGCTCAGAAGAGTTAGAGGAAATGAATCGCGGCCTTCAACATATGAATGAATCGGCTGAATCCATTACTGCTTCATCCATTAAATCAACAGATATCGCAGGAGAAGGCGGACAGCTTGTTGAAAAAACTGCTTCTCAAATGAACGTCATTGATCAGTCTGTCAAAAAAGCAGAGAATGTCATCAGTGCGCTTGAAAGTAAATCTAAAGACATTACCCAAATTCTTGGTGTCATCAATGGAATTGCCGATCAAACGAATTTACTTGCACTAAATGCAGCGATTGAAGCAGCAAGAGCTGGGGAATCTGGCAGAGGCTTCTCCGTTGTAGCAGAAGAAGTAAGAAAACTGGCGGTTCAATCGGCCAACTCGGCAAAAGAAATTGAGAATTTGATCAAAGAAATCGTGCAGGACATCGATGTATCACAGGAAGTATTCACCGCGGTCAATCGAGAAGTACAATCTGGCTTAAGCTTCACTGAACAAACAAAAGTAAGCTTCCACAATATTTTCGACATGACAAAAGAGATTTCTGACCAGCTCCAAATGATGAATCAAACCGTTGTCCAGCTTTCAAAAGGCTCTGCACATGTGTCAGAGGCTGTCCGTGAGATTGCAGAAGTATCACGTGAAAGCTCTGCAAATATTCAAGACATTGCCGCTTCAGCAGAAGAACAGCTGGCATCAATGGAAGAAATCAGCTCGTCCTCTGCCACACTCTCTTCTATGGCAGAAGAATTACGTGATTTAATTAGCAAATTTAAGGTCGAATAGACATGAAGAAAAGAGCCTCCAGCAAGAGGCTCTTTTTTGTTTGTGTAAATCAAAAGAAATAGGTAAATATACTTATTTTGGTGATTTTCTGAACATTAATCCTTGAAAAATAATTCATATTACCTAAGAATAGAAGAGGGAGACCACAAAACATAAATCAAAAGGAGTAGAGTCATGAAAAAAATCAACTTATTTAAGCACTTTACGATGTCGAAGAAATTAATTACTGCATTCTTAGCGATTCTCCTAGTGCCAATTCTCGTATTGGCAGCATTTTCTTATGAAGTGGCATCAAAGTCTCTCAATGATGAGATTATGTCTAGTGCCGAAAATGGTGTTCAGCAATTAAATGAACTCATTAATAAAGATATTCATCCTAAAATGGACGTTGTTTCATACTTAGCCAAATCGGTAAAAAAAGATGAATTGACTGCAAAAAACAAAAATTTACTTAGGGTAAAATTAGAGCAGTTATCGGAAACAGATGACGATGTGGTGGAAGTATTTATTGCAGATCAGAATGGTAAACTAACTGAATACTCCGAGATCGATAAAGGGAGTAGTGTAAAGAGCGCAAAAAATGAGCCATGGTTTCAGCAATCGATGGAGGATAAGAAACTCATCATCTCAGATCCTTTTGTAAACAAGTCATCTGATGACCTGCTCATCACAATATCAGAACAGTTGGCAGATGGATCTGGTGTGATTGGGGTAAATGTACGATTGAATACGGTTGTAAAAGATACAAACAGCATCAAAATTGGCCAAGAAGGCTATGCGTTTGTTGCCACCTCAGATCAGCGTTATGTTGCCCATAAAACTGATAAGGCTGGAACAAAGCTGACTGGTGACTTCATCTCAAAACTGTATGATAAAAAAGAAGGCAGCTTTGAATATGAATACAAAGGCCAGCCGAAGCAAATGTTTTTTGACACAAATGAAGCAACAGGCTGGAAGCTGGCTGGAACGATGTATGTGGATGAAGTAAAAGAAGCCGCACAGCCAGTGCTTGACTTAACACTGATCATCCTTGCAGCTGCAATTGTCATTGGCGGAATCGCGATTTATTTTATTATTAAATCGATTCGAAAGCCACTGATAGAGCTCTCTGAATCGGCTGAGAAAATCAGTCAGGGTGATTTGACACAGCAAATTGAAATTCGTACGCACGATGAAATCGGTAAGCTTGGGCACAGCTTTAACAACATGTCAGCAAAGCTAAAACAAGTCATTCAAGCCGTTCAGAATTCCATTGAAAATGTGGCTGCCTCTTCTGAAGAGTTAACAGCAAGTGCGGGACAGACAGCACAAGCAACCGAGCATATTACATCATCTATTGAACAGTTCTCAAACAGCACTGAACATCAAAATGATATGATCGAAAAAAGCTCAGTCCAGTTAAACGAAATGGATCGCAGCTTATCGCATATGGTCGACACGACCTCTCATATGATGGAATCGTCGATCGAATCGAGCAAAACCGCTCAGGCTGGAGGAGAACTCGTTCAAAAAACAGCAGGTCAAATGCAAACCATTGAACACGCAGTGAAGGAAGCCGAGCTTGTTATTGCAGGCCTAGAGCAAAAATCAAAGGATATTACAAACATTTTGGGTGTCATTAACGGCATCGCGGATCAAACCAATCTCCTTGCTTTAAATGCTGCGATTGAAGCCGCACGAGCAGGCGAAGCAGGTCGAGGCTTCTCTGTTGTGGCAGAAGAAGTCCGCAAGCTGGCAGAGCAGTCAGGAAGCTCTTCAAAAGAGATTGAAAGCCTGACGAACGAAATTGTCGATGAAATAGAAAAATCGCAGAAAATGTTTAAACAAGTAGCAGGAGAGGTACAATCTGGTTTAAACATTACAGATGAAACGAAAGTGAGTTTTGAGAAAATCTCTGATAAAACATCAGAAATGACAGAACAAATGAAACAAATGAACGGATCAGCCAAAGAGCTATCACATGGATCAAACCAAATTTCACATGCGGTGAATCAAATCAAAGAGCTCTCAAGAGAAAGCTCAGCAGGCTTCCAAGATATTGCGGCTTCAGCAGAAGAACAGCTGGCATCTATGGAAGAGATCAGCTCATCCTCTGCCACTTTATCCGACATGGCAGAAGAACTAAGAGAGCTCATTAAACAGTTTAAAATGTAAGAGATACAGTGAAACACCTGACGCGAAAACGTCAGGTGTTTCAGCGTGTAGACAAACCCTCGCATTCTTTGTCAGGTCTGCGCTCCGGTGCTCGCCCTTCCTAGACTGCAAAGGTTTTCTATCACGCTGAAAAGAAGACAAAGGGCTAAAATCAAGAACACTTAAGCCCTTTGTTAACAACAATCGGAAACACCTGACGTGAAAACGTCAGGTGTTTTTCCATTCAATGCATATAAATTGGGTATTTTGGACTTATTTAGACTTTAATAAGTTAAAAAAGTAAAGAACATAGTAGTACTTCCGATATATATACTATCTTACTAAAAGGAGTTTTCTTTTTTATGAAATTCATACAGTATTTCAGCAAGCCATCTATATCGAAAAAGCTCGTATTCTCTTTCTTATTTATTCTTTTATGCCCAATCATTGTATTGGCATTCTCTTCATATCATACAGCGAGCATCTCTTTGAATGATCAAATTATGCAAAGCGCAAAGGAAAACGTAGAGCAGCTGGATAAAAATATTACGAAGGTTGTGAAAGTGAAAACAGACGCAGCCGATTTCTTTAGTCAATGGATCACAGAGAAAAAGCTCAAGCAAAAAGGAACGACCGATATTCAAGGACGCTTTGAGCAGTTCATGAGTATGAATGATGACACAGAAGGCATTTTTGTCGCTTCGAGTGATGGCAAAGTGTTTTCAAGATATCCTAATCAAAAAATGCCTGCAGGTTATGTCGCCACTGAGCGGGATTGGTATAAAGACGGCTGGGCGAAAAACGGTGAACTGTCTGTTTCAGCACCATATCCAACGGCATCAACCGGTACGCTTGTGGTCACAATCTCTAAAAAACTAGAGGATGGATCAGGCGTTATTGCGATGAACCTAAACATTGCGAATCTAGTAAAAGAGTCCAATAGCATTAATATTGGGAAACAAGGCTATGCCTTTATTGCAAGTCCAGATCGTACATATGTGGCACATCCAAAGAAAAAAGCTGGAACAAAATTATCTGGTGATGAATGGTTAGAAAAGCTGTATTCACAAGATAAAGGATCTATGAGCTATATGTTTGAAGGAAGAGAAAAGCAAATGGAGTTCACCACAAACAAGGTGACTGGCTGGAAAATTGCGGGTACGATGTTTGACAGTGAAGTAGAAGATGCAGCACAGCCAGTCTTTAACATGGCAGCCATTATTCTAGCCGGTGCACTCATTATTGGCGGTATTCTCATTTTCTTTATTATCCGTTCCATTACAAAACCACTTTCCATCCTTGTTTCTTCTTCGAAGAAGATTAGTGAGGGAGATTTAACAGAAAAAATTGATGTCAGGTCAAAAGATGAAATTGGACAGCTTGGTACAAGTTTTAATGAAATGAGTGAGTCCCTAAGAGATGTCATTCAAGCTGTACAAACATCTGTTGAGAATGTGGCTTCATCATCTGAAGAATTGACAGCAAGCGCAGGTCAAACAACAAAGGCAACCGAACATATTACATCATCTATTGAAACATTCTCAAGCGGCAATGAGAATCAAAGTGAAATGGTGGAGCAAAGTGCAGCTCATTTAAAACAAATGAATGAAGGACTGAACGAAGTTGCAGAAACGTCTGATGTCATCACAGCGTCATCTATTCAATCAAAAACAGTCGCGGAAACAGGCGGACAGCTTGTAGAGCAAACCGTTGGCCAAATGAAAACGATCGACCATTCAGTGAAAGAAGCTGAAGGCGTGATCAACGGGCTAGAGCATAAATCAAAAGATATCACAAACATCCTAGGTGTCATTAACGGCATTGCGGATCAAACGAATTTACTTGCACTGAATGCCGCCATTGAAGCTGCACGCGCAGGCGAGTCAGGCAGAGGTTTCTCTGTTGTTGCAGAAGAAGTGCGTAAACTAGCGGTTCAATCATCCGATTCAGCAAAAGAGATTGAAAAGCTTGTGAAAGAAATCGTATCTGAAATTGAAACATCTCAAAATATGTTCAAATCAGTAAATGATGAAGTAAAGAATGGTCTTACAATTACAGATCAAACGAAAGAAAGCTTCTCACAAATAAATGAGCAAACAGCGGAAATCGCAGCAAGAATGAATGAAATGAATACAACGGTACGTGAACTTTCAAAAGGATCTGAGCAAATTTCTAAAGCAGTGAATGAAATTGCCGATGTATCGAGAGAGAGTTCAGCAAGCATCCAAGACATTGCCGCATCTGCTGAAGAGCAGCTTGCCTCTATGGAAGAGATTAGTTCTTCATCAACGACTCTTTCCCAAATGGCGGAAGAATTACGTGATTTAATTAAAAAATTCAAGATCAGCGAATAAGGTCAAGTGGTTCTCCTCAAGGGGAACCGCTTTTCTTTTTAAGAGGTCATCTCGTACAATAGAAGAAATCGAAAGAATAGGAGAGATGTTATGCGTTTATCAGATAAGAAAGTCATTGCGTTTGTCAGTGATGATTTTGAAGATTTAGAACTGTGGTATCCGGTACTGCGTTTAAGAGAAGAAGGAGCAACTGTCCATCTTGTAGGGGAAAAAGCAAATCATGAGTACATCGGGAAGTATGGTGTGCCGGCCGTTTCTGATGAAGATTTTTATTCCATTCAAGCAGATGATTATGATGCTGTGCTTGTCCCTGGCGGATGGGCGCCTGATAAACTGCGCCGTTACCCAGAAGTATTAGACATTGTCCGTGCATTTGATGCGAAAGCGAAACCAATTGGCCAAATTTGCCATGCCGGCTGGGTGCTGATTTCAGCAGGAATCCTGCAAGGCAAACAAGTGACAAGTACACCAGGTATTAAAGATGATATGACCAATGCTGGTGCAGACTGGTTTGATGAAGCAGTTGTCACAGATGGTCATCTCGTCTCAAGCAGACGTCCGCCTGACCTCCCGCCTTATGTGAAAGCATTTGCGGATGTGTTGGCGGAAAAATAAACCATTGATGCGAAACGTAAAAAACAAAGGGCGAACATAAAAACAGTTTCGCCCTTTGCTCATATTTCTTGCCCTATTGATTTTGTCTGTCGGCAGGATACGTTACGCCCATTTGCCTTCTCGCCTCGTCCATGACGGACATGGTTTGAACAGATAGGGCAAATGTATTGACCGGAGACTGCCACTTTCCCTGCTGAATACACTCAATAAAATGATTGATTTCATAATACATGGCTGGCTGCTCATCCTTGAGAGAGATGTCAGTTTGGCGCCCATCACGGTCATGGATCGTGATTCGTGAAGGACGATGGAATTGATCAATCACCATTGTGGCATCCTCCCCTTGAATTTCAGCCGATAAATGAGACGTTGAAATTTTAGAATGAAAAAGAAGTGCTTGATGCCCGTCATACTGTAAAAGGACTGAACCGCTCCCATCCACACCAGAAGAAAGCTTATAGCCTCTCGCCGTGATTTGATTCGGCAGACCAAATAAATAGATGGCCGGGTAGACGAGGTACACACCAATATCCATTAAAGAACCATTGGATAATTCCGGCTTAAAGGCATTTGGAAGCTCGCCATTACGATAAGCATCGTATCTAGAGGAATATTTACAATAATGAGCAATCACATGTCTGATAGGTCCCAGCTGATCGAGGTGTTGTCTGATTTGAAGAAAATTCGGCAGAAATGTCGTTTTCATCGCTTCCATCAAACACACTTGATGTTTTTTCGAGGCGGCAATCATTTCTTCCACTTCTTTTCGATGAGAGGCGAATGGTTTCTCGCATAAAACATGTTTTTGATGCTCCATCATCAACATAGCCTGCTCTTTGTGAAGGGCATTTGGACTCGCAATATACACGGCATCAAACGCATCACTTTCCGCCAGTTGATGTAAGTTCGTAAAAACGGTATCAATCCCATATTTTTCGGCAAAGGCCTGTCCTTTTTCAGCTGAACGTGAATAGACGGCTGTACAAATAAAATCAGCTATTCCTTCACCAGCCTGTAAGAACCGATCTGTAATCCAGTTCGTTCCGATGACAGCAAATCGAACCATGTCATTCCCTCCTTCTGCTTTTCTCTGATTATACATGCTTTGAAAGCGTTTGTATGAAAGAATATTCTTTTTGTTGAGAAGCGGATGAAACCTTTATATGGGTTGTTGCGTCTTACATAAAGGATATAAATGTACGAAAAGTGGGTAGTTTCTTCCTTCTTCGGGTAATACTCAGATAGAAGGGAGAGGAGGAAACGAACATGAAGCGCGTCCTGCATGTAGGAAGTACATACGTCTTTGCGCTTTTATTTATAGCAGCCGGTATGTTTCATGTGATAGAGCCTAGTGGTTTTGCCCGCATGATGTCAGGCTGGCCATTTCCATATGTGATGGTCTATTTGACTGCTTGCCTTGAATGGCTGCTGGCTATGCTGCTGCTTCTGCTTCTGCCAAATGTCAGGGGCGCTGCGGCAAAATCCATTGCTGTCTATCTTGTGCTTATTTTCCCTGCAAACTTATTTGCTGCACGAGAGGGAATACCATTCCCAGGTCAAGAAAGTACAGAACGAGCCGTGTTATGGTTGAGGCTGATTGGACAGCCGATTCTCATTGGTTGGGCAATGTCCATTGCAAAATGGGATGAAAAGCTGAAACAATGACCACCATATCATGATCAAGTAGTGTACAATACTCATAAAATAGCTCGTGTTTGGAGGAACGATATGAATTCTATGCAAATGTGGAGCAGTCGATTTAGAAAATTTTTTCTTGATAACAAGTTTGTTCTCTTTTTACTCATCCTGCTATTAATCGGATTGAATATCCTTGTTTTCATGAAAACATCATTTATTTTCACACCGCTCATTGTACTCATCAAAACCATTGCCTTACCGATCATTTTAACGGGGGTCGTGTATTATTTATTAAATCCGATTGTCAATTTGTTAGAGAAAGCAAGAATCAAGCGGATCTATTCCATTTTGCTTTTATATATTGTCATTATTGGGGTTATTACTGTGACCATCGTGTCCATTATTCCTTTTTTACAAGCTCAAACCATGAGTCTATTTCATAACCTTCCGAAATACGTCGATACGGTAGAAGATCAAATTAGACATTTAACAGGAAGTAACTTTATTAATCAAGTACAGAAGACGATGAACTTTAACGTGTCTGAATTGGTTAGTAAAGCATCCAGTCAAGCAACGAAGATTTTGGAAAGCACCTTTACCGGTGTAGGAACATTCTTAGGAGCGCTCACAGAAGTCATCATCTCGATCGTGACTGTGCCGTTCATTCTGTTTTATCTATTAAAAGACGGCAAAAAGCTGCCTGACTATTTCTTGAAATTTATTCCGAATAAGCTGAGAGAACATACACATATCGTGCTTCACGAAATGAACCATCGCTTGAGCTCGTATATTCGTGGACAGATCATTGTCAGCTTCTGTATCGGTTTTCTTCTTTTAATCGGATATTTGATCATTGGACTTGACTATGCGCTGCTCCTCGCTATTATTGCGGCATGTACGAGTGTAGTGCCTTACTTAGGTCCAACGATTGCGATTACACCAGCGATTGTGATTGCACTTGTGACGTCACCAGTGATGCTGTTAAAACTCATCATTGTTTGGACAGTGGTTCAGCTCATTGAAGGGAAATTTATTTCTCCTCAGGTAATGGGGAAAAATCTTCATATTCACCCAATCACGATCATTTTCGTTCTATTAACAGCTGGTAAACTGTTCAGCGTAATCGGCATCATTGTTGCGATTCCGACATATGCCGTTCTAAAGGTCATCACAACCCACTTATTTGATTGGTTCAAAATGCGATCCAATTTGTATAAAGAAGAAAAGGTTTGATGTCATAATCTTTTTTTGAAAAAAATATAGTATCATAAAGACGAGCTTTCGATGAAGGAAGCTTGTCTTTATGTGGACATAGATGTTAGCCCTGCTTCAAAAGATCAGAATTGAAAGGAAAGAAAATCATGAATCTATGGGATTTATTCGTGGCACTGGTTTTAGGAATTGTCGAAGGATTAACGGAGTATGCACCTGTCTCATCTACAGGTCACATGATCATTGTCGATGATCTTTGGTTAAAATCGAAGGAGATTATTACGCCAGAAGCGGCTAACACATTTAAAGTCGTGATTCAGTTAGGCTCTATTTTAGCTGTCATGATCGTGTTCAAAGATCGTATTCTAAACTTATTGGGCTTAAAGAAAAATATCACGGAAGAACAAAAGCGCAGCGGGCATAAGCTGACCATCGCCCAAATTGCTGTTGGACTTGTTCCAGCCGTTATTTTAGGATTCTTATTTGAAGATTATATTGATAAATACTTGTTCGACGTCAGAACAGTCGCTGTCGGTTTGATTTTAGGGGCAGTGCTGATGCTTGTCGCTGACTGGATCAATAAACGTAAAACAGAAACAAGCTCAGTCGATAACATGACGTACAGACAGGCACTTTATATCGGACTGTTTCAATGTTTGGCATTATGGCCAGGCTTCTCACGCTCAGGTTCTACGATCGCAGGTGGAGTTATTCTTGGTTTGAATCACCGGGCTGCGGCTGACTTCACATTTATCATGGCGATGCCGATTATGGCGGGAGCAAGCTTGTTAACCCTTGTGAAAAATGCTGAATATTTAACAACAGACATGCTGCCATTCTTTATCGTCGGCTTTGTGAGTGCGTTTGTTGTGGCTCTATTCGTTGTTCGCTTCTTCCTAAAACTGATCAATAAAATCAAACTGGTGCCTTTTGCGATATACCGAATCATCCTAGGTGTGATTTTATTTATCCTTTTCATGTAATACTGGAAACTACTCTTTCTAAAGAGTAGTTTTTTTGTTATTCCACCTCTTTATACAGTAAAAACACCCTCTTAATTGGTAGAAACAGAATTTTTTTCATAAATTAGTGTTTAAGAGATAGAGAAAGGGGTAGTACATAAACATACCAATTAAAGGAGGAGTTAGAAATAATGAGAAAAACAAGCAAAATGTTTGTTGGTTCTGTCATCGCTACGTCAATGGTTGCTGCCCCTCTATCTCTTACGACTTTTGGTCAAACAGCTGAAGCCGCTACGACAACAGGTGTTGATGGAAGTGTCTCTATTGATCCAGTAGCCATCGCAGATAAAATCGAACAAGCAGTCAAATCATCTCAAAATCGTGATGGATTCGTAAAAAATGCGGCATACAGTGCATTCTATGAAGCAGGTCAAAACTACAACGTTGTTGTCCAGAATTTAAGCCAAGATCATGACTTTAGTGGACTGAACAATGTTGTCTACTATGATAGTGTTGAATATGACGGGATTACATTTGGTATTTGGGTATTTGAAGATGGTACGTTTGTCAACAATGGTGACGGTGGATATATTAACTGGACGTTTGTTGGCAGCTTTGATCGTGAAGATGGAAGCGGAACTGTCGATTTCCATAAAAGATTCTAATCTATCGTTAAAAGTCTGCCGATTCACCGGCAGACTTTTTTATAACGCACATTCTTCTATTTCGAAACCTAAATCTTCAATGATGTGGTGATCCATTTGGACCTGCTGGCCTTTTGTTGTTAAATAATCGCCAACGAAAATAGAATTCGCCGCATAAAGTGCGAGCGGCTGGAGTGTCCGTAAATTAAACTCTCTTCCTCCAGATACGCGAATCTCCTTTGTTGGATTGACCAATCTCATCAGTGCCAGCACTTTCAATGCTTTGATCGGGTGTGTTCGTTCTTGATGCTCAAGCGGTGTTCCCTCAATGGCATGAAGAAAGTTGACAGGGATTGAATCCGCATCAAGTGCTCTGAGTGCAAAAGCCATTTCAACGATTTGCTGATTGGTTTCCCCCATTCCAATAATGACACCTGAGCAAGGTGACATACCCGACTGTTTGACCTGCTCAATGGTCGAAACGCGGTCATCATATGTATGAGTTGTCGTAATTTGATCATGGTGGTCATGATGTGTATTGATATTATGATTATACCGATGAACACCCGCTTCCTTCAGCCGCTTCGCTTTATCTTCATTTAATAGCCCAAGACAGGCACACACCTTCAAAGGCATCGTGTCAGTGATCTCCTTCACTGCTGCAGTCACCTCATCTAATTCCCTGTGAGAAGGTGCTCTCCCGCTTGCCACAATACAATAAGTCCCAGCTTTTCTTTTAAGCGCCTCACGCGCACCAGCCACAATGGTTTTTTGATCAAGCATCGTGTATTTTTCAACCGGTGCCTTTGAAATGATCGACTGTGAACAATACCCGCAGTTCTCAGGACAATATCCACTTTTTGCGTTAAAAATCATATTTAATTTCACCTTATTTTGAAAAAAATGAAATCTCACTTGATAGGCTGCGTGCATGATAGGTAACAATTCTCTATCGTCAGCTTCAAGAATGTCTAGACCCTCTTGCACCGTGATCGGCTCATTTTTTAGCGCTTTCTTTGCTATCGCTTCCCAAGACAAAGATATGTATTTTATCATCATCAGCCCCTTAATATATCAACTTATTATAATTGAAAGTTAACATATTGGTTGGTCTATAGCAAGAATTGAATGTCTAGCTGGTTTTAGAGAATTGTCACATTATTAAAGGCGATGAATGATGTCATCGCCTTGAGTTTAATAAATTTAAAAGAGTTTTAGTAGGTAATGGTATAGTTGTTAACTACAAGTTCACCATCTGAATTTAGATAAGATACTTTAACAAAGCCGGGTTTTAAATAGTAAATCCAAGTGAAATTTGGAGCAGTTTGTTTCAGCTCAACAGCATCTGTATCACCGGATAAAGTTATTTTACTGATTGGAATTGAAAAAGCACCAGACCATCCTACCTTCTCTTTACGGTCGATCGTAATTACTTTATTCATAATAGGAGCTTTTGCTATAACTTGTTCTTTTGGCTGAGCAGCTGCATGAGCACCTTCAGTTTGAGAGAACGTAAGAGCACTTAAAGCAGCTAAAGATAGTGTACAAGCTTTCATAAATTTTTTCATCGATAACACTCCTTTTTGGTAAAAATGGCATTAATAGTAATCTATGCGTACTTACGCTGACATGAATCTTAAAAAATAGCAAACTGGACATGGAAAGAACCCTGTTCAGTGTAAAAAACATAATGTTTTTACTAAAAAAATGTGACAATCCCTCTTTGTAAAAGTGGGATTGTCATCGCCTTTTAATATAGCTAGATTGCTTATCGAACTGTAATATAGTTAATCACAAGCTCGCCTTGTGAATTATAGTAAGATACTGTCACAGAACCGCGTTGTACGGCACGAATCCAAGTGAAATTTGGAGCTGTTTGATCTAATTTAATCGCATACGTTGCACCTGACACAGAAATTTGGCTTGCTGGCAGGGAGACAGCGATTGAAGAGCCGATAGAAAGCGTACGGTTCACTGTAATCACTTTATTCATAATAGGAGCTTTTGCTATAACTGGTTCTTTAGGTTGTGCAGCTGCATGGGCACCTTCAGTTTGGAAGAACGTAAGAGCACCAACAGCAGCTAAAGACAATGTACAAGCTGTCATTAATTTTTTCATCGGTAACACTCCTTTTTTTGGTATATACATATATTAATAATAATAGAATTATATGTCAATGAGAATTAGTAAAAAAATAAGTAATTTTGGTGAAAATTGTCACATATTCTCGAAAATAAAACCAGAAGAATAAAAAAACATGATTTTTTATTCATATGTCTGTCGTTTTTAGGGGGAAAAAGTGGCATAAAAAAAGCTGGGATATACCCAGCAAAGTCATGCTTATGATAAGAGATTGAGCCGGTTCCATTATTCGTCTTCGGACGGTTTTGGCTGACGGCCTTTTTGCTTCTCTTTTTCTCTAATGTAGTTAATAAAATCGATGGTTTGTCTTCGTGCTTCTTCGGAAAAATCGGAGGCGGCTTTAAACGCAATTTGCAAATCAGGATCATCTGCAAGATCATCATCGGGTCTGCCTTTGTCCTTACCTGTGAGAAGATAATCGGTTGAGACCCCATATAATTCGGCGATTTTCACAATCATTTCACCATCAGGCTTTCTCAAGCCATATTCCCAGTTTGCATAGGTGGACATCGCCTTTAATCCTAGTTTTTTAGCAACTGTTGACTTGCTCCATCCATGCTTCTCTCGTAATTCAGTTAAAATCTTCCCAGTCAAATTATCCATTGGAAACACCTTTTTTCATGTTATGAGTAAATTTTATCATGAATTACACGGAAAAGATAAATAAATACACAAAAAGAATAAAAAATAAGTTGACTTACTCATTTTGTGTATATTATCATATGAATATAACTTACACATATTGAGTAAGAGGTGAAAAGATGAAACTTGAAAATTTACGAGAAGAACGGATTTTGCAAGGAAAAACACAAACCTATATGGCGAAAAAATTGGGATATAAGTACACGAGCGGCTATGCAAATATAGAAATGGGCAGAACAAAGCCTAGCTTAGACATAGCAAAGCGTATTGCAGATTTGCTGAATACGGGTGTTCAAGAGCTTTTTTTTGCTCAAAAGTTACACGAAAAGAGTAATTTTGTGGAGGGAGAGCAGTTCTTAGAAAAGGGGAGACGAACAGAATGAATATCGAACATCCGATGGTGACACAGATGAATGATTTTGGATATCCAAAAAGTTATTGGTCATATGACATGAAACGACATGGATATCAAACAGAAATTGAGGACAGTTTGGAGGAATCTAAAGAAGATGAGACATCAGTTGACGTTTGATGCCAGAAAAGAAGCGCAGCTTTGTTTAGTCCAAGCTGGAGGCTGGATCGCCTTTCATCATCAGAAGCCGATGTTTGTTTTCGCCACAGCAGAAGAGAAGCAGACATATCTGAAGCTCCTGAATGCAAACGTCGGTGCTGCAAAAAAAGGAGGAATCAGGGAGACGTGAAACGATGGAAGCACATCATGACTTTCTTGAAATGCTTGCTCAAAGCGAGTAAAAACGAACAAAACATCCGTCAGTGGGAGAAGGATGACGGGAGATCATAGCATGGTCATCCATTTAATCATTGAAGCAGAGCATTTGTTAACAAAAGAGACATTGATGAAAAGAATACGATTAGCTGCAAAAGCGCAATGCCCGCAAAAATTAGAAGGCGCATTATCACTTGAGATTCGCTTATTTGATCACATGCCGCTTGATATAGCTGACTGTCAAAACAAGCGTACATACGCAGAAAAAGGGCTGATACGTCCAGTGCACGTCAGTATCTTTCAGCCAAGATTACAGCATATTCAAGAAGCACTTCAAATCATTGCCAATGAAGTTCCTCTACAGATTGTCGATTTAAGAGTTTCTCAGTTTTATAGTATGCGTTCAAGAGTTGAAATCATTTTAAATACAGTAGGTGATGATCATGAGAGATCATTACCAAAAAAGGGGACAAGCACATGAACGAGCCAAAACAACTATTCATTCAAGAAAACCAAACATTTGTCGGTGAGATGGAAAAAGGAAAGATTCAAGTCATTGTGTTAGATGGGAATGTAGGAACGGCTTATAAAATGGATGTACCGGAACATGGGAAAACGATTATTCAAACAGCGAAAGGTCATTTTGCAAGAGTAGATCACGAGATTGGTTTTAAAATCAGCTAACTGACTGAACACATCACAACACAATACGTCCAAGACGGAAAGCCTGCGGACACTGATCAAGACCCTGCTAAAAGGGGATTGATTGGTGTCCGTTTTTTATTTTCTTAAAAAAGGGAGAGAGCCAACATGCAAGATTTACTCATTGAATATAAAAGAGCATTAAAGGATGCTAGAAAACAATATGAACCATTTAAAGAAAAAGAAGAACATCAGCTGTCCGTTCAAGACAAGCATGATAAAAAAATGATCGCTAGTATGGTCAGTGATCTAGAATACGTGGTGGAATGGCTCCAAATCGGAAGAGAGCCAGGCGCACGCAGAGGGCTAGACAGGCGCTCAGTCTATCAGCGTACGATTCTGGCAAATCCAGAAGTGTTAGAGGCATTATCACATGAATATACCCTTATCCAGGAGAAAGAAAGAGAAGTCAGTGAGAGAGACAAAAAACGAATTGATGAAGCTTTATCTGTTTTAACAGACCGAGAAAAGGACGTATTCTTTATGCACACAACACAAGGGTTATCATTTAGCGAGATTGCTGTCATGCTTGATGTCAAAAAAGGAACTGTCCAAAAACATATGGAGAGAGCTCGGACAAAGATGTCCAAAAAAGTCCAAGAACGCCTATTCAAAGCTGCTGAATAGGCGTTTTTTCTTTCCAAAAATAAATCAGTTAAAGCTTGTCTTACAGTTGCCACCTATAGTTAGAAAGACCAAACGAATGTTTGCTAGCCCTACACAAATGATTCCTTCAAAGGGAATTATTCGAATTAAAAGGAGGCGGCAGGTGAATGTAAATGAAAGATAAACGGATAGAGGCCAAGCAGGATTATTTGAGAGGGATGACGTACCAGCAAATTGCTGATCATTACAATGTCTCAATCCATACCGTCAAATCATGGAAAAGACGATATGGATGGCAAAGACAAAAAAATCCGTCAAAGCAGGCACACTCGATCTTCAATCAATTTCTTTCAGATGAAACGATTGAAATCATGGAGAAAATGGGCGGACGCACATCGCTCGATTTAATCTGGGACCAAATTCAGATTCAATATGCAGCCATTATTCGGGCGCAGCGAATCATGTATGTAGCAGACCAGGAGGACATGATCAAAGAGCTGAAAAAGGCGTCATACATCCCTTCTTCTTTAGAAGAAACAGAAGAGGGCATTCAGCCAGAACCAGAAATCAGCGCAGAAGAATATTCGTTTCAATTTTCATGGGATCGGCATGCCACGTTTTTAAATGCCCAATCCCGTGCAATGGGTGAACTCAGGCGTCTGATCAAACAGTTTGAAGAGCTCGCTCATGCGAAGGATGAACGAAGATTAAGGCTGAAGCAAATTGAACTGACGATCGAAAAGACAAAAAAAGCCGTGCGTGAAGAAAAAGAGGAGGATCTTCATATCATGATCAAGCGAAAAGAGGACGACTCATGACGCCATTGATTGAAAAAGAAGTCAACCCTCACTTTGAGCACTTTCTATTTGATTGGAATCAAAAGTTTCAATTTTTAGTAGGCGGCTACGGCTCCTCCAAAAGCTATCACATTGCTTTAAAGCTCGTCTTAAAGCTGCTCGAGGAAAAGCGGACAGCACTTGTCATCCGGGAAGTGTATGATACGCACCGCGAATCAACATTTTCTCTATTACAAGAGATCGTCAGCGACCTAGGTATCGATCATGTGGTGAAGTGCAGAAGTTCACCGCTTGCACTGACATTTCGAAACGGCAGCAGCATCTTATTTAAAGGGCTGGACAAGCCTGAAAAATTAAAATCGATTAACAACATCTCGATTATTTGGATTGAGGAGTGCTCAGAGGTTTCATATGAAGGCTTTAAAGAGCTGCTTGGAAGGCTGAGGCATCCGGTCCTGCCACTTTATATGATGTTATCGACCAATCCTGTTGGTCAAGATAATTGGACATATAGGCATTTCTTTCGAGATGAACAGCTGAAGCGATTCGTTTTAGATGACGAGACTTTATATAAAAATCGAACTGTTGTCATCAAGGATACGTACTATCATCACTCCACGGCGGAAGATAACCTATTCCTCCCTAAAAGCTACGTGCAGCAGCTGGATGAGCTGAAAGAGTATGACCCAGACCTCTATCGAATTGCGAGGAAGGGGTATTTCGGAATCAATGGCACAAAGGTTTTTCCTCAATTTGAGGTGAGGAGCCATTCTGACGTATTAGCAGCCATTCAGCAGATTGACAGACCGCTGAAACGAGCGGGCATGGATTTTGGATTTGTTGAATCGTACAATGCGCTCATTCGGTTAGCTGTCGATCATGAAAAAAAGTACTTATATATTTATTGGGAATATTACGACCGCGGAAAAACGGATGATGAAACAGCCAATGACCTGAAAGAGTTCATTGAATCAAAGGAACTGATTAAAGCAGACGCAGCCGAACCTAAAACCATTCACTATTTTCGGCAGCGCGGCTTTCAAATGGTGGCAGCACATAAATTCCAAGGCTCACGTTTGCAGTATACAAAAAAGATCAAACGATTTAAAAAAATCATTTGCTCTGATGCCTGCCCGTATACCATCTATGAACTTCAATCACTGACCTATAAGGCAGATAAGGACGGACGTCTTGAGGAAGATGAATTTCAAATCGATCCGCACACATTATCAGCCATCTGGTATGCGCTCGATGATTATGAAGTGACAGATTTGAAACAGACCGCCTCGGAGCGTGTCCGTCCAAACAGAGAGAGGAGGTCTATACAATGAAACAATTGAAAGCAACAATTATGAAGGCAAACATGTCTGATCATACAAAACAAATGTATGCAGATGAATTTTCCTACGAAAAAGATGACATTGTCCCCCCGCCTTATAACATCAATGAATTAAAGAGTATGGCAGAGTATTCAACCATTCTTCAGCAATGTATTGATGCGTATAAAACAAATATTTTAGGCTTTGGATTTGGGGTAGAATACGCCTTTGATTTTAATGCAGAAGGTGTGAAACCAGCAAAAAAGAAGGCGGCAGAGAAGGAATGGACAAGACTTGAAGAGTTTACGAAATACATGAACTATGATGAGTCTGCTGATGTAGTTCTCGGCTATGTCCTCGAAGACCGGGAGAAAACGGGCAATGGTTTTTTAGAGGTGCTCCGGGATGGTCAAGGAAAGCCGGCAGGGATCGAGTATTTGGATGCGCTCCATATTCGCATTTGCAAGCTTAGTGAGCCAGTCGATGTCGAATTCCAGTACACAGAAAACGGCGAATTGAAAACAATGAACCGAAAGAAACGATTCCGTAAATATGTGCAGGTGATCAATGAAAAGAAAGTCTTTTTCAAGGAGTACGGTGATCCGCGCATTTTACATTGTGAAACAGGCAAATATGATGACACCACCCCAGAGCCGCTTCGTGCAACCGAAGTGATCCATTTTAAAATCGGCAGTGGAACGTATGGAATTCCCCGCTGGATTGGCAACATCGTCAATATGTATGGAGCACGCAAGGCAGAAGAGCTGAACTATCTTTATTTTAAACAAGGGCGGCATGTACCTGGTGCCATCATTGTCGAAAATGGAATGCTGTCAGAGTCCTCCTATCAGCAGCTTCAGGATTATATGGACGATATTGAAGGCTCTGATCATGCGCATAAGTTTCTATTGCTTGAAGTCGAAGGTCTCCCAACGGAAAAAGGGCTGACTGGAGAAGAAGATGTCTCAAACGTCAAAGTGAACTTTAAATCTCTAGCAGAGATCTTGCAAGAAGATGCGCTCTTTTTAGAATACGATGAAAAAACAAGAAACAAAATCCGCTCTTCTTTTCGCCTGCCGCCGATTTACACAGGTGAGTCTCAGGACTATAACAAAGCGACAGCCGATACGGCGCGGAAAACAACAGAGGAGCAGGTATTTCAGCCTGAACGGCATCTCATCACAGGAAAACTCAATACCCTTTTCCTGCCTGATCTTGATATTTGGCATGTCCGTTTCCTATTAAATGGTCCTGATTTTAGAGACCCATTAGAGATTGCCAAAGTTCTGACCCCATTTATTCAAGCTGGGGCAGTATCACCAAACGATTTGCGAGATCTGGCGGGGCGTATCCTTGGTAAAACGTTAGAGGAATGGCCAGAGGATTTCTATCACCGACCTTTAGAAAGCCGCATGACATCAGCTGAAGAACAGCCTCAACGAGAGACGAATCAGCTGAAGGAATAACCAAAAGCGCGTGCGCTTTTTGAAAGGGGGTGAATATATGCCAAGAGAACTAAAAAACGCAAAAATTACACATGTTTCCTACGTAGACAGAGCAGCAAATCAAAAGAAATTCTTTTTGATGAAGGCAAAGAAAAGGCAGCCTGACTTTCAAAAGGAGGTCAGTGTTCTGACAAAGGCAGAAGATGCTCATCGCCTTGTGTATGGTGTCGTGTATGAACCGAATACCCCTGATGCACACCAAGACTTTATGTCAGCTAAAGAAATTGAAAGAGCGGCACATGGTTTTATGAAGGACGCCCGCCATATTGACAAGCAGCATGATTTTCAAGATGGTGTTGGCGAAGTGGTCGAGTCTTACATTGCTCCAGCTGATTTTGAAGTAGGCGGTGAGTGGATTCGAAAAGGATCTTGGGTGCTTGTGACAAAGGCTTCCCAAGAGATTTGGGATCAAATTCAGAAAGGCCATATTACAGGATATTCAATGGCTGGAACGGCGGATATCGTCGCAATAGAAGAACAAGATCAGCTCCTATCTCAAGACACAAATGAGAGAGGGCTTTTTTCTTTGCTGAAAAATTTCTTTTTGAAAGAGGAAGGTGCAAACATGTCACAACAATTTTGGAGCGTTTTAGACCACCTGCTGGAAACCTTACAGTCAAATGATGGTGATGAGGCGGGTGTCAGATCAGCGCTTGAGCAATTGCTGCCAATCGTGCAAGACATTTTGAAGACAGAAGATGTGCTTCAAACGATTGGTGAAAGGCCAGCCTCCGTACAAAAACAAGATGCCGCTTTGACGACGGATCAAGTACGAGAGCTTGAAAAAGCAAAAATGGCCATCGACAACGTCTTACAGCAGGCTGGATTGCAGGAAACAGATCAAACAGGAGAAGAGCCTGTTCAAAAGGTGCTCGAACAAGTAGTTGCACCGATTCGTCATCAGCTCTCTTCCTTAGAGAAATCAACCAGCAGAGAAAATGCAGCGCTTGAGCAAGTGCTTCAGCAGCAACTTTTGCCTATTTCAGAGCGGATTCACATGCTTGAAAAAGCGCGCGGCATGTCAAAACAAACAATCCACGATACACAAAACGACAGGACAAAGCCCATATGGGATGGCTTACTATAAGCCTAAATAAGGAGGAAACAGTGTGAGAAATCAAGAGTTGATTCGCAAGGCCGAAATGACACTTGCCAGCTTAAAAACCGGCGGTCTCATGAACGCAACCCAATCCAACACATTCATTAGAATGATGCAAAACACACCAACCGTTTTAAATGATGCACGTATCATTCCGATGGAAAGTGATTCACAAAAAATCGAAAAAATCGGCTTTGGCCAGCGTATTTTGCGCCCAGCAGAAGAAGGCAAAGCACTTGATGATAAAGACCGTGTTGTCCCAGCGACAAGCACTGTCCAGCTAAATGCGAAAGAGGTCATCGCAGAGATTCATATGACCTACGACAGTATTGAAAACAACATTGAGAAAGACGGAATTCAGCAAACGATTATGCAAATGCTCGCTGAACGAGCAGCGGTCGACATTGAAGAGCTCATCGTCAATGGTGATACGACTTCAGCAGATCCATTTTTAGCTCAAATGGATGGCGTAAGAAAACAAGCGGTATCTCATATTGTAGATGCAAATGGAGCGGAAATTAGCCGCCAAATGTTTAAGCAAGCCTATAAAGCGATGCCATCAAAATATTTACGTGTACCTCAGGATTTCCGTTTCTACACCTCCCCAAGCTTAGAGGTTGAGTGGAAGGATCAAGTAGCAAACCGTCAGACAGGACTCGGAGATGCGGCCATTCAAGGCGGGCTTTCTTCTGCATTCGGTGTGCCAGTCAAAGGTCTTGCCAATATGCAGCCATATGACGAAGCGGGAACAGATGTATCAGATATTTTGCTCACGCATCCTAAAAATATTATCGTAGGTTTTTCTCGCAATATTCGTATTGAGGTAGAAAAAGATATTCGCAGCCGTAAATTTATTATTGTCTTAACAGCGAAGCTGGACAGCAAATTTGAGGAAGAGGATGCTGTAGCAAAAGTGATGAAAGTGAAAGAGTAGGTGACGGCAGACCATGATGATTTCTGCTGAAGAACTGCAAGCCTATTCTGTATTTGATCGTGTGAAAAATCGATCTGTAGAAAGACTGACAGCAGATATTATCGAAGCACAAGCTGCGGTATTTCAGATCGTAGGTCACGATTTCTCAAGCGAAAAATATCAGCCCCTCCCTGAAAAAGCAAGAATCGCATTATTAAAAATGGCCCAATATTTTGCCATGCTGAACGATGACGAATCTATGCTGAAAGGTTTTACGTCAGAAAAAATGGGCGATTATTCATATGCGAAGGCAGCTGATCAAGTGAAAGGCAGACCCTATGTCTATGCTCTGCTTGTTGATTACATTGAACCAACATTGACTAGCGGCAGTGCCAAATTAAAGGTGAGATCATTATGAGCTATCAATCTCTATTAACAGACCGCTGTGATCTTTTTCACCTTGAACATAAGGAGTCTACCAGCGGGAAATTTGGGATTCCAGCTGGTGATTTACAAATGACACTTTCCTATCCCGATGCTCCCAGTCTGACGGATCTAGCTTGTTATGTCATAGAAAAAAACCAGTCACTTGTGCAAGAAGAGCCGAATACAGTCATTTATCAATCCTATCTTGTCCATTTTCCTTTAGCAAGTGATATTCGCTTGCATGACAAAATGGTGTGGAATGGCGTCTCACTCAAATTACAGCAGCCTAAAAAAGTGAAAAATCATCACATTGAAGTGATGGCAGTCAGGAAGGAAAATCTATGAAAATTGATGGACTTGACCGGCTGCTTTCACAGCTGCAGTCAGCGTGTGATGGCGGCTTAAAGGCAGAATATCAAGAGTGGCTAGAGGACATGGGCTTACAGCTTTTAGACATCATTCAAGATGAATTAATCAAGGAGAATGCTGTTGATACAGGCCGGCTTCTAAGCTCCTTTAAGCAAGGTGACAAGGAGAATCAATTTCTCATTTCAAGAGGCGGTCTCACACTTGAAGTGGGGACGCAGCTTGAATATGCCTCCTATGTCAATGATGGACATGCCGCTTCTTCAAATGGAGAGCGAAGATGGGTGCCTGGCAGATGGACTGGCAGCCGCTTTGAATATGATCCGAATGCAAGTACAGGAATGATGCTTGCCTCTCAATGGATTGATGGAAATGGCTACTGGGATCATGCTGTCATGCTCTATGAGCAAATGTTTGAACAGTCGCTGGATCGAAAGCTGCAAAGTTGGTTCGATCGACATTTTGGGAGGTGATGGAATGAATCAAGAAGTCGGGGCAATCATGCATTATATTTACACACACTTTCCTGTGACAATGTATGATCGTCTTTTGCCAGAACGCTTTCAAGTGCCCTCCGTTTATGTGCCGCCAGTCACAGTCATCAGCGGTCCAGATACGGTATCTACCTTTATGAAATCTTATTCGCTGCAAGTGAAAGTCTTTCATATTGATACAGAAAAAGCACATGATGCGGCAGAAACAATCGTTGATGCATTGCTTGCTGATCGTCAAATCATTCAGATGATGAGTGAAGACGGAGAGGTGCTTGATGATTATGTCCGCATAAAAAGAGTGGAAACAAGAATGATAGATCAAGGCGTAGCAGCGATTGTCCTGACGTGGGATAGCAGCTATTGGTACAACCGAGACAAACAGGCAAGCCTTGAAGATATCAACTTTTCAGATGGGGTGATCAAACGTGAGCAAGACTAAAAATGCACAGCCCGCTCAAACAGCCGGCGAAGAAAAAGAATTTGGCTTTTCATTTGAAGCCTTAAAGGAGCACAGCAAGGATCTTTTCGGGGTCAAACCAGAAATCCTTGAAGGGGCTCTTTTTTATATCAAACATCAACCAATTACAAAAACAGAAGCGAAAAAGCACATCGATGCTTTTTTGTCCAAGGAGGTTTAAAGGATGAACGGAGGCACTTTTACACCAGGTACAGAGAAAAAGCGTCCTGGCATTTACTTTAATTTTAAAACAACAGCAGAGCAGCGAATTACTTTAGGCGATCGAGGTACGGTGGCACTTCCTCTTGTGATGAGCTGGGGAGAACCAAAAACCTTTATTTCCGTTTCCAATATGGAAGACTTAAATAAGAAGGTTGGACTTAACATTGATGATAAGTCACTTCTTCTTTTCCGTGAAGCAAAGAAAAAAGCGCAAACGGTCTTGCTTTACCGCTTAAATGAAGGGGAGCCGGCCAAAGCTGAAATCGCTGAAAACTTTGTGGTCACAGCAAATTATGGCGGCCAAAAAGGAAATGAGATCACAGTACAAGTGGCAGAAAATGTACTTGATAGCACAAAACGCGATGTTATCACTTATCTTGGAACAGATATGGTGGATAAGCAGATCGTCACTGATGTCAAAGACCTTGTGAAAAACAAATACGTTCAATTTTCTGGTGAAGGTGCAGTCGTCATCACAGCTGGTGTGGCACTAAAAGGCGGGAAAAACGGCGTGGCAAGTGTCGCAGATTATACAGCTTTCCTAGAAGCAGCAGAAACAGAATACTTTGATGTTATTGCACTTCCAGTCAATAATAGTGAGCAATTAAAAGCAACTTTCGCTTCATTTATCGAACGGTTACGTGATAAGCAAGGACGTAAGGTGCAAGGGGTTGTGGCGAATTATGCAGCTGACCAAGAAGGGATCATCAATGTGACAAGCGGTGTTGTACTGGAAGATGGAACAGAACTAACACCTGCTCAAACAACAGCTTGGGTTGCAGGTGCAAGTGCCGGAGCAAACTTCAATCAGTCACTGACCTTTGTTGAATACGAAGGAGCAGTCGATACATTAGAACGCCTTGACAATGATCAAGTTGAATACCGATTATCACAAGGAGAGTTCCTTTTCACCTTTGATGCGAGAGATCGTACCGTGAGTGTTGAAAAAGATATTAACTCCTTGACAAGCTTCACAGTTGAAAAGAATCAGCAAATGGCGAAAAACAAAATCATTCGTGTGCTTGATGCGATCAACAATGATTTAACCGTCGAATTAAAAAATCTGATTAAATTACGCAAAGCCAATGGCACTGACATTCCAGCATCAGATGATGGTGTGCAGCTTGTGAAAACATTGATTACACAGTATCTCACACAACTTCAAGATGGCAGCGGAATTACAGGCTTTAATTCAGAAACAGATATCGTGATCAGTCTTAATGAAGATCGTGATGGATTTATCATCGATTTAGCAGTTCAGCCAGTAGATGCAGCAGAAAAATTCTATTTCAATGTGGAGGTGAAGTAAGATGGCTTTTAAAGCGCAAAATACGATTTCAGGTAAAGAGGGTCGTCTTTTCTTAGAAGGTGAGGAGCTTGCATTTATCAAAACCTTCGAAGCAAACGTGGAGAAAAACAAATCAGAAGTCAACGTAATGGGCCGCCGAATGACTGGTCATAAAACAACGGGGGCAAACGGAACAGGCACGGCAACTTTCTATAAAGTCACGTCACGTTTCGTTCAATTAATGCTCAATTATGTGAAAAAAGGGGAAGATCCATATTTCACTCTTCAAGCTGTACTTGACGATAAATCATCAGGCCGTGGCACTGAGCGTGTGACATTATTTGATGTCAACTTTGATTCAGCTAAAATCGCTGGACTGGATGTGGATTCGGAAGCACTGGAGGAAGAGGTTCCTTTCACGTTTGAAGACTTTGATCTTCCTGAAAAGCTGAAGGATTCTTTTTAATTTAGAAACAACATTACGAATGACTAAAATATAAGTTATTTTTATTTCAGTCCTCGATATGGTATACTTTTTTGTAGTTACAGAAGAGTTATTGTGCAGCTAAAAAAAGATTTGAAATGTTTACATGCAAAGCAATTTGCATAAAATAAAAAGAAGCCAGGATGCGCTAACATCCCGGCAATGTACAATAAGGCCCTTCAAGGGGCTGGCTTTTCGAATAGGTTCTTTAGGTAGACTTCCCTTTAACCTTCCACAGCTCAAGGGGAGTCTATTTTTTGTCTATATACGTCAACAGGGTAATAATAAATGACCCGAATGCAAGCATTAACATAAGCGCTTGAAATGTTGACATGAACATCACCCCCTTCCTATCGGGGATGAGCCAGACACCCTTGAGCAAGCCGTTCAATTGTACAATTAAGATTATACATGAAAAGATTGGAAAGCACATTCAAAAATGGATGTGCTTTTTTGCATTCAAAAAAACTTAACAAAGGGAGTTTTTAAACATGAGCGAAAAACAAACATTTGATCTTTCATTTTTTATGCCAGGACAAACAGTAGAAGCGGAAGAAGTGAAGGTACCGATTTCTAAGCGTTTTGTTGATAAAAAAGGGAATGTCATTCCTTTTGTCTTTAAAGCTATTACAACTGAACGGATTGATGAACTGGAAAAAGAAAACACGACCTTCAAAAATGTCAAAGGCAGAGGACGTGTGAAAGACTTAGACAGTCAGCGCTTCTATGCACGTATTGCGATTGAATCAACGATTTACCCAGATTTCCGCTCAAAGGAATTAAGAGAAGCCTATAGCACACAAGATCCAGTTGAAGTAGCAAAACGTGTCCTGTCAGTCGGCGGTGAATATGCGAACTGGTTAAACAAAGCAATTGAAATCAACGGATTCGAAGATGAAATTGAAGATTTAGAAGAAGCAGCAAAAAACTAATAAAAGATGGGGATAAAGAAGCGGTGTTTTTATATTATGCCATGCACGAACTTCACTACTCCCCATCTGAACTCCTTGAATTATATGAATCATCAAGACCGTTCAAAGCATTCCTATTCGGACTCATCAGCTACAAGCTAGACATGCTAGAAAAAGAAGCAAAGAAAGGAGGTAAATAATTGGCGAAACTCACAGCACGGTTTGAATTAGAAGACCGAGTGTCAAAGAAACTATTACGCATTCAAAAAAGGTTTCAAACGTTTGAGAAGCAGCTCAAACCATTTAGAAAACCAGTGAAAATAAGCCTGGAAATGGATGAAAAGAAGCTGAGAAATCTCACTTTGTCGCTTCGGAAAATTTCAGCTGTTTCCATGAGGCTAGATCAGGGAATCTATCGTGATCTAAATTCATTAAAAAATCAGTTAAATATGTTACCGAATCATATGGTCATATCCATTCAAGCGAAGGGGCTGGATGTCATTAAGTCCAGCATAGATCGATTGAAACAAGTGGGGACAAGCCCCATTATGCTGACGTTTAAACTGAACGATCAATTGTCAGTAAAAATGTCATCGATCAAAAAATCAATCCTTCAGCTCATGAACAGAACCTATTATATGAGATTAAACATGGTTGACCAAGCCACCGCTGCAATTCAACGAATCAAAAAGACGCTCAGAAGCTTGACTATGTCCAAACACGAAATCAGAGTGTCTGTTCAAGACAATGCCAAGAGTAAGCTTAAAAAACGTGATCAGGCAGAGTCTGTTGTGAAAGAAAAAACCATAAAAAAAGAGCCTGAGACTGCTAGTCCGTCAGCTAAAACGGATGAACCTAAACAGAGTTGGCTCCAGAACTTTGCTAATAAAGGATTAAATGAAATCCAAAAATATGCAGGTGATGTTGCAGACAAAGTGAAGGAAAAATTGAGTCCTAGAAAGTTTTGGGATGAAAATGCACTTCCTTGGGTTGAAAATAAAATGGAAGAGTACAAACAAGATGTGATCGGAAGAATTAAAGAGAAGATTAAATTTAATCCTGAAAAAAAACTAGATCAATGGGTGAAGACTGGATTAGATCGTCTCTTAGGAGCAAGTGATCAATCAAGTGAAAATAGCAGTACCACTCCGACACCAACAACAGCACCAACAACAGCACCAACAACAGCACCAACAACAGCACCAACAACAGCACCAACAACAGCACCAACATCTACACCATCTAATTCGGCTCCTAAAACGCAGTCTAAGCCGCGAGGTGGAAAAGGTTTGTTTCGCAGTAGTTGTTGCCCATGTTGTGCAAGAGGTATAAGCAGTCGAGGATCTACTAAAGCGAAAAATGGCCGTTCACCGAGAAGATCAACAAATCCAAATGCCACATCAAGAACCGAAATGAATAGAAGGCCTCCAAGTAAATTAGGGAAACTGAAAACAAATGCAGGTAAGTTATTTGGAAAAATTCCTAGTGGACTAAAGAAAGGTGCGGGTATCGCAGCTTCAGTTGGCGGACTTACGGGGCTAATGAAAGGTGGCAAGGGGCTAGGGGATGCGGTGAAAAATATCGGTAAAGGGAGCGGTAAATTATTAAAGAAAGTACCTATTCTAGGTGGTTTACTGAGTGCAACAAATTTAATCGGTATGAAAAAAGAGAATGCTGGTGAAAAGATCGGTACGACTGGAGGCGGTATCGCCGGCGGGATGGCAGGTGCTGCAGCAGGTGCAGCTATTGGAAGCGTAGTTCCAGGAGTAGGTACAGCCATCGGTGGTCTAGTAGGCGGCATCGCTGGAAGTATGGGTGGCGAATCTATCGGTGAAACGATCGGGAAATGGTTTGATGGCGGCGGATTTGAAAAAATTGGCCAAAAAGCCATTGAAATTAAAGATCAAATTGTCGAAGTCTGGTCAACAGTAGCGACTTGGTTCACAGAAAATGTCTGGACACCATTAAGCAGCACGGTTGTTACAGTAGCATCATCCATCTGGTCAAATCTAGTCAATGCCTGGACGTGGATCCAAGAAACATTCAGTACAGTAGCAGGCTGGTTTATCGAAAACGTCTGGACACCGCTAAGCAGCACAGTCGTTACGGTAGCAACGACCATCTGGTCAAGCCTAGTCAATGCCTGGACGTGGATTCAAGAAACATTCAGTGCAGTAGCAGGGTGGTTTATCGAGAACGTTTGGACGCCGCTAAGCAGCACAGTTGTTACAGTCGCTACAGGGATTTGGACAGCATTATCAAATGCATGGAAAAAAATACAATCAATCTTTGGTGCTGTATCGACATGGTTTATGGAAAATGTGTGGAATCCACTTGTAGATACCGTAGGAACCATTAAAGATGGTATCGGAGAAAAGTTTGAAGAAGCGTATAAAGTAGTGACAGATATATGGGATGGATTATCCAAATGGTTTGAGGACAACATTCAAAAGCCGATTGTAAAAGTAGCAGAAGCTATTGGTGATGGGTTTTCTAAAGCGTTTGGTTGGGTCAAAGATTTGTTTAATAAGGCTAGCGGTGGGGTTGATTTTGTATTGAAACAGGTCTTTGGAGCTCCTGATCAAAAAGCCACAGGCGGCTATATCACTCAGCCAACCTTATCATGGGTCGGAGAAGCTGGTAACGAATTTGTTATTCCAACTCAAAATAACCGAGGACGCGGAAAGATGCTGCTTGCACAGGCTGCTTCTCATCTTGGAATGTCTGTTATGCCAAGCGGAGTAGCTGGAAATCAAGTATCAAGCTCTCCAGCTCCTACAGCAGTAGCTTCATCATCTTCTGTCGGTTCAATAGACGGTTCGGTCTCGATGACTGGGAACATTCAAGCCTCCAGCATAGGGGAGCAATTTAATAAGGATTTTGAACAAGGATTAAATCAAAAAGTGATTACACTTGATCAATGGAAACAAAAGAATATTCAGCAGCCTTTTGGTCAATTGACAACTGACTCAGGAAAATATGGTCAACAAACGGTTTCTGCCTTTGCGAATGGTCAGAAAATGACACCAACAGGAACAGATAGCTTTTTGCAAAGCCGTGTAAAAGCACCATACCAACAAGTGATGACAACATCGCCAAATTGGGGTACTGGGACGGTTAGTGGTTTTGCAGCAGGTCAAAATGCTACATCAACTGGCACAAACCTGTACGTAGATCAACATATCAAACAACCTTTCCTGCAAGCAAAACAAGAATCACCAGGCTGGGGTTCAGGAATGATTGACGCCTTTAACAGCGGCATGCGTTCGAAAGCAAGTGAAGTCAGGCAGGCCGCCAAAGAAATGGCGAAGAAAGTAGAGCAGGCGTTTAGAGAGGAATTAGACATTCACTCCCCTTCACGCGTCATGATGAGTCTTGGGAAATTTGCATCAATCGGTGTCGTCAAAGGGCTTGATTCAGTTGACGTGAAAAAATTCGCAGAGAATCAAGCCGGTTCATTAATCGGAGCATTTAGCGGGATGGGGGCTTCAGGTCTTAGTGTTCAGCAATGGCTCATGGCAGCTCTGATGGCAACTGGCACATCGATGAGCTGGCTTCCAGGTCTGATGACAATCGCTCAGCACGAATCAAATGGAAATCCGAGAGCGATCAACTTATGGGATTCCAACGCCAAAAAGGGAACACCTTCTAAAGGCTTAATGCAAACCATTGGGCCAACGTTTAACTCCAATAAAGGCAAGGGCATGAATGACATTTGGAACCCAATTCATAATGCTGTTGCGGCCATTAACTACATTAAGGGCAGATATGGAACAGTCTTTAACACGCCTGGATTGAGAAGTATGAGAAGAGGCGGTCCTTATAAAGGCTACGCAAATGGAGGACTGATTACTCAGGAGCAGGTTGCTAGAGTTGGTGAAGGAAACAAACGTGAATGGATAATTCCCGAAGAAAGAGGCATTCGCGGAAGGTATTTATTGACGCAGGCAGCCAAGGCGCTTGGGATGCAAGTATATGATCCATCAAATGCATCTGCTCCTTTACCAGAAGCACAGATGCAGCAAGTCACCTCAGCTCAGTCTGCTGGCAATACAACATCGTCAGGTAATAAACAAATCACAATTCAATTCAATGGCGATCAGCATTTCCATAATGGACAAGATCAGCAATCGCTTGTCGAAAAAATTAAACAAATGCTTATAGATGAATTGGAAGTAGAGCTTCATACAGGAACGAAGGGGGTCGTGATCGATGGGTAAATCAGTATATCAATTGTGGATTTCCCAAGGAAAGGACAAGTTGCGATTCCCTGTCCTTCCATCCGAACTCGAAATCACAAATAACGTACAAAATGAAACAGTGAAGGTTGCCTCTTTTGGAGAACTGACCTTTATTGACGTACCATCGGCGAAACAAGTATCATTCACCTCATTATTTCCTAAGAAATATTCGCCGATTGCTGAATATAAAAGCATTCCATCACCAGAGAATGCGATAGCGAAAATTGAAAGAATGATGCGTTCAAAGAAATCCGTACGGTTGATTGTAACTGGAACGAAAATCAATATGACGTGCAGCATTGAAAGCTTTACCCACAAGGAAGGGTCATATGATATTGGAGATCGTGAATTTACGATCGAGTTAAAAGAATATAAAACCGCATCGCCTAGAAAAATCAAACGAAAGAAAAAAGCAAAACAAACCAAAAAGAAAAGGCCATCAAAAACACCACCAAAATTGTACACTGTCAAAAAAGGTGATACCTTGTGGGCCATTTCAGGCCGATTTTATGGTGACAGTACGAAATGGCGGCGTATTTGGAATGCCAATAAAGCAGCGATGATTAAACGAAGCAAACGCAATATTAAGCAGCCGGGGCATTGGATTTTCCCAGGGCAAAAATTAAAAATACCACAATAGGGGGGCTGGCATTGATTGAGCTTTTTGCCATCAGAAGCGGCACCATGTATGAGCTTGTCACAGAGAGTGTGACACTTCAGGGGCAAAGGTATCAAGCCCCTCGCTCTATTCAGGCAAATATTATCACAAAGCAAGGCAGTCAAACGTATTACCGTGTCTCAGAAGGAGACACGGTTCTTTTTAAATGGAAAGGAAAAGAGCTGTTTAGAGGCATCGTTTTTTCCCGGACGCCTGTTGAAGGAAAGCTGACCTTTACCGCATACGATATGCTTCAATATTTGGTGAAAAACCAAGATGTCTATGTTTTTTCAAATCAAAGAGCAGATCAAATCTTGAGGCGAATTGGGACCGACTTTCAGATTCCAATGACCTCCATCGCCAATACAGGGCATGTCATAAAATCACTAGTGTTTAAAAATGATACGAGTTTGTATGACATTATATTGAAAGCATTGAAAGAAACGAAGAGGCAAACGGGAAGAAACTATCAAATCTATTCTGCCAAAGGCAAGATGGGGCTGAGAGCTTGGCCTGATCCAGAGGACGTATGGGTCATTGAATCAGGCGTCAATCTCGTTAGCTATCAATACAGCACCTCGATTGAAGAGACAGCCACTCGTGTGAAGATGCGTACATCTGCTGATGAACAAGGGAAGAATAAGAAAAAAGGCAGTAAATCAGAGATTGTGGTGATCGAACAAGATAAAGCAGGCCAAAGTAAATACGGTATTTTACAGCATGTTGAGACGGTCACGGGGCAAATCAACCAGCCACAGCTACAAAAAAGAGCTAAAGTACGGCTGGCAGAGAAAAAAGGCGTCAAACAAGAAGTCAAAAGTATTCAAGCGCTAGGAATTCCTGAGCTGCAAAGCGGTCTCCCAATCTATTTGAAAATTCCTGAAATCAACGTCAAAAAAACCTACTGGATCGATCAAGACAAACATGAATTTAGTGGGGTAAAACACACCATGACCATTGATGTCGTTGAGAAAAATTCCATGCCAAAGGGTGATCAAGCGTGAAATTGAGTGAAGCGATTAAACGATTGGCTGTGAATGCAGTAGATGCAGCATCTCCAATTGATCTTCTCATAGGAGAAGTCACGGCGGTCTCCCCTCTGAGCATCCGATTAAATGAAAATCATAAGCTGACCATTCCAGAAGAATTACTGATTTGGCCGAAGCGCTTAAATAAGGGTGAAGAAGATGGGCTGAAAAGGGGAGACAGTATTATGGTGCTCGCAATGGCAGGAGGGCAGTCCTTCTACATCATCGACAAATTGTAAGGGAGGTGATGAACGTGGCACTTTCACCAGAGGAAGAAATCGAGGAAATAGAAGAAGATGAAGAGGTCGAAACCTCGACGACGTATCGAATAGATTTTGAAACTGGCAGACTGACAGGCGAAACCATTTCAGGTATTGAGGCAATCCAGCAATTTATTTATATGACCTTGAGGACAGAGCGGTATGCCCATCCGATCTACAGTCATGACATTGGCACTGAAATCCAAGAGCTATTGACGGATACAGAAGCCACGGATGAATACAAAGAAATGGAGATTCCAAGGCTGCTAGAGGAAGCACTGCTCGTTGACGAGCGGATTGATCATATTGAAGAGTTAGAAGTCACAAAACAAAATGACTCGTTTCATGTCAAACTAGCTATTGTCACAGACGAGGGCACATTAGAAATAGAGGAGGTGATGGAGGGAGATGTTTGAGGAACAAACGTATGAAGCATTGATGGAAAGAATGATGGACAGACTGCCAGATGACATAGATAAAAGAGAAAACAGTGTGATTTGGAATGCCTTGGCACCTGCTGCTGCTGAATTGGCGCAGTCCTATATTTGGCTTGATCAAGTGTTTGAGCTGGTCTTTGCAGATACAGCACAAGGAGAATTTCTAGATCGGCGGGCTGCAGAAGTAGGGATTGAAAGAAAACCAGCCACTAGAGCAGTTTGGTCAGTGGCCATTCAGCCAGAGAACGTCAACATCCCAGCTGGTTCACGCTTTTTTATTGAAGATGTTTATTTCCAATATTCGAATGATGGCACGCTAGAATGTGAGACGCCTGGTAAAGCCGGAAATGGTCAATTAACAGACCAGCCGCTGCTGTCACTTGATACAATTCCAGGTCTTGAATCGATGACGATGAAAGAACTGGTGATCCCAGGTCAAGAGGAAGAGGATGACGCTTCTTTATATGATCGATATTTAATACGTGCGAGGCGAGAGGCTGTCAGTGCCAACAGGGCGCATTATAAGAAATGGGCTGAGGAAGTGACTGGTGTTGGCAGAGCGAAGGTGTTCCCGCTTTGGAACGGAGAAGGGACGGTCAAAATTGTCATCACAGACGGCAATTTAGACGTTGCATCCGATCTTCTTGTCAAAAGGGTGCAGGAATATATCGACCCAGAGCCAGGTGAAGGAGAAGGACAAGCGCCTATAGGTTCAAAAGCAACTGTTGAAAGCGCCAAATGGCTGGATATCGACATAGAAGTGGCTGTCGAACTTCAAATGGACTGGACCCTTGAAGGAGCTCAGAAAGAAATAGAAGAAAAGGTTAAAGCGCTGTTGAAATCAATCGCATTTGAAAAGAGTACCATTCGAATGTCAGCCTTAAACGATATTCTGTATCATTCAGAAAGTGTGTCAGATTATGCAAATGTGTTATTGAATGGAGAGTCGAAAAACTTAGTATTACAGGACATTGAGATTCCGCGTCTGAGGCAGGTGAAGGTTATTGAGCAAACAGGATGAATTGAAAAATTACTTGCCGCCATATTTTACAGAAATTTATGAAGTAGATCACCTGCTCAAGACAGAAGCACCTGAATTTGAGCAATTGGATGAATCCATTTTCGACTTAACGGATCAGTTCTTTCCTTTAACAGCGACATGGGGTTTGAATAGATGGGAAAGAATGCTCAAGGTGCAGCGGGAATCAGATGATTCAATTGAACTGCGCAGAGCACGCTTACTCAATATGATGTCGAATATTCCGCCAATCACATATCTTTCATTAGAGAAATCAGTGAATCGATTTCTCAAGAATCCAAGTGCCATCATCCGGCTCACAACAAATCGCTATCACTTCGCCTTACGTGTGAACCTAGATGATCTGCAAAACACGAGATATATTGTAGAAATTCTTGAAACGTTAAAGCCTGCTCACTTGGCTTATACGTTCACTGCTTTTCATCATACTGATGTACATGAAAAAAATGAACATCATCAAAGGCTCACACTGCGAAGCAGAGTGGGTTTTTTCGATCATATTCCGATTTTACTCAATGGTGAGTTTGTATTAAATGGTACGTTCTATCTCAGCGGAACACGAGGTACAACGGATGTACCTGTTCGTTTTCGGCATTCGTTGAAGATGAGAATGCCGCTTCAGCATAAGTCAGAAACAGCATATCGGATGAATTATGTCATAACTGGAGCGGTACATGAAACGAAGCAAAAAGCGGCGCTGACTTTACGCACCAAGAACCAGCTTTCGCATCACACCAAGAAGAAGATGACTTTCCGCCTGCCAGTACATGTCCAAACTGAACAGAGTGGCAGCTTACTGATCAAGGATCATTACTGGATTCTCGATGGATCTGTTCCGCTGGATGGATCAAAAATGCTAGCAGCAACTTCTAAAAAAATAGAGCTATAAGGAGGATCACAATGGCTGATCAATTAACCGTAACAACACTGTATGCACGACAACAAATGGCAAAGGCAAGAGCAGAAGGAACAAAACTCACAAAAGTCGTCAAAATGGCATTTGGAAATGGGGGAACGAAGGATGGAAAACCGCTCTCTCTCGACGGCACCGAACAAGCACTTAAAAAGGAACTGGTCCAAAAAAATATTGATTCATTTACCTTCATGGAGCCAGCAAAAATCCGCTATACCTGCACGATCGCCGAAGGAGAACTTGCAGGAGAAGTCATCAACGAACTAGCACTGGTCGACGAAGACGGCAAATTCACCGCCATCCGCACTATGACAGACAAACAAAAAGACGGCGACATCGAATTCGTTTTTGAGATTGATGATATTTATTAATGGAGGGAAAAGAAGTGGATATAAAATCACCTTTACCGTTTGAAACCTCAGACAAAGCCCATGCTAACTTGTTTAATCGGATGGTCGACACCCTTGTAGAGAACGACAATGCGCTTAGTAAACAAATTGCAGGTATCACAAATGAAAGCTTATTCAAATTAACGGGAGATCAAGCCATTCAAGATGCATCAGTCAGCGGCGAAGAATATCCAATAGGTATTACATTCATGGATATTGGTCAAGCCAATGATACGGGATACCCTACAAGATACGGTTTTGTGAAAAATGAAAAATATAGTAACTTTCGATTTATTCAATATTACTATGGGACTGGAAACGAAGCAGGCAGTTATTTTGATAGCACAGGTACGTGGTGCCGTCATTGGTGGACGGGGTCTGGCTGGACCGAGTGGCACAAAATCTCTGGTTTTCTTCATACGAACATTGGTACAACTGGTAAGCAGCTGTTAACCAAGGGAGAGTACCAAAAAGTCCTCTTTAATCGAAAGATAAAAGATAGTCATAATAATTTTGACATCAATAATAATCGCTTCATCTGTCCCGAAAATGGGATGTATTTAGTAAATGCAGGTGTTTATATTGATAGTTTTCAAAGATACGCAAACTTTGAATTATCAATCTATTTGAATGGAAAAAGATATAAAAATATCGCACACCATAGACAAAGCCCTGGAAGCCCATCTGATACATTGAGCTTGAGTACGGGAATTTATGGTGCTGCCAATGTACCTGCTAATAAAGGGGATTATTTAGAAATTTATATGTATGCAGGATATGACGGAGATGTTAGCCGCTACGTATCTGAGAACTCAGGCTGGTACAACTATTTCGATATTACAGAAATAGGCGGACGTAATTTCCCGAGAGTATAGGAGGGTTCTGATGATTTTATATGAAGCTATTAAGTATAAATACCCTGATGCTGATCCGCAAAAGGATTTTGAACTGAGAAATGACGGCGACGGTTCATATATAAGTGAGTGGCATCTAGACGTGCCAAAGCCAACGGCAGAAGAATTAAAAAAATGGTGGGAAGAATCACAAGCCAACCCGAGGTATCAACCACCTCTTCCACTAGATTATCTAGCACAAGAAGTAGCCAAAGAAAAGCTGATGAGAAAACAGCTTGAACACCAATGTGATCTTCTATCAAACGAACTAAAAGCGCTAAAAAATGAGATCCTTTTCATTAAAGGAGAGAGTGAATCATGAATTATTGGGTCATGGCATTATATTTTCAATGGGCGACACCTGAGCTAGTCAAACAAGCAATTGAACTGGGGGATTGTTCAATGGAAGATCTAAATGAAGGATATGAGCAAAGGATGCTCACTTTAGAGCAGCTGCAAGAGATTGAACCAAATGTTAAGGCAAGGGAGTGAAGAGTGATTGGATATCAAAGAACCAAAACCTTTTGAAGTGAATGATAAAGCGCATGCAGATCTGTTTAATGACATGGTCAACGTACTACTTGAAAATGATACTGGACTAGTAGAACAAATCTTAAAACATACAAATGATGCGAAAATACATGCATCTGAAACAGAAAAGGAGAAATGGAATGAATCACAGAGTTATAAGATTACAGCCGATAATGGAAGTCAGCTAATCAACATTCCAGCCAATGCAAGAATTTTTGACGCAATTAAAGGAAAAGGAACATGTACATTTTATGCAGCTGCGGGTGTGGAAGATTCTCCTTCCCTATCGAATGTCTCGATAAGAGGCATGCAGACGGTAGGGGAGGAGGATAGTGGAACTGGCTTTGCAATTGATCGTTCAGGTAATGCATATTCTTTCTATTATCATACCGGTGATACGTCGATTACATGGACAAAGCTGCCTACAGATAGCGATAGGGCAAGATGGGATAACGGTCAATTAGTAAAAATCACACAAGATAATGGAAAGCCCATTTATCATGGATTTGCTAGCGAGACAGACTATAACACTCTCACTCAGACAGGAATGTATCTTATTTATAACCAAGGTATAAACGGTCCATCATCCTTTAATCGAGTGTTTTTGTTGGTCATGAGTTATGGCACTACATTAGTGCAAATAGCATATGAATCTGTATATGGGAAGAACACATACTTTAGAGTTCTTAAACACAATGCAGAATCATGGACACCATGGGAGAAGCAAATCACACTATCAGATTTATTGGAAGGTTCGTGGGAAACACCTAAAGAGCTTAAAAGCAATTGGAAGGAATATGACCCTATTAATTTGCCAGTAAAATATCGTAAGAATCTCTTAGGTGAAGTAGAGATAGTAGGTGCTGTAAAAGGTGGAATTTTAGGAAATAACGAAGTGTTTATTTTGCCTGAAGAATTTCGGCCGAAACAGGCGATGCATTTTGTAGGAGTCGCTTCAAGTACAGGAACACCAGGAGTACCTCAATTCCATCGTACGTTAATAGATAAACAGGGTAATGTATGTGTACAATCATCTTCAAATACTGTTAATCCCACTGAGTTTATTACATTTGGTTTTAAGTTCAGTACAAGATGAATCCAATAAAACCGATATTTAGAACTGATATATATAAGGAGAATGATAATGGAGATAAAGGCACCTCGTTCTTTTAAAGTCAGTGACAAAGCCCATGCAGATCTGTTTAATGACATGATCAAGGTTATTCTTGAGAATGATAATGGACTATTAGATCAAATCAATCAACACAAAAATGATACAACATCTCATGCATCTGAAAAAGAAAAGCAGAAATGGGATCAATCTCAGTTATATAAAATGACAAATGATAACGGGTCCCAGTTGGTGAATATCCCTGCCGGCGGCAGCATTTATAACGGGATTAAATCGTTAGGTGCTTGCTCGTTCTATGCCCCGGGAGGTTCTGGAGTAGTTGATTCTCCTGCTATAGGCAATGCAGCATTAAGGGGCTTTCAGCTAGTAGGTCAAAATAATATCGGTGTAGGAATCGCAATTGACACTTCAGGTAATGCATTTTGTTTTAACTATCATGTGAATGACATTGCGATCAATTGGTTGCAAATGCCTACTCAAAACGAAAAAAACAAATGGGACGCAGGACAACTATCTAAAATTACTGCTGACGATGGAAAAGCATACGAAAGAATTAATGCAAACGATCCTAGTATTTTAGATAAACTCATCAAATTACCGGGCGTGCACTCCTGGTATATCCATGAAGCACACCCCGATCTGCCAACAAAAAGTTCTATGAGGGCCTTATCAGTCTTTAGTGAAAATACCTATGGCTGGATAATTGGGGCAAATAACACAGGCGATGTATACATTAATCGATCGACGACAGATGTTACCGGTACTCAGCAAGAATGGAGCGGCTGGAAGAGGCTGAACGAGCACCCATTATTGAAAGCGAATGGAAATAGAATGCTGATACCGACTGGTACAGATATACTCACTCTGCCCTCCGGTTTTTATTATGTCTCTGGAACGAATGCAATAAATATGCCATCAACGACCGATGCTTCTTGGTTTAATGTAGATATTTTAGAAACGGGAAACAACCGCAAAACATTTCATGTGAGTCGAAGCTACGATAATACTCATTGGTACGGAACTACTCATACAGATGGGATCTTCAGGGGCTGGAAACAGCTAGTGACAAATTCTGAATTTGAAAATGTCACGTGGCTGAGTGTTACCTTAGACAAAAGTTCATCTATAGGGGATAGACCAGTCGAATATGTAAAATGGGGAAATTTGTTATTGCTGAGAGGGCATCTAAAAGCAAATAGAGAAATCATCTGTGGATGGATTCCAGCCGCGGGTTTACCAGAGAAAGGTCTAGTAGTATCAGTTCCAGTATCAGGTACAACGGGTCATAGTAAATTACTTATATATAAGACAGGAGAGCTAAAGCTAACTGGTTTACTGGCAGCGAATGATAGTGCAGTAACTGGCTACTATTTAGACACGGTCGTCCCATTAAATTAAGGAAGTGATAAAAATGATACAAGCCTATGAATACAATCATCAAAATGAATTGGTCAGACCTATCGAAGTGTTCGAAAGGGATGATGAAGGCAATTATGTCATTCCAGATCAATGCACAACAATTGCACCACCCAATAATCCTTCTTTTTATAAAGCTGCATTTGATGTGGAAAAACAACAATGGTATGAATCAGCTACACAGGAGTATATAGATAGCCTAAAACCAGCCCCTCTCCCGCCAAATGATATAGAACTTTTGAAAAAACAAAATGCTTTGTTATCAAAACAATTAACGCAGCTATTGGCTATGCAGAAAGAGGGAAATTCAGAATGATGTTTCCAACTGTAGCAGATATCAAACAATTTTGGGACTGGCAGTGTTACAGCCAAGAGGATATTGCATTTTATGTAAGCATTGGATGGATCTCCGTACATGACTATCAAGACATAACAGGAGAAACATACCAAGCCTAAATGCTTTATTTTTTTGCCCGGAAGAAGGATTGTGGGGAGCAAGATTGAGGTTGGGTTTGTTGTTTTTACATTTTATATAATTTTAAAAAGGAGAGATATCATTGGATATAAAAACTCCTCGTTCTTTTGAAACGAGTGACAAAGCTCATGCTGATCTATTCAACGATATGTTGAAAACATTGCTTTATAACGACACTGGTATATCAGAACAATTAACTCTTCATATCGGTGATTCTAGCCAACACTCTTCAGAAGTAGAAAAAAAGAAATGGAATGAGTCGCAGCTATATAAAATTACAGGTGATAATGGAGTACAACTTTTAAATATTCCTGCCGGCACAAAAATTTTTGACTCAATTAAAGACAAAGGGACATGTACATTTTATGCTCCCAGTGGAATAGAGGATAGCCCTTCACAATATGCCATTAGAGGGATACAGACAGTGGGACAAAATAATATTGGAACGGGCTTTGCAATAGATACATCCGGAAATGCATATTACTTCTACTATTATTCTAGTCACATATCTATCACTTGGACACAGCTCCCGACAACAGCTGAAAAAGATAAATGGAACAACGGACAGTTATATAAATTGACTCAAAATAATGGTAGACCTATTTATAAAGGTGCAAGTGAGACCACCGACTATAACGAAATTACGGAAACAGGAATGTATCTCGTTTATAATGCAGGTCTAAATGGTCCACAAGGGATCAAAAGGGCATTTATGATTGTTATCAGTTATGGAAATACCCTGTTACAAACTATATATGATGCAGTCAATGGTCTGAACTCTTTTTATAGAATTAGGAAGATTGACTATACATGGACTGAATGGGAAAGGCAGCTCACATCTACAGATTTAAATGCGATTCAATCATTTCCTATTACTGATATGAATGGACAGGGGAAGGCTTATATCAGAAATACAGAAGATTTCCATGAAGTATTACCAAAGTATCGAGGTTTAGTTCATTTTGCATCTGCAAATGCACCAACCAATGGCCCGGGTAATGCGTTAAGGGGGATTTGGACTTGTAATAACACAGGTACGTACGGGCAGGCAATTGGCTTTGACAACTTAAACCGCACGTGGCGTAAGACTATAGCGAATGGCGTATGGTCAAAATGGGAACGTTTGCTAACCAGTGCAGAGCAACTAGAATGGAAGTCCCCAACAACAATATTAAACGGATGGAAACAATACGGCACTCAAAAAGTGCAATTTTATAAGAATTCATTTGGAGAGGTAGGGATAATCGGTTCTATTACAGGGGGGACTATCGGTTTTGAAGTACCTGTTTTTACATTGCCAAGTGGTTATCGTCCTATACAGGCTATCCATTTTATAGGGGTAGCATCTAGTATCGGCGCTGGTTCAACACCACAAACACACAGAACACATATTGATACTGGTGGTAATGTGTATATTCAAAGCGTCTCCAATTCAACAAACCCAAATGAATTTATCACGTTTGGCTTTAAATTTATAGCGGCAAAGGAGGAATGAAAGTGAAGTGGATATATAAATACGATGAAAAATTTAATTACCTTCCAGGGGAAGAAATAGAAATTGAAGGGGACGCAGACATTCCAAAAGGATATACAGATGTAAGACCACAAGATGGTTTGTACAAAGGTAAATACAATGAAACGAAAAGAGCATGGTATGAGTCGGCTACACAGGAATACATTGATAGCTTGCAGCCAAAGCCGATGCCACCGTCAGAAATTGATCTATTAAAACAGCAAAATGCTGATCTGCTTCAGCAGCTGGCAGATTTAGAACAGATAGCAGAAGAACAATCAAAAACAACAACAGAACTTATCAAGTTGCTGAATGAAAAGGGGGTCACTTAATTGGATTGGTTCCGTAGTATTTCATTGTTCTATCAATGGAAGTGTTATGAAAATGAAGACGTAGCAAAATTTGTTCGCTTTGAGAAGATCACGCCGGAACAATACAAAGAAATAACAAAAGAAGAATATCAAACAAACGCTGAATAGGCGTTTTTATTTTGCCTTCTTTAAGGATGCGCAAAGTGAGGGAGTAGGTGAGTGCAGTGGAAATGGATTTGACTCAATATTTAATGACACAGGGACCATTTGCAGTGTTGTTTTGTTGGGTACTGTTTTACGTATTAAACACAACAAAGGAACGAGAAAACAAACTCAATGAACAAATTGATGCTCAAAATGATGTGTTAGCAAAATTTAGTGAGAAGTATGACGTCGTGATCGACAAGCTTGATAAAATTGAACGAAATTTAAAATAGGAGGAAAAAATCATGAAAACATTCGACAAAGGCACTGTGATTCGCACAGTGCTTCTTTTTATTGCTCTTATCAATCAAACGCTTGTGATGTTTGGACAGACGGTGCTGCCGATTAGTGAGGAGCAAGTGCAAACCGCTGGAGAGGCACTTTATGTGGCGGGTTCCACTATTTTTACCATGGTTACAGCTGTTATCGCATGGTTTAAAAACAATTATGTGACTTACAAAGGTCAATTGCAAAAAGATGCCCTGAAACAAAGAGGGCTAACAAAATAATATTTAAAGGAGAAACAGCATGGTTAAAATCATTCAAGCATTCATTCCAAAACAAAATCGAAACAGACCAGCAAATAGGATGAAACCGCTCTATATTACGGTGCATAATACGTCAAACACAGCAAAAGGTGCAAATGCGGCGAGTCATGCAGCTTTTGTTGCACGTTCAAGCACTGGGGTCAGCTGGCATTACACTGTTGATGATCAGGTGATTTATCAGCATTTACCGTTAGACGAAAACGGCTGGCACGCAGGGGATGGCAGAGGCACCGGCAATATGAAATCGATTGGAATTGAAATTTGTGAAAATGTAGACGGCAACTTTGAACAAGCAGTAGAAAATGCCCAATGGCTCATTCGGAAGCTGATAGGAGATTTCGGAATTCCTTTATCAAATGTAGTGCCGCATAAACATTGGAGCGGAAAAGAGTGTCCAAGGAAACTTCTCGGACGATGGGATCATTTTAAAGCTGGCATAGCCACAGCGCATTCAGGCAGCAAAAGCACAAGAAAACCAGTTCAGGCGAAAAGCTTGAGCCAAAAAGCACCCGTTTCCAAACAGAAATCGTCAAATCTGCCATCCGGCATTTTAAAAGTAACTAAGCCTTTAACAAAAGGACCTCAAGTCACAGCGGTGCAAAAAGCTTTATCTTCTCTCCATTTTTACCCGGACAAAGGGGCAAAAAACAACGGGATTGATGGTTATTATGGACCGAAAACGGCAAATGCGGTTAAACGGTTCCAGCTCATGAACGGATTAGCGGCAGACGGAATTTACGGACCAAAAACGAAGAAGAAAATCGAACAATTACAGAAAAAGTGACGATCTATCTAAAGTGCTATCAGCAAGTGAAGAGTTGCTTCCTTGCTGATAGCTAACAAAAAATGACATCATATATGATATAATCGACCAAATCACTATCATGGTTTGGAGAGAGAAAAATGAAAAAAGAACTGTTTCAAGTTATCATGCTGTCAGTGCTACTCATCTATTTCATTTATCACGGAATGACGAGCAATTTCCCTATGTCCTACATAATCATTCTCATCACGACTTATCTTTCTGTGATCACGTACCACATCATAAAGTTATTAAGATTACGAAAAAACAAAGAACGATCAGAATATTAAGAGTTATGCAAATAAAAAAACCATCCTTGATTTCTCAAGAATGGTTTTTCATATGGAGCATAGCGGGATCGAACCGCTGACCTCTACGCTGCCAGCGTAGCGCTCTCCCAGCTGAGCTAATGCCCCGAAGTATTGCGACATAATTTATTATAATCAATCCTCCTGTAAAATTCAAGATGTAAAACGCAAGCACATCGTCTATTTTTCCTTCTGCTCAATTGGAATAAAGTCAAAGATTTCGCCAGAATGAACAGAGTGAGCTAATCGTCTCAACCAGTCATAATAGGCCTTTGAGTGTTCAAGCTGCTCAAGGAGCTGCTGCGCTTCCTCTCTTACATGTTCTTCCAGATGATCGTCACTCGCCATCTCTTGAAGCTGCTCTTGCGCTTCTTCAATCGCCGCTAAATTGACCTCGACCTCTCGTTCCCATTTTTGCGGAAAGAAGTTCATGAAAAACTTAAAAAAGTCTTTTTCAGCAACAAAGCTATGTTTTCTTCGGCCCCGGTGAAACGTCTTTTTGACAATATTCATGTCCTGCAGTTTTTTTACACCTGTACTCATACTTGGCTTACTCATTTGCAGTTCTTCACGCATTTCATCGAGTGTCATTTCCTCATTTAAATACATGGTCCCATAGAGAATACCCGCACTTCGTGTAATGCCGTAGAGATCCATCGTTTCAGCTATGGAATCAATGACTAGATCTTTAGCAGCTAAAATACGTTCTTCTGCTTGTGGCTGTTCCTGCTTTTTCATTTTGTCCCTGCTTTCTATTAAGAGAATTCAATACGTTCAAAAAAATCTTTATGGACTATATGTTAACGAAAGAATGCAAAATGTCAAAAGAAAATGAAGCATATCTCCCTTTGACAGAAAAATTTGAACATGTTACGTTTATTATGTTCAAAACGTTAAGTTTTTATTTAACAAACTTATCAAAGAAAAACAGGGGAGGTTCCTTCTATGAGTCAAACACTATTTATAGATGGGCAATGGGTTGGCGCTAAAAGTGGCGACACGCGGGATATCATCAATCCATTTAATCAAGAAGTGATCGCGACAGTCAGTGAAGGATCTAGAAATGATGCGCAGCTAGCCATCAAAGCAGCGAGGAAAGCCTTCGATCAAGGTGACTGGGCAAACCTGCCTGGACTTGAAAGAGGAAATTTGGTGTTTAAGATTGCAGAATTGATTAGACGTGATCTTGATGAACTAGCCACTTTAGAATCGCTTGATACAGGTAAAACATTAGAGGAAAGCAAAGCAGATATGGACGATATTGCGAACGTGTTCCAATATTACGCAGGTCTGGCTGATAAAGATGGCGGGGAAATCATCGCATCGCCAATTCCGAACTCGAAAAGTGAAGTAGTCAGGGAGCCTGTCGGTGTATGCGGACAAATCACTCCTTGGAATTATCCATTGCTTCAAGCAAGCTGGAAAATCGCTCCTGCTCTTGTGGCGGGGAATACAATCGTTTTAAAGCCAAGTGAAATCACACCACTCACAACGATCAAAGTATTTAAACTCATGGAAGAAGCGGGCGTTCCAGCAGGCGTTGCAAACTTAGTGCTCGGACCTGGGGCGACAGTTGGGGATGAACTTGCTGTGAGTGATCAAGTGGATTTCATTTCTTTTACAGGCGGTATTGAAACAGGTAAGAAAATTATGCAGGGAGCCACCGGTAATGTGAAGAAAATCGCTCTAGAGCTAGGCGGGAAAAATCCGAATATTGTGTTTCAAGATGCTGATTTAGACGTAGCGGTTGACCAGGCAATGAATGCTGTGTTTTTCCATGCAGGGCAAGTGTGTTCAGCAGGTTCACGTTTGCTAGTAGAAGAATCCATTCATGATGAATTTTTAGAAGAACTGGTGAAGCGTACGAAAAAAATCAAGCTAGGCAACGGCTTTGATGAAGGGACGCAGAGTGGACCGCTCATCTCAGCTGAGCATCGAGAAAAAGTAGAAAAATACGTCAGCATCGGGTTAGAAGAAGGCGCAACATTAGAAACAGGCGGAAAAAGACCTGACGCAGAGGAACTTCAAAATGGGTTCTTCTACTTGCCGACCATTTTCTCTGGCTGCACGTCAGATATGCGGATTGTACAGGAAGAAGTCTTTGGGCCTGTCCTGACAGTCGAATCCTTCCGTACAGAGGAAGAAGTTATCGAGCTGGCAAATGATACGATTTATGGATTAGCAGGAGCTGTGTGGTCTTCGGATATCAGCAAAGCTGAAAGAGTGGCTCGTCAATTAAGATTAGGCACGGTTTGGATCAATGACTTCCACCCCTATTTCGCGCAAGCACCTTGGGGTGGATACAAGCAATCAGGTATTGGGCGTGAGTTAGGACGCACGGGACTTGAAGAATACACTGAATTGAAGCATGTATATCGAAATACAAAACCTGAAGCAGTTCATTGGTTTAAATAAAAATCACACATTTGGAGGAGATTCTATATGACACTAAATATGAAAATTGAAAGCATGCAGAAATTTCATACATTTGAAATACCGACTGTCATTAAACATGGCATTGGCGCAGTGAAACATGTTGGGGAAGAAGTGAAAGCATATGGCGTTTCAAAGGTATTGCTTGTAACAGATCCCGGTATTTATCAAGCGGGCGTGGTGGACCCAGTGATTGCTTCATTAAAAGAAGCGCAAATTGATGTCGTTCTATTTAATAAAGTAGAGCCTAATCCGCCAGTCCGTCTAGTGAACGAAGGATCTGCTTTATATGAAAAAGAAGGCTGTAATGGATTAGTCGCAGTAGGCGGCGGAAGCTCAATGGATACAGCGAAGGCAATCGGAGTAGAGGCGACCCATGAAGGCTCAGTTCTTGATTATGAAGCGGCAGATGGAAAAAAACCGCTTGAAAATAGAATTCCGCCTTTAACCACCATTCCGACAACAGCCGGAACAGGTTCAGAAGTCACGCAGTGGGCAGTGATTACGGATGAAGAAAGAGAATTCAAATTCAATACTGGTGGACCACTTATTGCAGCTCACTTAACAGTGATTGACCCAGAGCTTCATGTATCCATGCCGCCTCATGTGACAGCAATGACTGGAATTGATGCACTTGCTCACGCGATTGAATGCTATACGATGAAATTTGCTCAGCCCATTACTGATGCGGTAGCGCTCATGGCCATTGAATATGCAGCTCATTATATTCGCCGCGCTTTTGCTGATGGCGAGGATTTAGAAGCGAGATATGGAATGGCACAAGCTGCAATGCTCGCTGGTCTTTCATATGGAAGCGAATCAGCTGGAGCGGCTCATGCAATGAGTCAAACACTCGGAGGCATTATTCCTGTAGCGCATGGTCAGTGTGTTGCAGCGATGATGGGACCAGTGATGGAGTATAACTGGAAAGGATATCCGGAAAAATTCGCTCGAATTGCGCAAGCGTTTGGTATTGATACAAGCAGAATGTCAACAGAGGAAGCAGCCAAAGCAGCCGTGAACTGGATGTATGATTTAGTAGATGATTTAGAAGTTCCTTCATTAGAAGAACAAGGTGTATCAAAAGATATGATTGATCGTTTATCTAAAGAAGCGATGAAAGATCCGCAAACAGTTGGAAACCCAAGAGATCTAAACGAAAAAGCGTACAACTGGATTTATGCTCGCTGCTTTGAGTTAACACCCAAAACGGTGTAACAAAGAAAAAAGGCTCCCAAAGGGGAGTCTTTTTTCTGTCTTATAGTTGTTCTTTAATTTCTTTGATTTGATGAATATGGCGTTTTTCGTGTGCGCCGATAAAATCAAGATATTGCTTAAGGGATAGTTCTTTAAACACGGGGTGTGCAATGACGCGTTTGAAATCTTCCTCAGTAAATGTTGATAAAATTTGATTGAGCTGCTCACGTGCTGTATCGAGCTCATCCTTTAAATGTGTAGGTGTCACATGTTTGTGCTCAGGCTTAACAATACTAGGCGCAATGGCTTTTTTCGAACGGTCCTCTGCCATTTCCACCGGCTTTGGTTCATATTCTTTGATCGGTGCTTTTTTTCCCTCAGCAGCTAGATGTTTTGCTGCAACTAGGTCCATTTTCTTTAAATGATCTGCTACCTCTTGAATACTCCAAGTATCATCAGATAATTTTTGGTTCAATTGATCTTCGTTCAAACCTTGCAGCTCGTGCCACAATTCTTGTCTTGCATCATGTAATAAACTCATTTTACTCACCTCAAGATCAAATTTTAACATAATGGTACATGACAATCATTCTTGAGCTATTCGAGAATTCCTTTGAAGAATTGTGATGAAATATGAAACCTTTACAAAAGTGGTTCGTATTACCTGTTAGAAGGAATACATTGGAGGTGAGTGTGGTCTAAATGAAACAAAGGCTGTTCATTTCATGAAGAAAGGGTGAGGAAGATGGATGTGTTCGGGCTGCCTTTTCAGACGCTGTATTTATACATATTGATGATATCAGGAATCCTGACACTTGTTTTCGTCTTTTTCGGCGATGTATTTGATGGATGGTTTGACGCGATCCCTGTCCCATTCCTGCAACCAACATTGATCCTCGCATTTCTTACCTTTTTCTCGGCTGGAGGGTTTATTTCTGAAAAAACAGCAATTGTAGGAAGCGGACTTGGCGCAGTATTATCTGCCATTATCGCAGTGATCCTTGTGACTTGTTTGAATGTATTTGTTCTAGTCCCGCTTTCCTCTGCTGAAGAATCTCTTTCTTATATGGAGGCCGATTTAAAAGGAAGAACTGGGGAGATCATTGTATCTGTTCCAAAAGACGGGTTTGGAGAAGTGCTGTTGGTCAGTAATAGCGGGAAAATCTCTAAGCCAGCTGTCAGCTTCGACCAAGAGGAAATTCCATATGGAACCCGCGTGCTAGTCGTCGAAGTGAACAAAGGTGTCTTATCCGTAATACCAAATGAAGAAATCTAGGAGGGAATGCTATGCCAGGAACAACCATTTTAGTTATCATTGGAATTGTGCTTGTGATTCTTATTGCACTTATTGGTGTATTTGTTTCTAAATACCGGACAGCAGGTCCAGATGAAGCGTTAATCGTTACAGGAAGTTATCTAGGAAGTAAAAATGTCCACGTGGACGAAGGTGGAAACAAGATTAAGATTGTAAGAGGCGGCGGTACCTTTGTACTTCCAGTCTTTCAACAAGCAGAACCGCTCAGCTTACTATCTAGCAAGCTAGATGTTTCAACGCCTGAAGTCTATACTGAACAAGGTGTACCGGTCATGGCGGATGGAACGGCCATCATTAAAATTGGTGGATCGATTGAAGAAATTGCTACTGCTGCAGAGCAATTTTTAGGTAAAACAAAAGAAGATCGTGAAAACGAAGCGAGAGAAGTACTAGAAGGACACCTACGCTCCATCTTAGGATCAATGACAGTCGAAGAGATTTATAAAAACAGAGAGAAATTTTCTCAAGAAGTACAACGTGTCGCTTCGCAAGATTTAGCGAAAATGGGTCTAGTCATCGTGTCGTTTACGATTAAAGATGTTCGTGATAAAAATGGTTATTTAGAATCTCTAGGTAAACCAAGAATTGCCCAGGTGAAACGTGACGCAGATATTGCAACTGCTGAAGCAGATAAAGAAACGCGGATTAAACGTGCAGAAGCAGATAAAGATGCGAAGAAATCTGAGCTTGAGCGTGCTACCGAAATCGCTGAGGCAGAAAAAATCAATGAACTGAAAAGAGCCGAATTCAGACGTGAACAGGATACAGCGAAAGCAAGCGCTGACCAAGCGTACGATCTTGAAACAGCTCGGAACCGCCAGCACGTAACTGAACAAGAAATGCAAGTCAAAATCATCGAACGTCAGAAACAAATTGAATTAGAAGAAAAAGAGATTCAGCGTCGTGAACGTCAATACGATTCTGAAGTGAAAAAGAAAGCAGATGCGGACCGTTATGCTGTAGAGCAGTCGGCTGCGGCGGAAAAAGCGAAACGTCTCGCTGAAGCAGATGCGAAGAAATACAGCATTGAAGCAATGGCGAAAGCAGAAGCTGAGAAAGTCCGTATTGACGGGCTTGCCAAAGCAGAAGCAGATCGTGCGAAAGGGGAAACAGAAGCAGAAGTCATTAGACTGAAAGGACTTGCAGAAGCCGAAGCAAAAGAGAAAATTGCGGAAGCATTCGAACAGTATGGCCAGGCAGCGATCCTTGATATGATTGTCAAAATGCTTCCTGAATATGCGAAGCAAGTATCTGCACCGCTTTCTAACATTGACAAAATTACTGTTGTGGATACGGGTGGTAACGGAGAAGGCAGCGGTGCCAATAAAGTTACAGGCTATGCCACGAACCTCATGTCCAGTCTTCAAGAAAGCCTAAAAGCATCCTCAGGAATTGATGTCAAAGAAATTATTGAGAATTTTTCAGGCAAAGGCAATGTGAAGCAAAGCATTCAAGAGCTGACAAATGAGATCAAACAGCCAAGAAAAATCGAAAAAGCCGCTCATCAAATAGAAGAATAAAATCAATAGACACCTTCTGATGGAAGGTGTCTATTGAAATTTTAACTTTCCCGCTCTTTTCTGTAGTATAAGTTGTAGGAAGTACGTTGACAAAACGACCAATTGGATTTTAATCATGAAGATAGTGTGGAAAAAGCTAAAAGGAGTGACGCAGATGAAGGTAAGGCATGCTGTACAACAAGATATTCCTAAAATCGCTGAGATTCATGTGAAAAGCTGGCAGACGACTTATCAAGGGATCATTTCGCAGGAGTATTTAGATAGTTTAAACATTGAAGAGCGGGAAGAGAGCTGGAGAAGAAGGTCGCTTGAAGGAACGTTTGTCGCAGAAGATGCGGATGGTGTATTTGGTTTTGCTTCTTTTGGAAAACAACGTGACGAACGTTATTCTACATATGATGGAGAGCTTTATGCTATCTATTTATTACAGCAGAAACAGAAATCAGGTGCGGGTGTTGCTTTAATGGCAAACGGAGTGGATTATTTAATAGAAAAGGGTTATCAAAATATGCTGCTATGGGTATTTGAAGAAAATACGGCAAAGCAATTTTATCAAAAGCTTCAACCTAGTTTTGTCGTGACCAGCCAGTTTGAGCTGGCTGGCGAGAACCATAATGAAATAGGATATGGGTGGGAGCTGTCTATATTAAAAAACCATATACAACGAATCAAATCGTCAGCTTCCAGTAATAATGAGAGAAAAAAGTGAAAAGCACAGCAAGCAAAATGTAAGAAATAAACGGTGAAGCTTCTACTTTTCCTTTCACGCCAGCTATTTTTAAAGCTTCATAGAAACCTGCCAAAAAATAAGCAAGGCTGAAAATATAACAGCACAGCATAATGGAGTAAGGGCTCATAGTCGTACCTCCAGCATGAAATCTTCTATTATTAATAGATTCCATAGAGCGGAAAATTATGCATAAAAAAATAACCAGCTGAATCAGCCGGTTATTTTTGACGAGGAAAAACCAAACGGGATGCACTTGGGATGAGTATACAAAGAACGATACTGCAAATAATAAATGAAGGAACCATATATGTGCTGTTATAAATTAAGGAGTAAACCCATCCTGGTGTTCCTTTTGGTGCATATTGAGAAAAGAAAACAACGCCAGAAATAAAGAACGTCAGCAGTCTGAAGAAACTAGCAACAAAAACAGATAAGGTAATATAGAAGAATTGCTGCTTTCGCTTTTGATCCTGGATGGCTTTTTTAATCAATCCAGAAAACAGGCCGCTTAGAGAAATGACAACAGATGCGACAAAGTAATCAAGGAATCCTTGAACAGGTGTAGCGATGATTGGGCTATTCATCAGCTGAAGACCTGCGATTAACACACCAATGATAAACCCAGTAGATATTCCCCATCTAATAGACATAAGAATAACGGGAATCATGATCAGTGCAAGAGATCCGCCATTCGGCATTCTTAAAAAGAGACCTGATAAGTAATCTAATACAAGTGCAAGTGAAGTCATAATCGCGATTTCCATCAGTCGTACCAATTGATTTGATTGCTGCATAAAAAAATCTCCTTTTTCATGAATTGAGCAAGGAGAGACCGTGTAAGGATGAGTATGTTATTCATAGAAAAACATATCGATTTGAATACACCATATGTATTCAAGTAATTCCACATTCCTACTTCAGTATTAACTGACAGGTTCAAAGGGTCAGAACAACGAATGTTCACTCTCAGCACAAAGCTCCCCCTGCGGTTATTTAGTTTCAATCTATTATAAATATACTAAAGACCTGCAGAATCAACAATAGACAATTCCCGTGAAAAGCCGTATTCGTATCAATATATAGGAAGAGATAAAGAAAAATAAATTATTTAGAAAAAATACTTGTTTCTTCTTTCAAAAGGTGTTATATTTGTATTCGCCGCTGAAACAGCGCGCTTGATAAATAACATTAAGAAAAAAAGTTGTTGACTTTATCTTGATAGAATGTTATATTAATAAAGTCGCCTCTGAGAGACGGCGAAGATGATCTTTGAAAACTAA
>NZ_LGYN01000011.1 GCF_001307105.1 Bacillus australimaris | reverse complement strand
GTGAGCTTCTCCTTCAAGTGCCTCTTCTATCAACAGGACATGACCCATGAATGAAGACGGTGCAGTCAGCCCTTTCTGCATTAGAAGTACCTCTGCCCCGCAGTCTTCCAGCATGTACGCAATTCGCTGCGCTGGATAGTCCGCATCAATTGGAACGAATGCCGCACCTGCCTTGAGTACACCAAGGACAGCGGCTGTCATGTCAAGAGACGGGCGGGTGAGAATACCAACGCGGTCTCCTTGTTTTGTACCGCTCGCAATAAGTCTTGAAGCGACTAGATTCGCCCGGCTGTTCAGTTCTTCATATGTCCAGCTCGTTCCACAGAAGGTCGCCGCTTTTTGGTGTGGTGCTTCATGAACCTTAGATTCAATTAGTGCATGAACCGTTTGGTCTGATGGCACGTCAAGGTCTGGCCCTGACCATTCATTGATCAGCTCTCGTTTTTCCTCTTCAGTTAAGATTGATAGCGCTGAAATTGGCTGATTCAGCTTCGCCAGCATCTCGTCTATGATTTGTTCAACATATCGACTCCATCGCTCAATGGTCCTCTTTTTAAACAGTGCCGCTGCATACTCAAAGCGCAAGCCCACTTGGTCTTTTTCTTCAAATATACCGAGCGTTATATCAAATTTTGCATGAACGGTATCTTGCTGCTTTTGCGAAAGCTTAAGTCCATTCAAATCCGGTAACGTCAGGTCACGGTCATCAGTTGTGAGCAGGACACTAAACAATGGATTACGGCTCGTGTCTTTCGGAAGATCTAGCTGTGCCACCAATTCCTCAAACGGGAAATCTTGATGTTCATAGGCTGATAGGCTGCGAGCCTTTGTGTTTTCAAGCAGTTGTGCTGTAGTTTCTTCTGGCTGCACTTCGTTTCGAAGAGCCAGTGTATTCACAAACATGCCAGGAATACGTTCGATTGAAGCATGCGTACGTCCTGCGGCCACAGCGCCTATGACGATATCTGTCTGACCAGTTAATTTTGAAAGGAAAATGGCAAATGCCGTTTGCATCACCATATTCAAGCTCACACCTTTTTCCGCCATGAGCGCTTTGATGGACTGCACCTTTTCAGCAGACAACCATCTATCCACTCGTCCTCCCTCAAATGTCTGAACATGGGGACGCGGAAAATCAAGCGGCAGCGCCAAATCTTCTGGCGGCTGTGCATATTGCTCCAGCCAATATTGCCGTTGTTTCTCAAACAGCTCTTGCTGCTTTTCTTCCTGCTGCCATACCGCATAATCCTTGTAGTGAAGCTGAACCGGCGGTAACGGCTTTTGCTTATACAGCTCAGCCAGTTCTTGAATGAGCAGGCTGCGTGTGACACCATCTGCAATGATATGGTGCATATCCATCATGAATACATATTTCTCTTCAGATAGCTTCGCCACTTTTGCCCTCATTAGTGGTGCTTGATGTAATGAGAATGGCGTAATGAATGCCTCTACGACAGACTGTTCCTGACCACTCTCTATTTCAACAGTCTCTAATGTAAACGGCACTTGGCGATAGACTTTTTGAACTGGCACACCGTCAATTTCCACAAAGGCCGTCCGCAATGATTCATGTCTTTCGATCAAGGCTTGAAGCGCTTTTTCTAGCTGCTTCACATCAAGGCTGCCTTCCATCGTTAAAACGGCTGGCATATGGTAAGTGACTGCTCCTGGATGTAGCTGCTGCAGTACATACATCCGCTTTTGTGCGGAAGAGACGGGATAGAAATCTTGCTTTTCCGCCGGCTGAATGGTTGTGATAACGGAAGAATCCGCTTCTTCCAAATAGGCAGCCATCGCTTTTATCGTTGGCTTTTCAAAAAGAACTTTGAGCGGCACATGCTTGTTCAGCTTGGCTTGCACCTTCGAAATAAGCACCATTCCTTTGAGGGAATGACCACCCAATTCAAAGAAATGATCATGAACTCCTAATTGTTCAACCGCTAGAACTTCTGACCAAATGTCACACAGCGTCTGCTCAAGTGCCGTTTCTGGCGCCACATGCGCTGTGCGGTTCATATGCACCTCATGCGGAAGCGGCAGAGACTTCGCATCCACCTTTCCGTTTTGCGTGAGTGGAATGTGATCGACTTTGACAAAGTACGTTGGAATCATATAGTCCGGCAGTGTCTCCGCAAGATTTTCTCTAAACGCAAGTGTCCCAATGTGTTCAGGCGCTGTGTAATAGAGGGCAAGCTCCGGTAAACGGGACAGGTGCAGGACTTTGACATGGACTTCTTGAACAGATGCCAGAGCACGTGCGGCATGCTCAATCTCCTGTTTCTCAATGCGATAGCCGCGGATTTTCACTTGATCATCGACTCTTCCAAGAAATTCAATGTCTCCATTTGCATACTGTCTGACCAAATCCCCCGTGCGGTACATTCGCTCTTGAGGGACATATGGATTTTCAAGAAAACGTTCTGCAGTTAATTCAGGCTGATTCAAATATCCTCTCGACACGCCCTCGCCGGATATATAAAGCTCTCCCGGCGCGCCATAAGGAACAAGGCGCTGCTGACGATTGCATACGAGCGCTCTTGCGTGAGCAATTGGCTGCCCAATCACAGAGCGTTCCTTCAAAGCGTCCAGCTCTTGCGGTGTGATCAGCTTGGTCACTGTACCAATGGTTGTCTCCGTTGGACCGTAATGATTCATCACTGCCACACATGGATGCTGCCTCATAAATGTTTCAACATCCTCAGAAACAATCGGTTCCCCTCCAAGTATCACAAGGCGTAAAGCGTTAAATGCATGATCCCTAGAATCTGCCATCATATGAAATAAAGATGGTGTCATTTTGATATAAGTCAGCTCTTGTTCATCTATCAAACGCATAAGACGCACAGGGTCTGTATACACGTCTTCACGAGGTACATAGAGTGTTCCCCCTGCTTTTAAGACAGGGAAAATGCTTGTGTAACCGAGATCATACGCATAAGAAGAAAGCAGTGCTGTCCGATCACATTCCTGCAAGGTCACCTCATTTGTCAGCCAGTTGACATAGTGTGATAGATTACGATGCGTGAGCTGCACACCTTTCGGCTTACCTGTTGTCCCAGAGGTGTAAATCACATAAGCAAGCTGATCAACCGATACTTCCGGCAGTTCTAATGAGTAGCTTTGGCGCACTGCTTGTTCAACCTGCACCACTTGAAGCGCTTTGTGATTCTGATAGGAACCCGCAAGAGACTCATTTGTTACGATCACTTGTGCACCTGAATCTTCTAATGTGTAGCGGATTCGTTCAGCCGGGAAAGCCGGATCAATTGGCACAAATGCTCCTCCTGCTTTCATCACACCGAGCATGGAGACGATGACATAGACAGACCGGTCAAGGATCAGTGCTACAGTCTTTTCTTTCTCTACGCCTCGTGTCTTCAGTTCACAGCTTAGTGCAGTTGACATGTCTTCCAGCTCGCGGTAGGTGAGCTTTCTTTGGTCATCCATGACCGCAATGGCATCAGGTGTTTCTTTTGCCTGACGTGAAACTTGGACATGGATTGGCTCATGGTGATCCGTTTGCCCTTCGGCTTTTTTCTCCAGCCGCTCTATTTGCTCATGCTGATCCAGTATATGGAGCAAGCCAATCTGTTCCTCCGGATGATGAACCGCCTCACGAATAATGGCCAGGAGGTGAGTTCCGAAACGGCGGATGGTCTCTTCTTTGAATAAAGCTGCTGCATAATCAAAGCTCAGCTTTAACGCTCCCTCTCGTTCAAATGCTTCTAGAGATAGATCAAATTTGACCGAGTGATGCTGAATGGCATAAGGCGAAATGTGCAGATCACCGAGCTTTAGTGCTGGAACCTCCATGTTCTGCATGTTAAATGACACGCTAAAGAGCGGGCTTCGAGTTGTATCACGGTCTAATGGAAGACGGGCAATTAACTCTTCGAGTGGATAGCTTTGATGGGCAAAAGCGTCAACACTCGTTTCTTTTATTTCTTCAAGCAGCTGTAAAAATGTTTTCGTTTGCTCTGGCTTCCCGCGCATCGCAATGGTGTTGATAAACATTCCCGGCATGTCCTGTATATCAGGGTGTGTCCGTCCGGCAACAGGTGAACCTACAATGATATCTTCCTGTCCGCTATAAGAGGCAAGCAGCACTTGAAATGCAGATAACAAGAACATATACATGGTCGTATCTGTTTTCTGAAGCAGTTCCTCAATTCGTTGAGTCGTCGCTTGATCACAGCCAAACATGAATCGTTCTCCGGAGAAATCACGTTCCGCAGGACGCGGATAATCCGTTGGCAGTTCTAAAACTGGTAAATCTCCTTCGAATTGCTTCAACCAATACGCTTCATGCTCCTTCTGTTTTTCCGTTTCTTCTTCACTTAACTGCCAGACAGCATAATCTTTATAATGGATGGCCCTTTCTTCAAGAGCTTCTCCGTCATAAGCCTTCGCCAAATCTTGAATGAACGTCTTCATAGAGCTGCCATCTGTAATGAGATGATGTGCTTCCAAAGCAAGAAGATGACGGTCCTCACTGACTTTGAGCAGCTGAGCACGCAAAAGGGGTGCCGCTGTTAAATCAAATGGCGATTGACGTTCAGAAAGATATGCCTCTGCCTCTTCTTCCTTAATGTCATAAACGGGAAGGTCAAATGTAGTCTTTTCATGCACCCTTTGGACAATTTCTTCTCCAATCATATGAAAACTTGTTCTTAAGATTTCATGCGTTTGGATTAACTGATTAAACGCTGAACTGAGCCGCCCATATTCGAGCTTTCCTTCAAGCGTTAAGACGATCGGAATATGATAATTCGTACTGTCAGGTTCGAGTGTCTGTAAAATGTATAAACGGCGCTGAGCTGGTGATACCGGATATTCGTCTGCCTGCTCTACTGGCAAAATAGGATGTCCCTTTTCTTCTTGACCATCCTGATCGATATACGCCGCTAATGAGCGAATCGTCGGCTTCTCAAAGATCATTTGAATCGGCACTTCCTTTTGAAGCACTTCTTGAATTTTCGCTGACATCATCATTGCTTTGAGAGAATGCCCGCCAGCCATAAAGAAATGCTCGTCTACTCCAACCGTTTTCCCAAGGAGCTCCTCCCAAATGTCAGCTAGTGCCTTTTCCGTCTCAGTCTCAGGCAGAATGATTTTGATCTCTTCGCGATGCACTTCATCCGGCTTTGGTAAAGCTTTTCGATCTATCTTCCCGTTCGATGTCAGTGCAAAGGCATTCAGCTTCATCACATGGTGCGGCACCATATAAGCTGGCAGCTCCCGATTGAATAAATTCCGCACCTCTTCTTCTGACAATGCTCCTGTGAAGTAAGCGATGATTTCCTTTTCATCTGAGGAAAGCTGCTGAACAAGAACAACCGCCTCATCTATGCCTGCATCTTGCTGAAGCACCGTTTCAATTTCACCAAGCTCAATACGAAATCCTCGTATTTTCACCTGATCATCTGCCCGGCCGAGAAATTCGATCTGGCCATCCGCGCGATATTTTGCCAAATCCCCTGTTCGATACATACGGCCTGACGGCTTAAAAGGATCTGCCATGAACATTTGATCGTTCAACTCTGGACGATGGAGATATCCTCTTGAAACACCATCTCCACCAACATACAGCTCTCCTGGCGCTCCAATTGGCTGCAGCCTTTGGTGATCATCTAAAATATAAGCTGTTGAATGATTGATCGGCTGACCAATTGGGATCGAACCCGTTTCATCTCCTCTTACTTCGTAAATGGTCGAGATGGTTGTATTTTCTGTTGGGCCATAGACATTCAGTAAGATAAGTGATGGATGATGCTTTTTCACAAGCTCCGCACTTTTCACATTGATCACATCGCCGCCCGTGAACAATGTTTTTAACCCTTTGAACATTTGCGGCCGCTGCTGAGCGAGTTGATTAAATAAACCAGTCGTTAAAAAGAGTGCCGTGATCTGATTTGTTTGGATAAATTGTTCGAATTGGTAAATATCCAATAAAGTATCTCGGTCAACAGGATAAAGCGTCGCCCCATTCATTAATGTAGTAAAGATTTCAAGGGTGATCGCATCAAAGCTGACAGCTCCTGTATGTGCCATACGATCCGACTTGTGCAACCCCAATTTCTCCTGAGCGCATGCCAATCTCACAATATGCTGATGCTCAATTTGAACACCTTTTGGTCGTCCAGTTGATCCCGATGTATACATGATATATGCCAATTGGGACGGAGACGTCTGGACTGATAACTCCACTTGGGAGTGTTGAGACGTGCTGGCCACATGAACTGTTTTCATGCTTTCATCAACTGGCGGCTGACTGTCAGCATAAAGCAAAATCGATACGCTGCTGTCTTCAAGCATCCATCTGGTTCTCTCCTCAGGCTGAGCTGGATCAATCGGTACATAAGCAGCCCCCGTGTGTAAAACAGCTAAAATAGCGATCACCGCATCTGCTGATCGATTCATATACACAGCGACCGCATCCCCTGGCTGAACACCATTTTCAATAAGACTTCCGGCTACACGACGGATCTCTTGTCCAAGCTCCTCGTATGTGAATGTTCGCTCGCCTTCGACTAATGCCAGATGGTTTGGCTGCGCCTTGATACGTTCATTGAGCAGCTCGGGAATGGACAGGTGCTTCGGATAGTCTCGCTCCGTCTGATTCCACGCTGCAATCTGCTGCTTTTCTTCTTCTGTGATACATGTCACTTCATGAAGGCGCATGTCAGCATTTTGAATGATTTGCTTGATGAGATTGGTCAGATGTTTCGATATATTTTCAATGACTTTTTCTTCAAACGCCTTGGCGTTGTATTTGATTTTCAATGTCCACGTTTCACCCGGATAGACAAGAAGGTTCAGATCGAAATTCGTTTGTTCAAATCCGTCCTTTACATCAATGGAAAAACCGAGACGTTCTGACATAGTGTCACCAGACAGCTCCTGATCTAAAGGATAGTTCTCAAACCCAACCAAATGATCAAAGAGCTGTCCTCCAGCAGCTGTCTTTTGCTGAATGTCATAAAGCGGCATGAAATCATAGTTTTCCGCATCCAATGCATGCTGCTGAACCTGCTGAAATAATTGTTTGAAGGTCTGCTCCTGATCCAATGTCACCCGAACAGGTATCGTATTGATAAACAGCCCTGCCATACGCTCAATCCCAGACACACTTGGAGGTCTGCCTGATACAACTGTTCCGAATGTGACATCATCTGCCGCATGATAGGTGCCTAAAAGAACGGACCAGACAGCCTGAAATAAGTTCGGTGCTGTCACCTTGCATTGTCTTGCCACATCTTGAATGGCTTGTACCGTTTGAGCATCCCATGTAAACGTCCATTCCTGATGGTCGTATTGACCGTTCGCTTCTTTTTGCTGCAGCAGTCCTTGGTGCTGAACAACACCATCCAGCCGTTTTTCCCAATAGTCTTCTGCTTCTTGTTTGTTTTGCTTTCCAAGCCACTGAATATAGTCTGCATAAGGCTTACCTTGTGAGCGATCCGGCGTTCGGCCGTTCCGATAAGATTCATAGTAATGAAACAGTTTTTTCATCAACACACCCATGGACCAACCATCCATGATGATGTGATGGTTGCTCCAAATAAGGTGCCAGTTTGTTTCATTTAGTTGAAAAACAGCGACTTTCAACAATAGATCATTCGTTAAGTGAAATCCTTGCCTTCTCACTTGCTTTTTATATTGATCCAATACCTTTTGCTGCTCCTGCTGATTCAGATGAGAAAGGTCCTCTCTATACACATCTAAATGACGTTCGGCCAATACAACCTGGCGAGGCTTTTGTAATTGCTGATAGACAAACGCTGTCCGCAGAATGTCATATGTCCGTATGAGTTCATTAAGACTCTTTTCAAAAAGATCGAGATCAAACTCTCCGCTTATTCCAAGCTCAAGCTGTGTGAAATAAGAGGAGGAATTAGGGTCTAGCATGGCATGATACAGCATGCCCTCTTGCATTGGTGTTAAAGGATATACCTTTTGAATTTTCTGCTTGCTCATAAGTCCACCTCTTCGTTTTGCTTAAAATAGGTCCATTAGCTTTTCCAGTTCATCCATGGTGAGATCCTCATCTCCTACATCACTAGGTGTAATCTGGCTCTCATCCTGGGATAGACAATGTGAGATCAACACCTTCACATTTTTTTGCAGGAGGTCCTTGAACTGTTCCATCGTACGTTCCTCGAACTCAAGGTGATGATAGGAAATCGTCACATGAAGCATTGCTTGTTCTACGAAACCAACAATATCTATCGCATGCGGTTTCTCAGATTCAGGACTCAGCGATTGTCCCGCATGCCATGCAGAGCGTCTCAGCTCACCGCTGCCGATCTGTTCGTCAAACTGACCAAGATAGTTAAAGCTGATATCTGGCATGACTTGAAAATCGATATCTTCCTTCATCTTGTCAGGCGTTAAATATTTTAAAACGCCATAGCCGATTCCCTTATTCGGAATGTGCCTGAGCTCCTCTTTTAAATGCTTGATCTGATAAGAAAGATCGTCTGCATGCGACATATCTAGTAACACAGGATACATACTTGTAAACCAGCCAATGGTTCGCGATACATTGACCGCAGGCAGGATGTCCTCTCTTCCGTGTCCTTCAAGATGAATAAAGTGCCTGTCTTCACCTGTCCACTCTTTCATGGACAAGCCTAATGCCGTCAGCAAAATATCATTGATTTCTGTTTGATAGGCTTCATGTACGTCCGTCAGCAGACTGCGCGTTTCCTCCTCAGACAAGGTAAAACGGATGGTCTCTGTATGAAGCATTCGTTGATCCTCCGTCACATGATCCTTTTGAAGCGGAGGAACGGAATTCGCAAGTGCATTTTTCCAATAGTCCCTTTCTGCCAGCAGCTCATCTGACACAGCGTATTCAGTCAGCTTCTGGGCATATTCTTGGAAGGAATGTGTTTTTTCAGGAAGGGTCAGCGCTTCCCCGCGCTTCGACTGTTCATAAAGAGCCATAAAGTCTTCAAGGAAAATGCGCCATGACACACCATCAATGACAAGATGATGAACAGCTAGTAATAAATGATCTCCCTGATCCGTTCGGAAAATGGCAGGCTTCACTAAAGGTCCATCTGCAAGCGACATACTCGCCTGCACTTCATTTGCCAGCTCCTCGACCTGCCGGATTTGCTGTGACAGCTCTCCTTTTACTTCCATCACATCAACAGCTACATTGTTTTCCTCGATTCTTCGATGACGCTGGATCACGCGCCCTTCTTCGAGCGGATACACCATTCGCAAGGCATCATGATGGATCATGAGCTGCTCGAGCACTTGCTGAACAATTTCCTCATCCAAACCATTTGGCGTGTGGAGCATAACCGATTGGTTCCAATGATGCTGACTCGTAAAGTTTCGCTCAAAGAACCAGCGTTGAATCGGTGTTAAAATCACATCTCCTTCGACAGGTGATTGATCGGCTGTGAGAAGATCTGCTTCTTCAATATATGGGCGAAGCTCCGCAATCGTTGGATATTGGAAAAGCAGCTTCATATCGAGCTTCCAGCCCGCTTGCGTAAGTCTGCTTGCCATTTGGATACCTTTAATTGAATCTCCACCAAGGAAGAAGAAATGATCGTGAATGCCGACTTGGCTAACGCCAAGAACGTCTGTCCAAATCTCACAAAGCAGCGTTTCGACTTCGTCTCTTGGTGCTTCGTATGCCGTTTGGTTTGCTTCCATATCTGGAGCCGGCAATGCTTTTAGATCGACTTTTCCATTTGCCGTCATTGGAAATTGATCTAGCTTTATGATCCATGCTGGCACCATGTAGTCTGGCAAGATGCTTTTTAGGCTATCTTTCAGAGCTGTCGTTTCTTCATCCGTAATGACGTAAGCGATAAGTGCATCTTGACCACTTACATCTTTGACCGTTGTCACGACTGCTTCTTGGACTGTATCCAGCGCAAGGAGCTGCGC
>NZ_LGYN01000010.1 GCF_001307105.1 Bacillus australimaris | reverse complement strand
ATACGGAACTGGTCTTTTTTGTGTTTTCTTCTAACAGCATCATGATATAAGCTGGGAACTTCTCTTCTGCAATCTCCATATATCGTTCAATCATCACGTAATCATCACTAATGTATTGAGACAGAAGCTCGTACCACCATTCTGTTTCGTAGCGGGCAATCATACTCAGGTTATACATTAATAAGTAATGGCTGATGATCTCAGGAATCCCCAGAAAAGCATCTCGTGTTGATGGTATAAACCATTGATCCATTTCTAAATCATAATGAAGATGAGTAGCGAGTGCAGGATTTTCTTCAAGAAATACATCAAACGTCAGTTTTTTAGCTTCTCTCTGTTTGAGCTTCCAGCTTGTATGAAACTCAAAGTATTCAATAAAGCGTTCAGCAGACATGTTATAAAGTAATGGAATATGATCTTGAACTATCATTCCATTCGCCTTTTCTACTTTCACTAATGTCGAGGGCTGCTTTTGAAATTCAAGAATATGACCCATTTCAGGTATTTTTGATAGGAGATGGATCATTGTAAATCGTTCATCTTCCAGACCATTTAAATGAAATATATTTTTTAACACATGCATACATAGTCCATTTCTTTGGATTTTTACTTCATCTTCACTAAAACGGTAATGCTGTTTCTTTCTCTTTCTCGATGTTACGCCATGAGCTAAAACAGAGGTTTGAGAAGGATAGTGGGGATCAACTGTCAGTAAACATGCCTTTAGCAGCTGTGCCATTCCATAAAACAATAAAATGGGTTTAAGTTCTAGGGGCGCGATTGCTGCTTGTTCGTAGAACGTATGACCATGTTTTAGAAAGTAAATAAATCGTTCACAGTTTTTATAGGCTTGTTGGTTTGCATCTAGAATGTTCCGTTTTTCATATTGTTGAAATAGAAACTTTTGGGAGGTTTCGAGCGAGTAAAAACGTTTTAAATCCTTCCATCCTGAACTTTTCATCTTCTTCCTCCACTCTCTTTATATTTTCTAAAAATTGCAACTGTTTGTTGCTTCCTTGACATGCTGTTTCCTAGTTGATAATCTACATATAATATTTTGCCGAAAAGAGGGGGATTTACTAATGTGGGAAAGTAAATTTTCAAAAGAAGGTTTGACGTTTGACGATGTTTTGCTTGTTCCAGCAAAGTCTGAAGTACTTCCGCGTGATGTCGATTTATCAGTTGAGTTAACAAGCACGTTAAAGCTTAACATTCCAATTATTAGTGCAGGAATGGACACAGTGACGGAATCACAAATGGCGATTGCAATGGCACGTCAAGGCGGTCTTGGTATTATTCATAAGAACATGTCTATTGAGCAGCAAGCAGAACAAGTGGATAAAGTAAAACGCTCAGAGCGCGGTGTTATTACAAATCCATTTTTCTTAACACCAGAGCATCAAGTATTTGATGCAGAGCATTTAATGGGTAAATACCGTATTTCAGGTGTACCGATTGTCAACAACGAACAAGATCAAAAGCTTGTTGGTATCATTACGAACCGTGACCTTCGTTTTATTTCGGATTATTCAATGAAGATTAGCGACGTGATGACAAAAGAGGAACTTGTGACAGCTTCTGTTGGAACAACATTAGAAGAAGCTGAAAAAATCCTACAGCAATACAAAATTGAAAAATTACCTCTTTTAGATGACGAAGGAACGTTAAAAGGTCTCATCACCATTAAAGATATTGAAAAAGTGATCGAATTCCCTAACTCCTCTAAAGATGCACATGGCCGTTTAATTGTTGGTGCCGCTGTTGGTGTCACTGGCGATACAATGACACGTGTGAAAAAATTAGTCGAAGCCAATGTTGATGTCATTGTCATTGATACAGCACACGGTCATTCTCAAGGTGTTCTAAACACTGTATCGAAAATCCGTGAAACGTATCCTTCTCTTAACATCATTGCTGGTAATGTTGCAACTGCTGAAGCAACAAAAGCATTGATTGAAGCAGGAGCAGACATTGTGAAAGTCGGTATCGGACCAGGATCTATTTGTACAACACGTGTTGTTGCAGGTGTCGGTGTACCACAAATCACAGCGATCTATGACTGTGCTACAGAAGCAAGAAAACATGGTAAATCTATTATTGCAGATGGTGGAATTAAATATTCAGGTGATATCGTGAAAGCACTAGCATCTGGCGGACATGCAGTTATGCTGGGAAGCCTTCTAGCAGGTACATCTGAAAGCCCAGGAGAAACAGAGATTTTCCAAGGTAGACGCTTTAAAGTTTACCGTGGTATGGGTTCTGTCGCTGCAATGGAAAAAGGAAGTAAAGATCGTTATTTCCAAGAAGATAATAAAAAATTCGTTCCTGAAGGGATCGAAGGCCGTACACCATACAAAGGGCCAGTCGTTGATACAGTGTATCAACTAGTTGGCGGTATTCGTTCAGGTATGGGTTATTGTGGAACACAGGATTTACGTACTCTTAGAGAAGAAGCACAATTCATTCGTATGACTGGTGCTGGACTTCGTGAGAGTCATCCACATGATGTACAAATTACAAAAGAATCACCAAACTACACAATTTCTTGATAAAATGTGACAATCAAATTACATTTGACAGGGTCTATGACTCTGTCTATTTTTTTTGTCTTTATTGTGATAAAATTTATACTGTTGTGTTGAAATAAGCCCTTGTGGATTAAATATATATGAAATACGTCGAAAAAGATGAATACGGAGGTATGACGATTGAACAGCAAGATGTTGAAACAGCTTATGGTCTCAATCCTTGCATTGGCATTGATTGTTTCAGTGTTTACACCAATGTCCAAAGCAAAAGCGGCTGAAGATCCATTCAATGTGAATGCGAAAGCAGCGATCCTTATTGAAGCTTCTACAGGTAAAATTCTTTATAGTAAAAATGCAGAACAAAGACTGCCTATTGCAAGTATGGCCAAGATGATGACAGAGTATTTATTGCTAGAAGCGATTGCTGAAGGCAAAGTGAAATGGGATCAAACGTATACGCCAGATGATTATGTATACGAAATTTCTCAGGACCGCAGTTTATCCAACGTTCCTTTGAGAAAAGATGGCTCGTATACAGTCAAAGAACTATATCAAGCAACGGCTATTTACTCGGCAAATGCAGCAGCGATTGGTTTAGCAGAAGTAATCGCTGGATCAGAATCAAAATTTGTTGAAAAAATGAATGCAAAAGCGAAAGAACTTGGTTTAACCAACTACAAATTCGTGAATGCAACCGGACTAGAAAATAAAGATTTACATGGCCAACAGCCAAAAGGTACGAGTCCTGATGAAGAAAGTGAAGTATCTGCAAAAGATATGGCATTGCTTGCACAGCATCTCATCAAAGACCATCCAGAAATTCTTAAAACAGCAAGTATTGCGAAAACAAAGTTCAGAGAAGGCACAGATGATGAAATGGACATGCCTAACTGGAACTTCATGCTTAAAGGACTTGTGAAGGAATATGAAGGCGTAGACGGTCTGAAAACAGGTTCTACGGATTCAGCTGGTTCTAGCTTCACAGGTACAGCAAAACGAGGTGACATGCGTGTCATCGCAGTGATCTTGAATGCAAAAGGGAATCTTCATACAGCACGTTTCGACGTGGCGAAAAAACTGTTCGACTATGCGTTTAAAAACTTCTCGATGAAAGAAATGTACAAAAAAGGTCAACAGATCAAAGGGCATGAAAACATCGAAGTTGATAAAGGTAAAGACAAAGAAGTACCGGTCGTCACGAAAGAAGCCTTCTCTGTACCAGTAAAAACTGGTGATGAAAAGAGCTATAAAGCAAAAGTAAACATGGACAAAAAGAACCTAGAAGCTCCTATTAAAAAAGGAACGAAGGTTGGCATGCTGACCACTTCTTATTCTGGTGATGAGAAGGACTACGGTTATTTGAATAAAGACCAATCAGGTGTTGAGCTTGTGACGAAAACAGGCGATGAAAAAGCAAATTGGTTCATCCTTGCAATGCGTGGTGTAGGTGGATTCTTCGCCGGCATTTGGGGCGGAATCGTTGACACAGTTAAAGGTTGGTTCTAATAAAAAACTGCTCTCTATGCATGAGAGCAGTTTTTTTATCGTTAAAAGAAAAGAGATTGTTTCTGGTTTTGAGGTGAAGACAAAGCCTGCTGAAAAATATCACATAACTTTTCCACGCCCTCCGTCAGTGCTTTTTCATTCACATAAGAAAAGCTGAGACGGATATAATTCTGTTTTGGCTCTCCAGGATAGCAGACAGAGCCGGGCAGAAAGGTAATTTGCTGCTTACGTGCCTCATGCAACAGTGCCCGTGTATCGACCCAGGAAGGAAAGCTAAGCCATAAATTGAGCCCGCCCTGCGGAATTTGCCACGTAACATCTTTCGGTGCATGCTTCATTAACACATCTATCATTAAATCACGTCTCACTTTCAAGGCGGTTCTTAGCTTCTTCGTATGATCAATCATTTTCTTCGATGTCAGAAACGGCAATATGGCTTTTTGTGTGAGGAGAGGACTGCCTAAGTCATTATTGGCCTTTGCAGCTAATAAACGGTTAAATATAGAGCCTGACGCTGTAATAATCCCAATTCTGCATCCTGGAGCCAGTGTTTTACTTAATCCTCGTAAATAAATGACATGACCATCATGATCCATGCTTTTAATAGGTGCTGGCGGCTTCTTTTCAAAATACAGTTCGCGATAAGGATCGTCTTCTACAATGAGACAATCAATGCTTTGAGCCAGTAAGAGAAGCTGTTTTCTTCGCTTCATCGACATACTGGCACCTGTTGGACTGTGGAAAGTAGGAGTCGTATAGATAAGCTTCGGTTTATATTTATCACAAATGCTTTGAAGCTGCTTCATATTCATTCCTTCATGATCGACAGGAACCGTAATGATTCTTGCTCCTCTCCCCATAAAAACATCAATGGCACCTGGATAGGTCGGAGCCTCCATGACGACCACATCGTCCGGTCCAACAAATGTACGTGCCACTAAATCAAGTCCTTGCTGAGATCCACTTGTTACAAGAATATTTTCAGGCGTAGAAGGTACATTTAGCTTTTCTAAAAAAGACTGAATCACCTGTCGAAGCTGAAGATCGCCTTGTATTTCTCCATACTTCGACATGATTTGAGGATGTCTGGCGAGTACATGCTGCATTTCTTTTTCTAAATACCGGTTTGGCAAAAGTCCTGGATCGATCATAGAGGAAGAAAGATTAATGGCTTCCTCAACATAGTGATACTGGGCGAATTGAGACCTTGGTAAATAATCTGGAATCGACAATTGCCAATCGAAAGATGTAGTTGATGGAACCGGGATGTCTGCTCGCTCCTGCAGTTCATCCACAAAAGTCCCTTTACCTTGCACAGTCGTTAAATATCCGTCGTCCTTTAATCGTGTGTATGCCTTTGCAGCCGTGACAAGACTCACATTCAGCTGTTTTGCTAAATCACGTACAGTTGGCAGCTTTTCTCCTTGCTGCAGCAAACCTGATTGAATGTGATCAATGATTGAAAAGTAAATCTGATTTGAAAGAGATGTATCAGAGTGTCGATGGATATCAATATGCATGAGAACCCTCCATAAAAAGCAAAATTGTTATACATGAGATTGAATTGTTATAGTCGTATTATAGCATGTAAATCACACTTAAAGGAGAAAATGACCTAATTATAGCTGGAAATCGTTTATATAAAAGGGTTTATCCTTTGTTATTTGCTGATTGGATTGTTATACTTTTCTCTTTATTGTTATACTTCCTCACTTGTATGATAAAGATGTTGAATCAATCGAATAGACAAATGGGAGGAAACTATTGTGAGCAATAAGGGAACTGAACGAGTGAAACGTGGAATGGCAGAAATGCAAAAGGGTGGCGTCATTATGGATGTCGTCAATGCAGAGCAGGCAAAGATTGCAGAAGAAGCAGGTGCTGTGGCAGTCATGGCACTCGAACGAGTACCAGCTGATATCCGTGCAGCAGGCGGTGTTGCCCGTATGGCAGACCCAAGGATCGTCGAGGAAGTACAAAATGCAGTAACGATTCCAGTCATGGCAAAAGCACGTATCGGCCACATCGTCGAGGCTCGTGTTCTTGAAGCACTTGGTGTTGATTATATCGATGAGAGTGAAGTGCTGACGCCCGCAGATGAAGAATTCCATTTAAATAAAAATGAATACACAGTACCTTTTGTCTGTGGATGCCGCGACTTAGGTGAGGCAACCCGCCGTATTGCAGAAGGCGCTTCTATGCTTCGTACGAAGGGAGAACCTGGGACAGGGAACATTGTAGAAGCTGTTCGTCATATGAGAAAGGTCAATGCTCAAATTCGTAAAGTATCGGCCATGAGTGAAGATGAACTGATGACAGAAGCTAAAAATCTTGGCGCACCTTATGAATTATTGCTGCAAATCAAAAGAGATGGCAAGCTGCCAGTTGTGAACTTTGCAGCTGGAGGCGTTGCGACACCAGCAGATGCTGCGTTAATGATGCAGCTTGGAGCAGACGGTGTATTTGTCGGATCTGGTATTTTTAAATCAGAAAATCCAGCGAAATTTGCAAAAGCGATTGTGGAAGCAACGACTCATTTCACAGATTACCGTCTCATTGCAGAACTTTCAAAAGAGCTTGGAACAGCTATGAAAGGAATTGAAATTTCAAATCTACTGCCAGAAGAACGTATGCAAGAGCGTGGCTGGTAATTAAGGGAGCGCAAACGAACATGCTGACAATTGGTGTACTAGGGCTTCAAGGAGCGGTAAGAGAGCATATTCAATCGATTGAAGCCTGCGGCGCAGAAGGAAAGATCATCAAACGTGTAGAAGAGCTAGCATTCGTTGACGGTCTGATTATTCCTGGTGGAGAAAGTACAACGATGAGAAGACTCATGGATACGTACCAATTCATTGACCCGATCAAAGCGTTCGCTGCAGAAGGGAAGCCGATTTTCGGGACATGTGCCGGTTTGATTATGCTGGCAAAGCATATCGAAGATCGAGAAGATGCTCATCTTGGACTGTTAAATGTATCTGTTGCAAGGAATTCTTTTGGCAGACAGGTAGACAGCTTTGAAGCAGATTTAGAAGTAAAAGGACTGGATGCGCCGTTTACAGGGGTATTCATTCGTGCGCCTCATATCATCAGTGCAGCAGACAGTGTAGAAATCATGGCTGAGTATGATGGCAGGATCGTGATGGCGAAAGAAAACAATATCTTAGGTTGTTCTTTTCATCCAGAGCTGACAGACGATCACCGGTTAACACAGCTGTTTGTTGATATGGTGAAGTCCTATAAAGCGAAGCTTGCTGTATAAAACGGTTGAAAAGAGATAAAACTTATAGTACATTAAAATCACAATCAAAGATCGAAAAAGCGTTGACGGGAAATAGTAAGAAGCCCCTCTTTCTCAGAGAGCCGATGGTTGGTGAGAATCGGTGAAAGATGCATTCTGAATCCATCCTTGAGCGAAATGCTGAAACACGAGAAGTAAGCATTTACGGTGATGCCGTTACAGAGGAAAGAGGAAAGCATGCTTCTGCATGTTTTCAATCAGGGTGGCAACGCGAGAGCTCTCGTCCCTTTCATGGGATGAGGGCTCTTTTTATTTTTCGATAAAAAAAGGAGTGTTACACATGCTGGATATTAAACAACTGCGCACGGACTTTGATCAAATCAAAGAAAAATTAGCACACCGAGGCGAGGATTTAGCGGATTTTGATAAATTTGGTGAGCTAGATCAAAAAAGAAGAGAATTAATTGGGAAAACAGAAGTATTAAAGAGCCGAAGAAATGAAGTTTCACAGCAAGTGGCCGTTCTAAAAAGAGAAAAGAAAGACGCCGATCACATTATACAAGAAATGCGTGAGGTAGGAGACGAGATCAAGAAGCTGGATGATGAGTTAAGAACAGTGGAAGAAAGCCTGCAGCATATCCTGTTCTCAATTCCGAATATCCCTCATGACTCTGTACCGGTTGGCGAAACAGAAGATGACAACGTGGAAGTGAGAAAATGGGGCGAACAACCAGCTTTCTCATTTGAGCCAAAACCACATTGGGACGTAGCTGACGAGCTAAACATCCTTGATTTCGAACGTGCAGGAAAAGTAACAGGGAGCCGTTTCGTTTTTTATAAAGGGCTAGGCGCACGCTTAGAGCGCGCATTGTATAACTTTATGCTCGATTTACATGTGGATGAGTTTGGTTTTACTGAAGTGCTTCCACCTTATATGGTCAACAGAGCGAGCATGACAGGGACTGGACAGCTTCCAAAATTCGAAGAAGATGCTTTTAAAATTCGTGAAGAAGATTACTTCCTCATTCCAACAGCTGAAGTGCCAATTACCAACATGCATCGTGACGAAATCCTTGAAGGTGAACAGCTGCCAATCAACTATGCAGCATTCAGTGCTTGCTTTAGATCAGAAGCTGGATCTGCCGGCAGAGATACACGTGGACTCATCCGCCAGCACCAATTTAACAAGGTAGAGCTCGTGAAATTTGTCAGACCAGAAGATTCTTATGAAGAATTAGAGAAGCTAACAAATCAAGCAGAAAAAGTGCTGCAGCTATTGAACCTGCCATACCGCGTCATGAGCATGTGTACGGGAGATTTAGGCTTCACAGCTGCGAAGAAATACGACATCGAGGTATGGATTCCGAGCCAAAATACGTATCGTGAAATTTCTTCTTGCAGTAACTTCGAAGCATTCCAGGCGAGACGTGCAAATATTCGTTTCCGTCCAGAGCCTAAAGCGAAGCCAGAGCATGTCCACACATTAAATGGATCTGGTTTAGCAGTAGGAAGAACCGTGGCGGCCATTTTAGAAAACTATCAACAAGAGGACGGCACAGTGATGATTCCTGAAGTACTGCGTCCTTACATGGGAAATAAAGAAGTGATGAAATAAGATGCCGCCATGGCATCTTATTCTTTTTACCAAAAGTCCTACAGCTTTACTAAATTTAGCCGATATAAAGACTAAAATCTTCTAGGAAAGAAGGAATAACCTTGAATAGGCTTGACTATTATGTTGAAATGGCTCAAATAATCAGGAAGGTTCTAGATGAAAGTATTCTTTTCGCTATTGCAGATACAGAAAAGGTGCTTTGCTATTACCCATCTAACACAATAGATTTTGGTATGAAAGTTGGGGACCCGTTGAACCAAGAAGACCAAAATGTGGCGACGACATTAAGAGGGCAAGAATATGACGGTCATTTACCAGAGTCACTATATGGTTATGAAGTGGCTGTAAAAGGTTACCCGATTTTTGATGAAGATAGAAAAGTCATTGGCTCTTTTTTAGTGGCATTTACATATCATCGTGAAAAGAAATTAAGCGGTTATATGGACCAAATCAATAAAGTAGCTAAAGAACTCCAAGGTGGAATTGAGCAAATTGCTGCACATTCACAAGAACTTGCTGCTACAAGTTTAGAAATAAGCGAACAGGCAGGAAGAGCAGAGGAGAAATCTGCGAATATTGAAGAAGTCGTCAAAACCATTGGTGGGATTGCTAGACAAACAAATCTGCTAGGTTTAAATGCTGCAATTGAAGCTGCAAGAGCAGGTGAGAATGGAAAAGGGTTCGCTGTCGTGGCTGATGAAGTGCGTAAATTATCAGATGGCTCGAAGGAAGCGGCTGAAACCATTAATACATTTTTAAAAGAAATCCAAGACAGCATTGGCACTTTGTCTGAAAACATCTCGCAAATCAGCAGCTCAACAAATGAACAAGCCAAACAAGTGACAGACTTCACGAAAATTATCGAATCATTAAATGAGTTTAAAGTAGAGATGAATCAGTTTATTGAAGAAATGAAACAGGATACGAAATAGATCAAAAGCGGCCAATAATGGCTGCTTTTTTTATAGGCTAATTATCGTGCTAAAATAACATATTGAAATTTTTTTCGAAAAGATGTTGACTTGAAATAAAATGATATGGTATATTAATTCTTGTCG
>NZ_LGYN01000009.1 GCF_001307105.1 Bacillus australimaris | reverse complement strand
TCTATCCAATTGAGCTACGGGCGCTTAATCAGGCGACTTAATTATCTTAACATATCGTTTTCATCAAGTCAACATCTTTTTAAAATTTGTTTACCGCGTGTGTGAACGTCTGTGTTTCAAATACGTCATCAGCGACGAATAAAAATATACCATGGATCGCATATAAGGGTCAATACATTTTCCTGAAAAAGTTTCATGTTTTTTTAGATTCAATATTTTCTTAGATAAATAGAGATGCAATAGCCCTATTTTCTTTTCTTCTTTCATAATTCCAATGATTCTTAAATAAAATCTTTCTAAATACAAAGGAGGACAAAACATGGTCACATAGAATTTTTATTTATTGGAAAATTCTTAATATTTTTCCAAGCACTTAAAGGAGGTAGGAGATGATGAAAAAGTTCGTCGCTTTTCAAATCATGATCGCTTTGGTGATAGGAGCTCTTATCGGCCATTTCTTCCCTGACTTCGGAATGGCACTCCGGCCAATTGGCGATGGATTCATCAGATTGATTAAAATGATCGTTGTTCCTATCGTTTTCTCTACCATTGTTATTGGTGCAGCCGGCAGCGGCGGCATGAAGAAAATGGGCAGTCTTGGGTTAAAGACGATCATTTGGTTTGAGGTTATCACAACCATCGTTCTTGGGATCGGGCTCTTATTGGCAAATGGACTAAAGCCTGGCGTTGGCCTCGATTTTTCTAAATTAGCTAAGAAAGATATTGGGGAGTTAGATGGCTATACAGAGAAAGTCGTTGACTTTAAACAAATGGTATTAGATATCATTCCAACCAATATCGTCGATGTCATGGCACAGAATGATTTACTTGCTGTGATTTTCTTCGCCATACTATTTGGTGTAGCGGCAAGCGGCATCGGTAAAGCATCTGCTCCTGTTCTCACCTTCTTTGAATCAGTGGCACAAATCATGTTTAAGCTCACACAGATGGTGATGGTGACAGCACCTATTGGGGTTCTTGCATTAATGGCTGCTTCTGTTGGCCAATATGGCATTGTTTTATTAATCCCAATGATGAAGCTTGTCGGGACTGTTTTTTTAGGATTATTCATTATTCTCTTTGCTTTATTCCCTCTGGTCGCACTGATCTTCCGTTTTAACTACTTCGAAGTATTAAAAATGATTTGGGATTTGTTCTTAGTTGCCTTCTCTACTACAAGCACTGAAACTGTCCTTCCTCAACTGATGTCACGAATGGAGAAATACGGGTGTCCAAAAAGAATCGTTTCCTTCGTGATTCCATCAGGTCTTTCTCTCAATTGTGATGGATCAAGTTTATATTTATCCGTTGCCTGCGTATTTCTTGCACAAGCGTTTGGTGTCGATATGAGTCTGTCTCAGCAGCTTTTGATGATGCTTGTTCTTGTGTTAACGAGTAAAGGCATTGCAGCAGTGCCATCCGGTTCACTTGTTGTTCTTTTGGCAACCGCACATGCAGTAGGTCTTCCAGCAGAAGGCGTCGCTATTATAGCCGGTGTTGACCGAATTATGGATATGGCAAGAACAGGCGTGAATGTTCCAGGGCATGCCGTTGCATGTATTGTCGTTTCTAAATGGGAAAAAGTATTCCGTGAGTCGGCGTGGGAAGTACCAAAAGCGGGTGAAGAAACGAAAGGGATGTAAAGTTAATATGAAGGAAAGGGTTCTCCCCTTTCCTTTTTTATGCCGAAAAGGTTTGCTTTAGCACAGCTTTTCCTTGCGGCTTCAGCTGCACTTCTGCATATGCCCCATTAACCAGCGTCATTTGCGGCGGGACATGCCCACAATCTATATCGTAAAAAATGGGGATTTGTAATTCCTTTTGTAATTCTTCATATACATCCTGATACTGATACCCTTCAACAGGCACATCTACTGCACTTCGCCCAAACAACATACCTGAACAGTGATCAAACCACCCTGCTAGTTTTAATTGAACAAGCGATCTCTTCACGCTTGCAGCATTTAATTCGCAGTTTTCGAAATACCAGAGAATTGGTTCATCTTTTATAAATGTTTTCTGAAAAGCTTTGACGTCCCCATAAGGTGTCCCTGCTAAATGACGTATCACATCAATGCAGCCACCCATCAGTCTTCCCTTTACCATCTTTTCTTGTTGATCCACCGTATGCCATGCGGTCGGTTCTGTTAAATGAAAAACATGTTTAATCGGATCGTCACGCTTCCATTCCTTTTGATACATAGATGAAGAAAACTGACTGATGTCCATTTCCCCTTTTGTTGAAAGCACTTCTTCCCACATGACAGTCGTTTGATCAAGTTCTTCTCCCTGAAGGTCTACTAGGTTCGGTCCATGTGCAGTGGCTATGCCTGTTTTTAATGTCAACGCCAGCAGGAGTGCACTCGTATCTGAGTAACCAAGAATCCACTTTTTCTGCATCGATGAGAAATCAAGGTGCTCTAACACTTCCATCAGCAGCTGTCCTCCCCACGGCGGGATGATGTGGTCAATCTCATCACATGTCATCATGTACTGAAGTTCGTTTGCACGTTCTATGGCAGGGGCAGATTTCGCCTTTTCCTGCTGCCAGACCGTCTCTCCACATATGACATCGTAGCCTCTATTTTTCATTCGTTCACATGAAAGCTTAAACATATCATGCAAAGATGGCTGTACACCTGAGGAAGGCGCTGTGACGCCAATTGTTTGTCCTTTTTGTAAATGCGGAAATTGTATCATTCTGCTTCCCTCCAACCTCTATATCTCTTAATCTATCCATTTTTAAGAAAATGCCCCTTTTACAAGGGACATCTCTTCTTATTCCTTTTGACGCAGTACAGTATAGACTCCTGCAAAGATACATAGAATCCCAATGTAAGAACGTATCCCCATCTCTTCCCCTAAAAGCAGCCAGCCAAGAGCTGCCCCTACGATCGGTTGAAAGAAGAAGAACAGACCACCGCTCGAGGCATCCATTAATTGAAGCCCTCTATTCCATAAAAAGAATGCTAGAGCTGTTGAGATGATACCTAGGTAGAGAATGCCGCCCCAAATCTCTGGCCTTGCCATCTGCTCCACATTTAAGTGAGGTAAACGAAATAAAACAGGCGGTGTTAAAACAATGAATGCAACAATGATCGCATATGTGGTTGTCACCACCTGAGGATACTTTCCTGGAACACATTTCAACAAAACAGACATAAGCGCCCATGTGAAAGCAGCGATAACCAGTGAAAGACCGCCTATAAATTCATCTGTTTGCACTGCGACTGGCCCAATCATGAGCCATACACCTACTGTAGCAAGCAGGATGGAAGCACACTTTCTAACAGTCATTGCTTCTTTTAATAGAAAGAACGCAAACAGCACCATAAAAGCAGGTGTTGCAGATGTGATCATGGCTCCCATTTGCGCAGACGTATACATGGTGCCAATTTCTTGTGTCACGATTGATAGGAAATTTCCGATCAGCCCGATCACCACAACAAGTGGGATGTCCCTTTTATCTAATCGAAAAGAATAACCTAAACGCCAAATAGTGAACACCAGCACGACTCCTGCTACAGCATATCTCATCCATACAAGCTCAAGCGGTGGAACCACCGCTACTGTTACTTTGACAACAACGTACATGCCGCCCCAAATACTTGCAGCAATTGCTAAGTAAAGGGCGCCTATATATTTTTCATTCATTTTTTCCCCTCCGTTACTGGATAGATTGATCGCATATCCACAAACGGAGATCACTCTCCGTTATGGACGGAGGGTATTTGGTACATCATGTTCAAATAAAGGCTTCCATTGCATTGTCGTCACCTCATTGTTTTTATTTTCAGATTACTTTATAACAAATTCTGGTTGACTTCAATCCTTTTTGTCACCATTTTTCTTCATATAATAGAAGATAAATGGGTATTGACATGCTGAATTCGTTTTCATATAGTAAGTAAAACTATTGGTGGTCACGTAGAAAAGGAGTAGAGGTCGTTGGATATTGAAGCGAGGAAACACATTCCCAATACGAAACACGAACCGTTTCTAGAGGGAATAAAAGATTGTGTGCCGACCCTTCTCGGTTATATGAGTATTGGGTTTGCCTTCGGGATAGTGGGAATTAGCTCACAATTAAGTATATGGGATATTGCGTTTTTATCGATCTTTATTTACGCAGGTGCTTCACAGTTTATTATCTGTGCACTGCTTGTCACGGGGAGTCCCCTTTCCGCTATCATTTTCACGACATTTATTGTCAATCTGCGTCATTTATTGCTCAGCCTGACGCTCGCGCCACATTTCACACGCTACTCTGTGAAACAGAATATTGGATTCGGTCTATTGCTGACTGATGAATCCTTCGGTGTAGCGATGAATAAATTAGCGCAGCAAGGAAAGCTGAATAACCGGTGGATGCACGGATTGAACATCACGGCGTATTTGTGCTGGATTGCAGCCTGCATACTGGGCGGCATTTTTGGACACTGGATTACAAATCCTGAAGCGCTTGGCCTTGATTTTGCTTTATCAGCGATGTTTGCTGCACTGCTAGTCCTTTCATTACAGACAGTGCCCAAAAATAAGTTAACTCATCGCCTGTCACTTGTGTTGTATATGGTCATTGCCATGTTTGTTCTGCTTCATTTCGTTCCATCTCACGTGGCTGTGCTCTTAGCCACTGTGATTGTCGCAACCGTTGGGGTGGTGACAGATAGATGATCAGCAGCTTTATGGTATGGCTGATTCTTGGGTGTATGATCGTCACCATCATTCCAAGGGTCGTTCCATTTTTATTTGTACGAAGTATTCAACTGCCTGAAGTGGTGCTGAAATGGTTATCGTTTATTCCCATTTGTATATTCACTGCTTTGATTGCAGAGCATCTTTTCATCCATACAACAACAGGCACAGGTGTCACCATCCACTGGATGTATCTGGCTGTCTTGACTCCTACTGTACTCATTGCTGTTTGGACAAAAAGCTTGTCACTTACTGTTCTTGTCGGCGTCATGCTGATGGGTACTGCTAGATGGTTTTTCTAAAAGAAAAAGCATAACCGCATGCGGTTAAGCTTTGTTTCATTTGACGATTCCATATACAAATCCATCATAACCTTTTTCACCAACTGTTTGAATCGCTGTCGCCTCTATTCTTGGCTCTTGTTTAAGTAAATCGAAAAATGCTCGAGTTCCTTTCACTCGTTCATCCTCATCTGAGTCATGAAGGACTGCTCCGTTTCTGACGACATTGTCTGCAATAATGACTGTTCCCTTTTTCGAGAACTCTAGCGCCCACTTCAAATATGCCGGATTGTTCGGTTTATCTGCATCAATGAAAATCAAATCGAATGGAGGCGAAGCCTTCTCTTTTAATTGAGATAACGTATCTAATGCCTTTCCTTGCAAAATGCTCACCCGTTTCGATAAGCCTGCCCTGCTGATGTTTTGCTGCGCGACTTGTACATGATGACTGACGGCCTCTAATGTGATGAGTTCCCCATCCTCTTCGAGTGCACGCGCCAGCCAAATGGTACTGTATCCACCGAGTGTCCCGATTTCTAATATACGCTTTGCATTCTTGGTTTTTGCTAATAAATAAAGCATTTTCCCTTGGGCTGGTGACACATCAATTTCTGGAAGACCCGTTTGCTTATTATGAGTAAGCGTTTGCTCCAATACGTCATCTTTAGGAATCAACTTGTCTGTGATATACTCGTCAACTTTCTTCCACACTTGCTCCATTTCATCCATCTCCCTTGATTATGTCTTCTATCTCAAGTCTACATGATGATAGCGAGAGCGTATAATCAATTCTTTTCACACATCTATTCATTTTATTGATGAAAGACATGTGCTGATGGAGACATGAAGCAGCGAACTGCTTTCGAATCTACTCGTTCAGCTTATTCTTCACATCCCCTTTTTTATCTTGAAGCTTTCCTTTTACTTGATCCTTTTTCCCTTCTTCTTTCAGGTGTTGATGATCAGCTGCTTCGCCAAGCTTTTCTTTTATTTGACCTTTCACTTGATTTGTTTTTCCTTTCGCTTTATCCAGATGTCCTTTTTCTTCACTCATTTGTTCCACCTCCACGTTTGATACTATCCATTTAGCCTTTTTGAAAGATACAAAACATCTGAGTGTGCGAAGGACATGTTTCAGGTATGATAGACATATTAACAAGAAGGGTTGGTGTTCTCTTTCATGATCATCTCTGAAAAGATATTCACAGTTCGTGGTTTGACCTATCGTATTCGATCCGCTTCAGCTTCCGATGCCAAACAGCTATCAGATCTTAGACTGAAAATTGATGGTGAAACAGAATATTTAGACCGTGAACCAGGCGAAGCCTTTCTTGATGAAAAAGCATTTGAGACTTTGATTCAAGAGGATGCCAAGCAAAGCCGGCATTTATTTTTGGTCGCTGATATCGAAGGAAAGATTGTCGGTTTTTCAAGGTGTGAGGGACATGCACTCAAACGCTCTGCTCACAAAGTGACATTTGGCATCGCTATACAAAAGGATGTCTGGGGCTATCACATTGGTAAAGAGCTTTTGGCCTCTTCTATTGAATGGGCTGATCAGCAAGGCATTCAGAAGATGTCACTTCATGTGCTGGAAACGAACCAAAAAGCCATTCGGTTATATGAGCGCCATGGCTTTTTGATTGAAGGTGTATTAAAAAATGATAAACAGCTGGGAGACGGTCTGTATTATGATACTGTTGTGATGGGCAGACAGCGACCAATTTCCTAACCGCTTACATTACATAGCCCCATATCATTGAAATCGCACTGTACATCAGAAGCAGCCCCATAACAAACTGGAACGGTCTCTGGTAAGCGGTCAAAAATCGCTTGAATAAAGAGCCGAATAGACTCCAGCTAAATGTACCGAGAAATCCAATAAGTGCAAGAATCAGCGTCAATATCATATACTGCATGTTGGACTGTCCATATGGAAGAACAAATGTTGAAATGACGGTTAACCCATATAAGATCGCTTTTGGGTTGATAAATTGCAGCAGCATACCAGGGATAAAATGATTGTAGCGGTCGAGAGTTTCATTATCTCCGCCTTTACTTTTCATGACTTTTACAGCTAAATACATCATGTATGCGGCTCCGATGAATGCCATGACCCAGCCTATTTTCGGCATCACTTGATAAAGTATGATATTAAAAAAACAACTCAAACACAAAATGACGAGAAATCCGATACCAACACCTAAACAAAATTTAAATGTTTGCTTGACCCCATATTTATTCGTAAAGACCATGGCCATGATGTTGTTGGGCCCTGGGGTGAAGCTGCTAACAAAAGCATAGATCAACATAGAAACGATCAAGTTGCCGCCCCCTTATACGTTATTTAGACTTTAATTACTTTATTACGTACGTTACGTTTTATTGTAACTTTCGGTCTTTATAAAGTAAATAGAGAAAGGAGCTTTTTTCATGGAAGACGTACAATTGATTATTTCTAAAAATGTGAGGATGCTTAGAGATCAAAAAAAATTAAGCCTCGAAAAGATGGCAGAATTAACTGGTGTCAGCAAGACCATGATTGGACAAATTGAAAGAGGCGAATCAACCCCTACCATCACGACTTTGTGGAAAATCGCCAACGGATTAAAGGTATCTTTTAGTGAGCTCATTTACGCACCACATCCTGAAATCAAGGTGGTTCGCAAGGAGGATGCACAGGTTTTAACAGAAGACGATGGAAGATATCGTGTGTATACGACGTTTCCTTTTGATGACCGCGGAAAATTCGAGATGTATCGGGTCGAAATTGACCGAGGCGGATCACTGCGTGCGACTGAACACATTGGTGGAACGCAAGAATTGATCACTGTTTTTGAGGGAGTGCTTGATTTATCCATTGGTGACGAACAATACACCTTAAAAGCTGGTGACTCCATTCGTTTTAAGGCGGACCGGACGCATACGTATAAACAATCCGGAGAACAAATGGTACGGATGCAAATGATTCTTTATTATCCTCAAGAAAAAAGCTGACAGGCTTGTCCACCTGTCAGCTTCCCATTTATTTAATTAAATCCTGGATCGCGTACAACCGTTCCAGTAAATGTGACTCTATATTTTCCTAATCCTAACTCTTCAATAGATGTTCGTTTTAAAATACCGACCCAGCCATCCTGTGCATATACAATACTGTCAGGGATGTTTGATGTCGTATATGTTCTTGTTACAGTTTCAGTTCGACTCGCTTGAACTGTTACTTCACTGTTTGCTTTCTCCTTTGCTTCCACCGGAGCAGTTGTGACTCCAGCCCCCGTTAAAACAATGACTCCAACCAAAACAGAAGACATGACCTTTTTCATAAAAAAAATCCCTCCCTTTTTTGTTGAACATATTAACCATACCATAATTTAGAACTTTCGTAAGTTATTTTTTCATTTTTTTGAAAATTATGATATGATTGTCTTATACTGGATAGAGGGTTTTACATACTTCTATGCATTTATTCTCATCTCATTCTAGTCAAACAATTGTAAACGGAGGTGATTTCATGAAAAAATGGCTCATCTGTTTTCAACTTGTTTTCCTCTTCACCTTGGCGATCACACCAATTGCTTCTGCTGTTAAATGTCCTACTGTGAAACCATGTATCATTGATGTTTGAGCATAAGAAAAGGCCGATCAAGAGTTATTCACTTGATCGGCCTTTTTTATTTATTTTTGCTCTGCTTCCCAGCGGGCAACCTCTTCTCTTACTTTAGGAGCTACTTCTTTTCCGAATAGCTCGATGGCTTTTAACACTTGATCATGCGGCATTGAACCAACCGGTACATGAAGCATAAAACGTGTGATGCCCACATTTTTTCTAAGGTGAATGACTTTCTCTGCTACGGTATCTGGATCTCCCACATACAGAGCACCTTCTAAAGTTCTCGCTGCATCAAACGTAGAACGAGTATAAGGTCCCCAGCCTCGCTCTCTCGCTAATGTGTTCATCACATGCTGTGTGGAAGGGAAAAATTGATCTGCTGCCAGGTCTGTTTCTGCCGCAACAAATCCATGTGAATGTGATGCCACAGTTAATTTTTCAGGGTCATGTCCAGCATGCACTGCCGCTTGCTTGTACAGCTGAACGAGCGGTGCAAACTGTCTAGGGCTTCCGCCAATAATTGCGAGTACAAGCGGTAATCCTAGTAATCCAGCACGTACGACGGATTCACGGTTACCCCCACTGCCGATCCAGATTGGAAGCGGATCTTGAACAGGTCTTGGGTACACCCCAACATCCTGAATGGCTGGGCGGTGTTTTCCGCTCCATGTTACGCGCTCTGACTGCTGCAGCTTCAACAGCAAATCAAGCTTTTCTTCAAATAATTCTTCATAGTCATCCAGATCATAACCAAAGAGCGGGAATGATTCAATAAAGGAACCACGGCCTGCCATGATCTCTGCACGCCCATTTGATAGTCCATCTAATGTTGCAAAATCCTGAAATACACGAACCGGATCTGCTGATGAAAGGACTGTCACTGCACTTGTCAGGCGAATATTCTTTGTTTGTGTTGCTGCAGCCGCTAAGACAACTGCTGGATTTGATGCGGCGAAATCCTCACGGTGATGCTCCCCTACGCCAAATACATCAAGACCGACTTGGTCTGCTAAAATAATTTCTTCGACTACTTCTCGAATACGCTGTGCGTGACTGACTGTTTTTCCTGTTTGAAAATCAGGTGTTGTTTCGACAAATGTACTAATTCCTAGTTCCATGATTGGAACCCCCTATCTTATAAATATGTCACAAATTCAGAGACTGGCTTTCTGTAGCCTCTTGCTTGTCTGCTCTCTACTTTTTCTTTTCCGAGTGTAATCATTAACACAGGAACCAAATCCGAGTTGATGTTCAGCACTTTTTTTACTGCTTCAGGGTCAAAACCGATCATTGGGCAAGTGTCCCAGCCTTTATTTTTAGCTGCAAGCATAAACAGCATAGCAGATAATGAAGCATTGCGGATCGCCTCTTCCTTTTGGAAATCTGCACCCCTCTGCTCATAAAAGCTCATCGTCTCTCTGACCATTTCTTCATATTGCTGCGCGTTTAAAATGCCTAGCATTTTCAGACCTTCATATATATCCCCTGCTCGCTCATAAGCATTTGGATCTCCCAATACGATGATCGCTGCTGAAGCGGAATGTACTTTATATTGTCCAAAAGCCGCTTCTCTTACTTGTTCTTTAAGCTCTTCTGTTTGGACGACAACATATTGTGTGTGCTGTAAGTTAAAAGCAGATGGTGCCAGCTTAACCTCTTCAAATATACTGTTGAGCTCTTCTCTCGAAATCGAGATATTTGGCAAAAAATTTGATGCGGATCGTCTTTCACGTACCAATGTATCAAAGTTGAGTGTCATTTTGTTTCCCCTTTTCATGAAGTTGTTGTGCACCTAAGCCGATTTTTTTCAACAATTCAATGAGCTGCTCTTTTTCGTCTTTTTCAATAAAGGCTAAATTTTGAGAAATGACATCTGTGTGTTTAGGAAAAATATCGTCAAACAATTGCTCCCCTTTTTCCGTAAGCCGCACATGGAAAACTCGCTTATCTGATGGGGCACATTGTCTTTTCACGAGCTCTTGTTTTTCTAGTTTGTTCACTACATATGTCATGCTTCCACTTGGGATTGACAAGATATCACTAATTTTTTGAACAGGCTGAGGCCCTTTACTGTAAAGCAATTCAAGGATTTGAAAGTTTTCAAATCCGATATCATAACGTTCAATGTCTTTTTGGATATTTGTAAAAAGGGCTTGATAGGCTTTCATCCACACGCGGAATAGCCTTAAATCTAATTCATGTTCATGCTGCACCATGGCAACTACTCCTTTTTCAAGAAATCCTAAAACTAGGATAAATTTATCCTAACACTAGGATATTTTCTTGTCAACGGGTTTGTTTCACAAAAAAAGACCACCTTGGATCAGTGGGCTTCTTCTTTTAAGATAAAATGCATTTCAGCAATTTGCTTGTATTGCCGTACTTCTTGTAATGAAAACCTGGATTCCAGATCTACTGGTGAAAATAGAGGAATTCCCCTTCCAATCATGACAGGTACGATTTGAAGAAAAAGCTCATCAACCAATCCTGCTTGTATTAAAGTCTGAAGAAGTGCCCCGCCGCCGACAAGCCAAATATGCTGACCTTGTTCATTTTTTAATTTTTTCACAAATGATAAGATATCTTCACGAATAATATCGGTTCCCTTCAGACTGTCTTGTAAAGTACTCGACATGATATAACATGTTTTCCCTTCATATGGAAACTCATCTGGTGACAGTAAAAGAACCTGTTCATAAGTATTGCGCCCCATGATCAGCGTATCGACTGACGCATAAAAATCGTCATAGTTCGTTTCTTCTTCGCCCTCTGTCCCAATTAGCCAATCGAGACGGTGATCCTCTCTCGCTAAATATCCATCAATACTCATCGCCCCATAAAAAAGCAGCTTCCTTTTCTCATTCAATCCCATCACTCCCTTCCCAATACAAGAACATACATTCTATTTAATTGTATCAGAAAGGAGCGACAAAGGATACCTCACCTTCTCCTTTTTTACGATTCCTGCTCCACCTTGATGAGAAGCTCGTATAATTTACGCGCGAGCTTACCGGCATCAATGGTCATTTCTTCATAAATCCATTCCTCAAGTACACCCACGACACCAGACACGACAAAAGAAGCTTCAATTTGTTCATTTTCTGTAATAGGCCGCTGATCAAGCTGCCATTCTTCCATCATTTTTTCTTTGAAAAAGGCTTTGAATTGATTGGTCGTTGGGCCATTCGGCTTTACAAATAACGTCAACATATATTGATTCGCTTTCAAATACTCAGTCGTTTTATTTAAAAAAGAAAGCATATCAAGAGGGTCTTGACTTGGAAAGGCTTCATCATATAATCCGCCGAGCTGATCGAATAGTTCTTTCTCAAGCTGTTCATATAAATCAAAAACATCTTGGTAGTGCAAATAAAAGGTTCCCCTGCCTAAATCCGCTTTTCTTGAAAGCTCCGAAACTGTAATCTGCTGCACTTCCTTTTCCTTTAACAATTCAAGAAAGCTTTCCCGAATGGCTCTTTTTGTTTTGATTGTTCGCCTATCCTTCATGAAATCCCCTCCGTTTTTGAACAATAAGACGCTAACTGTCTATTTATGAACAGGTTATCATCCATTGCCGATGTTCGATTTGTTTACTTCTTATTATAATCAACACATGTTCAATAAAATATAACTGTTTAAAAAAAGGAGGCCATCATATGCTTCATTTTAGACTTGCTAGGGAGGATGAACTCCCTCGAGTGGCAGAGTTGTTAGACGATTCGTTTCGGGATTACACATTTTTTGACTTGTTATGTGAAAAGGTCTCAAAGCGGTCTGCTTTCGCCCGGCAGCTGCATTTGGTCAATACAAAGGTATATTTTCAGCATCAAATCTGTCTTGTCGGAGTCGAGAACGAAAAAATTGTGTCCGCCGCCCTTTTAAAGCACCCGCATTTCCCTGAACCACGACTCATGGATTATGTGTTGTCAGGTGGGTTAAAGCTGCTCTTCACCGGCGGCATATCGGCGATTCAGCATGTGTTCCGTATTTTAAAGGAGGCCAAAAAAGCGTGCTTCTCCTTGAAGAAGCCTTATTGGTATTTAGAAGCACTTGTCGTTGCAAAAAACCAGCAAGGAAAAAAACTCGGAAGCCGCATGTTAAAGCAATGCCTTTTCCCCTTTATCGCCCGGCAAGGTGGCGGGCTGTTCACACTGATTACACACAATGAGGCCAATCGTCATTTCTATCGGAAAAATGGATGGGTGGAGTTTGATGAAAGGGTACTACGCGGAAAGGAAATGTCCTTACAAAGCTGGAGCTATAAAACCGTGATTAAATAAGGTATCCTCTTCAGGTGATGATATAATAGAATCAGTTCAAGCAACGATCATACTTGGAGGAGAGACTGATGATACGACGACTTGATCATATCGTGTTGACTGTACAACATATGGAGGACACCATTCGCTTTTATACAAACGTATTAGGAATGAAGGAAGAAACTTTTGGTAATGGCCGGAAAGCACTTCGTTTTGGTTTACAGAAGATCAATCTTCATGAAGCTGGTCATGAATTTGAGCCTAAAGCAGCTCATCCTCTTCCTGGTTCTAATGATTTGTGCTTTATCACCGATTTAGATATGGACAATTTGCTGCTGCATCTCCGGAAGCAAGTGGTGCCCATTGAAGAAGGACCGGTCAGGCGCAACGGTACATTAGGTCCGATTGAATCTGTTTATATCCGTGATCCTGATCTGAATTTAATTGAAATATCTCGATATATAGAGGAGGATGATCCGTCATGACTCGTTTATTTTTGAGACCAATTGAAGAACAAGATTATCCTGGTATTCAAAGAGGATGCCAGCAGGCAGAAACACTTTATATGACCGGCACACGCAAAACGTTCACACTAGAAGAAATTCGTTCCGCCTATACCCGCTTTTTGCAAGATGACAGCAGACGGGATTTCGCCATTTGTCTGCTAGACACGAAAGAGATGATTGGAGATGCGGCGATTGTGGACATTGATTCAATCAATCATACGGCAAGCTTCCGCATAGCGCTTCATGGGCCGGAGCATTTTCAAAAGGGCTACGGCACTGAAGCTGTTCGTATGGTTCAAGCATTCGCCTTTGACACATTAGAACTCAACCGTCTTGAGCTTGAAGTCTTTTCCCACAATCCAAGAGCCTTTCGAAGCTATGAGAAAGCCGGATTTCAATATGAAGGAAGAAGGCGTCAAGCGCTCTATTATAACGGGACATACTCAGATGTCATCATCATGGGCATCCTTCGTGAAGAATACAACCACATGATCAATAGAGATGCTCCTGCTTAAGAAGGGACATCTTTTTTAAAAAATTGAATTCCAGCAACGATGATCAAACAAATGATTGAAGAGAGAACGATAGAGACGCTTGATAGGCTAAGGGCCATGCCTTCCCATCTGCCAATGAAGAAACTGCCAATCAATAAAACCAGTCCAAATAAAATCAAGCAAATAGGGACGATCAACTCCGCATGGCGCTGCCGGCTTCTTTTCCCTGCCCACCATGAGAGACACAAAATAACGATTGTAAAAATAGCGGTTTGTAGCCAGAACATGTGATATCAACTCCTATTCTCTTTTTTGAATTTATACCAAGGGCTAAAATAAACGTCATTTTAGCCCTCTCCTTCACGTCATCGTGCTTTTCTTCATTTCTTTTTGTGGGGTCATCTCAGCAATATAAATTGCAACGAGAATAAGACTTGCACCTACCCACTCCATTCCTTCTACCATTTCTCTTAAGACAAAAAAAGCAAATACAGTTGCAAAAATAGGCTCTGTCAACTCTAAAAATTGAACCTTATTCGCTTCCAAATAGACTAGTGCTTTTGTCGTACAGTAGAACCCACCGATTGTAGGGAAAATCGCCAATGCTATTAAGGTAGGATACGTATTCACCTCTGGAACCGTCAAACCTTCTACATAGAAAGGTACAAATAAGTAAATGACACCAAACAGCATGAGATACCATATAAGTGCCAAACCACCGGTTAATGTGAATTTCTTAGTAAAAACAAGAAACAAGCCGTACCCAATTCCTGCAATGCACGCAAATAATGCGCCTACAGAAAGCTGACCAGAATCCGCTCCCTCAGCTATCGCCATCACACATAATCCTGCGGTGAGCAAAATAAAACCAGCAATCTTCAATACATTTTTTCGTTCTTTCAGAAGAAACGTACTAAAGATGAATGTAGTAAAAACGGCTGCACCTAATAACATAAACACAACAAATGGAACCGCTGCATAATGGTAGGCTGTCGTTTCAAAATAATACAGTACAAAAATCCCCAGAAACGAGCAGAGAGCTATCTGCTTCAGATGTTTTTTTAATCGGAGCACTTGATATTTAAATTCTTGGTGAAACGAGAAAAAAACAGATAGAGCAGCAAAAGCAATCAAACACTTATAAAATGAAACAGCTGTTGGACTAAGATGACTTGCAAACAACCCTTTACTGAATATACCGACACTGCCATTTAATACGGCTGCCCCTAACGCTAATAAAACGCCTAAAAGAAACTTATTTTTCATCCATTCTCCCTCATTTGTTGAATAGGTAGCTTCTGATTCCTGATCAAGTCTTTTATTAAAGGGTCATTGTGATTTGATGAAAAAAATACGCCACCCATCTTATGATTTAACTTTGCATATGTTGCATCCTTCATCATGACTCGATGTGCCTTAGCGATATTCCAATATGGAATACTTGCTTGAAGATGGTGTGTCAAATGATAATTCTCTGCATGAATACTTAAGAAAAAGGCTTCTATCCAATGGCTAAAACGATTTCGCGTCATTTGAATACTCTTCTTATGATTAAGCATGAGCGGATAGTGTTCAGCAATTTCGATAAACCAACCAATGACCATAAACGCTGTAAAATACGGAATCACCCAATACAAGATCAAATGCATGAATAAGCCAAAATAGAGAAGTACGCCGCATATCACAAGCCACATCACAATCATTTTTGCATATTGTTTTGGATACTTTGTGATTTGCAACATTCGATGTTTAAAAACATATACAGCATAACTAAAAATATTTAATAAAAACAATGGTCTTAAGACATATTTATAGAAGAAATGCTGATGGTCTCGAAGCTCATATAATCCCACTTCCAAATGATATTGATAATCTGGATCTTTGCTCGGGTTTCCTAAATGCATATGGTGACCTTTCACATGTGAATCTTGATAGATATGAAACTCTTGACCAATTAAATACCCTGAGAAGTATGTTCCCAACAAGCGATTGAGTTTTTTACTTTTTGCCAGGCATAGATGCGATGCATCATGAAGGATAGTCGCAAGAGCCCTCTGTCTTGAACCAATGATCAACAAAGATAGGATGTAAAAAGCGATATGAAACTGACTTAAAACAATAGCAAAAGCAATCATTGCATAATCATACAGAATACCCAATATCCCTCTATAGTTGTTAGATTGGTATAAAGGCTTTAGCTCATCTCTCATTTCTTTTGAAAAACGATAATACTCATAATTAGCCACAATCATTCCCTCACTTTTCTTAAGCACAATACAAAATGACATATTATGTATTTTTATAAAATATATTACATTAAAATACATAATACCTCAATTCCTTTTTTTGGTTTTCTCAAGAAATTCGAAAGGAATGACTCTTCTATCAAAAAAGAGACCTCATCTAACGGTCTCTTCAATGTCTATCATTAATTGCTACATTCGTTATTCTGCCGCAGCCTCTTCTGCCTTCCCCTTCCAAATCAGGGTCAATCCTAATCCAAGAAATAAGACAACACCTGCGAATAGAAATGGGAAATGAATATTTTGATCGAATAAAATGCCACCAAGTGCTGGGCCGAAAATTGTACCTAGGCTTGTGTAGGTGGAGTTCATCCCTGCGACAAATCCTTGCTGGTTGCCAGCGATTTTCGATAAGAAAGTCGTTAATGCTGGACGCAATAAATCAAACGCAAGGAAAATGATACATGTGACGATCAGTACAACCAAAAATCCTGACACGACGGTTGAAACGAAAGCAAGGACAGCTCCAACAATCAAGCATAGCTGAATGACTCTTTTCTCTCCTAGAGCATTTACTAGTTTTCCAAACACAAGTACTTGGATGATGACAGCCACAATTGAGCTGACGGTAATGATCACCGCAATATCCTTTGGTCCAAATCCAAACTTATGATTTGTAAACAAGCTAAAGACTGTTTCATATGCAGATAGCCCAAATGAGAGAACAAATACAATGATAAAGGCGATGAGATAGCTTGGATGAATCGATTTTTTCAAGTCTTTAAAGAAAGTCGATTCTTCCACTTCATTCATTTGCTTCGCTCGTTCTTCTTTTGTTAATGGCTCCTTCAGCATAAACATTGACGAAATGACGGCAATTAACGCAATACCTGCAGCAAAGAAAAATGGCAGGCGTACGCCATATTCTGCGATAAATCCACCAATTCCCGGGCCGATAATAAAACCGGTACTAATGGCTGCAGAGACATATCCCATCGCCTTTGATCTTTCTTGAACAGTCGTAATATCTGCAACATAGGCAGTAACAGCCGGCATGATAAACGCTGCACTAATACCGCCTAGAAGCCTTGCAACATACAGAACATACACGTGAGTCCCAAGACCAAAGACGAGTTCTGATAACGCGAATAGAAACAGCCCACATACAATCATAACCTTTCTTCCATAGCGGTCTACCCATCTCCCAGCAATAGGTGATGCAATGAGCTGTGCAACGGCAAACGCCGCCACAAGGTAGCCCATCGTACTCCCTGTTAGATGCATCACATTCATGAATAGCGGCATGACAGGAATGATGAGACCGATGCCTAAAAACACTATAAAAATATTACTTAATAAAATCACGAGTACAGCTTTTTGCTCACGAATTGGTTTTTGCATGATGTATGTTTCCCCTTTACTGACTCACTTGTTACTCATGATGGTTGATTCCGTGAATAAACAATGAGATCGCCTCTTTTTGTAACTCTTTCTTCTGTTGGATGGTGTCATTTTTATATAAAACGTCTAATCCATAAAAAACGGAAAGTAATATTTTCACTTTTGACTCCACATGCTGGATGGACCAGCTGCCGTCTCTGTTTCCTTCAAGTAAAATATCTCTCATCACATCATCAAAATCGACATCTATCTTGTTCAGCCGTTCCATGACTTCATCTGATGTAAAGGCACTAGCACAAAATTCCTCACTTGCTCTCATTAATGGGTAATTAATCCCTATTTGACTGAGCAGCTCTGCAAATCCGGCGAGCTTATCGATAGCTCGTTGCAGTGTTTTTTTCTCTTCATGCCACGTTTCCATCATCAAACGATGATCCTCTTCCATAATATGAAGGAATAAAAACTCTTTTCCTTTAAAATGGTGATAAAGATTGCCTTTACTAACCTCAGCAGCCTCTAAAATATCCCGCACAGAAGTTTCTGAATATCCTTTTTTCGCAAATAAATCACGAGAAGCGGTGACGATTTTTTGCTTCGTTTTCTCACTCTTTCCAGCCCCGCTTTGTGTACTTGTCATTTGTCACAATTCCTTTCTACCCTGCATTTCTTTTATACGGACAAAAAAACCGACCAGTTGGTTTATTTTTTTATTATAAATGGATCTTCCTTATAATACAATGAAAAAATCATCGATCTTATAAGGAGTGATTCATGCAAAAACACACAAAGCGGTCATTTCATAGCTGCTCTGGCCTACTATCTGTTCAAATTTAAATCACCCATGTTTTATGAATGTGCGGGGATCATATCGAAAATTTATTCCTTTCAAGTATTCTCGTTAGTTTTATTTAATTTTTCTTAACATTTAACTTCACTTAAATATAAACATTACCTATAATAGAATTGAGGTGATGTCATTGGATGAGGAAATCATTCATTACGGTAAAAAAATCATTGAATACTCGAATGCTCTAGGCTCCATCTATGTAGAAGAGTATCAACGATTTTTAAAACATGAGTATGCAGATTTATCAGCCAAACAAGAGCTGACACTCGAGTTGTTGCGCACTAAAACAAGAACAATCAATGAATTAGCTGATTATTTTTCGATTTCTGCCAGCGCAGCTAGCCAGCTCGTATCAAAGCTTGAGCAGCTCGGCTATGTCAAAAGAGAAATTAATCCACATAACCGAAGAGAAATCATTGTTGATTTTGCTCAAAAGGGCCATGACTATCACAAAAATACGGAAGACATTCAATTGCACCTGATTCAAAAATACTATGCAAAGCTTCCAAAAGAAGATTTAAAAACTTTATTAACTCTGTACGAAAAAATCTATCAGATTGCGAAAGAAGCACCTTAATACGGTGTTTCTCTCATCAATATTTAAGTTAGATAAACTATTAAGGGGATGAAAATATGAATATCATTCATTTACAAGATGGGCGTCACATCGGTTTGAATCAATACGGGGATCATGAAGGATTTCCAGTATTCTTTTTTCATGGAACACCTGGTTCTAGAGTGATGTTTTTAGATGATGATCCAATCTCTCAAGAGCTCGGCGTTCGTCTCATCTGTTTGGATCGACCTGGATTTGGTTTATCTACCCCTCTACCTGACCGTACAATTTTAGGTTGGGCAAAAGACGTACTAGAAGTGGCAGATTACCTTGGTATTCAACATTTTTCAGTGATGGGCGTCTCTGGAGGCGGCGCATTCGCTGCTGGTTGTGCCTATCAATTGACGAACCGAGTCCTTTCAGCCGCTCTGATCTCAAGTACAACCCCTTTTAGAGACGGAAAACCTCCTAAAAGCATGCTGAAAGAAAACAAACTAGCTTTTTTCCTCAGTAAGAAGTTTCCTTGGCTATTAAAAGCAAGCTATCGTTCCCAGAAAAAAATGATTGAGAACAAACCAGAGAAATTTAAGAAGCTAGCCAAAAATGGGAACAAGCATTTACATCCGTGGGATCGGCAATTCCTTCAAACTGATGAGCAGTTAGAGATGATGATGACACATTTACACGAAGCTACTCGTCAATCGGTAGATGAATGTATTCATGAACCCGTTTTACTCTCACAGCCATGGGCGTTCGATATGCAAGATATTCAAATCCCTGTTGATGTCTGGCATGGGAAAGAGGATACAATGGCTCCATTTGTAGAAATAGAAAAAATCGCTCTGACGATTCCAAACGTCAAAACCTATTTTATAGATCAAGCGGGGCACTTTCTTACAGATGTAGACGAGATATGGCGAGATATTTTACTCTCTTTAAAGGAACGTGCTGAACATCAGAGGCATGCATAAAAAAAGACCCAATATCACTCGGGTCTTTTTCTTCATTAATACTGTTCATAATACTTCTGCACTTTATCTGGATCCTTTGTCTTCGTCAGTGCCAGCATGAGCAGAATACGTGCTTTTTGTGGGTTTAATGAATCAGACGACACAAAGTGATGTTCATCATCCGTTTTTTCGTGCGTGACAATTCCATTTCCCGTACGGCTTGATCTCACGAGAACCACGTCTTTTTTCACTGCATCTGTTGCCCCTTTGATGGCTTCTGTTGACATCGTTCCATTTCCTACTGCGGCCACGACAATGCCTTTCGCTCCTGCTTTTACTGCGGCATCATACATATATTTTTGATCATTTTGATAGCCGTATAAAATATCGACTTGCGGCAACTCTTTTATTTTCGATACATCAAATTCACTTTCAGTCGTATGTTTTCTTGTCGGTTCGTTATAAAAGGACACTACTTCACCTGCAACTTCTCCGATGTATCCTTGCTCAAGTGACTTGAAGGCATCGGTTGTGGTCGTGTTTGTTTTCGTAACAAATCGAGCCGAAGCAATTCGGTCATTTAATGTGACCATGACCCCTTTGCCCTTTGCTTCTTTTGTGGATGCAATTTTCACAGCTTGGTACAAGTTAAGAGGACCATCTGCACTGATAGCAGAGGCTGGTCTCATTGAGCCAACGACCACTACAGGCTTATCACTTTTAACAACTAGATGTAAAAAGTAAGCTGTTTCTTCAAGTGTATCTGTTCCATGCGTGATGACAATGCCATCCACTTGATCATCGTTTAAAAGTTGATTCACTCGTTTGGCTAATTTTAAAAGAAGAGCGTTATCAACGTTTTCACTGCCGACATTCGCTACCTGCTCTCCCGTGACATTTGCAATATCCTTTAGCTGTGGAACTGAAGCAATGACTTTATCAATGCCTAGTGAACCAGATTTATAGCCCGTCGTATCTGTATCGCTATCTGAACTTCCAGCTATCGTCCCACCTGTCGCTAATACCTTAATATTCGATAAGGACTTATTCCCTGTTTCAACCGCCTTGTTTTTCTCTTTTGTTTCACTGGATACGTTTTCTTTTTCACTTTGAGTATTCTCTTGAGTGCCTGTGTTCGCACAAGCTGCTGTCGCAAGTAATAAAACAGAAAGAAGGACAGCACCTAACCATTTGGTCATGTTCATTGGATCATCTCTTTTCCTCATTTGATGGGTTCATGGCTAAATCTCTTTCTATAGGATTTACTTTATACCATTCCTTCATTCATCGACATGAGGCTAAAGATATAGAACCAAATAAAGGTAAAAAGGGGCATATTTTTTAAAATTCCCTCAATTCTTAATGCCTAACTTTACTTCAATCAAATGATGATACCATGTAGTAACTTCACAAAAAAGTATCATATGTAGTTTTAGCTACTGGTTCTGCGATTCTTCTTTTTAATGCATAAAAAAACACCGAGGAAGTCAATCCTCAGTGATGATAATCATTATTTTATAACTGTACCAGCATGTGAAAAGATCGGATCTTTCAATTCAAAATCAAATGTCTTTCCATCAACAACACCGACTGTTTTTTCACTGTCATAAAGCTCAAGCATACAAGCTGCCATTTCTTTTGATGTATGATATTTCTTGAAATTGCCTTCATATTCAAATTCGTCTACATCTAATGAACGCTTTGCAAATTCTGATTCTGTCGCAGATGGCGCTAATACTTTTGCCTGTAATTTGGCTCCTTTTCCTTTCAATTCTAGGGCCAGTCCTTCTGTAAAGGCGCTCACGTAAAACTTCGTTGCTGAATAGGTGACGGCATTACCAACGACTATATAGCCTGCTCGTGAAGAAATGTTGATCAACTGTGCTCCCTCTACTTGTTCATAATCTCGAACAAACAAAGTGGATAAAATCGTTAATGCTTCGATATTCAGATGAAGCATATCTCCAATTTTATTTACATCCTGTTCCCCAATTGAGCCGAAATGACCAAACCCTGCATTATTAATGAACGTATCCAACTCATATTCTGACAATGACTCATAAAATGAATACACTTGCTCGATGTCTGTTAAATCGACAGATTGTACGTCTACTTTGATATCGGGATATTGATCAAGAATTCTTTTCTTCAGTTCTTGGAGTTTATCGAGCCGGCGAGCGGCTAACACAAGATTTTTTCCTCGTGCTGCAAAGGCGAGAGCCGCCTCATATCCAATACCTGAACTTGCTCCTGTTATGACTGTATAGCCCATTTTATATCCCCCTCTTAGCGTCTTTCTAACTGGTTAAATTATAGCGGGAGCATTTCGCTCTAGTCAATTTTGAAGAGAGTCAAAGGTGGTACAACTCCTCACTCATTTCCTTTTGAATCATTTTGGAGGATGTCATGCTGAGATTTCTTTGTTAGTTTTTGAAAAACCAATTGGTAGGAATGTTCGATTAACTCTTCTACAAATGCAGATGGAATGTCTGCATCAAGGTAAATGGAATTCCAATGAGTCTTATTCATATAGTAGCCAGGGATAATTCCTTCATGCATCTCTCTTAGTTCCTCGGCACGATGTGGATCACATTTTAACGTGATGACAGGCTTTCGATTCGCATCTCCCCCCATCATAGCAAACATCTTTCCGCCAATATGATAACGATCCGCCTGCCACTCAGGTTGATAATCATGGGTTGTTCCTTTTAAAGACAGACAAAATGCCTGTAGCTGCTCTCTTTTCATTTCATTCGCTCCTTTTTTAAGAGATCGTCTATTCTATCTATTATATCGACATATAGGAATAAATCTGATCTTTTAACACCCGCTTCTTTCTCAGAAACAAAAAAAGCACAGACTCGTTGTATCCTGTGCTTTTACATCAATCTTCTTATCTTATTCAAAAGCCTTCTTTAATTGATCTCCCATCAGATGCCAAGCCTCTTCAGCTATGGCTAAATCTCCGGCGTGTGTAAAGCCGTGAGGGACACCCTTAAATTGTTTGTACGTGACGTCTACCCCAGCTTCTTTTAACTTGGCAGCATATTGCTCCGCTTCTTCAGCAAGCGAATCCTTCTCTGCTGTGATCACGAGTGCTGGAGGCAATTGTGCTAAGGATGAGTGATCTGCAAAAACCGGAGAAACGAGCGGATTGTGCGGATCTTGGCCTTGCAGATAGAAGGAATTAAAGAGTCTCGCCAATTCAACTGGGATCGCTTCTTCAAACGCTGGCTTTTGTGCTGGATCAGTGGCTAGATCAAGTGGCGGATAATCAAGCACTTGATAGACAACCGGGATTTTGTTCCCTTTTTGAATATTTAATAGACAAGCAGCCGTTGCTAAGTTTCCTCCTGCGCTATGCCCGCCAATGGCTAGTCTATTGGAATCTATTTGAAGCTCATCAGGATGTTCATACAGCCACTTCAGCACATCGTAGCATTCATGAAGAGCGGCTGGGAAAGGATGCTCAGGTGCTAGCTGATACTCCACATTCACGACGATACATTGTGCTCGGTCTGCAATGACCGGACACCATGGATTATCCATTTCAGCACTGCCCATGATAAATCCGCCACCATGTAAATTCACAAAAACAGGAAGCGGCTGCTTTGTTGTGACGACCGGCTTAAATACCCATACCTTTGTTTCGCCAGCACTTGTTGGAATGTCATATTCCATTTTATTCACTTCAGGAGGATGGACTGGTTTTAGTTCCGATAGACTCGGTAATGAACCTTCTGATGGTTGACGTAATGATTCAGCGATTTTGATTTGTTCTTCTAAGTTCATGATCTCAGTCTCCTATCTTATTCATTCTTCTTACTCATTCGTTCTTTTTTCCTCTTTTCCTCCTATTGAATCAGCGGTAAATGCTATATTTGGTCATTTTTTATGTATCTCCCCATTTTTGCTCTCTTTGAAACAAGCATTTGGGTAAATAAAAAAGCACTGCGGCGCTAGATCCTCAGTGCTTTTCATCTATCTTATGATGCTTGTTGTTCTACCTTCACTCGTTTAATGAAGAAAGCGATAATTAATCCAATGACGGTCATGATCACAGCAAAAATAAATGCATGCTGGACGCCATTTGTAAAGGCAAGCAGCTGGTTCATTGGATTTTCAGGATCAGCCACATTTTTCATAAAGCTGCGGGCTCCTGATGAAAGGATCGAGATACCGATCGCAGTACCAATGGCTCCTGCTACCTGCTGCAATGTATTCATAATCGCTGTACCGTGCGGATAAAGCTCTGGCGGCAGCTGATTTAATCCATTCGTTTGAGCAGGCATCATGATCATCGCGATTCCGATCATTAATGTAATATGAAGGGTCACAATAAATCCAATCGATGTATTCACACTTAGATTCGTAAAGCCAAACATCGTCGCTGCGACAATGGCAAGCCCTGGAATCACAAGCCATTTTGGTCCAAACTTATCAAATAAACCACCCATGATTGGAGAGAGCAGACCATTGATAATTCCACCTGGCAATAGCATTAAACCTGCTGTAAATGTAGATAGCGCCAAGGACGTTTGCAGATATAATGGCAAAATCATCATAGCAGACAGCATCACCATCATACACACTAAGATCAGAAGTAACCCGATGACAAACATCGGATATTTAAACGGGCTTAAGTTAAGCATTGGTTCTTTCATGTTCAACTGTCTTAAGGAGAACACAAGGATTCCTATGACACCAACTACAATCGCAACGATGACATGCATACTGCTCCAGCCGCCGCCTTCTCCGGCACTACTAAAGCCGTATACAATTCCACCGAAACCAATGGTTGAAAGTACAATCGATAAAATGTCGATTTTCGGTCTTGTTGGTTCCGTAATATTTTGCATGTAAATAAAACCGAATACCAATGCAGCAATTAATAAAGGAAGTGAAATCCAGAAAATCCAATGCCAAGTCAATGATTTCAGAATAAGACCAGAGACTGTCGGGCCGACAGCTGGTGCAAACATAATCACGAGACCAATGATCCCCATTGATCTGCCTCGTTTATGAGGCGGAATGATCACTAAAATCGTATTAAACATTAATGGAAGAAGCAATGCTGTGCCGACTGCCTGCACGACACGTGCCACCATTAAAATACTAAAGACCGGCGCAACCGCCGCAATAAATGTTCCAATGATTGAAAAGACGAGCGATGTAATAAAAAGCTGTCTTGTGGTAAACCATTGAAGAATGAGTCCTGAAATTGGTACGAGAATACCAAGTGTTAATAAATATCCTGTTGTCAGCCACTGAGCTGTCGTCGCTTCAATTCCAAAGTCTAACGTTAAATTTCTCAGCGCCATATTTAATGCCGTTTCACTGAACAGACCAATAAATCCAGCTGTGATAAAAGAAATAATAATGGGCAGCGTTCGAATATCGGAAGCTGCTGCTTGCTGTTTATTCATAGTAAGTTGGCTCCTTTTCTTTTTGAATTGAGATGAACTATAGGAAGTCAGGGTGGTCAAAAATGAGCCACTTCAATGTCTATTGAAAGACGGATAAAATCTGTTTTTCTGCAGCAAATTGAGCAATTTTTTCGATTGAATAGCCAGATTCATGAATATAAAACATGAGTTCAGGCGTCATTGGAGAAGACATACATAATGTTGTCAGTTCTATATCCTGTATGTTCGCTTCCCCCTTTTCTCTCGCTTCCTCAAGTAAATCACGAATGATTTGTCTTAGTGATTGACTGTAATGAGAATCATACACTTTACTTGTCTGCTCTAAATTCCCAGAGATTGTGAGCATCCGAATCCAGTCTAAATGATGACCGACGATGAGATGAATTTCTTCGAGAACATAGCGCAAACGTTCACGAACCGGCTGATCACTTATTTTACTTAAGTATAAATGCAAAGCTGGGATCAGCTGTTCAAATCTCTCCCCAAGGATAGAAAGGCACAGATCACTTTTATTGGCGTAGCGGCGATAAAGAGTGCCCTGCCCAACACCAGCTGTTTTCGCAATTTTATGCATGCTGACATTTTCTACACCAAATTCTTGAAACAAAGAGAAAGCGACCTCTTCAATTTCCTTCCCAATATCCTTTTCCACCGTGCTCACCTTCTTTACCTTCATCCACATGACACTCATCTCTATATGTTAAATCAAAACACTTTAGGCTCTTCTTAGGACAATTGTCCCGATATTATCTTACGGACAACTGTCCGCATTGTCAATCATTATTTTTTACCTATCATCCTTCTTTTATTTCTATTAAATGAAAGCTGTTTATCATTATTTAGACCGATTTTCCATTGTGAGAGAATCATGTATGATCAATAAAGAAAGCGCTTCCAAAAAGGAAAGGAGAATGCTTATATGACTTACCGAATGAAAAGAATGTTGATGCTGCTTGTCACTGGATTGTTCTTGAGTTTGTCCACATTTACTGCGAGTGCCTCAGCACAAACAGGTGGATCATTTTATGAACCTTTTAACAACTATAATACGGGGTTATGGCAAAAAGCCGATGGGTATTCAAATGGCAACATGTTTAACTGTACGTGGCGTGCAAATAATGTGTCAATGACCTCTTTAGGTGAACTGCGTTTATCCCTCACAAGTCCCTCCTATAACAAGTTTGACTGTGGTGAAAACCGCTCTGTTCAAACATACGGCTATGGTCTTTATGAAGTCAGCATGAAGCCAGCCAAAAATGTTGGGATCGTGTCTTCGTTCTTTACTTATACGGGACCTACTGATGGTACACCTTGGGATGAAATTGATATTGAATTTCTAGGAAAAGATACAACAAAGGTTCAGTTTAACTACTACACGAATGGTGTAGGAAATCATGAAAAGATTGTCGACCTTGGTTTTGATGCAGCGAACTCTTATCACACGTATGCTTTCGACTGGCAGCCTAACTCTATCAAATGGTATGTCGATGGACAATTAAAGCATACCGCCACCACTCAAATTCCTCAAACACCAGGGAAAATCATGATGAACCTGTGGAATGGTGCAGGTGTCGATGAATGGCTCGGCTCTTACAACGGTGTTACTCCACTTTACGCCCATTACAACTGGGTGCGTTACACAAAAAGATAACCACATCACAAAACCTGTGACTTGTCACAGGTTTTTCTTCGTTTAAATAGAGCTGGTTTTTAGTTGATGAGCTAGCTTTTCTTCATAGCTGTGGATAATATCTTCATAACTATCTATTTTAAAATCCAGTCGTTTAATGGTTTCTTCGATTTCCTTTTGTTTTTCGACGAGTCTTTCTCGTTCATTGACCAAAATGTTTTTTCGCGAAGACAAGGTATGATCATCTCCCTCAAAAAATAAAGCTGTATATTCTCTGAGCGCGTCAATCGAGAGTCCCGCATTTCTCATACACTTGATAAATTCAATCCATTGAAGATCATCCTCTGTATAATCACGAATCCCATGATCGTCACGTTTGATTGGTCTAATCAAACCAATATTTTCGTAATATCTAAGTGTCGCAGTGGATAAATCGAGCTGTTTTGCGGCTTGTGCAATTTTCATTGTTTTCACCCTCCTCTTCTTCTCACACCTTACGGATTTCCTTTTCCCATCATCTCTAATCTGGTCGAGAAAGCAAGATGCTTTTGGCTCAATTCTTGATGCAAGAATGAAGCTAAAGCCTGACTGTTTAATAGAAGAGGGTTCCATGTTGACTTAGAGTTCACTTTAAGACGTACAGTATAGAAGAAAGAATCGAATCTTATTTTTGAAAGGATGATCAAGTATGTGTCAGACGCACCAATCAAACGTTTTAAGTGTTTCACATGCAAAGGCCAACTTTGAACGGACAACCATTGAACGACGAGCGCTTCGTCCACATGATATTTTAATTGATATTCAATTTAGCGGGATTTGTCATTCAGATATCCACAGCGCTTTTGATGAATGGGGCGGCGGCATTTTCCCGATGGTTCCGGGTCATGAGATTGCTGGGGTCGTTGCAGCTGTAGGTGATGATGTGACGAAGTTTCAGATCGGAGACCGTGTAGGTGTTGGTTGTTTTGTGGATTCCTGCGGCATTTGTGAATATTGTCAAAATGGAGACGAGCAGTATTGCACGAAAGGGGTCGTCCAAACCTATAACAACCTTGACTATGACGGGAAACCGACTTATGGGGGCTATAGTCAAAAGATTGTCGTGACAGAGCGATTTGTCGTCAGCATTCCTGATCAACTACCTCTTGATGCCGCTAGTCCTCTTCTCTGTGCTGGCATTACCACTTATTCTCCATTAAAGCACTGGAAGGCAGGCCCTGGCAAAAAGGTTGCTATTGTCGGAATGGGCGGACTTGGTCATGTCGCCATTCAATTCGCACGCGCACTTGGCGCTGAAGTAACGGTTTTAAGCCGCTCTTTGAATAAAAAAGAAGAAGCACTGTCATTTGGTGCGAAAGACTATTTTGCGACAAGTGATCCTGATACGTTTCAGACACTAGCCGGTCAGTACGACCTCATACTCAATACGGTCTCTGCCAATATCAATGTAGACGCCTATTTGTCCCTACTTCGTGTGGATGGAACCTTGGTAAATGTCGGTGCACCGCCTGAGCCAGACAAATTCCACGTCTTTTCATTGATTACTGGCCGCCGTAGCATTGCCGGTTCTCTCGTTGGCGGCATCCAAGAAACACAAGAAATGCTTGATTTCGCAGCGGCTCACAACATTGCACCACAAATTGAAGTGATCAACGCAAACCAAGTCGATGAAGCGTATGAACGTGTGCTGAAAAGTGATGTTCGTTACCGGTTTGTGATTGATATTTCTACGTTGTGATTGATATTTGTTTTAAGAGACTAGCCTGATTGGCTGGTCTTTTGTTATGTTTCAACCTTTTCCTTTTACACAGGTCTATGCAATGGACATTTCACAGCAAAAAACCTCTGAAATTCGCGCAAAAATTATTGACACAAAAATAAAAAACATGTTATTATTAAAAATTTGGTTATTACACCTCCATTTGTGATACCCTTATAGTAGATACAATTTATGGAGGTGGATGAAATGTTTCAAATTGGTGATAACATTGTTTATCCAATGCACGGAACAGGCATAATTGAAGCCATAGAAGAAAAGAAATTTTCTGCCGAAACAGAAGAGTATTATGTCATTAAAATGTCCGTCAGCCAGATGAAAGTGATGATTCCAACAAAGAAAATGTCAGGGTCAAACATAAGAGCAGTTACGGATATACTTGCCATCAAGAACATTATCCACATTTTTCAGAATGGAACCTCAGATACATTATTGTCCTGGAAAGAAAGGTATAAAATCAATACAAACAAAATCAAAACAGGCGATATCCAAGAAGGCGCTGAAGTTGTACGTGACCTCTTGCGAATGAAAAAAGAAAAACCACTCAATTCAAGCGAAAAGAAAATGCTGGATGATGCTTATGAGTATTTGATTAGTGAACTGGAAGTCATCGAAGGAATTACCGAAAAACAGATTAGGAGCTTTTCTTAAAAGTTTATACCATTTTTTCACTCCCGCCTTCTCCCTCGTTTGTTGATCATTCTCTACGAATAACTCCACGCCCTTTCACTTCGTAAAGAAAAAGAAATTATTTAGGCAAATTCCGCATTTTGTAAATCCAATATGCTATACTGTTATTAAACCTTTGAAGCATGAATTTTTTTGCGATTACCTTGTAACATCTCCCTACTTGTACGCTGAGTAGGGTTTTTTATTGAAAAAATGCGTGAAAGCATAAAAAAACAGGCTCTCTACAGAGAACCTGTTTTAAAAGGATAAAGATTAAGCAGTTTTTTGAACGTTAGCAGCTTGAGCTCCACGAGAACCTTGCTCTACGTCAAATGTTACTTTTTGACCTTCGTCTAAAGATTTGAATCCGTCACCTTGGATAGCTGAGAAATGTACGAATACATCGTCGCCTTCTTCACGTTCGATAAATCCAAAACCTTTTTCTGCGTTAAACCATTTTACTGTACCTTGTTCCATGTTTGTTGCCTCCTCGTGCGTATACCACACAATGTATTATACTATCCTTGCCCAAAGTATCCTCAAGACGAAAAGTCTTTCTTCATGCTATCCTTTACGCCGAACAAAAATAATTATTCTTATTGTAGCATGAATCGGAAATAATTGCAATTTAGGATTAGAAAGAACATCACACATGATATGGGACACTAAATAGACAGGGGAAGCTTAATTATGGAAATTTTTGATTAAAAAGAAAAAACTCTCCTTTGTAGCGCGTCCCCTTGTGCATAAAATCAGTTTTTTCAGCTCCAAAAAGGGAATCTTTATCTAAATTCTCTCTAAAATCGACCTAACAAAATTTGTTTTTCCCTCTGCATATTTATGTTTGTCATTTTTATTTACACTTGATAGGTTAAGTTTAAGCTGTTGATACTCACTTCTTGCTAGTTCGTTACTTCTCAGGTAATCTCTAAAATTTATTTGTTCAAGTAGATATCTATTGCCCGTTTGATACATATGGATTTGGTGTGTACGCGGTTCTCCTTTGCTGAAATAGTGTCTTTCAGGCAACACATTGGTTCCTCTATATAAATAACCAAGCCCTTGCAAAGCTGTTACGCATTGTTCTCCGTCAACAAAATGATTGATTTCAATTGCAATATCAATAATTGGCTTTGCACTCAAACCACTTACTGCTGTACTTCCAATATGGTGAACATTCACTATGTACTGACCGATAACTTCTACTATTCGTTTCTTTTCCATACCAAATTCTTTAACCCATTCAGCAGACCAAGGAACTAAAAAAACTTCCCCTCTTGGTAATCCAAGCATTTACTCAACTCCACTTTATAATTTTGTTGTTTATTGGAATGATACGTCACATACGTAGAGAATACCTTACTAATAGTTGTGTAGGATTTAGCAATATAACCTTTTAAACGTTATTAGTATGATTGGACTGCATAATATAAAAATATTATTCTCAAACAAAAAATCCACTCACTTAAGATGAGTGGACATTCATTTAGATAAAACTTGCTAAACATTTTCCGACTCAAGTCTATTTAACCAATTATCGACTAATGAGTTAAATACATCGGGTTGTTCAATCTGAAGATTGTGACCACCCATATCAAGCACCGCAAAAGTGGCTCTTGGATAATCTTCGATGAGCCGCCACGCATCGCGATATCCCACTACATTGTCCTGACGCCCTGTGATAATGAGCGTTGGATACTTAAGTTCAGATGAAATATCGAAGGTAAAACCATAACCATTTTGTTGAATGTTGTTGATGAAGTCATGATTTGTTTGTTTAGAAGGAAGGTAAATTTCATCTCGAAATCTTTCCCATTCCGTTTTTCCTTGCACAACTGCCAGGGAGCAAAATTCATCTGCCTCCTCTGAAGACAATTGTGATATGAAGCTGCTGTCACTTTTTAAAACCGTCGCCTCTGGTACGACTCTTTTATCGAATTCTGGTATAGTCATTGGCGCCACAAGCAGTAATCCACGAACAGTTTCCTGACGTGAACGAACGATGCCTCTGGCTATGTACCCTCCATATGAATAACCACAAACAATAAACTGTTCATCAGGGATAACCTCGTCCAAAAGTCGCAATATCGCTTCTAGCATATCATCAGAGTTCTGAATTGACGGATGTGGCTTTGAACGCCCCATACCAGGTAAGTCTATGTATATTCTCTTCCAACCGCTTCTTTTTTCGAATACTGGTTCCAATGCATGTAACATTACTTGATGGTCTAGTGTCCAACCATGCAAGATCACGATCGGATACCCTTCTCCAATGACTTTATGGTAAATTGACATGTATTTATTTCCCCTTTCCTACTCTTCAATATTTTATCACAATTTCAGCAAAATTCTTTGTTTCACTGAACTTGGTATCATCGTAAACTGTCATATTTAACTGTTCAAATTAATTAGAAAGCACAAAAAAACCAAAGGTCTACAACCTTTGGTTTCTTAGATGCGGCCGAGAGGACTTGAACCTCCACGGGTTATTCACCCACTAGGCCCTCAACCTAGCGCGTCTGCCATTCCGCCACGACCGCGTGTATGATGTGCTCATATATTCATAAGTGCACTGTTTGAAAAAACAATGCGGGTGAAGGGACTTGAACCCC
>NZ_LGYN01000008.1 GCF_001307105.1 Bacillus australimaris | reverse complement strand
GTTGGTTCGAATCCAGCTAGCCCAGTTAAGACACCTTTTTCAAAAAAGGTGTCTTTTTTTTATGTGGGCAGAGGGAATGTATAACTATTCAAAATGTTGTTGAGTTGAGTCAGAAGGCATCAAGAAAGTAAAATATAAGCATGAACGGAAAGGGGATGTACATATGGGAGAGCAAAAGAAGGTCACGATTGTCGGAGTTCCAATGGACTTGGGCCAAACGAGAAGGGGCGTTGATATGGGACCGAGTGCGATTCGTTGTGCAGGCGTAAAAGAAAAATTGGAAACGCTCTCATTTGATGTGGAGGATCTCGGAGATATTCCAGTTGAACAAAGAGATGATGAAAAAGGTTTATATACAAGTGAAAAGCTAAAAAATCTAACCGAAAATGCCGGTGCGAATCAGCTGCTTGCTGAGAAGGTTGACAGTATTGTGCAATCAGGTTCGTTTCCGCTCATTTTAGGCGGTGATCACAGCATTGCGATTGGCACACTTGCTGGGGTAGCCAAGCATTATGAAAACTTAGGTGTCATTTGGTATGATGCGCACGGTGATTTAAATACGGAGGAAACCTCTCCTTCTGGAAATATTCATGGCATGCCGCTTGCTGTCAGTCTCGGTTTTGGTCATGCTGATCTAATAAACATTGGCGGTTATTCTCCTAAATTGAAGCCTGAAAATGTCGTTTTAATTGGTGCTCGATCCTTAGATGAAGGAGAGCGCGCATTGATTCGGGAGAAAGGCATCAAAGTGTATACGATGCATGAAATTGATCGTTTAGGGATGACAAGGGTGATGGAGGAGGCCATTGCGTATCTAAAGGAAAGAACAGATGGTGTCCACCTGTCACTTGATTTAGACGGGCTAGACCCGGCGGAATGCCCTGGTGTAGGCACTCCGGTAGCAGGCGGTATTAGTTACCGGGAGAGTCATCTTGCAATGGAGCTTTTGGAGGAAGCGGGTATTTTGACGTCTGCTGAATTTGTTGAAGTAAATCCTGTATTAGATGAGAAAAACAAAACAGCAGAAGCGGCTGTTGCGTTGATCGGTTCGTTAATGGGTGAAAAGCTATTGTAGAGCGGGACTTGTTCCCGTTCTTTTTTGTTTTCGGAAAATTTAAGGATATGTTAAGGTTTTTACCGGTTGATATGCGTAACACGCTGTCAAAAATTTGTTACACTATTTTTTAGAGGAGAATGAAACCTTTTGGAAAGAGGTTCGTATACATAAAGACCGGTGAAGGCAGAGGTTGAATATACTATGGACACAATGATTAAAAAGAGAATTAAGCAAGTGAAAAAAGGCGACCAGAACGCATTTACAGACATCGTAGACCTGTATAAAGACAAAATTTATCAGCTGTGCTACCGTATGCTTGGGAATGCACACGAAGCTGAGGATATTGCGCAGGAGGCGTTTATTCGTGCTTATGTGAATATCGAGAGCTTTGATGTGAATCGCAAGTTTTCCACGTGGCTGTACCGCATTGCAACCAACCTGACCATCGACCGTATTCGCAAAAAAAAGCCGGATTATTATTTAGATGCAGAGGTGGCAGGAACTGAAGGATTGAATATGTATTCTCAAATTGCTGCTGATGGCATTTTGCCAGAAGATGAGGTGGTATCTCTTGAATTATCGAGTACCATTCAGCAAAAAATTTTAAGATTACCCGATAAATATCGTTCGGTCATCGTATTAAAGTATATTGATGAACTCTCGTTAAAAGAAATTAGTGAGATTCTGAATATACCAGTTGGTACGGTGAAAACGAGAATACACAGGGGTAGAGAGGCTCTCCGGAAACAGTTGAGAGACCTTTGAGTGAGGTGATTTTGATGAGCTGTCAGGATAGAATCGTCCAGCTTATGCATCAGTATTTAGACGGGGACATTGAGCCCCAAGACGAAAAAGAATTAAAAAGCCATCTGCAATCGTGTGAGGAGTGCCGTACTCATTTTCAACAAATTGAGAAATCCATCGCGCTCGTGCAGAGTACATCTCATATAGAAGCACCATCTGATTTCACTGCAAAGGTGATGGCAGGTCTTCCAAAGGAGAAAAAGCGTGTGTCGGTTCAAAGATGGATCAAAGCTCACCCGCTGATGGTGGCCGCTGCCCTCTTTCTCATTTTGATGGGAGGCAGTCTGTTTACAAGCTGGAATACCGATCATAATTTCAGTGTGTCAAAGCAGCCGAATCTCGTTGTTGTAAATGATACAGTGACCGTACCTAAAGGGGAAACCGTGAAAGGTGATGTCACTGTCAAAAATGGCAAGCTGATTGTAGAAGGCAAGGTTGATGGAAATGTCACCGTCGTCAATGGGGAACAGCTGACTGCTTCTGCCGGACAAGTCACTGGTCAAATTAATGAAATTAATGAAGTGTTTGATTGGATCTGGTACAAAATGAAATCAACAGCACAAGATGCGATGCGGGTCATTGGGCCAGAGGAACAAAAGTAATTTAATTTGTTTAAGAGCAGTCTCTAAGGGGGCTGCTCTTTTTCTATATCACTGGTGAGAATCATACGTAATAGCAAGTCAGCCATATATGGCAACTATTTTCCTTGCTGAAACAAAATGTGGTATAATAGCCACGCTATGTATTGACACATAGGCTCTTTTTTTATTAAAAATGCATCAAACGAAGAATAACTGAAAATTCTGGAGGACGAGGAAATGGCTTTAGGGGATATTCCTTTTTTGCAGTACCTCGGTAATGCTGTTGATATTCTCGTTGTTTGGTATGTGATATATAAATTAATGATGGTCATCCGCGGAACAAAAGCGGTTCAGCTTTTAAAGGGAATTGTGGTCATTGTTCTCGTCAGGATGGGAAGTGCGTATCTCGGTCTGAACACACTTCAATGGCTGATGGATCAAGCGATTACGTGGGGATTCCTTGCGATCATTATTATTTTTCAGCCAGAGCTAAGGAGAGCGCTTGAGCAGCTTGGGCGCGGCCGTTTCTTCTCAAGAAGCGGGACACCTGTAGAGGAACAGCAGCAGAAAACGATCGAGGCAATTACAAAAGCAATTAACTATATGGCAAAACGCAGAATCGGCGCACTGCTGACAATTGAACGTGATACCGGGATGAATGATTACATAGAGACTGGAATTCCTTTGAATGCAAAGGTGAGTTCAGAGTTGCTCATTAATATCTTCATTCCGAATACACCGCTTCATGACGGTGCTGTTATTATGAAGCGGGATGAGATTGCAGCTGCAGCTTGTTATTTACCGCTGTCAGAAAGTCCTTTTATCTCTAAGGAGCTTGGGACGCGGCATAGAGCGGCAGTCGGAATTAGTGAAGTGACAGACAGCTTAACCGTCATCGTTTCTGAGGAGACAGGCGGCATTTCTGTCGCAAGAAATGGTGATCTCCACCGAGAATTGACAGAAGAAGCGCTTGAAGAAATGCTGATTGCTGAATTTAGTAAGAACAGCAAAGATGCTTCCTCGACCAAATGGTATTGGAGGGGCAAGAAAAATGGATAAGATTTTGAATAATCGCTGGGCCGTTAAGCTTCTTGCATTGGTCTTCGCTTTATTGCTGTATGGTGCAGTCAATTCAGCGCAAGCGCCCACGCCGAAAAAAATCGGTGAATCCTTTTTCCCAACATCGACGACAGATGAAGCAACCTTAACTGATATTCCTGTTAAAGCGTATTATGATGACGAGAAGTACGTCGTCACTGGTGTGCCGCAGACAGTCAATGTCACGATTAAGGGATCAACTAGTGCTGTGAAAACAGCAAGACAAACAAAAAATTTTGAAATTTATGCAGATATGCAGAACTTATCGACAGGTACACATAAAGTGGAGCTGAAGGCAAGAGATGTATCAAAGGGACTCACACTATCGATTAATCCATCTGTGACGACTGTGACGATACAAGAAAAAACGACAGCTGAATTTCCTGTTGAAACAGAATTTTATAATCAAAATAAAATCAAAGACGGTTATTCACCTGAACAGCCCATTGTGAATCCAAAAAATGTTACGGTCACTGGCTCAAAGGACGTGATCGACAAGATTTCTGTTATTAAAGCTTTTGTGAACTTAGAGGATGTCGATCAGCAAATTGAAAAGGAAGCGAAGCTCACTGTGTATGATAGCAGCGGGAATGAGCTGCCAGTCGAAGTAAGTCCGTCCGTGGTGGATATTACGGTCCCGATCTCGAGTCCGAGCAAAAAGGTTCCGTTTAAAATTGAGCGGACGGGCAGCTTACCAGATGGGATCAGCATTTCAAGCATTGAGACAAGCCCGAGTGAGGTCACAGTGTACGGCTCTCAAAAGGTGCTGGACGCACTTGATTTTATTGATGGCGTCAAGCTGGACCTAAGCAAGATTAAAGATGATACGGAGATTGATGCCGACATTCCGCTGCCAGATGGTGTGAAAAAGGTATCGCCCGAAACTGTTAAGATCAAAGTGAAGGTTGCAACAGCTGAGGAAAAAAAGATTGATAATGTGCCGATTTCTGTCGTGGGTCTGAGCAAGGATCTCACCTCTGATTTTGTGAGCCCATCTTCTGGACGGCTCACGATAACAGTGAAGGGATCAAAGAGTGCGATTGATAAACTAAAGGCTTCAGATGTTGAAGCCTATATCAATGTGGGGGACTTGAACGAAGGAACACACGAGGTCAAAGTTCAAGTGAACGGTCCTCAAAATGTGACATGGACATTATCGAGATCAAAGGTCAAAGTGAAACTTACTTCTACTGATACAGAGGATCAGCCGGCGTCGACGAGTGATCGAAAGGATCAAAAAGATCAAAAAGGTCAATCATCTGATGACGATGTTCAGGATGAGAAGAGTAAAGAAGAATCCACGCAAGATAAAGCAAAGAAAGAATCAAGTCAAAAACAGCCGGTCAAAGAAGATAAAAAAGAGGACAAAGCGTCCTCTTGAATGGTAAAAAAGGAGCGATTGAAACATGGGCAAGTACTTTGGAACTGATGGTGTAAGGGGTGTAGCGAATAGCGAATTAACGCCAGAGCTCGCATTTAAAGTTGGGAGATTTGGCGGCTATGTGCTCACAAAGGATAAAGAACGTCCAAAGGTACTCGTTGGACGAGACACACGTGTATCTGGTCATATGCTGGAAGGAGCACTCGTTGCAGGCTTACTTTCAATTGGAGCTGAAGTCATGCGTCTAGGTGTGATCTCAACATCTGGTGTGTCTTATTTAACGAAAGCAATGGACGCGGAAGCAGGTGTCATGATTTCTGCTTCTCACAATCCAGTTCAAGACAACGGAATTAAATTCTTCGGCGGTGACGGCTTTAAGCTGTCAGATGAACAGGAGAATGAAATTGAGCAGCTGATGGATCAGCCAGTCGATCAATTGCCACGCCCAGTTGGAGCGGCTCTTGGAACGGTCAATGACTATTTTGAAGGCGGTCAGAAATACTTGCAATTCTTGAAGCAGACAGCGGACGAGGATTTCACTGGTATTCACGTGGCGCTTGACTGTGCTCACGGTGCAACCTCTTCTCTTGCGACACATTTATTTGCTGATTTAGATGCTGATGTGTCTACAATGGGAACATCACCAAACGGACTGAATATCAATGATGGTGTCGGCTCCACTCATCCAGAAGCACTTTCTGCTTTTGTGAAGGAGAAGGGTGCAGATATTGGTCTTGCGTTTGATGGTGACGGTGACCGTTTGATTGCAGTCGATGAAAAAGGTGATATCGTAGATGGCGATCAAATTATGTACATATGTGCACGTTATTTGAAGGGTGAAGGCCGATTAAAGGATGACACTGTGGTGTCTACGGTCATGAGTAACCTAGGTTTCTATAAAGCGCTTGAGAAGCAAGGCATTAAGAGCATTCAAACCGCTGTTGGTGATCGCTATGTGGTCGAAGCGATGAAAAAGGACGGCTATAATGTCGGCGGTGAGCAATCAGGCCACTTGATTTTCCTTGATTACAATACGACAGGTGACGGCATGCTTTCTGCAATCATGCTTGTGAATACACTTAAAGCGACAGGGAAAACATTATCAGAGCTTGCGGCTGAAATGGAAAAGTTCCCGCAGCTTCTAGTGAATGTGAAAGTGTCTGATAAATATAAAGTAGAAGAAAATGAAAAAGTAAAAGCAGTGATTCAAGAGGTCGAAAAAGAGATGAACGGTGACGGCCGTATTCTTGTTCGTCCATCTGGAACAGAGCCGCTTGTACGTGTCATGGCAGAGGCAAAAACAAAAGAGCTATGTGATGAATATGTGGCTCGAATTACGGCTGTTGTGAAAGAGGAAATGGGTATTGAGTAACAGATGAGAGCGAACCGCTAAGCAGCGGTTTGCTTTTTTTTTCGAATAAACGACATAATTGGATGGATCTGTACGAATCATATAAGCGAGGGCAACTTGATGCTGTCTTCATACATAGGAGAGCACATCAGAGGTAGAACGTGACAAGCCTCATCGCATATAGTGTAGGGAGGTCTCACTTTCTCAAATGAATGGGATCACCTGTTACATTGTGATTGACGGAGGTCAGACCTTATAGTACAATCATCCTTGTGTTACTGGATTTTTATTCTATCAGGAAAGGCAGGGTAGATGTTCAGAAACTCTCTTATAATTATAGCGCCCGAACTAAGCGATCGGACGAAAGATGCTTAGTTGACGAGGATGGAGGTTATCGAATTTTCGGCGGATGCCTCCCGGCTGATCAAAAATAGAGATCACAGCCGTAAGTGTTTCTTTAAACCAAAGAGGTGACTCTTTGTACAAAGGGAATACACATGATCTCCCAAATTAAACATGTAGAGAGGGACGAAGAAATGTCCCTTCTATTTTAGTAGGCTTTCTTCGTCCCTTTCACATGATCGGGAGGAAGAATATTTATGTGTGGAATCGTAGGTTATATTGGTCAGAATGATGCGAAGGAAATCTTATTAAAAGGTTTAGAGAAGCTTGAGTACCGCGGGTATGACTCAGCAGGTATCGCTGTGGCAAACGAAGAAGGCGTGCATGTGTTCAAAGAAAAAGGACGTATCGCTGAGCTTCGGGAAGTCGTTGATGCAAACGTGGCATCTTCAGCAGGAATCGGACATACACGCTGGGCAACTCACGGTGTACCAAGCCATCTAAATGCGCATCCGCATCAAAGTGCTTCTGGCCGTTTTACGCTTGTTCATAACGGTGTCATTGAGAACTATGTACAATTGACACGCGAATATTTACAAGACGTCACACTAAAAAGCGACACAGATACAGAGGTTGTTGTTCAAGTCATCGAACAATTTGTGAATAGAGGTCTTGATACAGAGGAAGCTTTCCGTCAAACGCTTCTTCAACTAAAAGGCTCTTACGCGATTGCCCTTTTCGATAACGAAAACAAAGAAACAATCTATGTGGCGAAAAACAAAAGCCCATTATTGGTTGGTTTCGGCGAAGATTTCAACGTTGTGGCTTCTGACGCAATGGCGATGCTTCAAGTAACAAACGAATATGCGGAATTAATGGATAAAGAAATGGTCATTGTCACAAAAGATGAGGTTATTATTAAAAACCTTGACGGTGATATCATGACACGCCCTTCTTATATCGCTGAGCTTGATGCAAGCGACATTGAGAAAGGCACATATCCTCACTACATGTTAAAAGAAACGGATGAACAGCCGCTTGTTATGCGTAAAATCATCCAAGAATATCAAGATGAAAACGGCAAGCTGTCAGTCGCTGGCGATATCGCAAGCGCAGTAGCAGAAGCAGACCGCATTTATATTGTGGCTTGCGGAACGAGCTACCATGCTGGACTTGTCGGTAAACAATACATTGAAGACTGGGCGAAAGTACCTGTAGAAGTCCATGTAGCAAGTGAATTCTCTTACAACATGCCGCTTCTATCGAAAAAACCGTTGTTCATCTTCCTTTCTCAATCTGGGGAGACTGCGGACAGCCGTGCTGTACTTGTTCAAGTCAAAGAGCTTGGTCATAAAGCATTAACGATCACAAACGTACCAGGATCTACGCTTTCTCGTGAAGCGGACTTCACATTGCTTCTTCATGCAGGACCAGAAATCGCAGTAGCTTCAACAAAAGCCTACACAGCACAAATCGCTGTACTTGCGATCCTTGCATCAGTTGCAGCTGAATTAAACGGTCAATCTCTTGACTTTGATCTTGTGAAAGAGCTTGGTATTGTAGCAAACGCAATGGAAGCCCTTGTGGATCAAAAGGATGAAATGGAACAAATCGCTCGTGATTTCTTCACAGTGACACGTAACGCATTCTTTATCGGAAGAGGACTTGACTACTATGTGTGCCTTGAAGGTTCACTAAAACTTAAAGAGATCTCTTACATCCAAGCTGAAGGCTTTGCTGGTGGAGAACTCAAACACGGCACGATTGCTTTAATTGAAGAAGGCACACCGGTCATTGCCCTTGCAACGCAAGAGCACGTGAACCTTAGCATTCGCGGTAACGTCAAAGAAGTCGTTGCACGCGGAGCGAACCCTTGTGTCATCTCACTAAAAGGCCTAGAAGACGAAGGCGACCGTTTCGTCCTTCCAGCTGTACACCCAGCACTTGCACCACTTGCATCTGTTGTCCCATTACAGCTGATTGCTTACTACGCAGCACTTCACCGCGGGTGTGATGTGGATAAACCACGTAATCTTGCGAAGAGTGTGACGGTGGAGTAGGGATTAAATAAAATCGGATTTTTGATACCCCTTTAGATATAATTGTCTAAAGGGGTATTTTTGTGTCAGAAGAACTAGAAACTTATTGATTTGATCGTACGATGATTTTTGATTGAGGGTACAATATTTGAAAGCTGCTTTTTTACAAAATATAGATCGTTTTCAAGGAGGGAATATTATTTTTATTCGATACGTAAAAAAAGAAAAATGGGGAATTGCTTTTTTTATAATTGGTTATATTGCATTGTTTATCATTTCTTATTGTTTAATTGGTGGTCCTGTCTCAAGTGGAGGACCAATAGGTGTATTTCTTGGATTTTGTATTGTTCAATTTCTTAAATATAGAGCTTTCAAAAAAGATGAAAGAAATAATAAGGGCATATATCATCGTTTATAAGTTGTATTTATAGCACATTTTCATATAGATAGACATGTATACTAAGTGCATTAAATAGAAAGGTTTGAACATAAAGAGAATAGGCATAGTGAGAGAGCGGCCCCTGTAGAAAGCATTACAGGTTAAATATTTAACGAAGAAAGAGAGCAGACACATGACCAAGCCTAAAATCTACACAATGTGTTTCGCAAAAGTCTATCCTCTCTACATCGCAAAGGCGGAGAGAAAGGGACGAACGAAGGCTGAAGTTGATACGATCATTTGCTGGTTAACGGGTTACAGTCCAGAAGAGTTACACAAACAGTTGAACAAACAGATAGACGTTGAAACCTTCTTTGCTGAGGCACCAGAGCTTCATCCTTCCCGTAGCTTAATCAAAGGAGTCATTTGTGGTGTCCGGGTGGAGGACATTGAGGAAGAAACTATGAAGAATATTCGTTATATGGATAAGCTGATTGATGAGTTAGCGAAGGGAAAGACGATGGAAAAGATTTTAATTGCAGATGAGATTGTTTAGGAATCTTGTATAATAAAATCAAAAGTTTTTTAGAGAAAGGGTAAAAAATGGATAATGATACAGCTCAAAAGATTAGAGAAAGTTTAACGGCTGATTGTACGAAGTGCTTTGGACTTTGTTGCACAGCGCTTAATATTGTAGCATCAAGTGATTTTCCAATTAACAAACCGGCAGGTACTCCTTGTATGAATTTGCAGTCTAATTACAGTTGCCAAATTCATAGTCAGTTAAGGGATAAAGGATTCAAAGGTTGTACAGTATTTGATTGTTTGGGTGCTGGACAGGTCGTATCTCAAGTTACTTTTAACGGTCAAAGTTGGCGAGAACACCCTGACATTGGGAAGAAAATGTTTCAAGTGTTTCCCATTATGGAGCAAATTCATGAAATGATTGCGTACGTGGCAGAAGCTCTGTCTTACGATATACCGGATGATTTAGCTGATAAATTGAGAAAGCAGTTAAAGGAATTACAGGATTTAACGAAGTTGGACGCAGATAATTTATTGTCACTTGATCTGGTGATGTACCGTTTTTCTTTAAATGAACTGCTTACTTCAGCGAGTGATTTTGTGAGAAAAAATACAATTGATAAAATGCCTGGTGTTCGAAAATTTAAAGAGTTTGATCATGCGAGAGTTAATTGGATGGGCAAAAAGTTAGAGGGAAAAGATTTAAGAGCAACTGATTTTAGGGGAGCCTATTTGATTGCTGCGGATATGAGAAATACGGATTTAAGGGCAGTCAATTTTATTGGTGCGGATTTGCGAGATGTTAATTTCAGTGGCGCTGATCTGTCCACCAGTATGTTTTTGACCCAAATGCAAGTTAATTCGGCTAAAGGTGATGTAAAGACAACATTACCCTCTTATATACATCGACCTTTTCATTGGATTAATTAATTTTGTTCATGTTTGTGTATTGAAAGAGCCTTTTTGAAGTTGGTTTTACTATCAGTCTTATTCAAGAAAATGGCGATTTAATGGAAGAACACACTATAAAAATGATCAAACTTTATTCCAAGCTACATTTGATATCCCTTTAGATATCCTTGTCTGATCAGATTACAAGCTAAGGCCGAACATTCAAGACGTCTCTATCTTAAGTTTGAGGCTGCTGCGATTGCTTCTTCAAGTTTACTATGAGCATAAATATCTGAATATGGTAGAAAGTTTGATATGATGATAAAAATTGACTGTATTTTCAGAAAAGGGGTTTTTATCAATGAGAACATCACGTAATCCTGAGAACATTCATCCACCAGTCGCACCATATACCCATCAAATAGAGACAACCGGACCACAGCGTTGGTTAACACTATCAGGTCAGGTGGGAATGGAGGCGGATGGGACAATCCCAGAGAGCCCGTTGGAGCAGCTAGCGCTAGCGTTAGAGAATGTGAAACGAAATGTAGAAGCGGCAGATATGGCTGTGGAAGATATAACGAAACTAGTATTTTATCTCGTAGGAGAGTTCGATGCTGAGAGTAGGAAACAAATCATGGGGCAGTTTTTGGACGGGCACCTGCCTTGTATGACGATGATTTATGTGGTGGCATTGGCTTCACCTGCTTTAAAGGTAGAGGTGGATGCTTGGGCGTGTCAGGAGATGGTGTAGGGTGATGATAGAAAGTGATTTTACATAAATAGGGGTGTTTTTGTGTTTCAATCAAACAAAAAATTAAAAAGTAAAGTCGTTTTTTCGCTGGTTTGGGAATTTTTGTTTTGTTTGAAGCGTGTGATGCGAAAAGAACAAAGTCATCAGTATGATACCTAGAATGTAGATTCTAGGTTTTTTTATTAAATTCACCTTAAACTCATGTTTTTACATGGGTAGATGAACCAATTTTTAAAAAGTGTGGTAGGATAAATATGCTTTATCTTTATATTGTTCGAAGGAGCTGTCGAGTTGAAGGGATCTAGGGTTGAGTTTATTGATAGTTTACGTGGTTTTAGTTTATTAGGTATTTTGATTGTGAATATGCTTAATTTTCAATATGATTATGATTTTGAGAAAATGTTTGATTCGAGTTTTTGGGGACAGGAATTCGGTGTATATGTGACAGAAATTTTTTTCCAAGGATCTTTTTATCCGATTTTTTCCTTTTTATTTGGGTATTCTTTTATTAAATTGATTGAATCTACAAAAGCTAAGGGACTAAATACGAATGCCATTGTCGTTCGCAGAGGGTTTGGTCTGATTGTGCTTGGAATGCTGCATTTAATCTTCATTTGGAGTGGCGACATTCTTCTCTATTATGGAGCTTGTACGTTTTTCCTAATGATGTTTATAAATAGCCGAATCAAAACAGTGTTTATATGGTCGGGTATTTTAGGTGCCTTATCTTTAGTGATTTATCCATCTCTAATGAATTTTATTTACGGAAATCCTGATTTATTAACGAATGTATATGGGACTGGTACATATGGCGATATTGTATTGAGCCGGATTACAATTGAAGATGATATGGTAATCGTCTCCATCATTATGGCAATTGTAACACTTACTCTGACACCAATTTTAAGTCTTCTCTATGCTCCTATCATGATCGGTCCATTTGCACTGCTTGGCATGGCGATCGGGAAAAAAGGTCATTTGACAGAAGAAGATCGAGGCATGGCTTATCGTAAAGGCTGGGTTTGGATGATTATCATTGGGCTCGCTTTAAAATGTGCGACGTTCATTGATGCTCCTTGGAGTGAAATGGTGTTGACGTTAGGAGCCTACGTCCTGACAATCGGTTATATTCAAGCCTTTATTGTTTTTTACTATTCAAAGGCTGCTCAAGGGTTGAAACGTCTGCTTGCAGGGCTTGGCCGTTTGTCTCTATCAAACTATTTGGCACAGTCGATCATTTGTACAACCATTTTCTATTCTTATGGACTTGGTCTATTTGGTCAGATGGGATCGATATTTGGGCTGCTGCTTGCTGTCGGACTGTACACAGCACAGCTGTTCATCAGCTATCTCTATTTGAAAAAATGGAGAAGAGGTCCTGTGGAGTGGCTTATGGGAAAATGGGTGTATTGGAAATAAAGCATTTTGTTAAAAGAACCGCATGGCTTAAGGGCTGTGCGGTTTTTTGTGCATTTTATTTATAAAGGTTGAATATTCTTTTAATGTGTATATAATGTATATATAGTGTATATACAATATTTTGTTTCAACTATCAGAAAAAAGAGGTTTTTATATGCAAATTACGATTTCAAACCATTCTAAGGAGCCCATCTATGAGCAAATTACGAATCAAATCAAATCGATGATTTTGACGGGTGAGCTTGAGGAAGGTGCAGACCTGCCATCTATTCGAAAGCTTGCGAAGGATTTACAAATCAGCGTGATTACAACAAAACGAGCGTATGAAGAGCTAGAGAAGGCAGGATTTATTTATTCAATTGTAGGCAAGGGGTCTTTTGTTGCGGAACAAAACCTAGAAGTGATGAGAGAGAAAAAATTGAAGGTGATCGAGGAACAGCTTGGGGCGGTTGTCACAAACGGCAAGGAATTAGGCTTATCTTTTGATGAATTGCAGCAGTTATTAAAGTTCTTATATGAGGAGTGAGATGAGTGGAGCATGTGATTGAATTCAAAGGAGTTTCGAAACGATTCAAGGATTTTTCAGTTCAGAATCTCGATTTACAGGTTAAGAAAGGCTTTGTTACAGGGTTTATTGGAGAGAATGGAGCGGGTAAGTCGACCACCATTAAAATGATCATGAATTTGTTAAAGCCCGATTCAGGTGACATAAAGGTTTTTGGATTGGATTATCATACTCATGAAAAAGAGATTAAGGAACGGATCGGGTTTGTTTACGATGCCAACGTTTTTTTCCCAGGGCTGAATTTAAAGGACATCAAACGGATTGTGGCACCTGCCTATAAACGCTGGGATGACCAGCTTTTTGATCAATATGTTGAACAGTTTGGCTTGCCGCTTCATAAAGCGATTAAAACATTTTCAAAAGGGATGCAGATGAAGGCGTCACTTGCGATTGCGCTGTCGCATCATGCAGAGTTGATTATCATGGATGAACCAACGGCTGGGTTAGATCCGGTTTTTAGAAGAGAGCTGCTTGGCACGTTACAAGAGTTGATGATTGATGGAAATCGGACGATCTTTTTCTCGACGCATGTGACAACTGATTTAGGCCGGATCGCGGATTATATTGCATTTATACAAAGTGGAAAATTGGTCTTTCAACAGTCGATACATGATGTAGCAGAGAGCTATGCGCTTGTGAAAGGAAGTCTTGATTTATTGGATCGAGATACAGAAAAGGCCTTTGTCCATATTCAGCGTACAGCAGCGGGGTTTGAGGCATTAACAGACCGGATTGATGAAGTGAATCTTATTTTTGGTGATGCTGTTGTGATTGAATCGGCGTCGCTTGAGGATATCATGTTTTATTTGAAAGGCGGGGTTGCTCATGTTTCATTTAATTAAGCGTGATGTGATTTTGCAAAAGAAGCAGTTACTTATTTTTATTCCGTTAATCTTATTTTTTATTTTCATGGATGTCCATCCAGTATTGACGTTTCTAGTTGCTAGTGTCTTCATTCCATTTAACACATATGCGTATGATGAAAAGGCAGAAACGAATATTCTATTAAACTCCTTGCCCTATACACGGAAAGAAATTATCGCATCACGTTATCTTGGCGCCATTTTCTATATGAGTATTGCGATCGTGCTGACAAGTGCTGCATTATTTGTGTTTGGAAAGCTGTTTTCGCTGTCAGATATTGCGATTGGCAGCGGGTTGTTTTTATTGTTCGCGGCGTGTACGTTTCCATTGTTTTATATCTTAAAGCCTGGTTATATCACAACGGCAGTGCTCTTTGGCTTTATCCTATTATCTGCTTTGGGACCGCCTGTTGTTCTCTATTTAGCAGAGCAATTCAGTGGGATCACTGATTTTATTATGAATTTATCGATCCCTATTTTATATACGGGGTCAACTGTGCTGATTATGCTCATCTACCTGCTGTCTTGGGGACTTTCTACTGCGATTTATCAGAGGAAAGTGTTTTAATTCAGATGATCAGATCATTTATAGAGAATCATTCATTTTGAGTAGGACTTTCAAAATGGATGATTCTTCTTTTTTTGAATCAAGTGAAATTGACATACATTAGAAAAGGGGTTATGATTATTTAACATAATGTTAATTATTTTTAACATATTGTTAAATAAAATATCCTTCAAGAAAGGAAATTGAAATGGAGATTAAAAATAGAATTAAGGTGTTACGGGCTGAAAAAGACTGGACACAAAAAGATTTGGCAGAGAAGTTAGGTGTGACGCGCCAAACGGTAGCAGCTATTGAAAATGGTAAATATTCTTTGTCTTTAAAACTAGCATTTCAAATTGCTAGAACATTTGAAGTTGATTTGTATGACGTATTTCAAGAGGTCGACAAGGAGGAACAACAATGATGACGACGATCATACTTTATTCTCTGATTATCCTTTCTATTTTAAGCACGGCCTTTCAATTTAAGAAAAACCGTGAATATAAACATGATGAACGTGGTCAATTTATTTTAGCGAAAGCAGGAAGTTTTTCAATTATAGGTGTGGCTTTAGCTTATATATTGGTTGCGATTGTTCAAGCTTTGCATCAATTTACCTCCCCAACAGAGTGGTTTTATATAGCGATTACATTTATGTATGTATCAAGTGTTTGCGCAAATACAATCGGTATTATCTATTGTGAAAGAAAATATTGATTTTTCTTCGAAGCTAAAGTTCTTCATCGTGAAGGGAAGAGAAAAACAATGAAAAAATTATTGAAAATCATGCTGATATCTATATGTACCATTATCACGGTCATGGTTGTTTTTCTAGCTACTGTTTATACTGTAAACCTCATTAGTAATGAAAGGGAGAAGGGGAAAATAGAAGCTTATGGGCAAAAGGTCTTGGTGGACGGGAAGCATATGAATGTACTCATTCAAGGCGATGGGAAAGAAACGATTGTACTTCTCCCAGGCTATGGAACTGCTTCACCAGTGCTGGATTTTAAGCCGCTAGTAAATGAATTATCATCATATTATAGAGTCGTAGTGATTGAACCATTTGGATATGGTTTAAGTGACGATACAGATAAAGTACGGACAAGTCAAAACATTGTGGATGAGATTCATGAATGTTTGCAAAAGCTCGACATTCATAAATATACGTTGATGGGCCATTCGATTTCTGGCATTTATGGATTAGAATATGTGAATCAATATGAAAAAGAAGTCCAAGCATTTGTTGGAATTGATAGCAGTGTTCCTAAGCAGGAGGATTCAGATGAATTGCCAGTCTCCAGCTTACAGCTGCTTCATCAATCCGGTTTTTACAGATTGATAGTGAAAATGAATCCAGATCAACTGGTGATGCCTAAAGTAGATGATCAAACGAAAGATCAGATTAAAATGCTGACCTTCCGAAATTTCTTGGATAAAAGCCAAGCTAGTGAGGCGGAAAACTTTAGAAATAATTTTAAAAACGCTCAACGCTTACATTTCCCTAAGAATCTCCCTGTTGTTTTCTATCTAGCGGATCAAACGGAGGAGGAAACACCAAGTTGGAAACCAATGCATGAAGATCTACTGAAAAATGTAGATCACGGAAAAGTTGTTACTTTCAAAGGTGGCCATTATTTGCATCATACGAAATCTAAGGAAATAGCAGCTGATTTTAGAGAATTTCTATCTACCAACGAGAGTCACCGATAGTGAGGGATTCTGGTGGAGGCTTCGGCATTGCCGATGTTCAGTTTGAACTCGAGAAGACCGTGTGAGCGGTCTTTTTTGATTTCTATATTGACAGTTTATGATGAAGTAGATTAAAATACATACCAACGGTCGGTATGTAAAAGGAGGCGAATTCATTGGCCAGAAATAAATATCCAGAAAAGACGATCCAGCAAATTTTAGATGTGTCGACGAAGCTGTTTCAGGAAAAAGGGTTTGAAAAGACGAGTTTGCAGGATATCATCCATGAATTGAACATGTCTAAGGGTGCTATCTATCATCATTTCAAATCGAAGGAAGAAATATTACGTGCTGTGATGGAGAGGCAATTTCGTCATGCGACTGAGAAGCTTGAAGATCTGATTGAGCATACAGAGGCAACGCATGCGAAAGAGAAGCTGCAGCGTATTTTAGAGCAGCTTGTGTCAGATCCACAATCTCATACGATTGATGGGATCTTGGTTGATCAGATCAAAAACCCACAATTTGTGGTTGAGGGAATGAAGGCAGGTGTAAATCAGGATGCGCTTAAAATCAAGCAGCTGATTCTTGAAGGGATTGAGGATGGTTCGATGACGACTGCTTTTCCTGGTGAAGTGGCAGAAGTGTTTATGCTTCTCGTGAATATATGGCTGAACCCAACGCTATTTGCTCGTGATCAACAAGAAACTAGTCAGCGCTTGCTGTTTTTGCAGCAGATGATGAAAGGGCTTGGAGTGGATGTGGTGAGTGATCTATTTATTCAAAAGGTCACAGCGCACTATGCTGGGATTGGTGGTTATGATCAGCCTGGAACCTAAATAGTCAGATAAGAGATAAAAGGAAAATTCATTTCATAGGAGGATGCCTTATGCTTCACTTCATAAAACTTGAGCTAAGAAAAAACCATATGAGAAATTATATTCAAGCCAGTATAATCGCAAGCATTGTATTGTTGGTGTTTATTTATTTCGTCGCATTTGTTGCACAGGTTGAACAGGAAATGGGTTTTCAGCAATATCAGAATATCTATTTGTTGACCAGTATAGTATGGATGATCTTTTTTTCGATCGTCACAGCCTGGATGTATTGCCGAGTAGTGGTGACGACATTGGAAGAGCATGAACCTCGTTCATCAAAGCTGAAAGGATCACTATTTTCAAGAATGGTTTGGATGCTATGCTTTTCTACGATTGCCATGCTGTGTAGTATCATTCCCTCATTTGTTGTATTTAGTGTCACTGAAACGTTCTTTCCCATTGTCCATGACAGGCTGACAGCTGATGTGATGTTCACTGTGATCAAAACGTACCTAGTGTTTACTTGCTGTGTCAATGGAATTGGCATGATTGCGATGAGAGTGGGATTCATGAAGAAATCTACTTTCATGACCATTCTGACTGCGGTTGTTCTATGTGCTGTTTTAGGAAACGTATTCATCTCTGCCTTTGGAAATGATCAAATGATTGTCATTCTGTCAGGAGTCATGATCGCAGCAGTTCTCATTGTGATCTTGGAATTGTGGGGCACCGTTACTCGGCTTCAAGCGAGATAGCCGCGATGAATAAGGAGGGAGACATGTGGAGCATACGATTCAAATTGACGAATCGGTCGTAGAATTATCGCTTGATTGGCTGCTCGGAGAGGTGCGTATTCATCACCATGATCATCCCTATCTCATTATTCGTCAAACGACCAATCAAGTCTTTCCAAAGCGCTATTTGCTGCATCATCAGGTAAAAGATGGACGGCTGATCATTCAAGATAGACGAAAAAGAATACTTAGCTTAGGACTTCACCTTTATCAAACCGATGTAGCGATCTATCTTCCGAAAAATACATTACAGTCTATATCCCTTCGTTGTAAAGGAGCAAATCTTCAGGCAGAAGGGCTGAATGTGGAAAATGTCTATTGTCATTTAACCTCAGGAAAGACGATGCTATCAGGTGAGATCAAGCGTCTTCATTTAGAAACTGTAGGTGGATTTATTTCTAGTCAGGAGCTGGCCGCACAAACATTGTCATTGCATGCCACATCGTCAAAAGTTGAGTTGATGGGTGCTTTCTCAGACGTTGATCTGCATGTAACGGGTAGAAGGATACAGGTTCATTCTACACACATGCTCAATTCACTTAAATCGACTTCAACTGGAGCTTATGTTAAAGTGGCGATTCCAGAAAATGATGGGTTTACTTGTTATGTAAAGAAAAGATCTGGTGCTTTTCGGAATGATTTTTCTTGTGATCGTGAGAAGGGGAAAATGTTGCATAAGAACGGACAAAGTTCCTTTGAAATTGATATAAGAGGCGGTCAGTTTCTACTAAGTCAAAAGCATTGAAGTGAGCTTTCTTTCTTTGATTCAATATATCAATATAAAACAATTTGAACTTCTTTTTATGTCAGAATATTTTGTTAATAGTGTTTTCCTCAAAAAAACAATTGTTTTTTAAGGGTAGATTTATTATGATAATATACATCGAAAGATTGACGTCAATCAGAATGAAAATTCTGATTTTTTATTTTTTATGTTGTTTGTTGATGAGGGGGAAGAAAAATGGCTCAAAAGGAATTAAAGAGAGGGTTAAGTGCCCGCCATATTCAAATGATCGCTCTTGGCGGCACAATTGGTGTTGGCCTATTCATGGGGTCAGCTAAGGCCATTCAATGGACAGGTCCATCGGTTCTTCTAGCGTACGCAGTGTGTGGTATTTTTATCTTTTTTATTATGCGTGCGATGGGGGAAATGTTATATCTTGAGCCGAGTACAGGTTCATTTGCTACATTCGGCCATCAATATATTCATCCACTTGCGGGGTATATGACGGCTTGGAGTAACTGGTTCCAGTGGGTCATTGTTGGAATGTCGGAAATTATTGCTGTAGGCGCTTATATGAAATATTGGTTCCCGGATCTGCCTGCGTGGATTCCAGGATTAATTGCGATGATCATTTTAGGAGCCGCCAACTTGATTTCAGTTAAGTCGTTCGGTGAGTTTGAATTTTGGTTTGCGATGATCAAGATTGTGACGATTATCTTGATGATTATTGCTGGTCTAGGCATTATTTTCTTTGGATTTGGAAATGGCGGAACGCCAATTGGGCTTTCTAACCTTTGGGCGCATGGCGGGTTCTTTACAGGTGGATTTAGCGGATTCTTGTTCGCGTTGTCTCTCGTTATTGCTGCCTATCAAGGAGTCGAGCTGATTGGGATTACAGCCGGTGAGGCACAAAATCCGCAAAAGACACTGACAAACGCAATCAAAAGTATCATCTGGCGTATTTTGATTTTCTATATCGGAGCGATTTTTGTCATTGTGACGGTGTATCCTTGGGATCAGCTGAATACCCTTGGCAGCCCATTTGTGGCGACGTTTGCGAAAATCGGAATTACAGCAGCTGCTGGTATTATTAACTTTGTTGTCATTACAGCAGCAATGTCCGGCTGTAATAGTGGTATTTTCAGTGCAGGCCGTATGCTTTATACATTAGGTGTGAATGGTCAGGCACCTGCTTTCTTTACGAAAATTTCGAAGAACGGTGTACCGTATTTTGGGACATTCGCTGTGCTGATTGGTCTAGCGATAGGAGTTGTCTTGAATTATGTTTCTCCGCCAAATATTTTCGTCTATGTGTATAGTGCGAGTGTCCTTCCTGGGATGGTGCCTTGGTTTGTCATTTTGATTAGTCATATTGGCTTCAGAAAGGCGAAGGGGGCAGCGCTTGAAAAGCATCCGTTTAAAATGCCGCTAGCACCGTTTTCTAACTATCTTACAATTGGATTCTTATTAATGGTACTTGTGTTTATGCTCATTAATCAGGATACGCGTATTTCTCTTATTGTAGCAATTGGGTTCTTGATTTTAGTGGTGCTTAGCTTTTTTGTATTTGGAATTGGGAAACGAAAACCGATTGAAACAGCTTCTTCTGATCAAACGGTGAAATAATCAAAAGCCTTGCGGAGTGAACCGCGAGGCTTTTGTCGTTTACAGAGAAGCTTTGACACGTTGAAAGACATCTGGATAGTTGGTGAAAAGACCTGTGACGCCGTATTGCAGAAGACGTGTCATGTCGGCTTCGCTGTTGACCGTATATGGATGAAGGAGGAGTCCATGGCTTCTGACCTGCTGGACGTTTTCAGGTGTTAATGCCCTAAAATTCGGTCCTACACCCACGGCGTAAGTTTTGATGAAGTCAAGCTGATCATCTGTGATGGATGTCATTTGGGCTCTGTCTAATAGCTGTACTTTTGGAAGGCGAGGGGCGAGTTTCTGTAGCTTTAGCAGGCTGTCTTCACTAAAGGATTGAATGATGACCTGCCCTTTTCTTGTATGTTTCCCGAGAAGATGATGTTTCTTTAAGGCGGCCAATAGCTTTTCTTCCATTTGCGGATAAAGGTCTGGTTTTTTTGTTTCAATATAATAATTTTCACGTTTGCCGAAATAGCGCAGCACCTCATCTAATGTGAGTACCCGCTGTCCGATATAGTTGGCATTTTGTCTGTCGGGGTTGGCTTCGTTAAACCATGTCCCGGCATCAAGCTGTTTGATTTCAGCAAGTGTGAGGTCTTTGACCCAGCCTGTTCCATTTGTGGTCCGATCAACGGTTTCATCATGCATCACGATGAGATGTCCATCCTTTGTCATTTGAAGGTCGAGTTCGAGGTAATCTGCATTCATCTTTGTGGCGAGCTTATAGGAAGCCAGGGTATGCTCTGGTGCATACCCTGATGCTCCGCGATGTGCAACGGTTAAGATACGATCTGGAGATAAAAGATGTTCATGTGCCGATATGGTGGTCGGCATCCACGCAAAAGACAGTAAAGCAAAAGAGAGCAACACGAAAGCAAGTAATCTACTTTTCTTCATATTTTATCCTCCTCTTACGGTAACTGCCTTCATCATAAGAAATAGATGTAAAGAGCATGTTGGGCGGATATGAATCTTTTATGTGATTTTCATTAAGCTTGCTCTACGCGTTTCCCTGTATTCCATGTCATCGCGAGGAAAACAATCGCAAGCACGCAGGAACCAACTAGTAAAATGAAGCCTCCAGTCCAGTCATAGTGATCCACGACGACGCCCATCATGGCATTGGCAAAGGCAGAGCCGCCAATATAGCCGAAGAAGCCTGTGAGTCCGGCAGCAGTGCCAGCCGCTTTTTTCGGAGCGAGATCAATCGCCTGAAGTCCAATGAGCATGACAGGTCCGTAAATCAAAAAGCCGATACTGATGAGGGCAATGTTATCGATCATTGGATTGCCAGCAGGGTTTAACCAGTACACGAGAACGGCAATTAACACCCCGACCATAAAGATGACCCCAGCTGGTGCGCGGCGGCTTCTAAAGAAGCGGTCGCTGATCCACCCGCACAATAATGTACCGGGAATGCCTGCATATTCATAAAGAAAATAAGACCAGCGTGAATGCTCTGGTGAAAAGCCCTTTGCTTCCGTTAAATAGGTCGGCGCCCAGTCAACGACACCGTAACGGACGAAGTACACAAAGACATTGGCAATGGCGATATACCAAAGGAATTTATTGTTGAGTACATATTTAAATAAAATCTCTTTCACTGTTAATTCTTTTTCTTGATCCTCATATTTTTGTGCCGGATAGTCGTTTCGATATTCCTCGATTGGTGGAAGACCAGTGGATTGCGGGGTATCCCGTACGAGAAGAATGATCACAAAGGAAACGATAATGGCAATGATGGCAGGGAAGAAAAAGATGCTTTTCCACGTCGCAAACAGCACAATTCCCAATGTGATGAGCGGTGCAAGAATCCCCCCGCCGATGTTGTGAGCGACGTTCCAAATGGACATTTTCGTACCACGTTCACTAACTGAAAACCAATGCGCCATCGTCCGTCCGCATGGCGGCCACCCCATACCTTGGAACCAGCCGTTTAAAAACATGAATAAGAACATGATCCATACACTGGATGTCACCCATGGAAATGAGACAAATAGGATATTGATAAGGGCTGATAAAAAGAGTCCGGCGGCTAAAAAGTATCTGGGGTTACAGCGGTCTGAGATCATCCCCATGATGAATTTACTAAAGCCATAGGCGATTGAGACGGCTGCGAGTACAAAGCCTAGTTCACTTTTTGTGAATCCCTCTTCCTGTAGATATGGAATGGCAAAAGCGAAATTTTTGCGCAGCAAGTAATAGCCCGCATACCCGATAAAGATCCCTAAAAAGACTTGCAGCCGCAGCCGCTTATAGGTCTCGTCTGTTTTGGCATCATCGAGCCTGTCGATATGCGGAGCGGGTTTAAACCATTTGAACATAAAGATCCTCCTCCTGTAGATGTCCGATTGACTGAAGCAAAAGTACGAGAACTGCGTTTGATCTTGTACCTTTTGGGAGACGAAAGAATTGTTAGCGCTTTCTTTTGTACTCCCATCATATCGGATGGAAGAGACGTTTATGATGAGGCTTTTGTCATAAATTTGGAAAAATGGTTCGTGAAATGACAAAAAAATCCGCACAATGGCGGATTTTTTCTTAGCGGTTACAGAGACACATTAATTTTCGCAGATTTCTTTAGTTTTTCAATTTCTTTTTGTACTTCTTTTTGCTTTTCTTGAGATTCTAGCTGCTTTTTAATTTGCGATTTAATCTCTTTGTATTCTGGTGCTTTTTGCTTTTGTTTTTTCATTTGCTCTGCGTATTGGTCATAGTACGCTTTGACGTCTTTCTCAGAGACGGAGGCTGATTTGATTTCTTTGTCGACATATTGGCTGTACTTGATGCTGTCGGCAATGTCACTTTTCAGCTGATCCAATGTAAGTCCGCTCTTTTTCAGTGCTTCTTCAAATTGAGCGTTGTCTTTAAATTGTTTCTTTTCTTCTTTTAGCTGTTTATCTACTTGTTTATCAGAGGCTTTGAAGCCCTTCTTCTCAGCATCTTGGAGGATGAGCTCTTGACCTACAAGTGCATCAATGGTTTGTTTCTTGACTGCTTTTGCGCCTTCTTTAGAAGTTGGATCTTGTCCGGACTGCTGAAGCTGACCTTGAATGGTCGATAGTGCGCTATTGTATTCACTGCCTGTGATTTTGTCTTTGTTGACGGTCGCAACGACCTTTTGATCATCGATTTTTTGTGCATCTAATTTCTTTTGCATTTCTTCCATTTGCTTTTGCTGCTCTTTTTGATCAGCCTGTGTTGTTTCCTTGTTTTTGGCTGCATCGTTTTGCTTATCCTGTTTTGCATCGTTTGATGAGCAAGCTGCAAGCCCAACAGATAACAGACAAGCGATGAGTGTATATGATACCTTTTTCATCATTTTCTCTCCCTTCGGTATGAGAACATCTAGTGCGCATTCTAACCGTTTTAGAGAGAAATTAAAACCGTATAGACAATTTGTTAGCGGATTGACATGTTTTTTATCTGTTTGTCCTCATTTTGTCTTCTCATAGTCATCATATGACAAAGTCAATCGTGGAATAATTGTTCCATCGCCTCGTCGATATGGGTGATCGGCTGGCGGCAGCTGTAGTTTTCACAAATATACACGGTGGTGCTACCGCCGATTGTTTTGTAATCTTTTGCAAATGGTGCGAGCTGTGCCAGGTCATTTCCTGTTTCGGCGGTCAATATGATATCAAATGGCATAAATCGTTTCCGAAGCGCCTGTAAAAGCCGTTCTTTTTGCGGATCGCCGTTTTTTCCAAGAATGATGATTTCTCGTTTCGCTGCGTATTGACTCAAGAGCCCTTGAAGAAACGCTGTGTGTCCGCTTGGGTAGGAAGAGACATCGATATAAAAGGCTTTGAACATCTGTTCTAAGGCTTTCAGCCAGTCTTGACGTCCAGTCATTCTGCTTAGCTTCAGAAGCTGGTGGAGTGCGGTGCTGTTACCAGAAGGCATGGCACCGTCGTACACTTCTTTTTCTCGAACGAGGAGCGCTTCCGCATCTGAACCTGAGAAGAAAAAGCCCCCTTTTTCCTTGTCCCAAAACAGCTCAAACATGTTCTCAGCAATGGTTGTGGCCTTTTCCAGCCATTCTAATTCAAAGGTCGCTTCGTATAAAGACATATACGCTTTTAGCATGTGAGCGTAATCCTCGATAAAGCCGAGATGCTTCACGTCTCCTTCTCTGTAGCGGACCATGAGCCGAGCATGTTGGACGAGGTGTGTTTCTAGAAAAGATATCGCCTGTTTCGACATACGGATAGCTTCCTCTAAAGTGAATACCCTTCCTGCTGTGGCGAGAGCTGAGGTCATCAGCGCGTTCCAGGATGTGAGCACCTTGTCATCGACAAGCGGTGCGGGTCGCTGCTGTCTGACAGATTGTAGAATTTGCCGGGCTTCTTGCAACTTGGGTTGAAGGGTTTTATCGTCGATCGAAAAAGAGGCCTTGATGTCCTCAAATGAGGTGGAAATCGTATGAGGGATGTTCTGCCCTTCAAAGTTCCCCTCTTCTGTAATGTGATAGACTTCGCAAAATAAAGCGCCAAGTTCCTCCCCTAAATGAGTGATGATCTCATCCTTTGACCAGACGTAATATTGCCCTTCTTTCCCTTCCGAATCGGCATCTATCGCTGAATAAAAGGAGCCGTCCGGATTCATCATATCTTGTTTGATAAATTGGATCAGTTGTTGGACAAGCTTTTCATACTCAGAATTTGGAGTGAGCTGATACGCTTCTGTGTAAGCTTCCATCAGCAAAGCGTTATCGTACAGCATCTTTTCAAAATGCGGCACCAGCCATTTTTCATCCGTCGAATAACGTGAAAAGCCCGAACCAATATGGTCATATATACCGCCATTTGCCATACCGTCTAATGTTTTTGTGACTGCATATAATGCGTTCTCCTGCCCTGTCCATTGGTAGTAACGCATAAGAAACGAGAGCATATGAGGTGCAGGGAATTTTGGTGCGGAGCCAAATCCGCCATACAGCGTATCAAAGCCACTCATCAGCTGGTAATAGGCTTTATGTACGGACTCTTGAGACAGCGTATTGTCTGTCTGCCCTGCTGCTTTGATCCGCAGATTATTTGTCGCTTTCTCTGCCAATGATTCAATATGATCCCGGTCGTTATGGTACGCTTCCAGCAATTGTGTCAGTGCTTCGATGAAGCCAGGCCGCCCGTATGCACTTCTCTTTGGAAAATACGTCCCCGCATAAAAAGGCTTTTGATCCGGCGTGACAAACACGTTGAGCGGCCAGCCGCCTTGCCCCGTCATCATCTGACAAACCGACATATACATAGAGTCGATGTCTGGACGCTCCTCACGATCGACTTTGATAGAAATGAAATGCTCATTGAGGATGTCAGCGACTTGTTGATCTTCGAAGCTTTCGTGTGCCATGACGTGGCACCAGTGACAAGTGCGTATAGCTACCCGAGCTAGCTATACCCAATAGATACGAGAACAGGTTTGTTTTCGCGTTTCGCTTTTTCGAGTGCTTCTTCTCCCCAAGGAAACCAATTCACAGGGTTATGAGCATGTTGAAGTAAATATGGAGACTTCTCAGCGATTAATCTATTGGGTTTATTGTTAGTGGGCATGGGATCACCTCCTTTCGATAAAGTTTCTTATCAGTATGGACTTTCCAATATCTAATATATCAAATATCAAAAAAGAAGAGGTCTTTTAAGGTTAGCCCCTTCTTTTCTTTTTATAAGGTGATTCCAGATCTCAATTGGATAAAAGGCGACGTTCAACAATAGACATAAAAAAGTGAAGTATCATGCCTCCTAAACACACAGTTAAAATGGTTCCGATACCGATAGGACCTTTACATATATAAGCCAAAAATAAGAAAAAAGCATACAATACTGTTCTTGAAAATAGGAAGGTTCTTTTTGAAATATCTCGAATAATGAGTGTTAAATGATCGATAGGCGTTGATGCAAATTTTGTTTGAAGATAGATGGCTGTTCCAAGACCAATGAATACCAAACCAACTCCGAAACATGTCAGTTTGCTAAACCACATGCTTGTGTAGATGACATGTTTTATGAGGAACAACCACAGATCAATGCCTATTCCAGTCACGAATGCTGTAATCAAACCTAATAAAACAGGTTTTTTTCTTGTTAATATAGAGTTACAGATTAAGATAATAACAGAAATAAGGACCTCCCAGCTTCCTACGGTAAGACCGACTTCTTTGGAAAGGCCAACCAAAAGGGCATCGAATGGGGAAGTACCTAGTCCTGATTGTATTGTTAAAGAAATGCCTAAACTTAATACGAGTATACCTAGTCCGTAATAAACATACTTCTTTTTATTAGACATGATTTGTATTTCAAGATATCTCTTTTGTCATCAAGACGTGTGGAATTCCGTCTTCCATAAATTCATCTGAAGTAGTTTGGTAGCCCAGTTTTTTATAAAAGCCTTCTGCATGTGTTTGCCCATGCAGCTTAATCTTAGAAATGTCTTTTTCTTGCATGATTTTTTCCAGCTCTTCAATGATGATTTTGCCTAAACCGTACTTACGATAAGGTTTTAGGATACAGATTCTTTCCAGTTTACCTGTATGATCAACGATGCGCACACGGCCTGTGCCGACAGGCTGATTCTCGTGATATATCAAGACATGCTGGCATTGTTCATTGAGTGTATCGAATTGATCGAACTCATCGGATTCAGGCACTTGCTGTTCTTCAATGAATACCGATTTTCTAATATCTTGAGCAACATGTAAATCATTTTCATTTGTTATTCTTTTTATATTCATTATTTACCAATCCTTTTCTGATATTAGTCTGGACTCTCCAGCATGCGTGTGTTCTTATAAGAGTAAGGTTAAATTATTTTTGTTGTAATTGCAACAAAAAACATGTGAGGAGTTTTGGGTATGAACGACATTTTACGAGAGATCGGCATGATAGCAAGAGCTTTAGATTCCATAAGCAATATTGAATTTAAAGATTTGGACTTAACGAGAGGGCAGTATCTCTATCTTGTACGTATATACGAAAACCCCGGTGTTATTCAAGATAAATTGGCTGAAATGATAAAAGTTGACCGAACAACGGCTGCGCGGGCAATCAAGAAATTGGAAATACAAGGATTGATTGAAAAACAGCCGGACAGACAGAATAAAAAAATAAAAAAGCTGTTCACGACTGAAAAAGGGAAAAAAGTTTATCCTTTTTTAAAAAAAGAAGAAGAACATTCTACGAAAGTGGCCTGTTCTGATTTTTCACCTGAGGAAAAGGAAACAATTTTTAAACTTCTTCACAGAGTCAGGAAAAACGTAGAACGGGATTGGGAAAATGTGAAGAAGGGAAACAAAAGGGACTACTAAAGTACAGATTTAAACTTTAAAAGTTTTAGAGCACATTATGTGGTATAGTCCCTTCCATAAAAATATGTAATGGCACCAGTGACAAGTGGCGTAGCCAATACTGACAAGCACTGGTTTATTTTCACGTTTGGCTTTATCGAAGGCTTCTTGCCCCCACGGGTACCAGTGAACTGGGGTGTGAGCGTGCTGAAGTAGGTATGGTGATTTTTCAGTGATAAGCGGGTTGGGTGTTTGGTTGTTTGGCATGGGATCACCTGCTTTCTAATGTTTTTTAAGTATTCTTTTTCCTCTATTTAATATATCAGATAGCTGAAGTCCGTCATAAATTGTCTGTGAGGTTTTCCCATAATGAAAAATCAAGGGCTATAAACCCTTGATCGATTCATTGTGTTCTTTTCACTTCTTCAATTGTAATGCTTTAACACGATGGCTGAATTATGTCCTCCAAAACCAAAAGAATTGGATAGCCCATATTTCAATGGAAGCTGTCTCGCTTCTAATACAACATCTAAGTTGCAATCTGGATCTAGCTTCTCTACATTAATAGTTGGCGGAATCATTCCTCGTCTCAAACTTTCCACTAAAGCAATGGCTTCTACTCCGCCGGCAGCACCAAACATATGCCCAGTCATCGACTTATTCGCAGTTGTTGGAATTTCACTTGAACGTTCACCAAATAATTTCTTAATAGCTAGAACTTCTGAACGATCACCTACTTGTGTACTTGTTGCATGTGCACTAATAACATCAATTTCATCTGTTGATATATTGGCACTTCTCAATGCTTTTTTCATGGCTAAGTAGGCACCCTTACCTTCTGGGTGTGATGCTACCATATGATGAGCGTCTGAACTAGCTCCGTATCCCACGACTTCACATAATATCGGCGCATCTCTAAGAATAGCGTTTTCTAGTGATTCTAATACTAAGATACCTGCGCCTTCACTCATCACAAAGCCATCTCTATCTGTATCGAATGGACGGCTGGCTAGGCTTGGCTCTTGGTTTCTAGTAGATAGTGCATGTGCGTTTCCAAAACTGGCCAAAGATATCTGTGAAACGGCAGCTTCTGCTCCACCGGCAAATATAATATCTGCATCATCGTTTCGGATCGCATTGAAAGCTTCACCAATAGAGGTGTTCCCAATAGAACAAGCTGTGACTGGTGACAATGATGGCCCTTGTGCTCCTAATTTTATGCTGATTTGGGCCGCAGCTGCATTTGAAATCATCATGGGTACAAGGCTGGGGCTTACTCTCGATGGACCTCGTTTATCTAATACATTCACTTGATCAACAAGCGATTGGATTCCCCCGATACCTGAACCAACATATACGCCTAAACGTTCAAGATCAACTTGATCTAACTGTAATTGTGAATTTTCTAATGCTTGTTCGGCTGCTGCTAAGGCAAACTGACTAAAACGATCTAAACGTTTTGCTTCTTTTCTTCCCAATATTTTATCTGCATCGAAATCACGAACGATTCCAGCTATTTTTGTTTTATAATCAGTAGTATCAAAAGAATCAATGAGAGATATTCCTGATTGTCCTTTCATTAGTTGATTCCAAAAGCTATTGACATCATTTCCTAGTGGAGAAATAACTCCCATTCCAGTAATGACAACTCTTTTCATGATCATTCCCTCCTTGTTTTTATTAACTTTAGCCATTGTGTTATCCTATTACAAGTTGTTGTTTATCCTAGTATAATTAATACTATTTTAAAGGGAGAGTTCAATGAAACCTAAAACAAGACTTCAAGCTTTATCAGAATTTCTAAAGAATCAACGTTCGAAAATAACTCCCCAAATGGTTGGTTTACCTGTAGGAACTCGTAGAAGAACACCAGGATTAAGAAGAGAAGAAGTGGCTCAACTAGCTGGTGTAAGTCTTACTTGGTATACATGGTTAGAACAAGGCAGAGATATAAAAGTATCTACTTCGGTATTAGATGCTATTTCTCGAGCATTACAATTAAATAATGATGAAAGAAGATATTTGTATGCACTAGCGTTAGAGGAAGGAGTGAAACAGCCCTTTATCAATGAGAAAGAGAAGGAAATCAGTCCGGCTTTAGTAAAAATGTTGCAGGAACTTCGTTATTGCCCAACGATTATTTCAGATAGAAGAAGTCAAATTGTTGGTTGGAATCAAGCTGCAGCTAGTGTGTTTTTGGATTTTGAACAAATCATCCCGGCAGAAAGGAATATCATACGTTTACTATTCGCAAGAAAGGAATTTAAAAGCTTAGCAGTGAATTGGGAGCATTTTGTTAGAGGATATATCGCCATATTTAGAACGTATTATGCACAGTATGTGGCTGATGAATGGTATGAGCAATTTATACATGAAATGGAACAGACATATCCTGAGTTTTGGAAAATTTGGAACGAGAATGAGATCAGCTCTGCTCCTGAAGTATTAATTGAGTTTCGTCATGCTAAGGCAGGAAAAATGCTGTTTAATCTTACTTCATTACAAGTGCATGGAGATACTGATTTAAGATGCAGCGTCTATACACCAGTTGAGGATACTGAAACTGAGCTTAAGTTAAAACGATTAATTGAAGGGTAGGTTTCGCTTGGAGAGTGGAATTGATACGAGGAATACTTCTTTAAATTTGGGTGACATAAAAACAACTCGTATAGCTCCGATTCGTTATTTGTATTTGGATGTAGTTACTGTGTGCATCTAATATAAAATAGATCCTATACCATCAATGGCAAGTTCCTTTGGTTATCCATACTAAACCGATACGAAAACTGGTTTGTTTTCGCGTTTCGCTTTCTTGAATGCTTCGTCTGACCATGTGTATGTACCAGTTGACCGGATTATAGGCTTGTTGGAGAAGATATGGCGACTTTCAGTGATTAATCGGTTGAGCATTTTTTGTTTGTCATGAGTTCACCTGCTTTCATATATTAATTTCCTGCGTACTTTAACTTTAGTGAGACTTCGTCTTTTTAAATAAAAAAATCCTCTAAAAATAGAAGAGGACAATAGGATGTATTTCTTTTGATATGAATAGTATTTGTTACTTGAAGTAATCAATTTCCACAATGAATTTCTCAACTGATACTCCATCGCTCCCAATCATATGGAGTTTAGGAGTTTTTAAATTTTCCTCACCAGTATTTCCAAATGTAAAGGTGACTGTACCATTTAAATATTGATGAGGATTTATATCTTTAATTCTTTTCCCTGTCTTATTATTAATAAAGTCTATGGTCTGGGTTTCTTCCTCTCCCCTCATCATTCTATAAAATTCAGGATGTAGGGGGAGTTTATCGTTTGTTTTATTTTTTAATGTAAATGGTATGCGGTATTCAGTTACTTTATTTCTCATTTCATCAATGGTATTAATTTTCTTAGCTTTTTTAAACGTATGACTTATTTTTAGAAATTCAAATGTTTCATTTGTCGTAAGGTTTTTTTCAGTTACTTTATAGTTGGAGTATTCACTATTCACTTGTTGATAGCGGAACGTGCTGATTAAGATAAAAATTATAGTCATTACTGAAATTACTATTACTTTATTTCTCATTTTTCTTTATCCTTATCAACAATCGTTTCTTTTATAATTTCACCAGATTCAATATCATAAATCGTATCTGAAACCTTTTGAAGAGTTTCTTTATCATGGCTAGCGATCAAAATTGTTTTACCTTCATTTTTTAATGTTACGAGTAATTGATGTACTATTTCGACTGCTTTCTCATCTAAAGCATTAGTAGGTTCATCTAAAATGAGCAAATCCGGTTTTTCCATAATTGCTTGAGCTATTCCCAAACGTTGTTTCATCCCAAGAGAATATTTTTTAAACTTTCTCTTGTCATTTGGATCAAGCCCTACACGAGAAATCACAGCAGAAATTTCGTTATCGTTAGTTTTATTCTGAATCATAGAGAGTAATTTTAGGTTAGCAAAACCAGTATATTCTGGGATAAAACCAGGATACTCTATTAATATTCCAACATTTTCGGGAAATGAGATGTCTCTGTGTAATTGTTTCCCACCTACAGTTACTTTTCCATCACTTGGTTTTACTAATCCGGATAATACACGAAACAACATTGTTTTTCCGGATCCATTAGGTCCACGAAAACCATAAATATTCCCCTTTTTTAATGATAAGTTAATATTCTTAAGGACATGGTTTTTTTTAATAAATTTGTTTAGTGCCTCAATTTTAATATATTCTTCTGACATGAGTTTCACCTCGATTAACATTCTTTTTCATGATCATTGCCGTATTCATTTAAAAAATCTTGTTTGATAAAAATTTTATATGCTAGAAAAGTAAAAAGTAATCCAAAACCACTAAATAAATAAATCATTCTAGAAAATAAACCTGGTATAAGCCAAGATGTCATTTCTAATGACAGTGAGTCATTAATGAAAGAAAAACCAAAATAAATATTAAGCATTTTATCAAGAATCACAGCAGATGAAATGATAATAAAGCTGTATATATAATTTTTACTTAACAAATAGCAAACTACAACAAATAGTCCGATCAGATAGAATGCCAATAAACTTGTAATCAGATATCTAATTAACATGATATTAGATGAAAAGTATTTATCTAAAGGTAGTTGATCGCCATATGTTAAGTATGGAGCTCCTTTTGTAGATAGCCAAACGTTGTCCCACCTTCCTGACAGGAACCCACCCAAAAGGAAACCACTGATTAGGTATATAAGAGTGAATATTAGACAGATCCAAAAGACACGTAATAATAACGATAAAAATACTCTTTCTCTTTTTTGATAACGAACAAAACGAGAAGAGTCAAAAAAAGGTACGAATCCAAATGAAAAAAACATTAGAAAAAGGGGTAATACGGGAAAAACAAATGTATAGGAAGAGAAAAATAAATTTAAAGATTGTGGTATTCCCATTATTCCTTGTTCCGGTATACTTTCTTTGACTAAATATAAAATACAAAGCAAATAACAAAAAAACCAGATGAATAATCGCACTTTATAACGGTATATGTCGAGTAAAACGATATGGAGTTCTTTAACGAATAACATTCTTTTTAACCCCTAGAATGTATAATGAAATACTTAACATAAATCCGATAAACAAGTGTAAAACAAGACTTGCTAGACTCACACCATCTGTAGCCTGTTGTTGCAAGAAGCTTGTTGATATCATTTCCTGATGCCCTAGTGTTGAAAGTACCATGTTTATGACATATAAACTTGCAAAAGGTGTAATTAGAACAACAAATGATTTTTTAATAAACATTCCAAATCCCAAAGCTATACTTGCGAACATACCAGAGAAAATACCAATTAATATTACATATAAAAGCATATGAACAAAGGGATGTGTATAATATAGATCTGGTAAGAAAGTATTATCAGAGTCTAAAGGCATCTCATTGTTAATCGCTCTATCAGGTTTTATATTTGGAAGTCTCATGAAAGACAAATAAATATTTAATAATAGAGGAAAGACAGCTGTGAGCATACCTGCTAAAAAGTTTATAAGAAACAAACTAAAGAAATATTGTTTTTGTTTTCCTCTAATAATTAAAAAGCGAATAAAACCAGTTGATCGATCTCTTGAGTACAGGTCTGAAAATGGAAGTGTTGCTAAAATTGGTAATAAAAACATGTAAAGTGCTGGATAATCTGATATTCCACCAATCCCCATCCATTTTGTATAAGGGGTAAAAGAAATTCCTCCAGTAAGTTCTAAATGTTCTTTTAGTGGCATTTCTTCTGTCCAAAAATATGCAATTGCTAGAATTGCACCAATGGCTAATGATATGTAAAAAGATGGGCGTTTTATTAATCGTAATATAAGCAAATAAAACATGTATCTCTCCATTTCGTTTATTTAAAAATAAATGTAGAAGCGACTCAGTTAATTCTGAGTCGCTGTGTCATATAGTTCTCTTTTGAATTTAAAGAGCCTAATAGAATCAAGGGCTTTTTGGATCGTAATCGGGACTCCATACGCCATTAGCGTGACCAGCTGCATTCTTCTTAGCACCTATCGTAACGAACGGTGTTCCTATTCCTAAGAATGTTTTCTCAACGGCCAAATTGTATAGGAGTTTTTTTCCTTTATAATTTTTTTTAATTGTATAATAGTGGCCACCTGAAACATCCTTTCCTTTAGATCTGGCCCAAGCTTCATATGAAGTATTATTCTCTGTACTTCTCATATAATAGTAAGATTTAGTATATTTCATTCTAGCATATGTCTCATCATATGGATTTCCTTTTAGAAATCTAAAATTAAACTTTTTATCTTCATAGTCTGCAGTTGGTTCTCCTGCATAGACATGCACAATTCCTATAGTAGAAAAGGTTACTCCTAGAATTAAAGTTAGGGTAATGATTATTTTATTTTTCAACGGTCTTCTCCTCACTGTTTACTTACAACAAAATATTTATCTGCGACACCTATGCATTCATTATCTTTATTTAACCAAATCATCCTTAATGCTATTTTTGCTTTCTGACCTTTGAATGTTGGTAAATTAATTAAATATTCGTGATCTGCATCTAGTCCATCATAAGGTTGTTCCCATTGATGAGTAACTCCTCTATCATCTTTCAATTTTCCCAAAATTTTTGATGGGGGAGGTTCTTTTTGACTAAAGGTCATCGCTAATTCATAATTTTTAGGAAGTGGTCCAACTTCAATGTCCGCTCCTTTGAAAACATTCTCAATTGCCACATCATTATTCTTTATCTGACCTTGATAATAATGATCCTCTTTCAGATTTTCCCAAAATATCACTTTGAAAAGACTTTGCTTTTGCTCAGTATCAAAATAGAATATTTTAGGATTATCCTTTGTGCTTTTATCCAAATCTTCTATACTTACAGAAGGATCTGGGGCTCTGTCTTTTATTGTGTTATTGAACTTATTTGATTGACAAGCACTAATCAAAGATATCATTGTTAAAATTAAAAAAAATGTAAATAACTTTTTCACTATTTTCCCCACTAAACCCATAATTTGTACCGGCACGTGAATATTATACTATAAAATAAAGAAAAATACACCTTTTTCTGC
>NZ_LGYN01000007.1 GCF_001307105.1 Bacillus australimaris | reverse complement strand
CTGTGAGAGTAGGACGCCGCCAAGCTTGTCATTTTTATATCATCGCGGGGTGGAGCAGTTCGGTAGCTCGTCGGGCTCATAACCCGAAGGTCGCAGGTTCAAATCCTGCCCCCGCAACCAAATTATTTTATGTACCAATGGGGAATGCTCATTGAGTGCAACCAAAATGGTCCGGTAGTTCAGTTGGTTAGAATGCCTGCCTGTCACGCAGGAGGTCGCGGGTTCGAGTCCCGTCCGGACCGCCATTTTTATGACTTGTAAACGAAAACGTATAGTTTCGTTTTTTTTTATGTCTTTTTCTTTTCGCAAACACTCAAGATGCCAATGAAATGATTTGTATTTGGCTACACTATATGAAAGAAAAGATTGATTACTTCAACTCAGCCTGGTTTTTTTACACCAGGCTTTCTTTATATCATTTTTAGTTGGAACTGAGACGTATATTCGCTACACTAATACTAGCTGTGTTTGACATCATGTTTACTTAATTTATTGATTGCATGAAGGGGCTGTCTTTTTATGGATGAATTTGATCTTATTCACCGAATCACACCAAAAGAAACACATCATCGCTCTTTGATCATGGGCATCGGTGATGATGCAAGTGTTTATCAACCTCATTCACATTGTGAAGAGGTCGTTTGTGTTGATACAATGGTGGAGCATGTTCATTTTCGTTTTGACTTTTCTACACCTTTTGAAGTGGGCTTTAAGGCACTGGCGGTCAATGTCAGTGATATCGCTGCAATGGGAGGAACCCCAAAGTATTATCTTGTATCGCTTGCGATCCCGCCTCATGGTGATGAGACCATCGTTACAGCTCTTTACGAAGGAATGAAAGCGTTGGCTGACACTTATCATATGGATTTGATTGGTGGAGATACAGTAGCTACCCGCAGTGACTTTGTCATTACGGTGACGGTCATTGGTGAGGTTCCAAAGGGAGCAGCTTGTTATCGTCACAGTGCTCAGACTGGAGACGTTGTCTTTGTCACAGGTGAACTCGGTTCATCAGCTGCTGGGTTATCACTCTTAATGAACGAAGAAGTCCCTTCTCAGACGGTCGACGCTACTTTTTTTCTTAAGCGTCACAAAATGCCTCTGCCCCATATTGCTGCTGGTCTCATTTGTTCCAGCTTCCCGCGGGTGACCTTGAATGATGTGAGTGATGGAATAGCGAGTGAGCTGAATGAGATTGCTGAAGCGAGCTGTGTGACGATAGAGATTGAGGCTGATAAGCTCCCAATCCATCCAGATTTACCGATGCTGCGCAAAGACTGGCTAGAATGGGTGTTGTTTGGGGGAGAGGACTTTGTTTTAACTGGTACGATTCCAGAATCTGATTGGGAAAGTTTTGAATCGCAATGTAAAAACGAAGACATTCAGATCACGCGTATAGGACAAGTCAAAAATGATCAAGCAGCTAGTGTTATGTTAACAGACAATGATCAACAAACAGTGTTAATGAAAAAAGGATATAATCATTTTAAGAAGTGAGGTGACATCAACAGTGAAATTAACATGGACGACTAAAGGTGCGGATGAGACGAAACGAATTGCTGCTGCTTTGGCCAAACTTGTGATGCCAGGCGATGTATTGACATTAGAAGGAGATTTAGGCGCAGGCAAAACAACTTTTTCAAAAGGCTTTGCGGAAGGCTTAGGAATTACCCGTATCGTCAACAGCCCTACTTTTACAATTATTAAAGAATATACTGATGGCAGACTGCCACTTTATCATATGGACGTGTACCGTATGGAAGATGCAGAAGAAGATATCGGACTCGAAGAATATTTTGAGGGTGAAGGTGTATGCTTGGTTGAATGGGCGCATCTGATTGAACCCCAATTGCCTTCTTCCTATTTAAAAATTGAAATGCTGAGAACAGAACGTGAAGAAGAACGTCATCTCACGTTTGATGCAAAAGGGGAGCGTTATGAGACCCTTTGTAAGGAGATGAAAGAATTTGACCATACTGGCTATTGATACATCAAACCATACACTAGGAATTGCTCTTGTAAGAGATTTTACTGTAATTGGCGAGAGCATCACGTATTTAAAAAAGAACCATTCCGTCCGAGCGATGCCGACTGTTGAAGCATTGATGAAAGAATGTGGTGTAACACCAAGCGAACTAAGCAAAATCGTTGTGGCAAAAGGTCCTGGCTCCTACACAGGAGTCAGAATCGGTGTGACCATAGCAAAAACACTTGCGTGGACGCTGTCTATCCCGATATCGGCTGTTTCAAGTTTAGAAACACTTGCGGCAAATGGCCAATATTTTGATGGCTGGATCTCACCGTTATTTGATGCGAGAAGAGGACAAGTCTATACCGGATTATATACATTTGAAGAAGGTCAGATCAAAGAGGTCAAACCAGACCAAAATATCTTGCTGACGGATTGGCTTCATGAGCTGAAGCAGACAGGAAAGCCTGTCCTCTTTCTTGGACAGGATGTGCATCTTCATGAAGAGAGCATTCGCTCCATTTTAGGAGATAAGGCTGTGCTGGCAGAGGCGACATTTCATAACCCAAGACCTTCAGTGCTTGCATTTTTGGGCGCAGATCGTCCTGCCGAAGATGTCCATCAGCTTGTTCCCAACTATATTCGTTTGGCAGAAGCGGAAGTGAAATGGCTTGAAGGACAAAAATAATCTTCACACAGTAGACATTCGACAAATGACGGTAGCCGATATTCCAGAGGTGTATACGATTGAAGTGCATTCGTTTACAGCACCATGGAAAAAGGAATCGTTTGTGTATGAGATTCTCCATAACCAATACAGCCATTATTTCCTTATTGAAGAGGATAATCAGCCTGTTGGATATTGCGGAGTCTGGATTGTCATGGACGATGCACAAATTACGAACATTGCGATTCTCCCTGAGCATAGAGGAAAAGGCTACGGAGAAGCATTGCTTCGATATGTCATGGAATTTTGCAAAGAAAAAAAGACAGATCATCTTTCTTTAGAGGTGCGGGTTTCGAATACACCAGCACAATCCCTCTACGAAAAGCTCGGTTTCAGACCAGCTTCTATTCGAAAGAATTATTATACGGATAATGGAGAAGATGCATTAGTCATGTGGGTGAATATAAATGAGTGAACAAACAGATCGATTCATATTAGGGATAGAAACGAGCTGCGATGAAACCGCTGCGTCCATTGTGAAAAATGGAAAGGAAATTGTGGCGAATGTAGTGGCTTCACAAATCGACAGTCATAAACGATTTGGCGGTGTTGTGCCCGAAATTGCTTCAAGGCATCACGTGGAGCAAGTCACCATCGTATTAGAAGAAGTGATGACTCAGGCGGGTATGAGCTTTAAGGATTTAGATGCGATTGCTGTTACAGAGGGACCCGGTTTAGTCGGTGCTCTGTTGATTGGTGTCAATGCAGCAAAGGCACTGAGCTTTGCCCATCAAATTCCGCTTGTTGGTGTTCATCATATTGCTGGACATATTTATGCAAATCAGCTTGTGGATGAATTGCAATTTCCATGTTTAGCTCTTGTGGTCTCTGGTGGACATACTGAGCTTGTTCTGATGAAGGAGCATGGGTCGTTTGAGGTGATCGGAGAAACTTTAGATGATGCGGCTGGAGAAGCGTACGATAAAGTGGCACGTACGATGGGTCTCCCATACCCAGGCGGACCTCACATTGACCGGTTAGCACATGAAGGGGAGCCGACGATTAAGCTTCCTCGTGCATGGCTTGAAGAAGGTTCTTATCACTTTAGCTTCAGTGGATTAAAATCAGCGGTGATTAACACCTTACACAATGCCTCTCAAAAGGGAGAAACGATTGCCCCAGAGAATTTGGCAGCAAGTTTTCAAGAAAGCGTCATTGAGGTGCTCGTTGGGAAAACATTGAAGGCGGCTGAAGCCTATGGTGTGAAGCAGGTTGTTCTAGCTGGAGGAGTCGCTGCCAACAAAGGGCTGAGAGAAGCTTTAACATCAGCATTCACGAAGCTGCAAGACGTGAAAGTCATTATTCCGCCATTATCGCTTTGCACAGACAATGCAGCCATGATAGCGGCTGCTGGAACCATTGCGTTTGAAAAAGGAATAAGAGGCGATATGGCGATGAATGGCCAGCCAGGATTACCGTTAGTTTCATATGAATGAAAACTCCTGTGGGTAACAGGGGTTTTTTCTTTTTAATGAAAGCGATTTATTCACATGTAAACGTTATATATCCACAATTGTTAGAAAATTTCGTTTTAAAATGAAGACAATGTGTATAAATACGATCTTTTATGTGGATATGTGATTAAAATGCTGTGGATAACGTGGATAAGTCTAAAGTATTTAAGAATACTCAAGAATTTATTGTGGGTATCATTGTGGATAATAATTTTTCACTAAAAGAAAAAGAGTCCCCTTTTAGGGCACTCTTTAAGATTCTGATAGCTCTTCCCACTCAGCAAACAGTGATTCTAGCTCTTGATTGAGCGTATCATTTTCTGTTTGAATGGCTTGGACCTTCTCGTGATCTTGGAATATATCAGGGTCGCATAGAAGCTCTTCGTTTTCACTGAGCTTGTTTTCAATGATAGCGATTCGCTCTTCAATTTCCTCGATTCTACGCTGCTTTTGTCTTTCTTTCTTTTTCAGTTCTTTTTCTTCCGCATAAGAAAGCTTTGCTGTTTCTACTGGCTTTGCTGCTTGTTTTTTAAGTGGTTCATTTTCTTGAAGCGCCTCGAGCTCTAATTGTTCATTTTTCTTTTCAAGGTAGTAGTCATAGTCGCCGAGATATTCTTTTGTTTCTGCATGCGACAGTTCGAAAACTTTCGTTGCGAGACGGTTGATAAAATAACGATCATGCGAAACAAATAAGATGGTTCCTGGATAATCAATCAGGGCATTCTCTAAAATTTCTTTACTGTCTAAGTCTAGATGGTTTGTAGGCTCATCGAGAATAAGGAAATTGGCTTTTTGGAGCATTAGCTTTGCCAGTGCAAGACGCGCTTTTTCTCCACCGCTTAATGCATGGACGGGCTTTAAAACATCATCACTGGAAAAGAGGAAGTTGCCTAAACATGTCCGAATTTCCTTTTCATTCATATGAGGATAATCATCCCACAGCTCATTCAGTACTTTTTTGGAGGATGTCAGTTTGGCTTGTTCTTGGTCATAGTAGCCGATTGTGACATGAGATCCAAAGGTGATATCGCCTTTTACGGGCTTCAATGTATCCGTTAATGTTTTTAAAAGAGTTGATTTCCCGATCCCGTTAGGACCAATGAGTGCCACGCTGTCCTCTCGTTTGATATGAAAAGAGAGAGAGGATAGGAGCGGTGTTTTTTCATCATAACTAATATCGAGATCATGCACCTTCAGCACATCATTACCACTTTGTCTCGTAATATCAAAATGAAAGTTTGCGGATTTTTCGTCACCTAATGGTTTATCTAAACGATCCATCCGTTCCAGCTGCTTGCGTCTGCTTTGAGCGCGCTTTGTGGTTGAGGCTCTTGCCAGGTTACGATCCACGAAATCCTGGAGCTTTGAGATTTCTTCTTGCTGCTTTTCATAGAGCTTCATATCACGTTCTAGCTGCTCTGCTTTCAGCTCAAGATACTTACTATAGTTTCCTGCAAACTTTTTCATTGCAGTTCTTGAGACTTCATAGACGTGGTTGACGACTTTGTCTAAGAAATAGCGGTCATGGGACACAATGAGAATAGCACCTGTATAATTTTGCAAATACTGCTCCAGCCATGATAAGGTATCAATATCTAAATGGTTGGTCGGCTCATCCAGGATTAAGAGTTCTGGTTTCATTAACAAGAGCTTTCCAAGTGCTAGACGGGTTTTCTGGCCGCCGCTTAAGGATTGGACGGTTGTCTCATCTTCAAAATGACTAAAACCGAGCCCATGCAGAATGGAGCGGACATCTGCTTCATATTGATAGCCGCCTTGATCTTTAAAGTCCTGCTGCAGCCTGTCATAGGTTTTCATAAGAGAATCTAGCTCAGCGCCTGTGGAGGAAGCCATTTTCTCCTCAATGGTTCTCATCTCTTGTTCCATCCTTTTTAAATGATCAAAAACCGATAATAATTCGTCTTTTAATGTACGTGTAGACGTCACATCGGTATGCTGTGCTAAATAGCCGATCGATAGGTCTTTCGGTTTGATGATCTCACCCTGCTCGTAAGACATTTGACCGGCAATGATTTTCAAAAGAGTGGATTTGCCTGCGCCGTTACGACCTACAATGGCAATCCGGTCCCTTGTTTTGACTTCCAATTTTATATTCGTTAAAACGGTATCAGCGCCAAACGATTTGGACAGCTGATTCACTTGTAGAATCATCATGTAACTTCACCTCTGCTATAATATGTTAAGTGTAGCTTATCAGCAGTAAACCGGCAAATGATACATACAATCGCCATATTCAAATGAAAGACAGATAGGAAAAAATAGTGTATCATTTGAGTGAGGGAGCGTTGAAAGATGAGTCAATTTAGCCACTTTAACGAACAAGGAAGAGCAAAGATGGTCGACATTAGTGACAAATCGTCTACAGTGAGAACAGCCGTTGCTGCTTCAAGTGTTCGTATGATAAAAGAAGTGTTTCATAAAATACAAAAGCGTGAAATTGGAAAAGGGGATGTGCTGTCTGTTGCACAGGTTGCTGGCATCATGGCTGCAAAGCAAACATCTACCATCATTCCAATGTGTCATCCGCTTGCACTAAAAGGTGTGGATATCTCCTTTGATTGGAAGGAAGATGGAAATACGTACATCCTGAACATACAAGTACAGGTAAAAACAAAAGGAAGTACGGGTGTGGAGATGGAAGCGCTCACTTCTGCTTCAGTATGTGCACTGACTGTTTACGACATGTGCAAAGCGATTGATAAAGGCATGATCATCGGTCCTACCTATCTCGTTGAAAAGACAGGCGGGAAAAACGGTGATTTTCACAGAGCATCTGATATTTAAGTTGGAGGACCTTATATGAATATAGATCAGTCAAAAATTCCACAAGCGACAGCCAAACGTTTGCCGCTTTACTACCGTTTTTTAAAAAATCTGCATGCATCAGGAAAACAAAGGGTGTCATCGGCAGAGCTTAGTGATGCAGTCAAAGTGGATTCTGCTACCATTCGCCGAGATTTTTCGTACTTTGGTGCACTTGGGAAGAAAGGGTATGGCTATAATGTCGATTATCTCTTGACCTTCTTCAGAAAGACCCTTGACCAAGATGAAATGACCAATGTCATGCTCATCGGTGTCGGGAATTTAGGGACTGCTTTTTTACACTATAATTTCATCAAAAATAATAATACAAAAATTTCAATGGCTTTTGACGTCAATGAGAGTAAAATAGGAAGTGAGATAGGCGGCGTGCCTGTCTATGATTTGGATAAGCTTGAAGAGCATGTTCAAGAGGTAGGGGATATACCTGTTGCGATTTTGACAGTACCTGCCGTAGCAGCTCAATCCATTACAGATCGTTTGATTGCCCTTGGCATCAAAGGAATCCTTAACTTTACGCCGGCTCGATTGAATGTGCCGGAACACATTCGAATTCATCATATAGATTTGGCGGTTGAACTTCAGTCTCTTGTGTATTTCTTAAAGCATTACTCTGTTACGCAGGAGGACTGACGAAAAGGGGTAAAGGGGGTGGAGCAAATGGGTCCGATCGGTCCTGGAAGTTTGGTTCTGATTGCGATTGTTGCGCTCATTATTTTTGGGCCGAAAAAGCTTCCTGAATTAGGAAGAGCAGCAGGAGATACATTACGTGAATTCAAAAATGCCACAAAAGGTTTAGCTGATGATCAGGAAGAAAAAAAGAAAAAAGAAGATCAGTAGAATAGGATGAGCTTCATGAATGTCAAAGATATGCCGCTTATGGAGCATATTGTGGAACTGCGAAGACGTTTAGTGATCATTGCGATGTTTTTTGTCGCCTTTATGGTGGCAGGTTTTTTTCTCGCTAAGCCGGTCATTGTGTATTTGCAAAATACCGATGAAGCGGCCACACTGACACTGAATGCGTTTAAGCTCACAGATCCACTGTACGTGTTTATGCAGTTCGCATTTGTCATTGCTTTGGTTTTGACGTGTCCCGTTATTTTATATCAGCTTTGGGCGTTTGTGAGTCCTGGCTTATATGAAAAAGAAAGAAAGGTGACACTTGCTTACATTCCGATTGCACTGCTTTTATTTTTGAGCGGTGTGGCTTTCTCTTATTTTATTTTGTTTCCGTTTGTCGTCGATTTTATGATGCGAATGTCGAATGATTTAAATGTAGAGCAAGTCATTGGGATTCATGAGTATTTTACATTTCTAATGCAGCTAACACTTCCATTTGGCTTTTTGTTTCAGATGCCTGTCGTGTTGATGTTTTTCACAAGACTCGGCATCATCACACCGATGTTTTTATCAAAAATACGGAAGTATGCCTATTTCGTCCTCCTTGTCATTGCCGCACTCATTACACCGCCAGAGCTTGTTTCTCACCTCATGGTCACCTTGCCGATGCTCGTTTTATACGAAGTGAGCATTGTCATTTCAAGAGTGACCTATCGCAAAATGCAGCAAACTGAGGAGAAAGAAAACCATTATGTCTCATAAAAAAGCATCATGATCCAAATAGGGATCACGATGCTTTTTCTATTGTGAAAGAAATTGATTGATCGCATGAAAGAGGTGCTCATAATAGGCAGGCTCATGCGGGACAAAATCTTGAATACGTACTTCTCTGCTTTCCTCACGTCGTTCTCCGTTTGCAGCCATTTCAAAGCCCTCGATTTGAATGCTTTCGCAAGTTCCTGTTAAAAGCTGCTGTGAATCAAGCCACTTTGCTCTGTACAAACCAGCGACTTCTTCTTTCTGTAGATAAACTTCCATGTGCTCTGTTTGATCCATATAAAGATATATATGGCAGAACTCACGGTCGATGAATGAAGGCAGGTGAATTTCATCTTGTATGATTCCGGTATAGGTAAGATCCTTAAAAGGGATGGAAAGACCAAGCTCTTCTTCTATCTCTCTCAAACCATCAGAAGGCTGTTCATCTGCGAGAAGGTGGCCCGCCGCGGTAATATCAAACAGAGAAGGAAAATCCTTTTTTGCGGGGCTTCTTAGCTGAAAATAGAGATACACGGTTTCATGTTCCTTTTTGAGAAGCCAAAAATGAAATGTTTCATGCCAAAGACCTTGGGCATGGATCTCTGAACGAGCGGCAACTCCAATCGTTTTATGCTGATCGTTTAAGATGCGCAGTTTTTCTTCTTCCATGAAGATACGACCTCCATAAAAAAACCATTTTCCAAACGTGGAAAATGGTTTTTGATTTATTTTTGCTGCTGTTTTTTGAGTTTGACAGAGAAGGCAAACATTTTAAGTGCGATATTGATATTATAGGCCGCAAACACCATCAGCAAAATGCTGTAAAATGACCACATGTCACCTGGGTTTTGAATGGCCATATAGGTGAAAGCGACACCTACGGCAAAATAAATGATGCCCCATACGACTGGGTTTCTCATGAGAAAAAGCCTCCAATAATCATTTGCATTGTTTGAGATTGTTCTTCAATCATTTTTCTTACGGGCTCAATCTGCACAAGAATGACAAGCGAGTTCATCAGCATATGAGCGCCGATTGGAACAATGATTCGTTTTGTTTTCGCATATAAAAAGGCAAAGGTAAAGCCCATTGCGGTATAGAGCAAGATATGGGGAAAATCATTGTGTACAGCAGCGAAAACCACTGAACTGACAAGTGCCCCAATGAAGAAATTCGTTTTTTCATAAATCACACCAAAAATGATTTTTCGGAAAATGATTTCCTCTAAGATAGGTCCAATCAGGGCGATGACGATCACAAGCCATGGAACGGCATCCATAATAGATAAAATGTTTTGGGTATTTTCGGATTCTCGGCCAATGCCAAATGCATATTGTTCAATCGCCCCCGCAATTGATTGTGAAAAGAGGGAAAGAAAGAAACCGCCAATGATCCAAGCGATTGCCAAGCCGACTGAAGCCGGTGCTTCATTTCGAAGTGAAGCTTTTGGCACAGTCCGAAGGATGAGCAGGATAATGATTAGTCCAATACAGAAGCTGATGATTGTCCATGTTCCTGACAATTTAGAGAGCTCTGCTTGTGTCATCGGTGTCTGAATGTAACCTAACCACTTCATGATGAACACATACGGAAAAGCAGAAAACTGCACCAATATATACGTTAAGATGATGTACCAATATTGTTTTTTCAAGTAACGAAAACCCCTTTACTAAAAGAACTAGATTTATTGTAACACAAGTCTTCTTTTTCGATGAAAAGGAAAGAATCTGAGATCAAAAAAGATCGTGAAAGCGTAAAAAAATTTTAAAGGTTTTTACTTGAAATTGCAGAAGACATTCTTTATTATAATAAATGTGTTAGCACTCTCTGTTGATGAGTGCTAAAAAAGACTACATATAAAAATTGAGGAGGTTGTTTCTTATGTTAAAGCCATTAGGCGATCGCGTAATCATTGAACTCGTTGAATCTGAGGAAAAAACCGCTAGCGGTATTGTTTTACCGGATTCTGCAAAAGAAAAACCGCAAGAAGGTAAAATTGTTGCAGCAGGTTCAGGCCGTGTACTTGAAAGTGGTGAGCGCGTTGCGTTAGAAGTAAGCACAGGCGACCGCATTATCTTCTCAAAATATGCAGGTACTGAAGTGAAATATGAAGGAAAAGAATATTTAATCCTTCGTGAGAGCGACATTTTAGCTGTTATTGGTTAATCACATAAAAAAGCATTGAGATAAATTTTTAAAAAGACTGAGGAGGTTTCGTTATTATGGCAAAAGATATTAAGTTCAGTGAAGAAGCACGTCGTGCGATGTTACGTGGTGTAGATGCACTTGCAGATGCTGTAAAAGTAACTTTAGGACCTAAAGGACGTAACGTGGTTCTTGAGAAAAAATTCGGTTCTCCACTTATCACAAATGATGGTGTAACGATTGCAAAAGAAATCGAATTAGAAGATGCATTTGAAAACATGGGCGCAAAACTTGTGGCAGAAGTTGCAAGCAAAACAAACGATGTAGCTGGTGACGGTACTACTACTGCAACGGTTCTAGCTCAAGCGATGATCCGTGAAGGTCTGAAAAACGTAACAGCTGGTGCAAACCCTGTTGGCGTTCGTAAAGGGATCGAAGAAGCAGTAAAAGTAGCACTTGAAGGCTTGCATGAGATTTCTAAACCAATCGAAGGTAAAGAATCAATTGCTCAAGTTGCGGCTATTTCTGCAGCAGACGAAGAAGTCGGTAGCCTAATCGCTGAAGCGATGGAGCGTGTAGGTAACGACGGTGTCATCACAATTGAAGAATCTAAAGGGTTTACAACTGAGCTAGAAGTGGTTGAAGGGATGCAATTTGACCGCGGATACGCTTCACCATACATGGTAACGGATTCTGATAAGATGGAAGCGGTTCTTGAAAATCCTTACATCTTAATCACTGATAAAAAGATCACAAACATTCAAGAAATCCTTCCTGTACTTGAGCAAGTGGTACAACAAGGAAAACCATTATTGCTTATTGCTGAAGATGTAGAAGGCGAAGCACTTGCAACTCTTGTTGTGAACAAACTTCGTGGTACATTCAACGCAGTGGCAGTAAAAGCACCTGGATTCGGTGATCGTCGTAAAGCAATGCTTGAAGACATCTCTGTTCTAACTGGCGGAGAATTAATCACAGAAGATCTAGGACTTGACCTGAAATCAACTGAAATCGGTCAGCTTGGTCGTGCGTCTAAAGTTGTTGTGACAAAAGAAAACACAACGATTGTTGAAGGTTCAGGAGATTCTGCTCAAATCGCAGCACGTGTGAACCAAATCCGTGCGCAAGTAGAAGAAACAACTTCTGAGTTCGATAAAGAAAAATTACAAGAACGTCTTGCAAAACTAGCTGGCGGCGTTGCTGTCATCAAAGTTGGTGCTGCAACTGAAACAGAACTAAAAGAGCGCAAGCTACGCATCGAGGATGCACTGAACTCAACTCGTGCAGCAGTTGAAGAAGGTATCGTATCCGGTGGTGGTACAGCACTTGTGAATGTATACAACAAAGTCGCTTCAATTGAAGCCGATGGTGACGTTCAAACAGGTGTGAACATCGTTCTACGTTCTCTTGAAGAGCCAATCCGTCAAATCGCTCACAACGCAGGTCTTGAAGGATCAGTCATCGTTGAGCGCTTGAAAAACGAAGAAATTGGCGTAGGCTTCAATGCAGCAACAAACGAATGGGTAAACATGATCGAAAAAGGAATCGTTGACCCAACAAAAGTCACTCGCTCTGCACTTCAAAACGCAGCTTCTGTTGCAGCAATGCTTCTAACAACTGAAGCAGTCGTTGCTGACAAACCAGAAGAAGGCGGCTCAGGCGGCGGAATGCCAGATATGGGCGGCATGGGTGGAATGGGCGGCATGATGTAAACAAGGTGTCAAAACCTTATGATATAATATAAACGTCTAAAATGATAATATGCTTTTGACAAAAAAGCTAACTATAGGAGAAGGTCTTTCAGCAGTTTGATAAACTGTTGGGAGGCCTTTTTTCCATTTGACCGTCATATGAGCATAGATATTCATTGTAGTAGTAATATCTGTAATTCAAGCCGCTGTTGTATTTAAAGCCAACTCCAACTTCAATCGCTATTATTTCGTACAAAGAATCAACGAAGTCTGAAGCTTGAAAAAAGGAGATCATTATTGATCTCCTTTTTGTTGTCAGTACTGTATTTACATTATTTATTGTTGTGTTTGTCCTTAAACGAAATATTAAAATTATATAATATAAATATATTAGATATAATTGACTATATAATTAGTTATTGTTAGAATAATAAGATATTTACAAATATTTATATTTCATTGGCTAGGAGTGGATATAATATGCCGGAAAATAAAAAACGTGATAAGTTTGAAGAACTTGCTGAAAAGAGGGTTACCGAAATAATAAAGAAAATACGATTAATTGGTAACCTAGCGAATCGAAACAATTATGACTATACCGATGAACATGTAAAGCAAATATTATCTAAGTTAGATGAAGAGTTACGTTTATTGAAAATTAAATTTAATGATGGAGAAAAAGAAAAAGCTACGGCATTTAAGTTTCGTTAATAATTAAAGAGGTGTATGAAATGCTACAAAATAAAATTGGATGGAATTCTGCTGAAAATACTGATAACTCACGCAGTGGATTGAATCATGCAGGGATGGAAAATTTTAAAGACAATCCTTTATATCATGTTCCGCGAGAATTGACGCAAGATGCGCTTGATGCTAAAGATCCTGAAAAAGATGGACCGGTTCTATTAGAATTTAAAATGTTTACAGAGAAAAAAGACGAGAACTTGTTTGAATTAGATAAATTCACTGGAATCATCGAAGCAATTCGAGATTCATGGGAAAATGACCCGAAAACCTATAAGCATTTCGATAAAATGTATAATACATTAAAAAATGAAGAGGAAATAGTGATTTTAGCCGTTCGGGATTTTAATACGATTGGGTTAAGTGATGTTACTAGTGACGACGAAGGGAAATGGAATTCCTTAGTGAAAAGTAGCGGATATTCTGATAAAGTAGCCGGTTCTAATGGATCACGCGGGTTGGGCAAACACGCTCCCTTCTTAGCGTCTAAATATAGCATGGTTTTGTATGGAACAGTTAATAAACAAGAAGAAACGGGTTTTCAAGGAGTAGCAAAACTTGCCACTTATAAAAAGGATGGAATAAAATATCGTGAAAATATTTACTATGGGATAAAAAGTGGTTATAAACCGATTACTGATTTAACTTTTTTACCGGATGATTTCAAACGGAAAAAAGTGGGTACAGACAAGTTTATTTTTGGATTCAAATTTGATGCAAATTGGAAAGATCATTTTGTTAAAGTTATTTCTGAAAACTTTCTTTTAGCATTTTATGAAGAAAAACTAATAGTTAAAGTAGATGGAAAAGAGATTTCTAAAGATACTCTACCTGACATTATTGAAGAGATTTGTCAGGCTGAACCTTCTGGACACCATATTATTAAAGAGTTTTATACAGCATTAACTGAGGGACAGTTGTTTAAAGTTGATATAAATATTAAAGGTGTAGTTGACCAGCAGCCAGTGCTTCTATATTTAACTAAAGGCGACGAGTTTAGTAACACTATATCAATGAATCGATCTTCGGGTATGAAGATTTTCAATAAAAATAACTTTAGAAAACCACCTGTGTGCTTTGCAGGTTTCTTCACTATCAAAGGGCCTGTCTTAAATGAAATATTATCTGAGACTGAAACAGCTACACATAAAGGTTGGCATGTGAATATTAATGAAAACTCAGAGGATGGAGAAGTAAAAAAACTTAAGGAAATCAAAAATATTATTGAAACAATTTACAAATGGATCTCTAAAAATATTCATGGACTGGCTCCTAAAATTAAAAAGGAATCAATTGATTTAATAGGCTTAGAACAAATCTTACCTAAAAAAAGTGACAAATCAAAACCCTTAGCTGAGATTAGCGAAGAATCTTTAAATGAGAAAATTAGGTCTATTAAAATAGTATCTCGTTCATTTTCTCAACGTGAACTAATAAAAACCAAGAAAAGGAAACGTAAGAACAATCCAAATTCAAACTCAAAATCAACAAACCCAACTCCAAAGTCGTCTAGAAAGAAAAAAGTTGATATTTCCAAGGTACGCTCAATTTATGATGAGATTAATGAATTTTATAAAGTAGTAATTACACCAAAAGTCGCTGGAAAAGTAAAGTTACAAATTCAAGCAATGGGTGAAAACGGGAGATATGTCGATATTTCATTGAAAGATGTAAAATTGAGAAAAGGTAATCAACTAACGACTGTTTCATTGACAGATAATGTGATTGGTCCACTAGAGCTTGCAAAAGATGAACGTTGTGAATTACAAGTAACATTGAATGAATTAGCACCTTATTCATTGGAGGTTCATACAGTATGAGAATAAAGAAGACAGCTTATCCTCATCCTGTATTAGCAGAATTTAATGACGATTATACAAATAGCTCTTTTAAAGCCACGCTTCTTGAAGTAACTCCGCAAAATGAAGGAATTGTTAAATTTAAAGTGAAGTTTGAACTCAATAATACTCGCTTACAGGAGCTAATTAATAATCATAAAGCAATATTTGTTACACATATAGAATGTGCAGCTAGTATGTACCGTGACGTATTCACAACAACAAATAGAGAAGTGATTTTCTACATTCCTCAAAAGAAGCTAACTAAACAAGTAGATGTTAGTTTTATGGTAGTTGCTAATACAACTATCAATGACTATAAGAATGAGCTGTTACATGAAGATTATAACGGGGTAGCACTAACTTTCAGAAAAGGTACGTACTTAGCATTAGACCCTGGTGTATCTTTACCAATTGAAAAAGATCCTATTGTATCTGCAAAATCAATTTTTAACTTACGTGCTTCAGAAGACGAGAATCCAGAACCATATGAATTATCATTTAGTAACGGAATCATTGATATCTATTTGCCACCAAATGTCTATGACCAAATATCAGATATTCAGCGATATGAACAAGTTAATCCACTATTAATAACGATGTATTATTTACCGGCGGTAATAGATGCATTAACTTATATATGCGAAGTTGAGCAAGGGAATGTTGAAGATCCAGTGCAAGACAGTGAATGGTATAACTCGATCTTATATCAACTAGATCAACTTCAAATAGAGCCAAAAAAAATCAATGAAACTGGCGCATCTGTAATTGCTCATAAAATTTTGAAAGATGTTGTAGATGAGGCTCTTAATTCGTTAAGTGATTTACTTGTTAGCGAATAAAATATCTTGATTTGAATGGATGATAGGAATGCCAAAATTATACTTAGAACACAACAAACTATTAGAATTAAAGGGAAATATACAAACAAATTTGGAATTGTATAAATCGGATGAATCTTGGTTAGGACAGGAATTAAGTGTCACACCTTCTAATTCTGCTCAATTAAAAGTTACTGATTTAAAAAAACGTAGTGCAGATGACTTAGATAATGCTATTCGAATATACACATGCTATAAAGATTTACCATATACTTTAGCTTCAGATCAAAACTATTGGGCTTTGTTAACACATATTGAATATTGGCAGTTTATGCGAGAACGTTGGCCTATCGAAGAAGCTCAAGGAGATCCAGAAAAATTCATAAAAACAAGATATTTCTTTGGACAAAAAGGAATGTATCGAAATGGTTTATCACGACTATGGTGGTATGTAGAGTTAACTTATGACGAAGCAATGGCTGACCCTTATAAATATACAAAACTATTGTTAGAAGATCAGGATTTAGCAGGACAAACAATAGAAAACAAATATTTATCTCGTAACAAAGTTGCAATGCGGGCTCTATTTGAAATACTAGATTACGTTGGTAAACAACAAAAAGTTGGCGCAATTCAAATCTTAACTGGAAAACAGCGGCGTAATCTTGTTCGAGATGCCGCTCAATACTTTAATTTATCAGGAGTTGTTGAAATGTGGGATATATTATCATCAAAAGAGGCGCAAGAGAAATTGACTTTGTGGGTAAATGCTTATCTTAAAGAAATTGGTGTCTATATTTCGTCTACAACTCAAAAAATTTTTTAAACGCCTTTTCTTGTAAAATGTAAGTAAGAAAGGGCAAATAAAAGTGATGGAAATGGATGAGGCTGGGTGCCTTGTGAGTGTCCAACTCTGATATTCTTTTGATTAAATTACTTGTTCCCTTGTTTGTCTTCTTTTCACTCTATTTTTATGAATGCTTATTCAAAAGCATAAATATTTGTATTTTAGTATTTTAATAGCAAGATGAACGGGCAAAATATTTAGGTTTTTGTTATATCATAAATAATTTAAAATATTTGGTAAATCTTATATCTCCATAAAAAAATATAAGATTGTCATTTTCATCGATTCGTGTTTTTGGCACGGCTACTAGATACAATGAGATCGTCCAAAAAGCAATCAGGAATACTGGGATAAAAAACTCAAAAGACGGAACCTTAATATCGGCGCCGTCTTTTTTGTTATATATTCAGTTCTATTTGACTATCTAATTTTTCAGCCGGTTTATCTTGTGAATTCTTCACTTCATCAATTGTTACCTTTCTCTGCCCGCGTAAATTTTCAAGCTGCAGTTTTTTCGCGGGCTCTATCCATTCATAATCTATCTTAGCGAATGATTTCAAAATGGCTTCAAATACAATCTTCGCTCCCTTAACTGGTACTGCCATGCCAATCTGCTTTCTGACTGCTTCTTTGCTTCCCTGAAATACAAAGTCATCTGGAAATGTCTGCAGGCGGGCACGTTCCCGATTTGTAAGCGCTCGAAGCTCTTTCCAATGATACATATGAGTTCCGCCGCCGCCGCTGCCAGTCACTGTATAAGCCGGGCGATCAGGGTCTAGACGCTTGTAAATTGAACTTAGGCGTGCTCCCTTTACATTAAGCTGAAGGTCGTCTGGAATTCCAGCATACCAGGCATTTTCGCCGGGCGGAATGTAGCTCAGCATTTCCTGTACTTTCTTAGTGTGTTTAGGTATTTCGTGATTTGGTGCATCTTCAGGAATCGGCGGCTCAGTAATTGCCTGCTTAGATGTAACATAGTCTGTAGAGGCTAGTGTAATCGGTGCCGGTACTCTGAACTCTACACCTTTTGCAGCCCAGTCATTTCTGATCCCAACAATGATAATACGATGGCGAGCCTGTGGGACACCGTATTCTTCAAATTTGTACAGGTGAGGTGTTAATTTGTATCCGCACTCCTCAAGCTCTGTTAAGATTTTGATGAATGCTTTTCCTTCGTTAGCGCTTTGAAGTCCACCAACATTCTCTGCTACAAAGAATTTCGGCTGGTATTCTTCCAGCACTTTTACCCCGTAAGAATAAAGAGGACCATATGTACCGTTTAATCCCTGCTTTTCACCAACATTGCTGTAATCGTTGCAGGGGAATCCAAACGCGAAACAATCGATTTCCTCTAGAACTGTTTTATCGCCAATAGGTAGCTGCTCAACTGGTCCGCAAAAGACAGATTGATCTTCTAAATCACCGCAAATATTGTAACGAAATGTGCTGCACGCATTTGGATCGTAGTCATTTGCCCAAACATGCTCTATACGCCATTCTTTGCCCGTTTCTGGATGTGTAAATCCCGCCAATTTAGCACCAAGACTGAGGCCGCCGGGTCCATTAAAGAGTTCGCCCTTTTTAAAAATCATAACAAAACCTCTTCTCATATTTTTATATAATCAACGTTATTACGAAAGTATGTTCTTGCATACTGATACGCTATTTATTTTACACGTTTTAGAAAAAAAATAAAGTCTTAAGAATTGGTTGATATAAAATTAGAGATTTTCACTATGATTAAGCAACATTAGAAATGTACTGACTAATCTAAAAGAAAAATTTAAACCTAGTTTGAGGCAATAATTTAGTCGTCGAGGATGATAGCGCTAGTGTTTTTTTCTCATATTACAGTGCCTTTTCTTTAATTGATAGTAAAAACATTCTCAATTAAATTGATTGACATATTGTTTCCATATAAATCCTTCTTGAAAAGTATTAAAATTAGATATACTAGGTTTAGCTGTGTGGGCAAAAAATGCATTTAGTTTTGCATGAAGGTGTTATCTTTTGAAGGGGTGTTAATGTTATAGATATAAAAACTTTAAAAGCTGAACAGATATTCTAAGTGCATGACTAATGGAATTTGTAAGGAGGATTAAAAATTGGAAGAACGAAAAGTATGGTTTATTACAAGACCAGAAAGAGACCCGCAATTTCATGCAGATGCCATTAAAGCATTGGCTGAAGCAACGCAAAATTTTACTGTTAAATGGCAGGGAAATAGGGAATTACATAAACACTATGAGGCTGTTTTGGTATCTAAAGGATTAAAGAGGAACAATATTAGTGCTGAAGGATCAGGAGGCCGTACTTGGTGTGCTATGTTAAAGACTTTTGCCTACTGCTATATAAATAGTGATGGTCTAGTCAAACCAACTAAAGCAGGACAGGCATTGATTAATGGAATAAAAGAATATGAGAACGTAAAAAAGCAGATATTAACACTTCAGATTCCAAACGCTTACTTTATGGAAGCTGGCTTTCGTCCCAAATTCGATCAGGGCTTCCGCATCCGGCCTGCTAGATTTTTAGTGAAACTTGTGCAGCGAGCTGATTTAAATTACCGGGTGACAAAAGAAGAAATCACCTATTTTGTTCTGACGGCACAGCAGGATAGTCAACTAGAAGAGGCTGCTCAAAAGATTATTGCTTATCGTAATGCCTGTGAGGATGAACAGAAGGTGATGAAGCAAAAGATTGCTGTCGAATATGACCATCGCGATCGAAATGACAAAGCAGCACGTGATTATTACCAGGCTCACTCTGATGTGGCCCATACGTTTATGCTTTTATGCGAGTACACTGCACTTGTCGAGTATCAGCGTGGAGAGGCATTATTGAAGACTGATCCTGCATTAGCGAGAGAAGCGCAGAATATTCTAAATTATTATGATAGCCGCTATCCTTATAACACACGATATCTAATTTCAATCGAACGTATGGCACAAAATAATGGACTTGATGTAGATAGTTATAAAGTGAGCGATTTTGGGGATGAGAAACCTGCGAGTAACAATGTCAAGATGCAGAGGAAAATTCAATCTGTTCTAAATAGTATTCCAAATGCATCTGAATTGGTACGTGAAGAACTGCTTTCGTATTTTATTCCAGCTATAGGGCCAAATGAAGCTGAGAAAGCTGTAGATAGGCTTCGTTCTGAAACATATAAAATAGCAAGTATACCTGAAGAGTTTGTAGAGAAATACCTTGGTGAACTAACACCAGCAGAATTTGAAAAAGAAACACTGAAAATCTTTGAAGCAATCGGATTTGAAGCCGTATATCAGCCAAAAGTCAACGGAAAAAAGACAGAGATTGAAATTTTGCTAAAATATGAGGGTAAATGCGGTATTATCGATACAAAGTATTATTCAAACGGGTTTGCACTTTCGCAGAATCTAGCCAATTATATGGCTTCAGAATATATTCCAAATTATCTTCAATATGAAGGGAAACAATTAACTTTTTATGGATATGTCACATCGGGTAAGTTATCAGGAGACAAAAAACTTAAATCCATTACAACTCTTAGTAGTAAACTAGTAAATAAAGAAATAGAGGGGATTATGATAACAAGGGAAGTGTTAATAGGTTTTCTTGATTACTGTATGGAAAATGAGATTCAGAAAAATAGACGTATTGAACTCTTTATTGAAAAGATACAAAACAAAGGTTTTAGTGACTTACAAATATTTTTGAATCATAATTAATGAGAGTAGTGTAGAGAGATCCACTTTTATCATAACTGGTAAAAACCTTTAATAAGAGATGATATGAACACAATTCCTATTTTTTTAAAAAAGAAAAGCGGTGAACATATGGGCTTGACTACTTGGGTGGCGATTATTGTTGCACTGGCAATCGTATTTGGATTGTTTGGATCGAAAAAGCGTGATAATTAAAGAACAAGTTAAAACCCCACTTCCAAAAGAGTGGGGTTTTGTTGAAACATTTTTTTAGACTAATATGAATGATGCTCAACCAAAAGAGATGGGCAGTGAAGCGATATAAATTGAACGCATTTATATTAGACAGTCTTTTCAAAAGCAAGAATTAAGCCGAAATTTAATCGATCAAGCCATTGAAATTGCCATATAAACGGGATGTTTAGCTTGGGGTGTGGGAGCACAATAGAGAGGCCATCGCTTTCTATCAAAAGCTTTGGGTTGTTCAAACAGGGGGGAAGGGTACATGCATGTTCCATCATTTTTTCAAGTGAAGGATTTAGAGAAAATCAAATTATTTATTCAATCACATTCATTTGCTACAGTTGTGACCACAATGGATGAAAAGCCTATTGCGACACATGTTCCAGTGAGTTTTCATCAAATTGGAGATTCGTATGTGATTTCAGGGCATATGGCGATTGGGAATCCTCAGTGAAAAACGTTTGAGGAAAACGTGAAGGCACTTGTCATCTTTCAAGGACCGAATGCCTACATATCCTCTTCATGGTATGAAAAAGAAGCAGTACCGACATGGAATTATCAGGCTGTCCATGTATATGGCAAGGCTGTGCTGTTAGAGAAAGCGGAACTGATCAAGGAATTAACCACAATGCTGGAGACATACGAAAGTCACAGAGCACAGCCGGTGTTATGGGATACGTTGTCTGAGGAACTGTTAGTGAAGCAAATGAAAGGCATTGTAGGCTTTAATATCATCATTGATGGAGTTCAGGCTGCTTTCAAATTAAGCCAAAATCGCCACGAAAGGGATTATGCCCGCATCATTGAGCAGCTCGAAGCAGAGGGTGAAGTAGAACTGACTGAGGCGATGAAAGAAAGATTGGTGGCAGAATGAAAAAGCGCTCTTAAGATCAAGAGTGCTTTTTTTGTTTTGAGATCCCATAGATCATACTTTCACTTTTTCTTTAAAATTACATAAAAAAATCCACTATTTCCATAAAAGATCAGATCAATTCCTTATAATAATGATATCTGATAATGGGGAGTGAGTCGAGATGGACCAAAATTTGCTGCAAATGGATCAAGTAAGATCAGAGGACGAATTAGCGGTTGTGAATATTTCTTCTACAGAGATTGGTGCGCTATCAAAAGAAACAGCGGAGCAGATTTTACAACGGAAGGATACGGATCACATACATCAACTGATGTATGTACCGATTGAAAAGAAAGAGGATTTGAATTGGTTGATTCAAAGTGTTGGACAGGCGTTAGATGATGAGGCGGAAGATGACGCTGCACTTGAATTCGCTGATTTGTTCTATTTCTTTGTCATTCCATTTTATAAGGAGTATATCGTGAGAGATCATCATTTGTATGAGTGTGTAGAGGATTTGCTGGTACGATTAGCATCAAGGACTCACTCAGATATTCACACACTGGTCGATGCGATGAGAGACGATTTGACTGAATGAATATAAAAAAGGCTTGTAGAGCGGTTCTCTACAAGCTTTTTTATCGTAAGAAAAACATCAATTATTGGGCTCTTTCCCAGGTGATTCTTGTTTCATTGGTTGTTTTCTTTCCTTGTGCGAGCACTTTGCCGTTTGCTTGCTTCACGGTGATGTTTAGGTCATAAAAGGAATAAAGGGCGCCAAGGCTGTCATTTTCTGGTTTATGCAGATTGTTTTCTTTTTCAGTTGATGCTCCAATGGCAAGCGTCTTGGCAAAGTTTAAACCGATGACTTCAGCGTAATCACTATTGGTATCAGAGGAAGCCGTTACGTTTAAAGAAATGACTTTTTTCTTTTGATCAACAGTGATGTCAGTGTCTTTGATGAGTTTAGACTGCTCCATCACTTCTTTCGTTTCCTTTTGAATGCGTTCATTAATTGTTGGAAGTGCCTTCGTTTCTGTTTTTTGTTCTTTCGTCGTATTTGAGCAAGCTGCTAGAATAACGAGACTAGCAACTAGACTCATGAAAACAAGTAGACTTTTTTTCACGTTCGATCTCCTTTTTTTCTTCGAAGTATGTATGCTTATGTTACCACGAATCCTTGTTTTGATTAAAAGAGAAGTGTTGATAAGCTGTGAACAATAAAAAGCACCCAAAAAGGGCGCTTTTTTCTTATTGTGCTGAAAGGCTTGTACTTAATGGAACAGAAGAAATAACAGTGAATTTAGGAGTCGCAGCACCAGATTCTAAATTTTTACGTAAAAGTGTTGATTTGATGGAGCCATCCCATTTTTTATAGACACTTCCTGATGCATTCGCACGAAGCTGTACATTTGAGAAGCTTGCTTGTGAATAGCTATTCGTTCCATTATCCTGTACGCCGTGTACCATTTTGACAACATCAAGGTTTTTCAGACGACTAGGGTTGTAAATAGGCTGCTTATAACGCAGTTTTCCATTGACGTATAGTGACACTGTACCATCACTGTTGTTGATGAGCTTTAAGTTGACACGTGCACCATCTTTAATACTTGAATCGTATTCGCTGTTCCAATATTTACTGCCGCCTTGTGAGCCGCTGCCTAGAAAGACCTTATAGCCAGAAGATGTTTTCGAAATTCCGCTTTCAATAACCGCAGAACCGAGACCGAGGTACCAGTCAGCATAGCCGTTTTTAATGGTGGCTGTTTTCGGCAGGACAATATCAGCAGAGATACCTGACCATTTGGCTTCATCCGTTTGTGTCACAATGGCGCCGTGACGAGGACTTGCCGCAGAGGCAGGGATACTTGATAGCATCAAAACGAAGGTTAAACTTACACTTAAAACGATGAACCACTTTTTCATGAACATTCCTCCTTAAATTTGATTCATCTTTATTATATTAAATGAAAGAGGCGGGCTGCTTACAAGGTTCTGCCTGTTTTTGGTGGTATTTATGAACAGAATCGGTCATAAAGTGGTCAACTTGTATTCGAATTGTAATGTGCCTGTAAAATAACTGGAGTCTTCTTCATGTATAATAAGTGCAGAAACCAAATACGGAGGATTTTTTAATGAATAAAAAGCTTATCACGACAATCGTAACAGTAGCTAGTTTATTTTTAGCGTTTAGTTTCTCGCATGGAGCAAGTGCAAAAAAAGTAAGCGGCAATATTACTTGGTATAATGGTGTCGGTAAAAAAGGCGCAGATGGAAAAAAACTCGGTCATTGGGATGCAGCAACTAAAATGGGATTTGACGTGCCGAAAAAAGGTACAAAACTAAGAGTGACAACAAAAGCGAAACCACATAAAGTGATTACAGTATATAAATACGATGTAGGCAGAATGCCAAACGCTGTATTAGACGTCAGTCCGAAAGCATTCAAAGCACTTGGGTATAAAACAAGTAAAGGTGTCGTAAAAGGGCATTACACTTATTAATACATAGGCATGCAAAGAAGCGGGAAAAGTTCATTTTCTGGCTTCTTTTCTTGTAGAGAGGGTCTGAAAGGCAATGAAAAAATCAACATGGTGGATCATCACGGTCATTGGCGTCGCAGTGATTGCGGCAGTCATTTTCTTCATGATGAAGCCGGGGCAAGAGGCAAAACATGCAGGGAAAGTCAGAACAAACCAAGATGCAAAAGACGAATTACTTGTTTCATTTACAGATCAACAGTTAAACAATACGTATTACTTGCATGACCGGGCGCTTCATACGGAGAAGCTGACAGCATATCCGTCGATTGCTTATGACTCTACAAAACAGGTTTTATATTACACATATACGGATGAAGACACGCAAAAAGTGAGTATTCGGGAATTAAATGTGAAATCTGAAAAAGAAAAAACGTTGTTTACGAGTGATGATTCCATCGACAGTATGAGGCTGTCTGGTGATGGGAAGCATTTATTTCTAAGGTATAACAAGGATTCAGGAGAGCAATTTTATGTCGCTTCTTTTGATTTGAAGACACACAAAGTGAAGATGCTGTATCCAGAGAAAAGCAAGGATGATACGGTGAGTTCTTTTGCATATGATCCGACTTCAAATCTATTGGCGATCCAGCATTATTCTTTAAAAGAAGATTATCAGAAAACCGATGAAGCGAATGAAAAGGGAAGAGACCCTGAACCAACGACGATGAAGATCACCCTTCAAACAGGTGAGAAGGGGAAGCGCATTGCACGCATCTCACAAACGATCAATGATATTTCATTTTCACCTGATCACAAGAAATTGATTTATACAGAAGTAAAGGTTCGTAAAGAAAAAGAAGTATGTTCTATTAAAATGCTCGATGTAGAAACAGGAAAAATGGCTACACTCGTTAAAAACAGCCGGGATGTGCATATTTTAAGTGCTGCACAGCCGCAATTTTCTACTGACGGGTCTTCTATTTATTTCTTAGGTGTTGCAAAAAACGCAAAGGAATTAAAGGATGACACTGGACGAAAGGCAAAGGTGCGCACGATTTTTGAATACAATATGAAGAAGAAAACAGTGGAAGCTGCTTGGGAGAAGGATGGCGGAATCGTTAACAATTTCACTGTCAATCGATAAAGGTGCGTTCAGTTATTTTATATAACTGGACGTTTTTTTATTTTGCCGTTTGAAATGATGGGGGAATTGGGATTTTTATGTAAGGGGAATCTGTTTTTCAGCTGGGAAATAGGTGTTATTTTCTTATTTTGCTTTTGTGACAGAGATGAAGAAAAAGAGTAATATGAGTGGACATAAAAAAACGAGAGAACCAATGGCTTCTCGTTTTCTCTGCTTTATTTGGTGTTTTCATCAAGTAAGTTTTGAAAGATAAACAGGGCATTAATGGAGTGAGGAAATCCAGCCACCTTTGTACAGTGCTTAATAATCTCCATAATCTCTATGACAGAAAGTCCGATATGTAATGCTTGTTCAAAATGAATCTTTAACTCTTTTTCACAATCGCCTTTTGTGATGAGGGCAGATAATGTGCTGATGGCCTTTTGTTTTTCATCTAATATGAAGTGGTTGAATTCTTTTTGTTCACCGAGTTCAATCGTTAGTTGTTCAATGTTTGACCGAAAGCTCTCGTTCTCATGAATTGAAAGCTTCTCTATGTTACCTGCCGCTGTTTCTTGTTTGACCTGGCAAGTCTCTTTTTCTTCATTCAAATTGAACTCCTCCGTTTTTTATCGCAATTTTCCATTTGTTCGTTCATTGTGGCTTATGTGCCTTTTGATAGATGTAATGGGTATATAGTAGTATTATCGGTTTGCTGCGTCAACATTTTAAGTGTTGAATGTTCAAAGAAACTATTCATGCGATTGATGATTCCATTTTGAAAGGGCTAATGAATGGATATCCGTTAGCCCTTTTGTGATCAGCAGTTTCATATAGATTTCTACGCATTGACGGGAAGAGTGGTTTCATTTTTATTAAATGATATCCATCGGCCTCATCATGTCATAATCTTCATGCTCTAAAATATGACAATGCCACACATACCGGCCGCTGTATGGAACAAAACGAGCAATGATTCGGATGACCTCACCAGCATGCGCTTGAATGGTGTCCTTATAGCCTTGTTCGTGTAAAGGAGGTGCTTCGTTCGTCCCTGTATAGACAATTTCTCCTGTCGATTGATAGACCTCTGTATCAAATGGTCTTCTATCTATCACCTTAAATTGAACAAGGTGTAAATGAATAGGGTGTGTGCCCCTAGTTGGATTGACGATAGACCACATTTCTACACTGCCAAGACGAGGGTTTTCTGTGACAGGATCACTCCAAAATTGGTTATCCAGCAATAGGATAGGGCGCCCGTATTTATCCTGCGTGCCGGTAAGAGTGAGCGTACGCTCTTTATCAGCTCGACTTGGCCGAAGTAGTGGAAGCGGTTTGAAAATCGGACGTAATGTTTTAGGTGCTCTTCCTTTAAGCGGACGTGTGACTTTGAATTGCATAATATTCGCATCTGTTTCAGGATTCACTTCCTGTCCGCAGCCGGCTGTATTTTTGAGAATGATCGTTTTGTTTTCATACGCTGAAAAGTCGATGATGACATCGAAACGTTCAGCAGGTGCGATGCTAAAGGATTGATGGTGAACAGGTCTTGGCAAAAAGCCCCCATCGGAACCAATTTGCAAGATTGTGGCGTCGTTATCTAGATGCAGCTCGTAAGTTCTAGTATTGGACGCATTTAAAATACGAAAACGGTATTTTCGCGGTTCTACTTCTAAATACGGCCATACTTTTCCATTGACTAAAATGGTTTCTCCACAAAAAAAGGGCACGATGGATGGGTCTGGTATGTCACTGTCCTCTGGTGTATTGTTTGGTCTGCTAGGATAAAACAGTGAGCCATCCTCCTGAAACGTACGGTCCATGATCATTAAAGGAATGTCATAGTCACCTTTCGGCAGCTCTAAGGACTTTTCATAAGCATCTGAGATCAAATAAAACCCTGCTAAGCCGGCGTACACATTTAGTCGTGTCAATGCCATCGCATGATCGTGATACCACAATGTGCAGGCTTGCTGATGATTGGGGTATACGTAGGTCTCTCTTTCAAAGAAGGGACCGGTTGCTTCAAAGTTCCTTGAAAACCAGGCCTCTGGGTAGCCATCACTGCTTGCTGGTGTGACACCGCCATGCAGATGAACGACTGTTTTGACCTCTGGTTCATCATGATGCCCGGGGTGAATGGTGTGATCGACAGGCAGAAAATGTTTTAGCGGCAAGTTGTTCATCCATTTCACTTTGACCTTTTCATTTCGATTCGCTTTAATGGTTGGACCAGGCAGGCTGCCATTATAGGTCCATAGCTTGGTTGGGGGCAGATCTCTATGAACTTTTAAAAATACCTCCTCCATAGTAATTTCATAATACGTTTGTCTTGGGTTCTTTTTGACGGGCTCCGCGACTTCTGGAATTGGAAGCTCGTCAACAAATTTTTCTAGGTTCATGTTGACTAATCCTCACTTAAAATTCAATTTGATACAGTATAAGTGCGGACATCCAAATAGGTGAATAAAATAAAAAAACCCGCTTTTCAGCGGGGAAATTACGGATGTTTATTTTCAAGCGCTGCATTCGCAGGCACCTTTTTATTTGGTTTAAAGATGAAATAGGCGGCCAGTACGCTAAAGGTAATGATACTTGTCAAAATGAGCTGTGGTCTCATTGATTCGATAAACAGCATCGATGCCAAAATGGCGCAAATGACCAAAATGGTAAAGTATGTGAGGTATGGGAACAGCCACATTTTGATTTTAAGTTGTTCTGGATTTTCTTTTTCAATTTTACGGCGCATTCTTAATTGTGAAACGGCAATGACCAAGTAGACAAGAAGGGCAATGGCGCCAGATGCATTGACTAAGAACAAAAAGATGGTTTCAGGATAAAAGTAGTTCATCATAACGGCAATGTAGGAAAAGAAGGTGCCTGCAACTGTAGCTGCGACAGGAACACCACGTTTGCTGATTTTCATAAAGCGTTTTGGCGCTTCGCCTCTTTCTGCTAATGAATAAAGCATTCTGGACGTTGTGTACAATCCGGAGTTTAAACAAGAAAGAACAGCTGTTAAGACAATGACATTCATGACTTGAGCGGCTGATGGGACACCGATATATTCTAATACCGCAACGAACGGGCTTGTTAAAATATTTGCTGAATTCCATGGTAGCAAGGTGACAACGACAGCGATTGATCCGACGTAGAATACGATAATACGCCATACAACAGAGCGGGTAGCAGTCGTCACTGATTTGACTGGGTCTGCTGATTCACCGGCTGCGATTGCCACAATCTCGGTTCCCATGAAGGAAAAGATGACGACGACGATTCCGAGCAAGACAGAGCCGAATCCATTTGGAAGGAAACCGCCGTTCCCTGTTAAGTTGGCAAGACCTGAAGTATGATGACCGCCAAAACCAAAGATAAATGCAAAACCAATGAGTAGAAAGAGAATAATGCTGACGACTTTAATTAATGAAAACCAATATTCAAATTCGCCAAAAGATTTAACAGAAAAGATGTTTGTTAAAGTTAAGAGGATTGTGAGGATAAGACTTGTGAGCCAAACAGGTGCATCTCCATACCAATATTGAATAATGGCAGCACCGGCAATGGCTTCGATGGCGATGACGATGACCCAGAAGAACCAGTAAAGCCAGCCGATTGTAAACCCGGCCCATGGACCAATGGCATCGCTCGCATATTGTGAGAAGGAACCGCTTGTCGGATAGGCACATGCCATTTCTCCAAGCATTCTCATAATAAATATGACTAGAAGTCCGGCAAAAGAATAGGAAAGAATGGATCCAGGCCCTGCAGAATGAATGACAGCGCCGCTACCAACAAATAGCCCTGCCCCAATGACCCCAGCAATTGAGATCATTGAAATATGTCTTGTTTTAAGGTTTTTTTGAAGACCGTTTGTCATGTTGGACATTTCTTTACCTCCAAACATTTCTCTTGAATAGAGAATTTGTTTTTAGAATATTTTAAATTTTATCACACTGAATTGTCATTCAGCATTGGACAGGTTATCAAACTGACATTTCAAACCTCTTAACATGATGTTAAAAAGTAGAAAGGATTTGAGAGATTATGTTCCCTCTTTTCCCTCAGATCATTCTTAAAATAGCCTAAAATAGGGAGAGGAAAAGTTGTGTCGGAAAATAAAATTATTCTGATAATTCGCTAGGAAGAGTGATTTTACTATATGTCCATTTCATGGCGAATTGGAAAAAGGTTGATGGGAGTAGGTCTTGAGGTCAATTGACCTTGTAAAAATAAGTTTACTTAGGTCAACACATTTCTATGTATCCTATTTTGCTGACATAAGCGAATCATGTTGCTGTAGACCCACACGGGCTTTGCTTTGTAAGATAAATAATAGAAAAGTGATGTGTGAGGAGGCGCGGTTTGACATGGAGCGCTATAACGAATTAAGACAAGGTGAAACAGGTGCTTGGGTCAGCATCATTGCCTATGTGATTTTATCTGTGGTCAAACTTATTATTGGGTATGTGTTTCATTCAGAGGCTCTTTCAGCGGATGGATTGAATAACACGACAGATATTATTGCATCCCTTGCTGTGTTGATTGGGCTGCGTATTTCTCAAAAGCCGCCTGATGAAGATCATCCATACGGTCATTTTAGAGCGGAGAATATTGCATCTCTTATGGCGTCCTTTATCATGATGCTTGTGGGACTTCAGGTTTTGCTGAGTGCAGGCCAGTCGCTCTTCTCATCTGAGCATCAAACGCCTGATATGATCGCGGCTTGGACGGCAGCAGGAAGTGCTGTGGTGATGTACGGTGTGTATATTTACAACCGCAATCTGTCTAAACGGATCAATAGCCAGGCTCTTCATGCGGCAGCTGCTGATAATAAATCAGATGCGTATGTGAGTATCGGAACATTTGTGGGTATCATGGCCTCTCAATTTCAGCTGGCATGGATTGATACGCTTGCAGCGTTTGTCATTGGCCTCATTATTTGTAAAACAGCGTGGGAGATTTTCAGAGATGCCTCTCATTCGTTAACAGACGGTTTTCATATCAAAGATATGTCAAAATATAAAGAGACTATTGAAGCAACTCCAGGAGTGGGTGATTTAAAGGACATTAAGGCCCGCTATCTTGGTAGTACGGTCCATGTGGATGTCGTGGTTGAGGTCGAACCGCACTTGAACATTGCAGAAAGCCATGATATTGCAGATGAAATTGAACGTAGAATGAAGCAGGAGCATGATATTTTACACTCTCATGTTCATATGGAGCCAGCAAGTGAGCCAAAAGAAGAGAAGAAGTCTTTTCCATCGTGAGAAGGCTTTTTTTTCTATGCTGATGTTTTATGCAAATGCGCGTTGTATGGTAAAGTTAGACTATATGAAATTTGACGGAAACGTGATAGGAGGATCAGGATGGCATTTGATGAACCGATGCATTCAGATTTACAAAAGATTGTAGATAACATCAATAAAGTCATGGTTGGGAAAAAAGATATTGCGATATTAAGCCTTGTTGCGATTTTGGCGAAGGGGCATGTGCTGCTAGAGGATGTGCCTGGCGTTGGGAAGACGATGATGGTTCGTGCTTTGGCAAAATCCATTGGCTGTGAGTTTAAGAGAATCCAATTTACTCCTGATCTTTTGCCTTCAGATGTAACAGGCGTGTCGATTTTTAATAAAAAGACAAATGAATTTGAATTTAGGCAAGGGCCGATTATGGGGCAGATTATTTTGGCAGATGAGATCAATCGGACATCCCCTAAAACACAGTCGGCATTGCTCGAAGCGATGGAAGAAGGCAGTGTCACAGTGGATGGAGACACGATGCCGCTTGCGGATCCTTTTTTCGTCATGGCAACGCAAAATCCGGTGGAATATGAAGGAACTTATCCACTGCCAGAAGCGCAAATGGACCGATTTTTATTCAAGCTGCAAATGGGGTATCCGACCATGCTGGAGGAACTGGAAGTGCTCAACTTGCAGGAGAAGCAATCCCCAATTGATACGCTCCAGGCAGTCATGACAAAGGAACATATCCATGCGTTGCAGCAAGCTGTTCAGACCGTTCATGTGGATGCATCCATTAAAGAATATATTGTAGAAATTGCTCAAGCGACGCGTAACCATCCATCTGTTTATTTAGGTGTGAGTCCGAGGGGTTCGATCGCACTTATGAAAGCGGCACAGGCATATGCCCTTTTGAATCAGCGCGATTATGTCATTCCTGATGATGTACAGTATTTGGCGCCTTATACATTACCGCATCGGATGATTTTGACATCAGAAGCGACGTATGAAGGGAAGAAGGCGGAGACAGTGCTGCGACAAATGCTTGAGCAAATTGGCGTGCCAGTTCAAAAGTCGATGACTCAATGAAGTCACGTCAACGTTTAGCAGTTTCATTATGGTTACGGGTGATGATGCTCATCATCCTCACTGCGGCAGCCTTTTGTTATGCGATGTTTCAGGGAGGGTTTGTGAGCTGGTTCCTTTTTTATGCATTTTTACCCTATGCTTTGTATGCTTTGCTGTTTGCACTCATTCCACTACGCGTGACAGCCAAGAGGACATTACAGCAAACCCGCTTGAAGGCGGGGGATGTGCTGTCCGTTGAAGTTGAAATCAAGCGGACAACTCCATTTCCGTATGTTTACGTCATGATGGAGGATGCTCCGCCAGATACTTTTCATTTGCAGGAACAGATTGAAATGAAGCAGATGCTATTTCCTTGGTTTCAGAAAACGTGGCGATTTTCTTATCAATTGAATGATATTCCGCGGGGAGAGCATCAATTCACTGCGGTTAGAATCAAAACGGGTGATATGTTTGGGTTTGTTGAAAAAGAAGTGGTCCTTCCGTTAGAGAAAAAGCTGCTTGTCTATCCTAAAGTGCTGGATCTCCCGGTGGCGTCTGCTGAGTCAGTGAATGAAAATGGAGGCAAAGCGGTTCACTCGTGGTTAAATGAACCGACCAATATGACAACAGGCGTGCGAGAATACCAGCAAGGAGACCGTTTTGCTTGGGTGGACTGGAAGACGACGGCCAGAAGAGGCCAGCTGATGACGAAGGAGTTTGAACAGAATCAAACAAAGGACCTTGTTGTGTTTGCTGATTTTACAGATGAAGCGGTTTTTGAGACTGTTGTGTCTATTGCAGCCTCTGTTCTCCAAACGGCTGTGAAAAAAGGTGTGCCTGCAGGTCTTGTCCCTCTAGGAGATCAGCATGCCTTTCGAGTCGATCAAGGAGAGCTTCATTTACAGGACATGCTTTATTATTTAACAAGGGTGCAGTACCAGCCTTCTCGCACATCAGAATATCAACCGTTAGCAGCGAGTGAGTATCAGTATTCTGGAAAATATGTCGTCACGGGTCAGCTGCAGGAGGAGCTTGCTGCGAATCTGCTTGGCAATCGAAGCAAAAAGAACCTTTCCGTTCTTTTAGTAAAGGGAGCTGGAGAGCGTTTGACGACAAAAGAAAAACTGCTTGTAGACCGGCTCAAGGCCTCTGGAATACGCACCACCACTTTATTTGAAGACAGTCTGCACGAAAGAACTGTGAGGTGATAAACATATATGCTGCATACGCATCAGCGGCAAAGCCGTTTTGAGTTGTTCATCTATTATGCTGTAGCATTTCTACTGCTATGGGAGTGGCTTCGTCCACTTCAGGAGTTTACTGAGACGAGCCATACGTCTTATTTCATCATTTTTATAGGACTTGCGTGTTTGTTTACATTCTTTCGTCTGAAGTGGTATATCACGTTTCCTATTTGTACTGGGCTGATCTTGCTCGCCCTATATTTGATCTTTTATCAATCAGAGCCAGGCTATCTGGCTGCTTTGTTTGCTGATATTAAAGATAATATCACGTTGATGAGCAGGGGCATGTGGAGTGACATGTATCCGTCTTTCCGCACATTGCTTTTTTATATTTTGCTGTGGCTGCTTGTCTACTTGCTTCATTATTGGGTGGTTTATCAGCAGCGAATCTTTTTCTTTTTACTGATGACGATTGTATATGTCACGATTCTTGATACATTTACGCCATATGATGCGACCTTTGCGATTGTCCGTATTATGGTGTTTGGCTTTTGTTTGCTTGGGCTGCTGTATTTCGATCGACTTCGTTCAGCTGAAGGCGTTCGGGTGTCACAAAAAGCGCGCCTAAAGTGGTTTTTGCCTATGCTGGCGCTTGTCCTCCTATCAGCGACACTCGGCGCTTCTTTGCCGAAGTCAGATCCAAAATGGCCTGATCCTGTCCCGTTTTTTAAGGCGGTCACGAATCAAGATGGGGCAGCTGGGCAGAATAAAGTTGGATATAGTGCAGATGATTCGGCGCTTGGCGGCCCGTTTAGTGAGGACCGCACACCAGTCTTTAAGTGGAGCGGAAAGGAGCCGTCTTATTTTCGTGTAGAAACAAAAAGTATTTACACAGGCAAGGGCTGGGAGGATGCTTCAAATGATACGAAGCCTACTCGGCTAAAGGGCGCCGAGGTGCCAAATAGATGGTTTACCAATCGTGTGAAAACAGAGGAGCATGAAACGAGAGTTGATATAGAATCGGACTATCGATTTAATCATGCCGTCTATCCAATTGGGACGATCTCATTGATGCCAATGGAAAACATTCCGCTGCAAATAATGGGCAAAACGGAGAAAATTGTCCCGTCTATGAAAAATCCGCCCAAAAATTTAGGGAACTACCAAGTCAGCTTTTTATCCCCTACATTTATCCTAGAGGATTTACAGAGAATCAAAGTACCGACAAAGAAGCAGGTGAATCAGCAGGTTGGACGTGAATACTTGCAGCTTCCGTCCTCATTGCCAGAGCGTGTGAAAACTTTGGCAAACAGCTTAACGGAAACGAAGGATAATATGTATGATAAAGCCAAAGCGATCGAGGATTATTTAGGATCTGCGAAGTTTTCATATGAAACGCAAAATGTCGCTGTCCCTGGCCGTAACGAAGATTATGTGGATCAATTTTTATTTGATACGATGATTGGCTACTGTGATAATTTTTCAACCTCTATGATCGTGATGCTTCGGTCGATTGGGATTCCGGCGAGATGGGTGAAAGGGTATACGTCTGGTCAGCTATATGAAACACAGATGGATGGAAACAATGTGTATGAAGTGACCAATAACAATGCGCATTCATGGGTAGAGGTTTATTTTCCTAACAGAGGCTGGGTGACCTTTGAACCGACAAAAGGGTTCACGAACCCAGAGACATTTACGAATGAAGCCGTTTCTAGCGATCAAACGGATGATCAGAAGGAAGAAGAAGATCAGTCTAGTTCTGATGCAAGCGAAGATCAGCCACAAGACCAGCCGCAACAGCAGGAGACAGAGCAGCCGGCACAACCAAAGGAACAAACAGTGCAGGCAAAGCAAAATATGGTGCATGTTGGTTGGGTTGTAGGGTTTGCGGCAGGAGCGCTTGTCCTTCTTGGATTCATTAGCTGGATGCTTTATCGATTCAGAGCAAGATGGATGCCGTTCTTTATTGCTAGAAAGGTGAAACGTCTGCCGGAAGAGGAAGCGTTCTTCTATGCGTATGCGGCTCTATTAAAGCAGCTGAAGCGCAGGGGAATCGAGAAAAAGCCAGGTATGACGCTAAGAGAATTCGCTGCTTTGATGGATGACAAGGATGGAGATCATCGCATGTCAGAGCTGACGCAGCTCTATGAACGTGCGCTCTACAAGCGAGAAGATGCATCAGCGCTTTGGCGGCAATCGGCAAAGTTATGGGAAAATTTAATAAACAGGAGATAGTCTTGACCGCGTACCTTCCTGTTGTTAGAATAGGTGAATATTAAAACCTTCTAAAATACATGAAATTGAAGCGTTCGGATGTGAGTCTGGGCGCTTCAAAAGCGTGATTCACACTGAGAGCAGGTTTTCTCCTCTCATTTTTTCTGTGCGTTTATAAAAAACTATATTGGACATAGAGGTGACACCATGACAAATTTAGTAAATGAAATGATTTTGGTTCTCGATTTCGGCAGTCAGTACAATCAGTTGATCACACGCCGTATTCGTGAATTTGGTGTGTACAGTGAGCTTCATCCGCACACTTTAACTGCTGAAGAAATTAAAAAAATGGCACCTAAAGGAATCATCCTTTCTGGTGGACCAAACAGTGTTTATGATGAAGGATCTTTCCGCTGTGACGAAAAGATTTTTGATCTAGGCATTCCGGTTTTAGGCATTTGCTACGGCATGCAGCTTATGACTCATTATTTAGGCGGGAAAGTAGAAGCGGCAAGCCAGCGTGAATATGGAAAAGCAGACATTCATATTAACGGAACACCTGCTTTATTCAAAGACCTTCCAACGGATCAAGTCGTTTGGATGAGCCATGGTGACCTCGTTGTTGAAGTACCAGAAGGCTTTACAGTCGATGCAACAAGTGCACATTGTCCAAACTCAGCCATGAGCTTAGCTGAGAAGAATTTCTATGGCGTTCAGTTCCACCCAGAGGTTCGTCACTCTGAGTACGGAAATGACCTATTGAAAAACTTTGTTTTCGGCGTATGTGATTGTGATGGCAAATGGTCAATGGAGAACTTCATTGAAATTGAAATGCAGAAAATCCGTGAAACAGTAGGCGACAAGCAAGTATTGTGCGCACTAAGCGGCGGTGTGGATTCATCTGTTGTGGCGGTATTGATCCACAAAGCGATCGGCGATCAGCTGACATGTATTTTCGTTGACCACGGTCTGCTTCGCAAAGGCGAAGCAGAAGGGGTTATGAAGACATTTAGCGAAGGTTTCAACATGAACGTGATTAAAGTAGATGCGAAAGATCGTTTCTTAAACAAGCTAAAAGGTGTATCTGATCCTGAGCAAAAACGTAAGATCATCGGTAACGAATTCATCTATGTATTCGATGACGAAGCGGACAAGCTAAAAGGAATCGACTACTTAGCACAAGGAACACTTTACACAGACATCATTGAGAGCGGAACAGCAACGGCACAAACAATCAAATCTCACCATAACGTAGGCGGTCTTCCAGAAGACATGCAGTTCGAATTGATTGAGCCTTTGAATACGCTATTCAAGGATGAAGTCCGTGCCCTAGGTTCAGAGCTTGGCATTCCTGATGACATCGTCTGGAGACAGCCATTCCCAGGTCCAGGACTAGGTATCCGTGTACTAGGTGAAATTTCTGAAGAAAAACTAGAAATCGTCCGTGAATCGGATGCAATTCTACGCGAAGAAATTGCCAACTTCGGCCTTGAGCGCGACATCTGGCAATACTTCACGGTTCTCCCAGACATCCGCAGCGTAGGTGTCATGGGTGACGCAAGAACATACGACTACACAATCGGTATCCGTGCTGTTACATCTATTGACGGTATGACGAGTGACTGGGCAAGAATCCCTTGGGACGTGCTTGAAAAGATCTCAACTCGTATTGTCAATGAAGTGAAGCATATTAACCGCGTGGTGTATGATATTACGAGTAAGCCGCCTGCTACGATTGAGTGGGAGTAGGGAATTGAGTCAAAAAGCCTAATGCGGTTTTTTGGCTTTTTTATGCTAAATTTAATATAGAATTTTGCATAAATGTTCATTTTCTGATTAAGCTAACATTGCTTTCTAAATTTTGAAGTTATATAATTTTAATTGTAAATTAATCCAATTTTAATTCAAATAACACGAAAATGGAGCAATGTTATGTTTAAAACAATGAAATTAGATCCCACACTAATAAAACTAGACTTAAATAACCCAAGATTTTCTCTGTTTAAGTTTTCAAAAGAGGAAGAAATAATTGATTACTTAATCCAGTATGAAGATGTAAAGTCATTAGCTCAACAAATTATAAAAAATGGATATGTAACGCTGGGTGAAAGAGTAATAGTTCTTGAGAAAAGAAATAGAGTAAATACACAATATGTTGTCTTAGAGGGCAATAGAAGAATTGCAGCACTAAAAATAATTTTTAAAGAAAAACAAAGACTTAGCAGTTCAGATAGAAGAGAAATAGAAAAACTAAATATAGATGATTTTATGGTGCACTGCGATGTGATAGATGAAGACAATAAAGATGAAGCGTTATTCAAAATTACAGCAAAGCATATTGAAGGGATTAAGGAATGGCGTCCCTCTGATAAAAGAATATTCTATGATAATTTATTTACTCAACATAAAAAAAATGGTTTATCCAGTAAAAGTGCCATAGAAGAGATTGAAAAAGTCACGCCTGAGAAACCAAAAGATATAAAGAATGCCATTAAACAGCTAAGGTTTTTAAATGCTATCCATAATTCGGTTAAATCTTCCTATCCTGAATTAAAAGAATTATCACACTTAGAAAATGATGTTCTTATTTCAAGAGTTTGGCGCAAACTAAAAAAGACATTAAATTTAAAGGAAGATGATAATTTCTATCTGTTACCTGAAAAGAATAGAGAAGAAGAGTTTCAAGAAATACTTAAAAAATTAGGTGAAGCCACATGGATAACTTGTACTCTTAATACAAGAACTTTTAACACTCAGAAGATGTGGGACAACCTGTTAGAAGAAAATAAGGTTGTTCCGGGGTTGAAGCAATTGATAAAAAATTATATTGAAGATACTAATTTAGTTACTCCAGCTACTCTACCTAGTGATGCTACTCCAGCTACTCCAGCTACTCCGCCTAGTGGTGCTACTAAAGGTGGACTAAAGGATGGATTAGTTCCTATTGGAGAGAAAGATGGAAAAAAAAATAGTGTAAATGAAGTTAGTCAGCAGTATAAACTTTTTGTTAAAAAAAATGAATTAACTTTAGTTAGAGCTAATTATGACACACTTAACAATATAAAAGTTATAAATGAACAAGGCGAAATATTATTAGAAAACCATGATATTTATTCAGAAATAGCAGTGTATTCTGATGATAATGATATTGCGATAATAAATAACAAAATTTCAGCACTTTCTAAAAACGGAGAGTATAATATAAATATTAGATTGAATGATATAGTTAAAACTTACAAGGTCTACTTGAATATCCCTTTTAAAAAATCTGTAGCAGGTGAGGTTCTATTTAGTGAAGAATGGTATCAAAAATCATTTGGACTATTAGCTAAAAAAGAAGAATATTCAAATATAGTTTCTGTATTAAACTGTTTGGAAAAAGAAAAGGATATTTCTACACAAAGCGATAAGTTTGTCATCATAGCTTTTTTAATTAGGGTATTACTAGAGTATTCATCAAAAGCATACTGGGATAAACATAGAAATGGAATAGATAGACCATCTGACCTTACACAGCTTATTTCTAAAGTATCTGCTCATTTATATGACAAAGAAATTATTAATAAAGAATTAAAAAAATCCTTTGGAAATGGAAAAGATATTGAAACTCTAAATGGTAAAATTCATGACTATAGAAGTAATATAAGTTCAATTACATTAAAAACAATATTTAAGGCATATCAAACTTATTTAGATAAACTGTTTGCTGCTTTAAGTTAATAGTTTAGTTATGGAGATGTTTCTATCTATGAATAATTATAGCCCCTTAAGATATCCAGGTGGTAAAAATAAGACATATAAATATGTTCAGTTTCTAATAAAAGAGAATAATATAAACACTTATATTGAGCCATATTGTGGAGGAGCGGCAGTAGCTTTGAAACTGCTTATCAAAGGTGATGTCAAAAGAATTATGATTAATGATTATGATCGTTCTATATACGCTATGTGGTA
>NZ_LGYN01000006.1 GCF_001307105.1 Bacillus australimaris | reverse complement strand
TTTAAAAGATGAATATGCTTTGTCAGAAACGGAACAGAAAGCTACAATGGCATTGTACGCTGAAATGATGAATGCGACAAATGATGGAAAAGCGATTTCGCCTATGAATTTTGACAAGAAAGCGTATCAAAATAGCGAAATCTACAAGGCAAAAAGCGATATTGAGAAGCAAACTTCTGAATATCTGAAAATCAAAAAAGAACAAGAAGAAGCCCGAGAGATTGCAAAAGAACAAGAAGCGCTCGCCAACCGTCCTTGGTATGAAAAAGCGCTCGATTACGGTGGAAATATCGTAAATGAACTGACTGGTGTGAACGATGCAAAACGTGCCGCAACAGGTGTTGATCCAATCACAGGCGAGGAACTCACCGCAGGCCAGCGAGTCGCCGCAGGCGGTATGACAGCAGCCGGTTACATCCCAATCGTCGGCTGGGCAGGCCGCATTTTCAAAGGCGGAAAGGCTGTCTATAAAACCACCCAAGCCACATCAGCCGCAGTCAGGGCAGTCGACATCTACAAGACATCACAAAAATCCTTTGACGCCCTGAAAACATCACAAAAAGGATTATATGGGCTCACCGCCACTAACGGTTTCAGCGAAGCAATCACAGGCCGAGACATGTTTGGAAATAAGATCTCGAAAGAACAGCAGGAAGCGAGTATGAATGCGGCGTTGGGGATGCTTTTGCCGTTTGGAGCGAAAGGGTTTCATGGTAAAATGGGGGTTAAGGGTAATAAGATAGATTCTGATACAATAAAAAAATATATTAGAGATATAGAAGGCCGAACAGGCAGAGAGTTACCTAAAAACCAAACACAGAAGTTGAAGGAAGCCTTAAGAAATAAAGAATATAAAAAAATGTCACCAATAGAAACAGCTAAGCATAGAGCAGAATTTGATAAAGTAAAAAATACAGTGATCAAAAAGTGGGAAGAAAATACTGGGCAAAAGTGGCCTGAGTATAATGAAAATGTTATTTCAGAAAAAACAGGTAAAATAATTAGGAAAAAAGGAGATAAATATGATGCTCATCATATAATTGAGAATACATTTGGAGGAGAACATGAATGGTGGAATATGCATCCTGCAAAATTCCCAAATGAGCATCAAGCTGGTATTCATGGAAAAGGTTCACCAGCAAACGAACTATTTAAAGGAGGTAAAAAATAATGGGATACGAATCTATAAAGGCAAATCAAGAAAATAGTTTTCATCCAGTAACTGAAAATGAAATAAAAGAGGTTGAGAAGGAACTTGATTTAAAATTTCCTAAAGAGTTAGTTAATTTTTATATAGAGGTTGGGTATGGGTTTATTAAAGGTTCAGAGTTTAATATCAATCGTATTATGGATCCTTATTCCGTAAGAGATTTTCGATTAAGAGTTAATGATTTTGAGTTTTATCCTGATATAGAAATCTATGATGAATTTGAAAATAACAAACTAATATTTTTTGAAGGTAGTGAATCAGCTTTAATGTCAATTGAATTGAATGAAAAGAATAGCAGTCCGGTTTACTATTATGATATTCAAATTGCGACTTCTCTTGAACAATTTTTAAGAAAAATAGAAGAAAATGATAAATATTACTTGGAGTTACTAGTTGATTAAAAAAATAAAACGCATACCTTGATTGGCTAAATTCCTTTCAAGGTTTTTTGTGTTATTGGCTTTTATAGTGAGTGTTTTTTGAATGAGGGATACTTTACATCTTTTTCTTTGATATAGATGAGAAATTCCTTTGAAAAAAGTATAGATGTTAAACAGACAAGCCACTTTAACGGCGAACTTTTTCATAAGAAAATAATGTTGGTAAAAGAAAAACATCCTCTAATAATGCATAGAGAATGCTGCTCTGTTTACAAGAGGAAATAATTTTAACTTATTTGTTCAATCAAATTCACAAATTCGAGTTCAATATTCCCCTTTAATTTTAAAAAATGACCCACGAATCGTTCCAGCTAGTTTAGACTTCTGCCTAGCAAATTTAAATTTCCCTTCTAATTCCTTTGGTACTTCCATCCCTTCAGAAAGCTTAAAACCAACAGCGCGTTTTTTCGGGTCATCCACTGTATACAGGACGTTAATTGCAAGACCATCCTCATAAAAGACGTAGGTCCATTTGATATTTTCCACTTGAAAACTTGCCGTTTCTAAAGGTTTGGCTGCAAACTCTAGTTCACGTTCTTCTTTTAACACTCGGTTTACATAATCAAGGGTCTCCTGACTTTCGCTAGCAGGTAATACTGTAAATTCATACTTATATTTATTCATAAAGTAACGAGCCTCATTCGCTCTTAAGCCCGCAAGTGCTTCTGCTACAGGTGAAGACTCTAAACCAGTCGTAGACACATGTTTAAAATCAACGATATAAGTCATTTCTATCCCTCCATATCCTTCTTATTTCCGTACAACAGGAATCCACATCTCACCCAGTAATAAGTCGTTTCGCTGTCCCATTTCTACCACTGCATTTGGTCCACCAACATAGGCAAAATTCTTTGCTTCAGGCAAGACTTGACCAAATGCAATTCATCAGCGGTTTTAGCTTCCCCTTTAACGATTAGATATTCCCCTTTAGGAAATTGAATCACTCTGTCCGCTTCTGGTAACGATTCCTCTGTCATGACCCCGACATAATGCATCAGCTTATTATTTACCGCTTCGTTTACGATAAAAATATAGTCATTTGTGGCAATGGCTTTTAAGGTGTCAAGCTGACCTTCTTGGTTGACTGCTTGCCAAAAGTCTGCTTTTTCCTTCGTTATACCCGCATAGTCTGTGTAATGACTCTTAAGTTCAGTTCCAATACCTAACACGTGAAAGCTGTCTTTTTCTTCTAGTATATATTCTGCCATATTCAACACTTCCTTTTCGAAAAATGAACCAAGTGATTCTGTCTTTTCACTTGATAGGTATATAATAGGCTTAAACCATGTCAAAAAATGATACTGTTTAGGGGGACCAGATGAAAAAAGTTGAACGGATTAATACCATCATGCGGTATATTAACAACCGCGCCAACTTTACAATTTCTGAAATCATGAGAGAATTTCATATCTCTCGTTCGACAGCAATTAGAGACATCAGAGAAATTGAAGCTATGGGGATGCCGCTTGTCGCAGGAGTCGGAAGGGGCGGGGGATATTTTGTTATGAACAACTCTGTCCTGCCAACTGTTCGTTTTACCGATAATGAGATTAAAGCTCTTTTTATTGCCTTTATGGCCAGGAGAAACCAACAACTCCCTTATTTAAAGAGTCGCCAGTCTTTAGCTGAAAAATTACTAGGACTCATCTCAGAAACCCAGCAAGATGACCTTACTCTTTTAAATCGCCTCTTGCTATTTGAAGGGACTAACCCGAATAATCCTGATTTGCTTGATTTGTCCGATCTCCCTCATCCCATGTTAGAAAAATTAATCCAGCTGCTTATTTTGGATCGATATTTACTGATTACCATTAGAGAGGGGAAAGTGATAAAGTCCTATCCTATTTACCTCTTGAACCTTTATCGTGAAAAAAGCCTGTGGCTGATTGAAGGCTTTGATTTAAAGGAAGAGAAGAAACGGATTTTGCCTGTCGACAATCTCACAGATGTAGAACCATGCTCTACAAATATTAAATTAAGCAGGAAAAAAATTTTAGAAAAACTAAGTAAGCAGGAGGAAGTAATCAACCTTGTCCTTGAACTTGGTCCGAAGGCAATTGCACAGTTCAAAAAATACCATCCTTTAAGAATGTCAATTTCTTATACGAACCCTTACCAAACTACAGCCATTCTAAAGACTTTTATCAATGTTAATCAATCAGAAGAAATAACCGAGATAACAAATTGGCTATTTTTTCCATCAAAGGATATCAAGGTCAGGGAAATGCCTATAGAAATCTTGGAAAGTTTACAAGAGAGACTACTCCTATATTGTCCATAATCAATGCTTGTTAGAACTCATATTCGATACATCACGGTGAGCCGTATCACCAATAGTGGTAAAGCAGAAAGGTGAAGTGGTATTTTGATAAAGAGTCGATTCACAAAATTCATGCTCCAAGTTTCAAACAAAATCGTCAATGAACCACCAATCTTATTCCCATGCTTCTTTTAATAAACAAATACCCCTTTCGATTTGTTCAAGAGAAAGGTTTGCGAAACCGAGCAGTATGTGAGGTAGTACAGGTGGATTTTCGATAAATAAATGACTTGTTGGATAAACTTTAACATGCTGTTGAAGGGCTTTTTCAATTAATTCTTTTTCGGTATAGGGAGTGTGTATACGTAACATGATATATAATCCTGCATTGTCACCAATGATCTCAATTTGTTTTCCAAATAAAAGTTGAACTTGTTGAACCAATAAGTTCATTTTCCTTTTATAAGTATTGCGCATACGTTTAATATGCTTTGTCCATTCCCCGCTTTTCATAAATTCAGTCATGGTCAGTTGATGTAATAAAGAAGCATTATGTTCGAAGTGTTGAAATTCTCTCATATAGATATTGATTAATGAATCAGGTAAAGCCATATATGCCAATCGTATAGATGGTAGAAATGCTTTTGAAAACGTACCAAAATAAATGACATGTTCAGCATCTAAAGAAGCTAAAGCAGGAAAGGGTTTTTGGCCATATCGAAATTCTCCATCGTAATCATCCTCTAATATGAAACCGTTATTTGATCGTACCCATTGAATCAATTCAAGTCTTTGTTGAATCGATAGTGCAGTACCAGTAGGATATTGGTGTGAAGGTGTTATGTACAATAATTTCCCGCTTTTATTTACGAGTGAGTCCAATAATACACCCTGTTTGGATGCAGGAATACTTTCAATCTCAAATCCATGTAAATGACAGACCTCCCGTACACCGCTATAACCAGGGTTTTCAACAATCATACTAGAAAAACGTTCTTTTAATAGAAACCCTAAATACAATAGCAGCTGCTGTGTATTACTTCCAACAATCATGTTTTGGGGATTAATGATTATACCTCTCGCTTGAAATAAGTAATCAGCCAATTCTTGTTTAAATTCCGGCTCTCCAAAAGGATATCCATATTGAAAGCTAATGGATTGCTGCAGCACTTTGTTAGAAATTTGCCGCCAAACTTTTAAAGGGAATTGTTCCTCATCAACAGCACTTACTTTGAAATCAACGAAATCGATCGATTGTGTTGGTTTAGTTCTAGGTACTTCTGGAATAGGGGTGTGAAGAAATATTGGTTCAAATTTATTGACAGTATAGCCTTTACGCACATTGGCTTGAATGTAACCTTCAGCTAATAATTGATCATATGCTTGCAATGTTGTATGACGACTAACACCTAAGTCATTTGCTAGTGAACGAATAGAAGGAAGATTTTCTCCTGTTTTTACCTTTCCCTCCTCGATTAATTTCTTAAATTGCTCATAAATTTGTTTATATTTTGGTTGATTGGCACTGAAGGGGAAAATATAATGTTTCATCTTTTTATTCCTCCCTTCTGACATTTAATAAAGTGTAAATCTGTACATTTTCACATGTCAGAATATCGATTATTATACTACTAATTGATATGAAAGGGGATAGAAGAGTGGATATAGTAAGAGCTAATGAAAATGACTTAAAGCAAGTTGCGGTTCTGTTTGATCAATATCGCCAATTTTATAAGCAACTTTCAAATGTAGAAGGTGCTTATCATTTTCTAGCGGAACGATACCGTAAACAAGAGTCTATTTTGTTTGTTGCAAAGGAAGATGAACAATATTTAGGATTTGTCCAATTGTATCCAACATTTTCATCTGTTGCGATGAAAGATGCGTTCATTTTAAATGATTTGTTTGTTATACAAGATTCTCGTCAAAAGGGAATAGGTCAGCAATTGATGGAAAAAGCATTTTCATTTGCAAACGATAAAGGAGCTCGATTTATCAGTCTAGAAACAGCGACTTCTAATACAAAAGCACAACAATTGTATGAAAAAATGGGGATGATAATAGATTCTTCAACTCAGCACTATATTTATTATTGGGATTGAACATAGAAGAATGGAGGTTTAGGTATGTCAGGAAGAAAACGGTTAAAGATTTAATAAAATCCGGTCAAAAAGTGAAAATGCTTTGTAAGAGATGGAGCGGCAAGCTACAATGGCATTGTACGCTGAAATGATGAATGCGACAAATGACGGAACAGAGATTTCTATGAATTTTGATAAGAAAAACATTGAAAAAAACACAAAAAGATTTTAGATAAAGGGGGTAATTTTTTTGAATTCTTATGATGAAGATCTAATAAAGGATTTGGAATTAAAAGACCTTCTTAAAAGTGTCAAAGTACATAAAAATCCAGAAATTTATTTAGATGTAATAGAACAAAAATTTGAATTTGCTGGTTCAAAAATAGATTGGTTACAAACCAATAAACATCATAGTAAGAGCTCAAATAATGAATCGTTACTTCCTGATGCTCTTCTATTTATAACTGAACTAAAAGAAAAATATTTAGATAATGACTTACAAGTAATATATATAGGGGATAACCTTACAGAGTTTGGCTACCAGTTTGAATTAAAACATTTAGAAGAGTTACTAGTCTATTTTTTAGATATCCCACAGCACCACTACTTTATATCATTAGAAGGTGATTGGTGTATTTGTATTTCATATGAAAACTATTTGGATTTCGGTTTTAGTTTAAATAAGGAAGAATTTTAAGTGTCACGTATAGAAAAAAAGATGATAAGACATGAAAAAAACTTGACTGGCTTTATACCATTCAAGTTTTTTTGCGTTTATTGACCTTCAAACTGAGAAAACTTTTTACTATGTAGATCATCGTATGATAGAGATAAGCAGCATGATTTCCAATTCTGAAGAGAAGGGGCTTTTTCCGTTGCTCAAAAAAGATGAAAAACCGGCAAAACAAAAAAAATTGGTTAAAACTAGGAATGGCGATCCGCTTTATCTAGATCATGCTTCAACATGATTGAAATCACCTCAGTAAAAAATAAGATGAAACATTTTCTTTTTTACGCAACTTTACTAAAAACCCTAAAACTTCACCAAAACACACCCAGGAACAAAATCAAAATCACAAATCCATAATTGAAAGCGCTTTATTAATATGTTATCCTTCAAATATCTTTAGTAAATATTTAGTCAAATAACCATGAGGAGTTTGCCTATGACCACACTTAAAGATATTGCTCATGATGCAAAAGTATCCGTTTCTACAGTTTCCCGTGTGTTAAATGGCGATCAAACGCTTGCCGTTTCACACGCAACGAGACAAAACATCCTCGACATTGCTAAGAGGTTAAACTATACCCCAGTAAGAGCAAGAAAAGCTGATCCAGCAGAAGAAAAAAGCCCATCTGAATCCCCAGTCATCGGTATCGTTGTCGCTCAATCCATTGACGAAGAATTAAATGATCCCTTTTTTTCATCGATTCGAAAAGGAATTGAAAAAGAATATGCCAAACAAGGCTTGTCCACTCTCCATACCTTTCGCCTAAGAAGCATGGATCAAGGGGCGATGCTAAAGGATATTGACGGTTTGATCGTCATTGGACGAATCAGCCCAGAAACGGTTGAAAAAATGACAAACCGAATGGAGCACATTGTTTTTATCAATCATTATGCGGATGAAGATTTGTATGATTGTGTACATGTTGATTTTGTCAAAGCGGCAGATCGTGCCATTCGTCATCTGCAATCTCTCGGCTATACACACCTTGGCTATATTGGAGGGAAAGAACGGGAGCATTATTTCGAAGGAAATGCTGTGATTGAGGATGAAAGACAAACGACGTTTATGAAAAGAATGCAGGAGGCGGGAGCTCTTCATTTGGATGACATTCACATTGGTGAATACTCCATGCAGGAAGGCTATACGCTTATGCAGCAAGCCATCAAAAAAGGGAAACTGCCTCAAGCCTTTTTCATTGGAAGTGACTCTATGGCGATCGGGGCAATGCGTGCTCTACACGAAGCCGGTCTACGCGTGCCTTCGGATGTATCCATTGTTGGGTTTAATGACATTGAAGCGGCTTCATTTTCAAGCCCGCCGCTCACAACCGTCAAAGTATATACAGAAGAAATGGGGGAAGTTGGCCTGAAGCTTTTGCTTGAGCGAATAAACGGAAGAAAACTTCCTCTAAAAGTCGTCGTGCCCACAAAACTCATCGAACGAGGCAGTACATGTCTCATCCATGAAAGGGGGTGAATCATCATTTCAGCACACAAAAAGAGACAAAAAAGCAGAAAGCAAGCTGCTCCGCAAGATGGCCAGATCATGCGGAATACAAGGCAGCCTGCCAGTATGCCCTCTTGTCCCTTTGAAAAGAATAGAATTCCAGTATAATGGACTTCTTTTGTTTCCGCAACTGCATGAATTCTACCGATTATCGTCTGAATTTTCAGTGATTAAAAGGAGGAAACCATGAATAAAAAAATCATGCTACTGACTGTGGCCTTTGTCTTGACTATGATTTTGTCTGCTTGCGGCAATAACGGCACTTCTGAAGCAAATGGAAAGGTCACCTTGACGCTATTTTCAACGATGAGCAACAGCGGAGAAAGAAAAGCGTTTGAAGAAGTGATTCGTGAGTTTGAAAAGGAGCATCCACAGATTCGAATTGATGCCAATTTCCCAGGCAATAGCTATGAAGATATGATCCGCGTGAAAATGGGGGCAAACGATATGCCAGACCTGTTTGATACACATGGCTGGGCCAAACTGCGCTATAGCGAGTATGTGGCTGATTTAAAAGAGATGGATTGGGTCAAACAGCTTGATCCTTCACTCGACCAGATTCTAAAAGACCAAGATGGCAAAGTGTACGCTTATCCACTGAATCAAGCAAAAGACGGGCTTAGCTTTAATGCCAATCTATTAAAAAAATATGGTATTGACGTCCCTAGAACGCTAGATGAACTAAAATCTGCTTTGTTGACAGTGAAGGAAAAAAGCAAGGGAGATGTTGTGCCGCTCTGGATACCAGGAGGAGATAACTCAAATATCGCCCAAGTTTTTGATGAGCTGGCGACTCCATTACTCATTACCGATCAAAAACATCCATACGGAGAAGAACTTGAAAACGGATCATTTGATTGGTCTCTCTATACACCGCTTGCACAATTCATGAAAGATTTGAAGGATCAAGACCTTTTAAACAAAGATGTGCTCACAGCGAAACTATCCCAAGCACCGGAACTCATGGCGCAAAACAAAATCGCTTTCACCTTTGTGGGTGGTTCTCTAGGACCTGATGCGACAGAACTCAATCAATCGATCAAAGTAGGCACAATGCCTGTTCCATCTATTCACGAAGGAGATGAGCAAAGCTGGATTGGCGGAGAACGTTTTACAGTCGCTGCTTGGAAAGATTCTAAACATCTAAAAGAAGCAAAACAATTCATCGACTTTTTAGCAAAGCCTGAAAACGTGAAAAAAATTGCCGAGGGCACATCCTCTGAAACAGCTCTAAAGCAAGTGAAAGCGAAAAACTATTACTCTACGTTTTACGATCAATACGAAAAGATAAAGATAGAACCGTATTTCGATCGAAAATACTTACCAAGCGGAATGTGGGCGGTTATGGCAACAACAGGGCAAGAACTATTAGCAGGCTCCATCACACCAGAACAGTTATCAAAGAAAATGGAAGAGGAATATAAACGTCTGAAAAAACAATAGCCCACTGATGCTGAAACAGGAGTGAAGCCGATGAGCGACATCACAAAAGCAAAACAGCCAGCAGCATTCACCGCTTTACCAAAACAGAAGAGACAAAAAAGCCAGAATTCTTCGCTTTGGTGGATGTACATGCCAGCTGTTCTCGTGGTCAGTACCTTTATCATTTATCCCTTTTTGAACGGCATTCAGCTTTCTTTTACAAATTGGAACGGGTTCTCACAAACTTATGAGTGGGTTGGCCTCGATCAATATAAACGGCTGGTTCAGGATCAAGCGACATGGCTTGTTGTCAAAAACACGCTTCTTTACGGAATCGGGAGCACAATCTTTCAAAATATCATCGGACTTGGATATGCTCTTTTATTAAATCAAAGCTTAAAGATGCGTGCGATCACAAGAACCATCATCTATTTACCTGTCATGATCAGTCCGATTGCCATGGGCTATATTTGGTATTTTGTGTTTGCTTACCAAGGCGGTGCCTTGAACGATGTGGTGACGCTTTTTGGATTTGATCAAATGAATGCACTTGGCAATCCGCAATTAAACACATGGATCATTGTGTTTGTCAACACATATCAGTTCGTCGGAATTGCGATGATCATTTATTTAGCAGGACTTCAAAGTATTCCTAAGGATTATTATGAAGCGGCACAATTAGACGGTGCATCAAGCCTTCAGCAATTCAGGCGAATCACACTGCCGCTGCTTATGCCGTCAATCACCATTAATGTTGTGCTGAATGTCATTGGCGGGCTCAAACTCTTTGATGTCATTGTGGCACTCACGGGAGGTGGACCTGGGGATTCTTCGCAATCGATGTCGACCTTTATGTATGATCTGTATTTCAAACGCCAGGATGCAGGCTATGCAGCAACGCAAGGGGTCTTCATGGCGGTCATTATCCTTGTTATTAGTGTGGCCGCCCTGATTTATTTCAAACGAAAGGAGACCGAGGTGTGATGGATAACGCCTTTAAACGCAAGAAGAGATGGTACACCTTGCTCGCCCTTTTGATTACATTGCTTCACCTCATACCATTTTATATCTTGGTAACGACATCATTAAAGGGAATGGGGGATTTTAGTTCAAAATGGCTGTTTCCGAAAGTGCTGCATATTGAAAATTTCCGAATTGCTTGGACAGAGGCTCAGCTTGGCCAGTCCTTTTTGAATACAGTCATCATTACGTTTAGCTCTGCTGTATTACTCATTATTTTGGGATCTCTTGCAGCCTATCCGCTCGCAAGAAGGGTGACAAAACTCAATCAAGCAGTCTATGTTTTATTCATTGCCATTATGGTCATTCCACCACTCACAGCCCTTGTTCCGCTCTATAAAATGGTCGTTCAAATTGGGATGATGAACACCTATCAAATGGCGATTTTAAACAATGTGGCAGCCTTTTTGCCGCTGACGATTTTCTTATACGCAGGCTTTATCCGGTCGACCATTCCAAAGGAGCTTGAAGAAGCTGCCCGTATTGATGGAGCTGGGACGCTGAGAGTTTTTTTCACTGTCGTTTTTCCGCTGCTAAAGCCGATTACCGCTTCTGTTTTAATCATCGCCTGCGTGTATATTTGGAACGACTATCAATTTGCCATTTTCTTTTTACAAGATAAAGAGATGCACACACTTACGGTCGCCTTATCCCATTTTTTTGGTCAAAATCAGCATCAGCTCCAGCTCGTCGGTGCGGCTGCACTCATGGCGATGCTGCCAATGGTCACGATGTTTTTACTTTTGCAAAAATATTTTATCGCAGGGCTTTCACAAGGCTCTGTCAAAGGATAGCCCAATATGGATGTAAAAAGGAGAATCGTCTATGTCTAAAATTACATTTATCGGTGCAGGGAGTACCGTGTTTGCTAAAAATATATTAGGAGATTGTCTGTTCGTTCCCGCCCTTGCCGGCTTTGAATTCGCGCTATATGATATCGACCACAACCGGCTGAAAGAATCTGAAACGATGCTCCAGCATTTAAAAGAGAACTACGGTGCGAACGTGACCATTCAGTCCTATCACAACCGGAAAGAAGCTTTACAGGATGCGAAATATGTCATCAATGCCATCCAGGTTGGAGGCTATCGGCCAAGTACCGTCATTGATTTTGCCATTCCTAAAAAATACGGGTTAAGGCAAACGATTGCAGATACGGTTGGCATCGGCGGCATCTTCCGCTCCCTTCGAACGATTCCTGTCATGCTTGACTTTGCAAAGGACATGGAAGAGGTTTGTCCAAATGCCTTATTGTTAAATTACACGAACCCAATGGCCACGCTGACAGGTGCGATGCTGCGCTATACTCGGGTTCAAACGGTAGGTCTTTGTCATAGTGTACAGGTGTGTACAAAGGATCTATTTGAATCACTTGAAATGGATCATGAAGGCATTGAAGAAAAAATTGCCGGCATTAATCATATGGCATGGTTATTAGAGGTGAAACGGGACGGAAAAGACTTGTATCCAGAAATCAAAAGAAGAGCAAAGGAAAAACAGCAATCGCGGCATCATGATATGGTTCGTTTTGAGCTGATGGATAAGTTCGGCTACTATGTCACAGAATCCTCAGAGCACAATGCCGAATACCATCCTTATTTCATTAAATCACGGTATCCAGAACTAATCGGTCAGTTTAACATTCCGCTTGATGAATACCCAAGGCGCTGTGAGGAACAAATCAACAACTGGAATACAATGAAGCATGACCTTGTGGGGAACACACAGATTACACATACTCGGTCTAAAGAATATGGTTCACGTATCATTGAAGCGATCGAAACGAACGTTCCCTTTAAATTTGGCGGAAACGTTCTGAACACAGGCGGACTCATTCATAACCTGCCTGAAAAAGCCTGTGTAGAAGTACCGTGTGTGGTAGATCGCAGCGGCATCATGCCATGCTATGTCGGAGAGATCCCTGAACAATTGGCTGGACTCAACAGAAGCAATATCAGTTCACAGCTGATGACAATAGAAGCAGCCATCAGCAGAAAAAAAGAGCACATTTATCAAGCGGCTTTACTTGATCCACACACAAGCGCTGAACTATCAATTGATGACACCATCAAATTATGTGATGAACTCATTGAAGCACATGGAGAGATGCTGCCAAATTATATTGAACCGAATCAATATGCCGCATCAACCAAATAACCAAGTTCTACCTGATGCACCGTGCATCAGGTTTTTTCTTATGCAGCAAAAAGAGAATTGACTGAAAGCATTTTTAATATTATAATTTTCTAAAGTTACTCAAAAGTTAACCAAAAGTATATCATAAATTTGTGACATCTTGTTGCCATATGTCACAAATAAACGAACCTAATTCGTGGTAAACAAAGGCTGACAGCCATTCATCTAATGATGTTTATCCCAACGTAAACCAAATTGGCCATTTGATTTAACAAAGAGTGTATACAGATGATTGCCCATTAGATGAGACAATGACGATACCTACACATCTTAAAAGCATGACATTCTTAAACAAAGAGGAGAGAGGGAACATGACCAAAACAGATGTAAAGACGTTGAAAAATTATATTGGCGGACAATGGATTGAGGCAGAAACAGGTCAAACGGAGGCAGTGTATAACCCCGCTACTGGCGACATCATCGCAGAAGTGCCGCTTTCAACAAAAACGGATGTCGAACGTGCGGTACAGGCAGCACAAGAAGCGTTTACCACTTGGTCTAAAACAGCTGTGCCCCGGCGTGCACGCATTTTATTTAAATACCAGCAGTTACTCGTTGAGAACTGGGATGAGTTGGCCGAACTCGTAACACTAGAAAACGGAAAAAGTATAGCTGAAGCAAAAGGAGAAGTGCAGCGCGGGATTGAATGTGTGGAATTTGCTGCAGGCGCACCGACCTTAATGATGGGAAAACAGCTTCCTGATATTGCAACCGGACTTGAATCGGGCATGTACCGTTATCCTATTGGCGTCATCGGCGGTATTACGCCATTTAACTTTCCGATGATGGTTCCATGCTGGATGTTCCCGCTTGCCATTGCCTGCGGAAATACGTTTGTCTTAAAACCTTCAGAGAGAACGCCTATTCTTGCGGCACGGTTAGCTGAGTTGTTTGAAGAAGCTGGTCTTCCAAAAGGTGTTCTCAACATTGTTAATGGGGCTCACGATGTCGTCAATGGACTGCTTGAACATCAAAAGGTCAAAGCCATTTCATTTGTCGGCTCTCAGCCAGTCGCAGAGTATGTCTATAAAAAAGGAACAGCACATGGCAAACGTGTCCAAGCACTTGCAGGCGCAAAAAATCACTCCATTGTTCTCAAAGATGCGGATTTAGATGCGGCAACAAAACAAATTATTGGGGCTGCCTTTGGATCAGCGGGAGAGCGCTGCATGGCCGCAGCCGTTGTCGCAGTGGAAGAAGAAGTGGCTGATGAGTTGATTCAAAAATTAGTGGCTGAATCAAACGAGCTCGTGATTGGAAACGGAATGAATAAAGACGTCTTTCTTGGTCCAGTCATTCGAAAGGAACATAAAGAACGAACGCTTCAATATATTCAGTCAGGGATTGAAGAAGGAGCAAGCCTCATTCGTGATGGTCGTCAAGATCACGAAACAAATGGAGAAGGGTATTTCGTCGGGCCGACGATCTTTGATCATGTCACAAATCAAATGAAAATTTGGCAGGACGAGATTTTCGCCCCAGTCCTATCAATTGTTCGTGTTTCTTCATTAGCGGAAGCGATTGACCTGTCCAATCAATCAAAATTTGCAAACGGCGCCTGCCTTTATACAGACAGTGCATCAAGCATCAGAGAATTTCGTGAAAACATTGAAGCGGGCATGCTCGGTGTAAACATCGGTGTACCCGCACCAATGGCGTTCTTTCCGTTTTCCGGCTGGAAGGATTCTTTCTACGGAGACTTGCATGCCAATGGAACAGACGGAGTGGAATTTTACACAAGAAAGAAAATGGTAACCGCTCGGTATATGTAAGCTACATGCCATGAATCATGAGAAAAAAATGCAGTTCCAACATGGGGACTGCATTTTTTGCTGTCTTCTAGTTAAAAAGTAAGGGTTTTCATCTCGATTCCAGCAGGGATTTGCACTAGAAATCATCCTTTATATTCATTCTTCATCAGCACCTATCCACATATTTTGAAATTGGGTCTAAACCCTAATATGCAGGAAGATGAAAACAGGAGGAAATGAAACGATGAAGACGAGGATGAAATGCGGTGTAGGTTTTTTGATTCTTGCTTTGGTACTAAGCTTTTTACCGGTATATGATGCGAGTGCAGCAAGCACAACAATTGCAAAACGAGTAGGAAATGCAAACCCGCTCATAGACCATCACTTGGGCGCTGATCCGTTTGCGCTCACCTATAACGGTAGAGTGTACATTTATATGTCGAGTGATGACTATGAATATCACAGCAACGGAACAATTAAGGATAATTCCTTTGCCAACTTGAATAGGGTCTTTGTCATCTCCTCAGCGGATATGGTGAACTGGACAGATCACGGGGCGATTCCAGTAGCCGGCGCAAATGGGGCAAATGGCGGCAAAGGAATTGCCAAATGGGCAGGTGCCTCCTGGGCTCCATCAGCAGCGGTGAAAAAGATCAATGGGAAGGATAAATTTTTCCTATATTTCGCTAACAGCGGCGGAGGGATTGGTGTGCTGACAGCAGACAGTCCGATCGGTCCATGGACAGATCCTATCGGAAAAGCGCTCGTCACGCCAAATACACCAGGAATGTCCGGTGTTGTATGGCTTTTTGATCCAGCCGTCTTTGTGGATGATGACGGGACCGGTTATCTATATGCCGGCGGAGGTGTTCCGGGCGGTTCTAACCCAACCCAGGGACAATGGGCCAATCCAAAAACAGCAAGAGTCCTGAAATTAGGACCTGATATGACAAGTGTTGCCAGCAGTGCATCGACCATTGATGCTCCTTTTATGTTTGAAGACTCGGGGATGCATAAGTACAACGGAACCTATTACTATTCCTATTGCATCAATTTTGGCGGCTCCCACCCAGCAGATAAACCACCTGGTGAAATTGGCTATATGACGAGCTCAAGTCCGATGGGTCCCTTTACGTATAAAGGACACTTCCTGAAAAATCCGGGTGCATTTTTTGGTGGCGGCGGTAACAACCATCATGCTGTGTTCAATTTTAAAAACGAGTGGTATGTCGTGTATCATACGCAAACAGTCAGCTCTGCCTTATACGGAGCAGGGAAAGGCTACAGATCTCCCCACATTAATAAGCTTGTGCATAATGCTGACGGTTCCCTTCGAGAGGTAGCAGCCAATTATGAAGGTGTAAAACAGCTATCCAATCTGAATCCGTATCAGCGGGTAGAAGCTGAAACATTTGCTTGGAATGGGCGCATTTTAACAGAGGCCTCCTCAGCCCCAGGCGGACCGGTCAATAACCAGCATGTCACAAACATTCAAAACGGAGATTGGGTGGCAGCCAGCAACGTCGATTTCGGATCAAACGGCGCAAGAACATTTAAAGCCAATGTAGCATCAAATGTAGGCGGAAAAATAGAAGTACGCCTTGGCAGTCCAGACGGCACACTCGTCGGAACACTAAATGTTCCTTCCACAGGCGGAACGAACAACTGGCGAGAAGTAGAAACGGCAGTAAACGGAGCAGCAGGCGTGCACAACGTATTTTTTGTCTTTACCGGAACAGGTGCAAACCTATTTCAATTTGATTCCTGGCAGTTTACTCAAAGGTAACGAAGGAAGACAAGATGATGGGAGAGTGGAAAAATTTGATGTCAATGATCAAAAAACCAATTTGTACGTTATTGATCTGCTTCATGATGCTGTCTGTTATGTTCATTGGACCTGGCGTAACTGAGGTTTCAGCAGCAGATGCCAATATTAATGTCAATGCGGAAAGACAAGTAATTCGCGGCTTTGGTGGAATGAACCACCCGGCTTGGATTGGTGATCTGACCGCACCTCAAAGAGAAACAGCCTTTGGAAATGGGCAGAATCAATTAGGATTTTCCATTCTAAGAATTTATGTAGATGAGAACAGCAATAATTGGCACAGAGAAGTCGCTACAGCCAAAAGAGCGATAGAGCATGGTGCTTTGGTGATCGCTTCACCTTGGAATCCTCCAAGCCATATGGTGGAGACCTTCAACCGTAATGGCACATCTGCAAAACGTCTGAGATCCAATCAATATGCCGCATATGCTCAGCATCTCAACAATTTCGTGACGTATATGAAGAATAATGGCGTCAATCTCTATGCCATTTCTGTACAAAATGAGCCCGATTATGCACACGAATGGACATGGTGGACGCCTCAGGAAATCCTGCGTTTCATGAGAGAAAATGCCGGCTCCATTAATGCGCGCGTGATTGCGCCAGAATCCTTTCAATACCTTAAAAATATATCAGATCCCATCCTAAACGATCCTCAGGCGCTTGGAAATATGGACATTCTCGGAGCCCATTTGTATGGAACCCAAATCAGTCAGTTTCCGTATCCTCTTTTCAAACAAAAAGGAGGGGGGAAAGAGCTGTGGATGACAGAGGTGTACTACCCGAATAGCGATAACAATTCAGCTGACCGCTGGCCTGAGGCGTTAGGGGTTTCAGAGCATATTCACCATTCGATGGTGGAAGGGGACTTTCAGGCATATGTTTGGTGGTACATCCGCAGATCCTACGGCCCTATGAAGGAAGATGGCCTGATCAGCAAGCGCGGTTATAACATGGCACATTTCTCGAAATTTGTGCGACCAGGATACGTCAGAATTGATGCAACGAAAACTCCTGAACCGAATGTTTTCGTATCAGCCTATAAAGGAAACAATCAGGTCGTCATTGTCGCAATTAATAAAAACAATGCAGGGGTCAATCAACACTTTGTGATGCAAAATGGAACTGCTTCGCAAGCGTCAAGATGGATCACGAGCAGCAACAGCAACCTTCAGCCTGGAACAGATTTAAACATATCAGGTAATCAATTTTGGGCTCATCTCCCGGCTCAAAGTGTGACAACATTTGTAGTTAAACGCTAAAATGACTCAAATCATCAAAAGCCAATTTTCTTTTTACATGAGAAAATTGGCTTTTTTTATGCAGATAGGAAGTTGTTTTTTTTCACTATGTACACACATTGGGTATAATAATGGCAATGACTTCAGGAGAGTGATCAATGTATGCCAAAGCTTCAAAGCAAAGTATTAATTATTGATGACGAAAAAGAAATTTTGGAATTAATCAATACTGTTTTAACAAGGGAAGGCATTGATCGCGTTATCACAGCTTCAACTGCTCATGATGGGCTCACGCAATTTCATCAAGAACAACCCGATCTCGTCATACTTGATATTATGCTGCCTGACGGTGAAGGCTATGATATTTGTAAACAAATTAGAGAGATCTCTCATGTTCCGATTATCTTTTTATCAGCAAAGGGAGAGGAATCAGATAAAATTGTAGGACTTGCCATCGGCGGTGATGACTACATTACAAAACCGTTCAGCCCAAAGGAAGTCGCCTACCGGGTGAAAGCGCAGCTAAGACGAGTCTCATACCTGCAGCCATCTCAAGGTAGTCCCGTGATAAAAAAAGGGCCGTTTGAATTAGACGAGCAGCAAGCAGAACTCACTAAAAATGGAGCAGTTATCGAGCTCACGCCGAAAGAACTTATGCTAATGACCTATTTCTTGCAGCACCCGAACCGTGTCATTAGCAAAGAAACGCTTTATCAAACCGTTTGGGGAGAAGACTTCTTCGGTTCCGACAATACGGTGATGGTTCATATACGAAGACTTCGGGAAAAAATAGAAACTTCTCCGTCAACACCAGAATTTCTCGTCACAGTCAAAGGGCTTGGCTATAAATTTGTTGTAAAGGATGCGTAAGGATGAAATGGCGATTAACAGGCAGATATATGGTCTCTGTCATTATCGTGACTATTATCACGGTCTTTATCAACTTATTCGGATTCATGATATGGCTTGTACTGCAAGCAAGCAGCCAGCATAGCGGAGAAAATACGCCCGAAACGTTCACAAGATCATTTGAACAATACGTCACTTTTTCTGATCAAGGAATTACCGTAAAAAAAGAAGGAAAGAGAGCTTTAAAACAACAGAATGCATGGATTCAAATTTTAGACGAAAATGGAAAAGACGTGTATCATGCGCAGGCACCGAAAGGATTAAAGAACAAATATACACCGATAGAAATCGTAAATTTACATAAATATAAAGATAAGCAATTATTATCGACCATTTATGCCGGCGAAAAAAAAGGGAAGGGCAGAGAATACAGCTACTTTATCGGATTTAAGGACCCTTCCATCGGAAAATATCTATTCTCCTTTAACACGAGGGACTTAGTGACAAGATTCAATGTCGGGACGATGATTTTATTATCAGTAGATGCCATCATTGCGTTACTCATTGGTTACCTATTCAGCCGGCAGCTCACAAAACCGCTCGGCCGTGCCATTCATGGGATTCAGCGACTGGCAAACGGAGATTACACAACAAATCTGCCAGCTAAGGGGATCTATAAAGATGTCTTCTCTAATGTCAATCACTTATCAAAGCAGCTCGCTTCAAGCAAAAAAGAAAAAGACAAATTAGAGCAAATGCGGGAAGAATGGATCAGTCATATTTCTCATGATATTAAAACGCCACTAGCTTCTATTCAAGGCTATGCTGAAATTATCAAAGATTCAAACCATCCTCTTTCAAAGCAAGAAATCAGGCATTACGCGGGCATCATTGAAAATAAATCATTGTATATCAAAGATGTCATGGAGGATCTTAATTTAACAACAAGGCTGAAAAATAACAGCGTCATGCTGAATAAAGAGCTAGTCAACATTGTGTCATTGCTGCGGGAAACGTTAATTGATATTTTAAACGATTCAAGATATGCCGATCAAACGATTGAGTTTCAAACGAATGTAGACAAGCTCATGCTGAATATTGATAAGATTCTTATTCGAAGAGCGGTCACCAATCTTATATTTAACGCCCTCGTTCACAATGGCCCTGATGTCTCAATCATTGTACAGCTTGAACAAAAAGAAAAAACCCATATCACAATTACAGACAATGGAAAAGGAATAGAACAGGAAGAGCTAGAAAAAGTGTTTGACCGCTATTATAGAGGGACGAATACAGAAGTTTCACATGCAGGTTCTGGTCTTGGGATGGCCATCGCAAAGGATATTATCGTCAAGCACGGCGGGGATATCACGATTCACAGCAGTCTAGGTAAAGGAACAACCATTGACATTCAAATACCAACCTAAACAAAAAAAGCGGTTCTGATTACACAGAACCGCTTTTTTCACCTATTATTCCGAAAACACTTTGATCCCTTTGACAATGTTCCAAATGAAGAAGTAGATTGCGACAAGGAATGTCACAGCATATGTCGCTAGCAAGAAAGGCCCTGCATGGCTGATATCGTTCATACCAAGTAAACCTGAACCGAGGATGCCTATGCCAAAAATCAAATAAGGAATGACATGTGTCCATAATGATTTTTTCGCATGATATTTCACTTCGCCCTGACCTAAGAAATAGACGATCACCGGAAACAAAAACGGTGCAAAAAAGATACTAAAGTAACATAATGAAGACAAGATTTTATTTTCTCTCAAAACGTTTCACCTCTATGATTTATTAACTACAAACCCATTGTACTACCTCAACCTTAACCTGTATTAATGCGAACCTTACAGCAACCTTAAAAATGCTTCGCTTTTAAAACGATGCATAATATAGGTATTTTCATCTAGTTTACCGAAAAAAATAGTTGACTTTGGTTTGTCCTGTGTTTACAATAAAGTCGTAACCGATGCAGGAGTGTTACTGATATCATCAGGCACCACCAAGTCAGGTAAACATGTTGTACATTTGTACGTTGTTTGCTGAGATTTTGGTGTTTTTTTATGCTTTTTTTAGCAGTTTTAGGTAAGGTGGGATGAAGATGTTCACCGTCGTTAAAGTTCTAAACAATAATATCGTATTAGCTCTAACAGACACTCAAAATGAAGTCGTTGTTTTTGGTACAGGAATAGGTTTTAAGAAGAAAAAGGGTGATACACTTGATGAGAGCGCTGTCAGTAAGACATTTTATTCTGATCAGACGTCTCCATTAGAATCTCAACTTGCCGCTATCCCAACTGATATTCTTTTATTAACTGAAAAAATCATTCATATGGGCGAAGAGATGTTGAATAAAAAATTAGGTTCCAGCATGCTGTTTTCGCTATCTGATCATCTTACCTTTTCTATTCAAAGACACCAAGAAAAAATGGAATATGAAAACCCTATTGTATGGGAAATACCTCATTTATATTTTCAAGAATATCAAATTGGGAAAAAAGCACTTAAAATTATTCAAAAAATGATGGGTATTACTTTTGAGGAAACAGAAGCTTCACTCATAGCCCTGCATTTTGTAAACGCTCAAATAGATGGTCAATCTATGGGAGATACCATCAAAATGACCCACCTCACGAAGGAAATCGTTAAGATTATTCAAAATATTTTCGAGATGGTATTAGATAAATCGTCGATAGATTATTCGAGGTTTATCACTCATTTGAGATATTTTATTGTCAGACAAGAAACAAATCAACCGCCTCAGCAGATGGATGATTCATTAAAAGAATTAATTCAGGATCGCTATATGAAGAGCTATGCATGCGGATTGATTATTAAAGAAATGTTAAAGCGGGAATTCAATTGGAATGTCACTGAAGATGAACTTGTTTTTTTAGTCATTCATATTGAAAGAATCACAAAGAAACATCAACAAAATACATGATTTCTTTTAGGCGTGTTATGAAAAAGCATTAACCTAAACAAATCTCCATTTAGAAGAATGGTCTTTCTAATGGTGGAATTTGTTTAGGTTTTTTTTGTGAAAATGAAGGGGTGAAAGCATGGAAAACAAAGAATTGGCTCAAGAAATTATCAAATTAATCGGGGGAACCGACAATATATCTCAAAGCTGGCATTGTATTACGAGGCTGAGATTTAATATCAACGATGAAGAACAGGTGAAAGTAGATGAACTGAAAACAGTAGACGGTGTGCTCGGAGCGCAATTCCAAAGTGGGCAATTCCAAGTCATTATTGGAGCAAAAGTAGCAGAGGTCTATGAGGAAATCGATCATCTTATCGGTGATCAAAGCAATGATTCTGCTACTGTTAAAAACACTTCAAAAATGAATCCGATCGAAGTCGTCTTCGATGTCATTAGCGGCATTTTCACACCCATTTTGCCAGCGATTGTTGGTAGTGGATTAATTAAAGGGATCATGGCTTTGTTCGTAAGTTTAGGCTGGCTGACGGAAACAAGTTCTACCTATGCAGTACTTCAAATCTTTTCAAATGCTGTCTTTTACTTTTTGCCTTTCCTCATTGCTTATTCTGCAGCGAAGAAATTTAAAACACGAGAATCGCTCGCGATGGCACTCGCTGGGATTTTATTGTATCCCACGATGGTGGAAGGGGCAGCAAAAGGAGCAAATCCACTTAATTTTTTAGGGTTGAGTATTCCATTAAATGATTATACTTCTTCAGTCTTACCGATTATTTTAGGAGTGCTGCTGCTTAGTTTTGTCGATAAGTGGATAACAAAAGTCATTCCAAAATCCTTAAGTATCGTGTTTACACCAGTACTGAGCTTAATGATCACGGCGCCTCTTACACTAGCTTTCATAGCACCTATTGGAAACGTTTTCGGTCAGTATTTAGAAATCTTTTTCACATCTTTATTCCATTTTGCTGGACCGATTGCAGGTTTATTAATGGGAGGTCTCATGCCTTTAATTGTGTTAACTGGCATGCATTACGCATTCTTCCCAAGCACGTTTGCCAGCTTTGAAAAAGTTGGTTACGATATCATGCTGCTTCCAATGAACTTTATTGCGAATATGGCACAAGCAGGCGCTGTTTTAGGTGTTATCATTCGCACAAAACGAGTAGAAACAAGATCTTTAGCATTATCAACATTGCTTCCGAGTTTCTTTGGAATTACGGAACCAGCCATTTATGGAGTCACACTGAGATTGAAAAAGCCTTTCTATGCTTCATTAATTGGCGGCGCAGTTGGCGGATGCTTTTATGGTTTATTCTCAGTCAAAACGACAGCATTTTCAATTCCAGGTATTACATCTTTGCCGACTTACATTATAAAAGGTACAAATAATTTCCAGATGGCTTTAATTGGCATAGCGTTAAGCTTTTTAGTATCACTTCTCGTCACTATGTTTCTTGGGTTCAAAGAACCTGTCGCAAAGCCTGAAAAAGAGGAGAAGCCATCTAAAAATCCAGAAAATGCGGTCAATCAACAAGCTGCTAGACAAGTAAATCCTTATGAAGTACAAGCACCTATAACTGGTCAGATCGTTCCGTTATCTGAAGTAAATGATGCCGTCTTCTCTAGTGAAATGATGGGCAAGGGAGTAGCAATTATACCTGATAAGGGGGTGGTACAAGCACCGTTTTCCGGAAAAGTAGTGACTGTTACACCTACTAAACATGCAATAGGTTTGGTTTCAAATGAGGGGGTTGAATTATTAATACATGTAGGTATTGATACCGTCAGCCTAAATGGTCAATTCTTTGAGGTATTGGTGGAAGAAGGAGATGAAATCAACATCGGGGATCATTTATTAACATTTGATATAGAAGGAATACAATCAAAAAAATTAGATGTCGTGACACCTATTATCGTCACGAATTCCTCGAAGTACCTGGATGTGATCCATACAGGTGACGCTTATGTCAACGCAGGAGAAAATAAACTCTTAATGCTTATTCATTAATCAGAATAGAAGGGATGATTGAAATGAAAGAATTAAAAAAAGGATTTTCAGATAATTTTCTATGGGGTGGCGCAACAGCTGCCAATCAAATAGAGGGCGCATACTTAGAAGGCGGGAAAGGACTATCAACATCAGACTTTGCTGCGTATAAAGATCCTTATGCTCAAGGAAAAGTGAATAACTTTACATTCGATGTTAGTTCAGCTGAATTGAAAAAGTACAAGGAACATTCTGATGAATTTGATTTCCCAAAAAGACGTGGAATTGATTTTTATCATCGATATGAAGAGGATATTGCACTATTTGCAGAAATGGGATTCAAAGTCTTTCGCTTGTCTATTTCATGGGCAAGAATCTTTCCAACAGGTTTAGAGGAAAAACCGAACGAAGAAGGATTGGCTTTTTACGATAAAGTATTTGATGAATGTGCGAAATATGGAATTGAACCGTTAGTTACAATGTCTCACTATGAAATGCCGATTACTTTAACAGAGAAATATAATGGATGGATGAGCAGAGAACTTGTCCCGTTGTTTGAAAAATACGCACGTGCGATTTTAGAAAGATATAAAGATAAAGTGAAATATTGGATTACGTTTAATGAAATGAATATGAACCTCAACAGCCTTTATACAGGTGCTGGCATTTTAGAGGATCTAGTAGACCATAAATTACAGGCTGCTTATCAAGCGTCACATCATCAATTTTTAGCTAGTGCCTTAACAGTGAAGGCAGCGAAGGAAATCATTCCAGATGTACAAATTGGCTGTATGATTAACCAAATCGAAGCATATGCAAAAACAACAAAGCCAGAGGACCAGCTACAGGCGGTAAAATCGAATCAATTGAATATGTTTTATCCGGATGTTCAAGCAAGAGGCGAATATCCAACATACATGGTGAAATACTTTGCAGATAATCAAATCGAGCTGGATATTGAAGAACAGGATGAACAAATTTTAAAAGAGGGCATTGTTGATTTTGTTGCGATCAGCTACTATATGTCTCACGTAGCAGAAGCGCGAGAAGATGCAGCTGAGCTAGCGGGTACGTTTGACAGCCCGATCAAAAATGAGCACTTGGAATTATCACAATGGGATTGGCCAATTGATCCAATGGGTCTGCGCATTTCATTAATCAAACTGTATGACAGATACCAAAAACCTTTATTTGTTTGTGAAAATGGATTGGGCGCAAGAGATACATTCACACAAGACGGAAAAGTACACGATGATTATCGTATTGATTACTTGAAAAAACATATTGAACAAATGAAAGAAGCCGTAAAAGAAGGTGTTGACTTAATGGGGTATACGCCTTGGGGCTGCATTGATTTAATCAGCTGCGGAACATCTCAAATGAGTAAACGCTATGGTTTAATCTATGTCGATCAAGATGACAGAGGAAATGGTACACTGAATCGTTACCGAAAAGACTCATTCTACTGGTACAAAAATGTGATTGCATCAAATGGGGAAGACCTATAAAAGCAGAAAAATGATTTAAAACACCATCGCGTCCGCCTTCATTGGCTGGATGCGATGGTGTTTTATTTTTATAATGGTTTAACGAAAAAAACGATCACATGTCTTGACCTTGAAGTATAGTTCAACCTTTATAATGTAAATATAGTAAGACAAAATCACAAAAAGGAGTACCAATGGAGTTGATGACTAGAGGAGAACTCGCCAAACAAACAGGAATAAGCCCTGCCACAATTCGTTATTATGAAGAGCACAACATTTTACCTGCCCCGAGACGCCGTTCAAACGGTTATAGATTATACACAGAAGATTATGTTGTGAAAATTCAATTGATCAAAGATGCTAAATCATTGGGTTATTCATTAAAGGAAATAAAAGAAATTATGGAAATGCTGAGTCAAGACATAGAACTTGATACTTTAAAAAGAATTGTACATCTTAAACATGAAGAAATTGAAAAGAAAATCAAAAGCCTCCGTCTCATTCAAGACCTTTTATCTAACTTGTTAAAGACGACGGATAAAGAAGTACAAGTCTTTCTCCAATCATTTCGTGTGAAGAATCAGGATGAACAATCATTTCCTTAAAGGAGAGAAAACAAAAATGAGTGTAGAAATTTTTAAAGGCGAACGTTCTGAAGAAAGTATTCAATTTGAAAAATCAATTATGTCCCAAAGTAATAAAGAGAGCTTTGCGAGTGTCGAAAACACTAAAAATTTTCTGTCTCAAATAGAAATTGAAAATACAAAGCCCTATGCAATCGGAGACGATGTGAAATTAGTGAGTGAGATAAAGGAGGAAACATTTGAAGGGATGCAGGTTTTCACATTGAATGACCAAATGTCCCAAAAACAAAAGGTGATTCTATATTTACATGGTGGTGCTTGGGTAAACCAGCCCCTCAATTTCCATTGGTGGTACATGGATAAAATGGCTCAATCCCTTAACGCCAAAGTGTTCGCTCCTATTTATCCTAAATTACCTCATTATAGCTACCAAGATACCTATCCAAAAATCCTCGACCTCTATAAAGAAATACTGAAAACGGTTGAAAGTGCCGATCAATTAACGATCATGGGCGATTCAGCGGGCGGAAATCTCTCACTTGGCCTGGCGCATCTCTTAAAGATGGAAGGTCTGCCGCAGCCGAAGGATATTATTTTATTATCTGCATGTGTTGATATGAGTTTAAGCAATCCTCTCATTTCAGAATATGCCCCTAAGGATCCCATTTTAGCGCCTGAAGGAATAGATGTCATTTCAAAAATGTGGGCAGCGGATAAAAGTGAAACTGACCCATTAATCAGCCCCATTCATGGTGACTTCAAAGGACTAGGGAAGATCACTCATTTTATTGGAACACATGATATTTTATATCCAGATGCACTAAAACTTGATGAAAAACTCACGGAACAAGGAATTGGCATGAAAACCTTTGTTTATCCAGAAATGCTGCATGTTTTTGTCGTCATGCCAATCCCTGAGGCACAAGATGCTCAGGAAAAAATCATTCAGATAATCAATAGCTAATTTATTCTTCACACAATCCTATATAAATAATCGAAAATTTAGCGAATGGGCTGCTTAGTGAAAGCAGCCTTTTTCCATTCAACATGAAATCAATTCAGAATGTCAATTCATCCTTCATTAAAAGATCCTTAAATTCCAAATTTTGTTTACAACATACACATTTCCTATTAATATGATACATGTTCGGTTCTTCACCGGTTGATAAAGGAGAGTGACGTGATGAGTGTATTCTTTCTTCACCCCATGGCGCTGATATTATTTACATTGCCTTTGTTATCTTTGATATGGGGAATTGTGGGTTACTTGATCTTTAAGCGAGTTCTTGTCGTTTTAATGATCACATTTGCAGCCTCCACTATTTTCATATTTGCCTATACTGGGTTCGACCTGTCAAATATGTATTGGGTAGTGGCAATGACCTTTTTATGCATGTGTACCACTGTCATCACAAAAATCATTCGATATCTGTATGATCGCTATAAAAGAGCATAAAGAAAAAGCTAAAAGCTAATGTTCGCGAGCATTAGCTTTTTTTGCTTCCATTCATTTCATCTTCAAGAAGAGGTCATGACATGTTTGTTTGGTATAATAGATGAACATAGAAAGGTGAAAGGGGATACGATGTACACATTTGATCTTTCTCAAGAAGATGTAGAATTAATAGACGAAGCAAAAAAGAAGATTACCAGCCTTTATGAAGATGATAAACACCATATAGGAGCCGCCATTCGTATGAAAACAGGGGAAGTGATTTCGGCTGTCCATATAGAAGCCTATATCGGACGGGTCACTGTTTGTGCCGAAGCCATTGCGATTGGCAGTGCTTTATCAAATGGTTATAAAGATTTTGATACAATTGTGGCAGTTAGACATCCCTATTCAGATGAAGAAGATAGAAGGGTGAGAGTCGTAAGCCCTTGCGGCATCTGCAGAGAGCTCATTTCAGATTTCGGACCAGAATGTTTTGTGATCATAGAGATGGATGACAAGCTAGTCAAAGTGAAAATCGAGGAACTGATTCCACTCAAATATACTCGAAGCTGATGTAGAGGAATGTAGCAAGCGTCAAGCGTTATCCTTGTTACATTCCAAATAACTGAAAAAACGCTCAACAAAAACAGCACCATGTATTTTCTTCATATGCGCCGTGTTAAACATATATTGTTTCATATGCTCCAGCTTACGCAGACTCCGTACCAGTACTTTCCGATCCTCGTCAGAAAGATGAGGGTCATCATCTATCTTCGTCAACGCATACTTTACACGCGCGGAGACATTTTCAATATATAGATGGTTTTTGGATGTGGGCGGAATACATTGCGACAAATCACAACCCGTAAAACGAACACCATCAAGGGTGCAGTTTTCAAAATTGGCGATCAGCTTTTGTTTGCCATCTCCCTCAAACGTAATATCCACCAGCTTACCTGAAAAGGAACAATTGACGATATTCGCTACTTGTAAAACACGGTCATTAAACCTACATTGATAAAACGTACAATCGATAAACACAGCATTCTCCAATGTCATACCTCTCATATCACAGGAGGAAAATTCGCAATTGGTGAAAATAGCTTCGTTTCTGGCAATGCCCACAGAGCGCAAGTCAGAACGAATAAAAGTACAATGATCAATCTTACTGCGTGCAAAAAAACGCGCATTCGTCAGATCACATGTATCAAATACAAGGTGATGCAGATGACAGCTCCAAAATATAGGTGAACGGACATTCGAGTTGATGACCGTAGTTTCGCTGATTGTTTCATTTTCATAACTGACAATATCAGAAAATATTTTGTTGTCTACTAGCTGACCAGACTCAAGTCTTCTCATCGCTACCACCTATCATTTCTTCAGAATCTTTTACAATAAGAGTTCATTTCGCTTTCACTAAGCGGTTGACATTGACAAATTATTATATCATAAAGCTCGGAACAGAAAGAGAGCGGCCGTCATTTTGAAAGCGCTTGTCGTGCAATGTGTAAAGGGGGACAAAAGAATGAAAAGATATGATGAATCCCCAGAACCAATCGGCGGCTATACTGCGGGACGCACACAGATGGATTTTGAGTACACGGCATCGGATCACTCAAAAAGAGAACTAACCGCATTTGTATACTATCCGTCCGACAGCAATGAAGGGAAAACCCCATCAACGTACATGTTTCCTGAAATATACGAAATGCTGCATGACCTGCCGCTTTTCACTGACGCTCCTTGCTAGAAAACAAGAAAGAGCATTTTTCATTGATTTCTATTTCTGATCCTCAGAATATATATCCAAGACAATGTTTACAAAAGCCTTCAAAGCACGTGTTTTATATCGATTTTTCTTCACGACAATTCCAATTTTCCAGGGGATATATTGACTGCTAATTGATTTTACACAAATATCTTCTCTGTACATTTCAGTTAAAGGACTTGGAATGATAGCAACTCCCAGTTCATCACGAACTAATGTCATTAACAAATCCCATTGTGTGGTGCTGTAAGCGATTTTGGGAACAAAATGTTCCTTTCGGCAGCTTTCTAAAATCACTTGACTCAACGCAAATGAAGAATCAAACAATATCCAGTTATCCTCTTTAAGCTGTTCGAGTGAGAGCTGTTGTTCATCTTTTAAAGGATGATTTTTTGGTAAACAAGCCACAAATGGTGCTTCAAAAATGAGTTTTTCTTCTAATTCACGACTTTGCGCTGGTATGACAACAAAGGCAGCATCTACTTCGCCTTTCTCAACGAGTTTTTCTACATGTAAGCCACCCTCTTCAATGATCTCGAGCGTCACATCTGGATACTTTTTAGTAAAAACTTTTGCCACTTTCGAAAAGAAAAAGGTCCCAATCACTTGCGGCAGTCCGATCTTTAAATGGCCGCGAATATGCGTATTTGTATCATCAAGCTCTATTTGTAACTCATTCATTTGTTGCAGCATCGCAATCGCTTTTTCATATACAAGCTGTCCTTCATCCGTTAACCTGAAAATTCGATTTGACCGATCGAAAAGGATGACACCAAGTTTTTTCTCTAATTTTTGAATGGTTTTGGATAGGGAAGGCTGTGCGATAAAAAGCTTTTCACTTGCTCTTGAAAAACTTCCACATTCCGCAATTGTTTTAAATATTTCAAAGTCCCGTATGTTCATGTTATCCTCCCATTATTCCAAATAGGCATACTTATTATGATCATTATATATTGTACATTATAAATATTTGTTTTTACACTTTGATTAAGGAGGGGTTAAGATGTCTACATGTAAAGTTGCTGTTGTTCAAGCTGCTTCTGTCATTATGGATAAAGAAGCAAGTACTGAAAAAGCCATTTCGTTAACACTTCAAGCCGGAGAAAAAGGAGCCAATATTGTTGTGTTTCCTGAAGCTTTTATACCAGCTTATCCAAGGGGATTAGCTTTTGGCGCCACAGTAGGAAGCCGTTCTCCAGAAGGAAGAAAGGACTGGCTTCGTTACTTAGAAAATTCAGTTCCAGTTCCAAGTCAAACGACAGACAGATTAGGAGAAGCAGCCCGCAAAGCTGGGGTCTACCTCGTCATCGGTGTCATTGAAAGAGATCTTGAATCCAGTGGCGGGACTTTATATTGTTCAGTATTGTTCTTTGGGCCGGATGGAACATTACTTGGAAAGCACCGTAAGCTAAAGCCAACGGGTTCTGAACGACTCATATGGGGAGAGGGAGATGGCAGCACACTGCCGGTTTTCGATACACCGTTTGGTAAAATAGGCGCTTTAATTTGTTGGGAAAACTATATGCCATTAGCTAGAGCAGCGATGTATGCAAAAGGCGTCCAAATCTATATCGCCCCTACGGCAGATTCCAGAGAGTTATGGCAATCTACGATTCGCCATATTGCAGCAGAAGGCCGATGCTTCGTTCTATCTTGTAATCAATATGTGAACAAAGAGATGTATCCTACAGATTTAGCCTGCTATGATGAATTAGCATCTTCTCCTGAGGAAATGTGCCGAGGGGGTAGTGCAATTGTCGGACCTTTAGGGGAGTATATAAAAGAACCTGTCTATGGCAAAGAAGAGATCATACTAGCAGATCTTGATTTGCGTGATATTTCTTCTAGTCAATTTGACTTCGATGTAGTAGGGCATTACTCAAGGTCAGATGTATTCCAACTCGTAGTGAATGAAGAGAAAAGAGAAAATGTCAAGTGGATAAATCAATCATCTAGATGATGAAGTTACAAGAAAAAAGAGCGGTTGATGGCCGCTCTTTTTCTTTTGTGTCAATCTTTATGGGGTTTTAATGGGCCTTTCGTGATGTTAGTAAGATGAGCATTAATGTCAAAGATTTTCGCGTTGATGTCTGTTATTCCAAAGCTAGTGATTCTTTTAGAATGCATATCGAGATAGTTTTGAGCTGCTTCTTTTGTGTCGAATAAATAGATCCCGCCAGCCTCATTTTTTTCAGGATTCTCTGTCCATATTTTCCATACGAACCCGTCTTCTTCATTAATACTTTTCGCTAAAGCAGAAAACTCTTTTGCCATTTCATCTCCGAAAGGGCCATTCATCTTAAAATCCACCTGTAATACGTGTACCATCATCATTCTCCTTATTTAGTCGTTGTAAAATAAAGTTCCCCCAGCACTTCTTTCATTTGATACTGGTCCTGCGGTAGTTCCTTCTCCATGAAAAGCTGTACATCCGATTGGTCAACATCGTACATGACTTCAATTTCTTTAGAAAATAGAAGTTTTTCTTTTTCAAGTAAGGTCGAAACATCTGGGCGTTTTTTCGGTTGAAGTTCTTCTGTGTTTAAAGCTTGCTTTAATCCATCAACATAGACTTCAAATGAGCGGGCCCCCGTCATTTTAACTCCTTTGTTTTCTTCGTTGACGAAGATGAGCGTTGGGAAACCTCTAGCACCTAGGTCTCGAACAAGAGTAAAATCTTGATTTAATAATTCTTGGCCGCTTGGAAGCTCCGCTTCATGCACAATAGCATCTCCGTTAAGTCCAAGGCTGTTGACGATGTTAATCAACACCGTGATATCTGATATATTTTGATTGAATGCAAATAATGCTTCTCTTGCACGGCGTAAAAAAGTATAGGCTAGTGCATCATCATAATGTTTTTGGATCACTTTAAATACACGAGAAGGAGGGTAGGAAGATTGAACAGGATTGTCAATCATTAAGGACCCATCAATTGGCATGCGGGAATGTTCTCCAACCTCTCTCCAGTGACCAGCAACATCAGCAGGTTGATAAATTCCGTTTGCGGGATCAATTGGGCCGCCATGCCATTTCTCCAACAGTCCACCCAAGACAGTCTGGAAATGAAAATAATGTCCATATTCCTCTTTAAATCGACGCAGTACAGGTTCAATTGCCCAGCAATGAGAACAAATCGGGTCTGTTACATAATAGAGCGTAATGGATTTTTTAGGTTGTTGAAAATCAATAACCTGGATTTCCTCTTCTTCACCTACACCACATACACCTGTTTCTATATCACAAAACATCTCATTGTTTTTCAATTTCATTTTCCTCCTTAAATTTTGCAGGAAACGCTATTCCCTATAAGTTTGTTTGAATCAAGCAATGATTTACTTTACAATTAAATCTTAAGACACAATGAGTGAGACCAACACCAATAATTTCTTTAATTTGTTGTTTATCCAACAGATTGAAAGATGTGTTGAAAAAGGGGAGAATCAGATGACGCAAACAAAGACAGATCCTCGGGTTCTGAGAACGCGTAAGTTAATCATGGAGTCTTTTATTAAACTTTCATCGAAAAAGGAATTTAAGGATATTACGATCAAAGATGTTACGGCAGAAGCCATGATTAACCGAGCGACGTTTTACTATCATTTTGAGGATAAATTTGATTTGTTGGATAACACACTATCAGAAGTATTGTCGATTAATTTAGAAAGCACCAATTTCAATAATAGTAAATTAGATGAAGATACGATTATGAAAATCTTTAAAGCACTAACGAATTTTCAACAATCTCTGCATAACCGCTGCCAAGTAGAATATGAAACTGAACTAGCTCCTATTATTAGAGAACAGCTTGAAATTATTTTTTATCACTTGTTAATGAATCAATATACAAATGTCGAAAAACAAATTTTGAAGGTCACGGCTGTTTTTTTAAGTTGGGGCATTCATGGAGCTTCTGTTGAGTGGAGAAAAAACAGTTCGCACATATCTTCAGAGGAATTCATCAAATCAGCAGTGCCATATATTATGTCAGGGATTAATTTTAAGCATGACAGATAGCTGATTTGACAATTTCCAAAGGCACAATTAATATAAATGCTATAGCATATAAATAATTTAAGAGGGTGTTTACATGGATTTACATGATTTAATAGGCTATCTTGTTCATCGTACCGATGTGAAAATGACCAATTATTTTACGAACAGATTAAAGCCATACGGCGTCACTCCTGAACAATGGAGCATTATAAGTATTCTTAGTAGTGAAAGGGGCACTACTCAAAAAGAATTGGCAGAAGGAATTGATAAAAATCAAACCACCGTCGTCAGAATGATCCAGTCAATGGAACGAAAAGGGCTTGTGAAGAAAATCTATAATGAACAAGATCGACGCTCGCATCACTTGCTATTGACGGAAAAGGGTGACGAGATCAAAAAAGCCATTCTTCCTGTCGTCATGGATGCACATCAAACTGTGACAAAGCAATTAAGTCATGAGGAGATTCAACAATTAAAAATCACTTTAAACAAATTATTTCATTCAAACTATGAATCTTGATTACTGTGATCAGCAGCAACCTCTATTTTCTGTACGATATATGCTATGACATATAATTTTTTGTTCAATTTGAGTTCAGAACGCCTAGGTTCATTGAACAACAACGTTTTTGGTCAAATAACTTAGAAAGATGTGATCATTATTTTTATTCTACAAATTGTATTGGCCGTTTTCTTTTTTCTCACAGGAACGAAAATCATATCAGGAAAAATGGCAGAAGAGTTCAAGCGATTTGGTTTACCCGCATTTTTTAATGTGTTAACCGGAGCCTTAGAGCTAATAGGCGCTAGTGGAATGCTAATCGGCATATGGATTCCACCAATCGCTTTATTATCCGGTTTATTGTTAGGAGGCACAATGCTGGCAGCTGCATTTACTCTTATCGTATTGGCGAAAGATCCCTTTAAGAAAGCTATTCCTGCACTTGTTTTGTTTGCTCTCAGTATAGGGGTTAGCTTATACCACATTTTTTGACTTTCCTTCAAGACGAGAGAGCTTGTAGGTCACATCCACCTAAACAAATCTCCATTATTCAAATGACGGGTTGTGTTTAGGTTTTTTTGTATAGAGATGTGTAATAGGCGAAAAGATCGCTGAACGTACGGATGTAGTACCAAATATCAATTAGTCAAGCGATTTAACCGTTTTCGAAGAACTAGGCATGCGACAGCAAATATTCCAAAAACAACGGCTGATCCCACAACAACCACCAGCTCAAAGTGTTCTGCATTGGATTTGAATAGCAAAGGGACAGAAAGAATGAAAGCAGCACCACTAACCCCCAATCCTAATATCAACATGGCCATTAATTTATTCATAAGACACCCCTTAGACTCAGAATGAAAACAATCGAAAAGAAGCATATTTGGAGTGTATCATATGGTGACGGGCGATTGCTTTCTTTTCATTAAAGCATTAGTAAAATAAACTTTTTAAACGAACACTGTTCTTAACGAATGGAGTTCGTTATAATATAAATGAGATGTGGCTTTAAACGATTTTCATAAAGAAGAGGAGATGAATACGATGACAACATTATCTAAGGATAAAAAGCAAATCGCTATCATTGGAGGTGGACCTGGGGGGCTAACGCTCGCCTTAATACTGCAAAATTACGGTATACAAACAACCATCTATGAACGAGAGGTGCATGACAAGAGTCTTGAAAGAGGGGGCTCACTGGATATTCACGAAGAAACAGGCCAAAAAGCTTTAAAAGAAGCGGGAATTTATGAGGAATTTCAAAAGAACGCCCGCTATGAAGGAGAAGATTTCCGCTTACTTGATAAGTCAGGAAAAATTTATTTAGATGAAGAAACGGAACCAGATCAAAAAGGGACCCGCCCAGAAATTGACCGTGGTGTTTTGTGCGAACTGCTGTTAGATCAAATTAATGCTGAGAACATCAAATATGGTTATAAACTAGAAAGTTGCGTTTCACTAGAAAACGGCATGACAGAGCTTCATTTTGAAAACGGAGTTGTCAAGACAGTTGATCTTTTAATTGGAGCAGATGGTGCTTTTTCTCGTGTGCGTCCTCTGTTAACAGATATTGATATTGAATACGCCGGACTCACGATGCTGGAACTGAATATCGTCAACGTAGAGGTGAATCACCCTGATTTAGCTGCATTTAATAAACGCGGGAAGATGTTTGCTTTAGCAGACCACAAAGGACTGATTGGTCAGTTAAACGGAGATGGACGAATAAAAGTGTATGCAAGCCTTATGGTAGAACGTAACTGGGTTGAGGCTTGTGGTATTCCTTTTCATCAAGCGAAAGAAGCAAAAGAACAATTATTACGGTTATTTAGTGATTGGGACGATCAGCTGAAAAATTATATTCGTTATACAGAAGATGCCATCATTCCAAGACGGATTTATACGCTTCCTGTCGGTTTTAAATGGAACCGACATAAAGGAGTAACGCTTATCGGTGATGCCGCTCATGTCATGTCGCCATTTGCAGGGGAGGGTGTAAACATGGCGATGTTTGATGCAATGGAGCTTGCACTTGCGATTGTCCGAAATCCTCATCATATTGAAAAGGCTATTGAAGAATACGAAGACATGATGTACGAATATTCATCGGAGAAAGCTCATGAATCGGAAAAAAGTTTAAAACTGTGTTTTTCAAAAGATGCTGCAGTCAAGCTTGCTGAAATGATGAATTCTTTTCAAGAAGACGGTGATTGATGTTCAATTTACTATTTGACTTTGACATGTTATAAAGAGATTATGAACAATTCAAATCGTCGTATTATAAGTCGTCGGTCTCGGCCGGCAAAAGAGCCCTTAAGCCGTGAACTCATCGTGAAAACCGCCTATGAGCTTCTAAATGAGCAAGGGTTAGAGGACATGAGTATGCGTAAAGTGGCTAAAGCACTCGATACGGGACCTGCATCCTTGTATGTCTACGTGAACAATTTTCAAGAACTAAGTGCTTACGTATTGGATTATGGTCTCGGCCAAATGGTTTATCCAGATTCAGTGAATGGCACATGGAAAGAACAGTTATTTGACAGATTGCATACTTATTTCCTACTGTTATTCGAAAAACCTGGTCTTGCTGAAATTTCTCTTTCCACCATCCCGCAAGGAACGAACTTTCTTCAGTTGACAGAACATCTTCTCGCTGCATTGCATGAAGGCGGGATCAAATCTACATCCGCTGCATGGGGAGTAGACCTGTTACTGTTATACGTATCTTCCGTAGCATACGAAAAGGTCACTTGGAAGAAACACGGCTCTTCGCAGATTTCAGACATAAAAAAAACATTTCATGATGCAGACAAAACGCGGTTTCCTTTCATCCATAGCCTGAGAGAAGAAATGTTTGCAGGTGATACCGTATCAATGGAACGGTTCAGGTGGGGAATTGAAGTCATTTTGTATGGAATCCAGCAAGAAGTCAATTAGAAAGGAGCAAAAGAAAAAGCAGTCAATGGCTGCTTTTTTTATATTTTCTCAACTTTTTCATTATATATAGAAAAATCTATATATTGTTTTCACATATAAAAAATATATAATCTAGTAGAATAAACAAATGAGGTGCTTAGGCATGGAAAAACTGAAGATAAGCGTACGATTCGTTCTTCGACTTCATTAATTTATGGGACAAAGTAAATGCGGTTTATACTGAATTTTTCGGTGAACATAAACCAGCACGTACTGTTGTACCAACAAATGAATTACATTTTGGGTTCAACATTGAAATTGATGCCATTTCATACATTTAGGATATTTTTTTGCCTATTATATGTAAAAAAATATTCAAAGGGATTGATGATTGATGAATCAATTGATTTGTAACCATTGCCAGAAAAAGTATGAGATGACACCAACTCTATGGAAATGTGATTGTGATGGAGTATTAAACCTGGTGAAAGATACCCCTAAAATAGATATCGCAGATTGAGATAACTATCCAAACTCATTATGCAGTAGACGTCGAAAACGTTTTTTATGCAAGCCATGTCTATAATCCTTATTTTTTTGAAGGAACAAAAACATACGCCTATGAAATCTATGAATAAGTAAAAGGAGAATCTGATGCTTTAATTATTCCGGGTGGAAACGGCACTCTCCTCCTAGGTGCGTATTATGGCTTTAAAGAGTTATTTGAAAATGGTGTCATTCATAAAATACCGAAAATCATTGCCATATAAGCGAAAAACTGTGCACCTCTTGTGAAAGCTTATCAAAATGCGAAAGAATCAGCATCGCCTGTTACGAATAAAGGGACCTTAGCAGAAGGGATAGCCATTGCTGCCCCAGCACGCTCCAAACAAATTTTAGAAGCTGTTTACAAGACGAATGGTACATTTATTGATATTAAAGAAGAAGAGATTCTAAATGCACGCTCTAAACTAAGTGAGAAAGGATTTTATGTGGAAGTGACATCTGCCGTCAATTTTGCTGGCTATCTGAAATACAAAAAGGAAGCAAAAGAAACCATTGTCATCCCTCTTTGTGGTGCAGGGATTAAATCAAAATAACCCTAGAAGGGCAGCTAATTGAACATGAGAAAAAAACACGCAGTAATAACGGTATGACTCAGGAAGAAGAAATAAGCTGTTATTGAGTTTATTTTTAGAATTAGAGAGTTGCTGCCTCTGTTGACCTACATGACATCATTCCATTACTGAAACAACCAGATTCTGATAGTTACTTATCACCAGATGTTTGTCAGACCCCCACTGCGAGATTGCGTCAACTGATCCACAATTGGCCGGTTGATGATATAGATAAAATGAACGGTCTCTATCTGACAGAGAGGATGGAACTAGCGCATGAACAAAATGAGATATTTGGATTTATATAAGAAGAGGGGATGTTGTCATATGGCAGCTTATAAAATTCACTTTCATTCCAAACCTTTATAAATAAGGACGCAGAGAACATGATAAAGGATATTGGAAAATAGTCTTGTTATATCTCAGGTCAGTTTGGAAAGCTAGTAAAATAATAATAAAAGAGGCTACTTCAAGTAGTCTCTTTTTAATTTAAAAATTGATTCAAATTTTACATGTCAGTTCAACACACTTTAAATTATTCTTAAATTTCTATTTATGTTTACACGATACAAATTAACTATAAACATGGTAATAGTGCATTAAATCAAAAAAGGAAATAAAGGTAATAATATGAAAATATAATATTTTTGTCACATCCTTGTTGTCAGCATCTGTATTATTCATTGGGTTTGGAGTGGAAGGAAATGTGCAAGCGAAAGATGTATTTCCTTCTATAAACGATGAAAGAGTAAAAAAAGAAATAGATGAAATTAAAGCAAAGGGAATGACCTCAGAGCAGATTAAAGTACTTCACGAGATGAGCAAAAAAGAGTATGACTCTGTATCTCCGGAAGCAGATGTACTATACAAAGAGGCACAGAAAGACATTGACAAATATATCAAAGATGGCGTGATTGACGAGTATTTGCCTAAGGACAACGAAGAGAAAGAAAAATTTAAAGAATCCATTTGTTCATATTTAAAGAAAATGCCCCACAAAAGTCGTGAAAATCGATAAACTAACTGCATCTTTTTTAGGTGGGGAAAGAAAAATTAACTTTGAGCTTTGTATCGTAAACTGAGAGATATGAAGTTTGATGGGATTGTTACAAATGAGATTTTTGCTTATCCAGCCCATCCTGAATGATCGAATGGGCTCATTTTAAAATTGATATAAACAATATTTAATGTAAAGCTTAATATAACTTAGGAGAAATGTTTTTCTCTAAGCGCAAACGCAAATTTATTGGTTGAACGAGCGATTCGTTTAATGAGGAGATATGTAGATTCGAGGTACAAAATCTAAAAATCTTGTACAAGGAAGTAAACAGCCCCAAACTAAATAAAAATATTCGTTTGTTCAGACGATTTTGGGGATCTATTTGAAACAGATCTTCATTGGATCTTTTTAGATACTTTTTTATAAAAAAAGTGTTAATTAGAAAAATCATCTAAAATAATTTTGCTAGGACCAAAAGAACCTTTCTTTTTGGTCCTTTACTATTTATA
>NZ_LGYN01000005.1 GCF_001307105.1 Bacillus australimaris | reverse complement strand
AGTAGGACCGGTTGAACCGGTGATACCTGTGGCCCCAGTATCTCCAGTTGATCCAGTGTTACCTGTTGCACCAGTAGGACCCGTTGGTCCAGTACTACCAGTTGCGCCAGTAGGTCCAGTTGCTCCAGTGATACCCGTGGCCCCAGTATCTCCAGTTGGTCCAGTGCCACCCGTTGCACCAGTAGGTCCAGTTACTCCAGTGCCACCCGTTGCGCCGGTAGGACCGGTTGAACCGGTGATACCCGTGGCCCCAGTAGGTCCAGTTGGTCCAGTGCTACCTGTCGCACCAGTAGATCCGGTTGAACCAGTGATCCCCGTTGCGCCGGTAGGTCCAGTTGGTCCAGTGCTGCCTGTTGCACCAGTAGGTCCGGTTGCTCCAGTGCTACCAGTTGCGCCAGTAGGTCCAGTTACTCCAGTGCCACCCGTTGCGCCAGTAGATCCGGTTACTCCAGTGCTACCAGTTGCGCCAGTAGGTCCGGTTGAACCGGTGATACCCGTGGGCCCAGTATCTCCAGTTGCTCCAGTGCCACCCGTTAAACCGGTAGGCCCAGTTTCACCCGGTGCTGCTAAAAGTGTGTAATCTGGTGACGTATCGGGCGTACCTGAAGGAGGGGCAGAATCCACAATATACGTACCACCACCATAAGTGACGACTTGACCTACTGAATATGTTGGTGCTATTACAGGATCATAGGCTTCAACACCACCTAATCCAATTCCTGTAGCCCCAGTTGGTCCAGTGCCACCCGTTGCGCCGGTAGGTCCAGTTACTCCAGTGATCCCCGTGGCACCGGTAGACCCAGTGCTACCAGTGGCGCCAGTAGGCCCAGTTTCACCAGAAGCAGCCAAAAGAGTATAGTCAGGGGAGAGTCCAGGTATCCCTGATGGAGCATCAACATTGGCAATGTAAGTACTGCCATTAAACGTGACAACTTGCCCTGCATCGTAATCTTGTGATTGTGAGGGATCAAAGGGGAGGGCTCCGGTTAACCCGCCAGCAGGTCCAGTAGGTCCCGTTGGTCCAGCGGGACCTGCCGGGCCTCTTGGTCCAACAATTTGATTTGGTTTTGATTGTTTGTTTCCCTTTGCAATGTAACAGGGTTGATTCCCCTGGGGTATCTTTTGTTTTGGATATTCTTCTTTTATGAAGGGACAGTCTCTTTTTCTAGGACGGTCATGACGTGATCTTTTGTAATGAGGCTGTTCATGGTATTTACCGCAAAAGGGACATTTGTGATCGAATTGATTGTACAAATTGCCCATCTCCTAAAATTGATATTTCATTCTATGTGCAAATTTTCAAATTGGAAGTAAAACCTAGAAAATCATCATTTCGAAAATCATCGAATCAAATCATTTAAATCTTTCATGAATTTATGTTATGGTGTTGAAAGTATAAAAATAGTATGATATTTGACAGAAATGGGGACATCATTTATGAGTCAATCAGTTTTACAGGGCAAAGCCTATTCCGTTTTAAATTTATCCTCTGTGACAGAAGGAGGCACCATTAAAGAATCTTTTGATCGTAGCATGGATTTAGCAAAAAAGGCGGAGAAGTGGGGCTATCATAGATACTGGCTGGCAGAACACCATAACATGGAAGGGGTTGCGAGCTCTGCAACGTCCGTTTTAATTGGATATATTGCTGGAGGAACTGAAAAAATTCGAGTAGGGTCTGGTGGGATTATGCTGCCAAACCATTCTTCACTTGTCATTGCCGAACAATTTGGCACACTTGAGACATTGTATCCGGGGAGAATTGATTTAGGTCTTGGACGAGCACCAGGGACGGATCAGTTAACAGCAAGAGCGCTTAGACGTAATCTTCATAACGGAGAAGATTTCCCTGAACAGCTTGAAGAACTTCGTCAATATTTCAAACCAACCGGTCAAGTCAAAAAACATGTAAGAGCTGTTCCAGGAGAAGGGCTAGACATTCCGATTTGGCTCCTTGGTTCAAGTGGTTTTAGCGCGAGACTTGCAGGAGAACTTGGATTGCCATTTGCTTTTGCGGCACATTTCTCACCTAAAAACACAATCCCTGCGTTAGAATTGTATAGACAGTCATTTAGACCTTCTGATGTGTTAAAGGAGCCTTATGCCATGGTTGGTGTGACTGTTTTTGCTGCAGACCAAACAGAGCGAGCTGAATATTTGGCGACTTCTCATTATCAGCGGTTTTTGAGTCTTATTCGCAACACGCCAGGTAAACTTAAGGCGCCTGTCGACAGTATGGACGGCCTTTGGAGTCCGTATGAAAAGGCGATGGTGGATGAACAATTAAGTTCGACCATAATCGGGGATAAAGAAAAGGTGAAAAAAGAATTAGAAGCCTTTATTGAAGCTACTCAAGCAGATGAAGTGATGATTAATTCGGATATGTTTGACCATCAAGAAAGAATGCGCTCGTATGAAATCATCGGAGAGATCTTTCAAGAGGCACAGGAAAAATAAACATCAAAAAAGAACTGCACAGAGCAGTTCTTTTTTATTTATGCTTTTGTAAAAATGCGGAATGGTTGTCCGATTGGCAGAACAGTACGGCCAAAGTGTGTATTAAGGACAACAGCAGCTGAACCATAAAACGAAAGCAGGGAAATGATCAATTCTGCAATACCTGCCATGGTATGTGTTACATCGTACATCACACCAAACGAGCTAAGGGAAAGACCAATGAATAAGAAATCAATAAAGACGAAAATCAAAAATAACACTTTATGTGTTTCCATTGCACCAATCGTCATAAACAAGCTGAAAATTAAATAACCGATAAACGCAAAGCCTAACTGTTTTGGATCTGCAGCTCCCGCAAGCGTTTTCCCAAAAACGCCGGCTTGAATGAGCCAAGTGGTTCCAACGCCCATCCAAAAAAGACCGAATGCGCCAAAGGCAGTGGCTCCAAAAATATTATGATGCTTTGAATCTTGTATGGACGCGATTAGCTGCGCGATTCCTCCAAGGAAGATAGCCCAAGGTAAAATAAGGGAAGTGCCATCTGTGATTCCTAGTTTTTGTGAGGACGCAACGAGCGTCACCATTGCTAAACCAAACAAACCAAGTGGTGTTGGGTCTGCAATTGATAATCGAATTGCTTGAACATTCTGTTTTTCCATAATGACCTCCTACAATTTGCACTTACAAAAGATACTCGAATTCGATAGAAACGTCAAGCTCTTTTTAGTAGACACTTGCAACGTCTTCCAAATAAATCTATATTTAATACATATTAAATGTGATAGAAAAAGAGGGATAAAATGAGTAAAGGCTTATCTGGAAAAACAATTGCCATTTGTGGCACGAGAAAAACGGAAGAAATGCGGACACTTGTCGAAAAGCAAGGAGGACAAGCCGTTATTCGCTCTCTTCAAGGAACAGTATTTTTAGCCAAAGAGGAATTAAAGCCAGGCATTGAGACCTTTGTCAAACAAGGGGCGGATTGGGTGATTTTGACCACAGGTATCGGTACTAATACATTAATTGAGAGTGCAGAAGAACTGCAGCTCGGTAAAGAATTTATGAACATTCTATCAAATGCACAGATTGCTTCAAGAGGATACAAAACCTTCGCTGCGCTGAAAAAACATGGAATTCAGCCAGGCGTCTCTGATGAAGACGGAACGGTTCGTGACCTGATTTCAAAGCTAGAAGACAAGGAGTTTCAAGGTAAGCGCGTTATGGTGCAGCTTCATGGTGAAAACGCACCAGCTCTCATTCAGTTTTTACATGATAAGGGGGCAGATGTTTTACCGCTTTTACCATATCAGCACACCCCTCCTGAACCAGAGGCTGCTGAAACACTTTTTCGAGAAATGAAAGATGGACAGGTTCATGCCGTCTGTTTTACAACCGCTGTCCAGGTTCACGCCTTTTTCAAGCTAGCAGCAGAATGGGGCAGAAAAGAAGAATTGCAAAAATTATTTGAGCAGAACGTGCTGGCAGTAGCTGTCGGAAAAGTCACTGCTGAAGCTTTAAAAGAAGAGGGAATAGACCGAATTCTTGCCCCGTCACTAGAGAGAATGGGTGCAATGATTATAGAATTATCACAATATATGAAAAAACATTCAGCACACTCATAAAAAAACGCCTTTCACCAGATCAGTGAAAGGCGTTTTTGTTAAATTGTCCGTTTTCGATTCGTCCGAATTTTTTTGAATACGAAATAGAGAACAATGAGGACGATGGCAATGACCATAATAGGGGTTGTATAAGCGTGAGCAACGCTTTGAATGTGATCCCATTTTGTCCCAAGCTGCATGCCAAGATAGATAAATAAGATAGACCAAGGGATGGCAGCTAGTCCTGTCAAGAAAACAAATTTCAAAAAAGGCATCTTGGCAATACCTGCTGGAATCGAGATAGCATGGCGCACAACAGGGATAAAGCGCGCGGTAAACACTACACCGGTTCCATACCGGTCAAACCAGCGTTCTGCAGTCGCGATATGATGTTCATGGATGAATAAATACTTTCCATACTTTGTTAAAAAAGGTCTTCCGCCGTACAGACCGATCCAGTAAATAAAACACTGGGCGAGCGTACCACCGATGACGCCGGCAATAACAGCTCCAACAAAACCAATTGTGCCTGTTGAAACCATATATCCGCCATAGGCAAGTACAATTTCACTCGGAATGATTTCAATCATCAGTCCTAATGCTACACCTACATAACCAAGGCTTGTCAGCCAGGTTAAAATTTCATTAAAAAAGGTTCCCATTCATTTCACTCTGCCTTTTAATACGAATTTTCTTCAAGCATCCTTATAAGAGCGTATGCTTGTTTTGCTTTTCTCATGAGTATGCTTTCTATATATGCCAGCATGGCTAGCGGCTCATCACAGACCCCGCATAAACCTAGCTTTTCAAAAGAAAGCTCTCGTCTAGCAGATTTTATCATACCATATTTGCCTGCATCTAGACGATCTACTTGTTATATGAAGAATTGCCACCAGAAAAGAGAATAGGCTTCCTCCGTTTTTTCAACAGATCATGATATAATCTGTTAGATGAAACGAACGGGTGGTGCACAAACATGTATTTAACAATCGTAGAAACAGCTGAATACTTAGAAGTATCTGAAGCGTATATTGAAAAATTAATCCAGCAAAACAAGATCCGTTACGTATTTGACGGGGAATCATATCTTATTTATCAAGGTCAGTTTCAAACGCATTTAAAGCAGCTCGAACAATATAAAGAGCTTATCCAAGAGATCCTAAATGAACCGATTCCAGAAGACCCAGATGTAAAGGATGAAGATTAGAGCATTGTCATTTTTCAATACATATGCATTAAAAGGGAGTGAATACAATGGAGAAAAAGGCTTTATGTGAAGCCTGTCAAAAAAACGCAATGAATGTGGTAGAAGCGTCTGATGAACCGAAACAACCTTATCATTTATGCCATCCGTGCCACGAAAGACTTCTCACTTATTCATTACGCCCTATTGAATGGTATAACTTAGCCGTTCTCCATTCTCCTAAACAATTTTTACTGCACGATGATTTTTATGGAGAGGATGGACAGGCTTTCCTAGCAGAGGATAACGTCGTCGTCATCAAAAGCGATGAAGCACCAACATTACAAGCAGTTAGATATGATTTGGCGTCTTTATTAGACTTTTCTATCACTAGATGGTTTCTTGAGGATGATGTCATTGATGCTTTGAAACAGCACGATCAGCAAAAGATCTTTGATGCTGTTCAAAGTAGGTTTGATGAAACGCATCATGTCGAAGTGAAGTCGCGCATGATAGAAATTACGGCTGATGTGTTAGGTACCTCTGCTGCTGGGTGGGTAAGGGAACTTTTGGATCAAGATGATGAAGAATTTCTTTATCCGCTTTCATGGGCAGCCGCCAGCAGTTTGCCAGTAGATGAGGGATTACAACGTATTCTAGAGAAATTGAAATCCGTCAGCGAAAAAGAAAGGCCGATCGCAGCTTTTATTTGCCTGCACCGTTTCCGTTCTCACAATATATTGGATTGGATGGAATCAGCCTGCACCCATTTTGACGATCATTGGGGAAGGCTGGCAGCCGTATGCTGTCCAACCTGGGAAAGAATGAAATCTTGGCTCGATAAAGGAAGACCCTTCAGCTTAATTGCACTGGATACAATGGCAAATTGCGCCAAAGGGAATAGACCGGTCCTTGTGGAACAATTCTCTCCTAAAATCCTAAGAACAGATAAAAAGGAAGTAGAGAAGATTTTAATTGATTATCATCAAAAAGATTGCGTTCCACGAGTCAAAATGAAAGTGTCTAAAATCTTGGAGAACAAACAAGTTATATTTGAATAAACCTTTTTATTGGCTGACACCTGTTTGAACAATGTTCATCTGGCATTTAATTTGTACATCTGCATCAGGATAAATTTCTTGCCATTTTTCTGGTGTCAATGCTTTGTCTTTTGCTCTATACCTGAGGCCCAGCCCAAGCGGATCTATGTTCTGCTTTTTAAAAGACTGAACAAGGTCTTGTCCTTGCTGAGCGACACGTTTTTCCACTTCTTTTTCAACATGCTCCAAAATAGAAGGTGTATCAATTTTCTTGGACTTCATGAATTCTTTTAATTCACCTTTGAGCTTGATATCAATTGTGATATGAGGCTTTTTAGTGAGATTTTCAGTTGGTTTTATATGATAAGACACCCGTGATTTGATATTTTCAATCACAACATGAGTCTTCGCCTTATCATGAAAACGAAATTCATAAATGCCGTTTTTATGGTTTTCAATCATGGCTTTAAACGTAAACGTTTCTTCCGCCGGAATATGCCCAACCATTTTTTCTTGATCAAAAAGAGCGACACCCGAGACCTTAATAGCATTGCTTGTTTTTTTGATGTAAGGGAGATATGCATCAACACCTTTTGCCAGCATCTGGTTCATAAAAATGTGCTGATTGGTGACTGGTTCATTGCCATTTCGCATATTTTGGGTTAATAGATCTGAGAGATACACACCGATATTCAAGTTCGTTTGATTCATTTTTGTGTATAATAAATCTTCAACCTCTCCGCCTACAATCGCAAACACTTGGCGTGAACCAATGATAGGATCACGATAAATGTAATTCATTAAATCGATCATGCCGACTTCTTTTGCTAACTTTTCACTGACTAAAATAACGAGCACCTGACCCATGACGACCGGAAAAGGCGATTTTTCTGATACAAGAAATTGAATATTACTAATGGTGTTTGACCTTGCACTTAATATTTGATAACTTCCTTGCTCCTGACTTTTAAAGACAGGAAAGACAAAGAAGCCCTTCATTATTCCATCTTCTACTAAATCAAATCCAGCCGCTTGAGAGATATTTAATTCATCTAAAAGGCGAGGCTGCGCACAGCTGGTTAAGGAAAGACTCATCAACATGAGACTCATGAGTATATACCGTTTCATGCCCCTTTTTTCACCCACCTTTTTTTCAGCATCAGTCCAATGACCATACAGACAATCAATCCGTATATCAGAATGTATCCGCTATATTCCACCCATTGATTAAAGGCTTCAAAAGAAGTGGTACTGACAAAAAACGAAAACATGATCAGAATGAGGATGCTGAGACTGATTAAAGTGACGCGCTGACTCGTATGAAACACTTGTTTCGCCATTCGGCTTGCTGCCCATAATGGAATCGCGATATTTGGAATGATCAGAAGCAACCAAAGAGACACTTCAATAAATTCAAAACGCTGAATGAAGGGAAGTTTCACAATGCTTGTTAACGTCAGTGTCGGCCATTTTGTTAATTCGAGCTGAGCACTTGAGTAATACGCAATGGATACGAGAAAGACAAGTAAATTTAAGCTTGTCGTGAATAATGCCCCCATGTGGGCAAATTTTTGTGACGTCTGTGCTTTTTTAATAAAGGGATAATAGACAAGCAGCGTTCCAAAACCAAACATGGATAAGGATGCATCTTTGATTCCCATAAGCAGCTGTGTAAATGTATGGTCAAACATCGGAAACATGAAGCGAATGTGGCTGTATTTCATGACATAAAAACAGATAAACGTCATCCAGTACGTAAGTACAATGCTAAAAAATGCCCAGCCAGCAATGGTTCTAAAGCCGCCGGTATGAATGTAATAAACAAGCAGCAGCAGTACAGCCGCAAACAAAGAGCCAGGAATTTCTTTAAACAACCACACATGGATCACATCCATATAATGGACGAGGACAGTGAGCGACAAAGATGAAAAGTATAAGATATAGAGAATGTTGAATAATTGCCCAGCCCATTTACCAAATACGAATTGTGTAATCTCATGAAATTGATCCGAAGGGGCCTTTTTAAACATCAAGTACATCAGAAAGATCATGACATTGACGCTGATGCCAGAAATCAGAATGGCGATCCACCCATCATTATTCAATGATGAAACGAGGTTTGTTTGAAAGTTTAAAATGCCGACACCTACTTGATTGGCATTGATGAGAAAAAACACAAAATAAGGGGATACTTGAAATTTTTCTTTGACAGAAGAAGAGCTCATGCCTTCACTTCCTTATTCATAAAAATCATTTTTCCCCTTACGGCCTTGCTTAGGCTTAGACCGATGGATGGTTTCATTTTTTGGACGTAAATTATCCGGCCTTTTGTTCAAAAATCTGAGCTGAGGACGAATCAAACTGCCCTTTAAATCAGCGAGGCGCATTGGAAAAATAGGCTCTAAATATGGCCGCCCAATAGAGGTTAATTTCATTAAATGGGTGAGCAGGAAAGCGCCCATCACAGCAATACCTAATGCGCCCCAAACCTGTGCTGTGAATAAAAAGGGGAATCGCAGCAGGCGAATGGCACTTCCCATTTTGTATATAGGGGTCACAAAGGAGGCAAGAGCAGATAGGGCAACAATGATGAGCAGAATATTACTTGTTAAGCCTGCTGCCACCGCAGCCTGTCCAATGACAATCCCCCCCACAATTCCGAGCGTCTGTCCGACTTTAGCTGGAAGCCTGGATCCTGCTTCTCTTAGTAATTCAATTGAAATTTCTAAAAATAATGCTTCAATAATCGGCGGAAATGGCACAAGGTAGCGCGAGGACACAATCGTTTCTAATAAATCCTTTGGAATCAGCTCATAATGAAAGGTTAAAACAGCTACATATAAAGGCGTTGCAAAAATAGAAAATATGACAGCAAATATGCGTAACAGCCTAAAGCAAGAAGCCGCAATCCATGACATATTGTAATCTTCCATTGTAGAAAAATACTCTAGTAAAATGGTTGGGGCGAGCAAAACATGAGGTGAACCATCGACTAAGATAGCGATTTTTCCTTCTGTTAAACCTGACGACACGCGGTCAGGTCTTTCTGTATTTAAAAACAACGGAAAGATCGTATTGGACACATCATAAAGCATTTGAGCGAGGTAATTCGCATCTAAAATTTGATCATAATCAACGTCCTCAATTCGCTGAAGAACGGTTTCGATATTTTGCGGATTGGCGACTTCTTCAATATATAACACGGCCACTTTTGTTTGAGATAAAGTTCCAACAGTCTTTTCAGCCACCTTGAGACTCGGTGTCGTCAGCCGCCTCCTGAGCAAATTTAAGTTCGTATCTAGAACCTCCACAAATGCTTCTTGTGCACTGATAATGCCAAATTCTATCTCGGGGGAACCGACTTGTCTGCCTTTCTTTTCTTCAATCGGTATAAGAAGCGCTTTGTTCCAGTCCGTCTCAAGCCGAATGGCTATATTGCCGAGGTGAAGGGCTTCTTCCACCTTTTTCAGATCACTTGTGATGACAGCCTGTTCAATGGGAATACGTTCCTTCAGCTCTTCAAGAGAGGGGGTGAGATGCAATTCTTTTAAGCAGGGCAAAATGTGTTCATGAAGCAAATGTCCATTAATTAACGAACGAAAAAAAGACATTCGATATAGTAAGTCTTCACTGCTTGACAACTCGTTTGTAAAATCAGAGGAACGTGACAATGCCTCAAATACTGAATTCGGGTCCTTTTGAAGTTGTTTATTTTTCTTCAGCACTTGAACCATCTCCTTCCGTGATTTTCCTCTATTATCCAACCATTTGTCTGAAGATATGCATGAAAAAAGCGCTCAGCTTGATGAGCTGGACGCTTTTTTTCCATATTGAACAGCTTCTAATAATAAATCAGCAAGATGAACGGCCCGCATGCTGGGCGAATGCCCTGAGCGTTTGATGCCCGCTGCCATTTGCAGCTGGCAGCCTGGATTTGACGTGACAATAGCAGCCGCCTTTGTTTGATTAGCTTCCGTCATTTTATGATCTAAAATTTGCATCGACATTTTTGGCTGCAAGATGTTATAAATTCCGGCAGATCCGCAGCAGCGATCCGCATCCTTCATTTCTTTAAATGATATGCCTTGTATGGCCTTCATCAGCTCCCTTGGCGCATGCTGTACACCCATTCCGTTCCGTAAGTGGCAGGAGTCTTGATAGGTGATGACCTGCTCTGGCAAGGCAAGCGGCGTGCGGCGGTGAAACTCCAGCTCTACTAGAATGTCTGATATATCCGTGATCTTCTTTGAGAAGGCTTCACTTCGCTTTTGAAAATCCGAATCATCGCGAAGCAAATGATCGTAATCACTTAAAAAAGCACCACAACCGCCCGCATTCATGACTATGGCATCTGTATCTATCTTTTCAAATGCTTCAATATTCCGCTTTGCTAACTGTTTCGCTTGCTCTTTTTCTCCGCTATGACCATGAAGTGCTCCGCAGCACGTCTGAATAGGAGGGACGACAACGTCACAGCCTGCCAGCTGCAAAAGCTGGATGGTCGCTTCGTTTGTGCTGGAAAAAACGGTATCCATTAAACAGCCGGTAAAAAAGGCCACACGTTTTCTTGCTGGGCTGGCGGCTTTGTATTCCGGCAAACGATTTTTCTGTTGACGCGGTACCTTTGGAAGAGCCTGTTCCATCAGCTGTAAATGCGGTGGAAGCACCTTCAGCATGCCAGTCTTGCGGGCGGCAGTTTGCAGGCCAGATGTTTGATAAAACCGAAGAAGCCCTGCCGCTTGCCGCATTCGGCTTTGTGAAGGAAAGAGTCCTTTGAATACCACACGTCTCACAAATTTGACAGGAATAGATTGTTTTTTGTGCTGCTGAATGATGTCTCTTGCATCCTCAAGTAACCGTCCATATTTCACGCCGGAAGGGCAGACCGGTTCACATGCACGGCAACCTAGGCAAAGGTTCAGTGAATGCTCGACATCTTCATCTGGCTCAATAACGCCGTCTCTTACCGCCTTCATTAACGCAATTCGGCCGCGGGGAGAGTGTGTTTCTTGTTGACCAGATTCGATATAAGTAGGACAGGAAGGGAGACAGAAGCCACAGCGCATGCAATTGAGCAGCTCCTTTTCATCCATTTGCTGCTGAAAAGTTTGCTGAATCTCTGTTTGTTTAGAGGAGTTCATGAAACCACCACCCGTTTTCTTGCTGCTTTTCCAAACACTTTATCAGGGTTCATGATATTTGCTGGGTCAAGTGCTTGTTTGATCGCTTTCATTGCCGCAATTCCTTCTTTTTTCACCTTGAGCTCCAAATAGGGGGCTTTCATAAGGCCCACACCATGTTCACCCGTAATGGTGCCGCCAAGTGTGACTGCTTTTTCAAAAATGGCCTGAAACGCTTTTTCCACTCGCTTCATTTCTTCTTCGTTTCTTGCATCTGCTGCACAAGTAGGATGCAAATTCCCATCACCTGCATGGCCAAATGTACAGATTTTCACATTGTACTCTCTTGCAATGTCTTCAATCGCCCGCACCATGCTCGCAATTTCAGACCGGGGGACTGTGGCATCTTCTAAAATGGTTGTCGGGCTTAACCGGGCAAGGGCAGATAAAGCAGAACGTCTCGCTGTTAAAAGTGCATTTGCCTCTTCTTCAGATTGTGCGATATTTACTTTTTTTGCACCATGCTGCTGACACACTTTTGCGATACGCTGCATATCACGGGAAACCGCTTCGGGATGGCCATCCTGTTCAATTAATAGCACGGCTTGAACGTCAGTGGGCAGACCGATTTTTGCGAAGTCTTCAACGACTTCCAAGGTTGGCTGATCCATAAATTCTAATGTGGCGGGAATGATACGCTCTGCAATAATCGCTGACACGGAAGCGGCAGCTTCCTCCAGGCTTTCGTATAAGCAAAGCATCGTTTGCTTTGTTTCTGGAAGCGGCAAAAGCTTCAGCGTGGCTTCCGTGACAATTCCAAGCGTTCCTTCTGAACCAACGAACAGACGGGTCATATCATACCCAGCAACGTCCTTTGCAAGCTTGCCGCCTGTTTTGATGATGTCACCGTTTGGCAGAACGACTTCAAGTCCAAGTACATAATCTCTCGTCACACCATATTTTAACCCACGCAGACCACCTGAATTTTCATTAATATTTCCTCCTAATGTAGAGATTTTCATAGAGCTTGGATCAGGTGGATAGAAGAGGCCTCTCGCCTCTACTTGGCGAATGAATTCCTGCGTGATCAAACCAGGCTGAACCGTTGCCGTGAGATTTTCTTCATCTATTTCTATTAACTGATTCATTCTTGTAAACAGCATCACAAGTCCGCCTTGTGTAGGACATGTGCCTGCACAAAGGTTCGTTCCTGATCCTCTTGGCACGATTGGTATGTTGTATGAGGTGCAGAGCCGGATAATTTGCTGGATTTCCTCAGCCGCGCCCGGGCTTACGATAACATCTGGCATATGCTGAAAGTTCGGTGTTGCATCATAAGAGTAAGCAAGACGATCGGCTTGACTGTCTTGTACATGAGACGTACCGACAATCTTTTTTAATTGACGTGAAAATTCAGAATGTAACATGCGCATTCACTCCCACTAATTGGTCGTATCGTTTCTTTCAGTATAAAAAAAGAATCGCCTCATGCCTATGGACGATTCTACAAAATATTTGGCTGTTCGTTTCGTTTTTTTGGATCATCATCTAATAGCATAAAGGCTAAATAAAAGAGCATCGCATCCTGCATGCGCTTTGGATCAAGAGTCGTTAAATCTTGAATGCGTTTTAGCCTGTAATGCAGTGTATTGATATGTACATGCATGGCTTCTGCGGTATATTTCAATGAACAATCTGATGTCATGAGTACCCGCAATGTTTTCACTAATTCAGGATAGGGGAGAAGGGGGGCGATCGTTCGATCAAGGAACACATCTTTTGTCTCCTGACTCACTTCCTCGATAAAAAGCTCGAGCGTCAAATCTTCATCAAATACAATCGGTGTATCAGCATGTGCCATTTTTAATGCACGAAAGGCTTGTTGAAAGGATTGCTTCATCACATGTGCAGCTGCCGGTTTTCCCGCACCAATCAAAACCCCTGATGAGGAGCGAGCCGTGATGAGGGCATGGATGTGAAAAAGACGCTGCTGCAAGGCGTGGCGATCATCTGCGGTTGTTTGCAGCATGAGTAAAAAGCGGGCATGCCCCCAGCGTACGATGATTTCCTGATTAGTGAGCTGCAACATTTCCTTCAACTCATTGTATTGATTCTGCTTCATAAACGATTCAGCCTGACAATCAATTAGGACGACCGCTCGCTGCTTGTTGATATCAAGCTGAAGCCGCGCAGCCTTCTCAGTGAGATCAATTGCTGTCTCTGTCAGATGGAGCCAGTCGAATACAAACGCTTCGAGCTGTCGTTCATCCGTTTCAGTTTCTTGAAAAAATTCATGTTCATGAATGAGCAGCTCGGTCATTTTTCTTAATATTTCGCCAAAAGGAGATACATGTACAGGATCCCCTGTCATCCCAATCACCCCGATGACCTCTTGCTTAAGATAAATAGGGAGATTGATGCCAGCCTTGACACCTTTCATTTGCTGCTCGTCATCCTTTGTGAGAATTCGTTTCTGTCCTTCAAAGGATGTCAGATACGCTCCTTCATGAAATTGACCAATGCGTGCTGGATCTGTTGCCGCAATAATGGTGCCATTTGTTTGTGCGATGATGATTTCCTCAGTCAGCACCTTTTTCACTTCGTCTACGATTTTTTCTGCCAGTGTCATTGTGAGCAAAACGGACCCCTCCGAGATGTTTCTTTTGACACTATCATACCATCATATGCGGAGTCATATCTTTCTTTTCCTGAGTTGTGCTAAAATAATGAATGCACATGAAAGAGAAGAAAGGAGACATAGCCATGTCGTTACTAAATCGCTTACAAGAACGATTAAAAGAAGGACAGGCGCTGACAGACTTCGAATATGATGAAGCGGCGCGCCACAATTGGTCATTAGAAGGGTCAAGAATAAAAGAAGAAGCACGCTTTGGCGATGTATATATAGAACGTGTAGACAAAGAATCAGAGGACATGCTTCAAACAGAAGGTGCATCATTTCTAAACACACCGCTTACATATGTGAAAAAGCACCAAAAAGAGTTCATTTATATCGAATCAAAGTGGTTTGATGTCGTGAAAGTGGATGGATTAGCCATTGAATGGGATGAAGTGTTTCAAACGTATACTGTGTTATTTGGTTTAAAACAGCCTAAAAAAGACACGGGTATTCTAAAGGACATGTTATCGCCCTTACATGCTCAGCTCCAATTTAATGGACAAGACGGCTTATTTGATGTCAATGTACAGCTTCTTGAGCTTGAAGACATTCACGAAGATACGCCTCTTATTGACGTTATCACAGCAGTGTACCGATTTTTATTCCGTATGATCATACAGCTTGAAAGCAATGAATGAAAAAACGGCTCAAATTCCTGAGCCGTTTTTTTGTCCATCTATTCATTTGGTGAAGGTGTGGCAAACTGTACATCATGCTCTTTTCCATATTGAAGATAGTCTACGTTTGGCTGTTGATTGGTCACGACGATATCAATCTCGTGCAAATCACAAAACGTGGTTAAGGCGTAATGATCGAATTTGCTATCATCCACTAATAAAAATGTTTTGGCACTTTTTTGAACGAGCGTCTTTTTAATATCCGTTTCAAGCGGGGACGAATTCGTGACGCCGTGATCAATGGATAAACCAGTTGATGCGATAAAGGCTTTATTGACATTGTAAGTTTTTAGGCGCTCTACACTTTGGTAGCCAACGAAAGAATTCGTTTTTCTTTCGAGCATCCCGCCAGTGGAATAGATGGTCAGATTTTCATAGGGCATCGCCTGTGTAATGAAATCCACATTATTGGTTACAACAGTCACTTGTTTCCCAGTCAAATAGGGAAGCATCTCAAGCGTTGTCGTACCAGAATCAACAAAAATCAAATCTCCGTTTTCTACAAAAGCGGCAGCCGTCTGACCGATCAATTGTTTTTTACTTAGCTGACGGGTCTTTCGCTCCTGATACACGACTAACGTTGAGTGGTTCACAGCCACTCCGCCATACACTTTTTTTAGCACGCCGGATTCAACCAATGCTTGTACATCCCGGCGTATCGTGTTTTTTGAAACACCAAAATGTGCGACAAGCTCATCAAGTGAGGCTGATTCCCGGTCAAACACATACTCTTTGATTTGCTGAATCCGTTTTGTTTTTATCATGCTTCATATCTCCAATCAATCCGAATGTCTTTTTCCATTATACCAATAAATTCTCTTACATGATGAATAGATCAATTAGTTCCCTTTTCTCCTTTTCTATAAAAGCGTATGATAGAGAGAAGAACGAAACTGGAAAGGACTTTCACTTCTATGAATCAATCAAACACCCCATTTTCAAAACTTGCGAATTTTAGAGAAGTAGGGGGACTTCAAACAACTGATCAAATGATGATGAGGCAGGGAATGATTTATCGATCCGCAGATTTATCCCGTTTGACAAAACAAGATATCGAGATATTCTCAAAGCTCGGGATTCAAACCGTTTGTGACCTCCGAACAACCTCAGAACGTAAATCACATCCACCAAAGATCAAGGAACACGACAAAATCGTTCATATTCCGATGCAGCCTGACAGTAAGATGCCAAGTAAATGGACCATGTTTCGTATGCTCGTAAAAGAGGGGAAGTCTCTCTCATTTACACCAATTATGAAAGATTTATATCAAAGCATGCTCACCGAGCGTAAAGAGGAGATACAGCAGCTGTTCTCACTGCTTGCAGACAAGAGCAATTACCCGTTAATGCTTCACTGCACAAGCGGTAAGGATCGCACAGGCTTTTTATCTGGCCTGATTCAATTAACAGCAGGTGTACCGCTGCCTGTCGTTTTAAGTGAATACATGCGCTCTAACGAAGGAGTACAAATGCTTATCAGAAGGCAGGAACGATTTGTCCGCTTGATGAGTTTATACCGGGTGTCAAAAAAGCAAATTCAGCCGCTTCTCGGTGTGCAGCAAGATTATCTGGAAGATGTGCTGAACGAGATGCTGGAGACATACGGGAGTGCAGAGCGGTATTTAATCGAAGCCTGTGACGTACCAGAAGCTCAGCTTCATGAAATGAAAAACATGCTGCTTACACCATCTGCTGGCATTCCATCACAAAAAGCAGAATAAACTTAATATGAGGTGATGCAAAACATGCTGAAAAAGATCAGTATGACGGTTTTAACATTCATGTTGATGTTTGTCCTTTTATTGATTCCTTCTAGCAGTCTAGCTCGTCCAATGTCAAAAGGGAAGCTTGAAAGCACTAGAGAGATGCGCGCGGTATGGGTCGCATCGGTTTATAATTTAGATTGGCCTTCAAAGAAAGGATTGTCTGCAGCGGAGCAAAAACAAGAGCTCATTCATTTGTTAGATGAGATCAAAGCGATGAATATGAATGCCGTCATCATGCAAATAAAACCAACAGCAGATGCTTTTTATCCTTCGGCTTACGGGCCGTGGTCAGAATATTTGACTGGAACACAAGGGAAAGATCCTGGGTATGATCCGCTTGCGTTTATGATCGAAGAAGCTCATCAACGCGGTCTTGAATTTCACGCTTGGTTTAACCCTTATCGAATCACAATGAATCACACCGACCTCAGCCGTTTATCAGCCGATCACCCTGCAAGACAGCATCCTGAATGGACCATTGCATATGGGAACCAGCTTTATTACAATCCAGGCATTCCTGAGGCACAGGACTTCATTGTCGGCGGCATTGAAGAAGTCGTGAAAAACTACGATATTGATGCGGTGCATATGGATGATTATTTTTACCCGAATAAAATAGCCGGTGTCCCGTTTCCAGATCAAGAAACGTATGAAACATATGGGAAAAAAGCATTTACACATATAGAAGATTGGCGAAGAGACAATGTGAACCAATTGGTGAAGCAAATCAACGCCACCATTAAGAAAGAAAAGCCTTATGTGAAATTCGGTATTAGTCCATTCGGTGTATGGCGCAATATAAAAGATGACCCGACTGGTTCAAACACCACAGCAGGTATGACCAATTACGATGATTTGTATGCCGATACAAGAGAGTGGATTCAGCAGCACGATATTGATTACATCACTCCACAAATTTACTGGAGCATTGGCTTTCAAGCAGCCGCTTATGACGTGCTAACAAAATGGTGGTCAAATGAGGTGAAAGGAGAGCCGGTTCACCTGTACATTGGTCAGGCGACGTATAAAATTAATCAAAACAGTGATCCTGCTTGGTCTGACCCGGAAGAATATTTTAGGCAGATTGAGCTGAACAGGCAGTCACAGCTTGTGCAGGGAAGCATGCATTTCAGCCTGAAGGATATCAATCGCAACCCTTTAGATGTAAAGGACCGATTGATAGAAGAGTCATACCGAAAACCGGCTCTCATCCCAGAAATGCCATGGCTTCATCAAAAAGCGCCTAAAAAACCAATCATTCAATCTGTGAAAAAGACAGCCGATGGTGCGGCTTTACAAATCAAAAATGATTCGCATTCTACCGCATCCTATTATGCAGTCTATCGATTGACAAATAAAGGAACATATGAATTACTGCAAACGATCCGAAAGGAAAAAGGCTCCATAACAACTGTTAAAGACCTCCCAGCCGATCAAAAGAAGCCTGATACTTACAAGGTAACGGCTCTCAATCGCCTTCACCACGAAAGCAAGCCTTCTACAAAAATAGTAAAATAACGAAAAAAGCATGAGTGAGGTTTTTTCTTCATTGATGCTTTTTTCTTTTTTGCTACTATTTTTATTTTAATTTTCTGAATTCAATTGAGCTTGGCATGAAGCTGTCGCTTGATTAATAAATATGATAGAAAGAGCCAAAGGGGGAAAGAAGATGGATTTTGAATTAACGAAAGAACAACAAATGATCCGCCAGATGGTCAAGGACTTCGCCAAAGAAGAAATTGCACCACTCGCTCAAACCATTGATGAGCAGGCCGTATTCCCAGCCAAAACGTTTCAAAAAATGGGGGAGCTCGGCTTTATGGGTATCCCCTTTCCAGAGAAATACGGGGGCTCGGGAGGAGATACGATATCGTATGCACTCGCTGTAGAAGAAATCGGAAAACAGTGTGCGAGCACGGGTCTTAGCTATGCCGCAGCCGTATCCTTAGGCGCAAGCCCGCTTTATTACTTTGGTACAGAAGAGCAAAAGATGGATCACCTTGTCCCGCTGGCATCTGGAACAGCACTCGGTTCCTTCGGATTAACAGAACCAAACGCAGGATCAGATGCAAAAGGGACGAAAACAAAAGCAGTCAAAGAAGGACAAGAGTATGTGATCAGCGGGGAGAAGTGCTGGATCACAAATGCCAATTTTGCCAGAACCATTATCGTCACCGCTGTCTCGGATCATGATGAGCACGGCCATCCAATCATCTCCGCCTTCATTGTGGAGAAAGGGCAAAAAGGGCTTTCCATTACAAATCCATATGACAAAATGGGCGTGCGCGGTTCAGATACAGCTGAAATCATTTTAGACGGCGTCCGTGTACCAGAACATCATCTATTAGGAGACCGAGAGAAAGGCTTCAAGCAATTTTTATATACATTAGACGGGGGACGCATTTCGATTGCTGCGTTATCTGTTGGCATCGCACAAGCTGCACTTGATGCTTCACTCTCCTACGCAAAGGAAAGAAAACAATTTGGTCAAACCCTTTCTTCCTTTCAAGCCATTCAGTTTAAGCTGGCAGATATGGCGATGCATATAGAGCTCGCCAGGCAAATGGTTTGGAAAGCGGCTTGGCTGAAAGATCACGGCAAGCCATTTACAAAGGAAGCTGCCTATGCCAAGCTTTTCGCTTCTGAAATGGCGACAAAAGCAAGCCTTGAAGCTGTCCAAATACACGGAGGAACAGGCTATATGAAAGAATGTGGTGTAGAGCGGCTTGTGAGAGATGCCAAACTGATGGAAATTGGAGAAGGAACCTCTGAAATTCAGCGTCTAGTCATCGCAAGACAACTGTTAGCGTAACCCTTTAATGAAAACGCTTACCATCAATGGAGGAGGAAAGCCATGATGTCGATTCATCCACAAACAATCGGCTCCCTATTAAAAGAGAGAATGGAGCAGCACCCAGCACATGAAGCCATTGTGTATCCAGAACGTTCTTTACGTTTTTCATATGAAGCGTTTTATCGAGAAGTCAAGGTAACAGGGAAAGGTCTAATGGCATTAGGGGTTCAAAAAGGGGATCATATCGCCATTATGGCACCAAATATACCTGAATGGCTCATATTGCAATTCGCCTGCGCCTCTATCGGAGCCGTTCTAGTCACCGTCAATACGAATTTTCAATCACAGGAACTCGCTTATTTACTTAAGCACTCTGATAGCAGCATGCTATTTATCGTAGACGGGTTTAAAGAAACGTCTTATGTGAAGATGCTTGAAGAGCTTATTCCAGAGCTTCAAACTGCTGATCAAGACGAGTTTGAAATGACATCCGCATCATTTCCTTTTTTAAAAAGCATCATCTATATTGGCGAGCACACGCCAAAGGGCATGCGCAGTTGGAACAGTATTCAAGCAGCTGCCAAAAGAACAGGGGATCATGAGTGGACGAAACGAATGGATGAGCTTGTGCCGGATGATGTCATTAATATGCAATATACTTCAGGCACAACCGGCTTCCCAAAAGGAGTCATGCTCAGCCATACAAACATCGTCTGCAATGCCAGCCAAATTGCAGATTGTATGAAGCTCACCCAGCAGGACCGAATGTGTATCCCCGTTCCATTTTTTCATTGCTTTGGATCTGTTCTTGGTGTGCTTGCATGTTTCACAAAAGGCGGAACGATCATTCCAGTTGAATCCTTCCATCCAGAGCGAGTTCTTCAAACAGTCGAAAAAGAGAAGTGTACTGTTCTACACGGCGTCCCAACGATGTTTATTGCAGAGCTCAACCATTCAAATTTTCACCAATACGATCTGTCCACATTACGAACGGGCATTATGGCAGGATCTCTTTGTCCATCCCATGTGATGAAAGCAGTCATTGAACAAATGGGACTGAAGGAGCTCACCATTGCTTACGGTCAGACTGAAAGCTCGCCTGTCATTACCCAAACAAGAACGGATGATTCATTTGAGAGACGGGTTCAAACGGTCGGCCGGGCGCTTCCACACATCGAAGTGAAAATCACCGCACCAGGCACGCTGGTTGAAGTGCCAAGAGGAAAGCAAGGAGAGCTGTGCACAAGAGGGTACCATGTGATGAAAGGCTACTATAAAAATGAAGAAGCCACAAATGACGTCATTGATGAGGACGGCTGGCTTCATACAGGGGATTTAGCGGAGATGGATGAGGATGGCTATGTGAAAATCACAGGCCGGCTCAAAGATATGATCATTAGAGGCGGGGAGAATGTTTACCCAAAAGAGATTGAGGATGTTCTTTATACGCATCCCGCAATTCTTGATGCGCAGGTCGTGGGTATACCTGACGAAATCTACGGGGAAGAAGCAGCCGCATTTATTCGTCTCAAGCAAGGTCACACGGTGACGATTGAGACGTTAACCAGCTATTGCGAGTCACAAATGGCACGCTACAAAATTCCTAAATATTTTTTCATCACTGATGAGTATCCAATGACCGCATCAGGGAAGATTCAAAAATTTCGTCTAAAAAAACAGGCGCTTGATCTAATAAAGGAGTGAAGGCAGCGATGTTTCAAAAAGTACTGATTGCAAACAGAGGCGAAATTGCCCGGCGAATTATTCGAACGTGTAAAAGGCTTGGGATCAAAACCGTCGCCGTCTATTCAGAGGCAGACCAGCATGCACTTCATGTGAAAGATGCAGACAGCGCCTATTGTATTGGAGGCGCAAAAGTATCTGAAAGCTATTTAAACATGGAAGCGATCATTGAGGCAGCCAAGCAGACAAACACAGATGCCATCCACCCTGGATATGGCCTCTTATCAGAGAATGCAGCCTTTGCCCAACGGTGCCGCAGCGAAGGAATGGCCTTTATTGGACCATCCGCACAAGTCATTCAGCAAATGGGGAATAAAATTGAAGCAAGAAAGACAATGGCTCGAGCCGGTATCCCAATTGTACCAGGCGTTTCAGCCCCGCTTCATGATGCAGAAGAAGGGATCAGTCAAGCGCGGTCGCTTGGTTATCCGATTATGCTCAAGGCATCAAGTGGAGGCGGCGGAATTGGTATGCAGCTCGTTCGAAATGATGAGGAGCTGTACAGAGCTTTTGAAGGAAATCAAAAAAGGGCACAAAGCTTTTTCAACGATGGGACGCTGTATATGGAAAAGGTCATTGAAGACGCACGGCATGTTGAAATCCAAGTTCTCTTTGACTCCTTCGGCCACGGGGTTCACTTATTTGAGCGCGACTGTTCTCTCCAAAGAAGACATCAGAAAATCATTGAAGAAGCACCAGCCGCCTGTCTCGATGAATCGGTGAGACATCAGATGGGACAGATGGCCGTTAAAGCTGCCAAAGCGATTGGCTATGAAAATGCAGGAACGATTGAATGTTTAGTCGATCAGAATCAGCAATTTTATTTCCTTGAAATGAACACGAGATTACAAGTAGAGCATCCTGTCACAGAAGAAATTACAGGGATTGACCTAGTCGAGGAACAGCTGAAAATTGCTGCATTAGAGCCGCTTTCCTTTAACCAGGAAGATATTCATCAAATCGGTCATGCCATCGAGGTTAGAATCTATGCAGAAGATCCCGTCACCTTTTATCCATCACCTGGAACGATCAGCCGGCTATCTATGCCTGATGCTCCCTTTATCCGTCATGAGTCAAGTGTGACAAGCGGGAGCGTGATTACCCCATTTTACGATCCAATGATTGCGAAAATGATCGTTTACGGTGATACAAGAAAACTTGCAATAGAACGATTAAAAGAGGCTTTACAAGCATATGAAATAGAAGGGATCAAAACCAACTTACCACTTTTAAGAGAAATGGCCGGATCTTCTGCTTTCTCACAAGGCAGCATCACAACCGATTTTCTCATGAAAAAAAGGGAGGAAAACCGTTCATGAAAACTGTCACGATACAAATGGCCGGAAACTTATGGAAGCTTCTTGTGAAACAAGGGGATGAAGTGCAAAAAGGGCAGGAGGTCGCCATTTTAGAATCAATGAAAATGGAGATTCCGATTGTTGCAAATGAGGCTGGTGTCATCAGTAAAGTCCATAAGGCAGAGGGAGAATTTGTTGATGAAGGAGAGATTCTTCTGGAGCTGACAGAATAGGAGGGGGAGCGAGATGGCATTACCAAAAAGTGTGATGATCAGGGAGGTCGGTCCTCGGGACGGACTGCAAAATGAATCAGTCTGGCTGGAGACAAGCGAGAAGCGAACGTGGATTGATCTGCTCGCAGCAGCCGACCTCCCTTATATTGAAGTCACATCATTTGTTCATCCTAAATGGGTTCCAGCCTTAAAAGATGCCAAAGAACTCACCCAATCCTTAAACAAAAAAGACGACGTCACCTATGCAGCACTCATTCCTAACGAAAAAGGCTTAGCTCACTTTTTTGAAGCTAATCTTGACACAGGCGCTATGTTTATCTCTTCTAGTGAAACACATAACAAGAAAAATATGAATCAATCCATCCACGAAACACTTCCTGTCATCAAACAAATGACAGCTAGTTTAAAAGCAGAGGGAAAGACCACGCGAGCATACATTTCCACTGTGTTTGGCTGCCCATATGAAAAACAAGTGCCAATGGATCAAGTCCTGCGGTTAACGGATACTCTGCTTTCTTATGGCATTGATGAAATATCGCTTGGCGACACCATCGGAGAAGCCCATCCGCTTCAAGTAGAAAGGCGCTTAGATATTTTACTTGAACGTTTTCCTGCTGATAAAATCGCTCTTCATTTTCATGATACGAAAGGAATGGGCCTTGCCAATATCTATACGGCATTAAAAGCTGGCATCACAATATTTGATTCCTCTAGCGGCGGACTTGGCGGCTGCCCGTATGCCCCTGGCTCTAGCGGAAATGTGGCGACAGAGGATGTGGTGCACATGCTTCAAAAGCTAGGAATTGAGACAAATATTCATCTACCTGCATTGATTAAAGCGGCAGAATGGATTGAAACAAAAGTAGAACGAACCCTGCCTAGCCACTGTTTACGGGCTTTTCACTCTCATACTACTTCATAAAGGATGAATGACATGACATCATTGGTCAATTTTTCAATACAAGATGAACAAATCGGCATCATGACTTTAAACAGGCCAGAACAAGCGAATTCCTTATCTACTGCGATGCTGGAGGAGATCAATCAAATCATTCAAGAAATTAACCACGATGAAAGTATCCGCTGTCTGCTCATAACAGGAGCCGGTACTAACGTCTTTTGCGCTGGAGCAGATTTAAAAGAACGACGATTGATGACAGAGGCAGAAGCAAAAGCAGCTGTTCTGTCAATTCAGCAGACCTTTATAGAAATTGAAGCCATTTCAGTACCTGTCATTGCTGTAATGAACGGACACGCACTTGGCGGAGGCCTTGAACTCGCGCTCGCTTGTGATCTCCGCATCGCAAGAGCCGGAGCAAGACTCGGCCTGCCAGAAACAGGACTAGCTATCATACCAGGAGCCGGAGGGACGCAGCGACTTCCGCGCCTGATTGGACTCGGTAAAGCAAAAGAACTGATTTTCACAGGGACACCTTTACAAGCAGAAGAAGCCATCCAAATCGGACTAATTGAGCATATCTCTTTAGCAGATACCCTCATGAACGATGCACTCTCTCTCGCAAAACAAATCGCCAAAAATGGCCCGCTTGCCATAAAAGAAGCGAAAAAAGCGATTCAATTAAGCCTTGATCACGATTTGCATGCAGGTCTGATGAAGGAATATGAAAGTTATTTACGGCTCATTGATACAGAAGATCGAACGGAAGGTCTTCGAGCTTTCCAAGAAAAACGAACGCCTCAATACAAAGGCCAATAGCAAGAAAGGGGAATGGGTATGATCGAAGAATATGAACTGAAAAAGCAGCAAATCTTGAAGGGCGGAGCCGAGCGATATCATCAAAAAAACAAGGAAAAAGGAAAATTGTTCGTCCGTGATCGGCTTCAGTTGTTATTAGATGAGAATTCTTTCATTGAGGATGCCATGTTTGCTGAGTGTAAAGATGAACATTTACCAGCAGATGGCGTCGTCACTGGGACAGGGAGAATGAATGGACAAACGGTTTGCGTTATGGCAAATGATTCTACCGTCAAAGCCGGATCATGGGGCGTCAAAACGGTTGAAAAAATCATTAGAATCCAAGAAACAGCCGAAAAGCTCAACTGCCCAATGCTGTATTTAGTTGACTCTGCGGGTGCTAGAATCACCGATCAAATGGCCATGTTTCCAGGCAGAAGGGGAGCAGGCCGCATTTTTTATAATCAGGTAAAGCTGTCAGGGCGTATTCCGCAAATTTGTTTACTATTTGGTCCGTCTGCAGCCGGAGGGGCTTACATTCCTGCTTTTTGTGACATCGTCGTCATGGTCGAAGGGAATGCCTCGATGTATTTAGGCTCGCCGCGAATGGCCGAAATGGTGATTGGAGAAAAAGTGTCACTCGAGGAAATGGGCGGGGCAAACATGCACTGCAGCATTTCTGGGTGCGGCGATATTTTAGCGAAAACAGAGGAAGAAGCCATTCAAATCGCTCGCGACTATTTAACGTACATGCCTGCCAACTATACCGAAAAACCAAAAGCGGCAGCCGCAAAAGCACCTAAACCATCAGAGATCACCATTCAAGACCTCATCCCTAAAGGGCAGAATACCCCTTTTGATATGTATCAGCTCATTGATTTACTCATTGATGAAGGATCTTTTTTTGAAATCAAAAAGCTATTTGCCGCAGAGCTAATCACAGGCTTTGGCCGCATGAATGGGCAGCCTGTCGGTCTTATTGCCAACCAGCCGAGGGTAAAAGGCGGCGTTTTATTCCATGACTCAGCTGACAAAGCTGCCAAGTTTATTCAGCTATGTGACGCCTTCCATATTCCACTCGTTTTCCTTGCCGATATACCGGGGTTTATGATCGGTACAAAAGTGGAACAAGCTGGCATTATCAGGCACGGAGCGAAAATGATTTCTGCTATGGCAGAGGCAACCGTTCCGAAAATATCGGTCATTGTGCGTAAAGCTTACGGTGCAGGTTTATATGCAATGGCAGGGCCAGCCTTTGAGCCGGACTGCTGTCTCGCTCTTCCATCGGCGCAAATCGCTGTCATGGGGCCAGAAGCCGCTGTAAATGCTGTCTATGCGAATAAAATTGCCGAACTGCCTGCCGAAGAAAGAGCTGCATTTATCCAAGAGAAACGTAAGGAATATCAGGAAGATATGAATATATATGAGCTTGCCTCTGAAATGATTGTCGATGGTGTCATCCCATTTGACCACCTGCGAGATGAGCTTTGTCATAGATTACAAGCCTATACCTCTAAAGAGCTGACATTTACAAGACGAAAACATCCGGTCTATCCGGTCTAAAGGGGGCGGCTTCATGATAAACCTAAAACCAGCGTGGATTCCCAAAGAGCAGATGATCAAACAAACACGTCTTTACAAATGGATGCATTCACTTGGTTTTTCTACTTATGATGCGTTCTATCAAGCTAGTATCGAGCGTACCGATTGGTTTTGGAGAGAAGCCGAAAAGGCGGTCGGCATCGTCTGGAAAGAGCCGTATGAAGACGCATTAGGTCAAGATTCATTCATGTGGCCCAATTGGTACAAAGGCGGCAAACTAAACGTGGTTGAAACGGCTGTGAACAAGTGGGCAGAGAAAGAAGAAACGAAGCATCAGCCAGCGGTAATTTGGAGAAATGAAGCGGGAGAAGAGAGTAGCTGGACGTACCTCGAACTCCAGGAAAAGGTCAATCGCCTCGCTGCTGGTTTCTTGAAGAATGGGCTTCAAAAAGGGGATGTCGCAATCATCTATATGCCTATGCTTCCTGAAACGGCTGCTGTCATGCTTGCCTTTGCCAAGATTGGTGTCATCTTTAGCCCCGTCTTTTCTGGCTATGGAAGCGAGCCTCTTGCCGTCCGTATTCGTGCATCGGGGGCAACCATTCTCGTGACAGGCTCCAATATGACGCGCAGGGGAAAGACGATCAACATGCGGCAATGTGCGGCAGAAGCCATTGACAAAACCACGACTGTCAAAACAGTCATTGTTCACACTTCCTCTCATACTGGATATAAAGAGGATATCAGGCTAAACGATTTGTTAAAAGAAGTGCCGTTGATTGACACGACCTACCTCACAAATGAAGATCCTCTCATGATCTTGTACACTTCTGGAACAACCGGTACGCCAAAGGGGGCTGTTCATACACACGCAGGTTTCCCTGTAAAAGCTGCTTTTGATGCCGGTCTTTGTATGGACGTTGCAAAAGGGGACCGTTTGTTTTGGCTTACAGACATGGGCTGGATGATGGGACCATTTCTCGTTTTTGGCGGCTTAATCAATGGAGCTGCGGTTGTTTTATATGACGGTGCACCAGATTATCCAGATGAACAGCATCTCTGGTCATTCATCCATGAGCAAAAAGTAACTCATTTTGGACTTTCACCTACTTTTGTTCGGTCTGCAATGCAGCAAAATCTTGCGAAAATGAAGCTGCCGTATGTCAAAGCCATCATTTCTACAGGTGAACCGTGGAATGAAGCACCATGGCAATGGCTTTTTGACACAATCGGTCAAAAGCGTATTCCGATCTTAAACTACTCAGGGGGAACTGAGGTTTCTGGCGGTATTGTAGGGAGTACGCTGCTTCGCCCAATCAAACCCATCCTGTTTAATGCGGCGATCCTTGGAATGGCGGCAGACGTGTTTAATGAAGCGGGACAGAGCGTCAAAAATGAAGTAGGGGAGTTTGTGGTGAAAAAGCCATGGGTTGGGATGACATGTGGGTTTTGGAAAGATCCCGAGCGTTTTGAAGAGACGTATTTCAAACGGTTTGATGGGGTGTGGACACACGGTGATTGGGTGATGCAATCAGAGGAAGGTGCATTCCATATCACGGGCAGATCGGATGATGTTATTAATACAGCAGGAAAACGCATTGGCCCAGCTGAAATTGAATCCATTCTTGTCGGACATCCAGCCGTACACGAGGCGGCTGTGATTGGCGTAAAGGATGAGATGAAAGGAGAGGCACTCGTGTGTTTCATTGTGACCGGGTCACATTCTTTTGAAGAAGAAAAACTCATTCAAGAGCTCAAAACACATGTTGGTTTACATGCAGGAAAAGCGCTCTCTCCAAAAGAAATTCATCTCATTTCAGCTTTACCGAAAACAAGAAACGGAAAAATCGTCCGACGTTTATTAAAAGGAGCGTATGAACAGAAACCTTCACCAGATCTATCTTCTTTAGACAATCCAAAGGTGTACAAAAGCATTTGCGAATACTTAAAAAGGAAACAAAATCCATAAAAAAAGACAGGAGGGAATCCTGTCTTTTTTTATTGTACATGAAAATTCGTACCATCTGTTGTTGCTTTTACAATTCCTGCCCGAATCACAAAATCACCGAAATGCTCATGTTCTTCACGTTCTTTAGCATAACGAGGGAGAAGAGAACCAAGCTCGTTTAAAATATCTTCTTCACCTACATTTTCTCGGTACAGTTTACTTAATCTGCTGCCATCAAAAGCAGCGCCAAGATACATGTTGTATTTGCCAGGCGATTTCCCGATAAAGCCAATTTCACCTAGCGCATGACGGGCACATCCATTTGGACATCCAGTCATGCGAATCGTGATTTCTTTATCACTTAAGCCGTTTTCTTCGACAATGTCTTCAATTTTGTCAATCAAGCGCGGGAGGTACCGTTCTGCTTCTGCCATCGCTAAGCCGCATGTTGGAAGAGAAACACAGGCCATTGAACTGCGGCGCAGTGCAGAGTGCTGCTGGCCAGCTGATAAACCGAACTCCTGAATGAGCTGCTCGATTTGTTTCTTTTTATGAGATGTGACATTTCCAATCATTAAATTTTGATTTGCTGTTAAACGGAAGTCACCTGTATGAATCTTTGCGATTTCACGAATACCTGTCATCAGCGGGTAGTCATCGTAATCCGTGATGCGGCCGCCTTCTACAAACATCGTAAAATGCCATCTGCCATTGATGCCTTTTACCCAGCCATAGCGGTCACCGTTATGATCAAAATGATAATCTTTTGCGTCTAAAAGGGTAAACCCTAGGCGGCGTTCAAGCTCTTCTTTTACGTTTTCAAGACCGAGGCGGTCCACTGTATATTTAAAGCGGGCATTTTTACGCACAGAGCGGTTACCGTAGTCACGCTGAATAGTAATCACTTGTTTGGCAATGTCAACGACTTGATCAGGTGTACAAAAGCCGATTACTTTTGCAAGCTGAGGGTATGTGGCTGTATCGCCATGTGTCATGCCCATTCCGCCGCCAATCGCGACATTAAAGCCGACTAATTGATCATTTTCGATGATTGCTATGAAGCCTAAATCCTGCGAAAAGACATCAATATCGTTAGCAGGAGGGACCGCCACACCAATTTTGAATTTTCTTGGCAAATAAAGTGGACCATACATTGGCTCAACTTCCGTATCAGGCGTTGCCGCTACCTTTTCCTCATCAAGCCAAATTTCATGATACGCTCTCGTTTGCGGAAGCAGGTCATCACTTAATTTTTTGGCAAGCTCGTATACATCATGGTGCACTTCTGATTGGTATGGGTTTGACGTACACATCACATTCCGGTTCACGTCGCCGCAAGCAGCGATCGTATCAAGCATAGTGGAATGAATATCTTGAATGGTCTTTTTCATGTTCCATTTTAAAATACCGTGAAGCTGAAAGGTTTCGCGCGTTGTCAGCTTTAACGTTCCATTTCCGTATTTGTGAGCAAGCTCATCCATCACTAGCCACTGCTTGGATGTGGCGATTCCGCCAGGGAGGCGGACACGCAGCATAAATTGATAAGCAGGCTCAAGCTTTTGTTTTTGCCGTTCATTTCTAAGATCACGATCATCCTGTAAATAGCTGCCGTGATGCTTCATCAAGCGGTTGTCATCATCAGGAATTCCCGCTGAAATCGGATCAAGCATCACTTCTTTTAACGTTCCTCGTAAATAATCACTTTTTTCTTTGATTTCCTCTACGTCGCTCGGAGGTCCATCCGGCGCTGTTAATGCTGTCTTCACCATGTAAGTAAAAGCTCCTTTCTTTCAAGCATCAAATCAATATACGTCACGCTGATAGCGTTTTTGCTGCTGTAAATTGGCTAAATAGCTTTCTGCTTTCTCCTTGCTCATCGCACCTTCTTCTTGGATGATTGATAGAAGGGTAGCATGAACATCATGCGCCATATGTTTTTCATCTCCGCAAACATATACATAGGCACCTTGCTCCAGCCATTCGAATAGTTCTTTACTTTGTTTCTTCATTTGGTGCTGGACATATACCTTTTTCTCTGAATCTCTTGAAAAAGCCACGTCCATTTTCGTTAAGACACCATCTTTTAACCACTTTTGCCACTCGGTTTGATATAAGAAATCTGTTACAAAGTGCTGATCACCGAAGAACAGCCATGACTTTCCATTTGCACCGATTTCCTCACGTTCCTGCATAAACGAACGGAAAGGGGCGATACCTGTACCTGGTCCCACCATAATGATCGGGGCATCAGAGTTTTCAGGAAGCTTAAAGTTTTGATTGTGCTGGATATAAACCGGCAGCGTATCGCCTGGCTCTAAGCGTTCCGCACATAAGATCGAGCAGACACCTTGACGTTCTCTTCCGTGTGCATCATATCTCACAGCACCAATTGTCAAATGCACTTCTTCTTCATTTGCTTTAAGGCTGCTTGCAATCGAATAAAGACGTGCAGGAATTTTTCTTAAAATCGCAGTGAAATCTGCTGCTGTTCCTTCAAAAGGACCGAAATCGCGAGCAGCATCTACTAAATCTCTTCCCGCTATATACGCTTTTAATTTTTCTTCATTTCCTTCTTCTAAAAGGGCATGCAACTCTTCGCTTTTTGTAAAGGATGCAATCTTTTGAAGAAGAGGTTTTGTTAATACAGTAATCTCAAAATGCGAGGTGAGTGCTTCTTTTAAAGGAAGCGTGTCGCCGTTTTTATGAACGGTTACGGCTTCCTCTGCATTCCATCCGCATGTTGTGAGCAGTTCATCAACAAGCGCAGGATCATTTGTCGGATAAATACCAAGGCTGTCTCCCGGCTCATAAACAAGTCCTGATCCTTCAAGAGAAAGCTCTAAGTGGCGGGTTTCTTTGTTAGAACCGCGGCCATTTAAATTAATGTTTTCAAGCACTTCAGCATAAAAAGGATTTGTTCTTGAATATTCAGATGCAGTTGCTTGATTGACTGCTCCCGCTGATTCCTGCGGGTTTGCTGGAGCTGTACCTTCACTAAGTGAAGATGCTACCCCTTGAAGCCATTCAGAAAACGGTTCATCATAATCAAGGTCACAGTCCACTCGATCGAAAAGACGCGTTCCGCCAAGCTCTTTTAAGCGCTCATCAAATTCTTTACCTGTTTGACAGAAGAATTCGTAGGAGCTATCGCCAAGTGAAAGAACAGAAAAGTTTAAATGATCAAGCTTTGGCGCTCGTCTGCCGTGAACATATTCATGGAAAGAAAGGGCATTATCAGGAGGATCTCCTTCGCCATGTGTGCTGACAATGATCAGTAAATTGTCTATTTTTTTCAGACTATTTGGTTTAAACTCTGACATAGAAGAAAGCGTCACTTGAAAGCCTTTCTCTTCAAGATGCTGCGCTGTCTTTTTTGCTAACCCTTCAGAATTACCTGTTTGCGAGCCATAAAGCACTGTCACATCTTTACTGACAGGCTGCGCTGGTGCTGCAGCAGAAGGAGAAGCAGTTTGGGCAGTATTTTCTGATCCGGTTAAAGCTGCCTGTGCTGATAAATAACCGGTAAGCCAAATTTTTTGTTGATCTGTTAAAGTCGGAAGCAGCTGATTAAGCAGGTCTGCCTGCTGCTGACTAAACGGACTGTTCAATACATGAAGTTGCAACAATATCCACCTCACAAGGAATATAAACATAGATTAATTCGATAGGAATTATATATATAGGTTCAATTTGAACTTTACCGAAAGTTTGCCATTAAGTAAAATATATAATATTGATTGTCATGATTAAGATTTCTAATACCTTTGCAAGGTGAAGAAGGAACTTGAAGGAGGCTCAGTTTATAACAGAAAGGTTACGATCAAAGCTGTCGGATTAAGCCTACTCTAAAAAGAGAAAGAGACACTAGTTATACAAGATAGAGAACCAAACAGGCATTTTACTAGATCTGTGTTAAAACTTTTTGTTTTAAGATGTTGATCTAAAACAAGAATGTATTTCTCTTATTTACAGTGAAAAACTAATTATAAAGGGCCGATATAACTATATAGAACATTATAAAGGAGTTTTATATGAATAATTTTGATTACCTAAACAGTCGTTTAGAAAAATACGAACATTTAACTTTGAAAAAAATAAACGGATCTAGATATAGATTACAAGATGAATGTGTTAATAAGTCGTTATCGTTTAACCTTAAGGGAATAGAAGTTGAATCAAATTATATGAATATGAAAAAACTTCATTTAAAATTCGAAAATTCGAATGATTATAAGTATTTTGATGGACATGGATTTTGCATTGAAGATTATGCGGAATTTGGGATAACCGGATTTTTTGATGAAGAGTTTAATTACACATCATTTGAAACAGACGTATGCTATTCATTTGGAAAATATAAATTTATAGTTAGTGATCCAAGTAACCTGTTTCAATTTCTTACTTGGTTTGAAGATGAAACAAAATTTGATTATAAAACAATTAAATTATTTGGCACGAGTCAAGATACAGCATTAAAGGATTTAGAAAAAGCGGTCTTTTATATAGGTTCTAAGTTTTTGGAAGATGATGAAGCTTATAAAGAATTCCTATATCCCAGAATTGTTGATTTGCGCGAGGTCGGAGTAACTGCTGTGCCTTTTAACTATACCGAAATCAATTTGAATATTAATTGGGATTCCCCAATAGCAAATAACTTATCACTATTCAATTATGGTGAATCTACGGATCATTATAATTTTTTCGCTTATTATAGGTTTATAGAGACCTTTTTTGATACTGGTAATGAAGAAGATGAGCTAATAGCTTTAGTTGAATCAATAGATAATGATGAATTACTGATTTTTGCTAAGGATCATAATTTAATTGAGGCAAATGGAACTGCAAAAACATTAGCGAAAACCTTATATAAGGTGAGAAATAATTACGTACATCATAAGCTTAGAAAAGAAAGAATTGTTGATCCATATTTTAATGTTCCAGTTGCAATATTATCTAAGTGGAAAGTTATTTCGAGAGAGATTACAATTCAATTATTCAATAAGAACTGCTTATAACTATTCTAAGAAGAAGCACGATAAATGTTTGTCTCCAAAATACAAGTAGCAGTGAAAACAAGTTTACGGAGTAAGGTTCAGGAAGGGTCAGTATGATGTTATAATATGTCATTGTAATTTAACGAAGTTATAAAAGCTGAAATTAATGTTGCATATAGTTGCGGATAAACCAACTGAGCCACGAGGAGATAAGCACAGATCGGAACTAACTGTTGAAGAGCGATATAAAAAACTTATCCTATTTTAGTATGAATCATGCAATTTTCCCCATAGTTTCTGGAGCGTGTTTGATTCAGACCTTGCAAATTCGTTTTGTGTTTCTTTGCTCGCAGTTCTAACTATAATGCTGACTTATTTATTGCTTAATTGTTTCCGTCTTTATCAAATTTTTTATACCCCCCCAATTAAAAAATACCTTGTTATACTGTAATGTTTTTTTCACACTATCCTAAAAACAATGAGTATTTTTTAAAATTTACAGTATTTCATGTCACTTATATTCCTGAATTGTTTATTAATTTTAAAACACATACTTGAAGAAGAGTTGTACATAATAAATTTTGAAAAAGCATTTTCCTTTTTCATTATAAAAAGCTTGGGGGTTTTAATATGTCATTTGAAGGCTTTGAGGATTTTAATCAAAAACTAGTAGAGATGCAACAACAAAAAGCAATGGAGCGATACAGTGAAAGGAAGAGTGAAAGAGAAAGGATTGCCAATGAGCTAAAACATCAACTTCCCGTAGAGGTGGATACTCAAGAGCGTGTCACAAAACGAAAAAATTTGATAGATCGACGAAACGGTCTTGCGCTAGAGAATATATTGGGAGAAGATGATTTATTACCTATCTCATATCTTGAAGCTGGTTTAAAAGCTGCTAAATCTGTTTGTAGAATAGAGGTTCGAGATAAGATTGGGAGGATACGTGGTCATGGAACAGGTTTTCTCGTATCCCCATCATTATTGTTAACAAACAATCATGTATTAAGAGATGAAGAAGATGCAATATTTAGCGTTGCTCAATTTAATTATGAGCTTGATTTGAATAATTTGGACAAACAAATCAAAAGCTTTCGTTTTACACCCAAACGTTTTTTTATCACGAATCAAAGTCTTGATTTTACTTTGGTAGCAGTAGAAGAAGTATCAAGTGACAATACATCATTAAGCGACTTTTATTATTTACCTTTACTCCCTAGTACCGGGAAGGTGTTGCTTGGTGAGTATGTGTCTATTATACAACATCCGTCTGGGGCACCAAAAGCGGTAACAGTGAGAGAAAATCAAGTGAAAGATATTTTTGATAGCTATATCCATTATTCCACAGATACAAAACGAGGAAGTTCTGGATCGCCTGTTTTTAACGACCAATGGATTGTTGTTGGTCTACATCATGCAGCTGTAAAAGATCCTAAAAATGAATCTAAAGCGTTAATAAATGAGGGGATAAGAATAAGCAGTATTATGAAATATTTAGAGGATCAGCGGCCAAATTTAGAGAGGGTTCAATATGAATTATTGAATATGCTTTATGCTAAGACTCCAGAGGCGATTGACAAAAATGAAAAAATAGAGATTGAGCAATTAGGACTTGAGTGGTACGAAGGTTTAAAAGGTTATGACCCAAAATTTTTAGGGGAAAATTATGAAGTACCCCATCCGAAATTAAATTCTGATATAAAAGACGATATTACTCTTCTTAAAAATGGGGGGACTATTCTTGATTATACCCATTTTTCAATTGTTATGAGTAAATCACGTCGTTTAGCCTATTATACTGCAGTTAATATAGATGGAGGAAAATTAGAAGATGTCAAAAGAGAGAAAAAGTGGTACTATGATCCGCGAATTGATATTGAATATCAATGTGGTAATGAACTTTATGTTGATAATGAATTAGACAAAGGGCATTTAGTTCGACGTCGTGATCCAGTGTGGGGAGTAAACGCAGAAAAAGCAAATAAAGATACTTTTCATTATACTAATTGTTCACCTCAATATTCAACTTTTAATCAGGGGATATGGAATGATCTTGAGGACTATATACTAGATAATGCCAAAAAATATAATTTTAAAGCAAGCGTTTTCACTGGTCCGGTTTTTCGAAAAGATGATAAACTTTATAGGGGAATTCGCATACCATCTGAATTCTGGAAAATAGCAGTAATGATTAAAGAAGATGGCCGAATTTCTGCGACAGCTTATTTGCAGAGTCAAAAAACACTTATTGATAATTTAGAATTTGCTTATGGTGAATATAAAACTTACCAAGTCACAATAGCTTATATTGAATCAATTACTGGATTGAATTTTAATGATTTAAGAGAACATGAACCTAAGAATTTAGAATTAATACAAGGATATGTTGTTGAAAAGGTAAAGGATATTAAGTTTTAGGTTTTGGGAAGCGGCCCCAGTTAGGGGTCTTTTCTCTTAGTTAAATTTATGTAAAATGGAATTGGGATTTCATCTATGGTTTAGATTGAACTATTAGTATATAAGATAATAATAATGTATTATATTGGGAAAAAGTACCTTTGTCTCTTGTCTGAGTACGATGAATTGTATCGTGGAGAGTTTTAATATAAAAATGTATAAAGTATCCTACAGAAATGCAGGACGTATATATGACGTTTTTGTTCTAAGAATTCAAAGCAGAAGAATTGAAAAGAGACATATTATAGTTGACGTAATTGAAGCTATATAAATAAACTTTTTTCAAATTGTCATCTTAAATGTTTCTCATTTTATTACATTCTCCAAAAGGCAATATAAAAAATACACACAATCATCAGAATAAAACAACAACATCTTTTTCAAAAAAAGGCATCCTGCTAAGAAAAGAGGAGACGAATTTACTTCTTATAAACAATAAAAAGCCTCTAAAAAGCGATGATTCATTGAATACACAACTTCTTATTGATAAGTATAAAGACGATCTCATCATAATCGACTTAACGAAAGTAGATTCTAAAAAGCTGTCACACGGTCAAACGATTGAGATTTGGTTTGATGAGTTACAAGAATCGTTTCCTCCTAAAGCAATGGTCGAAAAATATCACATCATTATGGATAAGTAGGGAGCAGATTCTTTCTATCATGAAAAAGGAGAAAAACCCTAAGGTTTTTCTCCTAAAATTACGCCGTTGGAAGTCCCATCACAGCTTTCACTTCTAAATATTCCTCGATTCCGAAGTCTCCCCATTCTCTTCCAATACCAGATTGCTTAAAGCCGCCAAACGGGGCAAAGTAATCTGTTTCGGCATTGTTAATGGTAATTTGTCCAGCACGAATATGTTCAGCTACATATTTTAATGTTTTTTCATCTTTTCCAACCACATACCCAGCAAGGCCATACACTGTATCATTGGCAATCTCAAGGGCATGATCCAGGTCTTGATATGTGATCACACTCATGACGGGTCCGAATATTTCCTCTTGCGCAATGGTCATATCATTTTTTACATTTGTGAAAATAGTATGCTTGGCAAAATATCCTTTGTCTATCCCGTCCGGCTTCCCAGTTCCCCCAGCAAGCAGGTTAGCACCTTCTTCCATTCCTTTTTCAATATAAGATTGCACGGTATCCCATTGCTTTTTGGATACAAGCGGTCCAGTAGCATGATCTTCTCTCGGGTCACCCACTGTAAACTTCGGCAGGGCATTCAGCAGCGCTTTTTCAAACGCGTCTTTCATTGATTCTGGAATCAGCACGCGTGTGGCTGCGGAACACACTTGACCTGTATTCATCGCAATATGATGAACGGCGGTTTCGGCTGCCTCATCCACATCTGCATCATCTAAGACGATAAGAGGGGATTTCCCGCCAAGCTCAAGTGCCACTTTCTTAATATTGTCTGCAGCATTTTCCATTATTTTAGAGCCAACGGCACCAGATCCAGTGAATGAAACAAAGTCAATATCAGGATGTGAGCTAATCCCGTCACCAATGACGTCACCAGTTCCGTTTACTAGGTTGAAAACGCCTTTCGGTACGCCTGCTTCATCAATGATGTCTGCAAGAATCATTGCGGCAAAAGGTGTAATTTCCGCAGGCTTTAAAACAACTGGTGAGCCTGCTGCAATGGCACCTGCGATTTTAAGGGATGTTTGATTTGTTGGGAAATTCCAAGGGGTAATCAGTCCGCTGACGCCAATCGCTTCTTTTATAATGGTATGTCCGCCGCGGTCCTCAGTAAATGTATACGATTTAAGTGCCTCCGCTGCTTTAGAAAAATGTTCATATCCCATTTGATAATGAACCTCTTCTGATACTTTCAGAGGTGCACCGAGCTCTTGTGTCATGATTTCTATTAGTTCATCCTTCCGCTTCTCGTAGCCGCGCACAATATTTTCTAGCATTTTTACTCGTTCATTTCGAGATGTTTTTGAGAAAGAAGGGAAGGCGGAACGAGCTGCTTTCACTGCCTTATCTAAATCTTCTTTTGTTCCTAAACTAATTGTGCCAATGACTTCCTCTGTTGCGGGATTGATGACTTCCGTCGTTTCGTTTCCTGTTGATGCGATCCACTCTCCGTTAATAAAATGCTTCTCTTGATTTCTCATTCTGACATATCTCCTTTTTATATGTGATTCAGTTCTATATTCTGTTTTCAGCTGATATAAAACTGTACCCACTGTGAAAAATCTAAAACGATGAAACTGCAAAAGAAAAAGTTTCTGATATAATACGCAAAGTGGGACATATGTCCTTTTCAACATCAGGCCATCTATCATTTAATGGAACTAGACAGAAAAAAGAAGGAGCATTTGAACGAATGAAAGGTGTTATTTTCGCTTTATTAGGAGGCGCTTGTATTACGCTTCAAGGCGTAGCCAACGCAAGAATCAGCCAGGATATCGGGACATGGCAGGCGGCAACCATCACGCAGCTGACCGGTTTTATCATCTCACTTATTATTTTACTGATCGTACGGGACGGACACTTTCGAGAATATCGAAAGGTGGAGCCGCTTTATTTAATTGGAGGCGCATTTGCAGCCATTATTATTTTCAATGAAGTCACTGCGATTCAAATGATCGGTGTCACACTGACCATTGCTGCTTTGCTCATTGCACAGCTTGCTTTTACCTTTGCAATCGATGCAATAGGATGGTTTGGTGTACAGAAGAAGAAAATGAAATGGCCGCATTATGCAGGAATTTTATTGATGATCGCAGGCGTGATTATTTTAAAGCTATAAAGGAGGGCGTCAGATGGAAGAGCTTCATGATGAATCCCTATTTTCGTCTTATCTCAAGACACATCAATTAGAAAACGTCTTTCATCAAAAACTCATATCATACGTGAGCTTATGGCGCTATGAGCAAGGTGAACTGATTTGTTCCAAAGGTGATAAGAGGGAGTACCTGCACTTGTTAGTAAAAGGGAAATTAAAGATTTTCACCACCACAAAAGAAGGAAAAACCTTTATTCTTTGCTTTAAGCATCCTCTTGAAGCGATTGGAGATATTGAATACGTTCAGCAGACAGATATGGTCAATACAGTAGAGGCTGTCACAGAAGTACATATGCTTAGAATTTCTCATCAAGCGCTCATGCGTCATGCGAAGGATGATCCACGTGTGTTAACCTTTCTGCTAAAAGGCATCACAAACAAATTTTATACAAAATCAAACGATTTGAGCTTCCACCTTTTATATCCTGTAGAGGTAAGGCTCGCAAGCTACTTATTGTCTGTTTTAACAGGTGATAACAGGGCAAACGCACTTCGTCTTACTGATGCAGCAAGCTTAATTGGAACAAGCTATCGTCATATTAACCGAGTCATTCAGCAATTCTGTGAAAAAGGGCTGATAGAGAGGCGAAGAGGAGAGATTACGATTCTTGACCGGGAAGGACTCTTAGAGATAGCGGAACGCAACATTTATGAATAGAAGAAATGAAGGGATGTAGACATGATCATAGGGATAGGATTAGCCATCACGGCTGGCGCACTCGTCAGCCTTCAAACCATTTTTAACAGTAAGGTCAGTGAGCATACAGGCTCTTGGTCCACAACAACACTTGTCCTTGGAATGGGCTTTATCGCTTCACTTTTGATGGGTCTTTTACTTGAAGGAACTGGCATGTTTCAATTAAGACACATGGAAGCGTGGTACTGGATCAGCGGAGCCATTGGGGTAGGGGTTGTCATCTGCCTCGTACAGGGCATTAAACGGCTTGGGCCGACTTATGGAATTTCGATTGTCCTGATCTCACAGCTAGGATGCGCGCTTTTGTTTGATTCGCTTGGCTGGCTTGGGTTAGAGAAAGTCGAATTTTCTATTACAAAACTATTAGGTGTCATTGTCATTGTTGCAGGGATCTTAGTGTTTAAACTGACCAAATTTGAGCAAACAGACGAAGCTCAATCACAAGAGAAAGGGCTAAAATGATCTTTATTTTAGCCCTTTCTCTTCTTTTTTTCAGCGTGATAGAAAACCTTTGCAGTCTAGAAAGGACGAGTACTGGAGCGGAGCGAATGTGAGATTCGTGAGCACCGGCACGCAGAACTGACACCGAATGCGAGGGTTTGTCTACACGCTGAGGGCTGCCACAATAGTGGCTGCCCTTTTTTAAATTAATCGCCGCCAGAAAACTGTTAGCGCGGATAAACCGCTTAAAAGAAGCCTTTTCATCAAAGGCTTTTTTTTCTGCCCATAGTCGCCCGCTTTATAGGCTTCTTTGTCCTTTGCGACGAGAATACTATATGCGATTTTTCGCTCTATTGCCTGAGTAAGTGATAACGCAAACGGGGCACTATCAATAACCAAAATCGACTCTGTGTTTAAAAAACTAGATCTCGCATCTAAATTATATGTCCCAATGATACTTAAATAATCATCAATCACCATGGATTTCGCGTGAATGGAATAGGGACCTTCATATTCGTACAAATGAACTCCTGTTTTCATCAGTTCTTTTTTCGTGCTTAAATATCCTGCAAAAGCTAACGGATTTGGCGTCGCAGTAAGAGAATTCGTGACAACTGTCGTTTGAATCTCGCTGGCTAAAGGAGTAAGACCGTCTTTCATTGGACGTGTCGGGATGACATAAGGCGTTTGAATGAGCACAGAGCGCTTTGCCCGGTGGGCCAAATCATTTAGCTTTTTCAGCACAAGAGGACGCTTATTGAATCGCTCCACAGGATTTGTGAAAAATGCAATCTGTTTTACTGAGGTGGCATCTGCTGACCAATCAAAGGAGGACATTACAAAAGGCTCTTTCGTACGCACTGCCTCTTGATACGACCTAAGCAGACGCTTTCTTAGTTTTAATCCTTTTTTTGCTTTTTTCTTGGAGAACACATCTTTTGTTCTTTTTGTAAAGTCATGATTCCATAAATAAACAAAATATTGCTCCATTTCATCTAATACTTTTCCTTTTTTACCGTTATAGATCAGCACATCACGGTCAAATGCAAAGTCTTTCGGCGGCTGATCTGCAAAGTATTTATCCCCGATATTTCTTCCGCCCATCACAGCCACTTTGCCATCTGCCAGCAGCAGCTTATCATGGAGACGGTTATGCCACGTCCATGGCTTAAACAAACGAAAGGGCTCATAAAAACGAATGGCCATGTTCGGATGATTGGCCACGGCATAGCGCAAATGCTTCAGCGGTCCGCGCAGACTGTGGCAGATGCCGTCTAACAACAGCTGAACTTTTACCCCTCGATCTGCTGCTTCAATTAAAGCACCTAGTACCCATTCGGCTGTTTTTCCCTTTTGAATGGAATAATAGCTAAGGCGAATCATCCTCTTTGCTTCACGAATCATTTGAATTCTGACCTGACCCGACTCAAATCCATCGTCAAGCAGCATCACTTGATTTGTGCCCTGATCGTCTCCTGAAATCGAAGAGGCTTTATAAATACAATGTTCTTTGCATGTTTTTTGTATCGGTAAATAAAACAAAACAAATGCGGTCAAAAAGACATAAATGACATAGAGAAGGATGAGAAAAAACAAAAGATGAAGCATACGTATCAGCTCCTTTCACAGAGAAACGACTTTCCCTTAGTTTATGTCAAAAATAAAATTTCACTCATATTGGATTTTCAACAAAATACATGACAAAAGAATCATCTTGTTTTTATTGGGCATTTAATTATAGTATGAAATGAGTAAGGGGGAATCGAATTGAATGAATCATTATTTAACATCCCAAGTGATGTGTATCAAACGTTAAGTGAAACAGAACGCTATTTACTCAATTACATTCACCAGCATTTAGAGGATATCTCCACCTTATCCATTGTCACTTTAAGCGAAAGAGCCAATGTGTCGACAGCCACAATTGTCAGACTGATGAAAAAAATCGGCTACAACGGCTATACATCCTTTAAATATCGATTGAAACAAGAAAAGAAAATGACAGATGCAAGCGACCAGCTCAAAAATATTGATGAAGACATCAAACTAGCCATTCGGAAAAATGAAGAAGAGGTTTTAAAGACGATTCAACTGCAAAGTATTGGGCAAATTGAAGATGCTGTTCAAAAAATACATAATGCAGATAAAATTTATATTTTCGGCAGGGGCTTTTCAGAGATGATCGCCAAAGAGATGACGATCAAATTACAGCTCATCGGAAAAACCTGTGAAGTACATGATGATCCGAATATCATTCGGCTAAAATCGCGAGACATTGATAAAAACGAACTGGCCATCTTTGTTTCATTAAATGGGGAAACAGCTGAGCTCGTTGAAGCGTGTCAAAATCTCAGCATGAAGCAAGTGACAACCATTACCGTTACGACAAGAATAGATTCTACATTAAGTAAAATATCAGATATGACACTAGTCGGATATAAAGGTGAACAATCTTTCTTCCCAGATTATGAAGTCAGATCCCGCCTGTCTCTTCATGTCATTGCCCGCATTTTACTCGATGCCTATGTGATCCGAATGAAATAACCGATAAGAAAAGCCTTCGAGACTTTGATCTGGAAGGCTTTTTCTCATGAAAACCTTTACACAATCTGAAAACATTTTCACCGAATCGTATGAGATACTTTCTTTAGAGAAAAGAAAGAAGGTGAAACCAATTGATTTATACCTGCACCTTAAATCCTGCGATTGACCTATATATTGCATTAAAAGAAATGCGGGCAAATGCAGTCAACCGCACGGAAGATGAAGATTATCAGCCGAATGGAAAAGGCGTCAATGTGTCGATTATGCTAAAGAAATATGGCTTCACCAGCACTGCATTAGGATTTATCGCTGGGTTTTCAGGCTCTTATATTGAACAATCCTTAAAGGATCTCTCCATTCAGACCGATTTTATCTCAGTTGAAGGGATTACACGCATCAATGTTTTTATCAATACGACAGAAGAATACAAGCTCGTGAATCAAGGCCCTGCGATTGAAGCAAAAGCGCTTGACGCCTTTCGTGAGAAAATTGCGGATATCCCGCAAGGAGGCATCCTCATCATGTCAGGCAGTCTGCCAAAGGGTGTTCCAGCCAGTATTTTTTCAGAAGTAGCGGCTATTTGTCATCAACAGAGGGTCAAGTTCATTTTAGACACAAGCTCTGCAGCAGTTCTTGATACACTTCCATACAAGCCGTATTTATTAAAACCGAATGAAGAAGAAATCGCTGCTTTTTTCGGGAAGACACATCCTTTGTCAGAAAAAGAACTCATTCAATCAGGAGAAAAGCTCATTGATATGGGGGCAGAGCAAGTACTGATTTCCCGCGGCGGAGAAGGGGCATTATTCATCACGAAGGACGCCGTGTTAAAAGGAAACGCACCAATAGGCACTGTGGTAAACACCGCTTGTTCTGGAGATGCGATGCTCGCAGCTTTTCTTAGTAAACATCTTGAAGGACATTCACCTGAAGAATGCTTACGCTACGGCATTGCAACGGGCGCATCTACTGCGTTTTCGAAAGGCTTAAGTGATTTACATGACATTGATTCATTGATAGAGCAAATACACATTCAGAAGATATAAGGGGGAATAACACATGAGCCGTAAAAAAATTGTCGCTGCAACTGGCTGTCCAACAGGCATTGCACATACATTTATGGCAGCTGAAGCCTTAAAAATTGCTGCTGAGCAATTAGGGGTCGACATCAAAGTGGAAACGCATGGTCAAGTAGGAATTGAAAACGCTTTAACTGATCAAGACATTCTGGAAGCAGATGGGGTCATTGTAGCAGCTGACAAAGATGTGCACACTGACCGTTTTCACGGCAAACCACTTATTGAAGTGCCTGTAGCAAAAGGCATTCGCACACCAGCCGAGCTGATCCAGGGCATTATCAATGGAGATGCACCTGTACATCAAGTGAAAGGCCGCTCTTCTGTAACGGAGAAAGCAGCTGCGCCTACATCCTCTCAACAAAAATCAGCAAATAAATGGATACACACCATTTATAAGCACTTAATGAACGGTGTATCACACATGCTGCCATTTGTCGTTGGAGGCGGGGTTTTAATTGCCATTTCTTTCTTATTCGGTATCTATTCTGCTGATCCACAGCACGAAACGTATCATCCGTTTGCTGCCTATTTGAAAAACATTGGCGGGCTTGGCTTTAGCTTAATGGTGCCTATTTTAGCAGCATTTATCGCTGATTCGATCGCAAGACGCCCAGGGATGGTCGTCGGATTTATAGGGGGGCTCCTTGCAAACGATGGAGGTGCTGGTTTCTTAGGCGGAATTATCGCAGGTTTTGCAGCAGGATATATCATTTTATTGCTTCAATTCTTGCTTCAAAAATTGCCAGCTTCACTTGATGGATTAAAATCGATCTTCATCTATCCTGTTATCGGTATTTTCTTAATTGGGGCTGTCATGACTCCTCTATTAGTTCCAATCACAGGACTAAATAATTCATTAATGGATTTTCTCTCATCCGTTCAATCCACAAATCCGCTGCTCTTAGGCTTAATTGTTGGAGCAATGTGTGGATTTGATATGGGTGGCCCATTTAACAAAGCAGCCTATGTCACAGGAACAGCTTTGCTTGCACAAGGCGACCTATACTTCATGGCAGGTGTGTCTGCAGCATGTATTACACCACCGCTTATCATTGCGATTGCAACAACGATTTTCCGAAAACATTTCACACCACAAGAAAGAAATGCTGGAATGATCAACTATATTCTCGGGGCGACACATATTACAGAAGGGGCCATTCCATTTGCAGCAAAAAACCCTGTCGTTGTTCTGCCAATTATCATGTTTGGCTCAGCCATCTCTGCTATTTTGACATATCTGTTTGGCGTACAGGTTCCAGCTCCGCACGGTGGATTCCTTGTTCTTCCAGTCGTCACAGGTGCATTTCAGTGGGTGCTTTCTATACTCATTGGATCACTTGTAGGTGCGATTCTATACGGACTTTACCGTAAAAAAATAGACAAACCCGCAGTTTAATAGGGAGGAAGAGAAATGATGGAACATATCTATATGAATCTTCATGAAACGGCTTCTTCACAGGCTGGCGTTTTCGCAGCCATTGCTGACATTGCCTACAAAGCAGGTATTTGTACATCACCAGAGGATGTCAAAAAAGGATTAGCAGAAAGAGAAGCACTTAGTACAACAGGATTTCAAGATGGATTTGCCATTCCGCATACACAAACAGAAGCCATCACAAAACCAGCACTCGTGATTGTCCGCACGGAAACAGGAATTGAATGGGACGCTTTTGATGGGAAGCCTTGCTTTTTCTTCTTATCGTTACTGATCCCCAAAAATGAAGCAGGGACCACTCATTTAAAGGCTCTTTCTGCTCTTTCTCGAGGCTTAATGGATGAGGCGAAACGACAAAAGCTGCTGGAAACAAGAACAAATGAAGACATGCTTACTGTATTAAATACAGATATTTTAACGAGAGAGGATGTTTGATCATGCCTTTACTTTCAACAACACCAATGCTTGAGGCTGCGAAAAAAGAAAAATACGGAATTGTTGCATTCAATGTACACTCCTTTGACAGTATTTATTGGGTGCTCGAAACTGCTGCAGAATTAAAGTCACCTGTGATTTTGCAAACAACGGTTGGAACGGTTCAATCTCTTGGAGCAAAAGCGATTGCAGATACAGTGAAGGCGGCTGCTGATCAATATCAAATCCCAATCGGTCTTCACCTAGATCATTGCACAGACTTTGATGTGATCCTCACCTGTATTCGGGCCGGATATACATCCGTCATGATCGATGCATCGATGCATTCATATGAAGAAAATGTACGCCGCACAAAAGAAGTTGTGGAGCTTGCATTAAAAGTAGGTGTGAATGTCGAAGCAGAGTTAGGTAAGGTAGGCGGCGTAGAAGATGATATCGTTGTTGATGAAAAGGATGCGGAAAAAGCTGTTCCATCAGAGTGCCGTCAATTTGTAGAAGAAACGGGAGTGCCCACTTTAGCACCTGCGATTGGTACTGCGCACGGCATTTATAAAGGGGTGCCTGATATCGACTTTGCCCGCATTGAACAAATTGCAGCGCTGGTCGATGTACCACTTGTCCTGCATGGTGGTTCCGCTGTACCTGATGAGGATGTGAAGCGTTGCGTTGCACTAGGGATGGCAAAGGTCAATGTGTCCACTGAACTGAAAAATGCATACTCAGAGGCGATACGTGATCATTTCTCAAACGAACCTGAAAGCTTAGACCCGCGTATGTATTTACAAAAGGCAAAACAAGCAGCTAAAGACATGGTCACATCGAAAATACGGATCGTAGGCAGTGAAGGCAAAGCCCATCCGTTATATCAATAAGAAAAAAAGCAGAGCCACAACCGCTCTGCTTTTTTACATTATTCGTTTTCTTTCATTTCATTTGATGTACGGACTCGTGCATTTCCCATAAATACAACCGTAATCGCCGCAAGAGCAATAGGGAATAAAGCAAGCAAAAATACGTACGTAATACTTTGTGACATCGCATCAATGACTTTATTTAAAATATCAGGCGGAATTTGTGAGCGGGCACCTTCTTGAAAAATGGCCTGTGGATCGCCTAATTGAGAAGAGGCTCCTTTCATTCCGCTAAAGGCATCTGCTAAACGATTTGTCAGCACATTGGTTTGAATCGTCCCGAAAATCGTGACACCAAGCGTCATCCCAAGTGATCTCATAAATGAATTGGTCGAGTTTGCACTGCCTCGGTAGCGCGGCTCAAGATCATTCATTGAAGCTGACGGCAGAAGGGAGAAGCTGAAGCCGACGCCAAAGCCTGATATCATCATAAAGAGTGTGAGCCACAATCTTACTGTATCTGGTGACATATTAGAAAGCAGCAGCATCCCAGCGAAAAATGAAATGACAGAGATGGTCATGAGACGTCTAAATGGTACTTTTGTCTGCATTGTTCCGCCGATCATACTGCCAATGACTGATCCTATCATCATCGGTGTTAAAATGAATCCCGCACTTGTCGCAGATTCACCGTACACCGCTTGTACGAAAATAGGAATAAAGACAGCAAGAATAATAAATGTTCCGCCATATAAAAACGCCAAAATTTGAGATGTCGCAAATAAACGATTTTTAAACATCCAAAATGAAATAATCGGTTCCTCAGCCTTACGTTCAACAATAAAGAAAATCGTACCGAACACAAGAAACACAGCAAACAGCGTGAGAATTTGCACCGAATCCCAAGCATAAGATTTACCGCCAAGCTCAAGTGCGAACATTAAGCTGACAACCGCAACGACAAGCGTAATGGCACCTGACCAGTCGATTTTCTGCTTACGATGTTCAAGCGACTCCTGATAGTATCTGGCGATCAAGAAAACACTAACAACACCGATTGGCACGTTAATATAGAAAACCCAATGCCAGCCGATCGAATCTGTGATAATAGCACCTAACAAAGGTCCTAATACACTCGATAAACCAAAGACTGCACCAAACATACCGGACATTTTTCCGCGCTTTTCAGGCGGGAAGATATCAAAGATAATCGTGAACGCGATCGGAAGAAGGGCACCGCCTCCAAGCCCTTGAATGGCTCGGTAAATAATGAGCTGATCCATCGTTTGTGCGATACCGCACAGCGCAGATCCAATTAAAAAGAAAATAAGTCCAAACAGAAAAAAACGCTTTCGACCATACATATCAGAAAGCTTCCCGTAAATCGGCATTCCGGCCATCACTGCCACCATATAAGAAGCCGTCACCCAAGCAAATTTATCAAAACTGCCCAAATCTGCTACGATGCTTCCCATCGCTGTTGCAACAATGGTATTGTCCATCGCTGCCATAAAAATTCCTAACAGCAAACCGATGACAACAAAGCGAGTGGATGCCTTGCCTTTATCCACATGATTCATTTCATTTACCTCCTGCTTACGTTCTCTCCTTATTTTTGCTATGATCAACTTAACCATAAAGTAAGAGAACATTTATCTTGATGATCAAGATAAATTGATTTTAAAGGGAGGAGAACAAGTTGTCAATAAAGAACGAGGCTGAAGACAGAGCAGCCCAGATCATACATACAATGAGGCGCCTCGCCACACGAACCGTTTTATTCCACCAAGCAGCCGCTCAATCGCTCGGTCTTTTTCCAACAGATCTCAAATCAGCCGATTTATTAAACGAACTCGGCCCCCTCACGGCAGGGGAATTAAGTGAAAAAACAGGCCTTAGCTCAGGTGCAGTTACAGCTCTCATTGACCGGCTTGAAAAAGCGGGCTACGCCAAAAGAGAAAAAGACCCAAAAGACAAACGAAGAGTCATCATTGTTCCATTAACGGCAGGGAAATCACAGGTGAAAGAACTCTTCCAACCCTTATCAGCATCAACCAAACAGCTCACAAACGAATACAAACGAGAAGAATTAGATTTAATCATCCAATTCATTTCAGAAGCAGCTGAAATAATGGAACAAGAGCTGCAATTGCTTAAGTCTAAATCGTAAGAAAGCACACTGATACGTTAAATAGACTAAACTAATAAGAGGATACTATGTACAATATATGAGCAGATATCAGCGGGAGGCGTAGTGAGGTCTTTAGACCGAGCGTTAATATCTTTTAGGATAGATGTGTTATGAGAGTGCAAGAAGTTCTCATTGAGAATAACAACATAGGATGCTTATCCTAATAAGGGGAGGTATAACAGAAAGTGGAGATTTTAAAGTTTAAGGAAAACTGATACAAAAGAGATTATTTCATTGTTTTATGAAACAGTTCATTCCGTAAATTCAAAAGATTATTCCCAAGTACAATTGGATGCTTGGGCACCAAGAGATGAAAAAGAATATAAAATTAATTCTTGGAAGGAATCATTGGGTCAAAATATAACATTTGTTGCTAAAGTGAATGATAAAGTTGTTGGTTTTAGCGATTTAACGCATACCGGGTACTTAGATAAACTATTCGTTCATAAAGATTATCAAGGACAAGGTATAGCCACAGCTTTAGTTGATATGCTCGAATCTGAGGCAAAGAAACTAAATCTTTTAGAAATTGATACCGAAGCAAGTATTACAGCTAAGCCATTTTTTGAACATCTAGGTTACAAAATTGTTTGTTCACAAACTGTGGAAAAAAAAGGGGTTAAGTTGGCTAATTTTAAAATGCTAAAAAAAATAAAATAATAATTTTCTTGTTATGCTACCAGGTGCGTTAGTTTAAGAAGAAAGGGTATAACATATTAGTCATATAAAATATGTTATACCCTTTCATTTATTTAACTTTTTTCAATTTAGGTCTTGATAATTTTTAGGTGGAATATGTTGATTTTAAAATAACAAGAAGCTTTGGTGGCGCTTTCCGTTGCACGACTCAGCCATTACTGCGTAAATAATTACATCCTGAAAAGAACTTCTTTTTTATGTGGATCATCGTATAATAGACAAGAAAAACGAACCGAATATTTTTCCAGAAAGAAGAACCTGCGGACCCTGATCATTGAGCACTTTAAATGCCTTGATTGGTGTCCGTTCTTGTTTAAAAAGAAACGCATCTTTCTCTGATCAAATAGAAGCTGTTTTTGTATCTTTATTCCTATTTAACGACAAACTTTGTATTGGTAAAATTGACCTTGTCAATGAATAGGAAGGAGTGAATTCTGCTGGGGAAGATACTTGATGCAAAAGCACTAACAAGTGCCATTGATACAAGGGCAAAACACTATCAGGAACTCCGCGAACAAATGGTAGATTTAAAAAAGGCATTACAAAGTGTTGCCAATCTCGGTGATGACTTCACTGGGAAAGGTGCCGATAACATTAAAAGCTTTTATAAAGAGCTCGCCGGAAATGTAGACATGTTTATCAACTTCATTGATAAGCAAAAAGCCTTTCATGAAGGTGTTTCTGGGACACTTGATGATACAACCTTTGGCGGCGATACCTTTGTAGAAGAACACTTTTTAGACAACGCAGTACATATGGGCATCAAGAATGCCAAAAGCATTGTAAAGGATCAAAAAAAGGCACTCAAAACGATTTTTCAAGACATTGATGATCTCATTTCTCTAGAAGTATTTGATAGTCAAACCTTTGATGAAAAAATAGAAGATGCGGAAGATGAACGAAAAAAGACGGTCAAAGAACTGAGAGAGCTTGATCAAAATTTAAAAGATGAATATGCTTTG
>NZ_LGYN01000004.1 GCF_001307105.1 Bacillus australimaris | reverse complement strand
CGGAACTGGTCTTTTTTGTGTTTTTAAAAAGGAACAAACACTCGATCTGACATGGATACATATACTAAACTACCATCTAAAACATTCTTAATTTTGTATACAATTGAAAGTGCTGGGGCATACTGAAGCTATAAGTGGAGGTGTCACAATGAACAAAAAAGAGCGAGAAGCGATATGTTTGATTTGTGAAGAGAAAAAGACAAAGGGAATTTATTTATATCATCAATTTTTGTGCCGAGACTGTGAGCGAAAGTTAATTTCTACATCGACCTCGGATCCTAGCTATGCCGATTATGTTAGAAAGCTTAAAAATCTTCATACGCCGCCTTTGTATTCATAGACCATTAGATGGTCTTTTTTTATGAGCTATGATGGATTGGGCCTGTTTTTTGGAACTTAGTTTGGACATCACCCGTAATTAATAATAAGATAAACAGAGAGCCTTATTATTCATAGGAGTCGATGAACATGAAATCAATCTTTTATACATTTATATGGGCCATCCTCTCTACTTTTTTTTCGGTTGCGATCTTAACCTTTAGTATAGGGGTTTTCCATCACCATGCTGGATTATCGATACTGTATGCGATGATGGGGTGGGGCGTAATGTTTGTAGGGAGCAGATGGGTTGCTTTCCAGTTATTTTTAAAGAAACACGGACTGTCTCGTAGTGATTATGTATATATCAAACAGCACTTAAAAGAAGCAAGGCAAAAGCTCGTACGTTTAAAGAAGGCTTTATTTGCTGTGAAGAACGTACAGACGATCAAACATAATTATGAAATTTTTCGGCTTGCACGACGAATCTATACAATTACAAAAAAAGAGCCGAACCGATTTTATGATGCACAGCATTTTTATTTCGAAAGCTTGGATTCTGTCGTTGAACTAACTGAAAAATATGCATTGTTGTATAATCAGCCTAATCGCAGTCATGAGCTGGAAATGACGTTGAGCCAAACTCGAGTGACGCTGTCAGAGCTGCAAAAGCAATTGACAAATGATTTGCAGCAAGTGTTAGGCAGAGATATAGAAGCCCTTCATATTGAGCTAGAAGTGGCAGATAAAATGATGAAGAAATAGATGAGAGGAGTCAAATTCGATGAAACCAGAAGATCAAGTCACACCATCAACTGCCGCCGCTACAGATCTTCAGTTTCGGGTGTTTGATACCTTATCTGATGAGCAGAAACAAGAAGCCGTTCAGCGCGCTAAGCAGATGCCTGACAATCCACAAAAGCTGCTTTTATACGGTACACGTGTGCAGGAACGATTATTAGAACAATCTCAACAGATGATGAAATATGTTGAGAAAAAAGATATAGATCAAATAGGTGACGTGCTTGAGGCTTTTTTACAGCAGCTACATGTAGTGGAACCTGAGGATTTACTGCCAAAGAAGCAGGGCTTTTTTTTGAAGCTGTTTCAGCGTGAGAAGCGTTCTACTCATGAGATCATTTCGCGTTTTCAACATGCAAAATCACAGATCGAGAGATTATCAGCAAGGCTTCGTTATGCAAGAGGTGTATTGATCTCAGATGATATGTTATTAGAGCGTTTATTCGAAGAAAATCAAACTTATTTCGAAGAGATGACGTTGCAGGTTGCAGCGGTTGAAGCGAAATTGACAACTTTAGAGGAGCAGATCATATCAGAAACACAGCGTATTGGTAATCAGACAATAGAGGAGCAATTGATGAGTCAGGAAGTCAATGCGGAAGAATATATGGAGAGGTTGAAGGAACGGAAATATGATTTGCTGTTAAGCCGGCAAATTGCACTGCAATGTAATGCTCAAATTCGGATGATCCAGCATACAAATCATACATTAGCCAATCACATTCAATCAACTGTTTCTGCATCTATTCCTCTATGGATTAACCAAATGTCGATTGCGTTAACTTATATTCAGCAGAGGGCTAATTCAGCTCTTGGGAATCGAATTCAAAAAACATATGAAAAGGTATCGAAGCAACAAGGGCAGCTCCTTGAAGAGGCAGCTTTTGCACCTATAGATACGTTGAAAAAGGTGCAACGTCAATTAGCTGAAACCTTACAGGAAACGTTACAGGTGAAAGAGCATGGGAGTCAAGAGCGAGCACAATTGAAAAGCAGCATGTATGAGGCAGAGCAGCAGATGACGAATCACCAACCAATAAAGGAATGAGAATCCATCTTTCAGTTCCTTTGTATGAACGTTATAATAGATATAAGATATCGTTAAAGTGAAAAGGGTCGATTTGTTTGAAAACACCTTTATATACAGCATTAGTACAACATGCGGAAAAGAAGCCTTATTCTTTTCACGTTCCAGGACATCACAATGGAGATGTCTTTTTTGATGAGGCGCGGACTTATTATGAGTCAATTCTTCAGCTGGATGTGACGGAGCTTGAAGGTTTAGATGATCTCCATCATCCAACTGGTGTGATTCAAGAGGCAGAACATTTATTGGCAAAGCTATATGGTTCAGAGCAAAGTTTTTTCCTTGTGAATGGTACAACTGTCGGAAACTTAGCGATGGTGATGGCTGCATGTCGTACGGGGGATGAAATTTTTGTCCAGCGAAATTGCCATAAGTCTGTTTACCATGCCATTGAGCTTGCAGGAGCAACGCCTATTATGGTGGAAGCTGAGATTGATCCACACCTGCATGTTCCAACACATGTAACGGATGAAACAATCAGAAAAGCCATAGCGAAACATCCTAATTGCCGGGCAATCGTATTGACTTATCCGAACTACTACGGACATGCAGCTGATTTATCAAAGCTGATTCACATGTGCCACGAAGCGGGCATGAGCGTTTTGGTGGATGAGGCACATGGCGCACATTTTGTATTAGGCGGCTCCTTTCCTCCATCTGCTCTTTCTTATGGAGCTGACGTGGTGGTACAATCAGCACATAAAACCCTTCCGGCAATGACGATGGGTTCCTACCTCCATATTCAGGGGGACAGAATTAATGCAAAGCGATTGAAAACTTGCCTCACGATGCTCCAAAGCAGTTCTCCGTCCTATCCAATTATGGCCTCATTAGATGTGGCAAGAGCATATGTCGAGGGGATCAAGGAAAATGGGACGTTGGATAGGGTCATGAAAAAGGTGACAGAGCTGAAAGCTGAGTTCAACCGTATACCCCAACTTGAAGTGATCGAGTCTGACTCACTGTCTACCGATCCATTAAAATGCACCATTCGATCAACAGAAGGGCTGACTGGTTATGAACTAAAACGGGTGCTTGAATCAGTGGAGATTCACCCAGAGCTTGCGGACGAACATCAGGTTTTACTTATTTTTGGTTTAGAACAAAAGAAGGATGTTCCTTTTAAAAGAATGGAGCACGCCCTTAAACAAAGCGATTCATTGCGCAAAGGAAAAGATCATATCCAAAATGAAGCGCTGTCTATAGAGACTGCTGAGCAAAGACAGGATATTGAAGCAGTTCCATTTGAACATGCAGCAGGTCGGATTAGTGCAGAATCGGTTATTCCATATCCACCTGGTATTCCTTTGATGATTAAGGGAGAGCGTATTGAAATAGATCAAATTGCGGCGTTAAGTCGTTTGCTTGGACATCAGGTTCATGTTCAAGCAAGTCAGGTAATTCATCAGAGAAAATTATATGTTTATATAGAAGAGGAGACACTATGAGCGGTATGTTTATTACGTTTGAAGGGCCAGAGGGTGCCGGAAAAACGACAGTGATTCGAAAGGTGTACGAAGAAATGGAACGCCAAGGATATGCAGTGATGGCGACACGAGAGCCTGGTGGCATTGACATTGCAGAACAGATTCGTGAAGTCATTTTAAATGAACAAAACACAAAAATGGATGCGAAAACAGAGGCATTGCTTTATGCAGCAGCAAGAAGACAGCATTTGGCTGAAAAGGTAGAACCGGCATTGCAGCGCGGAGAAACCGTCCTATGTGATCGCTTTGTCGATAGCTCCCTTGCTTATCAAGGCTATGCGAGGGGGCTTGGGATTGATGAAGTCAAATCAATTAATGATTTTGCTATAAATGGCACGATGCCACAAATGACCATTTACTTTTCCATTACACCTGAGGAAGGTTTAAAGCGAATCGACGCCAATCAAGGGAGAGAAAAAAATCGATTAGACATGGAGACGCTCAATTTCCACCAGCTGGTTAGAGAAGGCTATGAACTGCTCATTGCACAATCACCAGAACGATTCCGTGTAGTGGATGCGTCTCAGCCGATGCAGGCTGTCTATGAAGAAGTCCTTCAATTGATTCAGGACACATTAAAGAAAAATCAAATATGACCTAATTCCCAATCGTTGTTATAATATAGAGGAAGACATCGGCATGTCACCTGTGCCTAAAACAAAGGAGGCCAATCAAATGAAATTAATTGTTGCCGTTGTACAGGACCAAGATAGCAGCAAGTTGTTGAAAATATTGACTGAACATCATTTCGGCGTCACAAAATTAGCTTCAACTGGTGGGTTTTTAAAGTCTGGGAATACAACTTTTATCATTGGTTGTGATGATGTCCGGGTGGATAAAGCATTGCAGCTTATAAAAGAAAATTGCCGTAAACGTGATCAAATGATCGCGCCTGTATCCCCGATGGGTGGAAATGCAGATTCATATGTACCATACCCTGTTGAGGTTGAAGTTGGCGGAGCTACTGTCTTTATTCTGCCAGTTGAACAATTTCATCAATTTTAAGGATGGGTTGCTGTGAAAATTAATCAAGATATGCGGCTGCGTTTAGAAAAGCGTGAACTTCAAGCGATGAAAGGAAGCCAGACATCTTCCTCCTTTAAAGCTTCGATGGAGACGCAAAGCGGGAAACTGCGCTTAGAGCAGCTGACGGTTATGCTGAGTGATATTGAAGTGTTCGGTAAAAAGCTGGCGAAGTCAAGAAACCTAAAGGATTTGGCTAAGTTTAAAGGACTTGTGAAGCGCTTTGTGAAAGAGACAGTCGACAATGGATTAAATATAGAAACATCAAGAAGCTTTGACATTTATGGCAACACGCGTACACTTGCTTTAGTCAAAGCATTAGATGAAAAGCTGATTGAATTAACAGAGGAAATGATGGATCAAGAGAAACCATCTATTGATTTGCTTGAACGTATTGGAGAAATAAAAGGTTTATTGATTAACCTTTACACATAGAGAGTGATAACATGGCAATTAGCTGGGATGACATGAATGATTTGCAGCCGCGCGTCATGCGGCTGATTTTTAATAGTATTGATAAAGACCGACTTGCGCATGCCTACTTATTTGAAGGGAAAAAAGGGACAGGAAAGCTGGATGCAGCGATGCTTTTGGCTAAGAGCTTTTTTTGTTTGGAATCAGGAGTGCAACCATGTGAATCCTGTCAAAACTGTAAAAGGATTGAATCAGGGAACCATCCTGATTTACATCTTGTGCAGCCTGATGGCCAATCAATTAAGAAGGCGCAAGTGCAGGCACTGCAGGAGGAATTTACAAAAGCAGGTGTAGAATCTCACCGGAAAATGTATATTATTCTTCATGCGGACAAAATGACGGTCAATGCCGCGAACAGTTTATTGAAGTTCCTAGAGGAGCCTAATCGGGAAACGATGGCGGTTTTAATCACTGAGCAATCGCATAAAATGCTGGATACGATTATTTCAAGATGTCAGATGCTCAGCTTTCAGCCGCTGCAGCCACAATCCTTGGAGCAGCAGCTATTACAAGAAGACGTACCTCAGCATCTTGCAAGGCTTTTGTCGAATTTAACCAATAATTTAGCAGAAGCACTCGAATTAAGTCGAAATGATCAGTTTGCAGAGTCTAGAGCGAAAGTGATAAAATTGTATGAAGTCTTACACCAGCGAAAAGAACATGCATTTTTTTATATACAGGATCAATGGATGCCTTTTTTCAAAGAGAAAGACCTTCAAGAAACAGGTCTGGATATGCTTTTATTTATATATCGTGATGTATTGTCGATTCAAATAGGAAATGAAGATAAAGTCATTTATCAAGACTTATTCCAGACAATGAAGCAGCATGCGCTGCATTCCACACAGCAGCTGGTGACCAGCCAGATCCTTGCTGTATTAGAAGCGAAAAAGAGACTTCAATCCAACGTGAATGCCCAAGGGCTGATGGAGCAATTGGTGTTGATGTTGCAGGAGGGATAAGCTTGTACAACGTAATTGGTGTTCGCTTTAAAAAAGCGGGCAAAATCTATTATTTCGATCCTAATGGATTTCATATAGAAAATGATAGTTGTGTCATTGTAGAGACGGTCAGAGGGGTTGAATACGGACAAGTGGTCATCGCTAATAAAAAAGTAGATGAACACGATGTGGTTCTCCCCCTGCGTAAGGTCATTCGCGTAGCAGATGAACGAGACCGGCTCATCGTTGAGGAAAACAAAGAAGCTGCGGTGACAGCCTTTGATACATGTCTTCAGAAAGTAAGTGAACACGGGCTAGAAATGAAACTAGTTGATGTCGAATTTACATTTGACCGAAACAAAGTTATCTTCTACTTCACAGCGGATGGCAGAGTAGATTTCCGTGAGCTGGTGAAGGATCTTGCATCCATCTTCAAGACGAGAATTGAACTTCGCCAGATTGGGGTAAGAGACGAGGCAAAAATGCTGGGCGGTATAGGTCCTTGCGGGCGAATGCTTTGCTGTTCGACTTTCTTGGGAGACTTTGAACCAGTGTCCATTAAGATGGCAAAGGATCAAAATTTATCGTTAAATCCTACAAAAATTTCAGGGCTTTGTGGCCGTTTGATGTGCTGCTTGAAATATGAGAATGATGAGTATGAAACAGCGAAAGAACAATTACCGGATATCGGTGAAACGATTCAAACGTCTAATGGCTCTGCAAAGGTAGTAGGGCTCAACATTTTAGAACGAATTTTACAAGTTGAATTAACCGGGCAAGAAAAAGTGATAGAATATACATGGGAAGAATTATTACAAGAAGGCGTTGTATCTGCACAAACAACTGAGTAACGAGGTGTGCCACCTTGGATAAAAAGGAACTATTTGATACGGTGATTAATTTAGAAGAACAAATCGGTTCTCTTTATCGCCAGTTAGGTGATTTGAAAAATCATATCGGTGAAGTGATTGAAGAAAATCATCAGCTGCAGATGGAGAATCAGCACTTGCGTGAACGTCTGGATCAGTCTGATCGAGATAAATCTTCTGAGGCAGAGAATGATTCTGCCCAGAAGCCAAGTCATTCTGATATAGGAGAAGGTCATGATAACCTGGCTCGGTTATATCAGGAGGGCTTCCATATTTGTAATGTACATTATGGAAGCATTCGTAAAGAGGGAGACTGTTTGTTCTGTCTGTCATTTTTAAATAAAAAATGAGAAAAGGCTTCCGCTGAATCGGGAGCCTTTTTCACAGGAAAAGAAAGGATACATCATGGTTTCGTTAAGAGAAGATGAACGTTTAGATTACTTGCTTGCCGAAGATATGAAGATTATTCAAAGTAAAACTGTATTTGCCTTTTCATTGGACGCAGTGTTATTAGCTAAATTTGCGTATGTGCCGATCCAAAAAGGGGAGATCATTGATCTTTGTACTGGCAATGGCATCGTGCCGCTGCTGCTATCGACTCGATCTAAGGCGTCAATTACAGGTGTTGAAATTCAAGAACGGCTGTTTGATATGGCAAAAAGAAGTGTAGCGTATAATCAGCTTGAGCACCAGATCGAATTGATTCATGGTGATTTGAATGATATACCTGAACGCTACGGCAATCACAAAGTAGATGTCATTACATGTAATCCGCCATATTTTAAAACACCCTCTAAGGATGAAATCAATGAAAATGAATATTTGGCGATTGCAAGGCATGAAATTCATTGTACATTAGAAGATGTCATTCGTGTTTCTTCCACGCTGCTGAAGCAAGGGGGAAAACTGGCGATGGTTCATCGTCCGGGACGGCTGCTTGAAATTGTAGAATTAATGAAGAAATACCGAATTGAGCCGAAACGAATTCAATTTGTCTATCCTAAACAAGGGAAAGAAGCCAATACCATTTTAGTAGAAGGCATAAAAGATGGAAAACCAGATCTGAAAATTCTCCCGCCTCTTTTTGTTTATGGAGAAGATCAAGAGTATACAGAAGAAATCAGGACGATACTGTATGGAGAAGCATAATCATTACTTCTATGTATTGAAATGTGCAGATGGCAGCCTGTATGCAGGTTATACAAATGATTTACAAAAAAGATTGATGACCCACAATAGTGGAAAGGGAGCAAAGTATACAAGGGCCAGACGACCGGTTGAGCTTTTGTATCATGAATGCTTTGCAACGAAAAGAGAAGCCATGCAGCAAGAATATCGTTTCAAAACGTGGACCCGGAAAAAGAAAGACATTTATATAGAAGAAATGAGAATGGAAAAGGAGGCGGCACATGAAAAAGACACAGAAAAGCTTTGATGGTCAATCTGGCATGGGCATTCTTTATCTCGTCCCAACCCCGATTGGAAATCTAGAAGATATGACGTTTCGAGCGATACAAACGTTAAAAGATGTAGACTATATTGCCGCAGAAGATACAAGGCAGACGAAAAAACTTTGTCATGTATACGAAATTGATACACCATTAACGAGTTATCATGAGCATAACAAAGACAGCAGCGGTCACAAGTTAATCGAATGGCTAAAAGAAGGAAAACATATCGCACTCGTGAGTGATGCCGGTTTACCGACGATTTCAGATCCAGGGGCTGAGGTGGTTCGAGATTTTACTAGCATCGGAGGATATGTCATTCCGTTACCTGGCGCAAATGCTGCACTAACGGCACTCATTGCATCAGGGATCGCACCTCAGCCATTTTTCTTTTACGGTTTTCTTGACCGCCAAAAGAAAGAAAAGAAAAAACAGCTTGAAGCTTTGAAGAAACGTCAAGAAACGATCATTCTCTATGAAGCACCCCATCGATTAAAAGAAACGCTGACCTTGATGAAGGAAGTGTGGGGGAATCGAAATATTGCAATTACGAGAGAACTAACGAAAAAATTCGAAGAGTTTATACGTGGAGATTTAGAGTATGTGCTGACATGGGCTGCGGAGAACCAAATCCGAGGTGAATTCTGTCTTGTAGTACAAGGGAATGATCAGGATGAAGTAGAGCTGGATGAAGAAGTCTGGTGGAAGTCCTTATCTGAAAAAGATCATGTGATCCATTATATAGAAGAAGGATTAACATCGAAGGAAGCCATTAAACGTACAGCTGTCGAACGTGGTGTGCCAAAACGGACGATATACGATGCCTACCATATTGAACAATAAAGAAAGGTTCTTGCAAACGGTGCAAGAACCTTTTTATATCAACTTATTTTTGTGATTGAAGTTGGTTTTGGATTTCGTTAATGATTTGCTCTGCACCTTCACGGCTAAGAACTAATTTACCATTAGCAAGTTTAAGGTTATCGTCTGATACTTCACCTGTTACTTGGCAAGTCATGTTTGGTTTATATTTTTTTAGGATAATTTTTTCATCATCAACATAAATTTCCAAAGCGTCTTTTTCAGCAATTCCTAGCGTACGGCGAAGTTCGATTGGAATCACCACGCGCCCTAATTCGTCAACTTTACGTACAATACCTGTAGATTTCATCTTCATTCTCCTCCCAAAAAGTTCTTATTCTTAAAATAATATTATCTTCGTCATTATTCGACAAATTCCTTACATTCCTAGCATAACAAGGTTTCCATAAATCGTCAATCATTTTGTTTACTATTGTTTGTAAAATATGACTCTTAAAGTCAAAAGACCTTGAAACTATTGATATATAAGGATTTTGTAGACTTTTTCTATGAAAATATAAGAAATGACGAGTTCAGATTAACAAGACTTTTGCCCTAAATTAGCCAATTGTAAATCTGGAGATGAATTTCATACGACAATATTCGACAAAATGTCGACGGGTTTGTCGTTTTTTTCGAAAATCTCATATTTTTAGATCATTTCATCTTGTTCTATGTATATATGCTTGATCTTAAAGGCTAAGATGGTATCATAGAGAAAGCACAAGTGCAAAATATAATGAATGATTTGACACATTTTCATGTAATGATGATAACCGCTCTCGTCCATTGGGCGGGAGTTTTTGACATTTACACACACGCAGGAGGTTCCGACATGCCGGAAAAGAAAAAAACGTTTTATCTGACAACACCTATTTACTATCCAAGCGGCAAATTACATATTGGACATGCTTATACGACGGTAGCAGGAGATGCTATGGCACGTTATAAACGTCTTCAAGGCTTCGATGTGATGTATTTAACGGGTACAGACGAGCACGGACAAAAAATTCAGCAAAAAGCGGAAGAACAAAACATTACACCGCTCGAGTATTTAGATCCAGTCGTTGAAGACATCCAATCATTATGGAAGAAACTCGACATTTCCAATGATGACTTCATCCGTACAACAGAAAAAAGACATACGAAAATCATTGAGCAGGTCTTTCAAAAACTGCTTGATCAAGGCGATATATATTTAGATCAATATGAGGGCTGGTACAGTATTCCTGATGAGACATTCTATACGGAAACACAGCTTGTTGATGTTGAGCGTAATGAGAAAGGGGAAGTCACTGGCGGGAAGAGTCCTGACAGCGGCCATCCTGTTGAATTAATTAAAGAGGAATCATACTTCTTCCGCATGAGTAAGTATGCGGATCGTTTGCTCGACTATTACGAGAAAAATCCATCATTTATTCAGCCTGAATCAAGAAAGAATGAAATGATCAATAACTTCATTAAACCAGGTTTAGAAGATTTGGCTGTATCCAGAACAACCTTTGATTGGGGAATTAAAGTTCCTAACAATCCAAAGCACGTGATCTATGTGTGGATTGATGCGTTATTCAACTACTTGACGGCCATTGGCTATGGAACAGATCAAGATGAAAAATATAAAAAATATTGGCCTGCTAACGTACATCTCGTAGGAAAAGAAATTGTACGCTTCCATACGATTTATTGGCCGATTATGCTGATGGCATTAGATTTGCCTTTGCCGAAACAGATTTTCGCACACGGCTGGCTGCTCATGAAAGATGGCAAAATGTCTAAATCAAAAGGGAATGTTGTAGATCCGGTTACATTAATCGATCGCTATGGCCTCGATGCCCTTCGTTATTACCTGCTTCGCGAAGTGCCATTTGGTGCGGATGGTGTGTTTACACCAGAAGGATTCGTGGAACGTGTAAACTTTGACCTTGCCAATGATTTAGGTAACTTGCTTAACCGTACTGTTGCAATGGTCCAAAAATATTTTGACGGTACATTAAGCAGTTATAAGGGTCCTGTTAATGAGTTTGATGAGGAGCTGAAAGCGGTAGCTGAGCAAACAGTCAAAGCGTATGAAGAAGCGATGGAAAACCTTGAATTCTCGGTTGCTCTTTCAAATGTTTGGACATTAATCAGCAGAACCAATAAATATATTGATCAAACAGCTCCATGGGTGTTAGCTAAAGATGATACGAAGCGTAAAGAACTGCATTCTGTCATGTACCATTTAGCAGAATCACTTCGCATCACAGCAGTACTCTTAACACCATTCTTAACGAAAACACCTGAGAAAATCTTCTTCCAGCTTGGAATTGAAGAAGCGAAGCTTAAAAGCTGGGATAGTATTCTATCATTTGGTGCGATTCAACAAGCGACGGTACAAAAAGGAGAGCCTTTGTTCCCGCGTTTAGAGGTTGAGGAAGAAGTAACCTACATTAAAGAAAAAATGCAGGGAAGTGCACCTAAGGTAGAAGAAAAAGTAGAAGTGGAAGAAACGGAATTACCTGAGCTGGGAGCAGAAATTGCATTTGATGATTTCTCGAAAGTTGATCTTCGAGTAGCACAAGTATTGGAAGCAGCCCCAGTGAAAAAAGCGGATCGTCTCTTAAAGCTTCAGCTTGATTTTGGATTTGAAAAAAGACAAATTGTTTCTGGGATTGCCAAGCATTATCAGCCAGAAGAATTAGTAGGGAAAAAGCTCGTTTGCGTAGCGAATCTGACACCAGTTAAACTTAGAGGGGAAATTTCCCAGGGAATGATTTTAACTGGAGAAACTGATGGTAAATTGCAGGTTCTTGAAGTAGATCAATCCCTAGCAAATGGAACAAAAATTTTATAAATAAACAAAGGTGTTCCACGTGTAACATTTCGTCGAACACCTTTTGTTTTTTAGAGGAATTGTCGAAAGGAGCATTCAACGATGTTATTTGATACACATGCCCACTTAAATGCGGAACAATACAATGAAGATTTAACGCAGGTGATCGAAAGAGCGAAAAGCGAAAAAGTTGAAAAAATCGTGGTGGTAGGGTTTGATCGTCCGACAATTACGAGAGCAATGGAATTAATTGAAGAGTATGATTTCATATATGCAGCTATTGGCTGGCACCCAGTTGACGCCATTGATATGACAGATGAGGATTTGACTTGGATCAAAGATTTATCTCAACACGAAAAAGTGGTTGCGATCGGAGAAATGGGTCTGGATTACTATTGGGACAAGTCGCCAAAAGATGTACAAAAGGAAGTCTTTAGACGCCAAATTGCTCTTGCGAAGGAAGTAAATCTTCCCATCATTATTCATAATCGTGACGCAACGGAAGATGTCGTGACGATCTTAAAAGAAGAGGGAGCAGCTGAGGTTGGAGGTATTATGCACTGCTTTACTGGGAGCTTAGAAACTGCAAAAGCATGTATGGATATGAATTTTTACATCTCATTCGGTGGACCAGTGACATTTAAAAATGCCAAAAAACCGAAGGAAGTTGTAAAGGACATACCAAGTGACCGGCTTTTGATCGAAACAGACTGTCCATACTTAACACCAGCGCCATTTAGAGGGAAACGTAATGAGCCGAGTTATGTAAAATATATCGCAGAACAGATTGCGGAGCTGCGAGAAATCAGCTTTGAAGAGCTGGCTGATTTGACAACAAAAAATGCAAAAAAAGTTTTCCGTATAAACTGACAGTATATGATGTCAATCCTTGTTTAAGCTTGTCCAATTGTGAAACATAACGAAAAAGTTCTACACGTTTGCGCCTCCTCATAGGATAAGTTGTCGATAAGTCTTTCTTCCCTTCCTTCCTTAAATCTCCCATAATAGGTTTACAATCGAGCATTTTTGTACAGTGGGTGGAAGGGTTGACAGGTTTTGAGATACTCTATATAATCTCTCCGAGGAGAAGGAGGCGTTTTTCATCGTACAAAAAATGAAAAATCTGTTTTCTGTTAAGCTAGGAAAAGGCAAGGTTTTATTACTAGTTGTTTGCTTGCTTTTAGCTGGAACTGGGACGGCTTACGGTGCGCATGAGCTCACTAAGCAGTCTATTACCATTTCAATCAATGGTAAAGAGGAGACAATTCGTACACATGAAGAGACAGTAGCACAGCTGCTTTCAGACCTTGGAATAAGGACCAAGGCGGAGGATCATATCTCTCCAAGTCTAAATACAAAAATTCAAGACAACATGAACATTGTGTATGATGCGGCTATACCGGTTCATCTCACCCTAGATGGGAAAGAGAAAACGATATGGACAACAGATCAGACGGTTGGAGCATTATTGAAGAATGAGAAGATAGATATTGGGAAGCACGATCAAGTCACTCCAGGAAAGAACGACAAGATTAAAAAGGATATGAAACTTGTGGTTCAGCAGGCCTTTCAGGTCAGCTTAAATGATGGAGGAAAAGATAAAAAAGTGTGGACCACTTCGACTACGGTCGCTGACTTTTTAAAGCAACAAGAGCTGAAGCTCAAGAAGCACGATAAGATCAAACCTGCGTTACATAGTAACCTTTCTAAAAAAAGCGCAGATATTCAGATCACTCGGGTGGAAAAAGTCACCGATGTAGTGGAAGAGAAAATTGCTTTTGATACCAAACATAAAAAGGATCATTCTCTTGAAAAAGGAAAAGAGAAGGTGCTTAAAAAAGGTGAAGAAGGTAAATTGAAGAAGCACTATGCCATTGTGAAAGAAAACGGCAAAGTGGTGTCTAAAGAATTGATAAAAGAAGTAACAGAAAAAGATAGTAAGGACCGTTTGGTGGCTATTGGTACACAAGTATCCAATAAGGAGCCTAAAGCGTCCCCTACGGTTTCTCGAAGCAATGAATCGTCAGGAAAAGAATTTTATGTGGCGTCAACAGCCTATACAGCGAGCTGTGCTGGATGTACGGGCAGAACGTCAACAGGCTTTAATTTAAAAGCAAATCCGGGTGCAAAGGTCATAGCAGTTGACCCGAGTGTCATTCCGCTGGGCTCTAAAGTGTATGTGGAAGGCTATGGATATGCCGTCGCATCAGACACCGGATCTGCTATAAAAGGGAATAAAATTGATGTGTTCGTCCCAAGTAAGTCGGCAGCTTATCAATGGGGAAACAAACGAGTGAAAATTAGAGTGCTCAAATAAACACATCAAATCATTTATATGAACAGAGGGCTTTGCGCACCCTCTGTTTTTTTGGTTATAATAGAAGCACTGTTTTCTAATTAATTAGACGCAAAAACAGCATGAAAGGTTTCGTTTTTTAACCAAAAAATGTAGATTGTTTTTGCGAGCGGAGGAATACATGAAAATCAAAGAAATCATTGTGGTGGAGGGTCGTGATGACACTGCCAGAGTGAAGATGGCGATTGATGCAGATACGATTGAAACAAACGGATCTGCCATTGGCGATACAGTCATTCAACAAGTGCGTCTTGCTCAGGAGACGAGAGGGGTCATTATTTTAACAGATCCTGATTTTCCTGGTGAGAAGATCCGTAAAACCATCGCAGAGGCGGTTCCTGGCTGTAAGCACGCTTTTTTGCCTAAACATCTTGCGAAGGCGAAGCGGGATAAAGGAATTGGTGTGGAGCATGCTTCCTTGGACAGTATTCGGGAATGCCTTGCCCATGTCCACGAAGAAATGGAAGAGTCGGAAAGTGACATTACATTAGACGACTTATTTGACGCAGGCCTTATCGGAGGCGAAGCATCCAAACGCCGCCGTGAACGACTAGGTGTGCTTTTAAATATAGGATATACCAATGCGAAGCAGCTGCAAAAGCGTCTTCACATGTTCCAAATAACCAAACATGATTTTATTGCGGCCTTAAAGACCGTCATGCAGGAGGAAGCCGATGAATAAAGATATTGCGACACCCGTCAGAACGAAGGAAATACTGAAGAAGTACGGTTTCTCTTTTAAAAAGAGCTTAGGGCAGAACTTCTTAATTGATACAAATATTTTAGATCGCATTGTTGATCATGCAGAGATTACAGATGAGACCGGCGTCATTGAAATTGGGCCTGGTATCGGCGCATTGACAGAGCAGCTCGCTAAACGTGCAAAGAAAGTCACCGCTTTTGAAATCGATCAGCGTTTATTGCCTATCTTAAACGATACGCTTTCTCCATATGATAATGTAACGATCATTCATCAAGACGTCTTAAAGGCGGATGTGCGAAAGGTGATCGAAGAAAACTTTGCTGACTGTAAAGAAGTGATGGTCGTTGCCAACCTTCCATATTACGTGACAACACCGATTATTATGAAGTTGCTAGAAGAAAACCTTCCATTGAAAGGAATTGTGGTCATGCTGCAAAAAGAAGTAGCAGATCGTATGGCTGCTGTCCCTTCATCAAAGGAATACAATTCGCTGTCTATCGCAGTTCAATTTTATACAGAAGCGAAAACAGTGATGGTTGTACCTAAAACGGTTTTTGTCCCTCAGCCAAATGTCGATTCGGCAGTAATTAAACTAACCGTTCGTGATACACCGGCTGTTTCAGTAGAAAACGATGCCTTTTTCTTTCAATTGATCCGTGCGAGCTTTGGTCAGCGCAGGAAAACGTTAATGAATAACTTGATGAACAACTTGCCTGATGGTAAGAAACATAAAGCCATGATCGAAGAAGCGCTTCAAACAGCAGATATTGATGGAAAGCGCCGCGGTGAATCATTATCCATTGAGGAATTTGCCCGTTTGTCGAACGTCTTACAAAAAGCCCTATCTTAAGGGCTTTTTTCTTTTGTTTTTCACCACTTTGGCTGTTCGGGCATAGGTTAGAAAGAACAGCACACATGAAAGACGACTTCAACGCAAGACGATACCAACAGGATATGAGCCTGATTGTGGAGTGAAAAGCATGCAATTTCAAATAGGAGATATGGTGACAAGGGCATCCTATCAAATGGATATTATGTTTCGAATCATTCGAATTGATGAGACAGATCAGCACGAAGCCACCGCCATATTGCATGGGAATGAAGTAAGACTGATTGCTGATGCCAAGATGTCGGATCTTGTCTTGATTCAAAAAGAGGAACAGCTGACAAGGGAGAAAGACGACGAACGGAAAATTAACGAATCGCTCGACTTACTAAGGCAGGATTATCAGCTGCTGCGTGAAAAACAAGAATATTATACGTCTGGACAATATCAGCATCAGGAGCAGTATTTTCACATGCCTGGAAAGGTCCTTCATTTAGATGGAGATGCTTCATACTTAAAGAAATGCTTAGATGTATATGAACGAATTGGTGTACCTGTATATGGCGTGCATTGTCATGAGAAGAAAATGCCAAGCATGATTGATTCGTTACTTGATCAATATCGACCTGATATCTTGGTTATTACAGGGCATGATGCGTATTCCAAGCAAAAGGGCGGCGTAAATGATATTGGTGCCTATCGCCATTCTCGTCATTTCGTTGAAACGGTTCAAAAAGCAAGAAAGAAAATACCTCATTTAGATCAGCTTGTGATTTTTGCAGGTGCCTGTCAATCTCATTTCGAATCATTGATCCAAGCAGGCGCGAATTTTGCAAGCTCACCTGCTCGTGTGAACATCCATGCGCTTGATCCCGTCTATATCGTTGCGAAGATCAGTTTCACTCCATTTGTAGATCGAATCAACGTGTGGGATGTGCTTCGTAATACATTAACAAGAGAAAAAGGCCTTGGAGGCATCGAGACGAAGGGTGTTTTAAGGGTAGGCATGCCATATAAAAGAGACCATGAATCGACATAACCCGACTGATTTCAGTCTGGTTTTTTTTATATTCAAAAAGAAATTCCAAAAGGATACATAATTCACCTGAAGTTGAGAAAAATAGGGAGGAGAAAAGGTAGAAGTTTGTCAAAATTATTTTGTTGACAATGGCTCGTGTTGGTTGATATAATTTAATTTTTATTTGACAAAAATGGGCTGTTGTTGTATAATTATCTCAGTGAGGTGGATGCAATGGCGAAGACTTTGTCCGACATCAAAAGATCGCTTGATGGTAACTTAGGTAAACGTTTGACGTTAAAGGCTAACGGAGGCCGCCGTAAAACAATTGAGCGTTCGGGCATTTTAGCTGAAACGTACCCTTCTGTATTTGTGATTCAATTAGATCAAGATGAGAATTCGTTTGAAAGAGTTTCTTACAGTTATGCAGATATACTGACTGAGACGGTCGAATTAACGTTCGATGATACCGCTAGCTCAGTCGCCTATTAATGGGCAGTGAACTTTTTGTTTACTGCTTTTTGTTTTGCCTTTTTTTCCGAATGGGAGTCTGTCCATTTTTTGAAAGGGGTAAAAGGAAGGATTCGATACAAAATAAGAAAGCCACAGAAGCAGTGGCACTGATTCGAATTCTCGACTAAAGGGGCTGTTTCGTTTGGGTAGACGCCGAGGCATTATGTCAGATGAGTTCAAATACGAGCTGGCGAAGGATCTTGGATTTTATGATACCGTCAAAAATGGAGGCTGGGGAGAGATTCGTGCACGTGACGCAGGTAATATGGTCAAACGTGCCATTGAATTAGCTCAGCAGCACATGGCTCAGGATGAGAATCAACGATAGAAAAACGGTCAGGGATACCTCGGGTGTCTCTGGCTTTTTTTAATGAAAAAGTCAGTGTGCTGAGCGTTAAAGCCAATATTCATCAGATCAATCAAATGTGATACAATATTGATACTTATGTTTAGATGGAGAAGTAGGTGAAATGTTTGCGTATTTTAGAAAAAGCACCGGCGAAAATTAATCTCTCACTTGATGTTCATGGAAAAAGACCGGATGGATATCACGAAGTGGAGATGGTGATGACAACAATAGACCTTGCAGATCGACTAGAGCTGACGGAGCTGGACAAAGATGAAATCCGTGTATCATCTCATAATCGATTTGTGCCAGATGATCAGCGTAACTTGGCTTATCAGGCGGCTAAATTACTCAAAACAAGGTTCGGTATTCAAAAGGGCGTATCGATTGTCATCACAAAAGCAATTCCTGTTGCAGCAGGTTTAGCTGGAGGGAGCAGTGATGCGGCAGCAGCGCTTCGCGGTTTAAACCGTTTGTGGAAGTTGAATCTCACGTTAGATGAACTAGCTGAGCTTGGAGCGGAGATCGGCTCAGATGTCTCTTTTTGTGTTCACGGAGGCACAGCACTAGCTACAGGACGTGGAGAGAAACTAAAGCATATCGCGACACCGCCGCATTGCTGGGTGATTTTAGCAAAGCCGGTGATTGGGGTATCTACAGCTGAAGTTTATAGACAATATGACGCAAGCAAAGTAGAACACCCAAATGTACAGCGTATGATTGAAGCCATTGAAGCGAAAAATTATAAAGAAATGTGCGGCTCACTCGGTAACGTTCTAGAGTCTGTGACACTAAAGATGTATCCGGAAGTGGATATGATCAAGAGACAGATGAAGCGTTTCGGTGCTGATGCTGTATTAATGAGTGGAAGCGGCCCAACTGTGTTTGGCTTGATTCAATATGAATCGAAGGTACAAAGAATATATAACGGACTGAGAGGATTTTGTGATCAAGTATACGCTGTCCGCATGATCGGCGAACAAAATGCCCTTGATTAAATCCGTATATTAAGTTATATTATTCATAAATTATTCGGGTTCTGGGGGTAAGTTCATGAAGTTTCGTCGAAGCGGCAGATTGGTGGACTTAACAAATTATTTGTTAACCCACCCGCACGTACTAGTACCGTTAACTTTTTTTGCAGAACGATATCAATCTGCGAAGTCTTCCATTAGTGAAGACTTAACGATTATCAAACAGACCTTCGAACAGCAGGGAATCGGCACATTGCTTACTGTACCTGGAGCTGCTGGCGGAGTGAAATATATTCCAAAGATTCACCTAAAAGAAGCAGATGACGTAGTAAACGATATTGGAGAGGCATTATCAACTCCTGAACGTGTACTTCCTGGTGGTTATTTGTATCTAACCGATGTTTTAGGCAATCCATCGATTCTTGCGAAAATTGGTAAGCTGTTTGCGACCATCTTTGCGGATCGTGCGATTGATGTCGTCATGACCGTTGCGACAAAGGGTATTCCAATTGCCTATTCAGTTGCGGGTTATTTGAATGTGCCTGTTGTGATCGTTAGAAAAGATAATAAGGTAACCGAAGGATCAACTGTCAGTATTAATTATGCGTCAGGTTCTTCAAACCGAATTCAAACCATGTCACTTGCAAAGCGCAGCTTAGATAAAGGCTCCAATGTGTTGATCATTGATGACTTTATGAAAGCAGGCGGAACCATTAATGGCATGATGAATTTGCTGGAGGAATTTAATGCAAATGTTGCAGGGATCGGTGTTCTTTTAGAAGATGAAGGCGTAGATGAACGTCTTGTTGATGAATATGTCTCGTTGTTAAAGCTTTCAACCATTGATATGAAGCAGAAAATCATTGAGATCAATGAAGGCAATTTCCACGAGTTTTTTCATTCGAAAGCGTAAGCTTTGATCAAACATGTATTTGAATGGGAGAGATTGATATGACAAAAGTTGTTCAAACCAAACATGCACCAGCAGCCATTGGACCTTACTCTCAAGGTATTATTGTCAATAACATGTTTTACAGCTCAGGGCAGATTCCATTAACCCCAGCTGGAGATTTTGTAAATGGAGATATTAAAGAACAAACACATCAAGTGTTCCGTAATCTTGAGGCTGTGCTTGAAGCAGCAGGTGCTTCCTTTGAAACAGTCGTGAAAGCCACTGTTTTTATTAAAGATATGGAACAATTCGCAGAAGTGAATGAAGTGTACGGTGAGTATTTCCATACACATAAGCCAGCTCGTTCATGTGTGGAAGTAGCAAGACTTCCAAAAGATGCTCTTGTAGAAATTGAAGTCGTTGCTTTAGTGAAATAAACAGGCACTCTCAATAAAAGCCGTTTGGTTTCATTCTATGCAGGAAAAGACATCATCATGATGTCTTTTTTTATGCTGGAGATGAAAGCGTCGCCATGAATATGACAAAAAATGTATAAATATCCCGATATTTCAAAAAAAGTTTAAAAAAAGAGCAGGAGAATCACCACGATCGTTGAATACCTAAGTAATGCTTTTATATTGGGAAAAGGTGGTGAACTACTGTGGAAGTTACTGACGTAAGATTACGCCGCGTGAATACCGATGGTCGCATGAGGGCGATTGCATCCATCACGCTGGACCACGAATTTGTTGTTCATGATATTCGTGTGATTGATGGAAACAATGGGTTGTTTGTTGCAATGCCTAGCAAACGCACGCCTGATGGAGAGTTTCGCGATATTGCACATCCAATTAATTCAAGCACTCGGGGTAAAATCCAAGATGCTGTATTAAATGAATATCATCGCTTAGGCGAAGAGGAAGAAACAATTGAATATGAAGAAGCTGGAGCTTCTTAATCATACGTGAACCTAAAAAGACAGCTTTAAGAGAAAATGAATGTTTTCTTTTAAATGCTGTCTTTTTTGCGTTTTTTCTCAGGTTTCTTGCGTGTTTCATCCATTAGAAAATTATTGTACTTCCTTATGTATCCTTGAAATCAGTTCTTATTTAGGATATATTTTTCTATGGATAATAGGGATATTGGAGGCCAATCAATGGATAAGCGGTTCGCAGTGATTTTAGCAGCGGGAAAAGGAACGAGAATGAAGTCAAAGCTATATAAAGTACTTCATCCAGTTTGCGGAAAGCCAATGGTCGAGCATGTGGCAGATGAAGCGTTAAAGCTTTCTTTAGCCAAGCTAGTAACAATTGTCGGTCATGGAGCAGAGGACGTCAAAGAGCAGCTTGGAGACAGAAGTGAGTATGCACTTCAAGAAGAACAGCTAGGAACAGCACATGCCGTCAAACAAGCAAAGTCGTTCCTTGCGCAGGAAAAGGGAACAACCATCGTCATTTGTGGTGATACGCCATTATTGACAGCGGAAACAATGGAAGCCATGTTAAGCGAGCATCAAAAACATCAAGCGAAAGTTACAATTTTAACAGCACATGCGGATGATCCGACTGGTTATGGCCGCATTATTCGTGATGCGACAGGTGCTGTGGTGAAAATTGTGGAGCATAAAGATGCAAATGATTCAGAGCGTCAAGTGAATGAAATTAATACAGGAACCTATTGCTTTTCAAATGAAGATCTCTTCCGTGTGATTGAGCAAGTGTCGAATGAAAATGCACAGGGTGAATACTACTTGCCAGACGTCATTGAAATTTTAAAGAATGAAGGGCAAACAGTTGCAGCTTATCAAACTCCGCATTTTGAAGAAACACTTGGAGTCAATGATCGTATCGCTCTATCACAAGCAGAGCAATTCATGAAGCGACGTATTAATCATCAGCATATGAAGAATGGTGTGACCTTGATTGATCCTGAGAACACGTATATTTCGCCAGATGCTGTCATCGGTGAAGATACAGTTATTTATCCTGGGACGGTCATCAAAGGGAATGTAAAAATCGGTGCAGACGCCACTATTGGGCCAAACACTGAAATTGTTGACAGTGTCATCGGAGATCGCACAGTGATTAAGCAATCTGTCGTCTGCGATAGTGAGGTTGGAGTCGATGTGACAATTGGGCCGTTTGCTCATATACGCCCGTTGTCGAAAATTGGAGATGAAGTGAAAATCGGGAACTTTGTCGAAATCAAGAAAACGGTTTTTGGTGACCGCAGCAAAGCATCTCATCTAAGCTACATTGGAGATGCAGAGGTCGGAACTGATGTAAACCTTGGCTGTGGTTCTATTACAGTCAACTATGATGGGAAAAACAAATTCTTAACGAAGATTGAAGACGGCGCCTTTATTGGCTGTAATTCAAATCTCGTTGCACCAGTCACTGTCGGAAAAGGGGCATATGTTGCAGCCGGTTCAACGGTTACAGAAGATGTACCACAGGATGCACTGTCTATTGCTAGAGCAAGACAAGTCAATAAAGAAGATTATGTGAAAAATATTCATAAAAAATAATCCAAATACCCGGAGGTTTACCATGTCTAATCGTTATGCTGATGCGAATTTAAAGATATTCTCTTTGAATTCAAACCCTGAACTTGCCAAAGAAATTGCCGAACGTATCGGAGTTGATGTAGGAAAGAGCTCTGTTAAACGCTTTAGTGACGGTGAAGTCCAAATCAATATTGAAGAAAGTATCCGCGGCTGTGATTGTTATGTCATTCAATCAACAAGTGCACCAGTCAATGAGCATATTATGGAGCTGCTCATTATGGTGGATGCGCTAAAACGCGCTTCTGCAAAAACTGTCAATATTGTGATCCCTTATTACGGATATGCACGTCAAGATCGTAAGGCAAAGCCTCGTGAGCCAATCACTGCGAAGCTTTTTGCAAACTTGCTTGAAACTGCAGGTGCTACACGTGTTATTGCACTTGATCTTCATGCGCCGCAAATCCAAGGTTTCTTTGATATTCCAATCGATAACTTAATGGCTGTGCCAATCTTAACAAACTATTTCGAACAGAAGAACTTGAATGATATCGTTGTTGTGTCTCCTGACCACGGTGGTGTGACACGTGCGCGTAAAATGGCAGACCGCCTGAAAGCGCCAATCGCAATTATCGACAAACGTCGTCCAAAGCCAAATGTTGCTGAAGTCATGAACATCATTGGTAACATTGAAGGCAAAACGGCAATTCTGATCGATGATATCATTGATACAGCTGGTACCATTACACTTGCAGCAAATGCGCTTGTCGAAAATGGAGCAGCTGAAGTATATGCTTGCTGTACGCACCCAGTATTGTCTGGACCAGCAGTAGAACGTATCACAAACTCTAAAATTAAAGAATTAGTTGTGACAAACAGTATTCAATTAACTGATGACAAGAAAGTTGGAAAATTCATTCCGCTTTCAGTTGGGCCTTTGCTTGCAGAAGCCATCATCCGTGTACATGAAGAAGAATCTGTGAGCTACCTTTTTAGCTAATTCTTTTACCAAAAAAGGCCCTAGGCATCAGCTTAGGGTCTTTTTGCTTTCATTGTTTACAGCCAAACATGTTTAAAATAATGCGGTTATGGGTATTTATGAGAGTAGTGACAAAAAAGAAATAGGATGGTGCTGAATATGGCAACTTTAAAAGCAAATAAAAGAACTGATTTCAAACGTTCCACACTGCAAAAAATCCGTCATTCAGGACACGTTCCTGGTGTCATATACGGAAAAAATACAGATAACTTGGCTGTTTCATTAGACAGCGTCGATTTATTAAAGACCTTACGTGATGAAGGGAAGAATACAATCATCAAATTAGACGTGAGCGGTGAAACGAAATCCGTGATGGTCACAGAATTACAAACAGATCCGCTGAAAAACGAGCTTGTCCATGCTGATTTCCAAGTCGTTGACTTACAGCGTGAAATTGACGCGGATGTCCCTGTACAGCTGATTGGCGAGTCTAAAGGGGTAAAAGATGGCGGTGTGCTTCAGCAGCCACTATTTGAATTATCTGTATCAGCGAAACCAAAAGATATCCCGCAACATATTGAAGCTGATATTACTCATTTAGAAGTCAATGATGTCTTAACAGTTGCAGATTTGCCTGTTCAGTCATCTTATCAAATCAATAACGATCCAGAAGAAGTCGTTGCATCTATTCTGCCGCCTCAGCAATCAGAGGTTCCTGAGCCTGATAGTGAAGAGGAGCCGCAAGAACCTGAAGCCATTAAAGAAAAGGATGACGATGGAGAATAACTGGTCATTTAGAGACGTAACCCTCCCGCGGTTGCGTCTTTTGTGCTAGAATGAAAAGAATTCATACGTTTTTACATGAGGCAATCCCATTGGCTCATTTTTTAGGCGTGTGCTGTGTGACAAAGGAGGTTATTGGTTTCATGATTGCATTCGTTGGATTAGGTAATCCAGGAAAAGAATATGAAAAAACAAGACATAATGTCGGGTTTATGACAATAGATGAACTATCGAAAAAATGGGATATCCCTTTAAGTCAATCCAAATTCCATGGACAATTTGGAACTGGGTTTGTTTCGGGGCAAAAGGTTCTACTTGTAAAGCCGCTTACATATATGAATTTATCAGGAGAATGTGTGCGTCCGCTGATGGACTATTACGATATTCCCCTTGAACATTTGAAAGTGATCTATGATGATCTTGATTTGCCAACTGGCCGGATTCGTTTACGTACAAAAGGAAGTGCAGGCGGGCATAATGGAATCAAATCGTTGATTCAGCATTTAGGGTCACCTGAGTTTGACCGATTCCGTATCGGCATTGGACGTCCTCAAAACGGCATGAAGGTCGTTGATTACGTGCTAGGACGCTTCTCAGAAGAGGAACAGCCTGACATCGCATCAGCTATTCAATCATCTGTCGAGGCATGTGAAGCCGCTTTAACAAAGCCATTTTTAGAAGTGATGAATGATTTTAACAAGAAGGTATAAGAATCATAAGCAAAGCACATACTGATCATAAAATCTCAGCATGGGAGGATCACGTATGGCTTTGCATTATTACTGCCGGCACTGTGGTGTAAAGGTTGGCAGTCTAGATGAATCTGCTGTCCAAAGTGAAGCACTTGGATTTCATCACTTAACAAATGAGGAAAGAAACGATATGATTTCTTATAGGGAAAATGGTGATTTACATGTACAAACCATTTGTGAGGATTGCCAAGAGGCGCTCGAAAGAAATCCTGATTACCATCAGTATCATACTTTTATTCAATAAAAAAGCTTTGGTGTAGATATTAGACCAAAGCGTTTTTCTGTTTTAAACAAGCAGGGAGGAGGAGCCAAATGAAAAACATACAATCATTTATCAAACAAAGTGATGATTTTCAGTCCATTTTTAATGGGCTAAAGGAAGGGTTAAAAGAACAGTTGCTCGCCGGACTATCAGGCTCCGTCAGATCTTTATTTACAGCCGCAATATCAGACGAACTCAAACGGCCAATGTTTATTGTGACGCACAATTTGTATCAAGCGCAGAAGGTAACGGATGATCTAGCAAGTGTTATACCGGATCGCTCGGTTCTTCTTTATCCTGTCAATGAACTCATCGCGTCAGAAATTGCGGTGGCCAGCCCTGAGCTGAGAGCACAGCGTTTAGATGTCTTGAATCGACTGGCAAATGGTGAAAATCCTATTGTCGTCACACCAGCTGCTGCGGTGCGCAGGATGCTTCCGCCAGTTGAGCTCTGGAAGGAGAGTCAGGTCCATTTAAAGATCGGTGAAGAAATTGATTTGGAGGCGTTTTCAAAACAGCTCGTACAAATCGGTTATGACCGGACGTCGATGGTTGCTGCGCCTGGGGACTTTAGTGTGCGTGGAGGAATTATTGATATCTATGCGTTAACGGAAGACCATCCAATTCGTATTGAACTGTTTGATACAGAAGTAGACTCGATTCGGACATTCCACTCAGATACACAGCGTTCATTAGAGACACTTCAAGAGATCAAAATCGGTCCGGCAAAAGAGTTGATCGTCAGGGGTCCTGAACGAGTAAGAGCGATTGAACAGCTGGATGAAGGTCTTGCGAAAAGCTTAAAGAAATTCAACTCAGACAAACAAAAAGAGCTGCTGCATCAAAATATTTCTGCTGATCGAGAGAAGCTGTTAGAAGGCATCGTGACACAGGAAATGACGAAGTACCTGTCCTATTTCTATGAAAAGCCTGCTAGTTTGCTAGATTACACATCGCAGGATACGATTATTATTTTAGATGAAATCAGTAGAATTCAGGAGATGGAAGAACAGCTTGAACAGGAAGAAGCCGATTGGACAATTAGTCTGCTTGAAGAAGGCAATATTCTTCATGATTTATCTCTTTCTTTCCCGTTCCAAGAACTGATCAATCAGCACTCAAGGTCTATTCTGTACTACTCCTTGTTCCTGAGACATGTCCAGCAGACGAATCCGCAAAATATCGTCAATGTATCTAGTAAGCAAATGCAGAATTTCCATGGGCAGATGAATGTGCTTGCGAGTGAAATTGAACGCTATAAAAAACAACAATACACGGTTGTTTTCTTAGGTGCGGATGAAGAGCGGACAGAAAAGCTGTCGTCTGTGTTACATGATTATGATATTGAAGCGGCTCTTGCGAAACCAGACGCTGAGCTTGTCAGCGGTCAGGTGTATATTTTACAAGGTGAGCTGCAAACAGGCTTTGAATTGCCATTATCAAAAATTGCCGTGATCACAGAAGGTGAACTCTTCAAGAAACGCGTGAAGAAGCAGGCACGTAAGCAAAAACTGACCAACGCGGAGCGAATTAAAAGCTATTCAGAGCTTCAGGTTGGCGATTATGTGGTGCACATTAACCACGGGATCGGTAAATATTTAGGGATTGAAACGCTTGAAATTGGCGGCATTCATAAAGATTATTTAAATATTCATTATCAAGGAAGCGACAAGCTTTATGTACCGGTTGAACAAATTGATCAAGTACAGAAGTATGTAGGCTCAGAAGGTAAAGAACCAAAGCTGTACAAATTAGGCGGCAGTGATTGGAAGCGCGTGAAGAAAAAAGTTGAAACATCTGTACAGGATATCGCAGATGATTTGATTAAGCTGTACGCAGAACGTGAGGCAAGCAAAGGATATGCATTCTCGCCTGACCATGAGATGCAGCGTCAGTTTGAATCTGCGTTCCCTTATCAGGAAACAGATGATCAAATCCGTTCGATTCACGAAATCAAACAGGACATGGAACGGGAGCGTCCAATGGACCGCCTGCTTTGTGGAGATGTGGGATACGGAAAAACAGAGGTGGCGATTCGAGCGGCCTTTAAAGCAATTGCTGATGGGAAACAGGTAGCTCTGCTTGTTCCGACAACCATCTTAGCGCAGCAGCATTTTGATACTATTATGGACCGATTCCAAGACTACCCTGTTAAAATCGCTCAGCTTAGCCGTTTCCGTACAAGAAAAGAAACAACGGAAACGTTAAAAGGGTTAAAAAATGGAACGATTGATATGGTCATCGGCACACATCGTCTTCTTTCTAAAGACATTGTCTACAAGGATTTAGGGCTGTTGATCATTGATGAGGAACAGCGTTTTGGTGTGACACATAAAGAGAAAATTAAGCAGATGAAAGCCAATATCGATGTATTGACATTAACGGCTACGCCAATTCCGCGTACGCTTCATATGTCCATGCTTGGCGTGCGGGATTTATCCGTTATTGAAACACCGCCTGAAAATCGATTCCCTGTTCAAACCTATGTGGTCGAGTACAATGGCGCTTTAGTCAGAGAAGCGATTGAGCGAGAATTAGCACGCGGCGGTCAAGTTTATTTCCTTTACAACCGCGTTGAGGATATTGAACGGAAAGCAGATGAAATCTCCATGCTAGTCCCAGATGCAAAAGTCAGCTATGCACATGGGAAAATGAGTGAGAACGAGCTGGAATCAGTGATGATCAATTTCCTTGAAGGTGAATCAGATGTATTAGTCAGCACCACCATCATTGAAACGGGAGTCGATATTCCAAATGTGAATACGCTCATTGTGCACGATGCCGATAAAATGGGGCTATCTCAGCTGTACCAGCTAAGAGGACGAGTCGGGCGCTCGAATCGTGTCGCTTATGCTTATTTCACGTATCGAAAAGATAAAGTTCTTTCTGAAGTAGCGGAGAAAAGACTTCAAGCCATTAAAGAATTCACTGAGCTTGGATCAGGATTTAAAATTGCGATGCGTGATTTAACGATTCGAGGAGCAGGGAACTTACTTGGTGCTCAGCAGCATGGTTTCATTGATTCCGTCGGATTCGACCTCTACTCTCAAATGTTGAAGGAAGCCATTGAGGAAAGAAGAGGCGATACAACGGCTCAAGATAAATTCGAGCCAGAAATTGATCTGCAAATTGATGCTTACATTCCGGACACTTATATTTCCGACGGCAAGCAAAAGATTGAGATGTATAAGCAGTTTAGAGCAATCGGATCAATTGAAGAGCGAAAAGAGCTTGAAGATGAAATGATTGACCGATTTGGTGAATATCCGCAAGAAGTGGCTGACTTGTTCACAATTGCGACGATGAAAGTGTACGCAATTCAGGAACGTGTGGAACTGATTAAGATGGAGAAAGGGATTGTCAGACTCACACTTCAAGAGCAAGCAAGCAGTGAAATCGACGGTCAAAAATTATTTGAGCTCGGCAGTAAATATGGACGTGAGATTGGTTTGGGAATGGAAGGAAGCAAGCTGATTATTTCTGTTCAAACGAAGGGCAAGAAAACGGAGGAATGGCTTGAGGTCGTTCTGAGTATGCTTCGAGGCCTGCAAGATGTGAAAAAAGAAACCATTCCTTCTTCATAAAATTTTGTTTGTCTCTCGTGTATATTACGTTTGATGTGACGGATACTAAACTCAGGGTCAAGTGGTGAATGTTGCATAAAGTGGACGCTTTTGTTCCATTCACCCAACACATCATCAAACGAAAGAGAGGCAGCAGTGAATGAAAGCAACTGGAATTGTACGCCGCATCGATGATCTAGGTAGAGTGGTTATTCCGAAGGAGATCCGCAGAACATTGCGCATCCGAGAAGGAGATCCGCTTGAGATTTTCGTCGACCGCGATGGAGAAGTGATTTTGAAGAAGTATTCGCCGATTAGTGAGCTAGGAGACTTTGCGAAGGAATATGCTGATGCATTATTCGACAGTTTGGGTCATTCCATCCTGATCTGTGATCGAGATACGTATATTGCTGTATCCGGCAGTTCGAAAAAAGAGTACTTAAACAAATCCATCAGTGATTTACTCGAACGAACAATGGATCAGCGTAATTCTGTGTTAGAAGAAAGCAAAAAAGAAATTCAACTAGTCGATGGTATTGATGATGACGTATCTGCTTATACCATTGCACCTATTGTTGCAAACGGAGATCCGATTGGCGCCGTCGTTTTATTTTCTAAAGAGCGTTCAATGGGAGAAGTGGAGCATAAAGCGGCAGAAACGGCAGCTGGCTTCTTAGCCCGTCAAATGGAACATTAGGTCTAATAATTCTATATCATTTTGATAACACGAAAGAATGCCGATGAAATCATTTGATTTTGTCGGCGTTTTTTATATGGAATGAAACAAAACGAAACATGTACCGTCTACTCGTTAGAAAGAAACGACTTTTTATTCACGTATGATATAATGAGTGCGTTTAACTGTAGATCTATTTAAAGGAGTCATCCATGAAAAATGCTGTGAATCAGCCTCATTGGCTTTTCCAGGGTGCGGTGATTTTGACCATCGCAGGCTTGTTATCAAAGATATTAAGTGCCGTTTACCGTGTCCCGTTTCAAAACATCGTAGGGGACACAGGGTTTTATATTTATCAGCAGGTATATCCATTCCTTGGCATTGCCATCATGCTTGGCACAACAGGTTTTCCTGTCATGGTGTCCAAGCTTTTGAGTGAGCATGGGGATGAGAATCGACGGATCATTACAAGGGTATCCTTGGTATATATCACTTTACTGAGCCTGGTCTTATTTCTTTGCCTTTACATAGGAGCAGGCAGAATTGCGAGCCTTATGGCAGACAGCCAATTAATTTTGCTCATCCAGATGAGTGCCTTTGTGTTTCTATTTTTGCCGCTCACTGTGATGCTGAGAGGCGTTTTTCAGAGTGACGGTTTGATGCTTCCAACGGCTATTTCTCAATTGATTGAGCAGCTCATCAGGGTCGGTGTCCTGCTTGTTTTATCCTTCTATTTCGTGAGGCATGGCTATTCGCTTTATGAAACAGGGGCGGGGGCAGTTTTCTCTTCTATCGCGGGAAGTGCGACCTCGCTCATTCTCCTGTTTTTTCTATGGCTGACCTATCAAAAACAGTCTGCTAAAAGTATGTCAGTGAAACAGCCGACTCTTCGGAGAAAGGATGTTTTGAAGAGCTTGGTGCTGTATACTTTGACGATTTGTGTCAGTGGATTGCTCATTTTATGGATGCAAATGATTGATGCTTTTCATCTGTATGCGCTGCTGCGCAGCGAGGGTCTGAGTGAAGCTGCCGCAAAGGCGGCGAAAGGTGTGTATGACCGAGGTCAGCCTTTCTTACAGCTCGGAACGGTGTTTGCCATCAGCATTGGAACCTCTCTTGTGCCATTTTTATCAGCGGCCGTGAGGAAGGGAGAGCATACAGCGCTACGGCAAAAAATTCGTACATCGATTAAGACCACGTCAGTGTTGGGAATTGGTTCTGCTGTCGGGCTGATTTGTATTCTATCACCAGTAAATACAATGCTATTTCGTAATGATTTAGGCACAGACGCCCTGCAAATATTCTGTATATCGATCGCCTTTACATCGATCGCCATTACGCAAACGGCTTTACTGCAAGGGCTCGGGCATCCCGTGTATCCCGCTGTTGTGGTGATCCTCAGTGTGCTAGTGAAATGGGTACTCACGATTGGACTAGTCCCTTTATTTGGCATACACGGTGCCGCATGGTCAACTGTATGTGGTTTTCTCGCAGCAGCAGTGCTCAATGCCGTTTATTTGAAGCATAAAGGGTGGATTTCATTGAGAGAGCTATTCCCATTGAAAATTCTTTTATCGGCCGCCTTCATGGCCATTATCTTAATAGGGTATCAGACTTTGTTTTCCTGGGTCATCCCCTTTGAAAAACGTCCGTTTTCCGTTTTAGAGAGCCTGACATCAGTTTTTATTGGTGGTTTCGCCTTTTTATATAGTATTCTTAAGCTAGAAGTATTTACGGACGAGGAATGGAGACTCATTCCATTAGGAGAAAAGATTTTATATTTTAAACAGATGAGAGGGAATCAAAATGGCAGGTAAGATTACCGTCGTCGGTCTCGGGGCAGGCGACATGGATCAGCTGACGCTCGGTGTATATAAGCAGCTGAAGCAGGCGAAAGAAGTATTTATGAGAACGCAGGATCATCCGCTAACCGCAGAGTTGATGCAGGAGATCCCAGCTCTGACCTTTTTTGATGAGATTTATGAAAAGCACGATCAATTTGAACAGGTGTATCAGGAAATTACTGAAATCTTGTTTGCAGAGGCTGCGGAAAAGGATATTGTGTACGCTGTTCCAGGTCATCCATTTGTGGCAGAAAAGACCGTGCAGCTGCTCGTCGCCCAGCAGCAAGAGCGCGGGATTGAGGTGTCTGTTGCTGGTGGACAAAGCTTTCTAGATGCGACATTTAACTCCTTGCAGATTGACCCTATCGAGGGGTTACAATTTGTTGATGCAGGGGATATGAGAGCGGAAGACTTGAAATTAACCCAGCATGTTCTGATTTGTCAGGTATATGATCAGATGACAGCTTCGAATGTGAAGCTCACGCTGATGGAAAAGCTCCCTGACGATTATAAAGTCTATATTGTGACGGCAGCGGGAAGCAGTCAGGAACAGATTACCGCCGTTCCTTTATTTGAACTTGATCGAGATGTGTCGATAAATAACTTAACGAGTGTATATGTACCTCCGATTCAAGATGAACAGCTGCTTTATCAACAATTTGACACCTTCCGTGACGTCATACGTACATTAAGAGGTCCTGAAGGCTGTCCATGGGATCAAAAACAAACCAATGAGTCACTCAAACCATATTTAATTGAAGAATGCTATGAACTGCTTGAAGCGATAGATGAAGATGACCCAGATCATATGGTAGAAGAGCTCGGTGATGTGTTGTTGCAGGTGTTGCTTCACGCTCAAATTGGTGAAGATGACGGCTATTTCTCAATCGATGACGTCATTCAGCATGTCACAGAAAAAATGATTCGGCGACATCCCCACGTATTTGGTGACACGAATGTTTCTGAGGCAGCAGATGTGGTTGCCAACTGGGAAAAAATCAAACAGCAGGAGAAGCCGGAGCGGGCCAGTTCTATTTTACAATCGATTCCGGCGACACTTCCAGCACTAACAAAGGCATACAAACTCCAAAAGAAAGCTGCCAAAGTGGGCTTCGATTGGACAGATGTTCAAGATATTTGGAACAAATACGAAGAAGAAAAGCAGGAATTTCTCGTTGAAGTGGCAGAGAAGACGGACGAAGGTGCAACGAAGCAGATGAAAGATGAATTTGGAGATCTTTTGTTTGTTCTCGTCAACATAGGAAGGTTCTATCACCTAGAGCCTGAAACGGCGCTTGCTTCTGCCAACACGAAATTCATGCGGCGCTTTCAGCATATCGAACAAAAAGCAAAGGACATGGGCCGTTCATTAGATGACTTAACGCTAGAGGAAATGGACGATTTATGGAACGATGCCAAACGTATAGAAAGAGGGGAACACACATGAGACTAGATAAATTTTTAAAAGTGTCTCGCTTAATTAAAAGAAGAACATTAGCAAAAGAAGTAGCAGATCAAGGCAGAATTTCTATTAACGGAACACAGGCGAAAGCTAGCTCTGACGTGAAAGAAGGAGACGAGCTTCAAATCCGCTTTGGTCAAAAACTTGTGACTGTTCAAGTCAACGAGTTAAAGGATACGACGAAAAAAGAAGAAGCTGCTGGCATGTATACTGTGCTAAAAGAAGAAAAAACAGCAGAATAGGGCTTGTTCTAAATGACCCTCTTACCACATACAATGCAGTAACATGCAAGTATGAGATATGGGGGATGTATAAATGAATCAATATTATAACCAACCTCAAGGTACGAAGCTGTCATCAGAAGCGGAGCACAATGTCACAATGCGAAACAGAAAGCATTTAGATATTACCGGCGTCAAACAAGTGGAAAGCTTTGATAGTGAAGAATTTCTGCTGGAGACGGTCATGGGGATTCTCGCCATCCGCGGAGAAAATCTGCAAATGAAGAACTTAGACGTCGAAAAGGGCGTTGTGTCAATCAAAGGGCGAGTCTTTGATTTAATTTATGTAGATGAGCAGCACGGGGAGAAAGCTAAAGGATTTTTTAGCAAGCTGTTTAAATGACGCTGACAGTCCAGTTTTATACGATGCTTTCCATGGCGGCGATGGGCATCTGGCTGGGCGCATCGCTTGATACGTACAAGCTGTTTGTGAACCGGGAAAAAACAGCAAAATGGCTTTTGGTCATTCACGATCTCCTTTTTTGGATGGTACAGGGTCTCTTATTCTTTTACGTCCTGCTGCTGACAAATGAAGGGGAATTCAGGCTTTATATTTTTCTAGCCGTTGCTCTAGGTTTCTCGATGTATCAGGCATTGATGAAACAGCTGTATCTCAACATTCTCAAGTTTATCATGATGTGTGTATACCAGACCGTACTCTTCCTAAAAAGGCTGGTCATGTCGATTGTCTTCCAGCCGATCCGCTGGATGATCACATTGGTCATAAGTGCTATTCTGTTCTTGCTCCACTCGCTCTTACGTCTTGTTCGTTTTACGTTTCGGCTCGTGTGGAAGGTGCTGTCGATTGTTTGTTATCCGCTCATCTGGTTACTTAATGTGACCATTATTCATCGGATTCCCGAAAAATGGCGAACATCAATGAGATTGTTTTTCTCAAAAGGAGCAGGAATTTTACAAGGGACCAAGAAATTATCTGGTACCATCAAAACGAAATGGAAACAATTCTGGACAAAGTAAGAGAGGAGGCCTTCAACCTTGAACAATAGAAAAAGAAATATTGCACAAATTCAAAATGAGTATCAAAAACAAATGGAACAGCAAGCTCAGCGCTTAAAACGCAAACGTCGCGGACTCCTTAGAAGGCTTACCGTGTTTGGTGTAATCGTGCTTATGTTTGCTGTCTTGGTGACAAGTGCCCTCTGGTCGCAATCTTCCTCACTAAAGGAAAAAGAAGAGAAGAAGGTTGTACTCCAAAAAGAGTTGAAGCAATTACAAACAAAGCAGGAAGATATTTCTGATGAAATTAAGAAGCTGAAAAGCAAGGAATACGTGCTCGAACTGGCACGACGTGACTATTATATGTCCAAAAAAGGCGAAAAAATCTTTGATGTGGGCAATAAGAGCGATTAGCCTTGTTGACACTTAAAATTCAGTTTATGTATAATTGAACAAATGAGATTTTTTTATAAGTCTAAGGAGGAGCACTTTTTTTATGTCGATTGAAGTTGGCAGCAAGTTACAAGGGAAAGTTACGGGCATTACAAATTTTGGAGCTTTTGTGGAGTTGCCAGGCGGTTCAACTGGTCTCGTTCATATCAGTGAGGTAGCCGATAACTATGTAAAAGATATTAATGAGCATTTAAAAGTCGGTGAACAAGTTGAAGTGAAAGTGATTAACGTTGAAAAAGACGGTAAAATCGGCTTGTCCATTAAAAAAGCAAAAGATCGTCCTCAACAACAAGCAAGACCGAGCAGAAATGATTTCCGTCCGAAGGAATCGTTTGAACAAAAAATGAACAAATTCTTAAAAGATAGCGAAGACCGCTTAACATCTTTAAAACGTAACACGGAATCAAAACGTGGGGGGCGCGGAGCAAGAAGAGGATAACTTGTTGCTGCTTTCTATATATTTTTCACAACAAAGCATCTGCTGTAGCAGGTGCTTTTTTTCTTGATCCATACGACATTTTTTAAGGTTTCGTGATTTAATTTAAAACTTCCTATTGACGGACAAGCGAATCCTTTGTATTATAGTTCTTGTGCTTCTTAGCGCATTTTCATTATGGCGGTGTAGCTCAGCTGGCTAGAGCGTACGGTTCATACCCGTGAGGTCGGGGGTTCGATCCCCTCCGCCGCTATCCTTTTAAAAAAGAACATTAAGCAAGGCCCGTTGGTCAAGCGGTTAAGACACCGCCCTTTCACGGCGGTAACACGGGTTCGAATCCCGTACGGGTCATCTTCGAAACAGCTTTCTATAGGAAGGCTGTTTTTTTGTGCTTTCGTAAAATTGTGATGAAAGACATCGACTTTCATGAAAGTATGCCTCTTTGACGAATAAAGCGTCGAACGTTTTATGGAAACGACAACTTCTTTTGACAAAATTTCTTTTTCACCTTCGCTATAATGACAAGCAACGAATATCTGGTGGGGGATGAGAAGATGGAAAAACTAGAAAGAAGAACTGATTTAACAGGAGCGGGGTTTGAAAAAATCAGTGCGGGGTTAAAAAAGATGAAAAACCTGTTTCTTCATCATACGCATTCTCTTTTTTTCTATAAAGGGTTTATTTACGTTGTTCTTGGCTTTTTATTAGGACGAGCCTTTATCTTATCTGAAATCATGCCGTTTGCACTGCCCTTCTTTGGCTCCATGCTGCTCATTAAAAGAGATAAGGCGCTGCTTGCTTGTCTCGCTTTACTCGCTGGGGCGATGACGATATCACCTCAAAACGCATTATTTGTGTTTGCGTCGCTGCTCGTGTTTCTCCTTATGTCAAAGGTAATTTCTTTTATCATCAAAGATCCAGTGAAAACATTACCGGTTGTCATTGTTCTGTCAATGCTGATCACCAGGGGAGTGTTTGTTTACCTAGAGCAAGGTGCAGTACAAAGCTACGATTATGTCATGGCGGGTGTCGAAGCGGGAATGGCCTTCATTTTGACACTGATTTTTCTTCAGAGCCTTCCGATTTTTACAGTCAGGAAAATCAAGCACTCATTAAAAGTTGAAGAAATCATTTGCTTTATGATTTTAATTGCCTCAGTATTAACTGGCCTTGCTGGCATCACATTTCAAGGGATGCAGGCAGAGCATATATTGTCACGTTATGTAGTGTTGACCTTTGCCTTTATTGGCGGAGCCAGTATTGGTTGTACGGTCGGTGTCGTGACAGGTTTAATTCTTGGTCTTGCTAATGTGGGTAATCTTTATCAAATGAGTCTGCTTGCCTTTTCAGGCTTATTAGGCGGTTTGTTGAAGGAAGGGAAGAAAGCAGGGGCAGCCATTGGCTTAATTGTGGGTTCCTTACTCATTTCACTGTATGGTGAAGGATCCGCAGGTCTCATGACTACACTGTATGAATCACTTATAGCGGTTGTGCTTTTTTTGCTCACACCACAATCAGTCACTTCTAAGGTAGCGAAATACATTCCTGGTACGGTAGAGCATGTACAGGAACAGCAGCAATACGCTCGGAAGGTACGAGATGTGACAGCAAAAAAGGTAGACCAATTCTCTCATGTATTTCATGCGCTGTCTGAGAGTTTTGCGACATTTTACGAATCCATTCCTGAAGAGAAGAAACAGGAAGAGGATGTAGATCTTTTTTTAAGTACGATCACAGAACGATCCTGTCAAACGTGCTATAAGAAAAATAAATGCTGGGTGCAGAACTTTGATACAACCTATGAACTAATGAAACAAGTTATGCATGAATCTGATGAAAAAACGTATGAGCATAACCGAAAATTGAAAAAGAAATTTAGCCAGCACTGCTCAAAATCAAAACATGTCGAGGAATTGATCGAAGAGGAGATCGCTTATTATAAAGCAAACCAGACACTGAAGAAAAAAGTCCAAGACAGCAGACGTCTTGTGGCAGAACAGTTGATGGGTGTCTCGCAAGTGATGGAGGATTTTTCCCGGGAAATAAAACGAGAAAGAGAACAGCATTTTATTCAGGAAGAGCAGATGATAGAAGCGCTTCAGCACTTTGGCATTGAAATTCAGCAAGTAGAAATTTATAGCTTGGAGCAGGGGAATGTCGATATTGAAATGAGAATCCCATATTGCCAAGGTCATGGGGAATGTGAAAAAATCATCGCCCCAATGCTCTCCGATATTTTAGAAGAACAGATTTTAGTCAAAGCAGAGCAGTGTGCAGAGCATCCAACAGGCTATTGTCACGTTGTATTTGGCTCTGCTAAATCCTATCGAGTGGCTACAGGTGTAGCGCACGCAGCGAAAGGCGGAGGGCTGGTATCTGGAGACAGCTACAGCATGATGGAGCTGGGTGCGGGTAAGTATGCTGCAGCTATTAGTGATGGAATGGGCAATGGAGCAAGGGCTCATTTTGAAAGCAATGAAACGATTAAGCTGTTAGAAAAAATATTGGCGTCAGGTATTAATGAAAAAGTAGCGATCAAAACCATTAATAGTATTTTATCTTTACGAACGACGGATGAAATCTATTCAACATTAGATTTATCGATCATTGATTTACAGGATGCAAGCTGTAAGTTCCTCAAGATTGGTTCAACACCAAGCTTTATTAAACGGGGTGATCAGGTGTTGAAGGTACAAGCGAGCAACCTGCCAATTGGCATTATTGATGAATTCGAAGTGGAGGTTGTGAGCGAACAGATGAAGGCGGGAGATCTGCTGATCATGATGAGTGACGGCATTTTTGAAGGACCAAAGCATATTGAAAATCATGATCTGTGGGTGAAGCGCAAAATGAAAAGCTTTAAAACAGAAGATCCGCAAGAGATTGCTGATTTATTAATGGAAGAGGTCATTCGAACGAGAGCGGGCCAAATTGATGACGATATGACGGTGGTTGTCATCAGGCTCGACCACAACACTCCAAAATGGGCATCCATTCCGACCGGTACATTCTATCTTGAGAAACAAGAGATTTCTTAATATATCGTATAATATGAATTTCTTCTGGCGATGATGGGGATATAAGCATTCAGTTACAATCCCAGGAGGAATGAAGATGCGAAAAGGTCACGTCAACCAAATCTTATTGATTACAGATGGCTGCTCCAATCATGGGGAGGATCCACTTGCAATTGCCTCATTGGCAAAGGAACAAGGGATAACAGTTAATGTCATTGGCATTATGGAAGAAAACAGACACGATCATGAAGCGATGAAAGAAGTAGAGGGGATTGCGCTCGCAGGAGGAGGCATCCATCAGGTTGTCTACGTCCAGCAATTATCTCAAACAGTACAAATGGTCACGAAAAAAGCGATGACACAAACCTTACAAGGTGTTGTGAATAAAGAATTGCAGCAAATTCTCGGCAAAGATACTGAAATTGAAGAGCTTCCGCCTGATAAGCGCGGGGAAGTCATGGAGGTTGTTGATGAGTTAGGAGAGACGGTTCACCTTCAAGTACTCGTGCTTGTTGATACAAGTGCAAGTATGAAACCGAAGCTGCCGACCGTCAAAGAAGCGCTCATCGACCTGTCCATCAGTTTAAATTCAAGGATTGGTGAAAATCAGTTTGGGATGTGTGTATTTCCCGGGAAAAACTCAGATGCCGAAATTGTGTTGAATTGGACACCTCGATTCGATTCGTTATCATCGATTTTCCCGAAACTGACCACTGGAGGAATCACCCCAACTGGGCCAGCGCTTCGGGAAGCACTTCAGCATTTCAAATCGGTTCGTTCACGTAAAGGGCTGCTTGAAGCAAAGGAAGAACATGATGATGAATTCGGCTTCTAACATCCCGTTAGGCACGGTCATTGAAGGGAAATGGCACCACCATCATTACCGCATTGTAAAAGAGCTGGGAAAAGGGGCGAACGGTGTTGTCTATCTGGCAGAATCGCCACATGGGCAAGTGGCCCTTAAAGTGAGTGATGACAGTATGCTCATTGCATCTGAAGTCAATGTATTAAAATCCTTTTCAAAGGCTCCTGTGAAAACCATGGGGCCTTCTTTTTATGATATGGATGATGCGATTTATCCAGGTATGCCTCAAAAGCGTTCCTTTTATGTGATGGAGTATGTCAAAGGCCCATTACTTCTTGAATTTGTGAAACACAAGGGAGATGAATGGATCGTTGTTTTAATGATTCAGCTTTTATCCAGCTTGGCACATTTACATCAGGAAGGGTGGATTTTTGGGGACTTAAAGCCGGATAATCTCATTGTTTCTGGCCCCCCAGCCACAATCCGGTGTATTGATGTGGGGGGAACGACGAAAGCGGGCAGGGCCATTAAGGAATATACCGAGTTTTTTGATCGAGGCTATTGGGGATTCGGCACAAGAAAAGCAGAGCCATCTTATGATTTGTTTGCCTTAAGCATGGTGATGGTAAACTGTGCGTATAAGAAAGAGTTCAAAAAAGGAGCAGAGCCAGAAAAGCAGCTTTATCGAGCCATTGAAGGACATCCTTTATTAAAGCGATATGAAAGAGTGTTAAAGGCTGCTTTACAAGGTAAATATCGATCGGCAGCAGACATGAAAAGTGCGATGCTGAAAGAAGGACAGCTGATTGCATCTAGGAAATCGCGTCAAAAGAAACAAGCGCAAAAAACAGTGCAAAAACCAGCTGTTAGCCAGTATCAACAGGTAACTTCTCGATCGCGTGCTGCAGCAGCAAAAAGAACGTCAGTGCGTAAAAAATCGAGCGGGCTTTTTGAAACCATTCTTATCGTATGCAGTGTACTTGCTCTTTACTGTGCATATGTGGTTTTATTCCTGTTGTAGAGCTGTAAAAAAGCAGGCTTCTTCTTTGCTTGGAGCTACTGAAAGTGATAGGATATGTATATCTTTAAATTACCTGCTCTTTGTGAGGAGGAAGTTGTGAATAGAATTGAATCTTTCTTGAAAAAACATGATGTTTACCTTGAAAATACGACAGTCATTGTCGGGGTGTCTGGCGGACCGGATTCCATGCTCCTGCTGCATGAACTTAACAAGCGTCGAAAAGGTTCCTTTCAGCTGATTGCAGCCCATGTAGATCACATGTTCAGAGGAGAAGAATCCTTTGCTGATTTGGCATTTGTGGAGGCTTACTGTAGAGAGCAAGAAATCCTTTTTGAATCATCCCGCATACAGGTAACCCAATATGCAAAAGAAAACCGCTTAAACAAACAGGCAGCTGCAAGGGAGTGCAGATATGATTTCTTTCGTCAATTGATGGAGCGGTACAACGCTCAATTTATAGCGCTTGCACATCATGGAGACGACCAAGTAGAAACAATGATGATGAGGCTGACAAGAGGGACTGTTGGCATAGGACTCGCCGGTATCCAAGCAAAACGCTCTTTTCAAAATGGGTGGCTGATTCGTCCACTCATGGGATACTCTAAGGATGACGTGCTAAAAGCTTGTGAAAAAGAACATGTGCCCTATGTCATTGATCAAAGCAATCACACAGATGACTACTTGAGAAACCGGATCAGAAGACACATTCTACCCGTGTTAAAAGAAGAAGCACCTCGTGTACATGAAAGCTTTCAGTTTGTAAGTGACATGCTGACTGAGGATGAGCAATACTTGCAGGCAGTAACAAAGGAACAAATGAAGCAAGTGATGACTAGTCAAACGCCTAAGCAAATTGAGATCAAAACGAAGCCTTTGCTTGACCTGCCTTTGCCTTTACAAAGAAGAGGCATTCAACTAATATTAAACTATCTTTATGAAAACACTCAATCAGCGTTTTCAAACCAGCATATTCTAGGGACTTTGGACTGGTTATCTCATACCGATCAACCGTCTGGATCATTAGATTTGCCAAAAGGTTTACAAGCTGTCAAGTCTTATGATTACTGTATGTTTACCTTTGAACGATCGCATGTGTTAGATCCGTCTTATGCTCTTCACTTAAAGGTTGAGCTCGGAGAAGAGCTTTTCCTCCCAAATGGACAGTCTATCGTAGTATCAAATCATGTTCCGAAGGATGCACGGAACGGAAACCATTTTTTCTTGCTTCAAAAAGATCAGGTTCATCTTCCTTTGATCATTCGCTCACGAAAAAATGGTGATCGAATCAAACTTAAAGGGATGAATGGATCGAAAAAGGTGAAGGATATATTTATTGATAAAAAAGTGCCTCTTGCAGAAAGAGACAGCTGGCCGATCGTCACTGACTCGGATCATCAAATCATCTGGATCCCAGGTCTGAAAAAATCTGTTTTTGAAGAAATTGATATGACAAACAGCGATCTCATTGTATTACAATATAGACAGCACGAAAATTTGTAGGGGGCAAGCAAAAGCATGAAACAAGATATTGAAAAGATTTTGATCTCTGAAGAAGAGATCCAGCAAAAAGTGAAAGAGTTGGGTGCAACATTAACCAGCGATTATGATGGTAAATTTCCCCTGGCTATTGGTGTTTTGAAAGGGGCTCTTCCATTCATGGCAGACCTGATCAAACACATTGATACATATTTAGAACTTGATTTTATGGATGTATCTAGCTACGGAAAGTCTACCGTATCTTCTGGAGAAGTAAAGATCATTAAGGATCTGGATACTTCAGTTGAAGGAAGAGATATTTTAATTATGGAAGATATCATCGACAGTGGGTTAACTTTGAGCTATCTGGTAGAGCTTTTCCGATACCGTAAAGCAAATTCCATTAAAATTGTGACACTGCTTGATAAACCAAGCGGCCGCAAAGCAGACATCAAAGCAGATTATGTTGGATTTGAAGTACCAGATGCATTTGTTGTCGGCTATGGATTGGATTTCGCTGAACGTTACCGAAACCTCCCGTATATTGGAGTGTTAAAACCATCTGTTTACGAAGGCTAATCAGCATACGTATACATGAGGTTATTGGTTGTGTTGGAATGATTTTCTATGATACTATTGAACATAGTTGTGCTTACTGTGGGAGGAGGTAAGGAATGAATCGGGTTTTTCGTAATACGATTTTTTATATACTTATTTTATTACTTGTTATAGGGGTAGTCAGCTGGTTAGGATCCCCTAATCAAAAGCCTGAGAACATGTCTTACAGCAAATTTTCGCAAAATTTAAGTGCGGGAAAAGTGGAGAGTATCTCCATTCAGCCTGTAAGAGGGGTTTATGAAATTCGTGGTCAGTTAGATGGCGCGAAGAAAGATGAATACTTCATTACCCATGTTCCAGACGGTCAAGGTGTTGACCAAATTTATAGTGCACTTAAGAATACAGATGTAAAAGTAGAACCAGCACCTGAAACAAATGGATGGCTGCAAGTTCTAACAACCATCATTCCGTTTATCATCATCTTTATCCTGTTCTTCTTCTTATTGAACCAAGCTCAGGGCGGCGGAAGCCGAGTTATGAACTTTGGTAAGAGTAAGGCGAAGCTTTACACAGAAGAGAAGAAACGTGTGAAATTTAAAGATGTTGCCGGTGCAGATGAAGAAAAGCAAGAGCTTGTAGAAGTAGTTGAATTCCTGAAGGACCCACGTAAATTTGCAGAGCTTGGCGCAAGAATCCCTAAAGGGGTTTTACTAGTAGGACCTCCAGGTACAGGTAAAACATTGCTTGCAAGAGCATCTGCAGGAGAAGCAGGCGTTCCTTTCTTCAGCATCAGTGGTTCTGACTTCGTCGAGATGTTCGTCGGTGTCGGTGCATCACGTGTACGTGATTTATTCGAAAATGCGAAAAAGAATGCACCTTGCTTAATCTTTATTGATGAGATTGATGCAGTGGGTCGTCAGCGTGGAGCCGGTCTTGGCGGTGGTCATGACGAGCGTGAACAAACGCTTAACCAGCTTCTTGTTGAAATGGATGGTTTTAGTGCCAACGAAGGTATTATTATCATTGCTGCGACGAACCGTGCAGATATCCTAGATCCTGCATTGCTGCGTCCGGGACGTTTTGACCGTCAAATTACGGTTGACCGCCCAGATGTTATTGGCCGTGAAGAAGTACTGAAGGTTCATGCGAAAAACAAACCGCTTGATGAAACAGTAAACTTAAAAGCCATTGCAAGCAGAACACCAGGGTTCTCTGGAGCAGATCTTGAGAACTTACTAAACGAAGCAGCACTTGTTGCTGCCCGTCAAAACAAAAAGAAAATCGATATGCGTGATATCGACGAAGCGACTGACCGTGTCATCGCTGGACCGGCGAAGAAAAGCCGTGTCATTTCGAAGAAAGAACGTAATATCGTGGCTTACCATGAAGCAGGTCATACCGTCATTGGTCTTATTCTAGACGAAGCGGACATGGTGCATAAAGTAACGATCGTTCCTCGTGGTCAGGCAGGTGGATATGCGGTCATGCTTCCAAGAGAAGACCGTTATTTCCAAACGAAGCCAGAGCTTCTTGATAAAATTGTCGGCTTGCTCGGCGGTCGTGTTGCAGAGGAAATTACGTTTGGTGAAGTAAGTACAGGCGCTCACAACGACTTCCAGCGTGCAACAGGCATTGCAAGAAGAATGGTTACAGAGTTCGGTATGTCTGATAAACTTGGTCCGCTTCAATTCGGTCAATCACAAGGAGGTCAAGTATTCCTTGGCCGTGATTTCAACAATGAGCCGAATTATAGTGAAGCGATCGCTTACGAAATTGACCAAGAAGTTCAGCGTTTCATTAAGGAGAGCTACGAACGTGCAAAACAAATTCTCACTGAGAATAAAGATAAGCTAGAAATCATCGCACAAGCCCTTCTAGAAGTTGAAACATTAGATGCTGAACAAATTAAATCTCTTTACGAAACTGGAAAGCTTCCAGAGCGTGTATACGCAGATGACGGAGAGAAAAACGATGATGTGAAAGTGAACATCAAGAAAAAAGAAGATGAGGAGATCTAATCTCCTTCTGTGAAAGCTGCCGGGATCACCGGCAGCTTTTTTATTTCAATTCGTGAATGGATCGGTTTCGAATTGTTTACAAATGGAACTCAATTCGTGTATGGTATGATAGAAAGTCGAAAAATGCTCTTTTTGAGAAACTATTCAAAGTGGTGATGAAGTTGTTACTCGTGATAGATGTAGGAAACACAAATACCGTTTTAGGTGTTTATCATAATGGCGATCTAAACTACCATTGGCGAATTGAAACAAGCCGTCATAAAACAGAAGACGAATTTGGTATGGCCATCAGGTCTTTATTTGATTATGTGGGGCTGATGTTTGACCAAATAGAAGGGATTATCATCTCATCTGTTGTCCCGCCAATGATGTTTGCACTAGAAAGAATGTGTGAAAAGTATTTTCACATAACACCTCAAATTGTAGGCCCTGGAATGAAGACTGGATTAAACATTATGTGTGACAATCCAAAGGAAGTCGGGGCTGATCGAATTGTCAATGCTGTTGCGGCAATTCACCTATATGGGGCGCCTCTTATTGTGGTAGACTTTGGAACGGCAACAACCTACTGCTATATCAATGAACAAAAACAGTACATGGGTGGAGCGATTGCACCGGGTATTACCATCTCAACTGAAGCTTTATATACAAGAGCGGCGAAGCTGCCGAGAATTGAAATTGTTCGTCCAGATCATATCGTCGGGAAAAATACAATTAGTGCGATGCAATCCGGCATCCTCTATGGATATGTTGGCCAAGTCGAGGGAATAGTGAAACGGATGAAGCAGCAAGCCAAACAAACACCGAAAGTCATTGCAACAGGCGGTTTGTCTACATTAATTGGAAATGAATCAGACTGCATTGATATTGTCGATCCGTTCCTCACATTAAAAGGACTACAACTCATTTATGAACGTAATCGTGTCGGTGTATTATAGGAGGTTTAAATTAAATGGATTACTTAGTTAAAGCGTTAGCATATGATGGAAAAGTCCGTGCATATGCTGCAAACACAACAGATACAATTAATGAAGCACAAAGAAGACATCATACATGGCCCACTGCATCAGCAGCGATTGGCAGAACGATGACAGCAACAGTCATGATGGGTGCTATGCTGAAAGGCGAGAATAAATTAACAGTCAAAATTGAAGGTGGTGGACCAATCGGTGCCATCATTGCTGATGGAAACGCAAAAGGCCAGGTGCGTGGATATGTCTCAAACCCACAAGTTCACTTTGACTTAAATGAACATGGCAAGCTGGATGTTAGACGCGCAGTCGGAACATCTGGAACGTTAAGTGTTGTCAAAGATATCGGGCTGAAGGATCACTTTACAGGGCAAACGGAAATTGTCTCAGGTGAAATTGGAGATGACTTCACCTATTATCTTGTCTCTTCTGAGCAAGTGCCTTCCTCTGTTGGTGTAGGCGTCCTTGTCAATCCAGATAATTCGATCCTTGCAGCAGGAGGTTTCATCATTCAATTGCTGCCTGGTACAGAAGATGCTGTTATTGAAAGACTAGAAAAGCGTCTGTCAACCATTGAACCCATCTCTAAACTCATTGAAAAAGGGATGACACCGGAAGAAATATTAGAAGAAGTACTTGGTGAAAAACCTCAAATTTTAGAAACTGTACCTGTCGAATTCTCTTGTAACTGCTCAAAAGAACGGTTTGCTAATGGCATTATCAGCCTCGGGAAAGCCGAAATTGACGATATGATTGAACAAGACGGACAAGCAGAAGCTCAATGCCATTTTTGTAACGAAACGTATGTATTTACAAAAGAAGAGCTAGAAGAGCTACGTGAAGAATTAACCCGCTAAGCTCTAAGCAGCGGGTTTTCTTTTTATAAAGGAAAGGAGACGAAAGATGAGACTAAAAGCAAGAGTGGTATGGACATTTATTCTCGTGTTGCTCATGATTAATGCCGTTGTCATTGCTTATGTATTAACAAAATCACAAATGTCACAGGCTTCTTCTAACGGGAAGAGCGGTGAAGAAATTGCGTCGATTGGAAAAGAGAAGGTGACGCGTCAAGAATGGTTAAAGAAGATGGAAGACCGCTACGGAAAGGCAACACTTGAACAAATGATCAATCAGAAGGTGGTCAATCAGCTTGCGAAAGAAAACAAGCTGGAGGTGTCTTCAAAAGAGATCAATCGTGAATTGCTCATGCTCAAAGCGGTGTCTAATAATTTCTACGAAGATGGACATACAAGTGAAAAAGAATGGAAAGAGCAGATTCGTTATCAAATTTTATTAGAGCAGCTTTTAACAAGAGATGCCGTAGTTTCTGAAAAAGAAGCGAAATCGTTTTATGAAAAAAACAAGGACTTATATCAATATGATGATTCATATCGCATTCGCCATATCGTCGTAAAGACAAAGGGCGAGGCTGAGAATGTATTGAAAGATCTAAAAGGTGGATCTAGCTTCGAAGCCGTGGCTGCTGAACGCTCAATCGACCGCTATACCTCTCCATACGGCGGAGATCTTGGGTTTGTCACAGAAGAACAGGAGAGTATCCCAGCGCTATACATACAAGAAGCTCAAAAACTTCAACCAGATGAATGGACGAAAGAGCCGATCGAGACCAAAAACGGGTATGCCATCATTCAGTTAAAAGAGAAATTAAATGGACGCTCCTTCTCTTATGAAGAAGTCAAAGATCAGATTAAAAGGCAAATCGCAATGGAAGACTTAGGTGAAAAGGCGAATGTCAAAACCCTCTGGAAAGAAGCAAAAGTCACATGGTTTTACGATGGCGAGCAGGACTAAAAGCATTGACAAAATTTTTCGAAATTGATAATTTAATATTAATACAATAAAATTACTCGGAGATAGAGGTGTTAGTGATGGCTCGTATTGCAAATTCAGTTTTTGAACTAATAGGAAATACACCAGTCGTTAAATTAAACCGTTTAGTAGATGAAGACAGTGCGGATGTCTACTTGAAACTTGAATATATGAACCCGGGCAGCAGTGTGAAAGATCGTATTGCATTAGCGATGATCGAAGATGCTGAAGCAAAAGGTACATTAAAAGCTGGCGACACACTTATTGAACCAACAAGTGGAAACACAGGGATCGGCCTTGCGATGGTAGCGGCAGCTAAAGGGATCAATGCAATTTTGGTTATGCCGGACACGATGAGTCAGGAGCGCCGCAATCTTTTACGTGCTTATGGTGCAGAGCTTGTCTTAACACCAGGTGCAGAAGGAATGAAAGGTGCTATCAAAAAAGCAGAAGAATTGGCAGAAGAGCACGGTTACTTCATGCCTCAGCAATTTAGCAACGAAGCCAATGCGGAGATTCACCGTCGTACAACAGGAAAAGAAATTCTTGAACAGTTTGATGGCGAGCTTGATGCATTTATTGCAGGTGTTGGTACTGGCGGTACAATTACAGGTGCTGGTGAAGTCCTAAAAGAAGCCATCCCATCCATTCAGCTTTATGCAGTAGAGCCGACAGATTCCCCTGTATTATCAGGCGGAAAGCCGGGTCCGCATAAAATTCAAGGGATTGGAGCAGGTTTTGTTCCTTCCATCTTGAACACAGAAATATATGACGGCATTATCCAAGTGAAAAACGAAGATGCGTTTGAGCTTGCAAGGAAAGCAGCGAAAGAGGAAGGTATTCTTGGCGGTATTTCTTCAGGAGCAGCTATTTACGCAGCACTTCAAACAGCGAAGAAGCTCGGTAAAGGGAAAAAGGTTCTCGCGATCATCCCAAGTAACGGTGAGCGTTACCTTAGTACACCTCTTTATCAATTTGATTAAACCAATCACCCCAGCATTTGCTGGGGTTTTTTCATGAATTCTGAAGATGGAAAGCAAATACTATTTTCTAAATAAATTGGATTGCATTACAATAAGGTTAATGAAAATGAAAAAGGATGATAACATGACACAACGCAGGCCGACGGGCATCAAAATTCCTTTTACAAAAGATGCATTCTTGAAAAGATACGAACAATTAACTGCTCGTGAAACACACCATGTGCTTCTTGAAAGTGCGCGCGGCGGTTCATATAGCATTGCTGGTATTCACCCGATCGCTAAAGCGAAGGGGAAAGACGGGATGACTACGATTCATTACCAAGATGAGGTCCTGTTCAAAGAAGGCGATCCATTCAGAGCATTTACGGATTGGTTTCAAACCCTTCAAACCGAAACGAATGACGAATACCCCGACTTTCAAGGTGGGGCGATTGGGTTTTTAAGCTATGATTATGCTCGATATATCGAACATTTTAAGATGCTGTCAATTGATGATCTTAAAACACCTGATCTTTATTTCCTTGTGTTTAATGATGTTGCGGTTTTTGATCATGAAGAACACGTGCTGTGGCTGATCACTCACACAGAGGGAGACGAGCCTGTAAGTGAAGTTCATCAAAGGCTCGAAGAATGGAAACAAAAATGGACAAGCTCTTCAGAGGAATCAGGACAATCACCTGTCAGTGTATCTTCTACAGAATTTGTACCAGCAGCACCCTTTACTGAAGAAACCTTTGGAGTAGCAGTAGAGAAAATTAAACAATATATCGCAGACGGTGATGTGTTCCAAGTGAATTTATCCATCAGACAAGATGAACAGCTTCACACGCATCCGTATGATTTATACAAAACGTTACGTCAAGTGAATCCATCTCCTTATATGTCTTATCTGCACACACCTGATTTTCAGATTGTTTGTGGTTCTCCAGAGCTGCTTATTAAGAAAAAAGGAACTCAGTTAGAAACAAGACCAATTGCGGGTACAAGATCACGAGGCAAGGACGACGCTGAGGATCAAGCGCTGGCAAAAGAACTCATTGAAAATGAAAAAGAACGCGCAGAGCATGTGATGCTCGTTGATCTTGAGCGGAATGACCTTGGACGTGTATCCACTTATGGATCAGTAAAAGTGAACGAATTTATGGCGATTGAGAAATATTCACACGTGATGCACATTGTATCTAATGTACAAGGCGAGCTGCGTGATGAATGTGATGCAGTAGATGTGATGAGAGCTGTATTCCCAGGAGGAACGATTACAGGTGCACCAAAAGTGAGAACAATGGAAATCATAGAAGAACTTGAGCCAACAAGACGTGGGCTTTATACTGGATCTATAGGCTGGTTTGGATTCAATCAAGATATGCACTTTAATATCGTTATTCGGACTGCGTATTGTACAGAAGGAAAAGCCTTTATGCAATCAGGTGCAGGGATCGTCATTGATTCTGTATCAAAGCACGAATATAAAGAATCGATTAAAAAAGCCTATGCAGTGAAAAAAGCATTACAGTTGAGCAAAGAAGAGACTATTTTGAGTTAGAGGTGAGCAGAGTATGATATTAATGATTGATAATTATGATTCATTTACGTACAACCTGGTCCAGTATTTAGGTGAGCTTGGAGAAGAATTGATCGTGAAACGGAATGATCAAGTCACAATTCAAGAAATCGAAGAGCTCAAGCCGGATTTTCTCATGATTTCTCCAGGGCCATGCAGTCCTGATGAAGCGGGAATTAGTATGGAGGCGATCAAGCACTTTGCAGGAAACATTCCGATCTTCGGTGTGTGTTTAGGTCACCAATCCATCGCACAAGTCTTTGGCGGGGATGTCGTTCGAGCAGAGCGCTTAATGCACGGTAAAACGTCAGAAATTAAACATGACGGAAAAGGTGTCTTTAATGGACTTCAAAATCCTCTCGTCGCAACGAGATATCATTCATTAATTGTCAAAAACGAGACGCTGCCGGATTGCTTTGATGCAACAGCCAGCACAAAGGAAGGCGAACTCATGGCGATTCGTCATAAAGAATTGCCCATCGAAAGTGTGCAGTTCCATCCTGAATCGATTATGACGTCCTTCGGAAAAGAAATGCTGAGAAATTTCATTGAAACCTATCGTAAAAAGGGGCATGAAATAAACGCATGATCATTTATCTGAACGGTCAGTATATAGAGGAGAAAGACGCGACTCTTTCTCCTTTTGATCATGGTTTTCTATATGGCATCGGTGTATTCGAAACATTTACCAGCCTTGCAGGACAAGTCTTCCTGTTAGATTGGCATCTTGAAAGGCTCAATCAATCGTTACGTGACCTTTGCATCGAATCCACAATAGAGAAACCATTTGTACTCGACATCATTCATACCTTACTAATTAAAAACCAAATAGCAGGTGGCCATGCGAGAATTCGCTTGAATGTTTCTGCGGGAAGAGGCAATGGATTTTCTGCAGATCCTTATAAAGAGCCTGTTGTTTTTGTCATGATTTCTCCATTCAGGTCCGAATCGATTTTAGATGAGAAGCAGGGAGTCATTCTTCAAACGAGGAGAAACACACCGGAAGGCCAAAGACGCCTCAAGTCTCATCATTATATGAACAACCTGATCGCGAAAAGAGAAGTGGGAAATGACCCGTCGTTAGAAGGTATCTTTTTAACAAAAGAAGATGATGTAGCAGAAGGAATTACCTCGAATGTATTTTGGAGAAAAGGTGATATGGTCTATACACCTTCACTTGATACAGGCATTTTAAATGGGGTCACTCGTCGATACTGTATTGAAACGCTTCACACTATCGGGGCCTCGTTAAAGGAAGGGCGATACCCGGTCTCACATCTGCTCTCAGCTGATGAGGCATGGATGACCAATTCTGTTCAGGGAGTTGTCCCTTTCAAGAGTATAGGAGAAATCACCATGCCTAAAGACAACCAGACAATCTCAACAACATTAAGAATGCAATACACAAAAGAACGTCAAGACCATAAAGAGTAGGTGGACACAATGACACAACAAGTGATAAAACAGCCTAAAATCATACAGGCCAAGCACCACACCCTTAGTTATGAAGAAAAGACATTGGTCATGGGCATTTTGAATGTCACACCTGACTCTTTTTCAGATGGAGGAAAGTTTAATCAAGTGGATAAAGCGCTGGCTCATGCAGCGCAGTTGATAGAAGACGGGGCGCATATCATTGATATTGGCGGAGAATCGACTCGCCCGGGAGCGGCATATGTTTCAGAACAGGAGGAGCTTTCAAGAGTGATTCCTGTCATTGAGAAGATCACAAAAGAATTGGATATCCCGATCTCCATTGATACGTATAAAGCCCATGTGGCAGATGAAGCGGTGAAAGCTGGAGCCTCTATCATTAATGATGTATGGGGAGCGAAGGCAGATCCTCAAATGGCACATGTGGCAGCGAAGCACAATGTGCCCATCATCTTAATGCACAACCGGCCTGAGCGAAACTACACACACCTTATTTCAGATATGATCGCAGATTTAAAGGAAAGTGTTCAAATTGCTAAACAAGCAGGTGTCCATAATGACATGATCATATTAGATCCAGGTGTAGGATTTGCGAAAAATAAAGAGGACAACCTGAAGGTCATGAATGAGCTCGAACATTTTTGTCACCTTGGGTATCCACTGCTGCTAGCTACATCTCGAAAACGATTCATCGGTGCTGTCTTAGACCTTCCGCCTGAAGAACGTACTGAGGGAACGGGTGCGACGGTCTGTCTTGGGATTCAAAAGGGCAGTGCGATGGTCCGTGTTCATGATGTAAAAGAAATCGCAAGAATGGCAAAAATGATGGATGCCATGCTGAATAAGGGAGGCGCTTATCATCGATAAAGTATATGTAAATGGAATGGAATTTTACGGCTATCATGGCGTATTTGCAGAGGAAAATAAATTAGGGCAGCGATTCCGTGTGGACTTAACAGCTTCACTTGATTTAAGTAAAGCCGGACAAACTGATGACCTTAATGAGACCATCAACTATGCAGAGCTCTATCAAATCTGTAAAAGCATCGTAGAAGGTGAACCAGTCAATCTTGTTGAAACACTGACAGAAAGAATTGCAAACCAAGTGTTAAAGGACTTTCCGACAGTTCAGGAATGTACAGTGAAGGTGATCAAGCCAGACCCGCCAATTCCAGGGCACTATCAGTCCGTTGCAATTGAAATGACGAGATCACGCACATGAACAATACCGCATACATTGCTTTAGGCTCGAACATAGGTAAAAAGGAAACCTATTTAAAAGAAGCCGTCAAAAAGCTGCACGAACATCCAGAGGTTCAAGTAGAATTGATTTCATCGATATATGAAACAACACCTGTAGGCTACGAAAACCAAGATGATTTTTTAAATATGGCTGTCAAAATCTCGACCTCGCTTCGTCCAGAGGAACTACTGTCGCTTACTCAGAAAATCGAGCAAGAGTTAGGCAGAACAAGAGAAGTGAGATGGGGGCCGCGAACGGCTGATCTTGACATTTTACTTTATAATCGTGAAAATATTGAAACAGAACAACTTGTAGTGCCGCATCCTAGAATGTACGAACGTTTATTCGTTCTTGTCCCGATGAGTGAGATTTGCCCAGAAATAGGCGAAGTACAAATAAATGCCGTAACAGACCAAGAAGGTGTAAGCATATGGAAAAAGACATGTGGGGTAGAAGAATTCGTGCATACCGAAAGCTAAAAGGGTATACTCAGGAAGGGTTCGCGAAAAGACTGGGCATCTCTGTCTCTGTCTTAGGAGAAATTGAGCGCGGCAATCGATTACCAACAAACCAATTGGTTGGTCAAATAGCAGATGCTTTAAATATAACGGTGGAAGAACTTTCGCCAATTCTTAAAGAAGAAGGGAGGGGAAAAGATGTTTAAAATCGGAGATATCGAGATTAAAAACAAAGTAGTGCTCGCACCAATGGCTGGTGTGTGCAACTCTGCCTTCAGACTGACAGTCAAAGAGTTTGGAGCGGGCTTAGTCTGCGCTGAAATGGTGAGTGACAAAGCAATCCTGATCAATAATGCGAGAACAATGGGTATGCTCTACATCGATGAACGGGAAAAGCCTTTGAGCCTTCAAATATTTGGAGGGGAAAAAGACACACTCGTCGAAGCGGCAAAGTTTGTAGACCAACATACAACGGCGGACATTATTGATATCAACATGGGCTGTCCTGTACCGAAAATTACAAAATGTGATGCAGGAGCGAAATGGCTGCTTGATCCAAACAAGATTTATGAAATGGTCTCTGCTGTCGTAGAAGCTGTAGATAAACCAGTTACAGTGAAAATGAGAATGGGCTGGGACGAAGACCATATCTTTGCTATCGACAATGCCCGTGCAGTTGAACGAGCAGGTGGACAAGCGGTTGCGCTTCATGGACGGACACGGGTGCAAATGTACGAAGGAACAGCGAATTGGGACATCATAAAAGAGGTCAAACAATCTGTTTCAATTCCTGTCATCGGCAACGGTGATGTTAAAACCCCTCAAGATGCAAAACGTATGCTTGATGAAACAGGTGTCGACGCTGTCATGATCGGAAGAGCCGCACTAGGAAACCCGTGGATGATTTATCGAACGGTTCATTATTTAGAAACGGGTGAACTAAAAGAAGAGCCAAACGTGCGTGAGAAAATGTCAGTGTGCAAACTTCACTTAGACAGGCTCATTGACCTGAAAGGCGAGCGCGTGGCTGTCAGAGAAATGAGAAAGCACGCAGCATGGTACTTAAAAGGGGTCCGCGGCAACGCTGACGTAAGAAATCAAATCAATCAAAGTGAAACGAGAGCGGAGCTTGTACAAGTTCTTGATAACTTTACGATCGAAGCCGAGGCAAAAGAGCTTCAAAGTATAAAAGTAGGATAAGACTATCTTTCTTTTTGTAGCTCACTGCTAGTGCATATACTGGCAGTTTTTCTGCTTTTCTCTGCAAAATACATTATTGGAGTGATATAAATGAGTAATGAAGGGCTTAATAACGAAGAATTAAATGACCAATTCCAAGTCAGACGTGACAAAATGAATAAAATGAGAGAAGAAGGTATCGATCCATTTGGTGAACGATATGACCGTTCTCATCAATCTGCACAAATTATCGCTGAATATGACGAGTTTTCTAAAGAAGACTTAGAAGGAAAAGCGGCTCAAGTGACAATTGCTGGACGTATGATGACAAAGCGCGGAAAAGGAAAAGCTGGCTTTGCGCATATTCAAGACTTAGAAGGACAAATTCAAATCTATGTTCGTAAAGATAGTGTAGGAGAAGAAGCTTACGAATTATTCAAAAGCTCAGACCTAGGCGATATCATCGGTGTAACAGGTACTGTGTTTAAAACAAATGTAGGAGAACTTTCTATTAAAGCAACTACCTTTGAGGTTCTCACGAAAGCACTTCGTCCGCTTCCTGATAAATATCATGGACTAAAAGATGTTGAACAACGCTATCGTCAGCGCTACCTTGACCTGATTGTAAATCCAGAAAGTAAGCAGACGTTTATCATGCGAAGCAAAATCATTCAAGCCATGAGAAGATACTTAGATTCTAAAGGATACCTAGAAGTTGAAACACCAACAATGCACAGCATCCCTGGTGGTGCATCAGCGCGTCCTTTCATTACTCATCATAACGCACTTGATATGCCGCTTTATATGCGTATTGCGATCGAGCTGCACTTAAAACGCCTAATTGTCGGTGGTCTAGAGAAAGTATACGAGATTGGCCGCGTATTCCGAAACGAAGGTGTATCGACTCGTCATAACCCAGAATTCACGATGATCGAGCTGTACGAAGCTTATGCAGACTACAAAGACATCATGAATTTGACTGAAAACCTGATTGCTCATATTGCGCAAGAGGTGCTAGGAACAACAACGATTCAATATGGAGAAGATGAAATTGATCTCAAACCTGAATGGAAGAGACTTCATATGGTTGAAGCGGTCAAAGAAGCAACAGGTGTAGACTTCTGGCAGGAGATGTCTGTAGAAGAAGCAAAACAGCATGCTGCTGATCATGGTATTGAAATCACGAAAAACATGACAGTGGGTCATATAATCAACGAGTTCTTCGAGCAAAAAGTAGAAGAAACATTGGTTCAGCCTACATTCATTTACGGACATCCCGTGGAGATTTCTCCATTAGCTAAGAAAAATCCTGAAGACCCTCGCTTCACAGATCGCTTTGAGTTGTTTATCGTACGCCGTGAACATGCAAATGCATTCACAGAGCTGAACGATCCAATCGATCAAAGAGAACGCTTTGAAGCACAATTAAAAGAACGTGAAGAAGGAAATGACGAAGCGCATCTAATGGATGACGATTTTGTTGAAGCATTAGAATACGGAATGCCTCCAACAGGCGGTTTAGGAATCGGGATTGACCGATTAATCATGCTATTAACAAATTCTCCATCAATCAGGGATGTACTGCTTTTCCCACAAATGAGAAACCGCTAATACATCAATCGAAGCGCCATTTTATCAATGGCGCTTTTTATTTTTCATAAAATGAAACTTTTTTTAAAAAAACTATTGCAAGGAAAGATTCAAGATGGTATATTATTATTCGTTGCCGCAAAACAGCAACGAGGTTAAAAAAAGAAATTGAAAAAATTTCTTGACTTTAACCGATACAAAATGTTAAGATATTAAAGTCGCTTACGAGCGATAACGAAGATGATCTTTGAAAACTAAACAA
>NZ_LGYN01000003.1 GCF_001307105.1 Bacillus australimaris | reverse complement strand
TTAGTTTTCAAAGATCATCTTCGCCGTTCTTAGCGGCTTTAATAATATAACATCTCGCTTCATCTTATGTCAACAACTTTTTTCAAGTTTATTTCCCGAAGCGTTTTGTGTTTGTCACTGTGTGTCAGCGACGATTAATAATATATCACGAAAACATTCTATCGGTCAATGCCTTTTCAAAACTTTTTTTGAAATAGTTTTATTATGCATCTGAAATCCTTGTCCTGCATACAATCAAGTAACAATCTTGGACAAGGCAGGAGTGTTTGAATTGAGTCGATTATATGTGTTGCCTATTAAACGGCTGAAGCAAGTTGTCATTATTTTTATAGCCGCCCTTGCAGCTGCAACCTTTTTTTATGTACAAAAAGCACCACCGCTGTCAGTATTTAAAACAGAAAATGGCCCCCGAGCCATTTATAAAGGTGAGACTTCATCAAAACATGTCTCCCTCACCTTTAATATTGGCTGGGGAGATGAGAAGGCTGTTCCTATTTTAAATGTCCTTCGAGAGTACGATATAAAGAACGCCACTTTCTTTCTGTCTGCTTCTTGGGCTGAGCGTCATCCTGATATCGTAAAACAAATTAGAGAGGACGGCCATCAGATCGGAAGCCTTGGCTATGCTTATAAAAATTATAGCCAGCTCGAAGATAGTGAAATCAAGCGAGATCTTGTCCTGGCGCAAAATGCTTTTCAAAAGCTTGGACTAGATGACATTCAATTATTAAGACCGCCAACTGGACAATTTAACGAAACAGCACTGAAAATTGCCACACAGTACGGTTATACTGTTGTTCATTACAGCATCAATTCACAGGATTGGCTAAATCCGGGGGTCAATCAGATTGTTCAGAATGTAAATGATCGATTGAAAAGCGGAGATATCGTTCTCCTTCACGCCTCGGATTCAGCCACACAAACCGCTCAAGCCTTACCAGCTATTTTGAAACAAATAAAAGAAAAGAATTTAAGAAATGTGACGGTGGGCGAACTGATCTCCAATACGAAAACAAAGTCATCGGAAGTTAAGTAGCTTTCGCTTTTGAAAACCTCGGCATAGCTAACAGCTGAAACGCATTACAGCCCAATAGCGGGAATAGCATTAAATACAGCCAGTCCTCTTCATTGACTCTAAGCGCCGGGAACCATTCTAACGACGTGATGACGACCATGAGAAACATTGCGGAAACAAATGTTTTCTTAGAGGACTGCCGCTGTTTAAAATAAGCGACAATTAATGCAAACACGACGATAAAGACAGGCAGCCACAAGTATGGAAAAAATGATTCATTCTCCCCGAAAAACAAAAACCGCAAGTAAGCTAAATCAAACAGCACAAAAATCACAAGAAACAGCTGAATGGTATTCCATAAAGAATGTGACCGGAAAATCTCTAATGCAAACCGGTGCACCGTCAAAAAGACAACAAACCCCATCTGGCTAATCACACTAAAGATCATCCCAACACCAATGAACCAAAACAACACAGATGCGATCTCTAGAATTTCAAACGATATAAAAAGCTTCTGATATTTCCCCCACTCCAGCGCAAAGCCTACCACGCTGGTAATGACCGCTCCAACAGCTAGCACAGAGAAGAAAAAACGAACTAAATCCCGACTTTTCATTGAATTGATCCAACCCCTATTTTTGTTATGTATAAATTCACGTGAAACATTCATATTAAAAGTAAGACATGTAACGAAAGGAGCCACAGTATGTCAAAAGGCATCTTGCGTATAATGAGCTGTTTTCTTCTTTTATCTCTAACAGCTTGTGCTCCCAAAACCCAATCCTCATCTAATATGGACTATGACGAAACAAAAAAAATGGTCGTCGATATATTGAAGACAGATGACGGTAAAAAGGCCATTCAACAGTTATTAAATGACGAGGCAATGAATGAAGCTTTGGTAATGGATGAACAAACTGTGAAAAAAACGATAGAGAAAACACTGACTTCTGATAAAGGCAAAGAGTTCTGGAAGAAGGTCTTTGAGGATTCTAAATTTGCCGAGACTTTCGCAAAATCCATGCAGCAACAGCATGAAAGGATGTTAAAACAGTTAATGAAGGATCCTGACTATCAACAGCTGATGATGGATATTCTCAAGGATCCTGAGATGGAAAAGAAATACGGTGAACTGGTAAAAAGCAAAGAGTTTAGAAAGCACTTAGAAAAAGTCATTACGGAAACATTAAGCAGCCCTCTTTATAAGAAAAAATTCGAAGATGAGCTCAAAAAGGCAGCATCCGAAAGCAGCAGTGATTCCGGTTCGCAAGGAAGCGAAGGAAGCGACAGTTAAACATCACCCGAGTGGCATTCATCCACTCGGGCTTTCATTATGCTTTAACGGCTAATTGTTCAATCACTTTATTCGCAATGTGCTGATACACTTCTCCTGTCGGATGACTCTCATCATAGACAGAAGGCGCGAAATCATCCTCATTCCAATCAGGCTGTCTTAAAGGAATTTGGCCAAGAACCGATACACGCAGCTCTTCTGCCAGTTTGTCCCCGCCGCCTTTTCCAAAGACGTATTCCTTTTCACCTGTCTTTTTGCTTTCATAATAACTCATATTCTCAACGACCCCGAGCACCTCATGATCTGTTTGCAGTGCCATTGCGCCTGCTCTAGCTGCAACAAAGGCAGCCGTTGGATGCGGTGTTGTGACAATGATTTCTTTACAGCTAGGCAGCATTGTATGAATATCAAGCGCCACATCCCCCGTCCCAGGGGGAAGGTCTAATAGTAAGTAATCTAATTCTCCCCACTCGACTTCGTGGAAGAAGTTATTTAACATTTTACCAAGCATCGGTCCTCTCCAGATGACCGGTGCATTTTCTTCAACAAAAAAGCCCATTGAAATCACTTTGACGCCAAAGCGTTCCACAGGTATAATTTTTTCCCCTTTTACTGTTGGTCTGACGGTGATTCCCATCATATCCGGTACACTAAAGCCATAAATATCGGCATCAATCAGCCCGACTTTTTTCCCTAGGCGAGCCAGCGCTACAGCAAGGTTAACAGAAACAGTCGATTTCCCAACTCCGCCCTTTCCACTTGCAATTGCTAAGAACTCAGGCGGATTTTTAGAGTTAAGCAGGGTTTCTTCCTCATCCTGTGATGGCATAAACTTTTCAAGTGTTTCCTGAGGCAGTTCTTCAAAACGAAGTCCTACTGTGTTAGCGCCTGCTGATTTCAAGGCTTGTACGATGTCTTGCTGCAGCTTCATCTGCTCAGCAGTGCCTGTTTTGGCAATGGCCACCTTTAGGCTCACATGCTCTTTTTCAGGCTTTAGGCTGATTTCCTTGATGGCATCCAGCTCACCAAGCGGTATATGAAGGAAGGGTTCGTCCATCTTCCCAACTAGTTTTCTCACATCATCTTGTCCGATCATAGCAGAACCTCACCCTTTATTGAATTCGTTTACAATCCAAGTATATCATACATATCCTTACAATGTCTGTCCTGTTTGCCTGCGACCAAAAGGAAAAAGCCCCTTATTCAGGCGGCTCTTTCTGCTCTGTTAAATATCTTAAAATGCCTTTATAAATGGAGGCAGCAATTTGATCCTGATATTTAGGTGTTGCCAGCTGACTTGCCTCTTTTGGGTTGGAGAGAAATCCAATTTCCACAAGGGCACCTGGCTTTGTGACATTTTGCATTAAATAAATGCCGTTGATTCGCTTCGCCTTTCGATCTGTATTTTCAAGGTTTCTGCGTAGTTCATCTTGAATAAATTTCGCTGCCTTTTCATTTTCTTCATACTTTCCATAAAAAAACGTCTGCGCCCCGCTCCATTTGTTAGATGGTATAGCATTTAAATGAATGCTTAAATAGAGATCCGCTTCAGATTCATTGATGACCTTTACGCGGTTCCTTAAATCCTCTGCTTTTTTCCGGGCATATCCCCTTGTATTCTTTGAAGATAAATCAGAATCATCCTCTCGGGTCATAAGAACAAGCGCTCCCTGCTCCTGCAAATAGTCACGTATCTTCATGGATACATCCAGTGCAATCTCTTTCTCAAGCAGCTCTCCCCCAACGGCCCCACCATCTGGACCGCCATGACCCGGATCTAAATAGATGATCTTCCCGCTCAGAGGCAAATTCCACGATTTCCACGAATCATCATTTAGAAATTGAAACCTGAATAAGAATAAGAGGACAATAAACCCAATTAAAAACCCTGTCCACTTCAGCTTTCTTTTCATCCCTGTCCCTCCCATACACCATTATTTTATAGATATGGGACAAGGGCTGGAAATATGCTTAGTGCAGCCGAAGCTTGTGTCTTTTTTCTGATTCACGAAAGCCTTCCTGCCACCACATGCTTAAAAATTCTTTCGCAAATGGATACAAACACGACATCTTCCACTCCATTTGAAACATATTCCCCCACGATTGCAAGCACCCTGCGAGCTCTTCAACCAGCTCCGCTTCCTCCTGGGAGGACCGCTTCCTGATATCGTCGAATGATTCACCGTATTTACTTGACTCACCGTATCTTCCTCCAGCTAAAAAAGCTTCAATGGCGAAGTCGATGCAGCCATCACTCATAATACCGGCAGGATCATCTGCAAATGGGAACAGCTTTTTCGTGAATTTCTCTGAAGCGACCGTCACTTGTTGAAGAGACAATGTACGCAGCAGCTTCTTTTCAAGCGTGACATCTCGTTTTGTTTTCAATTGATAAAATGAAAGCACTTCTGCCATAGACTGAACTCCTTTTTTCTTGTATTGTTCGTTCGTTTGAACAAAACATGCAGTTCAGTAAATGGAAATGACGGTCAGTGAACATTCGGAATGGAAAATTGTGATAAAATAGGCATTTGAATATAAAAAGAATGGTAAAGGGGCAAAATCAATGAAGAAATGGATGTATATCCTGTTGCTATTAACAGTCGTTCTATCTGCATGCAGCAGTCAAGCTACAGAGAAAAAGAGCGATATAAAAGGAATAGAAGACATTTCCTTAAAACAACTTTCAAAACACAAAAACACGTATCTCGGTGACAATTCAGCCATTCATGAAATCTTATCAATCTTCCTGGAGGCGTAATTCGTGAATTTGAAATCATCGACGGAAAAGCTTTAGACGTCACGTATGGGGTAAAAGAAAATGGCGGCTATACAGAAGAACAGTTTGACACCTTCTGGTTTGATCAAAAGGACACGATCGAAAAAACGTATTTATACAACGCAATTGCACTTTTTATTCTTGTCGATAATGTAGAGCAAGTGACACTCAAGATGAACTCTAACGACGAACCGTCCGTCACGTTTAAAAGAAAACAGCTAGAAAAAGAGCTCCCTCACCCTTTTAAAAAGTACAAAGATGATACAGCGGTTTGGCAAAAGGAACTGGTTGATGGAGTTGTGAAGTCAAAAGAGAAACGCCAAGATGTATACAAAGCGTTTCCAATGCAGAAATAAACAAACAGAGGGCGATATCCCTCTGTTTGTTTATAATTATGTAGTGAAAGCCTGAATCAAACGTTGTCGAAAGTTTTGATCCACTGCTGCAGTAAGCATAAATTCGTTGAATACTACAGATGGATTATAAAAAATGACTAATAGTCATTTCAAATTAGATCACTACTCTTTTCTAAAAAAACTGTTTCTTCATATTTATCTCATGTTCTATTTGCTCAAAGTTATTTATTTCATTTTTCAAATTTTGCGCATACTTTTCCTTTCCAGTTCTCATAAGTGAATAATACAAAATGAATTTGTCTTCATCGCTTAATATATACGAAATTTCATTTAACAGTTGGATTATTTTATCGTATTCTTCTGTCTCATAAAAAATAACCCAACTATATTCGATATAAATTTGTTGTAGTTCAACTTCACTTTTTTCCATCTCAAAAATCCGACTCAAATATTTGTATTTTTCCTTGATATTTTTCGTTGAGTATAAAGCAAAATACTTAATTTGCTCTACAAAACGAATGTTACTCCCATAACTTTCGCTATATTTCTTTGTTAATATTAACAAGTCGTCTTTTTCATCTAAATAAAAATGAATAATTATTTGCTTTAATAATAAAGACTCTGAAAAATCTCCGTTTCTTTGAATACTAAAGTTAAGTTTATTTTCCACTAACCAATCTAAATCATCTTTTTTCTTCTCAATTATGTAGAGTAAGCTGTTATCTTGTATCTCTTTTTTTAAATCTTTGAAAGAAGATAAGAGTCGTTCAAAAGAAAAAAAGATAGCTAAAATTGACAGAATAAACCCTATAACATTACCTTCGAACTTTTGTTGGCTAATGGTAATAATTATTATTAAAGAGAACACAACTATTTTTCTTAAATTCCCCTCAAATTTATCTTTATACGTATTCATAAAAATAAAGAGCAATATTGCTATATAAATTAATATGACCAAATAAACTGTCACTTGAGGAATTAATATCTTAAAGAATAGAGCGAATGGAGCCATGGGCAAAATAGCTCTTAATATAAACTTATAGATGTTAAAATTTAAAGATACTGGTTTATATGCACTTTCTAAAAAACTTCCATATTCAATTAAACTAAAATATCTACCACTCCCCAAAGGTATGAAATAGAATAAGATAGTCATGATTACAGCTACAAGTAAAATAACTGGGATGGTTTCACTGAAAAATATAAAACTTAAAGTTACCTGAAATAGCATAGAAAGAATAAGGTGAGTCATTCTTTTTAGAGAAAATAAATCACTAATAAATTTTAAAAAAAAGATTAAAGAAACAGTAAAAATTGCATAAATGAGAATTTTGAATTCCGTAAACAAATCAAAGTTCAAATACGGTAAACTTGTAATAATTATTACATCACTACTGTTACCCTGCAAATACTCACTAATACTAAATATACTTTCTAATAGTATAGAAATTATTTTGAATAAATAATTGAAAATATCGCTATTTTTAATTATTGATAACAATCCAGCTATAACTATTGAAGCATAGAGTAAAAATATCACAGCCATTAAGTCTTTATTTTTATTTTTACCTTCACTATAGAAATCAATACCTAAACGGATTTTATTAAAAATAACTTTTCACCTTCTTTAAGAACTCTTTCATTCATCTTTTACTCCTAGTTATACTGCGATTTAAATCTTCTGCAGTTAAAAAGTGTTTTCAAAAATTCTTAGTAATAAACAACCCCCACAATCAACAGGATTGTGGGGGTTGAATTTTGAACAAAATTAACGTTTTGAGAACTGAGGTGCGCGACGTGCGCCTTTAAGACCGTATTTCTTACGCTCTTTCATACGAGAGTCACGAGTAAGAAGTCCAGCACGTTTAAGTGGTGTACGGTACTCAGGATCTACTTCTAGAAGAGCACGAGAGATACCGTGACGAATTGCTCCAGCTTGACCAGAGAATCCACCACCGTGAACATTTACAAGAACATCGTAGCTGTTAGCTGTTTCTGTGATGTTCAAAGGCTGTTTCACGTCTTCGATTAAAGCAGCGAATGGAATGTATTCAGTAATTTCACGATTATTAACGACGATACGGCCTTCACCTGGAACTAAGCGAACGCGCGCTACAGAACTTTTACGACGACCTGTACCGTAATATTGAACCTGTGCCAAATTGTTAACCTCCCTTATAATTAACCGCGAAGTTCGTAAACTTCAGGTTGTTGTGCTTGATGTGGATGCTCAGAACCACGGTACACATTTAATTTTTTGAACATTTGACGACCTAGTGGACCCTTTGGAAGCATACCTTTGATAGCAAGCTCCAACATTTTTTCAGGGTAGTTTGTACGCATCTCAAGAGCAGTTCTTTGTTTCAAACCACCTGGGTGCATAGTGTGACGGTAGTAAATTTTGTCCGTCAATTTCTTACCAGTTAATTCGATTTTCTCAGCATTGATGATGATGACGTGATCACCTGTATCAACGTGTGGTGTATAAGTTGGTTTGTGCTTACCGCGCAAAAGTGATGCTACTTCAGTAGAAAGACGACCTAGAGTCTTGCCTGCCGCATCAACAACTAGCCATTTGCGCTCAATTGTGCTTGCGTTCGCCATTGGTGTTGTACGCATGAGTTTCCCTCCTAAATAAATCAATGAATTTTCCTTGAATCAAATGCTACGTTCTATTTCAAAACACAGATAAGTCTTCCGGGGCTTATTTGTGGGGTTGAAATACATACCATATGATATCTTATAACTTTCTGCTTCCTGTGTCAAGAACATGTTACACCTGGTTTAGTTGTCATAGAAAACTTCCCATAAATACAGTCCGTGACTAGGCGCAGTCTTGCCTGCCGCTTCGCGATTTCGGGCGGCAAGCATGGCTTTTATCTCCTCAGGGTGAAATTTACCAGAACCGATTTCAAGTAACGTTCCAGCGATAATCCGCACCATGTTGTATAAAAAGCCATTCCCTCTCACGCGCATTTCAAGCCCGTCTGAGACGTTTTTCCACTCGAGGGCGTAAATAACCCTCACCTTGTCCTGAACCTCTGTATTGGCCGCACAAAAGCTTGTAAAGTCATGTGTCCCAATCAGGTGCTCAGCGGCTTCTCTCATTTTTTCGATATTCAGCCGGTAAGGATAGTGGCAGGCATACTGTCTCGTGAACACATTTTGGTGTGTTTCCGTTGAGACCTTGTAACGGTACTCCTTCGAAACAACACCAAATCTGGCATGAAACGAATCATCAACTTCCTCGGCCTTTAGAACACGGATATCATCCGGCAGCAGGCTGTTGAGGGCAAAAGGCCATCTCTCCATCGGAATCGAGAGCGGAGTGTCAAAATGGATGACCTGTCCCTTTGCATGAACACCGCTGTCTGTCCGGCCGGAAGCCACAATCGGAATCAGTTCATCCTGTTTGTGCATTCTTGCAAGGGCAGACTCAATCTCCGTCTGAACGGTTCGCTGCCCTGGCTGCACCTGATAGCCTTTAAAATGTGTTCCATCATAGGATACGGTACATTTGACCTTCATCTAGAAATCACCTAATTTCTAAAAAGCACAAGGAGTGCTGTTAACAGGATGAATAGAAGCAGCGTGAACGTGTCCTTCATGCCCCAGACAAGCTGACGGTATTTCGTCCGCCCTTCTCCCCCGCGGTAGCCTCTCGCTTCCATCGCGGTCGCCAGTTCCTCTGCACGCTTAAACGCACTGACGAAAAGCGGAACAAGCAAAGGAACGATGGCTTTCATGCGATCCTTTAGAGGTCCGCTTGTAAAATCAACGCCTCGTGCCATTTGAGCCTTCATGATTTTGTCCGTCTCTTCTAATAAAGTCGGAATAAACCGAAGAGAGATAGACATCATGAGAGCAAGCTCATGAACAGGCAGTTTGATTTTACGGAATGGGTGCAGCAGTTTCTCCATCCCGTCTGTCACTTCTATAGGCGTTGTAGTTAACGTAAGAAGTGTCGTCATCATAATGAGATAGACAAAACGGAGTGATATGAATATCCCCTGCTTTAAACCTTCTTCATAAATATTCAGAAAACCAAAGTGGAGTAGCAAGGCGCCTTCCTTTGTCATGAAAATATGAAGAATAAAGGTAAACAGGACAATCCATAGGATCGGCTTCATTCCTTTGAGAATAAAGTATAGAGGCACCTGAGAAACCATTAACACAAGGATGGTAAAGACACCCAAAAGCCCGTAAGTGATGTAATTATTAGCAAAAAAGACAATAAAGACAAAAAAGAAAATTGATAACAGCTTTGTCCTTGGATCAAGACGATGGACAAAGGATGAACCTGGCACATACTTGCCGATAATCATACTATCCATCATGATGTCGTGTCCTCCTGATAAAGAGCTGTTAAGGCTTCTGCCATTTCATCCATGGTCAGAAGCGGCCTTGGAAACGTAATACCCAGTTTTTCTTCTACAGTCTGCTGGAATTTAATCGTTTCTGGGAGGTCGAGACCAAATGAAGACATGTCTGTACGATTGGCAAACAATTCTCTCGGCGTACCTGTCGCCTTCACTGTTCCTTTATGCATCACAATCATTTGATCCGCATAATGAGCGGCATCCTCCATACTGTGAGTGACAAGGATCGTGGTGAGGTTTGCCTTTTCGTGAAGCTCATAGAACATGTCCATGATTTCCTTCCGCCCGCGTGGATCCAGCCCAGCAGTCGGCTCATCCAGCACAAGCACTTCTGGCTCCATCGCTAGAACACCTGCAATCGCCACACGTCTCATTTGACCGCCGCTTAGTTCAAAGGGAGATCGAGATAATAGGGATTCAGGAAGACCAACCAGCTTCAGCATCTCCTTCGCCTTCGCTTCTGCCTTCTCTTGAGGAACGCCGAAATTCATCGGACCAAAACAGATATCCTTGAGGATCGTTTCCTCAAAGAGCTGATGCTCAGGAAACTGAAACACGATGCCTACCTTTTTCCGGAGGGATTTCAAATCCTTCTGCTTTTTATTGGCTTGTAATACTGTCTCTCCAAGCGCAATGCTCCCCTTCGTTGGTTTGAGCAATCCATTTAAATGCTGCAGCAATGTAGACTTGCCAGAGCCCGTATGACCAATGACAGCGACATAGCTGCCCTCTTTGATGGAAGCATTGACATCATACAAAGCAAGACGTTCAAACGGCGTTTTCATTTGATAACGATGCTCTAATTCTTTGATCGTAATGTCCATAGCTCTTTCACCAATCCTTCTTGTGTCAAATGGGCATTTGCAAGCGGCACACCTTGCTGCTTCAATTGCTTGCTCAACCGATAGGAGAATGGCAGATCAAGTCCAATCTGAACCAGCTGTTCATCTAGTTCAAATACTTCCTCTGGCGTTCCCTCAGCAAATTTCTTCCCGCCATTCATCACAATGACGCGGTCTGCCTTGGCCGCCTCGTCTAAATCATGTGTGATGGAAATGACTGTGACCGTTCCTTGTTCCTTCAGTAGTCTAACAGTCTCTAACACTTCTTCTCGGCCAATCGGATCAAGCATCGATGTTGCTTCATCCAAGATCATGATGTCAGGGCTTGCGGCAAGCACACCTGCAATGGCGACTCTCTGCTTCTGCCCGCCTGATAGATGGTGCGGCTCTTGATCAAGAAATTCCTGCATATTGACCTGTTTGACAGCCCAATCTACACGTTCTATCATCAATTCCCGCTCAACCCCGTTATTTTCTAAACCAAAAGCCACATCATCACGAACCGTTGAGCCAACAAATTGGTTATCTGGGTTTTGAAAGACCATTCCAACCTTTTTGCGAATATCCCAAACAGTCTCTTCTTTAAGCTCAATCTCTCCAACCTTGACCGTTCCAGCATCCGGTAAAATGAGCCCATTCAGCACACGGGCAAGTGTGGATTTACCTGAACCGTTATGACCAACAATGGCGAGCCATTCATTTTGATTCACATGCAATGACACTTGATCTAAAGCGGGCTTGTCCGCATCCTTGTGATAACGAAATACAATGTCTTTTACGTCAATTAAAGTCTTCCCCATCTCTACCGGACCTCCTCTCAGCTCAACCTCTTCTTTGCTTATTACTAAAAAGCCGTAGTATCTAAAAAAGGGCATAGATCCAGTTATGAACTGTCCCGCCCTTTCTTAGATACACGCTATGTGATTAAACTAATTCAATGACAGCCATTGGTGCGCCATCGCCGCGACGAGGTCCAAGCTTCATGATACGAGTGTATCCACCTTGGCGATCTTCGTAGCGAGTTGCAACGTCAGCGAATAATTTTTGAAGTGCATCTTGGTTTGTTTCAGCGTTAGCTACTTCATTACGAATGTAAGCTGCAGCTTGACGGCGAGCATGAAGATCTCCGCGTTTGCCAAGAGTGATCATTTTTTCAACTACAGAGCGAAGTTCTTTCGCACGTGTTTCAGTTGTTTCGATGCGTTCGTTGATGATCAAATCAGTCGTTAGGTCACGAAGCATTGCTTTACGTTGTGCACTAGTGCGTCCTAGCTTTCTGTATGCCATGTGATGTCCCCTCCTTAATTAGAGATGCTGTATGAATAAAAAACACACGAAAATCCTAGTTCACAATGAAACTAGTCAATCGTCTTTACGAAGACCCAGTCCAAGTTCTTCTAGTTTCGCTTTCACTTCTTCAAGAGATTTACGTCCAAGGTTACGAACTTTCATCATATCCTCTTCTGTCTTGTTAGCAAGCTCTTGAACAGTGTTAATACCCGCACGCTTCAAACAGTTGTAAGAACGAACAGAAAGATCAAGCTCTTCAATTGTCATTTCAAGCACTTTTTCTTTTTGGTCTTCTTCTTTCTCAACCATGATTTCAGCATGCTGAGCTTCGTCAGTTAACCCAACGAAAATATTTAGGTGTTCAGTTAAAATCTTAGAACCTAGAGCGATCGCTTCTTTCGGTCCTGTGCTTCCATCAGTCCATACATCTAGTGTTAGTTTATCATAGTTTGTGATTTGCCCAACACGGGTGTTCTCCACTTGATAAGTCACACGAGATACAGGTGTATAGATTGAGTCGATCGGAATCACACCGATTGGCTGATCGTCTCTTTTGTTTGCATCAGCAGGATTATACCCGCGACCTCTTTGTGCAGTTAAGCGAACACGGAAGCTCGCATTCTTGCCAAGAGTTGCGATGTGAAGATCTGGATTTAAGATTTCAATATCGCTGTCGTGTGTAATATCAGCAGCTGTTACAGTACCTTCATCTTGTACATCAATTTCAAGCGTCTTCTCTTCTTCAGAGTAGATTTTGAGTGCAAGCTTTTTAATGTTTAAGATAATCGTTGTAACATCTTCAACCACGCCTTCGATCGTTGAGAATTCGTGTAAGACACCATCTATCTGGATCGATGTTACAGCTGCACCAGGAAGTGAGGATAAAAGGATACGACGAAGGGAGTTCCCTAAAGTGGTACCATATCCACGCTCAAGTGGCTCTACGACAAACTTGCCATACTTGGCATCGTCGCTGATTTCAACCGTTTCGATTTTTGGTTTTTCAATTTCGATCATCTAATAAAACCCTCCTTCAAAACGTCGAAACCTCGAATAGAATCATATGAGATTCCATCCGAAATTCCTCATTGTTTAGTCCCGTATGTGCTCAGGCAACGAGTCGTGTATTCGTCTCATAAATAACTGTATCATAACCCATTATTGACAGGGACACAAAATCTATACAAACAAATTACACGCGGCGACGTTTTGGTGGACGGCATCCGTTATGAGGAACTGGAGTTACGTCTCTGATTGCAGTAACTTCAAGACCTGCAGCTTGAAGCGCACGAATTGCAGCTTCACGACCAGAACCAGGACCTTTAACAGTTACTTCAAGTGTTTTAAGACCATGTTCGATAGAACCTTTAGCAGCAGTTTCAGCAGCCATTTGTGCAGCGAAAGGAGTAGATTTACGAGAACCTCTGAATCCTAATGCACCAGCACTTGACCAAGAAATTGCGTTTCCATGAACATCAGTAATCGTTACAATCGTGTTGTTGAAAGTGGAACGGATATGAGCGATTCCAGCTTCAATATTCTTTTTCACGCGACGTTTACGCGTATTTGATTTACGAGCAGCAGCCATTCTTTAACTACCTCCTTTACTTATTTTTTCTTGTTAGCTACAGTACGACGCGGACCTTTACGAGTACGCGCGTTGTTTTTTGTGTTTTGTCCACGAACAGGAAGTCCTCTACGATGACGGATTCCGCGGTAGCTTCCGATTTCAATTAGACGCTTAATGTTAAGTGAAACTTCACGACGAAGGTCACCTTCTACTTTAAGTTTGTCAATGATATCACGGATTTTACCAAGTTCGTCTTCAGTTAGATCGCGAACGCGAGTGTCTTCAGAAACACCTGCTTCTTTAAGGACTTGTTGCGCAGTCGTACGACCAATTCCAAAAACATATGTTAAAGAAATGACAACACGCTTATCACGTGGAATATCTACACCAGCAATACGAGCCATGATTTGGGCACCTCCTTGTTATTAGCCTTGTTTTTGTTTATGTTTTGGGTTTTCACAGATCACCATTACTTTTCCTTTTCTGCGAATAACTTTACATTTTTCACAGATAGGTTTAACAGATGGTCTCACTTTCATGTGTTTCCAACCTCCTTCTTCCGGAGTTGCTTTATTTGTAACGGTACGTAATTCTACCACGAGTTAAGTCATATGGAGATAATTCTACCGTAACTTTGTCTCCAGGTAAAATGCGAATGAAGTGCATACGGATTTTTCCTGATACATGAGCCAAAACTGTATGACCATTCTCTAGTTCAACTTTGAACATTGCATTTGGCAAAGTTTCTGCTACAGTACCTTCCACTTCAATTACATCGTCTTTCGCCATTCAAGTGTTCTCCCTTCTTCAAATCAGTAACTTGCTCTCTGACAAATGTTCAAATGAGAATCTCTCAATTGTTCATCTATCACCCGACCTGTTTTGAATATACTGTTCTGAACTTCCGGAGATACGCAATCATAAAAGGTTATATGATTGATATTTTTTCTTAGGAGAATGAAATTTACGCTTTTCTCCGTCTGCGATTAGTACATGGCAGCCAACGGACATGCCGATGACACCTGTATACTGATCTTGTTCTTTCTTTGGACTATACAGACAACCTGCCCGATTTGGGCCTGAAAGGCTTCAGTGAAGACCTAAATCTTAGTCAGTATATCAAAACCTGTATCTGTAATCGCAATCGTATGCTCATAATGAGCACACTTTTTCCCATCAACCGTTACAACCGTCCAGTTATCAGCCAATGTTTTCACATATCGGCTGCCTGCGTTCACCATCGGTTCGATGGCCAACACCATTCCAGGTTTTAGCCGCGGGCCTTTGTTGGGCGGACCATAATGAGGAATTTGAGGGTCCTCATGAAGATCCTGTCCGACCCCATGTCCAACATATTCTCTAACAACTGAAAAATTCTCATTTTCAACATACGTTTGTATGGCATGGGAAATGTTCGACAGACGTTCGCCTGGCTTTGCTTCCTGTAAGCCTTTATATAGAGATTCCTCTGTGACTTCCAGTAGTTTGCGGTCTTCATCACTGATTACCCCAACTGGATAAGTCCAAGCAGAGTCACCATGATAGCCATTTAACTTTGCGCCAATATCGATACTAATGATGTCACCATCACGTAAAACCCGTTTACCAGGAATACCGTGAACGAGTTCTTCATTCACCGAAACGCAAATGCTCCCGCGAAAACCATTATACCCTTTAAAAGATGGGATTGCACCCTGCTTTGTAATAAAACGTTCGGCAATTTGATCCAATTCTTTTGTCGAAATACCTGGTTTTATATGTTTCTTCAGCTCTTCATGAGTCAGTGCGACAATACGTCCAGCTTCTCTCATAATCTCAAGCTCGCGAGGAGTTTTACAGATAATCATTTATTTAATCCTCCAAGCAGGTCCTTGATATCTGCATATACATCGTTAATGTGCTTTGCACCATCAATGTTTGCGAGATATCCTTTTTCTGAATAGAAGTTCAGTAAAGGTTCAGTCTGCTTTAAGTTTACTTCAAGTCTAGTCGAAACGGTTTCTGCATTATCATCTGCACGTTGATAAAGCTCGCCTCCACACTTGTCGCAAACATTTTCTTTCGCAGGTGGATTGAATACTAAATGATATGTTGCTCCGCAATTTTTGCAAATTCTTCGGCCAGTCAGACGCTCCATCAAAGCATCTTTATCGACTTTAATATTAATGACATAATCAATCGTTCTGCCAAGGTCCTTTAGAATTTCTTCTAAAGCTTCAGCCTGAGCGACTGTTCGCGGAAATCCGTCCAGAAGAAAACCTTGTTCACAATCATTTTTGCCAAGTCTCTCTCTAACAATACCGATTGTGACCTCATCAGGAACAAGCTCTCCTTTATCGATAAAGGATTTTGCTTCGAGCCCAAGTTGTGTCTCCTCTTTCATAGCAGCGCGGAACATATCTCCTGTTGAGATATGAGGGATCCCATAATCATCAACAATTCGTTCTGCCTGAGTGCCTTTACCAGCACCCGGAAGCCCCATTAAGACTAAGTTCATTTCGGATTTCCCCTTCCTTACTTAGAGAGGTTGGGCAGCTGCCCAGCCCTCTGTTTTATTTCATAAATCCACGGTAATTTCGTTTCACTAATTGGCTTTCAAGCTGTTTCATCGTTTCAAGTGCAACACCTACAACAATGAGAAGACTTGTGCCGCCAATTTGTGCAGCGGAAGGTAATCCAGCGAATTGAATGAAAAAGATAGGAAGTATTGAAATCACGGCTAAGAAAATGGCGCCCACAAACGTGAGTCGGTACAAAATGCTCGTAATTCTATCTTGAGTCATTTTCCCTGGACGAACTCCCGGGATATAGCCACCCTGCTTTTGCAGATTTTCAGCCATTTGTTCAGGATTGACTTGGACAAAGGCATAAAAATATGTGAAAGCAACAATCAGTGCTACATAAATCGTCATACCGATTGGCTTAGTATAGTCAAAGTTGTTGGTTATCCAAGTTGTCACATTATTGGTTCCGAAGAACGATGCGATCGTCTGCGGAGTAATAATGAAAGAAACGGCAAAGATGACTGGAATCACCCCTGCTGGATTCACTTTCAATGGAAGGTGCGTTGCTTGACTAGCAGACATTTGTGCACGGCCAGTTCCTTTTGAATATTGAATTGCAATCTTTCTCACTGCCATTTGAATGTAAATAACACCGATAACAATGACAAGAATGGCAATTACAATAAGGGCAATTTTAAGGATTTGCATGAACAGCTGTCCATCTCCACCTACAAATTGTTGAGCGTACACTTGTTTTAATGTTTGAGGGATACCAGCGATGATACCAGAAAAGATAATAATCGAAATCCCGTTACCAACACCGTGAGCAGTAATCTGCTCACCCAGCCACATTAAAAATGCTGTTCCCGCAGTGAGTACGACCGCAATTAAGAGGTACGTTGATACACCAGGGTTTTCAATCAGCATGCCTCCTGCCATATTGTTGAATCCATATGACATTCCTAACGCCTGGATAAATCCTAGAACAATTGTAAAATACCTTGTGAATTGTGCTAATTTTCGGCGGCCAACCTCTCCTTGCTTTGACCACTCAGTAAACTTCGGAACAACATCCATCTGCAAGAGCTGAATGATGATCGAAGCAGTGATATACGGCATAATCCCCATTGCTAGAATGGAGAATTGGAAAAGTGCCCCGCCCCCAAACGTGTTGAGGATTCCGAAAACACTCATTTGATCCTGTGCCTGGAGAACTTCGGCGTTCACATTAGGCACAGGGATGAAAGCACCTATACGAAAGACGACTAACATTAAAAGTGTGAATATAATCTTATTCCGTATATCTTTCACGCGCATAAAATTGGAGATTGTCTTAAACAAGTTAGATCACCTCGGCTGTACCGCCAGCAGCTTCAATCGCTTCTTTCGCAGAAGCAGAGAATTTATTGGCTTTTACAGTTAATTTTTTTTCTAATTTACCGTTGCCAAGAATTTTTACTCCTGCTTTTAACTTGCTTATTGCACCAGTCTCTAGAAGAAGTTCAGGAGTTACTTCCGTTCCTTCGTCAAAACTGTTTAATCTGTCTAAGTTGATTACCGCGTAATCTTTACGGTTGATGTTTGTAAAACCACGTTTTGGAAGGCGTTGGAATAAAGGCATCTGACCACCTTCGAAACCAGGGCGTACACCGCCGCCAGAACGAGCGTTTTGACCTTTATGACCTTTACCAGAAGTTTTACCGTTACCTGATCCGATACCACGACCAACACGGTTGCGTACTTTACGTGAACCTTCTGAAGGCTTCAATTCATGAAGTTTCATTTGGGCACCTCCTTATCGATTAAAAATGTTTTATTGTTCTTTAACAGAAACTAAATGAGACACCTTGTTAATCATGCCGCGGATCGCTGCATTGTCTTCATGTACGACTGTTTGGTTTGTTTTCTTAAGACCAAGAGTACGAACAGTGACACGCTGATCTTCAGGGCGACCGATTACACTGCGTTTGAGGGTAATTTCTAATTTATTTGCCATTATTGTTCCCTCCTTATCCTAACAGGTCTTCTACAGATTTTCCACGAAGCTTCGCTACGTCTTCAGCACGTTTAAGTTCACTTAAACCTTGAAGTGTTGCGCGGATCATGTTGATCGGTGTATTAGAACCTAGAGATTTAGAAAGGATATCAGCTAGACCAGCAAGCTCAAGTACCGCACGCACTGGGCCTCCAGCGATAACTCCTGTACCTTCTGAAGCAGGCTTCAATAGAACGTTTCCTGCACCGAATCGACCGATGATTTCATGTGGAATTGTAGTTCCAACCATTGGTACTTCAATTAAATTCTTTTTCGCATCTTCAACAGCTTTGCGGATCGCTTCTGGTACTTCTTGTGCTTTACCAGTACCGAAACCTACATGACCGTTTTTGTCACCGACAACAACTAAAGCTGCAAAACGGAAACGACGTCCACCTTTAACAACTTTCGCTACGCGGTTAACCGTAACTAAGCGTTCTTCTAACTCTAATTTGCTTGGGTCAATACGACTCATTCGGATGTGTCCCTCCTTCTTTTATTAAAATTTAAGTCCAGCCTCACGAGCAGCTTCAGCTAGAGCTTTTACACGTCCATGATATAGGTATCCTCCGCGGTCAAATACCACGTTAGAGATTCCTTTTTCAACAGCACGTTTTGCAACAAGTTCGCCAACTTTAGTAGCAGCTGCAGTGTCAGAACTATTCTCGATCTTAAACTCTTTATCAAGAGTAGAAGCACTTACAAGTGTTACACCGTTAACATCATCAATTACTTGAGCGTAGATATTCTTGTTAGAACGGAAAACGTTAAGGCGAGGTCTTTCAGCAGTACCTGAAAGTTTCGCACGAACACGAGCATGTCTTTTAAGACGAGTAGCGTTTTTGCTAGTTTTCGTAATCATCCGAGTCACTCCTTTCTTCACTTTAAGCGATCTTACTTACCAGTTTTACCTTCTTTACGGCGAACGAATTCACCTTCGTAACGAATTCCTTTACCTTTGTAAGGCTCTGGAGCACGGACAGCGCGGATGTTAGAAGCTAGAGCTCCTACACGCTCTTTATCGATACCTTTAACGATTACTTTCGTTTGAGATGGAACTTCTACTTCAACTCCAGCCTCAGGAACGATTTCAACTGGGTGAGAGTATCCAACGTTAAGAACAAGTTTGTTTCCAGATTTAGCTGCACGGTAACCGACACCGATAAGTTCTAAACCTCTTTCGAAACCTTTAGATACACCTTCAACCATGTTTGCAATCAAGCTACGTGTTGTACCATGTAATGCACGGTGTTCTTTATTTTCAGACGGACGGCTTACAGTTAAGACGTTGTCCTCAATTTTAATTTCCATATCAGGGTGAAATGTACGAGTTAGTTCACCTTTTGGTCCCTTTACTGTCACTGTGTTATCGTTGTTTGTCACAGTTACTCCTGAAGGGATCTCGATTAGTTTTTTACCTATACGAGACATACCAAGCACCTCCATTCATCTTAAACTTTTTTTACCATACGTAAGCAAGTACTTCTCCACCAGCTTGTTTAGCACGGGCTTCTTTGTCCGATAAAACACCTTGTGATGTTGAAATAATTGCGATTCCAAGTCCGTTAAGTACACGTGGTACTTCATTTGATTTCGCATATACGCGTAAACCAGGTTTACTGATTCTTTTAAGACCAGTGATAACACGTTCGTTGTTTTGGCCGTATTTAAGGAACAAACGGATAATTCCTTGTTTGCTGTCTTCGACGTACTCAACGTCACGGATAAAACCTTCACGCTTTAAAATTTCAGCAATTTCTCTTTTGATTTTTGAAGCCGGTACTTCTAGCTTCTCATGACGTACCATGTTCGCATTGCGAATACGAGTCAGCAAATCTGCAATCGGATCTGTCATAACCATTATTTAATAACCTCCTTCCCATTTATGGGGATTACCAGCTGGCTTTTTTAACGCCAGGAATTTGTCCTTTATATGCAAGTTCGCGGAAACAAATACGGCAAAGTTTAAACTTACGAATAACTGAATGTGGACGTCCACAACGTTCGCAGCGCGTATACTCTTGAACTTTAAACTTTTGTTTGCGTTGTTGTTTCGCAATCATAGACTTTTTAGCCACGATTTCGCCTCCCTTTCATTGATTATTTCTGGAACGGCATACCTACTTGAGTTAATAGCTCACGTGCTTCTTCGTCCGTATTGGCAGTAGTAACGATAACGATATCCATACCGCGGACCTTTGTTACTTTATCGTAATCAATTTCTGGGAAGATTAACTGTTCTTTAATACCAAGCGTGTAGTTTCCACGACCGTCGAAAGATTTCTTAGAAATCCCGCGGAAGTCACGTACACGTGGTAAAGACACAGAAATAAGTTTATCAAGGAAATCATACATGCGCTCTCCGCGAAGTGTTACTTTCGCACCGATTGGCATTCCTTCACGTAGACGGAATCCAGCAATAGACTTCTTCGCACGAGTAACGACAGGTTTTTGACCAGCGATAAACGTTAATTCTTCAACAGCAGTATCGATTGCTTTAGCGTTTTGAACGGCGTCACCAACACCCATGTTGATCACGATTTTTTCGATTTTTGGCACTTGCATTACTGAAGTGTATTCAAACTTAGAAACTAATGCAGGTGTAATTTCTTTTACATACTTTTCTTTAAGGCGGTTCATGAGAAAGACCTCCCTTCCTTATTTACTATTTATCTAGAACTTGCCCAGATTTTTTCGCTACACGGACTTTCTTTCCGTCCTCAACTTTATACCCAACACGTGTCACTTCACCCGTTTTAGGATCAAGCGGCATTACGTTTGATACGTGGATCGGCGCTTCTTGTTCAGAAATTCCGCCTTGAGGGTTAGCTTGAGTTGGTTTAGAGTGTTTTTTCACAAGGTTAATACCTTCTACTAAAACACGTTCCTTTTTAGGGAAAGCAGCAAGGATGACACCTTGTTTACCTTTATCTTTACCAGAGATAACCACTACTTTATCGCCCTTTTTAACATGCATTTAATCGCACCTCCTTGAGTCGCGGATTGTATTCTTAAAGTACTTCTGGTGCTAGAGAAACAATTTTCATATAGTTGTTTTCACGAAGTTCACGTGCTACTGGTCCGAAGATACGAGTTCCACGTGGGCTCTTGTCGTCACGGATGATGACACATGCATTTTCGTCGAAACTGATGTAAGATCCATCGTTTCTGCGAGCTCCGCTCTTAGTACGAACGATAACTGCTTTTACAACTTCACCTTTTTTGACAACGCCTCCAGGTGTTGCTTGTTTAACCGTACAAACAATGACATCACCGATGTTAGCCGTCTTACGTCCAGAGCCACCAAGAACTTTAATCGTTAGTACTTCGCGTGCGCCAGAGTTGTCAGCTACTTTTAAACGAGTCTCCTGTTGAATCATTAATGTTACCTCCTTTCGGAAAAAGAAATCCGAACTTTATTAGATAATAACGGCTTCTTCGACAACTTCAACTAGACGAAAGCGTTTAGTCGCAGATAAAGGACGAGTTTCCATGACCTTTACGATGTCTCCGATTTTTGCTTGGTTGTTTTCATCATGTGCTTTGAACTTTTTAGAGTATCTTACACGTTTGCCATAAAGTGAATGTTTTTTGTATGTTTCAACTACAACAGTGATGGTTTTATCCATTTTGTCAGAAACAACACGACCTTGATACACTTTACGTTGGTTACGTTCGCTCATGTTTGCGGGGCCTCCCCTCTAATTATTATTTATTAGCAGCGATTTCTCTTTGACGAATCACAGTTTTCATGCGTGCGATTGATTTACGCACTTCACGAATGCGAGCAGTATTTTCAAGCTGCCCAGTCGCTAATTGGAAACGAAGATTGAAAAGTTCTTCTTTAAGAGACTTTACTTTTTGTTCAATTTCAGCAGTGGTAAGGTCACGAATTTCATTAGCTTTCATTTGATTCACCACCAATTTCTTCACGTTTTACGAACTTCGTTTTAATTGGCAATTTGTGAGATGCAAGACGAAGAGCTTCACGAGCAACTTCTTCAGACACACCAGAAATTTCAAATAAAACTTTGCCCGGTTTTACTACAGCTACCCATCCTTCTGGAGCACCTTTACCGGAACCCATGCGGACCTCTAGAGGTTTAGCTGTGTATGGCTTAGAAGGGAAAATTTTAATCCAAACTTTACCGCCACGTTTCATGTAACGAGTCATAGCAATACGAGCAGCTTCGATTTGACGGTTAGTGATCCAAGAAGCTTCAAGAGCTTGGATACCATACTCACCGAAATGTACTTCAGTACCGCCTTTTGCACGACCACGCATTTTTCCACGATGTTCTCTGCGATACTTCACGCGTTTTGGCAATAACATATTATTTTCCTCCTTCCGCAGTATTCTTCTTAGTTGGAAGGACTTCTCCACGATAGATCCATACTTTTACGCCAAGCTTACCATAAGTAGTGTCAGCTTCAGCAGTAGCATAGTCGATGTCAGCACGAAGTGTGTGCAATGGAACAGTACCTTCACTGTAATATTCAGAACGAGCAATATCTGCACCGCCAAGACGACCAGAAACCATTGTTTTGATTCCTTGTGCTCCAGCACGCATTGTGCGTTGGATTGTTTGTTTTTGTGCACGACGGAATGAAATACGATTTTCAAGTTGACGAGCGATGTTTTCAGCAACTAGCTGAGCATCAAGATCTGCTCTCTTGATTTCAAGAATGTTGATGTGTACACGTTTGCCAGTTAGGCTGTTAAGAGCTTTACGAAGTGCTTCAACTTCAGATCCGCCTTTACCAATTACCATACCTGGTTTAGCCGTGTGGATTGTGATATTTACTCGGTTTGCAGCACGTTCGATTTCTACTTTAGAAACAGACGCGTCAGACAAACGCTTGCTGATGAATTCACGGATTTTCAAGTCTTCATGTAAGAAATCAGCGTAATCTTTTCCTGCGAACCATTTAGATTCCCAATCACGAATGACGCCAATACGAAGACCTACTGGATTTACCTTTTGACCCACGGATTATCCCTCCTTCTTTTCTGATACAACGATTGTAATGTGGCTAGTACGTTTGTTAATTGCGCTCGCACGACCCATAGCACGTGGACGGAATCTCTTAAGTGTTGGACCTTCGTCAACGAATGCTTGAGTAATCACTAGGCTGTTAGCGTCCAACTCGTAGTTGTGCTCAGCGTTTGCGATAGCAGATTTTAATACTTTTTCAATAATCGGTGAAGCAGCCTTAGGTGTAAGGTTTAAGATGGAAACTGCTTCTCCTACTTGCTTACCTCGGATCAGGTCCATTACTAGACGTGCTTTACGAGGAGCAATTCGGACTGTTCTTGCGACAGCTTTAGCTTGCATTTAAAAGCCTCCTCTCATTAGCGTCTTGTTTTTTTATCGTCACTAGCATGACCTTTGTAAGTACGGCTTGGTGCGAATTCGCCCAATTTGTGACCTACCATATCTTCAGAAATGAAAACAGGTACATGTTTGCGTCCGTCATAGACAGCGATTGTGTGACCGATGAATTGTGGGAAAATTGTAGAACGACGAGACCAAGTTTTTACGACTTGCTTTTTGTCAGTTTCATTCAATTTCTCGACTTTAGCCATCAAATGATCATCAACAAATGGTCCTTTTTTTAAGCTGCGAGCCATTGTGGAACCTCCCTTCGTGATTGAACTACGGTCCTAAATGAACCGTAGACAACCCCGTTACTTGTTTTTACGACGACGTACAATGAATTTATCAGACTTGTTGGTTTTCTTACGAGTCTTGAATCCAAGAGTCGGTTTACCCCATGGAGACATTGGTGATTTACGTCCGATTGGAGCGCGTCCTTCACCACCACCGTGTGGGTGATCGTTAGGGTTCATTACAGAACCACGAACTGTTGGGCGTACGCCTTTCCAGCGAGAACGTCCAGCTTTACCGATGTTAATTAATTCGTGTTGCTCGTTTCCAACTTGACCGATAGTCGCACGGCAAGCAGAAAGAATCATGCGAACTTCTCCTGAGTTCAAACGTACAAGAACGTATTTACCTTCTTTACCAAGAACTTGAGCAGAAGTACCAGCAGAACGAACTAATTGTCCACCTTTACCTGGTTTTAATTCAATGTTATGCACAACTGTACCAACTGGGATGTTGATAAGTGGAAGAGCATTACCTGGTTTGATGTCAGCTTCTGGTCCAGAAGTAACTTCAGTACCAACTTGGATTCCTTTCGGAGCAAGAATGTAACGTTTCTCACCATCTGCATAGTTTACAAGAGCGATGTTCGCTGAACGGTTTGGATCATACTCGATTGTAGCAACGCGTCCAGGTATACCGTCTTTATCACGCTTAAAGTCGATGATACGGTATTGACGTTTGTGACCGCCACCTTGATGACGAACAGTCAATCTACCTTGGTTGTTACGTCCGCCTTTTTTGTGTAGCGGTGCAAGCAACGATTTTTCTGGTTTGTCAGTCGTGATTTCAGCAAAATCTGAAGTAGTCATGCCACGACGACCATTACTGGTTGGTTTATACTTTTTAATCGCCATTTTGAATTTCCCTCCTTCTTTTTAAGATTTACGCTTCAAAAATTTCGATTTCTTTGCTGTCAGCAGTTAATTTCACGATCGCTTTTCTGCGACGGCTAGTCATACCAGTGTAGCGTCCAACGCGTTTAGATTTTCCTTTGTAGTTTTGAACGTTGACTTTCTCAACTTTCACTCCAAAGATTTCTTCAACAGCGTCTTTCACTTCTGTTTTGTTAGCTCTGACATCAACTTCGAACGTGTACTTCTTCTCTGTCATTAGATCAGCAGAACGTTCAGTAATGATAGGGCGCTTTAGAACATCACGAGGATCTTTCATTATGCAAGTCCCTCCTCTACTTTTTCAACCGCTGCTTTAGTGATCAGAAGTTTGTCGTGGTTGACAACGTCAAGAACGTTGATACCGTTAGCTTCAACAACTGTTACTCCAGGGATGTTACGAGCAGATAAAGCAACTGTTTCGTTTGCATCCGCAGTGACGATCAACGCTTTCTTCTCAACAGATAATCCTTTAAGGATGCCTGCGAATTCTTTCGTTTTCACTGCATCAAGAGTCAGATCTTCAAGAACGATGATGTTGTTGTCGATTACTTTAGAAGACAATACTGACTTGATAGCCAAGCGGCGAACTTTTTTAGGTAATTTATAAGAATAGCTGCGTGGTGTTGGACCGAATACGATACCGCCTCCGCGCCATTGTGGTGAACGGATAGAACCTTGACGAGCACGACCTGTACCCTTCTGTCTCCAAGGCTTACGACCTCCGCCACGTACTTCAGAACGAGTTTTTACTTTGTGAGTTCCTTGACGTAAGGAAGCTCTTTGCATAAGAATAGCATCGAATACTACGCTTTCGTTTGGCTCGATTCCAAACACAGAAGCGTTTAATTCGATTTCACCGTTAGTAGAACCGTTTTGGTTAAATAATGCTACTTTTGGCATGACTTGTTTCCTCCTTTCCTAAGAGAGTTATTTAGATTTAACTGCACTCTTTACAGTTACTAGAGATTTTTTAGCTCCTGGTACGTTTCCTTTGATCAATAGAAGATTGCGTTCTGCATCAACTTTAACGATCTCAAGGTTTTGGACAGTGATTTGCTCTCCGCCCATACGACCTGGAAGAAGTTTACCTTTGAATACACGGTTTGGATCAACAGGTCCCATTGAACCAGGACGACGGTGGTAACGTGAACCGTGAGTCATTGGTCCGCGTGATTGTCCGTGGCGTTTGATAGCCCCTTGGAATCCTTTACCTTTTGATGTTCCTGTTACATCTACGATATCTCCATTTGCGAAAATATCAACTTTGACTTCCTGACCAACTTCATACGCATCTAACTCCGCACCGCGTAATTCTTTTACGAAGCGCTTAGGAGCAGTTTCCGCTTTAGCAACGTGGCCTTTCTCTGGTTTGTTAGAAAGCTTTTCACGTTTGTCATCAAAACCGATTTGGATTGCTTCATAGCCATCCGTGTCAACAGTCTTCTTTTGAAGAACAACGTTAGCAGCAGCCTCAACAACAGTTACAGGGATAAGATCACCGTTTTCTGCGAATACTTGCGTCATACCAATTTTTCTACCTAAGATTCCTTTGGTCATTAGTCACACCTCCTATAATATGTGTTTTCTATTTGAATTAAAGTTTGATTTCGATATCTACACCAGATGGTAAATCTAAACGCATAAGTGCATCAACTGTTTGTGGAGTTGGATTCACGATGTCGATTAGACGTTTGTGAGTACGCATCTCGAATTGCTCACGAGAATCTTTGTACTTATGCACCGCACGAAGGATTGTGTAAACTGATTTTTCAGTTGGAAGCGGGATTGGACCAGATACACTAGCACCAGAACGCTTAGCCGTTTCAACAATCTTCTCAGCAGATTGATCAAGAATTCTATGATCATATGCTTTTAAACGAATACGAATTTTTTGTTTTGCCATTATTTTCCCTCCTTTTCGCCTACTTACGTTAGACAGTTCTCCGTGAGAAAAACCTGATCACCTCGCCATGGCAAAGCGGCCGGGTGTGTCAGCAACCTCTCACTTCATCGCAGTCAAAGACCAACATGCACTATTGTACCAAATTGGCCTGCGTGTTGCAATAATAAATCGGATAAATTTATGATTTGCACACTTTTCATATTATACAGGGATTCAGCCTATAAATCAAGCTTTCCCTGAAGATGATGTATAGCAGTCTTTTTTATAATACGAATAAATTCAGCGGGCTCCTCGATATGTGGGGAGTGTGCAGATTCTTTAAAGGTGAACCACTCTTTGATTGGCGCTTTTAGTTGATCAACATAAGGTTTTGATACAGCAGCTGGTGTAATCATATCGTGATCGCCAATGAGAAAGTAGCACGGTATTAATATAGAAGAAACTCGGTGTTGAATGCTCTCACTCATCAGTTCATTCCATAGCTTGTCTTGACTAAACTTCTGCCCTTTAAGGAACTTCCATTTATCTTTCAACTGATATTGCTTACTAAAAATAAACCCTTTGAGCATTTGAAAAATCGGTTTCCATCTATGTGTGAGACCTACACTTGCAAACTCTTTATATAGAGAGAACAAAGCATGAGCTGATGTTCGTTTCCATGGAGGAGGCGTCAGTAATCGCAAACACCCAGTAAACAGGCGGCTGCGATGATATTTCTTCAAAAGGAGCTCGTACGATACGGTATCCTCCTTTAATACATCCACCACCTGACTAATTCCATAATATGCATGGTATAGGTCTGGACGTTTATGTACTGCTTGTATGGCAATTAATGATCCCCACGAGTATCCTGCGATGTACAATTTTGAATGACCTAGATAAGAAAGGATCTTCTCTGTCAGTTCAATCGTGTCTTCAATAAACTGTTGAATGGTCATCGATGCAGCAGGCAGATTCTCTTGATAGGAAAGCCCCGCACCCCTTTGATCCCATTGAACAACTGTAAAGTCTTGATCAAGTTCCTCGTGAAAGGAATCAATATAACCAATTTGAGCCGAACCGGGCCCACCATGTAAAAATAAAAGTACAGGCTTCGTTTCACTCGACTCGTCTTCTTTCATCATAATCCATTGGTCAACCCCGCCGATCAACCATTTTTTCAAATATGTCTTAGCCATTCCAGTGATCCTCTCGGTTCCATTTAGATTCTATAGCTTATAGTAGCCGTTCTGATCTGGAAAAGCAAAAAAAGAGACCCTTTTGCAAGGAGTCTCTTTTATATGTTAATTACTTAATGATAGTTGAAACGACGCCAGAACCTACAGTACGTCCACCCTCACGGATAGAGAAACGAGTTCCTTCTTCGATAGCGATAGTAGAGATAAGTTCAACTTCCATCTCAGTGTTATCGCCAGGCATTACCATTTCAGTACCTTCTGGAAGATGTACGATACCAGTTACGTCAGTTGTACGGAAGTAGAACTGCGGACGGTAGTTAGCGAAGAATGGAGTATGACGTCCACCCTCTTCTTTAGAAAGTACATAAACTTCAGCTTTGAAACGGCTATGTGGAGTGATTGTACCTGGTTTAGCAAGTACTTGACCACGTTGGATATCTTCACGAGATACACCACGAAGTAGTGCACCGATGTTGTCACCAGCTTCAGCATAGTCAAGAAGTTTACGGAACATTTCAACACCTGTAACAGTTGTTTTACCGTTTTCTTCTTGAAGACCGATGATTTCAACTTCGTCACCGACTTTAACTTGTCCACGTTCAACACGACCAGTAGCAACTGTTCCACGACCAGTGATTGAGAATACGTCCTCAACTGGCATCATGAATGGCTTCTCAGTGTCACGCTCTGGAGTTGGGATGTACTCATCAACCGCATCCATAAGTTCAAAGATTTTTGCTTCGTATTCAGCATCTCCTTCAAGAGCTTTAAGAGCAGAACCTTTGATAACTGGTACATCGTCACCAGGGAAGTCATAGTCAGAAAGAAGGTCACGAACTTCCATTTCAACAAGTTCAAGTAACTCTTCATCGTCAACCATGTCACATTTGTTAAGGAATACTACGATGTAAGGTACACCTACGTTACGAGAAAGTAGGATGTGCTCACGTGTTTGTGGCATTGGACCGTCAGCAGCAGATACTACTAAGATCGCGCCATCCATTTGAGCAGCACCAGTGATCATGTTTTTAACATAGTCAGCGTGTCCTGGGCAGTCTACGTGTGCATAGTGACGAGATTCAGTTTCATACTCAACGTGTGCAGTTGAGATTGTGATTCCACGTTCGCGCTCTTCTGGAGCACCATCGATTTGGTCATAAGCCATAGCTGTACCTTTACCAGATTTCTTATGAAGAACTGTTGAGATAGCAGCAGTTAGAGTTGTTTTACCATGGTCAACGTGTCCAATTGTACCAATGTTAGCATGCGATTTGGAACGGTCGAATTTTTCTTTAGCCATTCTAAAAATCCTCCTTAAAGGTTCATTGTATTTGGTATAGAGTGATAGAAAGTGAAGAGTTACCTCTCACTTTCTGATCTTCAATAGTAGTTATACTTTAGTTTAAAGGCAAAATCAATTATTCACCTTTATTTTTTTTGATGATTTCTTCACTGATGCTCTTAGGCACTTCTTCGTAGTGATCCATGTGCATAGTGAAAGTACCGCGTCCTTGTGTGTTAGAACGGAGTGCAGTTGCATATCCGAACATTTCAGAAAGTGGAACCATAGCGCGAACAACTTGAGCGTTACCGCGAGCTTCCATACCTTCTACACGTCCACGACGAGATGTGATATCACCCATGATGTCTCCCATGTATTCTTCAGGGATAACGACTTCTACTTTCATCATTGGTTCAAGTAGAACTGGGTTACATTTGCTGACAGCATTTTTCAATGCCATAGATGCAGCAATTTTGAACGCCATTTCGTTAGAGTCAACATCGTGGTAAGATCCATCAAATAATTTTGCTTTGATGTCGATTAATGGGAATCCAGCTAATACACCATTTTCAAGTGAATCTTCAAGACCTGCTTGAATTGCTGGAATGTATTCACGTGGAACAACCCCACCGACAATTGCATTTTCAAATTCGAAGCCTGCGCCTTCTTCGTTTGGTTCGAATTCGATCCAAACGTGTCCGAACTGACCGCGTCCACCAGACTGACGTACGAATTTACCTTCAACTTTTGCACCAGAACGGAATGTTTCACGGTACGCAACTTGAGGAGCACCTACGTTAGCTTCAACCTTGAACTCACGCTTCATACGGTCAACAATGATATCAAGGTGAAGCTCACCCATACCAGAGATGATCGTTTGACCAGTTTCAGGGTTTGTTTGTGTACGGAATGTTGGATCCTCTTCAGCTAGTTTAGCTAAAGCGATACCCATTTTATCTTGGTCAGCCTTTGATTTAGGCTCGATAGCTACATCGATAACTGGCTCTGGGAATTCCATAGACTCAAGGATAACAAGATCTTTCTCGTCACAAAGAGTGTCACCAGTAGATGTATCTTTAAGACCTACAGCTGCTGCGATATCCCCTGCGTATACAGTAGAGATTTCTTCACGGCTGTTTGCGTGCATTTGAAGGATACGTCCAACACGCTCACGCTTGTTCTTAGAAGAGTTCTTCACGTATGAACCAGAATCAAGTGTTCCAGAGTATACGCGGAAGAAAGTTAGTTTCCCAACATAAGGGTCAGTCATAACTTTAAATGCAAGAGCTGCGAATGGTGCGTCATCAGTAGACTCACGAACAACCTCTTCATTTGAATCTGGCAGGATACCTTTGATTGCAGCAACATCAGTTGGTGCAGGAAGGTAGTCAAGCACAGCGTCAAGTACAAGCTGAACACCTTTGTTTTTGAAAGCAGATCCAACAAGAACTGGGTAGAATTCAACATTCAACGTTCCTTTACGGATTGCAGCTTTCAATTCAGGAATTGTGATTTCTTCACCCTCAAGGTATTTTTCCATAAGCTCTTCATCAAGCTCAGCGACAGCTTCAATAAGGCTGCTGCGAAGCTCTTCAGCTTTGTCTTTATACTCAGCAGGGATTTCTTTTGCATCAGAGCGAGTTCCAAGGTCATCTTCGTAGAAGTATGCTACGTTATCTACAAGATCGATGATTCCTTCGAATTGATCTTCAGCGCCGATCGGCAATTGAATTGCATGAGCGTTCGCTTGAAGACGATCTCTTAATGTGCTTACAGAGTAAAGGAAGTCCGCACCGGTTTTATCCATTTTGTTAACGAATACGATACGAGGTACTCCGTAAGTTGTTGCTTGGCGCCAAACTGTTTCAGTTTGTGGCTCTACACCTGATTGTGCATCAAGAACAGCAACCGCACCATCAAGTACACGTAAAGAACGTTCAACTTCAACAGTGAAGTCTACGTGTCCTGGTGTATCGATGATGTTTACACGGTAACCTTTCCATTGTGCTGTAGTAGCAGCAGAAGTGATTGTAATACCACGTTCTTGCTCCTGCTCCATCCAGTCCATTTGTGAAGCTCCTTCGTGAGTTTCACCAATTTTATGGATACGACCAGTGTAGTACAAGATACGCTCAGTCGTTGTCGTTTTACCAGCATCGATGTGAGCCATGATACCAATATTACGAGTTTTGTCTAAGGAGAACTCTCTTGCCATTGGGTAATTTCTCCTTCCTTATTAGGGAATAGTTTTTTTAGTTTGGTATAAATCCTACCAGCGGTAGTGAGCGAATGCTTTGTTCGCTTCTGCCATTTTGTGTGTATCTTCACGTTTCTTAACAGCAGCACCAGTGTTGTTAGCTGCGTCAAGGATTTCGTTAGCAAGACGCTCTTCCATCGTTTTTTCTCCACGAAGACGAGCGTAGTTTACTAACCAGCGAAGACCTAAAGTAGTACGACGGTCTGGGCGAACTTCTACAGGAACTTGGTAGTTAGCTCCACCTACACGACGTGCTTTAACTTCAAGAACTGGCATGATGTTTTTCAAGGCTTGTTCGAAAACCTCCATCGCTTCATTACCAGTACGTTCTTTGATGATATCAAATGACTTGTAGAGGATTGTTTGTGACTTCCCTCTTTTACCGTCGATCATCATTTTGTTGATCAAACGAGATACAAGTTTAGAATTGTAAATTGGATCTGGCAAAACGTCTCTTTTTGCTACAGGACCTTTACGTGGCATCTGAATAGCCTCCCTTCTCTTTTAAAAGGATTTCTATCTGTCTTTCATCTCAGTTTCATTGTCAGCCTGCTGACTCCACTAATCTGACATCAACTTCTAAAAACCCTTATGTTTGTTTATATTATTTGCTTTGCTTAGGGCGTTTTGTTCCGTATTTAGAACGTCCTTGCATACGACCGTCAACTCCGGCAGTATCAAGCGCACCACGAACGATGTGGTAACGTACACCCGGTAAGTCTTTTACACGTCCGCCACGGATAAGTACTACACTGTGCTCTTGTAGGTTATGTCCGATACCAGGAATGTAAGCTGTAACTTCAATCAGGTTAGACAAACGTACACGAGCATATTTACGTAGTGCTGAGTTTGGTTTTTTCGGTGTCATTGTACCGACACGAGTACAAACCCCGCGCTTCTGTGGAGATGTTACGTTAGTGTGCTCTTTTTTGAAACTGTTGTATCCTTTGTTAAGTGCTGGAGACTTTGAGTTTTCAACTTTACTCACGCGTCCTTTGCGTATTAGCTGATTAATTGTAGGCATGTTGTTATTCCTCCCTTCATTACTTTTTTTATAACCCACATACCCAGGTGGTTCATCAAAAGGCAAAAAACAATGCTTTTGCATTTTAAGCATGCAAAAACAAAACAAGTACGCTATAACATAATGGCAACAGCTGCTGCCCCAACTTCAATTCCGCAGGCCTTGCCGAGCTTTTTCATGGAATCTACCACTAAAATGTCTACACCCTTCTCTTGCGCTAGTTTCATTACACTAGCGGTTAAAGCAGGATCAGCATCTTTCGCTACGACGACTTCCTTTACTGAATCTCGTTTCAGAGCTTTTACTGTTTGCTTCGTACCAATAATAATGGATTGAGCCTGTGATACTTTATCATAAGACATCGAATATCCTCCAAAGTAACAGGTTTTATTTTGAGCACCTTGGTTATATTATCATCATGGCAGAAGGATGTCAATATCGTTTGACAGATTATCTTGACATCCTTCACCATTTTTTGATGATTTTATAGGAATCTCACGAGAAAGATTACTCTACAGGAACCATGTCGTCAGACGGCTGCACTTGCGAAACCGGCTTAACTTTACGGTAGTTCGGCATTCCCGTTCCAGCAGGAACAAGTTTACCGATGATTACATTCTCTTTCAAGCCAAGCAGTTCATCACGTTTTCCTTTGATCGCCGCATCTGTTAGGACACGAGTCGTTTCTTGGAAGGATGCTGCAGACAAGAATGAGTCTGTTTCAAGTGAAGCTTTAGTAATACCAAGAAGAACCGGACGGCCTGTTGCAGGACGTTTGCCTTCGAATAGTACTTTTTTGTTCGCTTCAGTGAATTGGTGTACATCAAGAAGTGTGCCTGGTAATACGTCTGTATCTCCAGCATCAGCGACACGCACTTTACGAAGCATTTGGCGAACCATTACCTCTACGTGCTTATCTCCGATTTCTACCCCTTGCATACGGTATACTTTTTGTACTTCATGAAGCAGATATTCTTGAACAGCTGTCATGTCAGTCACTTTAAGAAGCTCTTTCGGATCGATCGAACCTTCTGTTAGTACTTGACCACGAGTGACTGTGTCACCTTCAACAACTTTCAGACGTGCATTGTAAGGAGCTGTGTAAGAGCGACTTTCAACTTCGCCTTGAACCACAATTTCCTGCTGCTTGTCACGAACATCGTTAATTTCAGCAACGACACCATCAATTTCAGAGATTGTCGCTTGCCCTTTCGGATTACGCGCTTCAAATAGCTCTTGGATACGAGGTAGACCTTGTGTGATATCGTCCCCTGCTACCCCACCGGTGTGGAACGTACGCATTGTAAGCTGTGTTCCTGGCTCACCGATTGATTGCGCAGCGATGATTCCAACTGCTTCACCAACTTCAACGTCAGTACCAGTTGCAAGGTTACGGCCGTAGCATCGTTTACATACACCATGAGGCGTGTTACATGTAAATGCAGAACGGATCCATACTTCCTCGATTCCTGCTTCAACTACTTCAAGTGCTTTATCTTCATCAATTAGTTCGTTTTCGCCAACAATGACTTCGCCCGTTTCAGGATGAACAATTGGTTTTCTTGCAAAACGTCCGATAAGACGTTCTTCAAGTTTCTCAATAATTTCATTTCCTTCTTTAATGGACTTCGCCAAGATTCCACGGTCTGTACCGCAATCTGTTTCACGGATGATAACATCCTGTGCAACGTCAACGAGACGACGCGTAAGGTAACCTGAGTCAGCTGTTTTAAGAGCTGTATCGGCAAGACCTTTACGCGCTCCGTGAGTGGAAATAAAGTATTCCAATACTGTTAAACCTTCACGGAAACTAGATTTAATCGGAAGTTCAATGATACGTCCAGCCGGGTTGGCCATCAGACCACGCATACCCGCCAGCTGAGTGAAGTTAGATGCGTTACCACGCGCTCCAGAGTCACTCATCATGTAGATTGGGTTGACTTCATCAAGGGACTTCATCAGTTTACCTTGGATGACATCTTTAGAAGAACTCCAGATCGAGATGACTCTCTCGTAACGCTCTTCTTCCGTAATCAAACCACGTCTGAATTGCTTCATGACGTTATCTACTTTCGCTTGTGCTTCTTCAAGGATTTGCTGCTTATCATCTAATACGACGATATCAGACACACCAACCGTAATACCGGCTTTAGTAGAGTATCTGAAACCAAGATTTTTCATGCGGTCAAGCATTTTAGATGTCTCAGTGATATGGAATCTCTTAAAGATTTCCGCAATGATTTTACCTAAAATACCTTTTTTGAACGGCGCATTGATTTCTTGTTTCTCGATTGCAGCTTTTACGTCCTCACCTTTTTCAAGGAAGAAACGATCAGGCGTTTTTTCTTCAATATTGCTCTTTGTCGGCTCATTCATGTATGGGAATGATTCCGGTAAGATTTCGTTAAAGATCAGTTTTCCAACTGTTGTAATCAACAATTTAGAACGCTGTTCATCAGTGAATGTGACATTCTTCAACGAGCTAGCTGCAACAGCTACACGTGTATGAAGATGCACATAACCATTTTGATAAGCTAGAAGGGCTTCGTCAGTATCTTTGAAGACCATACCTTCTCCGATAGCACCTTTGCGCTCAAGTGTAAGGTAGTAGTTACCAAGCACCATATCCTGAGATGGCGTAACAACAGGTTTTCCATCTTTCGGGTTCAAAATGTTCTGAGCAGCAAGCATTAAGATACGAGCTTCAGCTTGAGCTTCAGCAGATAATGGTACGTGAACCGCCATTTGGTCACCGTCAAAGTCAGCGTTGTAGGCTGTACATACAAGTGGATGCAGACGAATTGCGCGTCCTTCCACAAGTGTAGGTTCAAACGCTTGAATACCAAGTCTGTGAAGAGTCGGTGCACGGTTTAGTAAGACTGGATGTTCACGAATAACTGATTCTAAAACATCCCATACTTCCGGCTGCACGCGCTCAATTTTACGCTTCGCACTCTTGATGTTGTGAGCTAATCCTTTTTCAACAAGCTCCTTCATCACGAATGGTTTGAATAATTCAAGAGCCATTTCTTTCGGAAGTCCACATTGATACATTTTCAGATGTGGTCCAACGACGATAACGGAACGTCCAGAATAGTCAACACGTTTACCAAGCAAGTTTTGACGGAAACGTCCTTGTTTCCCTTTCAGCATGTGAGAAAGAGATTTCAATGGTCTATTTCCTGGTCCTGTTACTGGTCGGCCTCTACGTCCATTATCAATCAAGGCATCGACAGCTTCTTGAAGCATACGCTTCTCGTTCTGAACGATGATGCTTGGCGCGCCAAGATCTAATAAACGTTTCAGACGATTGTTACGGTTGATGACACGACGATAAAGGTCGTTCAAGTCAGAAGTAGCAAAACGTCCACCATCAAGCTGAACCATTGGACGTAATTCTGGCGGAATCACCGGAAGTACATCAAGAATCATCCAAGATGGTTTGTTTCCTGAGTTACGGAAGGCTTCTAACACTTCAAGGCGTTTGATCGCACGTGTACGACGCTGTCCTTGAGCAGTTTTCAGCTCTTCTTTCAGTGTATCTACTTCTTTTACAAGATCGATATCTTGAAGAAGTTTGTTAATTGCTTCTGCACCCATAGCTGCTTGGAATGTATTACCGTATTTATCTAAATAAGCACGGAATTCTTTCTCAGATAGAAGTTGTTTCTTCTCAAGCGGTGTGTTGCCCGGATCTGTCACGACGTAAGAAGCGAAGTAGATCACTTCTTCTAACGCACGTGGTGACATATCAAGAACAAGACCCATACGGCTTGGGATACCTTTGAAATACCAAATGTGGGAAACTGGGGCAGCCAGTTCGATATGCCCCATTCTCTCACGACGGACTTTTGCCCGTGTTACTTCTACACCACAACGGTCACATACAACACCCTTATAACGAACGCGTTTATACTTCCCACAATGACATTCCCAGTCTTTTTGCGGTCCGAAGATACGTTCACAAAAGAGACCATCTTTTTCAGGTTTCAGTGTACGATAGTTAATCGTTTCAGGCTTTTTCACTTCACCAAAAGACCAAGAACGGATTTTATCAGGTGATGCGAGACCGATGTTCATATACTCAAAATTGTTCACATCTAGCAAGGGGCCTACCTCCCTTTTAATCTTCGGGTTATACCCTAGTCACTTGCTCTAATCGTTTCTGCTATTCTTTTGTGACTGCGTCACGTTCAAGATCGACAGGTGCGAGGTCTGCAGCATCTTCGTCATTAGATAACGCTAATCCGTCTGCTTTCTTCGTTTCCTCATCGTCTTCTAAATCTCTCATTTCTATCTCTTCTTCATCGCCAGATAGGATTTTGACATCCATACCTAAACTTTGAAGTTCTTTGATTAACACTTTGAATGATTCAGGGACACCTGGTTCAGGTACGTTATCCCCTTTGACGATGGCTTCGTATGTTTTCACACGACCCACAACGTCATCCGATTTAACTGTTAAGATCTCTTGAAGTGTATATGCTGCACCGTAAGCTTCAAGTGCCCATACTTCCATCTCTCCGAAACGCTGACCACCGAACTGTGCTTTACCGCCAAGTGGCTGCTGCGTAACAAGTGAGTATGGTCCAGTTGAACGGGCGTGAAGTTTATCGTCAACCATGTGAGCCAGTTTGATCATGTACATGATTCCGACAGATACACGGTTGTCGAACGGTTCACCAGTTCGACCGTCATAAAGGACTGTTTTCGCATCACGAGACATACCTGCTTCTTCAAGCGTTTCCCATACATCTTCCTCACGTGCACCATCAAATACTGGTGACGCAATGTGAATGCCAAGGTAACGTGCAGCCATACCCATATGAAGCTCAAGTACCTGACCGATGTTCATACGAGATGGTACCCCTAGAGGGTTTAACATGATGTCAATCGGTGTTCCGTCTGGAAGATACGGCATATCTTCTTCTGGAAGGATTTTAGAGATAACCCCTTTGTTACCATGTCGTCCGGCCATTTTGTCACCTTCAGAAATTTTACGCTTCTGAACGATGTATACGCGGACTAACTGGTTTACACCTGGAGGTAATTCATCTCCATCTTCACGGTTAAAGACTTTTACATCGTGGATAATTCCGCCGCCGCCGTGTGGAACACGTAGAGACGTATCACGCACTTCACGAGCTTTTTCACCGAAGATTGCATGTAATAGACGTTCTTCAGCTGTTAGTTCTGTTACACCTTTAGGCGTTACTTTCCCTACAAGAAGATCTCCGTCTTTTACTTCTGCACCAATACGGATGATTCCGCGCTCGTCAAGGTTGCGTAAAGCATCTTCCCCAACGTTTGGAATATCACGAGTGATTTCTTCTGGTCCAAGCTTTGTATCACGAGCTTCTGATTCATATTCTTCAATATGAATAGACGTGTAGACGTCATCTTTTACAAGGCGCTCACTCATGATGATCGCATCCTCGTAGTTGTAACCGTCCCAAGTCATGAAGCCGACCATGACGTTACGTCCTAGAGCCAATTCACCTTTTTCCATAGAAGGACCGTCTGCAAGGATTTCTCCTTTTACGACTTCATCTCCAACACTTACGATAGGACGCTGGTTGTAGCAAGTCCCTTGGTTAGAGCGGACAAATTTCAGCAAGCTGTATTTGTCTAGGTTTCCTTTGACTTGTTGTCCGTCAACATCTTCATAGCGGCGAACCCAAATATTTTTTGCTTCTACACGTTCTACAACACCTGGGTAACGGCAGATAACAGCAGCACCAGAGTCTTTACCTGATACGTACTCCATACCAGTACCAACAATCGGTGATTCCGGCTGCATCAAAGGCACAGCCTGACGTTGCATGTTCGCTCCCATTAGAGCACGGTTAGAGTCATCGTTTTCTAAGAATGGGATACATGCTGTCGCTGCAGAAACAACCTGCTTTGGCGAAACGTCCATGTAGTCAACGCGGTTTCGAGGAACAACGGTGTTTTCCCCTCTGAAACGAGCAATGATATTATCATCGATAAACGAACCATCTTCACCTAATATAGCGTTCGCTTGTGCTACTACGTAGTTATCCTCTTCATCAGCAGTTAAGTAATCGATTCTCGGTGTCACTTTACCAGTTTCAGGATCAACCCGGCGGTAAGGTGTTTCGATAAATCCGAAGCGATTCACTTTTGCAAATGAAGATAGAGAGTTGATCAAACCAATGTTTGGACCCTCTGGTGTTTCAATCGGACACATACGACCATAGTGAGAGTAGTGAACGTCACGAACTTCCATTCCTGCACGCTCACGTGTCAAACCACCCGGTCCAAGCGCTGACAGACGACGTTTGTGCGTCAATTCAGCAAGCGGGTTTGTTTGATCCATGAACTGAGAAAGCTGAGAGCTACCAAAGAACTCTTTGATAGAAGCGATCACAGGACGAATGTTGATCAGCTGCTGAGGTGTAATCGTGTTTGTGTCTTGGATCGACATTCTTTCACGAACAACACGCTCCATTCTGCTTAAACCAATACGGAATTGGTTTTGCAGAAGTTCACCAACAGAACGCAGACGACGGTTACCAAGGTGGTCGATATCATCTGTGTCACCTACACCATGTAGAAGGTTGAAGAAGTAACTGATTGATGCAATGATGTCAGAAGGCGTGATATTTTTCACAGCTTCCTCTACATATGCATTCCCAATAACGTTGATCACTTGCTCGCCTTCTTGATCAGTCGGTGCATAAATCTTAATAGATTGAAGTTCTACTTCATCTTCTACTACGCCACCATTTGGATAAAGCTTTCTAAATCCGATGCCGTTTTCTAAGTATGGAAGAACTTTATCAAGAACTCTTCTGTCTAAAATTTGACCTTTTTCTGCTAGAATTTCACCTGTTTCAGGGTCAACTAACGTTTCAGCCAATTTTTGATTGAACAGTCTATTTTTAATATGAAGCTTCTTATTAATCTTGTAGCGTCCAACATTTGCTAGGTCATATCTCTTCGGATCGAAGAAGCGAGAGTCTAGCAAGCTTTTCGCATTTTCAACTGTTGGCGGCTCTCCAGGACGGAGGCGCTCGTAGATTTCGAGAAGTGCTTTATCCGCATTCTCTGTATTGTCTTTTTCCAGCGTGTTGCGTAAGTATTCATTCTCGCCGATGAGGTCAAGAATCTCTTGATCAGAGCTGAAGCCGAGAGCACGCAAAAGAACCGTAACCGGCAACTTACGTGTGCGATCGATGCGTACATAGACTACATCCTTCGCATCAGTTTCGTATTCTAACCATGCGCCACGGTTTGGAATGACAGTCGCAGTAAAACCTTTTTTACCGTTTTTGTCTACTTTACCACTGAAATATACACTTGGAGAACGCACTAACTGAGAAACGATTACACGTTCCGCACCGTTAATGATAAAAGTACCTGTGTCTGTCATGATTGGGAAATCACCCATGAACACATCTTGGTCTTTTACTTCTCCAGTTTCTTTGTTAATTAAACGAACTTTTACTCTTAGTGGAGCAGAGTAAGTTACATCACGTTCTTTTGATTCTGCTACAGGATACTTAGGATCCCCTAGGCTGTAATCAATGAATTCAAGAGAAAGGTTACCAGTAAAATCCTCAATTGGGGATATATCTTGAAACATCTCTCTAAGACCCTCATCAAGAAACCACTGATAAGAAGAGGTTTGAATTTCAATGAGATTTGGTAATTCTAACACTTCGCTTATGCGTGCGTAGCTTCTGCGCTGGCGGTGTCGTCCATACTGAACTAGTTGACCTGTCAACTGATTCACCCCTCAAATCATGCGTATTATATGTGTAAAAAGTATTTCTGTCTTTCAAATATCAGTAAAGAAATACTTTTACAAGACAAAAGAAAAAAGGGTTTCTAAAATAAGAAAACCACATCCAAAAACAAATACCGATTTTATTAGTTTTCCCAAGTATGCATAATTTATACAAAATAGTTGTTTTTTAAGCCTATCAAGCAAAATATACACATTGGCATTTTATAATGTTAACACAGCTAGGAAACTGCGTCAAACTTTTTTAGCTTTGATAATATAGTAGCCCTTTTTTTTCAACACGACCTCGACTTCTCCAAAGAGCTGCTCTAATTTCTCAATTGCAGATGGTCCACCTTGCTTTTTCTGAATAACCACCCACAACTCACCTTCCGGCAATAAATGATCAGCACTTTTTTCAAAGATCGCATGTACAACTTTCTTCCCTGCCCGTATCGGGGGATTGGTCAGTATAGAGGCAAAAGCAGCTGATGAATGAACATTCGAGAACAAATCACTTTGATAAATGCGGACATTATCAATGCGATTATGTTTAGCGTTTTCCTTTGAAAGTTCGACTGCTCTTTCGTTCACGTCAATCATATGAATGGTACGGCTAGTCATTTCGTTTGCTAACGATAAGCCGATCGGTCCATAACCGCAACCGACATCTAAGACATCGCCATCCAAGTCAGGTTCTTTGAAAGCTTCAATTAAAAGCCTTGAACCAAAGTCGACTTCTTTCTTAGAAAACACTCCACTGTCACTTGTAAAAGTAAAGGTACGGTTTCTCAAGGTGAAGTCCCATGTCTGTTTATTGCTTTTCACTGATGGCTTTTCCGTATAATAGTGGTCACTCATGATGAATGGACCTCCTCTGGATTCAATCGTTTCAGGAGATTAGAAAAGAAAAAGCCCGCCAGTAAAAGCGAGCTTTCCCAAAAGATTAGGCGAAGATTACTTAACTTCTACAGAAGCGCCAACTTCTTCAAGCTTAGCTTTAAGTTCTTCAGCTTCTTCTTTAGCAATACCTTCTTTAAGTGGTTTTGGAGTGTTGTCAACAAGTTCTTTAGCTTCTTTCAAGCCAAGACCAGTGATTTCACGAACCACTTTGATAACTTTGATTTTTTGGTCTCCAGCACCAGCAAGTACTAGATCAAAATCAGTTTTTTCTTCAGCAGCAGCACCGCCACCAGCAGCTACAGCTACAGGAGCAGCAGCAGTTACGCCAAATTCTTCTTCGATTGCTTTTACTAAGTCGTTTAACTCAAGTACAGTTGCTTCTTTAACTGAAGCAATGATTTCTTCGATATTTAAAGCCATTTGTAATTCCTCCATTTTAAGTTTTTTTACGTCAAGTACGCATTAAGCGCCTTGTTCTTCTTTTTGATCTGCAACTGCTTTAGTAGCAAGAGCAAGGTTACGAACTGGAGCTTGAAGAACGCTAAGCAACATAGATAGTAAGCCTTCGCGAGACGGAAGTTCCGCAAGAGCCTTCACTTCTTCTACAGTCGCTACGTTTCCTTCGATAACACCAGCTTTGATTTCTAAAGCTTCGTGGCTTTTCGCAAATTCGTTGATGATTTTCGCAGGTGCGATAACATCTTCGTTACTGAATGCGATAGCATTTGGACCTGTTAAGAAATCGTTTAAACCCGTTAATTCAACTTGTTCAACTGCACGGCGAGTCAAAGTGTTTTTGTAAACTTTGAATTCTACGCCAGCTTCACGAAGCTGTTTACGAAGTTCAGTTACTTCAGAAACTGAAAGACCACGGTAATCTACAATTACAGTAGACATACTGTCTTTAAATTTAGAAGTAATTTCATCAACGACAACTTTTTTAGTATCGATTGCATTGCTCATGGTTACACCTCCTGTACATTGTTTGTGTAACACTTATACCGATCAGGCCATCACGTTCCTAACGAACGGTTCTCCATATAAAAAGCCTCCATCAAGACATGGAGGCTGTATATACAAGCATACGTTAACGTAAGACTGTGACATATACACCTCGGCGGGTTAATTAAGCCATAAGGCCCCTGCTGTCTACGGTATAAATGATTATTCTATTTTACAACATTTTGATGTTATCAAAATGATTGTGATAAGTCAAGAATTATTTTGCAGAGAAAGAAGATGGATCCACTTTCACGCCAGGGCCCATAGTAGATGTAACAGAAACGTTTTTCACGTATACACCTTTAGCCGCTGCAGGTTTTGCTTTAAGGATTGTGTCATAGATTGTTGCAAAGTTCTCAACAAGCTTTTCGTCCTCGAAAGAAACCTTTCCGATTGGCGCGTGGATGTTACCAGCTTTATCAACGCGGTATTCTACTTTACCAGCTTTGATTTCATTGATTGCTTTTTCAACTTCGAAAGTTACAGTTCCTGTTTTAGGGTTTGGCATAAGACCTTTTGGTCCAAGTACACGACCGATCTTACCAACTTCACCCATCATGTCAGGTGTCGCAACGATTACATCGAATTCGAACCAACCTTGTTGGATTTTAGTGATGTAATCAGAATCTCCAACGTAGTCTGCTCCAGCAGCTTCTGCTTCTTTTGCTTTTTCGCCTTTAGCGAACACAAGAACGCGTTGAGTTTTACCAGTTCCGTTAGGAAGCACAACTGCACCGCGGATTTGTTGATCGTTTTTACGAGGGTCTACGCCCAAACGAAAAGCAACTTCTACAGTCGCATCAAATTTCGCTGTATTTGCTTTTTTTGTAAGAGAAACAGCTTCAGCTACATCATACGCTTTAGTACGTTCGATCAGCTTAGCAGCTTCTACATACTTTTTACCTTTTTTAGCCATTATAAAAATCCTCCTTATGTGGTTTTAGCGGAATAACCTCCCACGAATAAGGGTTGCGAACTTGTCAAAACCAAACTCGCAACCCAACAAGACAAAAAATTAATCTTCGATGACAATACCCATACTGCGTGCAGTACCTTCAACCATGCGCATAGCTGATTCAACGCTAGCAGCGTTTAAGTCAGGCATTTTTGTTTCCGCGATTTCGCGTACTTTATCACGCTTAACAGTTGCCACTTTATTACGGTTAGGTTCACCAGAACCAGACTCAATACCAGCTGCTTTTTTAAGTAAAACTGCAGCAGGTGGAGTTTTAGTAATAAATGTAAATGAACGGTCTTCAAAAACCGAAATTTCAACAGGAATGATAAGACCAGCTTGGTCAGCTGTACGAGCGTTAAACTCCTTACAGAATCCCATGATATTAACACCGGCTTGACCTAGTGCAGGTCCAACTGGTGGAGCTGGGTTAGCTTTTCCAGCAGGAATTTGCAATTTAACAACTTTAACTACTTTTTTAGCCACGAGACACACCTCCTTAAAGTCCGTGATGTGGTAATAGGGGAATCCCCCTCCCACTCAACAACTTCATTCTTTATATGAATGACGAAATAACTAGCTAGCGATCTTGAGCGAACTCAAGACGTACCTTTGCTATATTACCACTTCTATACACTCATTTCAAGCTCTTTTAAATTACAATTTATCGATCTGCGTGAACTCAAGTTCAACTGGTGTTTCTCTACCAAACATATTAACGAATACTTTGACTTTGCTTTTATCGTAATCAATCTCTTCGATAGAGCCTGTGAAGTTAGCAAATGGTCCGTCGATCACCTTAACTGTTTCTTTCAGTTCAAAGTCGATTTCTGTTTTGCGTTCTTCTAGACCCATTCTCTTCAGAATGGTTTCAGCTTCGCCTGGCAGCAGCGCAGTCGGCTTTGAGCCTGATCCGGCTGATCCAACGAATCCAGTGACACCTGGCGTATTACGAACGACATACCAAGAATCGTCAGTCATCACGATTTCCACTAGGACATACCCCGGGAACACTTTCTTTTTGACGACTTTTTTCTTACCATTTTTAATATCCGTTTCTTCTTCTTCTGGTACAACTACGCGGAAGATTTTATCCTGCATGCCCATTGATTCAACACGTTTTTCCAGGTTCGCTTTTACTTTGTTTTCATAGCCAGAGTACGTATGCACAACATACCAATTCTTTTCCATTTTCGTTCAGGACTATTTAGTCCTTCCCTCCCCACATTTCATAATGTCTATTTGACGAATCTCGAGTAACGGTAAATATTTTCAAGCAATTGAAAAAACCCGTAAAACGGGTTTTTTGGCAAGTCATATTATGATCTATTATAGCACGTTCAGCAGATCATTATTCAAGTATTAATGAATTAATTCAATTAATTGTGAGATTCCTATATCAAGAAAAGAGAAAAAGATTGCAAAGAATACGACTGTTAAAATAACAGTGATTGTGTAGCGGACCATTTCGTTTTTCTTTGGCCAGCTGACCTTTTTCATTTCTTTCCCGACACTTTTTAAGAAACTGATAATACGCATGTAAAAGACCTCCACAGATTAAAGAACGCAAATCTTACTTCGTTTCTAAATGTGTTTTATGTGAATTACAAGTCTTGCAATATTTCTTCACTTCTAATCTTTCAGCTGCTGAAGCAACACTTTTCATTGTCGTATAATTGCGGCTTCCGCAGTCTTTACAGGCTAGAGTAATCTTTTTCCTCATATTTACACCTATTTTCTCGACATCATTTCCTTAGTACCTTATCACAGTGTCGAAAAAGCTGTCAATATAGGTTTGATTAGAGACTAATCTCCCGAAGCTCTAAATATTTCTCTAATTTTCTCTTTACTCTTTGGAGTGCGTTATCAATTGATTTCACATGACGGTTTAAATCTTCAGAAATCTCTTGATAGGATCTGCCATCAAGATAAAGCACAAGTACCTTTCTTTCCAGCTCACTTAGCAGTTCACCCATCTTCATTTCAATATCATCAAATTCTTCTTTGCTAATGATTAAATCTTCTGGGTTAAGCGCTTTAGCACCGGAAATGACATCCAATAATGTTCTGTCCGATTCTTCATCGTATATCGGCTTGTCTAATGATACATAGGAATTTAACGGGATATGTTTTTGGCGAGTAGCTGTTTTAATTGCGGTGATAATTTGGCGGGTAATACATAATTCTGCAAAAGCCTTAAATGAAGTAAGCTTGTCCTCTCTGAAATCGCGGATAGACTTATAAAGTCCGATCATTCCCTCCTGGACAATGTCCTCTCGATCCGCTCCTATCAAGAAATAAGATCTTGCTTTCGCACGTACAAAATTGCGGTATTTCGTTATTAAATAATCTAGCGCATCACTATCTCCGACATGAACCCTTTCAATGACTTGTTCATCTTCCAACTGGCAAAATTGCTCTCTGATGGATTTACCCTTGCTGTTGTTTAGATTCACTTCGATCCCCCCGACCGCACCTAGATAGAAATATTATACATTAATGGTTGAAATATCGTCAAGCTATTCCAGATTCCCACGCCGCCATTTTTCAAACGTTTTCAATACATCTTCTGACAATTCGATCTTAGATGCCGGTTTATCAGAAGTGATATTTTTCACTCTCGTTTCAATCTTTCGTTCTATCACTTCAATCTCTCTTAAAAGCTCTCGAGCCGATTTCCGAAGAGCTCCTTGTCCAAAAATGGCCCATTGTTCCGTAAAATCTGAGGTCGCCACATGAATTTGTGTGCGAATATTATTCAAATCTTGCGCCAGCTTTTCAATCCGCTCATCAGCCGTTTCATTCTCTCTCGTAAAGATGACCTCTACCCGGTGGTTGGTCCGCTTTTTTTCGATTCCCTTAACCATATGGGCATCGAATACAACAATGACTCGATACCCTGTGTATGCTTGATATTCTGCTAAATATTGAATCAGCACGTCTCTGGCTTCTTCAAAGCTGTTTTCCTTTAAGTGCTGCAGCCGAGGCCATGCACCTATCATGTTGTATCCATCGACTAAGAGGATGTCCATCTCTATTCTCCTAACGGATAACGTTTTCGATACACTTCATACATCAATAGACTAGCGGCAACTGATGCGTTTAAAGAAGTGACCTTTCCGGCCATAGGCAATTTAATCAGAAAATCACATTTTTCCTTAATCAATCGTCCGATTCCTTTTCCTTCACTGCCAATCACAAGTGCTAGCGGCATTGTGCCATCAAATTGTCTATAATCCTGTTTAGCTGAAGCATCTGTTCCCGCGACCCAGATTCCTCTTTCTTTCATCTCATCAAGGGCTCTTGAAAGGTTGGTCACTTTTGCAACTGGAATATGCTCGATTGCCCCAGTGGATGCCTTGGCAACAGTTGTTGTTAAGCCGACCGCTCTCCTTTTCGGAATGACAATTCCATGTGCACCTACAGCATCTGCCGTACGCATAATAGACCCTAAATTATGTGGATCTTCAATTTCATCTAAAATAAGAAAAAATGGCTGTTCATTCCGCTTTTCAGCGATTTGGTACAGATCGTCCAGTTCTGCATATTCATATGCTGCTACTTGTGCAACGATTCCCTGGTGCTGACCTGTTACCATCTGATCAAGCTTTTTCCTCGGAACATACTGAATGGTGATATTTTGCTTTTTAGCGAGTTCAATGACCTGCTGGGCTTGTCCTTTTACAGTGTTTTCTGCCATCCAGAGCTTGTATAACTCCCGATCTGACTTCAATGTCTCAATCACTGCATTTTTCCCAATCACATAATCATGTTGCTGACTCATTTGTCTTCCTCCCTGACGTTCCGATTTCAATCGCCTGACTAATCAGCTCTTCTAAGCGTTCGTCCTGCTTTTCAATAAATAAATAACCCATGAGCGCTTCAAACGCTGTACTATAACGATACGTTTGAACGTCTGTGTTTTTAGGCACTGTGCCTGATTTTGCATTTCTTCCTCTTTTCAGTACCGCTTCTTCCGCTTCGGTGAAAAAACCTTGCTGTTGAAGCGTAAATAAAATAGCAGCCTGAGATTTAGCTGAAACAATTTTACTTGCCCTTTTGTGCAGCTCATTTGGTTTTGTCGCCCCCGTTTGGAGGAGGTGATGCCTCACATATACCTCAAAAATGGCATCACCCATATAAGCAAGCGCAAGTCCGTTCAGCTGTTTACCATCTTTCAGCTTTTCAAAATTCAACATGACCTATTCTCCTCTTTTCCAGCGAGTACCTTGAGGAGTGTCTTCCAACACAATATTCATGTTCTTTAATTGATCACGAATTTGGTCAGATAGTGCGAAGTCACGATTTCTTCTAGCTTCATTGCGTTTTTCAATTAACGCTTCTACCTCTTCGTCAAGCGTGTGCTTTTCTTCTAATGAGAAGCCAAGAACAGACGTAATTTCTTGGAACAAGCCGATAAATGCATTGATTACTTCCTCTGAGGTATGATCGTTTTCCATATAATAATTCGCCTGTTTCGCTAATTCAAATAAAACAGAGATCGCATTTGCTGTATTGAAGTCATCATTCATTTCAGAAATAAATGTCGCACGCTGGTCCTCAATTTTTGCCAGCCATTCAGCATTATCTTCCGTGATATTCGTGCTGCTCTCAAGGCGATGGTGTAAATTCGCATACGATGTTTTGAGTCGGTTAAACGCACTCTTTGTACTTTCTAATAAATCCATTGAATAGTTAATTGGGTGGCGATAGTGAACCGACAACATAAAGAAGCGGAGCACATCAGGATCTTGTTCTTTCACAATATCATGCACCAGCACAAAGTTGCCTAGTGATTTTGACATTTTTTCATTATCAATATTAATATATCCGTTATGCATCCAATACTTCGCAAAAGGCTTCCCTGTCAAAGCCTCAGATTGAGCAATCTCATTCTCATGGTGAGGGAATGTTAAATCCTGTCCGCCAGCATGAATATCGATCGTATCGCCTAAATATTTTTTAACCATGGCCGAGCATTCGATATGCCAGCCTGGACGTCCTTCGCCCCACGGGCTATCCCAAGAGATCTCCTGATCCTTTGCTGCCTTCCAAAGAGCAAAGTCCAGTGCATCTCGTTTCTTTTCACCTACACGAATACGGGCACCTGTTTTCAGTTCATCAATCGATTGATGAGAAAGCTTTCCATAGCCTTCAAATGAGCGTGTGCTGTAATACACGTCGCCACCAGCTTCATAGGCGTAACCTTTTTCAATCAATGTCGCAATAAACGCAATGATATCATCCATATTTTCCGTCACTCGCGGGTGAAGGTCTGCTTTTTTGCAGCCTAGTGCACTGACGTCTTCGAAGTAAGCTTGGATAAACCGGTCAGCAATTGTCGGCACATCTTCTCCAAGTTCATTGGCTGCTTTGATAAGTTTATCATCCACATCTGTAAAGTTTGATACAAAGTTCACATCGTAACCGCTGTATTCTAAATACTTACGTACAGTGTCATAAACAATAGCAGGTCTAGCATTCCCGATATGAATGTAGTTATAAACAGTTGGTCCGCACACATACATCTTGACCTTTCCTGGCTCAAGCGGGACAAATTCTTCCTTCTTACGAGTTAATGTATTATAAATATTGATTGTCATGATTGTTCTTCCTTTCTGCTCAATAAAGCCAGCTCACCTTTTAGCTTTTCCATTTCTCGTTCCAATTCTTTAAAACGATCGGAAACTGGATCTGGCAAATCTTGATGATTGAGATCACGATTGATTTTCTTTCCATTTTGAACGACCACTCGTCCAGGTATACCTACAACAGTGGAATGGTCTGGGACGTCCTTTAACACAACCGACCCTGCACCAATTTTGGACCCTTTTCCAACTGTAATAGAACCAAGCACCTTGGCACCTGTCGCAATGAGAGCATCGTCTAAAATAGTCGGATGCCGCTTTCCCTTTTCTTTCCCTGTTCCCCCTAATGTCACGCCTTGGAAAACAGTGACGTTGTCTCCAATTTCACATGTTTCCCCGATCACAACGCCCATGCCGTGATCAATAAAGAATCGCCTGCCGATGGTTGCCGCTGGGTGAATCTCCACCCCTGTGAAAAACCGGCTGACCTGAGAAATGATCCGCGCAATAAAATACAGCTTACGCTTATAAAATGCGTGCGCAATACGGTGAGCCCAAATCGCATGAAGCCCTGAATAGGTTAGCACTACTTCAATATAGCTTCTAGCAGCAGGATCTTGATCAAACACAGTATCAATATCTTCTTTCAGCATTTTGAAAAACACATGCTCCCCCCGTTCTTCCCAATCAATCTCTCCTAGAACTTGCTCTCTTTTTTTGGACAAATAAAAAACGCCTCTGCCATATGACAGAGACGTTTTGAAAACGCGGTTCCACTCTGTTTAGAAAGCCACTTATCTTGCAGCCTTCTCAACTTAATCCCATAACGGAGGGTACCGCCCTTGCATACTAACGTACGTGTTCCTCAAGGGTCTTGAGGGTGCATTTCCAACGTCTGCCCATAAGTCTCTTTCAGCCGGTGGAGACTCTTTCTGTGATGGACGAGTACATTGTACTTCTCCCTCGCAACGATTTCCTTATATTTGTTTGATGCGGTTTAATACCGTTTCTTTACCTAATAATTCAATACTTTGCGGAAGTTCTGGGCCATGCGTTTGTCCTGTGACAGCCACACGAATCGGCATGAATAGTTTCTTGCCTTTATGCCCTGTTTCTTTTTGTACCGCTTTAATAGCAGCCTTGATTTCATCAGGAGTGAAAGACTCAAGCTGTTCAAGCTGACCTGCAAAGGATGCCATGACTTCTGGCACTTGCTCCTCTGATAGAACTTCCTTCGCCTCTTGATTATACTCAATTTGCTCCTTAAAGAACAACTCTGTTAACTCAACAATTTCTGCTCCGTAGCTTAATTGTTCATGATACAGAGAAATCAGCTTGCGTACCCACGTGTTTTCTTCTTCTGTCAGCTGCTCACTTACTTTGCCTGCCTTTTGAAGATGCGGAAGTGTTAGTGCCACAACTTGATTAAGATCAAGTGCCTTCACGTATTGGTTATTCACCCATTTCAGTTTATGCATATCAAATAGAGCTGGTGACTTAGAAAGTCGGTTCACATCGAAAATATCGATGAATTGCTCTTTTGTAAACAGTTCCTCTTCGCCTACTGGAGACCATCCAAGTAATGCAATGAAGTTAAACAGGGCTTCTGGCAAATAGCCTAAATTCTTATATTGCTCGATGAATTGAATAATCGATTCATCACGTTTACTTAATTTCTTACGGTTCTCGTTCACAATCAACGTCATGTGTCCGAATAGCGGAACATCCCAGCCAAATGCATTAAAAATCATGATTTGTTTAGGGGTATTTGAAATATGATCCTCTCCGCGAAGAACGTGAGTCATTTTCATTAAATAATCATCCACGGCTACAGCGAAGTTATAAGTTGGCGTGCCATCTTTTTTCACAATGACAAAGTCACCGATGCCATCTGTTTCAAATGAAATATCGCCTTTGACCATATCGTCAAATTTGATGATTTCTCCTTTCGGCACTCGGAAGCGGATACTTGGCTCTCTTCCTTCAGCAACCAGCTTGTCCTCTTCTTCTTTTGATAAATGACTGCATTTACCAGAATATCGAGGCATTTCACTGCGGGCGATTTGTGCTTCACGCTCTGCCTCTAGCTCTTCAGCCGTACAATAGCACTTATACGCCAGGTCTTTCTCTAATAGCTCGTCATAATATTTCTTGTAAATATCATTACGCTCTGATTGTCTGTAAGGACCGTAACCGCCGTCTTTATCAATACTCTCATCCCAATCAATACCGAGCCATTGCAGATGGCGAAGCTGGCTTTCTTCACCGCCTTCTACATTACGCTTTTGATCCGTATCCTCGATTCGAATAATAAATTTGCCGCCTTGGCTGCGTGCGAACAAATAGTTGAAAAGAGCCGTTCTAGCATTCCCAATATGTAAATGACCAGTTGGACTCGGTGCATAACGAACGCGCACTTCATTTCCCATGAGTTTAACTTCCTTTCATTTGCATCATGTTGTCTGACACCAATTTTTTATAAACGTATTTTATCATCAAAACCCATTCTCATCAAAACGGATTTTACTTTTTCTGAAGAAGCACTGTTGCTTGAGAGGCAATTCCTTCGCCTCTACCTGTAAATCCCAGTTTCTCCGTGGTTGTTGCTTTGACATTCACTTGTGTGACATCTGCCTCAAGCGCTTCTGCGATTTTCTCACACATTGGTTGAATGTAAGGCGCCATTTTTGGCTTTTGCGCCATGATAGTACAGTCAATATTCACAAGTGTGTAGCCTTTTTCTTTCACTAGTGCCCACACATGCTGCAGTAATTTAAAAGAGTCTGCATCCTTGAACTCAGGATCCGTGTCTGGGAAATGTCGGCCGATATCTCCTTCAGCAATCGCACCTAGACAGGCATCTGCCACTGTGTGAAGCAGCACATCAGCGTCTGAATGCCCGAGCAGTCCCTTTTCATAGGGGATGGTAACCCCGCCGATAATGAGAGGTCTTCCCTCTGTTAATTGATGTACATCAAAGCCTTGTCCTATTCTCAACATGATCTAGTACCCTCTTTCCGCATCCATAATTGCTTTGGCAACCAATAAATCATCCGGTGTTGTCAGCTTAATATTGGTATAGTCTCCTTGGACAATATACACATTCTCACCATGTAATTGTTCAACAAGGCTGGCGTCGTCTGTTCCAAGAAAGCCTGTCCGCTCAGCATACTCATGCGCCTCTTTTAAAATAGAATGACGAAAAGCTTGTGGGGTCTGGACTGCCCACAAGCTCTGACGTTCAATGGTTTGTTCCACTTTGCCTTCTTGAACGCGTTTGATTGTGTCTTTCACTGGTACCGCTACAACTGCGGAGCCTTTTTCAATCGCTGCTTTAACGAGCAAGTCAATCTGTGTATGCTTAATAAAAGGCCTTGCCCCATCATGAACAAGCACGATGTCCGCATCTTTCACAGCCTTTAATCCTTCGTATACACTTTGCTGACGTTCTTCACCGCCAGTGACAAGTGAAACAGGCGTTTGAAAAGCGTGTACCTTGAGTAGCCTTTCAAAGTCTTGACGCTCCTCTTCATTGATCGCTAGGATCATGCGTTTGCATTGTGAATGAGCGTCAAACACCTTTAGTGTATGAATAATGACCGGCATTCTTTTCAGCTCAATAAAGAGCTTATTGCGGCCGGCCTTCATTCGTTTCCCCTGCCCCGCAGCCGGAATAACTACTTCATAATACATGTTCGTTCTCCCTTTAGAGCGCCTTCTCCAGAAGTTTTGGCTTCGCAAAAATCATTCTTCCAGCAGCAGTCTGCAGTACACTTGTGACGAGCACATCGATGTCTTTTCCAATGTAATTGCGTCCTTCTTCGACCACAATCATCGTACCGTCATCTAAGTAAGCAACACCTTGGTTATGCTCTTTTCCATCTTTGATGACCTGTACCTTCATTTCTTCCCCAGGCAGTACAACCGGTTTTACCGCATTGGCTAAATCATTGATGTTTAACACTGCTACTTTTTGAAGTTCGCATACTTTATTTAAGTTAAAATCATTTGTCACAACAACACCAGAAGTTAATTTAGCGAGCTTCACAAGCTTGCTATCAACCTCTTGAATGTCTTCGAAGTCACCTTCGTAAATTTCAACTTTGATATCTAATTCTTTTTGAATACGATTTAAAATATCAAGACCTCTTCGGCCTCTATTTCTCTTTAATACATCAGAAGAGTCTGCAATATGCTGTAATTCCTCGAGCACAAATTGAGGAATGACCATAACACCTTCTAAGAATCCAGTTTGACAAATATCTGCGATTCTTCCATCAATGATAACACTTGTGTCTAAAATTTTCAGCTTTTTATCTTCTATTTCAGGTTCATCATCAGCTGCTCCTTTTTTCTTACTGACCTTTGCAGATCGGGAGAACAGCCCCATCATTTCATCCTTCTTCTTAAACCCTACCTGAAACCCAAGGTATCCTAAAAAGAAAGCCAGGAAAATCGGAATAATGGTACCAAAAATATGATATGGGATATTGTTTAGCGGGATCACGTTTACAATAAGATATGCTAGAATAAGTCCAAATACTAATCCGAAACTTCCAGATATAAGATCAGGAAGAGGTGCCTTCAATAGAGAATCCTCGATCCATTTCACCCAATTAACCACATAACCTGTGCACCATTTGCCGATGATCAAGAACACAGCGGCTCCTATTAGTGCTGAAGAGTAAGCATTTGTTACGAAAGGTATGTCCTTTACATTTAAAAGCAGAAATAACTCTGGAATGATAAAAATCCCCACAACTGCACCAAAAATGATAAAAAACGCCTGAACGATTCTTTTTAACATACCTTCACCTCCTTTATTTTTCATCTGTCAATCCACCTTCATCTGACATTGATATATGTTTAAGTTTCCTATCAAATCAACAGAAAACAAAACCATCATTATGATACCCATATTCATCCATTTTTAACCGTAATAGAAAAAAATTTCTCTTCTTAAAGCTGACGGTCAATATAATGTTTTTCTTGCAGCCTTTTTAATCCTTTTTTTATCTTTTTCGCTCTTACTTCTCCAATTCCTTCTACTTCATCCAATTCTTGTACATCCGCTTCCATAATTCGATCTAGCACACCGAATGCTTCAACCACGTTTTCGACGATTGGCATTGGCAGTCTAGGGATTTTGTGGAGTAATCTATATCCTCTTGTGTACACATATTCGTCAATATTTGTAGAAGCTGGATATCCGAGTAACTTGTACAGAATGGAATCATCTAAAAGCTCGAAGCTCGACATATCTTGGAGCTGTTTAAGCAGAACATACGGATCTTTGATTTTTTCTTTCACGTAATCTTTAATAAATAAAGCTGCTTCCTGCTCCATATCGGTAATGAGCTCATTGACTTGCAGACGAATCAAGTGTCCCTCTGTTCCGAGCTCTTTGATATACATATTGATTTCATTTTTAATTCTGAGCACCATTTCGTAGCGATGCAGCACGGATAATACATCACCAAAGGTCACAAGCTCTTCAAATTCTAGGGCGCTTAACGCAGAAATGGCATGATCTAAAATGGTTTTATATTTCTCAAGTGTTTGAATGGCTTGATTGGCCTTGGTTAAAATAAAGCCAATATCTTTCAGCGTATAACGACGATTTCCTTGATATAAGGTAATGACGTTCCTCCGTTCAGAAATGGCAATGATTAAACAGCCTGTCTGCTTCGCTACACGTTCAGCCGTACGGTGCCTCATGCCTGTTTCTGAGGAATGGATCGTTGCATCTGGCATCAGCTGTGTATTCGCATACAAGATTTTTTGACCAGAATCACTTAAAATAATGGCCCCATCCATTTTGGCCAATTCATATAAATGTGCTGGTGAGAAGGCAGAATTAATGTGAAATCCTCCATCTACCACACTCTTTACTTTGTCGTTATAACCAACAACAATGAGCCCGCCCGTATTGGCTCTCAGGACGTTTTCAATCCCAGCCCGCAGAGGTGTTCCTGGTGCAACAAACTGTACAATATCTAAGAGATCGAGTTCTCTCGCTCCTTTTTTCTCTTTTTCCATTTCTATGATCCCCCTAGTGAAATTCGAAGTGCCTCCGCTACATTTTCTACACCAACTAACTCAATCCCTCTTGGCTTTTTCCATCCATCTATATTCGCCTGAGGAATAAACATTCGCTTAAACCCTAGTTTCGCAGCTTCCTGCACTCGCTGTTCAATTCTTGATACTCTTCTGACTTCTCCCGTCAGACCGACCTCGCCTATAAAGCAATCCGCTTGATGCGGCGCTGCGTCTTTAAAGCTTGATGCAATACTGACAGCAATGGCCAAGTCAATCGCTGGTTCGTCAAGTTTCACACCGCCTGCGACCTTTAAATACGCATCTTGATTTTGCAGCAGCAGACCAACGCGTTTTTCTAAAACCGCCATGAGCAGTGATACTCGATTATGATCAAGGCCAGTGGCCATTCTTCGTGGATTTCCAAAGCTTGTCGGGGAAATTAAAGCTTGTATCTCGACAAGAACGGGTCTTGTTCCTTCCATTGAGGCAACAACACACGATCCTGATACACCTGCCGACCGCTCTTCTAAGAAAATTTCTGATGGGTTTAATACTTCCGTGAGCCCTTCCTCTCTCATTTCGAAAATCCCTAATTCATTCGTTGAACCAAATCGATTTTTCACCGCCCGCAAGATACGAAACGTATGGTGACGCTCGCCTTCAAAATAAAGAACGGTGTCTACCATATGCTCTAAAAGGCGTGGTCCTGCGATCGAACCTTCTTTGGTCACATGACCAACGATAAAAATAGGAATCCCATTTGTCTTTGCAATTTTCATCAGCTGCGCTGTACATTCTCTTACTTGAGATACAGAACCGGGAGCTGACGTGATATCGCTTTGATAAACGGTTTGAATCGAATCCACCACAACAAAAGCAGGTCTCATCTCTTGTATAGCAGACGTTATATACTCCATATCGGTTTCAGCCAAAACATGTAAAGAGGCGCTTTCAATGCCGAGGCGGTCCGCTCTTAGCTTCGTTTGTTTTATGGACTCCTCACCAGATATGTATAACACATTCTGATTTTGGTCTGAGAGCTGTGCTGATACTTGTAATAATAATGTGGACTTCCCAATCCCAGGATCTCCGCCAATGAGAACAAGAGAGCCTTTGACAATTCCACTTCCTAATACTCGGTTAAATTCTTCTAAATTCGTTTTGATTCGGGGTTCTTCGGATGTTTCAATTGCAGATATAGGTGAAGGTTTTTGAATGGTTTGAACAGAATGATTGAAAGCACTTCGACGGTTTGCCGGCTCTTTGCGAACGACCTCTTCTGTCATACTGTTCCATGTGCCGCAGCCTGGACATTTCCCCATCCATTTGGCTGACTCATAACCGCACGATTGGCATATAAATTTTGATTTTGTCTTAGCCATAGATTGAAGAATACAACTCCTTATACTGGTCAGAAAATAAGTAAAGGGAGGCATACATCTAACTGGTATGCCTCACACTTTGATCTTACTATATTAGTTCGTAGCAGCCGTCGCTTTTACGACAATTTCTCCATCTTCCACATCTAATACGATATGTTGACCTTTTTCAATATTGCCCTTCAGCAGCTCCTCAGACAGTCGATCCTCCACATGCTTTTGAATCGCTCTTCTTAATGGACGCGCACCGTACTCAAGATCTACACCTTCGTCGGCAATCTTCGCTTGAGCGGCTTCCGTCAATTCGATTGAAAGGTCTTGTTCCTTTAATCGTTTTGTTAATTGATCAGACATGAGAGACACGATCTCTTTTAGATGTTTCTTCTCAAGCGAGTGGAAGACAATGATTTCATCAATACGGTTGATAAATTCAGGTCTAAACGCACGTTTCAACTCGCCCATCACTTTGCCTTTCATATCCTTGTAATTTTGACTTTCATCCTGCACGTTAAAGCCAACATATTTATTGCGCTTCAGCTCACTAGCCCCAACGTTTGATGTCATAATCAAAATCGTATTTCTAAAGTCAACGGTACGCCCTTTAGAATCAGTCAGACGACCATCTTCTAACACTTGCAGTAAGATATTAAATACATCTGGATGCGCCTTTTCAATCTCATCTAAAAGCACAACAGAATAAGGTTTTCTTCTTACTTTTTCCGTTAACTGTCCGCCTTCATCATAGCCGACATAGCCTGGAGGTGACCCAACAAGTCTAGATGTAGAGTGCTTCTCCATGTATTCAGACATATCAATACGGATCATTGCTTCTTCATCACCGAAAATAGACTCAGCGAGTGCTCTTGCAAGCTCCGTTTTACCAACCCCTGTTGGTCCTAAGAAGATAAAGGAACCGATTGGACGTTTTGGATCTTTCAGACCTGCACGCGCACGTCTCACAGCTTTCGCTACAGCGACAACGGCTTCATCCTGCCCGATCACACGAGAGTGAAGCAATTGTTCCATATTTAGAAGCTTATCTGTCTCCGTTTGAGCAATTTTTGATACAGGTACTCCCGTCCAGCTAGACACAACCATTGCGATATCATCTACAGATACCTCTGAATTCTCTTGTCCCTGCTTTTCTTTCCATGATTTCTTTGTCACTTCTACTTTTTCACGCAAACGCTGCTCTGTATCACGAAGAGAAGCTGCCTTTTCAAATTCTTGACTTTGAACAGCCGCATCCTTTTCCTTGCGTACTTCATCCAGCTTTTGCTCTAGTTCTTTTAGGTTAGGCGGTGTTGTGAAAGAACGCAGACGGACTTTCGAACCAGCCTCATCAATTAAATCAATCGCCTTATCTGGAAGGAAACGATCAGAAATATAACGGTCAGACAGCTTCACCGCCGCCTCAATCGCTTCATCTGTAATGGACACACGGTGATGTGCCTCATACCGATCTCTAAGTCCTCTTAAGATTTGAATACTTTCATCAACAGATGGCTGATCCACTTGAATTGGCTGGAAACGTCGTTCAAGCGCAGCATCCTTTTCAATATATTTACGGTACTCATCTAGCGTTGTCGCACCGATACACTGAAGCTCTCCACGTGCTAAAGATGGCTTCAAGATATTAGACGCATCAATCGCTCCCTCTGCTCCACCAGCACCAATGAGTGTATGAAGTTCATCGATGAAGAGAATGATGTTTCCAGCCTGACGAATTTCGTCCATGACTTTTTTCAAACGATCCTCGAATTCACCACGATATTTCGTTCCCGCTACTACGGTTCCCATATCCAGTGTCATCACTCGTTTATCGCGCAGGATTTCAGGTACTTCGTTATGAATAATTTGCTGTGCAAGACCTTCTGCGATGGCTGTTTTACCAACACCAGGCTCACCAATCAGCACAGGGTTATTTTTTGTTCTTCTACTTAGGACCTCAATGACACGTTGAATTTCTTTGCTTCGGCCAATCACAGGGTCCAAGCTGTCCTCTTTTGCAATAGCTGTTAAATCTCTTGCCAAGCTATCTAGCGTCGGCGTATTTGCATTGCTATTAGAGCCTGCTGCAGATGCACCTGTTTCATTGCTTCCAAGCAGCTGCAGAACTTGCTGACGTGCTTTATTTAAGCTCACTCCGAGGTTATTTAAGACACGGGCAGCGACACCCTCACCCTCACGAATAAGACCTAATAGAATATGTTCTGTTCCTACATAGGAATGACCTAGCTTTCTTGCTTCATCCATTGAAAGCTCAGTGACCTTCTTCGCTCTAGGCGTATAATGAGGAATAGCTTGAGACACCTCTTGCCCTCTTCCAATCAAGCTTTCGACTTCTTTTTGGATTTTATCTGAAACAAGGCCCAGTGCTTCTAATGCTTTGGCAGCGATGCCCTCACCTTCACGTACAAGACCAAGTAAAATGTGTTCAGTACCAATGTTCTTATGGCCTAGGCGAATGGCTTCTTCTTGTGCAAGTGCTAATACCTTTTGAGCTCTTTCAGTGAATCTTCCAAACATCATATCGTTTCATCCTCCTGTCCATTCCTATGCATTTCTAAGCGCAGCCTTTCTCTAATAATCGCTGCTCGTTTTATATCTCGTTTATTTGGCTCCAAGGCCCCTCCTGAATATTGTTGAAGGAAGCCAGGCTGAGTCAAAATCATGAGTTCATTCAGTATATTACTTGAAAGCCCCTTAATGATACCTAAATCAATTCCAAGCCGCACATCTGACAAACACTTTGCAGTTTCCTTTGATTCAATCATACGACAATTGGCCAAAATTCCTAAGGATCGGTACACTCTGTCCTCAAGTTCAATTTTAGATGTTTGATATAATGCTTTTCGTGCAGAGCGCTCTTGTTCAATGAGCTGCGCAGTTACACTATTCAAATCATCCACTATATCTTCTTCTGATTGACCAAGTGTCATTTGATTTGAAATTTGAAAGATGTTCCCTATTGCTTCGCTGCCCTCACCATAAATTCCTCTGACCACAAGACCTAATTGATTAATTGCCGGAATAATCCGATTCATTTGTCTTGTAAGGGCTAATGCTGGCAGATGCATCATGACCGAAGCCCTAATACCTGTACCTACATTAGTCGGACAGCTTGTTAAATATCCCCGTTTTTCAGAAAACGCGTAATCCACTTGCTCTTCAATCCAGTCATCTACCTGATTAGCCGCTTTTAGTGCATTGGCTAGTTGAAAACCTGGGAATAAGCATTGGATCCGAATATGATCTTCTTCATTCAGCATCACACTAACTTCTTCATTTTCAGAAAGCAAACAGCCGCCAAATCTTGATTCTGCTAAGTTTGGGCTGATCAAATGCTTTTCAACAAGTACCCTCTTTTCTAAAGGCTGCGTTTCATTCATCCGGATCAGAACAAAATTGCCAATGTCCTTCACTTCCTGGCTAGCAAACTTCTGCTCGAATTGCTGGAGAACAGCTTCAGCCTCTTCTTGAGAAAACTGAGTTGGGAAACGAACATGCTCTAGATTGCGTGCTAGCCGGATACGACTGCTTAGAACAATGTCACTTTCTGGTCCTTTTTGTTTCATCCACTGACTTAAAGCGTCTTGAATAAAATGCTGGAGCGACATGTCGTTAATCTCCCTCCCTCTGCTGAGATTGCTCATGCTCTAATGCACGAATTTGATCTCGAACTTCCGCTGCTTTTTCGAACTCTTCCTGTTCAATCAACTGCTTCAGCTCTTGCTGCATTAACTCAAGTTTCCGGCGGACATGCAGACTGCCTGCAATTCGTTTAGGGACTTTTCCATTATGGACTGTATTTCCACTATGGACTTTCCGCAAAACAGGGTTTAAATACTGATCAAAGGTTTGATAACATTCTGCACAGCCAAAACGGCCTGTTTTTCTGAACTGTTGAAAGGTTAAGCCACACTTAGGACACTGATCCACTTCTCTCGCTTCTTGAAATATGGATGACCCCTTATTAGCACTTGTGGTGAAGCTAGGATCGATATTCAATAAGCCTGATAATAAGTTGTGAATCGAGAAACCTTGGTTTCCACTCATAGCATATGAATCACTGTTTTCTTTTGCACATTGTTCACATATATGCATTTCTTGTTTTTCTCCATTTATAACTTTCGTAAAGTGAAAAGTGGCTGGTCTCTCATGACATTCTTGACAAATCAATCTTTTCACCCGCTTTACTTTAATTTTAAAGCATTTAACATCGCTATCATCATCCGAGCCCGCAGTTCATCTCGTTCAGGTAAATCAATATGCAATACAGAACGGTCCATGACACTAATCATCATCTTAGCTTCTCTTTCAGATAAAATATTATTTTCAACAAGGCGCATGATGATATGATCAGATGCAGCCTGTGATAAACGATGATATATTTGGGAAATAATGTTGTTCAATAAGTCGACTTCATCATTCATCTTGACTTTAATGATACGTATATAGCCACCGCCGCCACGCTTACTTTCAACGATATAACCTCTCTCGCTCGTAAAGCGTGTATTGATAACATAGTTAATTTGTGAAGGTACGCATTGAAATTTATCTGCAATTTCATTGCGCTTAATTTCTAATATTTCTCGACCGTTCTGATCCAAGACTTCCTTCAAATACTGCTCGATGATATCAGAAATATTTTGTGCCACTCCGCCTCCTCCTCCATTGACTTTGACTATATTTGACTTTAATCTTACTATAAATTTTTTCGATCGATTTTTCAAGACAATCGCTCAACTAACAATATTATTTCCACATTTATATGGTGTCAAACCTCTTAAAAACACAAAAAAGACCAGTTCCG
>NZ_LGYN01000002.1 GCF_001307105.1 Bacillus australimaris | reverse complement strand
CACCGGCGCTACGGGAACCACCGGCGCCACAGGAGGCACGGGTGCTACAGGAATCACTGGCGCCACAGGAGGAACCGGCGCTACGGGAATTACTGGCGCTACAGGAGGCACGGGTGCCACAGGAATTACCGGTGCCACAGGAGGCACGGGTGCCACAGGAATTACCGGTGCCACAGGAGGCACGGGTGCCACAGGAATCACTGGCGCTACAGGGGCTACAGGTACACTTTCAACAGCTTCGGCTGCTGCTGCTAATAGTACTACTCAAACGGTAGCAAATAACGATAATTTTTCTATAGTTGGAAATCAATTCTTAAATAATGTAACCTTTACAACTCCTGATACCTTCACAGTTCAAGTTGCAGGAAATTATTATGTGACAGGTTTGGTTGCGCCTAGCGCTACTCAAGCTGGTCCAACAAACATAGGAGTAGTTTTAAATAATACAACAACCGCTATTTCAACTGGAAGAAATGACGGTTTGGCCACTGGTCAACAAGTAGTATCAATAGGTTTCACAGGCCAGATTCCTGCGGGAACGACTTTCTCTATAAGAAATCTTAGTGGGCAGTCCATTACATGTAGCCTAGTACGTTTAGTACTTTTTAGGGTCAACTAAAGCTTAACCATAGCCTCCCTTTTTATAATGGGGGGCTATATGTCATTGAGGTTAAAGAAGTTTGAAGTTGTATGGAATGACGTTAGTACATAACATAGATATAGAATTTGCAATAAATAGTGTAAGGTGATTTTTAAATCTGTACAAGAAGGTAAATATAGATCCATTGAATGCTTTATTAACACCAGTGAAATAAGGATTCTATAATTTAATGGATCCACTTTTATACTCTTTTCACAGAAGTTAAAAGTGGATCCATTATTATTTTGGAAGGCAAAAGTGGATCCATAATGAACGACTATTAAATCAAAATAAAGATAAGAACCAGCAAAGGTTTCTTCTCCTAGTAAACCAAGTGTAAACACCATGGAAATAGAAGTTAAAAAAGGATTCATCGGCTTTCATATTTAATGTCATAGAAAAAGAAGCATCCGCAAATCTGGCTGGAGTTGAAGTGGTAGGGAGGCTTTTAAACGCTTAGCAATTCCTCATTGAATTATACTCAAACTGTAATCTCATACGAATTTTTAGGAATCTTATTCATAAACGTGCTCATCTCCCCTATGGAGAAAAGATGAAGCTCGTGCATAGCCCTCGTGCATGCAGTATAAAAGAGTTTCCTTTCAAATCCTCTTCCATATTTTACATTAGAAGCATCGTATATGATTACAGCATCAAATTCGATTCCCTTTGCTAAATAAGTAGGGAGAATTAAGATACCTTTTTGATAGGAAGTCGTACTTTGTTCAATCATCTTGATATCCATTTGCTTACTCAATTGCTCATAGGATTCCTTGCATTCTTTTCCCGTTTTACATATCACAGCGATTGTTTCATAGTTTGCTGACTGCAGTTGACGAATCTTCTGTGTTATTCGAGATTGAAGGGTGTCTAGATCCTCTACCTTCGTAAAAGTAGGTTTCTGACCATCTCTGTTAAAAACTTCAATAATTTCTCCTTCTTCTAAAATTCCCTTTGTAAATTCAACGATTTGACGAGTTGAACGGTAACTTTTCGTTAACTCTACTCTCTCAAAATTTTCTTTTACATATAATTCGCTTGATAGTAAGGTTGGTGCATTTAGAGTATGGGCATAAATCGCTTGATTAAAATCACCTAGAATCGTCATTCGGCAATAAGGAAAAAGCTGCTTAAGAACAAAAAACTGAAAGGGTGAATAATCCTGTGCTTCATCAATTAATAAATGGCGTATTCTTGTGTTTATTCTCTTTCCCTCAAGTTTATCTTGGAGATACAAATAAGGCGCTGCATCTTCATACGACATTTCTTTTCTTTGTAGCTTTTTTAATGTGGATGAACAAATTTCTTTCCAACTTTCAGGAAGAGTACCATTAAGCTTTTGGAGGATGTTGTCTTTCTGTTTAAACAGTTGACAGTAAATCGCCGCTACATTAATAAACTTTAGTTTCTTTACAGCTGTTCGTATTGGTTTAAAGTGTTTTTTGACAATCATTTTAGCTATTTTTTTTTGCTCCTGTTCAAAATCATCGAACGTATTTTCAGAAAATCTGCCTTCCTTAAGTAGCTCACTATAAACTTTTGTATACTCTTCAAGATCTAACAGATCACTCTCTTCTATTACCCAATCTTTGGTTCTTTCCAATTTTTCTTTCTTTCCTAACTCTTTTAGAAGCCATTCCTTTACTAACTGCATACGATTTGGAATGGAGATAGATGCATCCAGTGAATAAAAATAGCTTTTAATTTGTTCAGCTCTAATCAACATTTCTCCTCGGAAAGAAATATTTTTAAAGATAAGCTCTTCACTCGAGAGAACAACAACATAGGAATCAATCAAAGCTTTAAAATCGCTACTCGCTTTATACCGTATTCCTTTTCTTCTTGCAGGATACTCTTTATGTTCCTGACATGTAAGCATATATTCCATTTGCGCAAACGGATGTTCAACATCAAATTGTTTTCCAAGACGTTTCTCCACATATTCTTGGAATGTGAGCTGCTGCATATTGTCCTCCCCTAAATCAGGGAGGACAGAAGCAATGTAGCGATTAAATAAAGAATTAGGGGAAAAAAGCATAATATTTTCAGCCGTGATCTCATTCTGATAGTGATACAGCAAATAAGCAACTCTTTGAAGAGCTGCAGAAGTTTTCCCGCTTCCAGCAACCCCTTGTACAACTAAATACTTGCTTTTCACGTTACGAATAATCTGATTTTGTTCTTTCTGAATGGTAGCAACAATGCTTTTCATATTGGTACTCGCGTTATTGCCAAGTACTTCTTTCAAAAGTTCATCGCCAATGGTAACATCCGTATCAAACATCGTTTTGATTTGCCCATCTCTCGTGATAAACTGACGCTTTAACTCTATTACTCCTTGAATTATCCCTTCTACTGTTTCGTATTGGGCTGATCCTGGAGAGTAATCATAATAAATACTGGAAATAGGGGCTCTCCAATCATAAATAAGAAATGTTTCCTCATTTTCATCCATTAAACTCGCAACTCCGAGGTACACGTTATTTGTTGTCTCCTTACCATTTTCGAGAAAATCAACTCGGGCGAAATATGGAGAATCTTTTAATCGAGTTAAGGTCTTCCTCTGCTTATCTAGTTGACGGTGCGTTCTTTCCCTCTCGGACAGCATCTCCGCCTGCTGTCTAATGCTTGATAAGGTTTCACTAGCATCTTCAGGATTATCTAGATTTATTTTCACATCATCCCAAAAGGTTTTCTTTAGATGAATGACATCTTTCTTTAATCCACCAGAATCATGATCCAATTTAACCACTTTTTTTCAATTTCTCTTAAAACAGTACGAATGCGCTCCTCTTCATACTTTCGCACTTGGTTTTCATTCGTCATCTCTTCACACTCCCTAAAGATGTTAAGTAAATAAATAATACATCATTGACCGACCGACGGTCAATGATGTATCTTTAAAAGACAATTATAAGCCTCAAGGGGGGAGTTCCATGAAAAGAATTGTCAAAAAACCCGAAGAAAGAAGAACCGAGATTATTTCCGTCGCAAAAGATTTGTTTTCATCTAATGGGTACGAGAATACTACGATTAGCGATATTATTAAAAAAATCGGAGTTGCAAAAGGCACTTTTTATCATTATTTCAAGTCAAAAGATGAAATTGCGGACGCAGTAATTCAAGACTCTATTGATTCAAGTGTTCAATTGTTTAAACAAATTAATAATAACTCCGATTTAAAAGCAATAGAGAAGTTTATAAATATTATTCAGTTTTTTTCACAGGAAACATCAAATCATTTCAGTGATGGATTAATGACTCATTTACATCACAAAGATAACGTTCTTCTACATCAGAAAATGAAAGTTTGCATGATAAAAGAATATGTACCAATTATTTCATCTATTTTGAAGCAAGGAGTAGAAGAAGGTGTATTTCACACGGATTTTCCAGATGAAATTACGGAATTCTTATTAGTCGGACTCCATTTTATGCTTGATCCAAGCCTTTTCTCATTGACTCACGAACAGCTCATTGCCAAACTAGATGCGATTGACGAGATTTATGAAAAACTATTAGGTGCTCCAAAAGGTAGCTTTCCTTCAATAAAACAATATTTCGAAAAGTTGTATTGAGTTTGTTAAAGCGTTTAAGGTTACGAAATAAAACAGAAAGAATTCGATAAATATGTGCACTGTTCATTAAATCATCAATTTATGAACACATAGCAATTAAATATTTTTCCGCCTTTATAATTGACAAAATTTTTTATTTGTGCTATAATTTACTTTTATTTTTTTCAGTTATATAATAGGGTTCTCCTGGCCAGGGGGAACCCTATTTTTTTGTTCTAAAATAAAGGAGTGTGTTTGTATGAAGAAAAATGAGTCAAGTGTAACTTCGTTAATATCAGCTTTTGGCAGATCCTATCATAGTCAATTTGATGATACCCCTAAAATCTTTAATGATTATTTAGCTAAAGACTTAATTTCTGTAAAAGAATTTAATGACATCAAAGAGAATATGGTTCAAGGCATACATTTCTTCAACAAAGATATCGCACAAAAATTCGAGGGAAATACAGAAGAAATATTAAAATGGATTACACAAGTACAACTTTCTCCAATAACCTTATCACGTGCTGCGTATTGCGAAAAAGTATTGCTTAATGAGGTAGCGTTAGGATTAAGACAATATGTCATACTTGGCGCTGGATTAGATACTTTTAGTTTACGACATCCAGAATTGGAAAACAGCTTAGAAATATTCGAAATTGATCATCCCACTACACAGGAATTTAAAAAGCAAAGATTGGACGAGGCTAAATTAAAAATCCCAAGTAATCTTCATTTTGTTTCAATGGACTTCACCAAAAATCTGTCCTATCAAAACCTAATAGGTAAAGGATTTGATAACAAAAAGACATTCTTTAGTCTTTTAGGTGTTTCTTACTATTTAACGAAAGAGGAAGTTTCAAGCTTAATAGATTATTTATTCACCAAGGTTCCATCAGGAAGTTCGATCGTTTTTGATTATGCAGACGAGAAACTATTCGAAGAAAAAGGAACCTCTAATAGAGTTGAAAATATGTTGAAAATGGCTTCAATGGGCGGGGAACCAATGAGATCATGTTTTTCTTACTTTGAAATTGAGAAGATGTTAGAGAAATCCGGTTTATTAATTTACGAACACCTATCACCGGCTCAAATTCATGAACTTTATTTTAAGAATCGTAACGATTACTTATCTGCTTTTGAAACGATTCATTACATTCATGCGATAAAAAAATAAAACATATTAAAGATACTTAATACACTGATATCTAATATGGGCGAAAGGTAGAGCTTCTGCCCAAATAATTTGAATTCTGTCATACTTTTTCAAAGATGGACGCCCCTTTTTCTTTGATTTGAGGGCGTCTACTCCTTGTGTTTCCATAACATGCTGCCAGTTTCAAAGCGTGGTATCAGAAGGTAAATTAAAGAGTGCAGCTGTTTCCAAGATAGACGTCCCATGTTCACTCATATAGTGAAGTACGTCTAGTTTATATTGGACTGGATAATTTGTATATGACATGGAGTAGATCTGAAAGGGGATTCTTGAAGAATCCTCGTGCTTGATGGAAAGCCTAGCTCATACACAGCAAGAGAACAATATGATTCTGTTATGTGCGAGAGGGATCACCGTTCATAAATGCACAAACTGCTCAGACGATTATAGGGGGTGGGAAGGGCAGTTAGATCAGGTAGTGACCACTGTGCTGTATTCATTTTAGACATTCATCAGAAAATCGTGAATTCTTTAATTCGACATACTAGAGAAGAGGCATTAACAGAAATTTCTGAAGCAGTAAAAGCTTGTTTAAGTAGTGTGCATGAAGACGATGACCGGGAAAACATATCTTCTTATTGTTAAAATAAAGCCGACATGATTCTCCTATTGTTATGTAGTCGTAACGCTATACGGTGACGTGGCTGATCTCCTTCTCATGTTAGAGGTTTTTGATTTTTGATATTGCATACAAAAAGGGAGTTGGAGATGGATAAGAGGGAGTGTACAACAATGGATCCACATTTACCTTCTAGTACATAAAGCACATTGTTCTATCTAAGTCTAAAGGAGAGATTATTTTTGAATGACAGTAGAAGGGAAGATATCCAACAAACAGGGCGTGAGTTACCTCTTGATACTTTTTTAAATGTTAGTAGTGACACAGCTGCTGATATTGCAAAGGAATCTATAACAAACATGACAGGTATTCTTTTTAGACGTGATTTTGTAGAATTTTTCTTAGAGTCAGAACAACCAGTCAGTGAACAGGAGATTTAATAAATTTGTGTTTTGCTCTTAAATTTTGTAGGAATCATGGTAACAAGTATCACTGGCTAACAGTTATGAAAAAGAACAAATTAAATTACACGTAGGGAAAGTTGAAGATTTATGCACAGTAATAAACAATGGATCCATTTTAATTCGAGGACAGGAAGGGGGTTCAGAATGGACCCTTATTCATGTCCCTGTACACAACTGTATATGTACAACGAAGTAAACATAGATCCTTTATATGCGTTGTCAACACTAGTTAAATGAGTACTTTATCTTTTAATGGATCCACTTTTATGTTCCCTTTACAGGAAGTAAAAGTGGATCCATTATTATTTAGGGAAGTAAACATAGATTCATTCTGAACGACTGAACCACTACTACTGAGATATTCTGAATATTTTTAGTAAGGTATTGCATAGAAATTTTGCAGAAAGTGACCTAGCGAGATTTTCCCCTTTATACATGCTTGAAAAGATGGTCGAATGAAGAAAGGCAATTTTTCACTGGAGGGATTTAGAATCTAAAGTTAGAATAAAGCTATCAGAAAGGTACGGAAAGGAGCTTTTTTATGACTGATAAATCTACTTCCCAAACTTTACGCAGAGGTCTGCATATTCTAGACCTTTTTCATAAAGTAAATAAAGAATTGACTGTAAAAGAAATAACAGAAAAAATGGGCATATCAACTACTGTTACTTTTCGTTTAGTAAATACTTTAATGGAATGCGGCTATCTCACCAAGAATACATCAACCGTAAAAATAAGACTTGGGTTAAATGCTTATAAATTAGGAATTTATGCAGATCCCTTCCCAGAGCTTCGTGAAATTGCGATGCCCTTTATAGAAGATATTGCTCAAAAAACGAAAGAAACCGTCAGTTTAAATATCATGGATCCATTGACGAAAGAGGGCGTATGTATTGCTTCTATTGAAAGCCCCCATGATGTTAAATTTTCAAGACCTATCGGATTAAGCAAACCTATTCATAATGGAGCATCTAGAAAGGTATTACTTGCGTTCATGGACCATAAGCAGCAAGAACTGATGATCCGAAGATTGTCGTCCAAATATGAGATAGAGATCGATAGACTAAAAGTAGATTTAGATCAAATAAAAACTAAGGGGTTTGCCTATACAGAAGGAGAAGTAAATGAAGGCGCGCTAAATGTCGCTGTGCCTATTTTGTCTCAAGAAGGACACATTCTTGCGGGTCTCTCTATACATTGCCCTACTTATCGAAAAAAAGATGACACTGTTGAGTACTTTGCTCAACTTGCCAAAGAAGCAGCACTGAAGATAGAACGTCATTTAGAAAAAACAGAGGCTGCACCCTCTTAACGGATGTGCAATATGACGAATTATTTTTTAATATGATAATATGAATATCTTTTTTATAGAAACTCCCTCTATTTACTTACTGGCATCAGTAATTCGAGGGAGTTTCTTATTTTTTCAAAAAATAAAATCAAAACAAATAAACAGAATTATCAAACTTCTTTTTAAACACCATCTATTCTCTGTCCATGCACGATACAATTTATCCTCAGCATTCCCTTTACATTTGTTATGTCCAATGATGCCTTTTATTTCGGTGTCGTGCCAATCTTTGCAAGTACTGCTCAAGCTTACGGAATTGAAGAAATAGAAATTGTGCGAACAGTCGTTTTGACACAAGCCGCCCACTTCTTATTGCCACTGGTACCCGCTACTATTCTATTAACAGGCATGCTCAAGCTGAATATTGCCGAATACGTACGTTTCACCCTTAAATGGTCCATACTCACATGTTTAGTTCTCATGTCTATTGCATGGCTGACAGGTGCTATCATGACCAGCTAACAGAATATAAAAAGAAAAAAAGCCTTGAGAATTAGGCTTTTTTCAGTTTCTCCATGGTAGAAAACAAGAAGGTTCATTTTTTATTTATTTCTATTTCCGATCCCCGAGAATACATATCCGCGACGGTTTTTAAAAAACCCTTCAAAGCACGTGTTTTATATCGACCTTTCTTCACAACAATGCGAACTTTCCAGGGAATATTATGAAGAGAATGATTCTAAAAATGAATGATTCCTAATTCTATTGATGTTTTAATTGGGCCATTAAAGTAAAGCTGTCGATAAACTCGGCAGCTTTTTTATTGGGTGTTGGCTTTGAATTAGAAGATGATTTAAAAAAACTCAGCTTGATATTTTTTGTTTTTTCTAATAATTGATTGACTGAAAGCGCTTTTAACATTATGATGTATCTACAGTTAACCAAAAGTTACTCACAAAAAACACTAAACAACCAATTGTTAACCATTTGTATGTTCGTAAGTTTTAAAATCTATATGCGGTTTTAGAAATTTTGCACATTTTTTGTTTGTCAACATCACTTCACCTCAATAATGCTACAATAATTGATTTTAAATTGATAAGGAGATTAAGAAAAATGTATATTCATTCCGAATTAATACCAATGAAGACGATGATCTTTGAGGCAAGAAATACCGGCTATGCTGTCGGCCAATTTAACATCAATGGGCTTCAATGGGCAAAAGCCATCTTACAGGCAGCTGAAGAAGAAGAATCACCGATTATTTTAGCTGCGTCTGACAGACTCATAGAATTTCTAGGTGGGTTTCGAACAATTGTAGGGATGGTAAAAGGATTAGTCGAAGACATGGCGGTCACAGTTCCGGTTGCTCTTCATTTAGATCATGGAATGAGTGTTGAAAGGTGTAAAGCTGCAATTGATGCAGGCTTTAGCTCAGTCATGTTTGATGGTTCACGGCTTCCTATTGAGAAAAATATAGAAATGACAAAAAAAGTTGTAGAGTATGCCAAATCGAAAGGAGTGTCTGTTGAGGCAGAAGTCGGTACTGTTGGCGGGATGGAAGATGGACTGATTGGAAATGTGAACTACGCAGATCCGATTGAGTGTATTCGATTGGTTGAAGAAACAAATGTAGACGCTTTGGCAGCAGCACTTGGATCAGTCCATGGACCATATCAAGGGGAGCCAAAATTAGGTTTTAAAGAAATGGAGTACATATCCAAAAAAGTTGGGATTCCACTCGTACTTCATGGGGGATCAGGCATTCCTGTACCACTTATTCAAAAAGCCATTACACTTGGTCATGCAAAAATAAATGTGAATACAGAATGTACACAAGCATGGTCGGCTGTTACTCGTGACATATTCATGAAAAATAAGGAGACTTATGATCCACAAATGCTCTTAACGCCAGGCCAGCAAGCGATTAAGAGCGTTGTAAAAGAAAAAATAAGGGAGTTTGGCTCTCAGCAGAGAGTACACAGTCAAATACAACGTTAATCTAGTGTTAAAAAGGAAGAGAATCATGCTAAAAAACAAAAGGCTTGAAAGAATAAAACAATATGTCATTGAACATCAATGCGTGTCTCTTGATGACTTAATGACCACGTTTGAAGTATCGAAAAATACCATTCGAAGAGATGTACAAAAATTAGTCGAACAAGGTCATTTTCATAAAGTTTATGGAGGTGTTGCTTTTAAACTCGCTCGCTTAGAATCTTTTGATGATAGACAAATCAAAAACCAAACAGCAAAACAGTCGATTGCTAAAGTGGCAGCCAGTATGGTGAAAGATGGAGATACTATTTTTATAGACTCAGGGACAACTACACTGGAAATGATCCATTACATCCACCAAAAAACGCTTACGATTGTCACTAATAATGTGGACTTTATCTCCCAAGCAATGCCATTCCATAATTTAACGATACTTTCGACAGGTGGTTTTTTAGAAAGAAAAACGAAATCCTTTTCTGACCATTCCATCTCTAGGGTAATAGACCAATACAATTTTGATCAAGTATTCATGGCATCAACTGGTGTTTCCATCACAAATGGTGTGACAAACTCTTCTCCAGTTGAAAGCAGCATGAAAGAAATCGTTGTCAAAAAAGGGGGAGACGTTTTTCTTTTAGTCGATCATACAAAATTTGATAAACAAGCGATGGTGACATATTGCAAATTAGATGCTGTCAATTATGTGATCACCGATAAACAATTAAGTGAAAATTATCAAACATGGATGAAAACAAACAACGTGAAATTAATTGTGACGGATTAGATGAAAACATGATCTTGTGAACTAAAATGACACATTAAGGAGTGGAAATGTATGAAATCGATCAGATTAACGATGAGTCAAGCATTAGTCAAATTTCTAAATGCACAATTTATTGAATTTGACGGAGAAAAAACACCTTTTGTTCAAGGCGTTTTCACGATATTCGGACATGGAAATGTAGTAGGGATTGGTCAAGCATTACAGGAGGATCCTGGTAATCTAAAAGTGTATCAAGGAAGAAATGAACAAGGAATGGCACATGCTGCTACGGCGTTTGCAAAACAGAGCAATCGCCGGCAAATTATCGCGTGCTCTTCCTCGGTAGGTCCTGGTTCAGCTAATATGGTCACTGCTGCTGCTACAGCAACAGCTAATCAAATTCCACTTCTTCTCCTGACTGGAGATGTTTTTGCCACTAGACAACCAGATCCAGTCCTGCAGCAGATTGAACAAACTCATGATTTAACGCTTTCCACAAACGATGCTTTTCGCTCAGTTAGTAAATATTGGGATCGCATTTCAAGGCCCGAACAGTTAATGTCAGCTATGATTAGTGCCATGCGAGTTTTAACTGATCAATCAGATACAGGAGCCGTCACCATTTGTCTTCCTCAAGATGTCCAAGGAGAAGCATGGGATTATCCACTTCATTTCTTTAAAGAACGTGTACATTATATTGACCGTCAGAAGCCATCGAATAGAAGTATAGAGGCCGCCGCATCTCTTATTCGATCAAAAGAAAAACCCCTTCTTATTTTAGGGGGAGGTGTGCGTTACTCAGAAGCAGCCGACACCTTTCGTCAGTTTGCAGAAACTTTCCATATTCCATTTAGTGAAACACAGGCAGGGAAAAGTGGGATTGAAAGTACCCATCCATTAAACATTGGAGGGATTGGTGTTACAGGAAATAAAGCGGCAAATGATATAGCCCAAAATGCTGATCTCATCATAGGTGTGGGCACACGCTTCACGGATTTTACAACTTCGTCTAAATTGTTCTACCCTGAAACAGATGTTCTAACAATCAACTTATCAGAATTTCACGCTTCCAAATTAGAAGCCACAAAAGTGATTGCTGATGCAAAATCTGGATTAGAGGCACTCATGACAGCATTAGATGGATACCGTTCCACATATACAGATGAGATCGAGCAGGCTAAAAAAGAATGGAATCAAGAACTTGCTCGCTTAAAGGACATCCAGTTTACAGGCAAAGACTTCGTACCGGAAATAAAAGGACATTTTGATCAACAGCAGATAGATGAATATAGACATTGTCTGAATACCGAATTACCTCAAACTACTGTACTTGGACATATCAATGAATGGATAGCGGATGATTCCATTATTACTTGTGCAGCAGGTAGTCTTCCAGGTGATTTACAGAGAATGTGGGTGGCTAAAGAAAGAAATACGTATCATTTAGAATATGGTTATTCATGTATGGGATATGAAATTGCTTCTGCACTGGGCGTGAAAATAGCTGAACCGACGAAAGAAGTATATGCCCTGAGTGGAGATGGTAGCTATTTAATGCTACATAGTGAATTGGTGACAAGTATTCAAGAAGGCTTGAAAATGAACATTATCCTTTTTGATAACTCTGGATTTGGTTGTATTAACAATTTACAAATGGATCATGGAATTAATAGTTTTGCTACTGAATTTCGAGCACGTAATCATCAAACAGGGCAATTAGATGGGGAGATCTTGAGAATCAATTTTGCTCAGTCTGCCGCTGGGTATGGAGCAAAAACGTATGAAGTACATACTTTGGATCAACTCAAGGCTGCCATTGAAGATGCAAAAAAACAAACGGTTAGCACATTAATTGATGTAAAAGTTTTACCGAAAACCATGACAGATGGCTATGGTTCTTGGTGGCATGTAGGAATTTCAGAAGTAACACAGCAGGATTCAGTCAAAAAAGCCTATCAATTGAAAGAAAAACAATTAGAAAAAGCAAGAAAATATTAAATAAAATCAGAAAGGTGAGGAAAATAGATGCCTGAATTGATTGTTCCACCGTATAAACGTGATTCAGATGGAAAGGTACTAAGTATCACCCCGCAATCAGCTGGATGGAAATACATTGGTTTTGAAGTATATAAGCTATTGCAAGGGGAAACGCTTCAAAAGCAAACAAATGATCAAGAAGTGTGTATTGTGATTTTATCTGGAAAACTTCACATTTCAACCAAATTAGAAAAATGGGAGCATGTTGGCCAAAGGATGGATGTATTTGAAAAAACACCACCTTATTCCATTTATGTGCCGAATGATGATCAATTCACGATTGAAGCTCTTACTGATGTTGAAATTGCGATCTGTTCTTCACCTGGTAAAGGAACTTATCCAGCTCGCCTCATTACTCCAGCTCAAGTTGGTGTTGAACAGAGGGGAGCAGATAACATCTCTAGACAGGTTCATAATATTTTACCAGAACAAGCTTCTGCGGATCACTTACTAGTAGTGGAAGTGTTTACACCTGAGGGAAACTGGTCAAGTTACCCGCCTCATAAACACGACGAAAACAATTTACCTTATGAATCTTATTTAGAAGAAACATATTATCATAAAGTCAATCCAAACCATGGCTTTATTCTGCAAAGAGTGTATACAGATGATTTATCTTTAAATGAGATAATGTCTGTTCAAAATGGAGAAGCCGTTCTTGTACCAAAAGGTTATCATCCTGTTGCTGCGCCTCCTGGTTATGAAAGTTATTATTTAAACGTAATGGCTGGACCAGTCCGCACTTGGAAATTTCAAAACAGCAAAGAGCATGAATGGGTAATGGAGCACAAATTATCGGAAAGCAGGGAGAAATGACCATGTCATATTTGACTTTTAAAAAAGATAGAAAATTAGATGTCATTGCGCTTGGAAGATTGTGTATTGATTTAAATGCAAATGAAATTGATCGTCCAATGGAAGAGACCCTCACATTCACAAAATATGTAGGCGGCTCTCCTGCAAATATTGCGATTGGTCTGTCAAGGCTTGGTATGAAGACAGGGTTCATTGGAAAAGTAGCCAATGATCAAATGGGGCGTTTTGCTACAAAATACCTTGAACAAAATCATGTTGATACAGAGGGAATATCGATTGACCAGACCGGAGCTATGACAGGTCTTGCCTTCACAGAAATTATAAGTCCTGAAGACTGTAGTATTTTAATGTACCGTGACAACGTGGCCGATCTTAAATTAGAAGTAAGCGATGTTTCGGAAAATTACATTAAAAATGCTAAATCTTTACTCATTTCAGGAACAGCCCTTGCAAAAAGTCCATCAAGAGAAGCCGTTTTCGTCGCCCTTGATTATGCTAGGAAACATCAAGTCAACGTCATCTTTGATTTAGATTATCGACCGTATACGTGGCATTCAGAAGCAGAAACGGCGATTTACTACAATCTAGCAGCAGAGAAATCCGATTTACTCATCGGTACAAGAGAAGAGTTCGATATGATGGAAAAATTGACATCCGACGGACCATCTAATGACGCTAAAACATCTAAGAAATGGTTCGATCATCACGCAAAAATTGTCATTATTAAACACGGTGGTTCAGGATCAATTGCTTATACTCAAGACGGTCTCTCTCATCAAAGCGGCATTTTTAAAACGAAAGTACTCAAAACATTCGGAGCTGGAGATTCCTATGCTTCAGCACTAATCTATGGGTTATTAAATGATATGACATTACAAGAAGCGATGCGTTTTGGAAGTGCGTCTGCTTCCATTGTCATCTCTAAGCACAGCTCTTCAGAGGCTATGCCATCTGTTTCAGAAATTGAATCATTCATGAAAACAGCAGAAGAAATTCTACAAACATCATTTTAAAAAGGGGAGAACATAATGACAAAAACAACAATAAACACAGTGCAAAATTATATTGGTGGAGAATGGCTTGAATCCGTAAGCAGTCAAACAGAATCTGTTTTCAATCCTGCAACTGGTAAAGTGATTGCTGAAGTTCCATTATCTACAAAAGAGGATGTTGATCGTGCAGTTCAAGCTGCGAATGAAGCATTTCAAACATGGTCAAAAACAGCTGTACCTAGACGAGCCCGTGTTCTTTTTAAATATCAGCAACTGCTCGTGGAAAATTGGGATGAACTCGCTGAACTAGTGACACTAGAAAATGGAAAAAGCTTGACTGAAGCTCGTGGTGAAGTCCAACGGGGGATTGAATGTGTGGAATTTGCAGCGGGTGCACCGACATTAATGATGGGGAAACAGCTTCCTGACATAGCAACAGGCATTGAATCAGGAATGTATCGATATCCAATCGGTGTTATTGGTGGTATTACGCCTTTTAACTTTCCAATGATGGTTCCTTGCTGGATGTTTCCATTGGCGATCGCTTGCGGGAATACATTCATCTTAAAGCCATCAGAGAGAACACCACTCTTAGCAGCAAGACTTGCAGAACTATTTGCCGAGGCAGGATTACCAAAAGGGGTGCTCAACATTGTGAACGGTGCACATGATGTAGTAAATGGACTAATTGAGCACAAACAAGTCAAAGCCATCTCATTTGTTGGTTCACAACCAGTAGCAGAATTTGTGTACAAAAAAGGAACAGAGCATGGAAAAAGAGTGCAGGCTCTTGCGGGCGCAAAAAATCATTCCATCGTATTAAATGATGCTGATTTAGATGGAGCTATTAAACAAATTATTGGAGCAGCCTTTGGTTCTGCTGGTGAAAGATGTATGGCAGCAGCTGTTGTTGCCGTGCAAGAGGAAATTGCTGATCAATTCATTGAAAAACTAGTTGAAGAATCAAACAAAATCGTGATTGGAAACGGTATGGATGACAATGTTTTTTTAGGGCCTGTTATTCGTGAAGGACATAAAGAACGGACACTGCAATATATCGAACAAGGAATAAATGAAGGGGCACATATCATTCGAGATGGACGAAAAGACGACAATACGAATGATGAAGGATATTTTATTGGTCCAACGATTTTCGATCATGTCACACAAGAAATGAAAATTTGGCAGGAGGAAATTTTTGCACCCGTTTTATCCATCGTGCGCGTAAAATCATTGAATGATGCAATAGAGCTTGCAAATGCTTCAAAATTTGCAAATGGAGCTTGTCTATATACTGATAGCGCCGCAAGTGTTCGCACATTTAGAGATCAGATTGAAGCAGGTATGCTAGGAATTAATGTTGGGGTTCCAGCTCCAATGGCATTCTTCCCATTCTCTGGTTGGAAAGAATCATTTTATGGAGACCTTCATGCAAACGGTACAGACGGGGTTGAATTTTACACAAGGAAAAAAATGGTTACTGCACGTTATTGATTTAAACGATGCATTAATCACAAGTTGGAAATGAAGCATGAAAAATACAGTGATATTCTCGATTATTTCATTCATCTTTTGGTTTTCACAATTTCTATATGTTCCAGTTTTATCCCCCTATTTGGAGACATTAGGGGGAGACTATCTCTTAATTGGTCTCATATTAAGCAGCTATGGATTCCTGCAACTTTTATGCAGACTCCCATTAGGAATATTAGCGGATTATTTGAAAATAAGAAAACCTTTTATCCTACTTGGAATTTTAGCTAGCACGATGAGCTGCCTCATATTTTTGTTGACAGAAGATTTGGTTTTTGCTTTGATTGCCCGTTGCTTCGCTGGATTAGCGGCCGCAACCTGGGTCGTGTTTACTGTCATGTTTGCAAGTTATTACCATGAACATGAATCCAATCAAGCAATGAATCTGATTTCATTTATTGTCGTATTTGCACAACTTCTTGGAATGGGACTGAGTGGGTATTTAGTGAGTCAATGGGGGTGGCATGCACCATATTTTCTTGGTAGTTTGCTCTGTATCCTTGCATTTGTTCTACTGCTGTTTATATCTGAACCAATACATTCTAGGAGCCGTAGTCAGATCGATTTGAAATCGCTTACATTAACTTTGAAGAAACAAACGCTTCTTCAACTATCGTTTTTATCCATTTTGGCACACGGTATGATTTTTATTACAACGTTTGGGTTTACATCAGCTTATGCATTAAGTATTGGTATTCCTAAAAGCCAGTTAGGATTGACCACTTTTTCTTTTATGATTCCACATGCAATCGCACCTTTAATCATAGGTAAAATCGCTACTTCGATAAGAAAACAATGGTTGGTTTTAATAGGCTCATTTATGTTTGCCACAATGTGTATTTTTACAATGCCTATCACCACTCATCCAGCTATTTTTTACATCATACAAGCGATGATGGGACTTTCGTTAGGTTTTATTTTCCCACTATTATTAGGTATGTGCTATCAGTCGGCTTCTGATCACATGAAATCAACGGTTGTTGGTGCATATCAAGCGCTTTATGCGATAGGAATTTTTGGAGGACCATTTATCGCAGGAATTTTTAACTCTTGGTTTGGGCTGAGTGCCGGTTTTTACTTTGCTGCCTTGCTAGGTGGAATCGCAACATTACTAGCTGTAAAATGGAAAAGCAAAGCAATGAAACATAGTATTTATCATGACAGCATTAGCAAAATGTAAGTTTTCATATAGGTGAAAATTCACAAATCATATAGGAGATGAATCTATGGGACAATATTTAGTACATCAGCAAGTTACTTCCTCCAGGTGTTTAGATCAAGCATTACCAGAACTCGTTTATGTTTGTCATGCCAATGAACAACACACTACTTTACCGCGAACAATGCATATGCATAAGCAAATGTTAGAGATTGTTTTTATAAAAAAAGGCAAAGGAAGACACTTGATTGGCAATAACATATATGATGTCAAACAAGGAGATATTTTAATATATAATAGTCATGTTTTGCATGACGAGTATATGGATCAAACATCTAAAATGAGTGTGTACTGCGTAGGAATGAAAAATGTTAAGTGCCTAGGCTTACCAGAGAATCACTTAGTACCTGAATCAATGTCGTGTGTATGGAACTGTGGAGATCAAGCTCAACAAATAGAAACCTTGTTAGAGATGATTCTTTTCCAGGTCAAAACAAATCAAGCTGGCCACCAAGAAACATGCAGTTATTTACTATCTGCTCTTATCTCTTTGCTGTTAACCATCCCTAAAGAACAACCGCTGATGACAGAAGAAGTCTGTTGCTCTCTATTTTTAAAAATCAAATCATATATTGATCTTCATTATACTGAAAATATCACACTTTCTTCTATTGCCAAAGAATTGAATGCAAGTCCTTATTATATCGCCCATTTATTTAAAAAACACACTGGATTCTCACCAATTCAATATATGATTCGCCGACGGATTGGTGAGTCTCAATCGCTGCTAATAAACACAAATTTTACTGTTACACAAATAGCCGGTATGACCGGGTATGATAATCCAAACTATTTTACATCTCTATTCACAAAACTGATTGGCATATCTCCTAAAAAATATCGCCATTTATGGCGGGGCGTTTAAATGAAACCAGGCATTTTTAACACAAGATCGTGAAGGTTTTTGATGAAAATAACGATAAATATGACGAAATTCCAATACATTTAAACAATAATTTGAAGGAACAAAATGTTTTTGAGATTTATAATAAATATACAAACATATTGTATGCGCTTTCTTTTGTGAAGGAGGGAAGAAAATGAGTCAAAAAAACAAGCTTTTTTTCACTAAAATAGGGATTCCATACTCGCTAAGATGGGGATATCTTGGCATGATACTTTTCATGATTGGAGATGGATTGGAACAAGGGTGGCTGTCACCTTATTTAGTCGAAAGGGGGCTATCAGTCACACAGTCAGCTCAATTATTTGCGGCATATGGTTTAGCTGTCGGAATCGCTGCTTGGGTATCAGGAGTCTTAGCTCAAATTTGGGGAATTAGAAGAGTGATGTGGGCTGGATTTATCATGTTTGCCATATCTTCTATTCCTTTTATCGCTCTAGGAGTTTCCAACTTAAACTATCCTGTTATGCTTGTTACATATGTGTTAAGAGGTGTAGGATACCCATTATTTGCTTATTCATTTATCGTTTGGATCACATATCGAGCAGAGCAAAAAATATTGGCACGAGCCGTAGGGTGGTTTTGGTTCGTATTTACATGCGGATTGAATGTCGCAGGGCCATTTTATTCGTCTCTAGCGATACCTATTATTGGTCATATTTATGTATTATACACAGGTATCTTCTTTGTATTAATAGGAGCCGTCATAGCACTTGTGCTAACAAAAGATGAAGTCAAACAAAATACAAAGGATCAATCATCTATCAAGGAACTATTAAGCGGAATATTTTATATGTTTGAGCGTCCAAGGTTAGCTGTAGGTGCAATAGTCAAAATAATTGGAACATTAGGCCAGTATGGATTTGCCATATTTTTACCTAGTTATCTCATAAAATACGGTTACTCAACTGAAGAATGGTTACAAATTTGGTCAGCCATTTTCGTTGTGAATATTTTATCAAATTTATTATTTGGTTTTATTGGAGATCGAATCGGATGGAGAAAAACGATCATTTGGTTTGGATCTGTAGGCTGTGCTCTATCTACCATAGCCATCTATATAGCCCCGATGATAATTGGCCATCATTTAATTGGAATGATATTGATCTCATGTTTATTTGGATTTTTTTTAGCGGGCTATGTACCTATTACTGCTTTAATCCCTTCAATGGCTCCTGCAAAAGAAAGAGGAGCGGCAATGTCTGTACACAATCTAGGATCTGGTTTAAGCGTGTTCGTCGCACCATTCATTGTCAGCCTCTTTATAGAACCGTTAGGAACAAGTGGCGTCATTCTCATTTTTGCAGCCTTATATTTATTTAGTGGATATTTAACAATATTTTTGAAAACTCATGAGGAGTTAGAACAAAACAAAAAGAAGACAGCCATTCAAATGAATGTGTTGGATAAAACACCATAAAGCGAGGAGAAATGTCTATGTCTATTCAAATTGCAGGTGCCCCTTGCTGCTGGGGTGTTGATGATCCCAAAAATCCATACCTTCCTCCATGGGAAAGAGTCTTAAATGAAGCCTCACAAGCTGGCTGCCAAGGAATTGAATTAGGACCTTATGGATATATCCCTTTTGACATACCAAAAGTCACAAAGGTTTTAACAGAATTAGATTTAACGATTATTGCAGGTACTATTTTTGACAATTTAGTAGATAAAGAAAATATTGAAAATCTAATCAAACAAGTGGACGATATCTGCTCTTTTATTACCAAATTACCCGCAGCCCCTGCATTAAAACATCATCAGTATCAAGCTCCATATTTAGTTGTCATCGACTGGGGGCACGAAGAGAGGAATAAACATGCAGGAAGGCCAGAAGAGGCTCCTCGTCTATCAGAACAGGAATGGAAACAGATGATCCACCATATTAAAAAGATTGCAGAACATGCATGGAATAACTACGGAGTCCGAGCTGTGATTCATCCTCATGCAGGTGGATACATTGAGTTTGAAGATGAAATCAATAGATTGTTACATGACATCCCTCATGAAACAGCAGGACTATGTTTAGACACTGGTCATCTATACTATTCAAAAATGGATCCTCTCGAATGGATCGAACGATGTGCTGACAGATTAGACTACTTGCATTTTAAAGATATTCATTTAGACACGTATCACCAAGTCATGAAAGAGCGCACACGATTTTTTGAAGCATGTGCTAAAGGAGTTATGTGTCCAATCGGTCAAGGAGTCATTGACTATCATAAAATACGACATTTATTAACAGAACTAAACTATTCAGGATACGTGACATTTGAACAAGAACGTGATCCGCGAGATGCTGATACAAGCTTAGAAGATGTCAAACAAAGTGTAGATTTTCTGAACAAACTTGGTTTTGCAAACGAATTGAAAGCGAGGAATCGTTAAATGATTAATGGTGAAAAGATAATTGAGCGTCCCATTCGATGGGCAATGGTTGGCGGAGGACGTGGGAGCCAAATTGGATATATTCATAGATCTTCCGCTTTGCGAGATGGAAACTTTCAATTGATTGCAGGGGCATTTGATATTGATCCAGAAAGAGGGCAATCCTTTGGAATCAACCTACATATCGACCCCTCACGTTGTTACTCAGATTATCAGACAATGTTTGAAGAAGAACAAAAAAGAAGTGACGGTATTGAGGCTGTCTCAATTGCAACACCAAATGGTACGCATTATGAAATTTGTAAAGCTGCATTACTTTCGGATCTTCATGTAATTTGTGAAAAACCACTTTGTTTTACAACACAAGAAGCCGAAGAGCTATTAAAGTTAGCAGAAGAGAAGAATAAAATTGTTGGTATTACATATGGTTATTCGGGCCATCAAATGATTGAACAAGGAAGACAGCTGATTGAAGAAGGGAAATTAGGTGACATCCGCCTTGTCAATATGCAATTTGCACACGGGTTTCACTCAGAGGCAGTAGAAAAGAAGAACGCAAGCACAAAATGGCGTGTAGATCCTAAAATGGTTGGACCAAGTTATGTGTTAGGTGACTTAGGTACACACCCGCTATTTTTATCTGAAATCATGTTACCAAACTTAAAAATAGAAAAGTTAATGTGTACAAGGCAAAGCTTTATCAAAGAGCGTGCTCCTTTAGAAGATAATGCCTATACAATCATGAAATATGACAATGGAGCGGTTGGAACGGTGTGGTCTTCAGCGATAAATGCAGGATCTATGCACGGTCAAAAAATTAGAATTGTAGGCTCCAAAGCGAGCATTGAATGGTGGAGTGAACAACCTAACCAGCTTCGATACGAAATTCAAGGAGAACCAGCACAAGTATTAGAAAGAGGTATGCCTTACCTGCACCCACTAGCAATAGAAGAGGATCGTATTGGTGGGGGACATCCTGAAGGGTTATTCGAAGCTTGGTCAAATTTATATGCAAGATTCGCTAAAGCGATGGAAAATACACAATTAGGTATGAAAGGTACAAGCGAAATATGGTTTCCAGATATTAGAGCGGGCGTAGAGGGCGTAAGATGGGTAGAAAATTGCGTGCGCTCAGCAAATAATGGCGATGTTTGGGTTGACTATATTTAAATTCATATCATAGAAAGGAGTTTTATCATTGCGATTGGTTTATGATCCATCACATTATCGAGACAATACAAATCTAAAAGACACAATTGATACAGTAGCACGACTAGGTTATGAATACGTGGAGCTCTCTCCTCGTAAAGACTTCATTTGGTTTTATGAGTATCCAAAGGTTAACAAACAACTGATCAAAGATTTAAAAAAGTACTGCAAAGATGCGGGTGTTAAAATATCCTCCGTTTTGCCTGTCCAGCAATGGTCTTCACCAAATGAACAAGAACGAGAAGCAGCAGTGAAAAATTGGAAAAGATGCATTGAGATTACCTCAGAATTAGAAGTGGATCTAATGAATAGTGAGTTCAGTGGTGATAAAAGCAGGCCGGTTGAAAGTGAAGCAGCTTTTTTGAAATCGATGGATGAGCTGATGCCTATATTTGAACAAGAGGGCATCAAGTTAAACATCCAATCTCATCCTAATGATTTTATCGAACTAAACACTGAAGCCATTCGTATGATTAGAGCATTAGATAAAGACTGGATCAAGTTAGTCTATTCTGTTCCCCATGCTTTTTTCTATGACGATGGAATCGGTGATGTAGCAAAACATTTAGAGGAAGCTGGAGATCTTCTTGCTCACGTATTAATTGCAGATACCCTTAATCATAAAGCAGCTTTTGGATTACGCTACATCATAAATCCACCTGATGCAAATGTAACAATTCATCAACACTTAAATCCTGGGGAAGGGGAAATTAACTTCGACGCTTTGTATCGTAAATTAAGAGAAATGAAGTTTGATGGGATTGTCACAAATGCCGTTTTTGCTTATCCAGACCGTCCTGAATGGTCAAATGAGCTCACTTTAAAATCAATTAAACAAGGTTTGCGTATTTAAAGTTTTGCTGAGAGAGCCTTATTTGAGGCTCTCTATTTTATTTAATGTTAAACATCTTATCACTTAGGAGAATTTGCTTTTTCTAAATCCAAACGAAAGTTAATTGATTGTACAGGCGTTTCGTTCAATGGAGAGCTATGTCGATTCGAGGAACAAAATCTGAAAAGGGTATGGAACTCTTGGTGTGTATTTATTCTCTTTTTTTAGTTTACATAATATATATTCTAGGAAGTTAAAGAACAAATGAATTTCTCTCGTCTCAATTCTAAGTATACTTATCTTATTGAGACAAAATAGAAAAAATCAAAATTTTACTTACATTGATTCAAACCGAAATGCTTTATGAGATTCGGAGAATTTCACAGACACAAACATTCGCTCACTGTTACCGGCACGTAAGTTATGGTGACAGCTTTGCTGTCGCCAATCGTATCCAATAATTCATACGTGATGTTCGACTGTGATGATTTCTTAAATTCCATGCCTTTTCACGTTCGAATGTATCAAAACGTCTAATCTTTGCAAAAATGCTCATCAATCTCAAATCTCAACATTGTATCCATATCAAATTCATCTCAGAAGACATTTCTTTTCACTAACTTTTCATCACGTTCCTCCCTCCTGTTATTTACGAATCAGCAAGTCTCATTTATAATCGAGTAGATTTGTTTTAATAACATATATATCTTTAAATGTGAGGGATTTGATGGAATTAAAGTGGTATAAAGCGATTATAGTGATCTTTACGATGTCTGGTATCTCCATTTCTACATGGTTTTCACGGACGCCGGAAGTTAGAGATTTATTACATGCAAACACAGGAACGATGGGACTTATTTTACTCGGATTATCTGTTGGCTCAATTGTTGGGCTTGTGCTTTCAAATGTATTCGTCCGCAAAAAAGGCGGCCGAGTGGCGATTGTCATTAGTGCTTTTTTGATGTTTATTGGGTTCACGACTCTTGCAATTGGTTCAACGCTCTCTTCTATCTTTGTTGTCACTGCCGGTCTTTTTCTGTTTGGAGCAGGCTCTGGCATGTGTAATGTAGCGATGAATTTAGAAGGAACAGAAATTGAGTACAGCATCAAGAAAACCATTCTGCCAATATTGCACGCTTCCTTTAGTATTGGCACTTTAATTGGAGCTGGTGCTGGTATTCTTTTTATCCATTTAGGGGTCTCTGTATTGATTCACCTTCTCGCAATTGCCCTTCTTTTCTTTCTCAGCATATTGATTTCTACGCGGTTTATTCCGCATGGAACAGGAAAAGATCAGCTTGAGAAGCAGCCAGATACAGTTAATCACACTCAAACAGCATGGCTGAACAAACGAACGATATCTCTTGCGATGATCGCCTTATGTCTTGCGTTTGTTGAAGGGTCGGCCAATGATTGGATTCCCCTTGCGATGGTGGATGGCTATCAGGTTTCACATTCTATGAGTACGGTCATCTACGCTTTGTTTTTGTGCGGTATGATTAGCGGCAGACTGATCAGCGGACGTTTGATCGATCGCTTTGGCAGAGTGTTGTTGCTAAGAGTGGCTATTTTATCAGCAGCTGCCGGACTATTCTTGGTCATTTTAAAGATTTCACTTGTGGTATGTATGATATCGATCTTTTTATGGGGACTTGGCGCATCTTTAGGCTTCCCGCTAACCATTTCTGCAGCTGGCGATGATAGCCGTTACGCAGTCAAACGCGTCAGTATTGTGACCTTATCTGGTTACACAGCCTCCCTTTCCGGCCCGCCTATTTTAGGGTTGCTCGCCAATCAAGTGGGACTGCTTCATGCTTTTATATTTGTTCTATTTGCCATATGTATTGCAGGAATCTTTACAAAAGCTGTAGCAAAACCACACTCATTACATGCTCATTAAAAGTGCCTGATCCTTGATCCGGCACTTTTTTTAAATTTAAAAAATAAAATTGAAACCTTTCACAAAGTGAAACAGTCTTATAGATGTCCTGATGTTTATCGCTTTTTTAAAGAGGGAAAGTAAAAAAATAAGACTTTTCAAATAACTGAAAACGTGGTAAGATCATGAAAATAACCAGGAAGGGGTGAGAAAAATGAAAAAAAATATGCTATTAAAATTAGGTGTTTTATTCATAGCACTTGCAAGTTTTCATTTGTTCTCAATGCCTCATTCCGTTCAGGTATACCATCATGCTAAGGTGGTTGCCGATCAAGAATCACATGAAATGAAAATCGTTCAGACAATGGGCGATGAAAAGAAACAAAAACATGTGAGCGCAGTATTTGCTGCATTTACAGTACTGCTGATGATTGGCAGTATGACAGCTGGATTTGCACGCATCACTCATACTGATCAATTTGACCGGAAAAAGAAGCATTTACTTGCAGTGTTCTATCAATCTTCTTATTTTCGACTAGCTCGTGTTTAACCCAACCATCTAAATCAAAACAAAAATTGGGAGGTTTTACACGATGTTATTTTTCTTAAGAGTATTCATTCTAGGTCTATTCTCTGTCACTTCACTTTCTCTTTTCGTCTACCAAGGAATTGAAGTCATGCACGCCATTACAAGCATGTTTGGCAACCACGAGAGCTAAATGACCCGTATATAAAAATAAAGAAGCCCCCTGTTTTATCACAGGGGGCTTTCGTTTGCTTATTTATTTTCATCTGGGGCAGGTTCAGGCGTTAGAAGGACATGAGTCACTTCTCCCTGCTCTTCCTCATCTACAATAAATGATCCATTGCTATAGCGGTCATTTGCTCTTAGAGTAGAGATATCAAGTGGAATCGTTGCACCCTTTTCCGTGTCTATCTCAAGTGTATCGTGCAGTGCAGCAGCGAGCACAGCCACAATACGGTGCGGGTTTTTCTTTAATTCTCTTAGCATAAGAACCCCGCGTTTCGCTCTTGATGTTTTATCAAATTCAGAGAGGTTCATTCGCTTCACAGCCCCTCTTTGTGTTGTTAACACAAGGACATCGTTCTTCGGATCAATGATCTGGCCAGAGACGACCTCGTCTCCTTCCTTCAGGTTGATTCCTTTGACACCAGCCGCTCTCGGGCCAACAACACTTACTTCTTCTTCATCAAACCACAAGCCGTAACCGTTTTTCGTTGCGATAAACAATTCCTGCTGTCCTGTTGTGACATGAACATCTACCAGTTCATCATCACCTTTTAGATTCAAAGCGACAAGCGGTTTTGAATAGCGCTGCGCTTTGTATTGAAGAAGCTCTGTTTTTTTCACCATTCCGCCTTTTGTAAAGAACAGAAGATACGATGTGTCATCAAATTCTTTAATTGGAATGGCTTTTTGAATCGATTCCTCACGATCAATCGAAATGATATTCGTAATATGCTGTCCCATGTCTTTCCAGCGAATATCTGGCAGCTGATGAACAGGACAATAAATGTAGCTTCCTTTATCCGTAAACAGCAGAAGAACATCCGTTGTATTCATTTCAAACTGATGAATCAAACGATCTGTATCCTTCATGCCAAAGTCCTTACCGTTCGATGCGGCATAGGAGCGCTGGCTTGTCCGTTTGATGTAACCATCCTTCGTGACCGTGACATACACATCCTCTGATGCGATCATCACTTCAAGGTTAATCTTAATTTCTTCGATTTTCTCCTCAATCACGGATCTTCTCTCATCAGCATATGTCTTTTTAAGTTTTTTCAAGCTGTTCGTAATGACCTTCAGCAGTTTTTTTTCATTCGCTAAAATGTCTTCAAGCTCTGCTATACGCACGTCAAGCTCACTTGCTTCTTCTCTTAATTGCGTAATATCTGTATTTGTTAAACGATATAACTGGAGTGAAACAATTGCTTCTGACTGTGCTTCTGTAAAATCATATTTCGCCATCAAGTTGTTTTTCGCATCTCGTTTATCATTAGAGGAGCGAATTGTGGCAATAACTTCATCTAAGATTGAAAGTGCCTTAATTAATCCGTCTACAATATGGTGTCGTTCCTTCGCTTTTCGAAGCTCGAATTGTGAGCGGTTCGTCACTACTTCTTTTTGATGAGCAATATATGCATCAAGTACAGTTGTCAGCGTCATTAAGGTCGGTCTTCGATTATGTATCGCCACCATATTAAAGTTATATGGGATTTGCAGATCTGAGTTTTTATATAAGAAATTCAACACACCATGTGCATCTGCTTCTTTTTTCAGCTCTACTACGATTCGAAGCCCAGTACGGTCTGTCTCATCTCGCACCTCAGAAATTCCTTCTACTTTTCTTTCAATTCGGAACTCGTCCATCTTTTTGACAAGATTGGCTTTATTCACTTCATAAGGGATTTCAGTGATCACGATTTGCTGGCGTCCACCGCGGATGGTTTCAATCTCCGCTTTTCCACGAATCATAATCTTTCCTTTTCCTGTTTCATATGCCTTCTTAATACCATCTACACCTTGAATGATACCGCCTGTTGGGAAATCTGGCCCTTTGATGACCGTCATTAAATCCTCAACCGTACAATGCGGCTGTTCAATTCGTTTAATGACGCCATCAATTACTTCTCCCAGATGATGCGGCGGGATATCAGTTGCATAACCTGCAGAAATCCCTGTTGATCCATTCACGAGAAGGTTTGGGAACATCGCTGGTAATACAACCGGCTCTTTGCTCGTATCATCAAAGTTTGCAACAAATTCGACCGTTTCCTTGTCTAAGTCCTTTAAAAGCTCTGAAGCAATGGCAGACAGTCTTGCTTCCGTATAACGCATGGCAGCAGGCGGATCTCCATCAATACTCCCGTTATTCCCATGCATCTCAATCAGCACATTTCGTACTTTCCATTCCTGACTCATTCTCACCATCGCTTCATAAACAGATGAGTCACCGTGCGGGTGGTAGTTACCAATCACGTTACCGACTGTTTTAGCGGCTTTACGGAAGTTTTTATCTTGCGTGTTTCCTTCTGCATACATCGCATATAAAATTCTTCGTTGTACAGGTTTTAGTCCATCACGCGCATCTGGGAGTGCACGGTCTTGGATAATATATTTACTATAGCGACCAAATCGGTCCCCGATCACTTCTTCTAATGGTAAATCATGAAATCGTTCTTGTTGTGCCATGTTTAAACCTCCTCAGCTAGCGACAAGTTTTCATTTTCAAGAATGTTACTTTCCTCATCAAGTCCAAAGGCCACATTCTTTTCAATCCATTTACGGCGCGGTTCTACTTTGTCACCCATCAGAGTTGTGACGCGGCGTTCCACACGTGCAGCATCATCGATCTTGACCCTGACTAGCGTTCTTGATTCTGGATTCATTGTCGTTTCCCATAGCTGGTCGGCATTCATTTCACCTAAACCTTTATAGCGCTGAATCGTGTACCCTTTTCCAACTTTCTTCAGTACGTCATCCATTTCTTCATCAGACCATGCATACTCGATGATCTCTTTCTTTCCTGAGCCCTTACTGACTTTATATAAAGGCGGAAGCGCAATAAACACTTTGCCATGCTCAATCAGCGGCTTCATATAGCGGTAGAAGAATGTCAGTAGAAGCACTTGAATATGCGCTCCATCCGTATCCGCATCTGTCATGATCACGATTTTGTCATAATTGATGTCTTCTACATTAAAATCGACACCGACGCCTCCACCGATGGCATGAATAATGGTATTAATTTCTTCGTTTTTGAAAATATCAGCAAGCTTCGCTTTTTCTGTATTGATGACCTTTCCGCGCAGCGGCAGTACCGCCTGGAATTTACGGTCACGCCCCTGTTTTGCTGACCCGCCCGCTGAGTCACCCTCTACTAGGTACAGTTCGTTTCTTGCCGGGTTCCTAGATTGAGCAGGCGTTAATTTTCCGCTCAGTGTCGCTTCAGATTTCTTCCGTTTCTTGCCGCTTCTTGCTTCTTCACGAGCTTTTCTAGCAGCTTCTCTCGCCTGCTGTGCTTTAATCGCTTTTTTCACAAGAAGAGTCGCTGTTTCCCGGTTCTCTTCAAGGAAATAAGCGAGCTTTTCAGAAATAACGGCATCAACAGCTGAGCGAGCCTCACTTGTCCCTAGCTTTCCTTTTGTCTGCCCTTCAAATTGAAGCAGTTCTTCAGGAATTCTGACAGAAATAATAGCAGACAGCCCTTCGCGAATATCTGTGCCTTCTAAATTTTTGTCTTTTTCTTTTAAAAGGACCACTTTGCGTGCATATTCGTTAAAGGCTCTCGTCATGGCCGTTTTGGCACCAGACTCATGTGTACCGCCATCTTTTGTTCTGACGTTATTGACGAAGGAAAGGATATTCTCCGAGTAGCCATCGTTGAATTGAAAAGCAAAATCTACTTCGATGGACTGATGCTCTCCTTCAAACGAGACGACTTCACTCAAAACATCTTTTTCTTCATTTAAATAAGCAACAAAGGCTTCAATACCCGTCTCATAATAAAACGTTTCTTGCGCATCATGTCGTTCATCGATCAGCTCTATTTTTAATCCTTTTAATAAAAAGGCAGATTCTCTTAAACGTTCTGATAATGTATCGAAATTATAGGTCGTGACACTGAACATTGTGGGATCTGGTTTAAAATGAATCAGTGTTCCTGTTTTTTTCGTTTTTCCGACTTTTTCAAGTGATGTGACTGGCTTACCTCCGTTTTCAAAGCGCTGTTGATAAATAAATCCGTCACGTTCAATTGTGACAGTGAGCCATTCTGACAGCGCGTTCACAACAGATGCCCCAACTCCATGAAGTCCACCACTTGTTTTATAACCGCCTTGACCAAATTTTCCGCCTGCGTGAAGAACAGTTAAAATGATCTCAGGTGTCGGTTTTCCTAGCTTATGCATACCAGTAGGCATTCCTCGTCCTTTATCCTGAACGGAAATGCTGTTATCTTTATGTATTTTGACAATGATATGATCTCCATGTCCAGCGAGCACTTCATCGACAGAGTTGTCTACAATCTCATAGACAAGGTGATGAAGACCGCGTGAATCCGTAGAACCAATATACATCCCTGGACGTTTACGGACCGCTTCAAGCCCCTCTAGCACCTGAATAGAATCATCGTTATAATCTACTTGCTGCTTTTTAACCAAATGCTTAATCCCCTTTCACTAACAAACATAACCGGCTCATCATCAAATGATCTCTCTAGATTAAAATGATGATCATGCTGCTCATTACTGTCCACTTTAATAAGCTGCATCATCACCATGCATGTGTGAATCAGCAATACATGCTCTTTTGCACGGCTATGAGACTGTTCTGCATTCTGCAATGAGAACTAGAAGTCCATTATAAACAAGACTGTTTCATAAGCCAAATACAATCATATGATGATTTCAGCGAAACAGAACAAATGTTCTATTTTTATCTTATCGTTCTTTTTCTCGATATGCAAGGCCGCCGATATGTCCCTGTCGCCTTATTTTATCGCTTTCTTCTAGAATCGCAAATATATTTCTGCAACAAAAAAGCAAAAATCCTTGAAAAACCAAGGATTTTTGACGATTTAATGAGTTTTTGTCATCGCATGAGCCACCTTGATACATAAATCCATGATGGCGACCTTACCATTTTTCTCAATCAGCTTTTTCGCTTCTTCATGATATACGCCTTGCTGCGCCCAAAAAACAGGTGCGTCCATTTCAAGAAATTCTTCTGCCACTTCGGGCAAAAATTCCGAACGTCTAAAGACATTGACGATATCAACCGGCTCTTTTATGTCTTTTAAAGAAGCGACCGCTTTCACACCAAGTGCTTCATCAATCGTTGGATTTACCGGAATGATCTCATAGCCGGCATCCTGCATCGCTTTAGACACCATATAAGATGTCCGGTGCGGCTGATCTGATAATCCAACAACAGCAATTCGTTTACTGCTCTTTAATATACGGCCAATTTCTTGTTTCGTAGGATGATTCATCCAGACACTCCTTTTTCTCTATTTTAGCGAATTTCTGCTTAAAAACAAAGTTGAATCCATCTGCTTTCGATTTTTTTCATAAAAAGATTCCCATGTTTTTCACAAGATCATGTTAAAATGTAAGTTAAGAGGGAGAATATAAAGGAGTTATGCAGATGTTAATTGCTTTGATGTTTATTTTGGCTTATCTTCTCGGCAGTATTCCATCCGGTCTCATTGTCGGGAAAGCTGCAAAGGGAATCGATATCCGTGAACATGGCAGCGGAAACCTAGGTGCAACGAATGCATTTCGTACACTTGGCATAAAAGCAGGGTCTATCGTTATTACAACTGATATCCTAAAAGGGACTCTTGCTTCAGCATTACCGTTTTTCATGCAGCTGGACATTCAACCCTTATTAGCAGGAGTGGCTGCCGTTATCGGTCATAGTTTTCCTGTTTTTGCAAAATTTAAAGGGGGAAAAGCAGTCGCTACATCAGGCGGCGTGCTGTTATTTTATGCCCCGTTCCTATTTATCACGATGATCGCTGCTTTTTTCTTATTTTTATACATTAGTAAATATGTTTCACTATCATCTATGCTGACCGGCATCTATACATTCATTTACAGCATATTCACCAAAGACTTATTCTTAATCATTGTTGTTGCCGTTCTTGCTGGCTTTGTGATCTACAGACACATCGCCAACCTCAAACGAATTCTCAACAAAACTGAACCGAAAATCAAATGGCTATAGCTGTTTCAACACTTTAAATATGTGGTAAAAGTAAAGAAGAGCTGTTTTTTTGCATCCTGCATTTTAATAAAACAGCATGACTTCAAAAAAGGGGCGATCACATTGAAATTAACGATAAAAGAAGATGCACTCAATTGGTACAAGGATGAATTAGATTTAGAAAAAGGTGATCAAGTTCGCTTTTTTGTTAGATATGGCGGGTGCAGTAATGTACAAAAAGGCTTTTCTCTCGGCGTCGCAAAAGATGAACCTCAAAATGCCGGCGCAACCGCTGAAATAGAAGGTATAACTTTCTTTATTGAGGAAAGTGATATTTGGTATTTTGACAACCATGATCTGCATATTAATTATAACGAGTCCGTGAAAGAACCAGAATTTCATTATGAATAAACAAAAAAGATACCTCATCCCTCGGGTATCTTTTTTGTTTTATACTTCAATATATAGCCCATACTCCTGAATATTTCCTAATGACCGCTCCTTTTGCAGGATTCTTTTTTGCGGATCTCCGATCAAGTCAAAGTGAGGAAACCCTGCGCGGTCATGAATCCATTCTTTTTTTAGTCCGTGCTTTTCTCCCCACTCAACTAGCTGATTCATATCCTGACAAGCTGCTTTTGTGACGGTATTGGCATTTGGAAAACGATCATCGAGCCAATAGTGTGTTAAAAAAGCAACTTTCCCTTGCTGGACAGCTGATTTCCAAGCGTTTAAATCACTTCGTTTAATCCCAAAAGCCATGAATTAAACCTGCTTCTTCGACTGTTCGTATACTTGATGCCAGGCAGGAAAGGCTTTTCTAAATTGAATAGGTCGAAAGGTATCTTTATCTACACAAATATGTGAGGTTGTCCCTGTAATCGCTGTTTGTCCATCAGGCTTTTGAATTTCGTAGCCATACACCGTTTTGAGACCATTATATTCTTCAATCCATGTGTGAACCATCGCTGTTTCACCATACAGCAATGGTTTTTTATATTGAACCTGCAAGTCTATAACAGGTGCAAGGACCCCATCTGCTTCTAGCTGCGCATAGGAAAATCCTAATTCTTTAATCAATGCTGTTCTGCCGACTTCCATCCAGATTAAATAATTGGCATGATACACAATGCCCATTTGATCTGTTTCTGCATAACGGACTTCTATTTCTTTTTTGGATATATACACGTTTTCATCGCTCTCCTATCAAAACCTAAGGTCTGTCACTGCCATTTTACCACATTCCAAATGGTTCTTCTAAAAAGAGGCAATAAAATAAACCAGGAATCCCTGGTTTATTCGGTATAGCTATTCTTTCTTGCCGCTTCCTCATCCTTGATCTCAGAACGCATCGCATCAATACTCATTTTGCGGTTTTCATTTTTTTGCTTGATCATTTGTTTTTCTGCCTCTGTCGAAAGGGCCATCGCTGCTTCAGATTCATCGATATTGTCAAGTGTGTTCTCAATCATATCTTGCAGCTTTTCAACATTATCAGAACGATCATCTGGATTGGATTGATATGACTCGTTATTCATGATGATTCCCCTCCTTATTCGCCCTTGGTCTGTATCACATCAGGCTGTTCATTTGATTTATTATGCATCTTTTTGCCTTTATTCCGTTTGTATGCTACAGGTTTTGTCCCTAAATGGTCTGGTGTAAACTGCGCTTGTTTATCATGCTCTCTACCCATCATTCATCCCTCCCTCTTCTTTAGGATGAACGAAATCGGATAATTCATAACTTATTTCTGTCTAAATCGCTCTTCCAACTTTTCTTCAAGCTGGTTTAAAAATTCCTCATTGCTTAATAATTCTTTTTTATTTTCAAGCACAAGCTCTTCAAATGTGCGGCGTTTTCTTCTTCTCATTCCACTCACCTCCAGTATATGTATGATTTCATTTTCGCCAAAACATTTAGAAAATAAGCAAAAGAGCTGAATCATTATAGATCCAGCTCTTTTTCAATATCTTTTTTGGTCAGCATTTGATGCTTTACAGACATGATGCGTCCCTTTTCATCTAATATGTATGTAGTTGGATATGATAGCACCTGATATCTTGCTTGAATGCCTTTTTGATCTAATAAAATAGGGAAGCTCAGCTTTAATTCTTCTGTAAAGGCTGCAACATGTTTCACGCTCTTTTCAGTGGTCGTTAAATTCACCGCCAGTACTTCGACTTGATCATTTTCGCTCCTAATCGCATCTAGATCCGGCATTTCCGTCCTGCATGGTTTACACCATGTTGCCCAGAAATTGAGGAGCACCTTTTTCCCTCGGTAATTAGATAACGACGCGGTTTTGCCGTCAAGGGTTTTCAGTTCAAAATCAGGGGCTTGATCCCCTTTTTCAAGACCAATTGAGGGCTCTTTTGGCCCAAATAAATTCCATGCAAGTAAACCAATCAACACAAGTAAAACAGCGCTTGCTATTCCTTTTTTCCACATGATTGATCCTCCACTATTTTAAAAAAGAAGAGAAAGCTGTCAGAAAGCCTTCTCTTCTTTGCTGTATTAGTTGCTTGCCAATTTTTCGCGAAGTACCATTTGAAGGATACCGCCATGACGATAGTAGTCAATTTCGACTTCACTGTCAAAACGAACAACCACTTCAAATGTTTTCTCGTTTCCATCTGTGTCAATTGCTTTCACAGTGACGAGATCACGCGGACGAACTGTTTCGTCAACATGAACTTCAAATGTTTCTGTTCCTGTTAGACCATGAGTTTCTGCACTTTCTCCGTCTTTAAACTGTAAAGGAAGTACTCCCATAAAGACAAGGTTACTTCTGTGGATACGCTCAAAGCTTTCAGCTAGAACAAATTTAATTCCAAGAAGGTTTGTTCCTTTTGCAGCCCAGTCACGTGAAGAACCCATTCCGTAGTCTTTACCAGCTAAGATGGCAAGACCTGTTCCATCTTCTTTATAACGCATGCATGCATCATAAATGGATGTCACTTCGCCAGTTGGCCAGTAGGTTGTATATCCGCCTTCTGTTCCTGGTGCAATTTGGTTCTTAATACGGATGTTTGCAAAAGTACCTCTCATCATGACATGGTGGTTACCACGGCGAGATCCATATGAGTTAAAGTCTCTAGGTGACACGCCTCTTTCTTGCAAGTATTTGCCCGCAGGTGTGTCCTTACCAATCGCTCCAGCAGGAGAAATGTGGTCAGTTGTGACAGAGTCACCAAACTTCGCAACAACGCGCAAGCCTTTAAGCGGTTCAACCTTACCAGGTTCAACTGATAGGTTTTCAAAGAATGGCGGGTTATCAATGTATGTGGAATTTTCATCCCATTTGTACAATGCATCATCTGTCGTTTTAATTTCATTCCAGCGGTCATTGTTGTCAAAAACAGTTTCATACTCTGAACGGAATAGCTCAGGTGTGACAGTGCTTTTAACGACGCTGTTGATTTCGTCCATTGATGGCCAAATGTCATTGAAATAAACGTTCTCGCCATTCTTATCGACACCGATAGGATCTTTTGTTAAATCAATATTTACCGTACCAGCAAGTGCATATGCCACAACTAATGGTGGAGATGCAAGGTAGTTCCCTTTCACAAGCGGATGGATACGACCTTCAAAGTTACGGTTACCTGATAAAACAGAAGTGATCAGGAGATCATTTTCAGAGACAGCATCTTCGATTTCTTTCGCAAGCGGTCCTGAGTTACCGATACAAGTTGTACAGCCATACCCTACAATGTTAAATCCGAGGTCTCTTAAATATGGAAGAAGTCCCGAGTTCACAAGGTATCCTGTTACAACTTTAGAACCAGGCGCTAGTGACGTTTTCACGTAGTTTGGTACCTTCATACCAAGCTCACTAGCTTTCTTCGCAACAAGACCTGCTCCGATTAAAACATATGGGTTTGATGTATTCGTACAGCTTGTAATTGCTGCAATTGCAATCGCACCTGTCTTCATAACAGCTTTTTCACCGTTTGAAAGATCAAATTCGATTTGTTTATCAAGTTCTGATTTATCTAAGCCAAACCCTTGGTTACCAGCTGGGCTTTCGATGTGTTTATGGAATGTTTCTTTCATGCCAGAAAGTGGAATCAAATCTTGTGGACGTTTTGGACCAGATAAGTTTGATTCAATTTTAGAAAGATCAATTTCCACAACATCAGTAAAAATTGGCTCTTCAGCATCTGGCGTATAGAATAAGCCATTTGCGCGAGAATATTCTTCAACGATATTAATTTGCTCTTCATCACGTCCAGTAAGGCGAAGGTAAGCAAGAGCTTCTTCGTCTACTGGGAAGAATCCGCAAGTAGCACCGTATTCTGGCGCCATGTTCGCAATTGTTGCACGATCCGCTAACGGCAGTTGTGCAACACCAGGTCCGAAGAACTCAACGAACTTGTTCACTACGCCTTTTTCACGTAGAACTTGTGTCACTTTTAATGCAAGGTCAGTTGCAGTCGTACCATTTGGAAGCTCTCCAACTAATTTAGCACCAATAACTTCTGGTACTGGGAAGTATGAAGGCTGACCAAGCATACCCGCTTCCGCTTCGATACCGCCAACACCCCATCCAAGTACACCGATACCGTTAATCATCGTTGTATGAGAGTCAGTACCAACTAATGTATCTGGGTAAGTAATGAGCTCGCCATCTTCTTCAACCGCATGAACAACACTTGCAAGATACTCTAAGTTCACTTGGTGAACAATCCCTGTTGCAGGCGGAACCGCTTGATAGTTGTTAAACGCTTTCTTTGCCCAGCTAAGGAAGTTATAACGCTCTGCGTTACGTTCAAATTCTAAATCCATGTTAATGTTTAATGCATCTTCAGTTCCAGCTTTATCAACTTGTACTGAGTGGTCAATAACAAGGTCAACTGGAATTTCAGGGTTGATTTTATCCGGATCCCCGCCCACATCTGCCATTGCTTTTCTTAAAGAAGCAAGGTCAACGACGGCTGGTACACCCGTGAAGTCTTGTAAAATTACACGAGAAGGTTTAAATGGAACATCAATTTCTTTTACCTCGGCAGTTCCCCATTTTGCCAGGTTTTCAACGTGTTCCTTCTTGATCACTCTACCGTCTACTTGGCGAAGCACTGATTCTAAAAGTACCTTAATGGAATAAGGCAGCTTAGAAACATTTCCGATTCCTTGTTTCTCAAGTGCTTCTAATGAATAATAGTGATATGTTTTCCCATTTGTCGAAAACGTTTTTCTAGATTGAAAAGCGTCTTGTTTAGCGACTTGCTGCTGTTTCGACATGTCCAAAATCCCCCTTTTGATGATCAAGATCAATTTCAATTCTCAGAAAAATCGTCGTATTTCACCACAATTTTCTCACAATTTCATCTTAAAACAAATTCATACATAAGTAAATAACAATGCTTTTATTAAATTCAATAAGTTTAACTTATCATCAGGAAATGATTACTCTTCATAAACGAAGCGGGGCGGGTTCATACTACAAATGAGGTGATAGAACATGACAAAACGCAAAGCAAACCATGTCATTGACGGCATGAACGCAGCCAAAAGCCAGGGTAATGGTGCAGGCTACACAGAAGATGATCAACTCGTTTTAACAGAAGAACAAAGACAAAACAATAAAAAACGAAAAAAGAACCAATAAGGAAGGAGCCAAACATCATGACCAATAAAAACACTGGGAAAGACATCCGTCAAAACTCTCCTAAGGAGCATCAAAGCGGACAGCCTGAGCCATTATCAGGCAGTAAAAAAGTAAAAAACCGCAACCATACAAGACAAAAGCACAATTCTCATCATGATATGTAAAACTTCTCCTCTCATCCCGTGACCAAACGGGATGTTTTAGGTCTTTCACACATTTCAGTCTTCATCATATGATTTATTATGAGATGTGATGGAGGAGTGTTTATGGAGAATGAAAAGCAATTGAATTCCTCTGATTTTCTTGAAATAGATGATTGGCTCAATGTCTTAATGGATGATCCATTTGCCTGGTATGATGAACGCCTCCCAATTGATCTTTATGAAACAAGCCGTGATTATATTATCGAGATCGATGTCTCCACCCTAACAATCACTGATGTAAAGCTGACCTTCGGTGGTCATGAGCTCACTTTGACTTGCACAGTTCAAAAACCAAATAATGAAGGCGAACAGGCAATTGAAAAAAGCGTAATGCTCCCCTTTTATTTAAATGACAAAGACATTGAAACAGATTATGAACATCGAATCATCTCGATTAAAATTAAAAAATGTTCAGACCATCCAAGCGGCGCATTTTCCTTTCAAATCCCGCACTTCAAACATTAAGAGCCCACCTGCATTGAGGTGGGCTCTCTTCCGTTCGTTTCAAGTCAATCCCTTTTGCGAATCACCATGGCCAAATAGTAGAATCGCTATATGATAATGTATTCTTTTTCTACTAAATGGTTTGGGTCATTCTAGTAAATGGGCAGCTCTCAACGAAAAGGGGCGTTTATAGAGATGAGAGATATACATTTTTGTTATTTTCTTCTATCATCTCTTCATGTAAAATAAAATAGAGAGATAAGGGGTATAAGGGGTGAGAACATGTTAAGCGGCTGGTTTTTGTGGTTCATTTTATTTTGGGGAACAGTGATGATCGGATTACTCGCAATCGGTGGCTTTTTTATGTTTCGCAAATTTTTAAAACGATTGCCAAAGGAAGATGGGAAATCAGAACTTGATTGGCAGGATGAATATATTCAAAAGAGCCTTCACCTGTGGCGGGATGAAGACAAAAAGCTGTTGAATGAACTCGTATTACCTGTTCCAGAGCTGTTTAGAGATGTGGCTAAAGAAAAAATTGCAGGTAAAATTGGCGAATTGGCATTAAAAGAACAGGCGCCCAGCATTAACTTAGACTTAATCATTCGCGGTTATATTATCGCTACACCGAAGCGGGATCATAAGTTTTTACTGAAGCGCCTTCAAGAAAAAAACATTGATCACTCGCCATATGAATCGTTATTAAAATAACCTCCTTTTTAAAAGGAGGTTTAATTCATTTGAATCTGCTGGGGATCTAATTGTTTAGAAAGCTTTCTAAACGACAAATACATGGCAACTCGCCAAGGCACAATCATGCCAAACGCAAGAATCCAAAACATCCCGCTTAACGAACCATAATCAATAGAAGAACTCAGGATGGTCTTCATCCCGATACGAAGGACAAGAAGTCCAATGAGAATGAACACAAATGCTTTTGACCGCTTTAAGTAAATGTCATTGCCTCTAATTTCAAACTTCGAAGTTTTGATTAAAAAGATGGAGAAAAACATCCCCACAGTGATCGCTTCTAGAAATTCAGCTCCTGTTACTCGAAATATAGGCACAAAAAACATCAGTGCACCAGTGCTCATGAAAATAGGAGGTAAAATAATTTTTTTCGCAGTTGCAGGTTTTGCAGATGACTTAATGCGAATAAACATGACGGCCACCGCCATACATACCGCAATTATAGAAGAGATCAAGATCATCATATCAAATCAGTCCTTTATTCTTTAAGGTCAGCCTATGTATAATATACTCCAATTGACGAAAAAAAACCATTCGCCGCGACTGTAGAAAACGATTTCAAAAGCCTGTAAAACCGCCAAACAATGATGAAAACATAATGATAATCCATGTCAGAAGATCAAAGAACAGTAAAATCCCTACCACAATCATGATAACCCCGCCCACTCTCATGATGAGCTGCTGGCGCTTTCTGATCCACGCCATTTTTGTGATAAAAAAAGAAAGAACAAAAAACGGGACGGCAAAGCCAAATACATACGCAATCATATACGGGACAGCGGACTCAGGATTGTTACCGGCGAGTGCGATAACAGCAGATAAAATAGGTCCTGTACAAGGTGTCCATCCAGCAGCAAAGCCCATTCCGATGAGAATGGATCCAAAAAAACCTGCGGGACGATTTTTGAACTGCATTCTCTTCTCTCCCATGAGGAAAGACGGCTTAAATACACCAAGAATCATAAATCCAAAGAAAATAATAAGGATGGCTCCAATTTGACGAATTGCTTGATGGTAATCATAAAAAAACTTCCCAACAAACGATGTCCCAAAGCCAATCGCAATAAATATAATAGAGAACCCAATCAAAAAGAATAATGTATGAAGCAGACTCCTTCTTCTCAGCATCACCTTCTCAGATTTCACTTCATCTATACTAACGCCCGTAATATACGATAAGAACGCTGGATAAAGCGGCAGACAGCACGGTGAAATAAAAGAAAGAAATCCTGCTCCAAATGCTAAAAAGTAATTCAAATCTGTCAAAAGAACACCCCCCTTCTTACAATATACAATAAGAGATGACAAAATCATTTCATTTTTTTTACATCATCCCAATAAAGATGGTCTATTCTCTTAAAACCTTATATAATTTAATTTGACATCAAGATAACGAATCCTTTAAATTTGAAAATAAACCTTAAAATGGATATAATAGAATCGATTCTTTTTATCAAGATTTGCATGAAAGGAACATGACTTTGGTAAAAACATCATTATTAACTCAAATCGAAGAAAAAAGAGAAGAGCTGATGAAAGTTGTCTTGCATAATGGGATGACGTCAACAGTGACCATCGAACATAGCCAGCAGCTAGATCATCTCCTCTTACAATATCAACGACACTTACACTCAAACTCAGCCAACTAATTAATCATATTTCATGATATCAATCATCCCGCACAATTTTTAAAACAGTTGATATGTGTGACCATAAACGAAACGAAAACCTCTGATCACAGAGGTTTTTTGTTTTTTCACATGGGCTTTGACGCCATAATAAAAACCACCTTCCCTGCTTCATTCATGCAAGTACAGTGGTTTTAAGCGTCTGATGAAGGTGAATTAAATAAAGAAAGGACAACGCTTGTCCAATCTTTATAACCATGTTCCATCTATGATCATAATATCGTACGTATTATTTCGCTTGGTTGTTCATGGCTTTCATCATTTGATTGATTTTCTTCTGGGACGGTTTCATGCCCATTTGCATCATCATCATTCGAAGCATTTGTTCATTAATCGGTGGATTCTTTTTCAAATAGCTCATCATATACTTACGAGCAATAAAGAATCCGAGTGCAACTCCTGCAAGCAGTGCAACAACGCCTACAAGGATGACAACCCATAAATCCATAATTCTTCCTCCTTCATGTTGTCTCGTATAAAGTGTACTAAACAAAAGGCTATTATACAACATTTCACGTTCAATTTTATTTTTTTAAACAAAATTCCTCGCTTTTACCGGATTGAGCCACCCGTGCTTCTTTGAACTGAAGTCCATCGCGAGGAAGCAAGGACTAATTTTTCTCAGCACTTCAAAAAATACCGCTTCTGCCTCATAACTGCCGGTGGCAGACATTTGAATATAACGGTCTTTTATAATAAATGCTGCAGTTCCTTTTCCATCTGGTAAAGAAGCGCTGTATATCGAGCCTATTTGTGTATAGTGAATGTTCGTTAGGTTATTCATTAAACGCTGGTGCATATGAAAAGCAGGGATTCGTTTCGTCACGTAATCCACTTGCTTCACAAGCATGACTAACTCATCATCAGTACGGTTCGTCCAGTGTAATGACTCAAACAAATGAAACAAAATCGATTCTCTGCCAAAATAGTGATGCGCAAATTCATCCTCAATCCAATAAATATAATAATGGCGTTCCATGTCTATCCCTTCCTTTCACATTTCGTCAATCTCGTTTATTGCTTGTATTATACAAAAATGTGAAAGAAAGAATTGTCTATATATGAAGCAAGAAGAAACTAGTTTTGTCAAAAAAACAAGAAAAAAGAAAAAAGTTTGCAGAGCGGATGAAAATGCCCTGCAAACAGATAGCAAAAAAGCGTGATGCTTGGAGATCGATTATTTATTTAGCTTCGCTTTCACACGGCTGACCACATTGCTGACAGTAAATCCGTATTGTTCGATAATGGTTTCACCTGGTGCAGAAGCGCCAAATTTATCAATTGCAATCACATCACCATCAAGGCCAGTATAACGCTCCCAGCCAAGTGAAGCACCCATTTCAATCGCAATACGTGCACGTACTGCTTTAGGAAGAACGGATTCTTTGTATTCGTCTGACTGCTGATCGAAACGATCCCATGCAGGAAGGCTGACAACAGACGCACGGATACCCTCTTTTTCAAGCGCCTTTTGCGCTTCAATGGCTAAACCAACTTCAGATCCTGAAGCGAGTAGAAGTGCTTCTGGCTGTGCATCAGCTGCTTCAACTACAACGTATCCACCTTTTTCTACTCCCTCATATGCCTTCTCAGGTGTCTGGTCAATCGTTGGAAGGTTTTGACGAGTAAGAACTAGTGCTGTCGGCTTATCCGTTGAAGATACAGCAAGTTTCCACGCTGCAGCTGTTTCATTTCCATCCGCTGGGCGAATGACTGAAAGGTTAGGCATCGCACGCAATGAAGCAAGCTGTTCAACCGGCTCATGCGTCGGACCATCTTCACCAACAGCAATACTATCATGAGTAAAGACGTATGTGACTGGAAGCCCCATTAGAGCAGCAAGACGGATAGCTGGTCTTAAGTAATCTGAGAAAACAAAGAACGTTCCGCCGAATACACGAAGTCCGCCGTGAAGTGCCATACCATTGAGCGCCGCACCCATTGCAAATTCTCTGACACCAAACCAAATATTCTTGCCAGCATAATTATTTTTACCAAAGTCGTCTGTGTTTTTAATCGTTGTTTTATTTGATCCAGCGAGATCAGCAGATCCACCAATAAAGAAAGGAACTTGCTTCGCAATGCCGTTTAATACTTCGCCTGAAGAAGCACGAGAGGCAAGGCTTGAACCTGCTTCATAAACAGGAACCTCTTGATCCCAATTCTCAGGAAGCTTTCCTTCAATCGCAAGCTTCAGCTGTGCTGCAAGCTCTGGATATTCTTTTTCGTATTGCTCAAATAGCTCATTCCAAGCTGCTTCTTTTTTCTGACCAGCGTCTTTGACAGCTTCTTTGAAATGATCGTACACTTCAGAAGGTACATGGAAATCTTCTTCAAACGTCCAAGAGTAAGCATCCTTCGTCAATTTAGCTTCCTCACTGCCAAGCGGTGCACCATGCACACCAGACGTTCCCGCACGGTTTGGCGAACCGAAACCGATCGTTGTTTTCACTTCGATTAATGTAGGTTTGTCTGTGTTTTGTTTCGCTTTTTCAATAGCAGCCGTAACTTCTTCAATGTTGTTGCCGTCTTTCACGTAAAGAACTTCCCAGTTCATCGCTTCAAAACGATTCTTCACATTTTCAGAGAATGAACGATCTAGGTCGCCATCTAAAGAAATATCATTTGAATCATAAAGAACGATTAAACGGCCTAAGCCCAAATGACCAGCAAGTGAAGCAGCTTCAGAGGAAATTCCCTCCATTAAGTCTCCATCTCCACAAATGCTGTATGTATAGTGATCTACAACATTAAAGTTGTCTTTGTTATACGTTTCCGCAAGATGTCTTTCTGCAAGTGCCATCCCTACTGCCATTGCAATTCCCTGACCTAAAGGACCTGTTGTGGCATCTACGCCTTCTGTATGTCCAAATTCAGGATGTCCAGGTGTTTTGCTTCCCCATTGGCGGAATTGTTTTAAATCTTCGATGCTCAGGTTGTATCCGCTTAAATGAAGCATGCTATATAGAAGCATAGAACCATGTCCTGCAGATAAAACAAAGCGATCTCTGTTAAACCAATTTGGATTTTGCGGACTTACGTTTAAGTGATTCGTCCATAAAGCGTATGCCATTGGTGCAGCACCCATCGGCATTCCAGGGTGACCGGAATTCGCTTTTTCAATTGCGTCTATGGAGAGAGTACGTATTGTTGCAATAGATTTCAATTCAATCGTTTCCATATAAATCCCCTTCCGTATCTTGTGTACACCATTATCATAAATCTACTGTCCTTTTTTCACAACTATTTCACGCTGAAAAAGAAGGATTTTATCACATTTAGTTTATCGATCACCTAAAAAGTTATGCAAATATGAAAAAAGACGAGAATAATCTTCCCATCTTTTCAAAATTCAAGAAACCAAAGCATTAATGAAGGTTTTGATCTCTTTCTCTCTTTAATTTTTCTGGTGTGACATCGTTTCCTTCCGGGTCAACGATTTTTACGGTTTTAAGTGTATTTTTCATAGAAGAACGAAAAGCCTTTAAATACTCTTCTCTCAACTGCTTTTGTTCAGTTTTCTCTGCGTCTGATAAACCGGTCTCTTTCGACTTTTTTGAAAGCTCATTTATTCTTGCAAGCTGTTCTTTAGAAATCATGACAAACTCCTTTAAAGCATTTTCTCTACATACTACTAAATATCCATCACTTTGACAACAAATCACGCTTTAGGTGGTAAGGCCATTTTCATATTCTTGATACCTTCTATGCACCGTTGCTTTTGAAATGTCAAAACCTAATGCCTGAAGAGTTGCAGCAATTTCGGCGAAAGTCATGTTGTTTTTTCTTAATCGAACAATTTCTGAAATCGGTACTTCAATACGCTCACGGCCAGGTGCATGATTCTGCTGCCTTAAATTCAGTTCAGGCTGGTATCCGCGCTCAACAGCCCTTTTCATTCCCCGCTTGATTTTCAGGTTATGAATTTTCCTTTGGTACTCTTCAACTACTCCAACAATCTCAATGACCATTTCATCTGCTTCTGAAAGCTCAAGCTCTCCTCTATGAAAAACGCTGTACACCTTTACGTTCTCTTTAAATAGACAATGGAGAAGCGCAATTTTTGCTTGTCCTCTTCCAAGGCGTGTTTCATCTTGGATAAGAACAGCATCAATTGACTCTTCCTTCAGTGCAGCAAGCATTTCAAACACACCATCACGATCAAGATCGTATCCACTTGCTTTCTCTTTGATGACTTTGGCTACATTCATCTTGTGCATGGCTGCCAAAGCGAGCAGTTCTTCTTCTTGTCTTTTCAGCGAGGTTTCCTGCTCTTCTTTGACAGTGCTTACTCGCGCATAAATAATTGCGTTCATGCCTTCAATCGACCTTTCTACTGTACTGTTGCAAGCTGATATACGACTGGATGCTCTTTTTTGACGGGTATGACAAGAATGTCTCCAGGCTTGATTTCAGTTGAAGCAAGATTATTGTGTTCGGTTACCCAGTCAATAAATGCATTTTTGTCGATTGATTTGCTGTCGTTTACTTGGTCAGCTAATCCCCAAAGAGTATCACCTGATTGAACCTCTATTTTAACATACTGATTTGAATCATTATGGCTTGTGACTGCAATAAGTGAGAGAAATATGCCAACGATGAATGAGAATACCCCAATAAAAATAATAGATTCTTTTAACCTCATAATGTCATCTCTCCTAATAGAATATGCGTTCGCTCTTTCTGTCACTCATTATAAATACGAACAAACGTTTCTGTCAAACGTTTTTTTCGAACCTATGTTTGTACTGTTAGGAAAAACATGCTATAATTTCTTTAAAATTGACGTTTTGAGGTGCAAATGATGACGAAGCTATCAAAAAGACAACTCGATATCCTGAAATTCATCAAAGATGAAGTAAAAAGCAAGGGTTATCCCCCATCCGTTCGTGAAATTGGAGAAGCTGTCGGTCTAGCATCCAGTTCAACAGTCCATGGACATTTAGCTAGACTAGAAACGAAGGGTTTAATTAGAAGAGACCCGACAAAACCTAGAGCGATCGAAGTACTAGATGAAGAGGAAATGAATATCCCAAAGAGTGCTGTAATGAACGTTCCAGTCATCGGAAAAGTAACAGCCGGTCTGCCTATCACGGCTGTTGAAAATGTAGAAGAATACTTCCCTCTTCCAGAGACATTTGCAGCACCAGATGAACAAGTGTTTATGCTTGAAATTATGGGAGAAAGTATGATTGATGCAGGTATTTTGGACAAGGACTATGTCATTGTGCGTCAGCAAAGCACCGCTAACAATGGTGATATTGTCGTCGCCATGACAGAGGAAGATGAAGCGACAGTGAAACGTTTTTATAAAGAAGATACACACTTTAGATTACAGCCAGAGAATCCATCAATGGAACCGATTATTTTACAGAATGTGAGTATACTAGGTAAAGTGATTGGTGTTTTTCGAAATATTCATTAAAAAAAGCCGGTATTTCATCATCTGCTGATGAGAACCGGCTTTTTCTTTTATCCACAAGAATATGCAAGAATACTTGAACTTGGGAAGGAACCAAATGTAAAGTTCGGCCATATAAAACCAGTAGTTCGGCCAAATGGCTGTGACGAAAGGATATACATTAAAAATACTTGACCGTTTCTCATTAATACAATCGTCCACCTTCTATTACATCCCGCTGCAAATTGTACAGCTTGATGGCCACCGCCAACACCTTGCCCAGATATAAGAGACTGCATACTTTGTGGCTGAGAGAGTGCTTGCTGATACTGCGAAATGATATGCTGCGGCGGTGCCGGCGGTGCTGAGTGTCCGCCTGAACCTTGCCCTGGCCAAGTGCCTCCTCCTCCGATCGGAAACCCAGGAAACCCTCCACCTTGAGGAATACCAACAGATGGCAATCCTTGCATCTGCCTATCATAGGAGTACCCATTCCATACACCTTCATACGGATGATACATATTAAACACCACTTTCTTTAGACATTCATCACGACAGTATATGTCATAAATAAAAAAGAGTGTTAAACGTCTAAATAGAAATTTTTCCAAAAGACGTTTCATTCTTCTTTAGAACGGTTAAATAATTATTAAGAAGAAAAATAAAAAAAATGAAAACTTTTTGTCTTCCTCAAACGTTATATAAATAGAAACAAAAGAAATAAAAAACATTTAGATTTAATACTTGTAATATCACTGTAATTATTGTAACATTTGTAACATAAGAAGTTTTCATTGAGAAAAGGAGGCAATCGCCTTGAAAAAATTATTTGTTTTATTAACTGCTATTATGCTTATGATCTCATTACAAACGACAACATTGGCCGCTTCCAAAAAATCAGCTCCTTTGACAAATAAAGAAGCGTTACATATTGCCCTTGATGCACGAGAACACTTTTGGAGTGCAATGTCAGGCTACAAAATTAAAGAGCATTCTAATTACAAATTAAAATCATTTAGCTATAAAGACATGACGTACAACTATCTTTCTAAAACGTTTGATACAAAGAAAAAATTAAACATCTACCTATCTCAAGTTTTCACAAATGATGCCATCAAACATGGTTTAAAAGACTATCAGTTCATTGTTCATAAAGGCAAAATGGCAGTTCCAGTCGGTGATGGAGACAACATGCTCAATTGGGAAAAAGCTACGCCTAAACTTGTCTCTAAGAAACAAACGGTCCGCACATATGAGTTCACTGTCCCAACACTTGATGGACGCAAAGTAAAACGAACTGTAACGTACGAAAAAGTACAAAAAGATTGGAAAGTCACAAAAATTGACGCTGTCATCTAAATAAAAAACCAGGCCCTTGAATCGGCCTGGTTTTTATATTGGAGAAAATTCAGTCATGCGATCCAGCGCATGAGCAAGTGATGATGCTGTGCGAAACTCATTAAAAGGAAGCCCTAGCTGCACAGCTGTTTGAGCAATTTCTGGTCTGATTCCTGAAATGGTCGTCTCCACCCCAATTAATCGAAGTGACGTGACAAGATCAAAGATTTGATGAGCCACCATTGTATCAATAATGACAACGCCCGATAGGTCAATACATAAATGCTGAACGTCTTTTTGCGAGCACTGTTTTAACGTATTTTCTAAAATAATCTTTGCTCTCGCTGTATCAATGTCACCTACTAAAGGTAATAACGCAATCTGGCTTTTTAAGACAATCACCGGAGAGCTCAGTTCGTAAATCATATCTCTTTGAGCAACGAGCTTCTTCGTTGTATTTTTCACATATTCCTGGATAAACACATGGATTGAAATATTAAACGCTTCGGAAATTAAATCATACCAATAAAAAATGCGGTCAATATCAATGTCACCTTGACGCTGTTTAATAAATTCTTTTAAATAATGCAGAACGACTCTTTGATTCGACATGTATTCTCTCACGACATAGTCTAATGGTGTATTTAAATGCTTCGGATCACTGGCTAAATCCTCAGACCATTTTTTAAATTCAGTATATAAATACGTCTTATCTTCAATAATAGCACGTATAAAATGCTGGTAATAATCTTGATTCTGCCGTTTTAGTTCTGCGATGATGCTGGAATCTGTTGAACGATATATTGATTCTGGATCATCGTCCTCAATTGAGTCATACCATGTTTCAGTCAGCTTCTCTGCATGCTGCATAAAAAAGTCGTATAATGCACGGTTCTTATCCATAAGCATATGTCCCTTCACATTTTCTTCTTGTCAGTCTTTGTACTTTATAGACTGATTGTACCACTGAATCTTTTTTCCCTGCCAGCTCGGATACGCTCTGATCATATACAAAAAAGGCCCCTGCTTGAGAGGTGCCTTTTTCTCACATTTATTTCACAATGAATAATATTCTTTTCCCATCCGGAAACCCACTAATTTGGTGTCCAACCCATGAGCCGGCTCCCCTATTATCAGATGGACTGACATATTGAACGCTTGCGCCCTTTCCTCCCTCAAGACAAACCGCCATCGGCCACTCATCCCGGTCAAAGCCAGGTTTAGTCGGTATTCCTTTTAATGATTCTTGCCTGCGGGCATCTGCTCCATTCCTGTCAATGGTACACACATCTGAATGCCCTTTTTGAATGGCTTCTTGAATATGACTGCCTGTTTCAGGATACCGATCCTTTGGAAATTGAATGACATGATCATATCGATCAGCCCCTTTTACTGCCTGGCTCTCTCCAAATCCACTGAACAACATGGCCATCCATATCAAAAAACATAAGGCGAAAACAGCGATCCAGCCTCTCCTCATCCGTGACCTCCCCATCTCAAATTGACTTTAAGGAAATGCGTCATTTTAATGTATGAGTGGTTTACGGAGGACATGTGAAAAAAATGATAAGGCTGACAATCTCAAATCTCTGAGGTTAGATATATGAAAACCAACGAATCTAATCACACAAAAAAGCTTGTCCCCTATAAAGGGGACAAGCTTTATACTCTATTTTTTATTGTGCTTTCGCATAGTTGATAAACTCAACAAAGGCAGCTGTTGCTTTTGGCCCGCCATTAATCGTTCCATTTGAATACCCAGCGTTATGGACTCCAACGATTTGCTGATTCTGATCTAGCATGGCAGAGCCTGAATTTCCGCTAAATGTATCAATCGTATAATATGCTAAATTCGTATCTTCCCTCGTTACAGGGCCTGACATCTCCCACTGTGACACTTTGCCAGTCGATCTCATTTTATCACCAGGATACCCTGAGATTTTTATGGTTGTCCCAGTCAAGTTTGTCACCTGACGGATCGATCGGTAGCCGACCGTATTGCCTATATTCGTATCAGTTTTGATCACCGCAAAGTCATATTGGCTTGCGCCAGTATTAATATACCCGCTTGGCACATAGAATTCAGTCATTTTTGCTGAACCGTTCACCGCAGTACTTTCATCCATACCAGGATATACAGTCCCTTTTGCACTATAGCTTCTCGATGCTGTATTGTACACGCAGTGTCCGTTTGTCAAAATTTTGTTAGGAGCAATGAGTGTCCCCGTGCAGCTGGAGCCGCCAAATGTAATATAAGCTATCGAATTGTATGGTGCCACTCTTGTATTTGCTACTTTTGTTCTACCATCGTCTCCAATGACGACTTTTGTTTGAAAGTCTTTTAAATATTTTGTGAGAGGTTTTACTTTTTCGCCAACAGTAGAAGAAAGGTCATCCACTTTATCAAAGGATGAAGGGGCTTTCGTTTCATTGTGGAAATCACTTGAAGAGATCACTTTTCCATCAGAAGTCACCATGTCATAATCAGACGTTAGTACTGAATCCGATTCGGCATGGGCAAAACTAGGCACACTTAAAGCACCAAAAACGAGTAGAGAAGGGAGTAACATTTTCACCTTTTTCATCATATTCCTCCTTTATGTCCTATATCAAAAATCATACGATTGTTTCATATTGGAGTAAATGAGAGAATATTCTTATTTTTTACAAAATATTTCTTTTCTAAATTAGGTGTTTTGTATCTTCTCAACTTTCATTCTATCGCTCTCTTTATGAAATAGAAAAAACCGCCTAATTGGCGGTCTTTACAATTGTCAGCTCCACACATCTTTTACATATCTATTGTCATTTGCAAGGGTTGTCAGCCAATTTTCAGCTGTTTCCTTCGAGCATTGTTTCTTATTTTGATAAAGGTTGATAAGTGTCGCCTCTACATCTGGAGCCATGACTTTTCCGTCCCCACACACATAAAGATAAGCACCTTGATCAAGCAATTCGATCAACATGTCGCCGTCTTCTTTCAACAAATGCTGAACATATACTTTTTGCTCATCGTAACGAGAATAAGCCCGGTGGATATTGACAACCCCTTTTTGTGCTGCAAGTTGCATTTCATCAAAATACAGATCATCTTCCTGTGGGTGACGGCAGCCAAAATATAGGTGGGCTTCGCCTAGCTGCTTTCCATCCCTCTGCCACACTTCTCTTGCCTGAACAAATCCTCTAAATGGAGCGATTCCAGTACCTGGTCCAATCATGATCATCGGTACTTCTGATGAAGGAGGCAGCTGGAATCCTGCCTGCGCTTCATGCAGGAAGCAGGCTACTTCTTCCTCTTCTTGCAGACCACATAAATAGTTTGATGCGATTCCAGCATATTCTCCGCTGCCGCTCCATGCTTTACCTTTTACAACTGCGACTGTGATACTGACTCTTTCTTCATCTACCTTTGGTGAGCTAGAAATCGAGTAATAGCGCGGCTTTAAAGCTGGTAACAGCGCCATAAAGTGCACAAACGGCAGCTCACACGCTTCATATTGATCTAATAAATCTAGCATGGTCACCCGTTTCTTCAAAATGGCTTCTTGATACGATTCACCAGCCATTTCCTCAAGCTCGACGCGGTGAGGCGGACATACTGTATATGCTGCAAGCTCTCTTAGCTGCGTACGTGTCGCAGGCTCTTGAAGCTCTACATGTGATGCGAGTAATTCTTTGATTTGAATCGACTGATCTAATGGTAAATGACTGGACTCTTTGCCAGATGAAAGCTTAATATGCTGCTCAGGATCTAGTTTAAAGCGATGGGTCACTCGCTGAACGAGTGCATCACTATTTTTCGGTACAATGCCGATATGATCCCCTTCTTTGTATACTTTTCCGTCAGGCAATTTCAGTTCAATGTGTCTTGTCTGCCGCATGCTTTTTTCTGATTGTAATTCTTTATTTTTCAATACAACAGCTGAAAAAGCACCATATGTTTTGGCTACAGGACGTTCCACTAGCTCATTTGTATAAGCAATTGACAGATTTGGCTTTTCCTTGTCTTTCTCTTGGAAGGTGAGCTTAAATTCTTTTGCAAGTTGTTCGAAGACTTTTTTCTGGAAGATTTCTTTATCCTCATCCATATCACCGCCTGCATCACCTTCTCCTAAATCAGCTACCCGTTTGGCTCCTTTTCTTTCAAGAGCTTCATCAATAAGACGAGGAATACGCTGGTACGTACTCGCCCAATTTCGATCTCCGCATCCAAAAACAGCAAATGTCACGTGTGATAAATCCTGCTCCTCATCCTGCGTCAACCAATCCACAAATTGTTTCGCATGATCAGGCGGATGTCCGTTGTAAGAAGCGGTAACGATTAAGACAGCGCCACTATCTGGTAATTGGCGAGTATAGTCATCAAGCGGAGCAGTGGTCACATCAAACCCTTTTGCTTTTCCGTCTTCAGCAAATTCGTTGGCCATTTGCTGTGCTGTACCAAGATTTGATCCATATAAAACGAGCAGCGGCGTCCCGTGACTGTCCACTTTTGACTCACTAGATTTGGTGCTTTTCTTCGGCTCTTCTTTCGGTGGTGTCATAAAGAATTGCTGCTTCCTTGGCCGCACTTTAATTTTAAAATCGTTTGGCTTAATTGTGAGAGATTCTTTTAAATTAAGCTCATATGCCGTGTGGTCAATTAATTCTAGATTGTGTAGAACCATCGCAAGAACCATAGTGGCTTCATGCAGGGCGAATTGCATCCCAATACATGCACGCTGTCCATTCCCAAAAGGCTTGTAGGCATGTTGCGGGATCTTCTCAGGATGCGTAAATCGCTCTGGTTTAAATTCTTCAGCATCCTCGCCCCATACCGCTGGATCACGGTGTAATTTAGGGAGCAGAACAGAGACACTTTGATTCTTTTGAATCGGATATTTCCCCCCAATTACTGTGTCCTCTTTCGCATAAAGAGAGAACGTAGGCGCTGTTGGCCAGAGGCGAAGGGCTTCATTTAACACCATACGAGTGTAGCTTAGCTTTTGTACCTGTTTAAATGTCGGCAATCCACCTTGCAGCACCTCATCTGCTTCTAGGACGGCTTTCTTTAATTTCTCTGGATTCTTTAGTAAGAAATAAATCGCAAAGGATAGCAGTCCACTTGTTGTTTCGTGCCCTGCAATTAAGAAGGTGATGATTTGATAACGAATATTTTCATCGGATAAACGTTCACCTGTTTCAGGATCCGTTGCATGCAGCATGAGCGATAGTAAATCATTGCCCGTTTTATCTTGTTTTTTCCGTTCCTGAATAATGTCATCTACTAATTGCTTCATAAAGTCGACATTTTGGTCAAATTCTTTTCTTCTTTTGATCATTAGTTTATCTGCGGCCGGCAATCTGCTCGCTTGTTCCATCGCTTCGGTTAAACCATTCAGCATGCTTTCGATGAATGGGTGCTGATTTTCCTTATAAAAACTGTTAAACCGAAAATCAAAGCCGCAAAGTCCGATTGTATCTAACGTCAGCTTTGTCATATCCTCAGCTACTTCAATTTCTTCATCGCGGCCTGTTCTTTGCCATTTTTGCACGAGCTGCGTGGCAATATCGAGCATCATCTCATGATAGCCCTTCATGGCCTGCTGGCTAAATGCAGGCATCAAAATTTGATGAGCCTTTCTCCAGTTCGGTTCTTCTGTCCAGCTTGTAAATAGTCCATCCCCTGAAAATGCTCTAACTTTATTGAGGCTGGTCCCAATAAATTTATCAAAACGGCTCTCATCAAATACTTCTTGGACAAGTTCATGGCTGGAAACAAAAACACTTGTTGCTTTTGAAAATTCAAACTGAAAGATCGGTCCTAATTCATCTGCCAGACGCCAAAAGGTTTGAGAAAGCTCCCCCTTTTTTATATGGGGAATATTTTTTAAAGGTCCGTATGTTTTCGGTTTTGGAATGATTGATGTTTGCTGCATGTGCCCACTCCCTTTATTTCATTATGATGCAACGCTGATAGCGCGCCATAAGCATTGCTCAATTTCCTCTAAAAATTCAATCGTTGGTTCTATTTCTTCTGCAATAATTTGTTTATGCAGCTGCACAAAGGCACCAAATACAATCGATAAAATGGTTCTGCCTGAGAGATTTGGATGAATTCCATCCTTTTTTCCTTCTTCAAAGATAAGGAATAATTCATGTAACAAATGCTGCATTTTCTCTTTGCTCTTCTCGTCTAAGTAATGGGACCGTTTATCAATTTCTAAAAAGTACAGCCCGCTTGGATTCTCCTTTGTAAATAAAACCAAGCAATAAAATACATGCTTAAAGTACGCCCGAATACTTACCTTTGGATCTGGACTGTTTGTGTTCATTTTTTCGATAAATGCAGAAAGGCTGCGCTGGTACAAAATATTGACGAGCGCCTCTTTACTATCGAAATACCGGTAAATGGTTCCCGCTCCGACGTTTGCTCTTTTTGAAATCATCGGCATCGTGGTGCCATCAAAACCTCGTTCAATAAATAAGTCTAGTGAAGCCTTCATGATCTGTTCTTGTTTATCAGTCACTGCTGGCACTTTATCCCCTCCTAACATTAGGAATGAACGTTCATTCCGCTTGTTGTAAATTATATTAATATTTTAATTTCATCTATTTATACTTAAACACACTTCATTTACTCCGTCACTACATTTTCTGAAAATAATAATAATTGAGAAATGATACCTAGCCAGATAACATACAAAGGACTTATAAATATTGACAAACGTGTGTCACGCAGGTGTCATCAGCACTACACATTCATTCTTGATCAATTGGAGAGTGGATGTGGTCGTCATATGTATCAACATATAAGCTTCCATTACTTGAACGAACAGCATAAACAATGTCCTTTAAGGACAACTGTCTTTTTTTAAGCTCTTCTTCTATCCATTGCTCTAATTGATTTTCATGTATGTTTTTCAAGATGAACTTTCCATCCATGATGACTTCAATTGGCATATAACGCTCTGCCTTCATGAACAAATGAAGGTCCTTCCGCGTGACATTTTCAAACGAAGGGTATTTTTTCACTGACATATGCCCATCTGTTTCAATCATTGCAAATTCAACTTCACTAATATCAAAGATATCTTTTTCTCTCAGCTGTTGATTTAAATAATCAAGGGTATATCTCATCCCCTTCATATTCCCTTCAAGAATTTTCCCATTTTGTATGACAAGGGTTGGTTTACCAGCCATGAATCCTCTCAACTTCCGGCTTCTTAATGCGAGCAGGGAAATCACATAAATAATCATGACAAGTGTCACAAAAGAAATTGTTGTGTGCTGAAGCGGAAGCGTTGTATTAAACGCCAGGTTCGCTGCAATTGAACCTAAGCTGATGGCTGCAATAAAATCAAAAATATTCATTTGCGCAATGGTTTGTTTCCCTAGAAGACGTGCTCCTCCAAATAAAATCGCAAAAGCAAACATCGTCCGAAGAATCACTTCAATATGGTCAGGCATGCAAGTGTCCACCTTTCAATTGCATCAAAAAAGCCTTTTCCTTAGAAAAGACTCTTTTTTAGACTATGCATTTATTTCATCATTATTCAATTTGGCGGCATCACTTTGCTCAAATTGTGATCGCAGTTCAATAATTGAGCTATTCCTCACATGCTTAGCCTCTTGTTTGACAAGCCACGTATAGAATCTAGCTTGCTCTGCTGTTTGTAAAGCCTGCATATATTTTTGCGACGAACGCTTCTCTGCTACGCGCTGCTTAACCCCGCGCATCTGCTTCCAAAATTGATAATAAGGGAGCTTGAGTTTGGTCATAAAGCCGCGCGCATCCTCAATGACATATCCCTCTTCTTGAATTGTGTCATCATGAGAGACTGCTTGATACCATTTATAAAAAGACGTCCAATCATGGAAAACAGCCACTTCCTGTTTGCAGGGCATGCCAAGCTGTTCACTTATTTTTTTCACTTCAGTGAATGGTGCTTTTTCATAGCTTAGCTGCCGTTTCACAATATCAAGTAAAATGAGTTGATCGTGATCATATGCGATAATATGTGGATCTTTCTCCGGCAAAATGACTTCAAACACAAGAGATACGTTGTGGTCACGAACATACGATTTGATGTAGTCAACCTGCACGTCGCCGAAGGTCTCAAAGAATAGCTCTTCTACCCAAGAAGCATGCTGATTTTGTTTCACATGTGATGTATACGATTTAGACGTGAACACCAATTCATCTTCCATTTCGTTATATCCAACAGTTCCTAAGTACCCATTTGCTTTATCATATACGGTGACAGGGAATTGAAGATGGTTCACTAAATGCTGCATTCTTGTCTCTGGCCGCTCATCAATATTAAAAAATTTATTATAGCTTCTAGAAACAATCTGCTTTGAAACCATATTGACAAATAAACCCCTTGCCTTCACATTCACATCATCCCACTGCCGTTCACTAAAAGCTTTTTTCGTAAAATTAAAGGATGAAATATGGTGAGGAAGCTTTAATTCCTGTACATATTCATGCTGATCTAAGTGAGCTAAAAAATCATCCAGTGAAATATCTGGCTGAACAACAGCCGATTGTTTTTTCTCAGACGCTCTATAGACTGGATTGTCAATCTCATGTGTCTCAATCCCGTCAGCTGTGATTTTCAATACCCGCAGCTGCCCCCCAAATTCAACCTGACCTTCTAGGTTATAAGACCTTTCCGCTGCGCGGATAGGCAGCCTGTATAAATTGCGATGCCCGTGAATTTGGATGATATCCAGTCCAGATGTGTTTTGAACAAATAAGTGATCAATATCATCTGAATATTCACCTACGCCGTGAATGAGCTGCTGTGTTGAGACTTGTAAAAGCTCTTCTGGCAAATGAGCAAGCCCGCCATGGGTAACAAGAAATGTCTTGCCATGGTATGTAAAATACGTAAGCTGATGAAATGTTCTAACAAACTTTCGTACTTCTTTTAAATCAAAGCCTGCTGCTTCGATTTCAGGCGCAGTATGACGATTAAACATATTGCTTTTGACCTTTTCACCATGCGCAAACCTGTATAAATGCTGATCATGATTGCCTTCAATGACGATCACATTCCTGCATTCTCTATGGGCGAGCATCCAATCTAATACTTCTTTGTTTTCTATTCCTCTATCAAGCAAGTCACCTGCAAAGATATAAAGTTCGTTTTCTTTGATATCTCCTTGCAAATAGGTAGAAAGAGCTGTATAACAACCATGAATATCGCCGAAGACATGAATGGCCTCATATTGATCAAAGGATCGAGGCTGATAGGTCATTACTTGCTCATATTCCTCCAGTTGCAAAATAGTCACCCATGATGGAACCTTTTCTGTTTTTAACCGCTCATTCATTTGATATAAAACAGACTCCGGCACAACTTTGTGAGATTCTCGCGAACGATTTTGCAAAAGAGCTGTTTCAAGCGGTACGTGCGTGAAATCGACGACATACACCCTGTAACGATACGTAGTGGCTAAAGACTTATATTGAGAAATTGATTTGCTTGAAATATGTGTCGCATCAATCACAGTAAAGTCTCCACGCTCCATTCGGGCTGTGAGTAAATCGAATAATAAAGACCAAACTTTGTGGTCATGTTTGCTTGAAATTTCTGGTTTCCCATTGACTGATAACTGCGGCGGCTGGGTCAACAGCCGGATCTGATCCGCCGATAAAGTGTAAGGCTCTAAGCCTTGTTCTTTGATCCATGTTGATTTACCTACGCCTGGGAGACCTCGTAAAAGGACTAAAGTTCTCATATTGGTTCTCCTTTAATGAGTGATATTTTACCTATTATAGATAAATTATGGATAAATCTCAATCTTTTATTGATTATGGTAATATATAGATAGATAAATTATGGTAATATATAGATAGAAAGGGAGGTTTTGCGCATGTCTAATGGAGAGAATGTGGCATTCAATATTGGAGATCTTCTATTCCAAGTGCTTTCTCTTCTCATCATCGCTCTTATCGTGACAATTATTGTCATTGCGTTTCGAATGATCAGAAGAAAACAACTGGAATTGAAAAAAATTGAGGCAAGATTAAACAAAGTGATCGAAAAAAACGATTTAAAAGAGTAAAAAATCCGGGAGTTAACCGGATTTTTTTGGTTTGATCACAATTCCTTGACGCTGCTGTATCAAAAAGAGAAAGACGCCTAAAAGGACTAACAGACCGCCGAGCATTTGAAGCAGCGTGACTTTTTCTCCAAGCAGCCATACAGCAAGGATCGTTGCCCCAACAGGTTCGCCAAGAATACTCATTGAAATAGTTGTCGCATTGACATAGGTTAAAAGCCAATTATTAATGACATGAGACATGGTGGGAATGATGGCGAGCAATAAAAAGATTCCCCATTCTTTACCCGGATAGCCTGTAAAAGGAGTTTGCTGAAGCAGATTGAATAGAATTAAAAAAAGACCGGCAAAACCAAACACACAAAAACTATAAATCCAATGAGATATTTTCCTTACAGCCTGTTGTCCTATTAATAAATAACAAACAACTGCAATGACACTTAAAAAGGATAAAATGTCTCCTAAGATTGCTTCCTGACTATGCCCTATATCTCCCCATCCAATCATGAGTGCACCAACAATTGCGGCACACATCGTCAATATGGCAGACATGGTCGTTCGTTCACGGAAAATGAGAAATCCACCTAATAAGGACACCATCGGCTGTAGAGCAATAATAATAGTAGAGCTAGCCACGGTGGTCAGCTTGAGTGAGCCAAACCACAACACAAAATGGAGTCCTAAAAAGAAGCCTGACATACATAAGAAAAACCAGTCTCTACGCTTTATCGAGAGAAATTCTTTTTTTCTTGGCAGAATAAACGGCAGCATGAGAGCCGCCGCAAAGATCATTCGATACATACTTAAAATAGAAGCAGGTGCATTTGACCATTTCACAATGATTGCAGAAAACGAAATGGCAATAATTGAAATCACAAGTGGGAGTGCAATTGATTTCTTTTGATCAGTTGTCTTCATTTCCATTAGCAGCTTCCTTTACATCAGCAATAGATGAGAAGTTCATCTTGTATGTCGTCATCTTACTATGTCCATTCACCTAGAGGCAAGATGATTTTTTAAAACAGACGTGAGCTTTTTTGAATCATAAAAAGGCTTTTATCACAAAAGCCTCATCCTCTACCGAGCGATTGAGAGCTGAAAGTGAATGAATCATACGCGGAACAATCGAGCTTTTTTCTATACATACGATATACATCAGTGGTAAAAAATGCAGAGATTGTACATATTGATCATATGACTGCATGAAAAAACGCCCTTTTGATAGGGCGCTTTTGATATTTATTTTGAAATCATTTCACTGATTCTTTCTTCAATAGGTGTTAACGGCCTGCCAAGTAATGTTTCGAAATCTTGGCTTTCAACAGCTAAGGCACCATCGCGAATGCCGCTTTGAATGGCTTTGACAAAAGGCACTGCTTCTTTTGGTACACCATTTGAAGCTAAAAATTCTCCAAATGTATCTACATCTATTTTCTCTACTTTGATTTCTTTTCCGCTCACCTTGCTGACAATTTGTGCAAGTTCACTATGCGTCCGAAGCGGTCCTGACAGTTCGTAGATCTCCTGAGCATGTTCCTGAAGAGTTAACGCATTTGCTGCCGCTTCTGCGTAATCATTTCTTGTCGCCCAGCCAACCTTTCCTTCACCAATCGGGCTTAAAAATGGTGCGCCGCTGACGGATGCCAGGATCGTGTCTTTTTCGTTTTCAACATACCAATTGTTTCTTAAAAATACATGAGGGATGCCAGAGGCCAAAATGGCTTCTTCTGTTTTGGCATGGTCATTTGCAAGGACAAGCTGACTCTCTCTTGCATTGACAACACTTGTATAAGCAATAAACGCCACATTTGCTGCTTTTGCCGCTTCGATGGCCGCTGTATGCTGCTGTACGCGGTCTCCATCCGCTGTTGAAATGATCAGAAGACGATCAATGCCTTGAAATGCTGATGTCAGGGTGTCTGGCTGAGTAAAATCTCCATGGCGTACCTCCACCCCAGCTTCCTTCAAATGCACTGCTTTTTGCGGATCTCGAACACTGACCGCAATTTGTTCAGCCGGTACTTTTGTCAGCAAATGCTGAACGACAAGCGATCCAAGTTGTCCTGTTGCCCCTGTTACTAATAATTTCATTTGTTTGACCTCCTCATTTTTCGTTCAACGGTGATGTGAATTCGTTATAATCAAAATGGTTACAACAAAGGCGTAAAAAAGCTCCAACGTACGAGCTTTTTTATTCCGCCTCTGTCAATAATTGCTGAATTGTCACTTGTTTTAGGTGATTCTCAAGTGCAGCTTGTGCTTCTTTTAGTTCATGTCGCAGTCTCGTATCCATCACTTGACCAATCGGACAAGCAATGACTGGCTGATGAAAGTTAAATAACTCTTCATCCTCGCTAACATCTACAGCACGATACACATCTAACAGCGTGATGTCCTCAGCCGGTCTTTTTAAATAAGCACCGCCTACTCCGCGGCGAATCTCAATGAGACCCGCCCGTTTGAGCATTGCCATCATTTTTCGAACAATGGCTGGATTTGAATTCACGCTTTCAGCAATAAAATCACTTGTACACTCTTTTGGAACACCTGCAATAAATGACAAAATATGAACAGCAATCGGATACCTGCTGCTAATTTGTTTCACATTCTTTCACCACCGTTGTAATCAATATAGTTACAATGAGTGATTTTGTCAATCAATAAACGGGTTTTTCTTTTGGTTCCAATGCTCATATGTCATCATATCGTATTCTTCCGCTGTATCAAGCTCAAGCGGAGCAATGCATTCTAGCAGATTCCCATCTGGGTCAAGAAAATAAATCGCTGCATGAAATTGCGGCGGATTATCGAGAACTAAAGGCTGTTCCTCTTCTGAAAAACCGAACATCGGATGAATGCTAATATCTTTTTCAACGAGCCAACCCTTGATCTGTTCGATACTGGACGTTGTAATTTGAAAGGCAACATGCCGAGTCGCTGGATGGTATGGAAAGTCATTTATATCTGCTTTCCAAAGACCAAGCCAGCTCTTTCCTTTCTCAATCCATAAAAAAGCAACTCGTTCATTTTCATGAGCAAGTGTCAATTCCAATTTTTCATAAAACGCAATTGATGCCTTCAAATCACTCACAGGTAAATGTGCTTCATAAATCCCTTTCATCATCATCAAAATCACTCCTTTTATACCTTCTATTCTGCGGGAATTAATGAGATGCTGCCTCAGCAAAACGATGTATTTTATCTCATTCATTGGTTTGAAAGGACTTGTATGTTTGACCGGTTACAGATCAGGGAAGGTGTTCAACTAAAAGAAAGGAGCGGTTCATATGCCTTGGACAATGAACGATTATCCAGCTTCATTTCAATCGTTAGAAAACGTTATTCGGAAAAAAGCACTTGAGATTGCCAACAAAATGATACAAGAAGGCTATGAGGAAAATAGAGCCATTCCAATTGCAATCAGTCAAGCGAAAGAGTGGAAAAAGAATGCCACAGAGAAAGAGATAGAAAATTTCTCATCTCATGGTTCTGTCAAACCTTCAGAGGGCATCAGCTCCGCAAGACCAGAGCTCATGGATCATGCGCTGCATGTAGTGAAACACGAGGAAGGCTGGGCGGTTCAAACAGAGAAAACTAAACGAGCAAGTGAGGTGAAAGAAACAAAACAAGAAGCAGTTGAGCGGGCAAAGGAGATTTCAGCGAATAAAGGAACTTCCGTTGTCATTCACCGAAAAGACGGGACGATTCAGGACGTGTTAAAGCTGCAATAAGACCGCTTGTTTTGTCAGCGGTCTTTTCATTATGCCTTCTTTTCTTTTTTCGCTGGTGCTTTTCTTTTCTTAGGCACTGCTTTTTTTGCTTTGGCTGGTTTTGAGCGGTCGATCGAAGCCTGTAGAGCGGCCATTAAATCCGTCACGTTGGATGCAGGATCTTTTTTGCCAGTCGTTTCTGGCTGTACGGTATGTTCTCCAGATATTTTATCGCCAATTAAATTCATCAGCTGTTCTCTGTATTCATCCTGATATGCCGCTGGATCGAATGTGGTGGTCAGTTGTTCAATCAAAAGAAGCGCTGTATCTAACTCTTTCTTAACAATGTTCTCCTCTTGTGGGATATTCGGTACATCTGATACTTGTCTAATTTCATCAGGAAAATGAATGGTTTCCATCAGCAAAAGCTGTTCATAGCACCTAACGATCGCTAATTGCTCCTTTGAACGAATCATAATTTTTGCCACACCAATTTTCCCCGATTCCTCTAAAGCTTTTCTTAATAAAGAATAAGCCTTTCCTCCGCCGGTATCCGGTGATAAGAAGTAACTTCTTTCATAATAGATTGGATCAATCTCCTCTATCTTCACAAAATCAATGATTTCAACAGCTTTTTCTTCATTTTCTTTTCGCAGTTTTTCTAGCTCTTCATCGTCCAATTCAATAAATTTATTCTTCGCATATTCATACGCCTTCACGATTTGTTCTGGCGCTACCTCTTCACCGCAATTGGCACATACTTTCTTATAGTTAATAGGCGTGTGACACTCTTTATGCAGCTGTCTTAATTTAATATCTTTATTCTCTGTAGCGGTAAACAGCTTAACTGGAATGTTGACCAATCCGAAACTAATGCCGCCTTTCCATACTGTATGCATCGCGCTTCCTCCGTTCTTTTCTCCTTACTATGTAATGTTTTCAGCAGACTTATGTATGTGAATGAAAATTTCATCCCACTCTAAGAACACATGATATAAGGAAGTGACATACACAATGAAACCTATGCGATTAACACCTGCACATGATATTCCTACTGGCGCTGACTGGGTGTATGAATTAAAATATGATGGCTTTCGGGCTATTCTTGTATGGGATCAAGACACAATTCTTTTAGAAAGCAGAGCCGGAAAACGGCTGAATGAGCAATTTCCTGAAGTAGTGGATCAATGCGAACAATTAAGAGACCAGTTTGCATCTTATCTACCTCTCACGCTTGACGGAGAATTGGTCTTTTTACTAAGTGAAGAGCAAAGCAATTTTGCAAAGGTTCAGCAAAGAGGCAGGCTGAAAAACAAAGAAGCCATACAACGGCAGGTTGAGCGATTTCCCTGTCATTTCATTGCGTTTGATCTATTAAGATGCAGAGGAAAATCTCTCGTTGATTTACCGTTGATAGAAAGAAAAAATCAGCTAACACAAGTGTTCCAAGAAGCAAAGCTCCCTTCATCAGTTCAGCTGGAGCACCCTTCCCTTCTTCAGGTCATTCATACAGATCCAAACCCCGAATACATGAAAGAGCTGATGACGACGTATTTAGCGGAAGGACTCGTGGCGAAAAAAAGGACGAGTAAATGGAAAGAGAATACCCGCTCAAAAGAATGGCTAAAAATGAAAAACTGGCGGTATGTCTCTGTCATTGTGACCCGTTTTGATAAAGAAAATGGCTATTTTCAAGGCTCCATTTATCAAGATTCGGCTCTTATCGAGGTTGTCCAATTCAAGCATGGATTTTCGAAAGAAGAAGAACAAATGCTTCGTACGCTCTTTCAAACAAAAGGCGAGTTAACAGGGACATCATCATATGAAATCCCTCCTTCTATCGTTGCCAGCATTGCTTGTATATCCTTTGATGGATCAGCCTTAAGGGAGCCGCGATTTTCTTCCTTTTTACTAGATGCTGATCCAGCAGCGTGTACATTTCAGCAAATGCTCAAACAGCTGTATCCACTCCCTGCTGTTATAGACATCACTCACCCTGAGAAACCGATTGTCCCGGCTCTTCAACTAAACAAGGCAGATTACTTACTTTATTTAAGACAAGTGGCTCCTTACCTTTTGCCTTTTTTACGTGAAAGGCGTCTTACTTTAATTCGATATCCTCATGGCACTGGGGACGAATTCTTTTACCAAAAGTCAACACCTGATTATGCGCCAGACTTTGTTTTGACAGATGAGGTGGATGATATTTCTTACACGGTCTGTAATGATCCTCGTACGCTTCTTTGGCTCGGCAACCAGCTGGCGATGGAATTTCATATCCCTTTTGAAACAAGAGATACGGATCGGCCTACAGAAATTGTCTTTGATCTGGACCCGCCATCTGTAAATGAGTTTCATTTAGCCATAGAAGCAGCTAAACGGCTCAAAGCGCTTTTAGACGGGCTTTTTCTCATTGCTTTTATTAAAACAAGTGGCGGAAAAGGACTTCAAGTCTATATTCCATTAGAAAAAAACGCCTTCACATACGAAGAAACGAGACGATTCACCGCATTTATATGCCAATTTTTATGTGAGCAAGCACCGGATCTTTTTACTCTTGAACGTCTTAAGAAAAAACGTGGCAATCGCTTGTATTTAGACTATATTCAGCACGATGCTGGAAAAACAATTATCGCTCCATATTCCCCGAGAGGAAATGAGCTTGGGCTTGTGGCGACACCGCTTGAATGGGACGAACTCCATCATGAGGGACTTCACCCTTCTCTCTTTACCATGCCAGCGGTTATAGAGCGTTTAAAGGAAAAAGGCGACCCGTTCCGCCGTATGAGGCACCTTGTGAATGATGATGCTTTTAGACAAGTCTTACATCAGCTTGCAGACATTTTACCTTCTCATCAGATGGACATTCGCGGTCATTAAGCGTTACACTTATTCATTAGAGAGGAAGAAAGGGATGACTAGTATGACCGCACATACATTTCGAAATTCGGCTTTGATTTTCTTATGTCTTTCCGCAGGAATTGTGGATGTGATTGGCTATTTGAGTCTAGGGCATGTGTTTACAGCCAATATGACGGGTAATATTGTACTGCTTGGTATCGCAGCAGGAAGTTCCTTGCAGCTAACAGCCCTTCATTCCATTACCGCGTTAAGTGGATTCGTTTTAGGGATTTTACTTGCTGTTGTAATAGGCGGAAAGCATGAGAAGACGTTTTGGCCAAAAGCCGTTACACGCATCTTTATGATAGAAGTGATGATTTTGCTTTTATTTGCTCTCATGACCATTTTTCCTTATACACAAGGAGCTTATTTTATGCTGATCATCCTTTTAAGTATGGCCATGGGCATGCAGACAGCGGCCGCCCGTAAACTGAATGTGGCGGGTATTTCAACAACCGTTCTAACAAATACACTCGCTAACCTGTTTGAAGATGTAGCCCAGCGTATTTCACATCGAGAAAAATGGAAAGCCCCTATCCAGCTTGTAAGCTTGATGCGAATAGGCTCTATTGCCTTCTACTGCCTAGGTGCCGCTATAGCTGCATACACAGATGGTTACGATCCGTTTATCATCATTTGGCTGCCAATCATCATTCTAGGAGTCATTGTGATGACGGCCCTATTGAAGCACTTCCACCAATTGAAATAGCCTATCGCTAAATGGCTATTTCAATTATTGTGATGAGTTACTAATAGCCTCTCACATAAAAACCAGGAGGGTGCCCCATAATGAACGTGGAACCATACGGATATCCTGAAAATGTCCCGAATCCCCCATACCCAGGAAAACCGCCTAAGCCTGAGAACACACCAGGGCTCAAATAATACCCGCCAAAGCCAATATGGGATCCAACCGGTCCAATATGTGCACCGCCTCCGGTAAAACCGCCGCCATGAAAACCACCATAAACCCGTGGATACATACAAATCACCTGCCTTCAAATCAAACCTCATCTCATCATATGCATAACAAATGGGGCGGTGTTCCTGCTTTTTCTTTTCTTCTATGTACAATAGACCAATTTGTTAAAATTTGAATGAAAAGTCCTGCAAAAAATTAAATTAAGCAAAGAAAGGTGACCTTTTTAACTTGTTGCTCTGCCCTATGTTTATTTAGAATAATGGGGCAGGTAATAAATTTGCACACCCCCTTTGTTGCGAATTCTTCTTATTAAACGTTCTTGCAGCGTTTAATAAGAAGAGCCTATTAAAATACAAAAAACCCTTGCTGATGATCATCAACAAGGGCGCAAGATGCATGGTATTAACCACCAATGATTTTTTCTGCAACTTCGAATGAACCCGCAACGTTTTGCGTGAGAACAGACGCAGCCACCGCTAAACCAACAATAAATAATACTTTTAATCCTGTTTTCATCTTAAATCAACCCCATTCTTTTCATATGTAAATCCGCTTCTAAACTTTTGTTCAAATAAAAAACAGACTGCTCATAAAGTGCTTGCTTTTCACAATATTTTGCTGCAAATTGTGAAAGCTCCTTTACTTCATGATATTCATTCTTCTCTTCTAACTTTCTTAATTTCTCATCAATTTGCTGAAATCTTTGTGGCGCATGCGTTAAGTAAAGATCATGTACGATGCCTATTTTTAGCTGAAACACTTCATGAGAAGCATCTTTTATTCTAGCATATGCAGCCTCTATATATTGGCTTGCACGCTGCTTTTCACCAATCACACAGAGTTCCCGGCTAATCAGATACGTAGAATGGAAAAAGAAATCTGAATCATAATACTCTTGATGGGACAGTGCCTTTTCAAGATGACGTATTGATTCCTTCGGTTTGTTCCAAAATGAATATAAAATGGCCACATTGTGGTGGTGTTGAGCCAGCATAAAATCATCCTGCTCATTTGTCAGAACCTCTTCCGCCAGACGATAATTCTCAAGCGCCTCTTCATACCGGCCGATCTCTGTTAGATTCGCTGCTATGAGAGAGTATGAAAGGGCCGTTCTTCTTTCATAATGCTTATGCCGCTTATAGACGTGGAGCGCTCTGCGAATATAACTTAATGAGAGCATAATATGACTAAGCCGGTAGTAAAGCCATGCCACCTTAAAATCGAAATCAGCACGTTCTATCTCACTTGGAATTTTATCTAAGAGCTTTTCAGCACTTTGATACATTTGCAATGCAACCTCATAATTACCTTGATGCTGCTCATACACACCCTCATAAAAGTCGAAATAGTAGGCAAGGCGGTTAGACAAGTCATCCTCTTTTTTACCGTAATGACCCTCTATACTTTTCGTTGAAACATTGCCCTTTTGACCTCTTAAATTGTACATCAGAATGTGATGCCTCTTCTCAAGAAGAGAATAGTATATGAGGATGTCTGCATCGTCAATTTCTTCTACTGCTTGTTTCGCTTTGGCAAATAACCGTTCTGCCTCATCTGCATGATCTTTTTTGATTTCCATGTTCCAGTCATTTAATAGTGATGCCAATTCCGCAACAGGAACTTTGCTCATTCTACACCCCCAATCCACCTTCAGCTACAACACATGATTTCACTAAATATGGAACTTCTATTAGCAATTGCTAATTAGTCCATTTGACATCATTTTAATATGAATCACTTGAATCTTCAATATCCGTTTCCTTTGAAAGTGCGTTTCTTTCTCCTAATCAATGATATTTGCCTAAAAATTTAGCCTTTTTTTAAAAAAGAACATCTCAAAATGAAAAAAGCCCTTTTTGGGGCTTTTTGATCTTATTCCAATCGTATGATGGTTAATGCCGCTCCAACCGATCCTCCTCCAAGTAAGACAACTGTTGCGACCACTCCGAAAATTTGGAGAGAAATTTGGTTACCTGCTGTAAGCGTTGTAATAAGTGATACATTGTAGGTAGATGCCGATAAAGCGGGTGATAAAATAGAGCCTGGAATGGCAGATCCGCTGTTGACAATCCTCGTTCCAGCAAGTAGTGCTACGCTCGTGTTCACTTGATACGTGATGAAATAGCGACCTGAGACTGGCACTGTAAATACCGTATTTCCACCACTTGCCGTAAAACCATCTAAAGTCTGATTATTAGACAAAGAAACAGCTGTTCCGCCTAAGACAACGAGCACTGTACTTCCCGACGTATTGGACGCGTACATTGAGTTAGCCGTTACACTTGTTCCGGTTGGACCGGTTACTCCCGTTGGGCCCGTTGCTCCGGTTGGGCCGGTTATTCCCGTCGAGCCGGTGGCTCCCGTTGAGCCCGTAACTCCCGTTGGACCCGTTGAGCCCGTAACTCCCGTTGGACCCGTTGAGCCTGTTGCTCCCGTTGGACCGGTTACTCCCGTTGAGCCTGTGGCTCCCGTTGAGCCGGTGGCTCCCGTTGGGCCGGTGGCTCCCGTTGGGCCCGTTGCTCCCGTTGGGCCTGTTACTCCCGTCGGGCCTGTTGCTCCCGTTGGACCGGTTACTCCCGTTGAGCCTGTGGCTCCCGTTGGGCCCGTTGCTCCCGTTGGGCCTGTTGCTCCCGTTGGACCGGTTACTCCCGTCAAGCCTGTGGCTCCCGTTGGGCCCGTTGCTCCCGTTGGACCGGTTACTCCCGTTGAGCCTGTGGCTCCAGTTGAGCCGGTGGCTCCCGTTGGGCCTGTTACTCCCGTTGGGCCGGTGGCTCCCGTTGGGCCGGTTATTCCCGTTAGACCGGTTACTCCCGTTGGGCCGGTTGCTCCCGTTGGACCGGTCACTCCCGTCGAGCCGGTTGCTCCGGTTGAGCCCGTAACTCCCGTTGAGCCGGTTGCTCCGGTTGGACCCGTTACTCCCGTTGGGCCTGTTACTCCCGTTGGACCGCTTACTCCCGTTGGACCCGTTGCTCCCGTCGGGCCGGTTA
>NZ_LGYN01000001.1 GCF_001307105.1 Bacillus australimaris | reverse complement strand
TTCGAATCCCTCTTCCTCCGCCATATTTTTTTAAAAACTCATATCATCGCGGGGTGGAGCAGTTCGGTAGCTCGTCGGGCTCATAACCCGAAGGTCGCAGGTTCAAATCCTGCCCCCGCAACCAAAATGGTCCGGTAGTTCAGTTGGTTAGAATGCCTGCCTGTCACGCAGGAGGTCGCGGGTTCGAGTCCCGTCCGGACCGCCATTTTTAAAAAGATTACTTGGCTCGGTAGCTCAGTTGGTAGAGCAACGGACTGAAAATCCGTGTGTCGGCGGTTCGATTCCGTCCCGAGCCACTTTTACAAAAACATATTAACAGTATGGCGGTTGTGGCGAAGTGGTTAACGCACCAGATTGTGGCTCTGGCACTCGTGGGTTCGATTCCCATCAATCGCCCCATACATATTTTTGCGGGTGTAGTTTAGTGGTAAAACCTCAGCCTTCCAAGCTGATGTCGTGGGTTCGATTCCCATCACCCGCTCCATTTGTATATCCGTTCATGGGCCTGTAGCTCAGCTGGTTAGAGCGCACGCCTGATAAGCGTGAGGTCGGTGGTTCGAGTCCACTCAGGCCCACCATGATCTTCCGCAGTAGCTCAGTGGTAGAGCTATCGGCTGTTAACCGATCGGTCGTAGGTTCGAGTCCTACCTGCGGAGCCAAATGGAGAAGTACTCAAGTGGCTGAAGAGGCGCCCCTGCTAAGGGTGTAGGTCGCGTAAGCGGCGCGAGGGTTCAAATCCCTCCTTCTCCGCCATGATTGTATGGCCCGTTGGTCAAGCGGTTAAGACACCGCCCTTTCACGGCGGTAACACGGGTTCGAATCCCGTACGGGTCATTTTTAAAAGAGATCTTGTCAAAGATCTCTTTTTTATTTTCTTTAAAACGAAAGACCGCCATGATAGCGGTCTTTTTACATATTCATGGAATAGATCGTATAAGACAAGTATGTCGCAAAGAACCCCCATAAAACATAGGGGATCAGCAAAATTGGAACGACTTTGCTTAGTTTGCGTGAGACGATGACAAGTGCGAGTGCTGTCAGTGCAACAAGCAGACAGTCGATCGTAGCGGTAAACAAATCTTTTTGTGTGAACTGAAAAAAGCTAAAGGCTTGGTTAAATACGTAATTTAAAAGAAAAAGAATCCAAAATGGTAAAGTAATTTTTTGAAATCCATATTTCCCATAAATGATTGCTGCGGACAATGAGATGAGAGCAAATAAGACAGCCCATACAGCTCCAATCACACCACCACCAGGCGTCCATGCTGGTTTATTTAAAGCATCATACCATTCTCTGTCAATGGGGAACAAGAATCCTGCAATAGAGAATAGTGCGTATGTAATAAAGAAGACAACAATTGCCCAAATGATACTTTTTTTAGCCATCAAGCATCTCCTCCAATCAAATTCATTCTTAAAGTGATTTCCCAATAATTACATGATATAAACATAAAGTCCCCAATATGAGGGGACTAATGATTTTCTTCTGTATAAGGTTCTTCTTCGTACGGTTTCAAGTCACCAAATACCGTCATGACACCTTCTTCGTCTAAAGCTTTTTCATAGGCTTCGTGTGCTTTGTTCGGATACACCTTGCTTGCTTTCCCTTCAATATCAGCAGCTGCAAATCCTTCATAGTCCTCCACATAATCTTCGTCCTCTGATTGTGTGTACACATCATCGTATGTCAGAGGAGGAAATTCCATATCAGACGGGGTCTCAGAGTTTCCGTAGCGTTCTACGTCTTGGTAGGCATCCTCTCCATCATATGCAGCACTTTCTTCATTTTCAAATTGTCCCGCTGGCGGACTTAATAAATCTTCTTCAATGGGACGGTTTTGTGAAACGGTTTGTTCTTTTGAATGCTCTGTGCATGTGACAGCAGTAGGCAAGGCTTTTAAGCGTTCTTTTGGAATAGGAGCTTTACATACTTTGCACAAACCATATGAGCCGTCTGCAATGGCTTGAAGTGCTTTATTGACGTCTAACAGATGTTCATGTTCCAAACTGTTTAAAGCAATATCTTTCCCGCGCTCGAACAGTTCCGTCCCTTGATCGCCCGGATGGTTATCATAGGCTGACAGTTCTCCGACCGAATCATAAGGAAAGGATACTTTCTGTTCATCGTCATGGCTTTTGGCTTCAAGTTCTTTTTTTTCATCGAGAAGTCGCTGCTTCAAATGATGTAATTCGTCTTTAGACAACAAAGCGATCATCCTTTCATATCAAACATATTGTTAGTATGAGCAATTTTGTATAGAAGACTAGTACCAATTTGAAGCAATTCTTCATTAAAAAAACGCCCGCGGATGCAGGCGTTCTTTGTTACGCAATATAGTATTGTAAGATCAAAGCGATCGTTAGCAGAAAACCGAAGAATGTATTGGTTTGAGCTGTAGATTTCATAGCATTCATTAATTCAATCGGTTTTTCCTTTTGTTTAAACTCTTTAATGGCTGTATAGGCTTTTGGCACACTGAGCAAAACAAGAAGACTCCAAAGGCCGACGATATCTGTGAAGATATAAACAAAAATGAGTACATATGATACAAAAAACATAGAAAGTAAAATGTTCACTGCAGCTTTACGTCCAGCAAGGATTGCAAGTGTTTTTCGTCCATTTTCTTTATCGCCGTCTAAGTCGCGAATATTGTTCGACAGTAAGATGGCACCAACTAAAATAGAAATGGGTAATGAGACGAGAACAGCTTTAGACGTCAGTGTACCTGTTTGGATATAGAAACTAATCAGGATGATTCCTAATCCCATAAAAGCACCGGACACAAGCTCTCCAAACGGTGTATATGCAATAGGTACAGGTCCACCAGTATAGAAATAGCCTGCTGCCATACAAATAAGTCCTATCAGTGCGATCCACCAGCTAGACATCATGCAAATATACACCCCAAGTAATAAAGAAAGCGCAAATAGTGCATAAGCGAGGCTGAGGACTGTTTTTGGCTTTACACCGTTTCTTACAATGGCTCCGCCGATGCCGACAGATTTCTCATTGTCCAGCCCACGAACATAATCAAAGTACTCATTAAACATGTTTGTTGCGATTTGGATAAACATAGATGCAAATAGCATGGCTAAAAATAGCCCAACATGTATTTGACCACTTGGAAGTGCTAGAACAGTTCCTAAAGTAACAGGAATAAATGCCGCTGTTAGTGTATGTGGTCGTAGTAAATTCCACCAAATTCTCCAGTTTTTATCAGGCTTAATTGGTGAAAGCTGATCTGATATCGATTGATGCTGCATAAAATATACTCCTTTAAATAAAAAAATACGTACACGTCCAAATTCCAGTTTAGCAAAGTTCAAAAAGGTGTCAATATATTGATGCGATGAAACCTGAAAAAGATGTTTGCTAATCGTTGCCATATCAAGGGAAAGATTGATCTTAGAGAAGGTCCTGCCACTTTTTCTTTAGATGCTCTCGTTTCAAGAAGCAAGAGCGAAAAAATCTCGAAAGCGTGATATAATAAGGATTCGAGGTTTAAAAAGCTGTTTTCTTTACTAAGTTCATCTGTTAAGGTTTATAATAGAAAAGCAGGTCATTCGACATATTCGAATGTTCATGTATTTTTTCATTATGTTTTTATTTTTTATGTTATTTCATGGATTTTGGAGGAATGTATCATGGTGACAACAGTGCAAAGTACTTTCCGGCAGGAAGCGCTTGCGACATTAGAAGAAGCGAATAACGTCAACCATGCTGTTTTGATAAGCTACTCCAGAAGAGTTGACGATCTGGATCCTCTTGCCTTTTTCCAAAGCGGCGAAGCGGATTTTTTAGGCGAGCGGTTTTTTTGGTCTGATCCAGAAAGCCAAATGATTTTTTCTGGACTTGGTAGAGCGGCCGTCATTAAATCATCTGAGCAAGGCAAGGACCGATTCGATATCGTGCATCAAGAATGGGAACAGCTCAAGCAGCACATGTTCCATTTTCATGATGAGAAGGAGTTAAAGCAAGCGGCTGTTGGTCCGCTTTTATTTGGAGGATTTTCATTTGATCCGTATGAAGAGAAGGCGCAACACTGGGAAGCATTTGGTGAGGCTCATTTTTTTGTGCCATCTATCATGCTGACTGTCTCTAAAGAAGGCAGTTTTCTGACGATCAATGAATGGAAGCAGGTGGACGGGAATGTTCATCAGCTGATTCAGGAATTAGAACAGAAAGCCTCTCATTTCGAGACATCGCCGCTACGAACTGATGGACAAGCTGAGCTTGTTCATATGGAAGAGCTAGATGTGAAGGAATGGATGAAGGCGATTCAAGAAGCGACAGACCACATTCGTGCAAACGAATATGAAAAGGTTGTTTTAGCAAGAGAAGTCTTGCTTCACTATAAAAATCAAATTGAACTCGCTCCACTATTAGCACAATTATTAAAGCATCAAACAACAAGTTATGTTTTTGCGGTTGAACAGGGAAGACAAGCATTTGTTGGAGCAACGCCTGAACGCTTAGTAAAGAAAAGCGGTGGAGAGGTCTTTTCATCTTGTTTAGCAGGTTCCATTGTACGTGGAAAAGATGAAGCGGAAGATCAAGCATTAGGTGAGGAACTTCTGCAAGATGAGAAGAATTTGATTGAACATCAAATTGTTGTCAATATGATTGAACAAGCATTTGAGGCAAATTGCCTCCGCGTGCATAAACCAAATCAACCGAGTCTTTATAAAACAAAAAACATTCAGCATTTGTTTACACCGATTGTAGGAGAAATCAAAAGCAGCTGTTCTCTTTTTTCGTTAATTGAACAGCTTCATCCGACGCCGGCACTTGGCGGATATCCGAAGGAAAAGGCGGTTGAGGTGATTCGTGAAATCGAACCGCTCAAGCGCGGCTGGTATGCTGCGCCAGTAGGCTGGATTGATTCTCAGGATAATGGAGAATTTGCTGTAGCCATTCGGTCAGGTCTTATTGAGAAAGACCATGTTCGTTTGTTCGCTGGCTGCGGAATTGTAGAGGATTCCCTTGCAAAGCAGGAGTATGAGGAAACGCAAGTGAAATTAAGACCTATGCTGTCTGCTCTTGGAGGTCATCCCATTGAATAATCAAATTATGACAACATATATTGGCAGATTTATGGATGAATTTGCCCAAGGTGGTGTGAAGGAGGCCGTTGTCTGTCCGGGTTCCCGTTCAACTCCGCTTGCGATGCTGGCACTTGCCCATCAAGAGATAAATGTCCATGTGCTTGTGGACGAACGGTCTGCTGCTTTTTATGCGCTAGGTCTTGCGAAAGCAAGTCAAAGACCAGTGCTGCTCATTTGTACTTCAGGTACGGCAGCTGCTAACCTTTATCCAGCCATTGTAGAAGCGCATTATTCCCGTGTACCATTGATTGTTTTAACTGCTGATCGGCCGCACGAATTGAGAGAGGTAGGGGCACCTCAAGCGATTGATCAGCAATTCTTATTCGGTAAGTTTGTTAAATGGTTCACAGACTTAGCCTTGCCAGAGGAAAGTCAAACAATGCTACGTTATGTTCAGACGGCAGCTGCGAGAGCAAATCACATGTCAATGCAGGAGCCAAAGGGGCCTGTTCAGGTCAATGTGCCACTGAGGGAACCATTACTCCCTGATCTGTCTATTGATCCTTTCAAGCGGGAAGAAACGAATGCGAAAAAGGTATTAGCAGCAGGCTATGCTTTCCCAAATGATCGTGTAATGTCTGAAATTGTGACCACCATGAACCAATTCAAAAAAGGATTGATTGTGGCTGGAGAACTTCATACAGAGGAAGAGAGAGAGGCTGTTTTACGTCTTTCAAAGGAAATGCAGTTTCCGATTTTAGCTGACCCGCTTTCTCTATTGCGAAATGGGCATGATGATGAAGATCTGATTATTGATGCGTATGATTCTTTATTAAAAGATGAAGCATTGCAGCAGCATTTATTGCCGGATATGGTGATTCGGTTTGGACCGATGCCTGTGTCGAAGCCTTTATTCAAGTGGCTGGAAAAACATGCGGAAGTGAAGCAGGTTGTTGTGGATGCTGCAGGAGGTTTTCGCGATCCTGGGTTAAGTGCTTCATATGTCATTGAAAGTCATGTGGCTGCTTTTGTAGATGAAGCATTAAAGAGAGCAGAGCAACGTGAGGATACAAGTTTCTTAAAACGCTGGCAGAATGCCAATTCTTCATTCAGATTACATGCATCCCGCTATTCTGACGAGGATTTGTCTTTTGAAGGGAATGTGTACCGTCAGCTTCAGCACCTTTTACCAAAGGAGAGTGTCCTTTTTATTGGAAATAGTATGCCGATTCGTGATGTGGATACTTTTTTTGAAACGCAATCTAAGCCTTTTCGGATGATGGCGAATCGCGGAGCAAATGGTATTGATGGTGTTGTGTCTACAGCACTTGGTACTTATGCAGCTTTGAAGCAGCCTGTCACGTTAGTCATTGGAGATTTATCATTTTACCATGATATGAACGGGCTGCTTGCGGCTAAGCTGATGGACATTCCACTGACAGTTGTTTTGTTAAACAATGATGGGGGAGGGATCTTTTCTTTCCTTCCACAGGCGTCTGATGAACCGTATTATGAAAAACTCTTCGGTACGCCAACAGGCCTGAATTTTGAGTATGCCTCAAAGTTATATGGGGGAACCTATTCGAAACCGGTAACGAAGCAAGAGTTTCATGATGTGTATATGGCGCATATAGATGAACCTGGGCTTCATTTAATTGAAATAGAAACAGATCGGCATTCCCGTGTAGGCAAGCATCGTGAAATGATGGATGACATCTTGGAAGAAGTGAAAAAAGAATGCCTTCTCTCATAATAAGAATGCGTGATGGGGTAGCGTACGAAGTGGTGGACGAGAATCCCTCAGCTGATAATGCCACACTATGCTTACACGGCTTTACTGGAAGTGCAGCGTCTTGGACGTTTTTGAATGCTTATTTGGAAAATACAAGATTGATACAGGTCAGCTTGCTTGGGCATGGGCGTACGGACTCGCCAGAAAGTGTGAGAAGATATGCGATGTCAAGGCAGCTGGCAGATCTTGCAGAGATTTTAAACCAATTAAAGCTTCACAAAGTGAATATTCTCGGATATTCTATGGGAGGGCGTATTGCTTTATCATTTGCCGCTCGTTATCCAGATCGTGTCAACAAACTGATCCTTGAGAGTACGTCTCCAGGGCTTCGCACATTTCAAGAGCGGATGGCAAGACTGAAGCAGGATCATCAGCTCGCCCAAAAAATCAGGCATGAAGGCTTAGTGAAGTTTGTGGATTTTTGGGAGAGCATTCCTTTGTTTGCTTCGCAGAAAGCTTTATCAGCGGAAAGGCAGGCTCAACTGAGAGAGGGAAGGTTGAAAGCTAATCCTCTTGGGCTGGCTCGAAGCTTAGAAGGCATCGGAACAGGTTCACAGCCCTCTGTTTGGAATGCATTAAAGCATATTCATTTGCCTGCTTTGTTCATTTGCGGAACGCTTGATGAAAAGTTCTGCAATATCGCGAAGCATATGCAGCAGGAGCTGAAAGGCAGTCAATTGATATTGGCTGAGCAGGCTGGGCATACAGTTCATGTGGAACAACCACATTTTTTTGGTAAAATAGTAAGTGAGTTTATTTTAGCGCAAGATTAGAGGAGGAAATATTGATGGCTATTGAATGGCAAACTGAGCGTCATTATGACGAAATTTTATATGAAACGTACAATGGGATCGCAAAGATTACGATTAATCGTCCACACGTACATAACGCGTTTACCCCAAAGACTGTTAGTGAATTAATTGATGCATTTTCACGTGCTCGTGATAATTCAGAGGTTGGTGTAATTGTTCTTGCAGGTGCAGGCGGTAAAGCATTCTGCTCTGGTGGAGACCAAAAAGTTCGCGGCCATGGCGGTTATGTGGGAGATGACCAAATTCCACGTCTAAACGTATTAGACTTGCAGCGTTTGATTCGTGTGATTCCAAAGCCGGTTGTTGCGATGGTTGCAGGTTATGCAATCGGAGGCGGACACGTTCTTCACATAGTATGTGACCTCACAATTGCAGCAGATAATGCGATTTTTGGACAAACCGGTCCAAAAGTTGGCAGCTTTGATGCTGGTTATGGTTCAGGCTATCTTGCACGTATTGTTGGTCATAAGAAAGCGAGAGAAATCTGGTACTTATGCCGTCAATACAATGCACAAGAAGCGCTTGATATGGGACTTGTCAACACAGTTGTACCATTAGATCAGCTTGAAGAGGAAACAGTGAAGTGGTGTGAAGAAATGCTAGAGAAAAGTCCGACTGCTTTACGTTTCTTGAAAGCTGCATTTAATGCGGATACAGATGGACTAGCTGGAATTCAGCAATTTGCAGGAGATGCGACTCTTCTTTATTACACAACAGATGAAGCAAAAGAAGGACGCGATTCCTTTAAGGAAAAACGCAAGCCGGACTTCGGTCAGTTCCCGCGTTTCCCTTGATTCAATGATATCGATGAAAACAGCTTAGTGCATCAGACTAAGCTGTTTTCTTTTACAAAAAGGAGGTGTCATGATGAAGCAACCGAATTGGCTGCTGCACCGTGCCTATTTAACGCCAGATCGAGTCGCGCTCATTTATCAAAATAAAGAGTGGACATTTCACGAATTAGCTCAAGAAGTTGACGAGCTTTCAAATAGACTTGCACAAGCATCATTGAAAAAAGGGGAAACGGTTGCGCTTTTGATGAATAATCAGCCTCAAATGGTGATGCTAGTTCATGCTTGTTTTTTATTAGGATTAAAAATTGTGCTATTGAACAATAAGCTGACAAAAGCTGAAAGACGCTATCAGCTTGAAGATGCAAAAGCAGCGGCTTTATTAACGGAATCTGTTTTTGCAATCGATCATGTAAGTGATTTACCTGTTTATACAATGGAGACTTTACCTGAAGCAGAGCAAGGCGATGAAAAGAAAATCGAGAGCGAATTTGATTTGAATGAAACAGCGACCATCATGTATACATCTGGAACAACTGGGCGTCCAAAAGGGGTGGAGCAAACGTTTGGCAATCATTTTCACAGTGCTGTTTCCTCAGCATTGAATATGGGGCTCAGAGAGGATGACCGCTGGCTCATTGCGCTGCCCCTTTTTCATATTAGCGGATTATCTGCTTTATTTAAGTCGGTCATATATGGCATGACTGTTGTGCTTCATCAGAAGTTTGATGTTGATGAAGTAAAGGATTCTATTGAACAGCATCGTGTGACAATGATCTCTGTTGTTCAGACGATGTTATCCCGTCTATTAAGCAGACTTGAAGAATGTCCATCTTCTTTGCGTTGTCTTTTATTAGGCGGAGGACCTGCGCCTTATGCGATGCTTCAAGAAAGCAAAGAGAAGGGCTTTCCTGTCTTTCAATCGTACGGTATGACGGAAACCTGTTCACAAATTGTGACCCTTGCGCCTGAATTTAGTGTAGAGAAGCTTGGTTCAGCGGGTAAACCTCTTTTTGGATGTGAGCTGAAAATTCAAGATGGCGAACGTATTTGTCGTCCTTTTGAGCATGGCGAAATTATCGTTAAAGGTGCAAATGTCATGAAAGGATACCTTTATCGTCAAGACGCGACGGCGGCTGCATTTGATGAAGGGTGGCTGAAAACAGGTGATATTGGCTATGTGGATGAGGAAGGGTTCTTATATGTACTTGACCGCCGTTCAGATTTAATTATTTCTGGAGGAGAAAATATTTATCCTGCGGAAATTGAAGCGGTTCTGTTAACACATCCGCATGTCAAGGAGGCCGGAGTGACGGGTATGTATGATGATAGATGGGGAGAGGTACCTGCTGCCTTCCTTGTAACAGACGATAAAATACCGGAGAATGAGCTCTATGCTTTGTGTGAGTCGCATTTAGCCAAATATAAATGGCCCGCGGCTTTTCACTTTGTGGACGAGCTGCCAAGAAATGCGTCCAATAAATTGCAGAGGCACAGACTCAAGTCAAAGGGGTTTTCAAATGATTCAAATTGAACGAGTAATTTTATATCATGTCACAATGAAGCTTAAACAGCCATTTACAACAAGTCTTGGCACCATTTCTGAACGTGAGTTTATTATTGTTGAAGTAAAAGATCAAACAGGATTGACTGGATGGGGAGAGGTATCTGCTTTTTCTTCTCCGTGGTATACAGAAGAAACAATCGAGACTTGCTATCACATGCTGAGGGCTTTCTTTATCCCGAATGTGCTGACGCGCACCTTTACACATCCTTCAGAAATACCTGACAGTCTCTATCATTTTAAAGGCAATAGGATGGCGAAAGCAGGCATTGAAGCGGCTGTTTGGGATATTTATGCGAAGCGTGAAAATAAGTCCTTACGTGACGTATTAGGCGGTACTAAAGAGAGAATACCATCTGGTGTTGTGGCGGGGTTAGGTCCTATTGACGATATGCTTCAGCAAATTCAGCAATATGTTGACCAAGGTTATCAGCGGGTGAAGGTGAAAATTAAGCCGGGACAGGATATTGGACTTCTTCAAAGGATAAGAGAGTCTTTTCCTGACCTTCCATTAATGGCAGATGCAAACTCCGCTTATGAATTAAAGGATATTAGCAAGCTTAAGCAGCTCGATGATATTCGTTTATTAATGATTGAACAGCCTCTAGCTGCAGATGATATTGTGGACCACCGCCATTTGCAAAAGCATTTAAAAACGCCGATTTGTTTAGATGAAAGTATTTGTTCTTTAGATGATGCTAGAAAAGCTATAGAGCTTGGCAGCTGTCAAATTATTAATGTGAAGCCTTCACGAGTGGGCGGACTGACAGAGGCACTTAAAATTCATACGTTTAGTAAGGAGCACCAAATTCCTTTATGGTGCGGAGGGATGATTGAAACTGGTATTTCCCGCGCACAGAACGTGGCACTTGCGTCGCTTCCGCAATTTACAATTCCCGGTGATATTTCAGCTTCGTCAAAATATTGGGAGCAGGATATCATTTATCCTGAAATCAAGGTTGAAAATGGATTTATTGAGGTGCCTCGTTCCCCAGGAATGGGTGTGGAAGTTGATTATCAAGCACTTCGTTCATTTTCAGATAAAATTGACGTGTTTACAAAACATGATTTTGTGAGATGAAAACGAAGGAATCACCTTTTGCATATCAAATAGAATCTATGTATAGTGAGGAAAAGTTTTTCTTTCCTGTCTGAACAAAAAAGAAAGAGCGGCAACCCGCTCTTTCTTACTCTTCTATCAGCTCGCTGTCATAAGCAAGCTGTCCGATATACTGATGCATGTCATTGGGCATGTTTGCTGCATGACCATATTCATAATCCCAAAGGTTTAAAAAGGAGTGAGCGGCTTGATAAAATGCGGCTTCATCCGCGTCATGAATTTCGTCAAAAAACGTTTGAAGCAGCCGATCATGTTTCAAATTGAAGCGCCTCCTTTAAATGAGACTTAAAGATCTTGTGGTTTAAACGTTTTACAATCTGTTTCTTCACTTTTCTCAGCCGTATTTCCTGTGTGGCTGACGACATAAATTGCATCAGCACCACAGCGGTTTCCAGCATTCCAATAGGAACAGTTATTGACTTCACAAAGGATTTTTTGACTCATATAGATGACCTCCTTTTGAATATGTCTTTCATTTATAATGTAACCGAAATGAACCATGTCCATTCATGTCAATCTTCCTGACGAATGTAACGCTTATCCTTCATAAACAATTTCCAGAAGAAATAAAATCCAGGAAATAAGATAACAAAACCTACAATATAGGTGATAAATAATGCCCTAAATGTGACAGGGTCTGTAAATCCAGACATGATTGTAATATCTGGATAGGCCATATAAGGCAAATGAGCATGACCGTACACATAGCTTGCTAAGAAATATTGAATCGTAATCGCAATGACCGCCAAACGCGGTCTCCCTTTTCGATGCTTGAACCGCCTGTTTGGTAAAAACAGAGCTAGCCCTGCTAGCAAAAACATTAGGAGTGATACAAGAAGAATAGGAATGTGCTGCATCATTTTTGTAAATAGCCAATTGGCCTCGCTTCGTAATGTCAGCATGATAAAAAAGGCCATCATAAGTGACAGTGGACCAGTAATGAGCGCACCTCTTCTATAAATGCTGTATGCTTCGTCTTCATCCGCCACATTTGAAAAATCAGCTAAAAGCAAAGCTGAAAGAAAAAGGGTGCTGAAAATGGCAAAGCCTACGAAAGAATAGACATTTGCACTTGTAAAGACGAGTCCTAGGTCTAACGAGTAGACGTTATTCTCCTGATAGATAAATCCACCATGGGTAATCGGGAGAACCATGATCAGGATGGACGGAATGATAAACCCGCTAATCCCTGAAATGTATGTGACGACTTTTCTGTATTTTTTAGGCAGTGAATGAGAAAACACGAGAAACCCGCTTCGCAGTGCAAGAAGCAATAATATGATGCTGCCTGGTATTAATAAAACGGTGCCAAGTACAAAGGTCGCACCTGGAAACAGGCTGAACAATGCGACGACGATGGCCACAATGAAGACGTTTGTCACTTCCCATGTTGGAGAAAGATACTTATTTGCGATATTTGCGGCCTTTGTTTGTTCCCTATTCATATAAATCATTGACCAAAATCCTGCGCCGAAATCCATTGATGCCATCACTGCATAGATAAACACGAATCCCCATAAAATGGTGATTGCAATGAGCGCATCGGTTGTAACATCCATTTGCATCAAGATCGCTCCCTTTTTAAGATTCTGTTAACCGTAGGTCTTCTTCAACCGAATGTTTTCTAAAGTAGTATGTCAGCACAATAACGGTTGCAATGCCTAAGATGAGATAGACAATGGCAAATAGGATAAAGAGTGTCCCGATCGACCCTGATGATGTGACGACTTCTGAGGTTTTGAGCATTCGATAAATGACCCATGGCTGCCGGCCTGTACATGCAAAGATCCAGCCAAATTCAATAGCCAAAAGACTAAGAGGACCGCCGAATAAATAAAGAAAAAGAAGCCATTTCGGATAATGCTCGCGTTTTAAAATTTTACGGTAAAGCAGTGCTAACACAGCAAACAGTATGAGCACTGATCCAATAATGACCATGCCGTTAAATAATGTGTGAATAAATAAAGGCGGCCACTCGTCACGAGGAAAATCATTTAACCCTTTGACCACTGTATCAAAGCTATTTCCTGCCAGAAAACTCAGTGCCCAAGGAATTTCAATAGCACCTTTAATCTCCTGCGATTCGGCATCTGTAAAACCACCTATTGCAAGAGGCGCATGTGATTGCGTTTCAAACAAACCTTCAGCACCAGCGAGCTTTTCAGGCTGATATTCATAGAGCAACTGAGCGGATTCGTGACCATTTAAGGCTGTTAGAAAAGAGAAAAGTCCTCCTACAATCAGTCCAAGAAAGAGGGCCTTTCGATGAAAGGTATAGAGCTTTTCATTCTTTCTTGTTTTCAGCATTTTAAAAGCTGCCACTGAAGCAATTACAAATGCGCCTGTTGTAAAAGCAGACAGCACGACATGTGTAGCGGTCACAACAAAGCTAGGGTTGAAAAAGGCCTTCCAAGGCTCGATATTTGTGATTTCTCCATTCACCATCTGAAAGCCAGCAGGTGTCCCTTCAAAAGCATGTACGTTTGTAATCAGAATCGCTGATGCGGCTGCGCCAATGACGATAAAAATAACGGTAATGATGCGCATAGAAGATGATAGGCGATCCGCTGCGTACACATAAATAGACATAAATAATGCTTCTATAAAGAACGCATAAATTTCAATCTGGAATGGCAGTGACATGACCTTTCCGATGACCTCCATAAAACCCGGCCATAAAAGAGCAAGCTGTGTACCAGCAATAGTACCTGTTGGAATGGCGACCCCTAAGAGGACAGCCTGTGCTTTTGTCCACCGCTTGGCCATGATGGCATAATGCGGGTCTTTCGTTTTTTGAAAGATGAGTTCAGCTAACAAAATCATTAGCGGGATGCCGACACCAAGTGAGGCATAAATAATATGAAAGCCCATGGTTGTGCCGAATAGGCTTCTAGCTAAAACGAGATCAGTCAATTTTTTCTCCGCCTTTCTTATCGCTTCTCTTTTTCATGATGCTTATTATTCTCCACCATTTTTAGATTATTCTTCCTGACTAAGAAAGCTTGTTTTTTGACAGGTTGTAAAAGAGGGAGTAGAATATAATTATAAAACGTAATAATTACGTTTTGATGACGAAAGGAGTTTTGACATTGAAAAGAGATATTCATCCAACCTCACATGAAGTTGTATTTATGGACGTAAACAGCGGTTACCGCTTCTTGAGTAGATCGACAAAGACATCAAATGAGACAGTAGAGTGGGAAGACGGGAAAACATATCCTGTCATTAAAGTAGAAACAAGCTCAGATACACATCCTTTTTATACAGGGCGCCAGAAATTCGGTGAAAAAGGCGGAAGAGCTGAGCTGTTTAAGAAAAAATATCAAATGTAAAAAAGAAGCACACCTTTATAAAGGTGTGCTTTCAGATTGTTGACAAAGGGCTAAAATGATCTTTATTTTAGCCCTTTGTCTTCTTTTCAGCGTGATAGAAAACCTTTGCAGTCTAGGAAGGGCGAGCACCGAAGCGGAGCGAATTTGACATTCGTGAGCACCGGAGCGCAGACCTGACACCGAATGCGAGGGTTTGTCTACATGCTGGAAGCACACCCTATAAAGGTGTGCTTTTTATGACAGCAAAAAACCCCGGATCATAACCCGGGGTTCAAAGAATTAATCATTTAAAGCGGTTTTTAAGGTCTTTAAATTTTGTTTCATTAAGCTGACGTAGCTTTCGCCATTTTTGGCATCATCTTCTGTAATGGATTCGAGATTTTTAAGGGTCAAGCTTTTTGCCCCAATTTCACTACGGATCGTATCTGATACTTTGCTGCTGACGTTGTTTTCAAAAATAACATATTGAATGTGGTGCTTTTCCGCTTTTTGTACAATGTTTTCGAGCTGCTTTTGTGATGGCTCTTCTGAAGCGGATAATCCTAAAACACTGATTTGCTCAATGCCATAGCGCTTTTCCCAATAACCATAAGCTGCGTGAGAAACAAGGATTTCTTTATGCTTCGCTTTAGATAAGGTTGTTTTGAATTCTTGATCTAACGATTGCAGCTCTTTTTTTAGATTTTCATAGTTTTTTGTGTATTCGTCTTTATGATCTGGATCTAATGAAACGAGTGTGTCTTTAATGTTTTTTGCCATTGTCTGCGCATAAACTGGATCTAACCATGCATGAGGATCTTTATCTCCGTGATCGTGCCCATCATGATCATGCTCTTCACCTTCATGTTCATGATCTTCGCCTTCTTCATGTGCATGTTCGTCTTTTGTCGATAATAATTTGATACCTTCAGCTGCTTTGACTGTTTTTACGCCTTGGTCTTTTAATGTGGCAGCCGTTTTGTCTGCGAATGCTTCAGCCCCTGTGCCGCTGTAGATGAAGGCATCCCCTTCAGCCATTTCAACCATTGTTTTTGAACTTGGTTCAAAGCTGTGTGCATCTGCATTGGCAGGGTACACACTTTGTGCGTTTACATGAGAGCCACCAATTTTTTCAGTGAAATCTTGGATCGGGAAAATCGTGGTGTAAATGTTTAGTTTCCCGTCTGCCTTACCTTTTGAAGCATTTGTCCCCGCACTGCTTGAGCAAGCGGCGAGACCGATCGCGAATAAAGCAGCTGTTAAAATATAAAAGATTTTTTTCATGTAGAAAATGTCTCCTCTCAATCCAATAGATAGAAATGATTACGATTTAATGTCCTGAGTTATTGTATCGTAATAATTACGATTTGAAAAGGGGAAAATAAAAATTTTTCGTCAGCAGATGTTTCCTCTAAAAAAATAGGCTGCAAAACGTGACGAGATTTCTCACATTGTGCTATATTTATTTTTAAAAAAAGATAAAGGAATGGACAAACGTATGAAACTTTTAGATGAAATCATCGAATATAATCAACAATTTATTGAAGAAAAGAAATATGAAGAATTTACAACGACGAAGTTTCCACAGAAAAAAGCTGTCATTCTATCATGTATGGATACAAGACTTGTTGAGCTGCTTCCGCGTGCCATGAACATGAAAAATGGAGATATTAAGATTGTCAAAAGTGCAGGGGCACTTGTTTCTCATCCATTTGGAAGTATTATGCGCAGCATTTTAGTAGCTGTTTACGAATTAAACGCTGACGAGGTATATGTCATTGGGCATCATGATTGCGGTATGAGTAAAATCGATAGCAAAACACTTTTAAATAAAGCCGTTGAGCGTGGTATTCCAGAAAAACGTATTGAAGTACTGGAATACTCAGGAATTGATTTTGAACAGTGGCTCAAAAGCTTTAGTTCAGTTGAAGAGAGCGTGAAAGACAGTGTGTCCGTTGTCAAAAATCACCCGCTTCTTCCATCAGATGTGCCTGTACACGGGCTTGTCATTGATCCTGGGACAGGGAAGCTTGACTTAGTTGTGAATGGATATGAAGAAAAGTAAGTTACTTTTCCTTTTTAGGCGGGACGGGATCAATGCCGCCAGGGTGGAGCGGATGACACTTTAAAATTCGTTTGATGGTGAGCCAGCCTCCCTTGATCGCCCCATGTGTTTTGATTGCCTCTAGGCCATAGTTTGAGCATGTTGGATAAAACCGGCAGCTAGGCGGTGTGAGAGGGGAAATACATTTTTGATAAAAGCGTATGATACCGATAAATATTTGTTTCATAGAGGTTCCTCCTTGTCTGTCTTCCACAGTATAAGAAAAAAGGACAAGGAAGGAAAGTTTTATAAACTAAACTGGTCGGAGAAATATGCTATAATATAGAAAATTGCAATTATAGGAGTGGTCATTATGCCTTCAGTCGAAAGCTTTGAATTAGATCATAATGCTGTAAAAGCGCCATATGTTCGTCATTGCGGCGTTCATAAAGTGGGATCAGATGGTGAAGTAAATAAATTTGATATTCGTTTTTGTCAGCCAAACAAGCAGGCGATGAAACCTGATACGATTCATACATTAGAGCATTTACTTGCGTTTAATATTAGAACACACTCAGAGAAATACGATCATTTTGATATCATTGATATTTCTCCGATGGGCTGCCAGACAGGCTACTATTTAGTTGTCAGTGGTGCACCAACTCCAAAAGAAATCGTAGAATTGCTTGATGCAACATTCAAGGATGCCGTTGAGGTAACAGAAATTCCTGCTGCAAACGAAGAGCAATGCGGTCAAGCGAAGCTTCATGATCTTGAAGGGGCAAAACGTTTAATGCGTTTCTGGCTTTCTCAGGATCAAGAAGAGCTTTTAAAAGTTTTTGGTTAATAAAATGATGAACCGGACATTTAGGTGTCCGGTTTTTTATTTGAATTCGATCATGAGATGTAAAAATAGGGGATATTTGTTAAAATGGACATGTCAGTAAAAGAAGGGGGAAACGCGGGATGCGAAAAATGATGGGAATGATTTTGATGCTTACGTTATTAAGTGCATGTGGAAACTCTGCAGCAAATAGCGGCAAAGGGGAAGTGCCTGAACTATTAGAGGTCAAGCTTACAGGACCTGAGCAAGTGGAGAAAAATGAAAGCGTTATAGTAAAAGCAGCTGTCACATATGGTGATACGCCTGTTGACGATGCAGATGATGTTCAATTTGAAGTGTGGAAAGATGGCGACAAGGATAACAGCAAAATGATTCAGCCAAAGAAAGAAAATAAAGGTGTATACGAATTGCACACAGCCTTCAAAAAAGATGGCCTTTATATCATACAAGTCCATGTGACAGCTAAACAGCAGCATAATATGCCGAAGACGAACATTCACGTAGGTGAAGTGAAAAAAGAGAGTTCATCTACTGAAGAAGAAACCTCACATCATTGAAAGCGGTTTTATTTTGGGTTAGGACGTTGGTTTGGTTCAGTATCCTGTGGTGAATCGACTTTATGCTTATATTCATAAGCCTTCGATGTCGTCCACAGTGATAAAAAGACAACGATTGAGATAATGATAAAGCTGATAATCCCAAGTAACAGCATCTAACTCCCTCCTTATTTCCATATTAACATATATTTCATGCAGTCAAAATAGAAGAAATTCATGGCAGGTTTCAGTATAATAAGAAAAGGGTATTCTCATACTAAACGCAATTACATAAGGAGGAAATGAACATGTCTGAAAAATTATTAAACGTTGTCAATAAACAAGTAGCTGATTGGACTGTGCTTTACGTGAAATTACATAACTATCATTGGTATGTAAAGGGAAAAGACTTCTTTACACTCCATGAGAAGTTTGAGGAATTATATACAGAAACAGCTACATATATCGATGATTTGGCTGAGCGTATGCTTGCTTTAAATGGACAACCTGTTGCGACAATGAAAGAGTGCTTAGAAATTTCTAGCATTCAAGAAGCAGAAGGCAATGAATCAGCAGAGCAAATGGTGAAAAACCTATATGACGATTTCTCCAATATCGCAGAGGAATTAAAGCAAGGAATGGATCTGGCTGCAGAGGTTGGCGATGAAACAACAGGTGATATGCTGCTTGCAATTCATCAATCAATTGAGAAGCACAATTGGATGCTTAAAGCATTTTTAGGATAATACGTATGTGGAAGGAATGTCGATCATCAATAGATCGACATTTTTTTTGATTGAATTGGGACAGACAGCCCATTGAAATCATAGGGCTTTCAGCCGAAGAGAAAAGAGAAGGGAGGGAAGAAGATGTCTTCTATTGCAGGAATGATGAGTCAGCAAGTAGCGAGCATTCAAAAAACACTTAATATCAGTTTGTTGAATTCACAGCTTGCTACGAATACAGCACAAGCTATGGTGATGCTGGATCAAGTACAGCAGCAGCCTCAAGCTGTTCAGCCCAAGGATTCAGACGCTAGCTATATTGATGTTAGAGTCTAGGAAGGAGCCGCCGCGCAAGGCGGCTTTTTCTTGTTAAAAGGCAGAGCCTTTATTTTTTGTTGTCCAAGCTTTTGCGAACTTCCGGCATATACTATTGAGGTAAGGAGTTCCACTTTGAAAGGATGTTGATGCCAAGTGAGCAAGGATTTAGGCATCTTTTCGTTGGTTACAGTCAGTTTGTCGGCGATGGGCTTTCTGTTTGGTGGAGCAGGATATTTACTGATGATATTAGTGGCATTGATGGGCATTGACTTAATTTGTTCGAGCCTAAGAGAATCTGTTACTGGGCAGCTCACAATGAAGCGTTTTTTTACACGGCTTGTTCGAAAGGTTGTGACAATCTCTTTAATATCCATGGCACATTTCTTCGATGTTATGCTGAAGACAAATGGGACGATTAAGGATTTAGCGATCATCTTTTATATTATTTATGAATCATACCAAATCGTCTCGACAGCCAGAGCCCTCGGAATTCCGATTCCGCAGTTGTTTATTGATGTGTTGGACATGTTGAAAAATAAATTGCGAAAAAAGCCGTAATTTCCTCATATCTGGTCATACTAAAGGAAAAAGGATGATTCAGATGGCGAGGCACACATACTATGTATCTGTCCAAGATGGATCGATATCACAGCATAGAGACGCGGCAGCTTGGCAATTTCAAATAGAAGCAGATGACGATCAAATTTTACAGCTGAGAGACTATTTTGATGAACAGTATATGACAGATTGGAAAGGCTTCTTTCGGGCGCATGTTCCATTTCTTGAATATCATTATGATAGTCCAAATGATGAAATGGATAGAAAAAGAAAAGAGATCTACTCAATGATTTATGAACTCGGGAATGAAGAGACAAGGAGCTTTATTGAGACAAACGGTTTGATGAGTTGAAAAAGCATGTAGAGAATCTCTACATGCTTTTATTTTCGTGGTTGTAAAATACCTCCGATCAGATCACTAATCCCGCCTCTATTTTCTTGCGACGAATTGGTGAGATCATGAGAGGAGCTCTGACTCTGAGGCTTGTAGCGATTATCATCTAAACCAACCCGCAAGCCAGATGTACGCTCAGATGGCTGGATAATGACAATTTGGTCTTGCTCTTGGAACTCAAATAAGTAGGATTCGCCAGATGTTTGTCCGATAAAGGTTTTCCAGTTTACATCTAGTTTGACTTTCGGTGCTTTGCCCGTCCAAGCGACAATAGCGTCAGGGTCTACACGGCAGGGGGCTTTTAAAATGAGCGGGTTTCCATTCGTTTTGATGGCGACCTGCGCTCCGTGTCCTTGATAGGATAGCTTTGACGTAAACAGTCCTTTTTGTGATAAAATACCAACGCCTACTGGTGTGACGCCGTAATGACATTCCTCGGTAAAGGCTAATAAATCTTCACTTTCTACGCTTACATGCTGCCAAGGACCGCTTGGCTCAAGATTGATCACTGTCACATGCTCACTTGAGTCCGCTAAATAGCAAGTACCTTGTCCACTCACTTCCATCATCTCAAGATTTTCACCTGTCAACTTTCTGCTGATATGGTTAAATACTTGACTGACCATATTTCCTTTATTCGTTCCGAGTAATCGCTTGCGGTATTGGAACGTTCCTTGATCGGCAATCATGGCGCCTTTTTTGGCAAAAAAGATCCCGCTGCCTTCTGCTTGTAAGGTCAGTTCTTCTATCGTGTTGAAATGAAATCCCATAGGTGCAGGCTCCCTTCCTTCGTCAAGATGTGAATCCGTAGATGTGGCATAAATCATTTAAATCCAGTGTTGTTCCTTGTCCAGTAGCGGTGATCTTCCATTCGTCCTCATCTCTTGTTAGTTCAGCGCAGAGGATGGATGTACAAAATGAATAATCCTCTGTTAGCTGAAAGGTACAAATCTCCTGCTGCGAGATTTGATCAGTAAGGCGCACATAAGCATTGGTGACTTGTCCAAAATGATGCTGACGTTCGTGTGCATCATGTATTGTGGCTGTGACGACAATTTTATGAATATCAGGTGAGACTCTGCTTAATTGCATAATAATCATTTCATTGTCTCGATACCCTCCGCCAAATTGATGGTCACCAAGATGACGAACAGCACCATCTAAACTTTGCTGCTGATGATAATAGATTAGATGGTTTGGAGACAACAGCTTGTCTTCTTCATTTAAAAGAAACACTTGCGTATCTAAATCAATTGGCTGACCAGACAAATCCCAGCCGAGTCCGATTTGAATTTGATCTGCATTTGGATTATCTTTTGTTAAATCTATATTTTGTCCTTTTGTGAGGCTTTTCTTTGCTGCCTCATGAGATGCGTTTTCTTTCTCCTTTTGACTCAGGGAGCGTGTTTTATTCTTTTCTTGTTTTGACCTATTTGTGGTACTCATGCTAGGTTCCTCCTCGTTGTGATAGGACAAATGCTTCTTCTTTTTACGTCATACAGATGAAAAGGTTTCATGATTAAAGTTGGGTGAAGTTGGAGAAGATAAAAAGGTTTTAGCAACAATACCTCATTTTAGATACAAGACGAGATGAGACCACTCGTTTGTTTCACTTTTAATAAAAATTCTTCAGAGAAATGTGATCTGTGGTATGATGTTTTACAAGAAGCAAGGACAGGATATGAGGGATTTCACATGCATGTATTTAAAGACTATTATCATAATACGGTCAAGCTCTCTTTTGATGAGAAGCCTTTTTCAAGTCATCCTAAGCATGTTTGGGCCATCTGCCGCTACCAAGGGAAATGGCTGCTCACTGAACATGAGGATCGGGGCTATGAGTTCCCAGGAGGGAAAGTTGAGCCGAATGAAGATGCAGACCAAGCCGCTATACGGGAGATTCAAGAAGAGACGGGTGCTGTTGTTCGTGAATTAACGTATATTGGCCAATATCAGGTGCTGGGCAGAGAAAAGGTCATCGTAAAGAATATTTATTTCGCTGATATTGAAAAGCTAGTGAAGCAAGAAACATATTTTGAAACGAAAGGACCGGTTCTTTTCGCAGACTTGCCGAGATCCATCGCAAAAAATAAGAACTTCAGTTTTATTATGAAAGATGATGTGTTAAGACAAAGTCTTGCTTATTTAGAAAAGAACGGTTTGATTCGTTAAAAAAGCGCAGGGAGACAATCCCTGTGCTTTTTTATTTTTGAAGAAAACGGCGTTCGAGCCATTCTACAAACTGGTACATAATGGTCGCAAACACAGCAATAATGAAAAGGCTTAAGAACACGAGTGTAAAGTTGAAGACTTGAAAGCCGTAAATGATCATGTAGCCGAGCCCTTTTGAGGAAACAAGAAATTCCCCTACAATGACCCCAACCCAAGAAAGACCGACATTGACCTTAATGGCAGAAATCATTGTCGGAATACTAGCGGGCAAAATGACCTCACGAAAGACGACGCTCTTTTTCGCACCGAAGGTTTTCATCACCTTTAAATAATTCTCATCGACCTCTTGAAAGGCTGTATAAATGACGATCGTTGTAATGATTACACTAATGATCGCGCCCATGGCGACGATGCTGATCATGCCGGGTCCGAGGGCAACAATTAAAATCGGGGCGAGGGCGACTTTTGGCATGGCATTTAAAATGACTAAATAAGGATCAAGAACGTTCGCCAGGCGGGTAGACCACCATAAGGCGGCAGCGAGTAAAATACCGCAAAAGGTACCAAGTAGAAATCCGAGCACCGTTTCAAATAATGTAATACTCATATGATTCATTAAAGAACCATCTGATATTTTTTGCACAAACAATTGGCAGACCGCAGATGGTGAGCTGAATATGAGCGGATCGATGAGACGAAAATGACTAGCAAGCTCCCAAAGCGAAAAGAAGCTGGCGAAAATAATGAGCTGATAGATACGTGTGATGCGTTTTTCCATTCGGTATTTTTTGCGATAGGCTTCATGTAAAAGGTCACTGTGTTTCAACTGTTTTCAGCTCCTTCCAAATCGTTTGAAAGAGCTCTTGGAAACTTTGTGTCTGTCTCGCTTTAAAAGGAGAAATAGTCCTCAGATCCTCTGGAACGGTAAAGGTTCGCTGAATCGAGCCAGGATGCTTTGAGAATAAGAAAATGCGGTCACTCATCGCAATAGCTTCACCGATGTCATGTGTCACAAGGACCGCTGTTTTTTGATAGTTTTTTAGTGTGTGAAAGACGAGATCCTCTAAAGTTAGTTTGGTTTGATAGTCTAAAGCTGAAAATGGCTCATCTAATAAAAGAAGTCCGGGATTCACTGCAAGCGTTCGGGCGAGAGCCGCACGCTGTCTCATTCCTCCAGATAGCTCCTTCGGATATTTTTCCTCCACATCATGCAGGCCGAGTTTTGGCAGTAAACCAAGGGCAGCTGAGGTGGCTTCATGTGAATCTTGTTTGGCAATTTTTAATCCGAGAATGATATTTTCCTTGATGGTTTTCCAAGGGAACAAATAATCTTGCTGGAGCATGTAGCCGATTTGATGCTCCTTTTGATTCGGTTCTTTTCCTTCGATTAAAATTCGACCTTCAGAGGGCGGCGTTATTCCTGCAATGATAGACAGCAGGGTGGTTTTTCCGCAGCCGCTGGGACCAATAAAAGAGATGAATTCACCTTGGTCTATCTCCATATTGATGTGCTGTATGGCCGTTGTTTTTTCTTTTAAAGAGAAGTACGTATGGGTCACATGGTCAATTTGAAGGAAAGACATGTGCTACCTCCTATTCTATTTGTGATCTGTGACCTTCTTTGCAATGGATGAATCGACAAGTTGTTTGTACGGAATAAATTCCGGCAATTCACCGCTCTCCTTCATGATTTCCTGCAATTTGTTCCATTCCTCTTCATTCAGAAGGGGATCTGTTGCATAGGAGTCCTGCTGTTTGTAGCGTTTGATGGCAGTAGATAAGACATCAAGATCTGTGTCAGGAAATTGAGATTGAATGACTTTGGCAATTTCATCTGGCTGCCTGGCTTTTACCCATTTCTGCGCTTTGTAAATGGCGCGAGTGAAGGCTTCTGCTGTTTCTTTGTTTTCCTCTAAGTAACTCTTCTTTGCCATGAAGGTGGTATATGGCACTTTCCCAGAAGCTTCTCCAAAGGAGGCGGTAATGTACCCTTTGCCTTCTTTTTCAATTAAGGATGCTGTCGGTTCGAATAACTGCACAAAATCGCCAGTTCCAGAGGAGAAAGCACCTGAAATGTTGGCAAAATCAATATTTTGAATCATGCGAAGATCCTTTTTTACATCAATGCCTTCCTTTTTCAGGACATATTCACCGACCATTTGCGGCATGCCGCCTTTCCGCTGTCCAAGAAAGTCTTTTCCTTTTAATTGATCCCAAGAGAATTGGTTTACTTTCTCCCTTGAAACAAGAAATGTGCCGTCTGTTTGTGTCAGCTGAGCAAAGTTGATGACAGAGTCCTTTGAGTCTTGAGCCTCTACATAGATCGAGGATTCAGATCCGGTCAGGGCGATATCGGCACCGCCGGATAAGAGAGCTGTCATCGTTTTATCGCCGCCCCAAGTGGTTTTTAATTCAACATTTAGGCCTTCTTCTTGGAAGAATTCCTCAGATAAAGCGACATATAGCGGAGCATAAAAGACCGAATGGGTTACCTCGGCTACTTGTACGGTCTGCTCTTGTTCTTTTTTACAGGCGACAAATGGAATAAAGAGCAGGACAACGACGATGAATGCCAGTCTGACTTTGATGGAACGATTCAAGAGTAATTCGCCTCCTTTGTTCTAGATCACTAATTAAAGTATGTTAAAAGGGATTTTTGGTGAGTGCCTAGATGAAAATAAGAAGCGCATTCTTTATTTATAGAACGCGTCTTTTTTTCTATACTAGAAGCATGACTTTCTTGAATTTGGCAGAAATAAAGGAGCGGTTATGTGTATAGAGTGAGTTGGGTATTTCTTGGATGGTATTTAGTAGGGCTCATATTAATGGTCGCTTTTGAAGTGCCAGCATGGCTTCAGTTTGCAAATGGAATATTCCTTGTGCTGTATGCCTGCTGCGTCATCGAGATTGGGCGTAATATTTATGAATCATGGTGGTTTGTGATGAAAAGGGCAGCCATTGTCGGAGTGCTGACATTTACGGTTGAATGGGTAGGGATCACAACCGGATTCCCTTTCGGGGCCTATGACTATTATCCAACGTTAGGTTTTTTAGTGGCAGGGGTGCCTTTAACCATTGCTTTTGCATGGGTTGGTGTGTTTTTAAACAGTCTTTTTTTATCCAGTCAGCAGTCGAAGTGGAAACGAGCTGTTGAAACAGGAATATGGATTGTGTTGCTTGACCTCATATTAGACCCAGTAGCGGCTGAACGGAAGTTTTGGGTGTGGTATGACGGCGGTGGTTTTTATGGTATTCCTTTTGAGAATTTTGTGAGCTGGGGTATGATTGGAGCAGGACTTTCATTTCTCTTCCCGCTTGTGCAGATTGATCAAAAGGCTCTGAGCTGGACGAGTCGAATATATCAGGCGATGGTATTCTTTTTTGGTGTGCTGGCATTAAAAGGCGGGCTCGAGGTCATTTTTTATTTAGCACTGATCATTGTTATTTTGTGTGAAGGAAGGGTTCAATTTGAAAGAAAGCGACAAAAGCCGATCGTTTAGACGTATATTTTCACTTTATCTTGAGCGGTATTTACTTCATAAACATTTCCGCTGTGTGATGATGAAGGGCTCGGTTGACCCAAACGAGAAGCTGCCTGTTCTTTATCTTGCGAATCATAGCTCGTGGTGGGATGGATTGATCATCTTTCTTTTAACAGAAAAAGCATCTGAGCTCGATCACTATATGATGATGGAAGAGAAGCAGCTGAAGCAATATGCTTTTTTCCGTAAGCTTGGTGCCTTTCCGGTTCATAAAGAGAATCTGAAAAGTGTCAAACAAGCCTTAATGACGGCAAAGAAGAATATGCAGGCTGGCGGGGCTGTATGGCTTTTTCCGCAGGGGAAAATCATGCATCAGGATGTACGGCCGCTTGAATTGGAGGGCGGTGCTTCTTTTTTAGTGAGACAATTTGAGCAAGTCGTGGTGAAGCCTGTGACCTTGCATTATACATTTAATCAATTTCAAAAGCCGACAGTATCTGTTGTGTTTGGTGAAGAGGCTTTAGTTTCTGGCGGGGCACTTCGAAGCAAGGAAGTGACGTATATGCTCAGCGGCTTGCTTGAAACGCAGTTAAACGCACATCAAGAACAGGTCATCGCTGATCCTGATTTTTCTAATGAAGAATTTAGACAGATGACGAGGACAAGTCAGTCAACAAGTGATGCGTTTGATTCCTTTAAAAAGTGGGTGAAAACATGGCGGTCTTTTTAACTTTGATCAGTGTATGCCTCTTCTGTCAGTTTATTTTCACGATATGGAATATGAAGCAGTTTCCAGTTTTAAAGCCAGCAGCTTTTTCGCCCGATGAGTCTATCTCGTTATCGATTTTGATTCCAGCGAGGAATGAGGAAAAACGGATAGAAGCCTGTCTTCAATCGATCGTTGATCAACGTCTTCACCCGAAAGAGCTGATCGTACTTGATGATCATTCGACAGATCAGACAAAAGCGATAGTGCAGCGCTTCGCAGAAAGATACCCGTGGATCCGTGTCCAGTCAGGTCAAGCATTAAAGCGCGGCTGGCTTGGTAAATCATATGCCTGTTCTCAGCTCGCTGAGGCAGCAACTTCTGATTGGCTGCTATTTGTAGATGCGGATGTCCGGTTAAAAAGAGGGGCAGTTGAATCAGTGTACAAGCAGTTATGCAAGCAAGGAACGGGCATGCTGTCAGGCTTTCCAGAACAAAAAACAGGTACATTTTTTGAACAGCTTGTGGTTCCTATGATGATGTTTACCATTGGCTGTCATCTGCCAGTGAAATGGGTAAAGAAATCTAAGAATCCCGCTTTTGCCGCAGCGCATGGAGGTTTTATTGCCATTGAAAAGAATTGTTATCACGACATCGGCGGGCATGAAGCAATTAAGGATTCACTAGTTGATGATATGGCCTTGGCCAGACGGGTGAAAGAAAAAGGCTTTCCGTTTACACTTGCAAGCATTCATCCATTTGTGTATATGAGAATGTATGAGAATGGACAGGAGGTTTGGGAAGGTTACCGGAAAAATTTGTTCCCGGGCGTGAATCGAAGCATTGCTTTACTAAGCAGTGTCTTTTGTTTATACACCATGTTTTATTTGGTGCCTGTCATTTGTTTCATGATCGCATTGTTTCAGCTAGATGTATTGAGTTTATGCTTAGCCATTCTTTGCTACGGGCTGGGCGTGTCGATCAAAGCGGCAATTGATACTGAAAATGGGCGAACAGCTGCGATGGCCTTTTTATTGCCAGTCAGCATTTTAAGCCTAATTGCCATTGGCTTTGCCTCAATGAAAATCGGGCTGAAAAAAGAAGGGTATGAATGGAAAGGGAGAAGGTACGAATGAAAAAGGTGATCATTATCGGCGGTGGACTTGGCGGATTATCAGCAGCAATCCGCTTGCAGTCGCGCGGGGTTCAGGTCACTATTTTAGAAAAAGAAGCGGCTTTAGGCGGGAAATTGCAGCGCCATCAAGGAGCAGGCTACTCTTTTGATTTAGGACCGAGTACGATAACAATGAAGGCATATTTCGAAGAGGTGTTTGCAGCTTGTCATAGACGGATGGAGGATTACGTCACTTTTTATCCGATTTCTCCGCTGACCAAAAACGTTTTTTCTGATGGACATACGGTCGAGTTTACGCCGGATATTGAGCAAATGGAATCACAAATTGCTGCATTCAGTCCCGAAGATGCGAAGCAATACCGTGCATTTTTACAGGAATCGAAGACGCTTTTTCAAAAGGCAGAGGAGCAGTTTTTAAATCGTTTGTTATTGACCTGGAAGGATAAGGCGGATTTAAAGCTGATAAAAGCACTACTCGCTGTTAAACCTTTTACATCCGTTCAGCGCCTGCTGCGTCAATATTTCCGTCATCCCCATACATTGGCGATGTTTGGACGTTATGCAACATATATTGGTTCTTCTCCCTATGAGGCACCGGCTATTTTTAATATGATGGCGTATTTAGAAGGAGAGAAAGGGATTTTTGGAATACAGGGTGGTACGTATCGTTTAGTGGAGGCATTTGAGACACTGGCAAAGGAATTAGGCGTTCAGATTCATCTCAATGAACAAGTAAACAAGATACATGTGAAGGATCGGCGGATTAAAGGAGTGGAGACGGCTCAGCAGATGTACGAGGCAGATCAAGTCATTGCAGGAGCAGATGCGCTGACTGTATACCGCCATCTTATAGATGAAAAAGACCGCCCTAGTTTTGTAAATCAAAAACTGGCTGGCATTGAACCGTCGTTATCAGGCTTTGTTCTTTTATTAGGAATACGTAAAGCCTATGAACAGCTGGCCCATCACAATGTGTTTTTCCCTGAAAATTATGAGCAGGAATTTAAGGATATTTTTCAGAAAAAACAACTGCCTCAGGACCCAACCCTTTACATATGTTATTCAGGTCATTCAGAATCAGCTTTAAGCGGGGGATCGGGAAGAAGCAACCTGTTTGTGCTGGCCAATGCACCTTATGTGACAAAAGAGCAAGATTGGGACATGCTAAAGGAGACATATCGTCAGCATTTGAAAACGAAATTAAAAGAAAAGGGCCTTTTTGATATGGATGAGCTGATCGATTATGAAGCGGTTCAAACTCCGCTTGATCTGGAGCAGAAAACGGGAGCATATCGTGGAGCCATTTATGGCATGTCTTCAAACTCGTTCAAGCAGGCGTTCTTTCGCATCAATAATCAATCAAAGGACATTGAAGGACTTTGGTTTGTTGGAGGAACAAGCCATCCAGGAGGCGGCACGCCAATGGTGACAAAATCAGGCCAGCTTGTCGCAGAAGCGATGCTGAAGCAATTGAAGTCATAAGAGAGGAAAAGGAGAGAAATCGAGTGATTGTGGAAAAAAGAAGGTTTCCGTCGCCACATCCGCATATTCACTTATTTACAGTGACCTATGAGGCAGATGGGCTTCGGATCAAAGGGTTGCTCGCTGAACCGGCGGGAGAAGGACGCTATGACGGCTTTTTGTATTTACGTGGTGGCATTAAAAATGTGGGGATGGTCAGACCAGGCCGGATTGTACAATTTGCTGCGCAGGGTTTTGTCGTCTTTGCTCCCTTTTACCGAGGAAATCAGGGCGGCGAAGGGAACGAAGATTTTGCCGGAGAGGATCGGAAGGATGCGTTCGCTGCCTTTCAGCTGTTAAAACAGCACAAAAAAGTGAAGCAGGACCGTATTCATATCTTTGGTTTTTCGCGAGGCGGTATTATGGGCATTTGGACCGCTGTTGAAATGAAACAGGAGGCGGCTTCCTTTGTCACATGGGGAGGCGTCAGCGATATGAAACTCACTTATGAAGAACGTGTGGATATGAGAAGGATGATGAAGCGTGTAATTGGCGGCCCGCCGCACAAGGTGCCAGAGGCATATGAGGACAGAACCCCTTTACATGCTGTAGACCAAATTGAAGCCCCTGTCCTCATCATTCATGGAGAAGAGGACGAAAATGTATCAATTGAGCATGCGTATTTGTTAGAGGATGCGCTGCGCCAGCATGGAAAGTCTGTGGAGACTTGGTATTTCCACGGCTACAATCATTATTTCCCGCCGCAGCATAATCGAGAGATTGTCAGAAGGCTGACCACATGGATGCACAGCCGAAAAAGCGGAAATGTGATAAAATAAGCAGTATAACGAAATATAGAAAGTAGGGGGATTTTCATTATGGGAATGCCTGTTGAATTTAATACAATGATTGTCACAAAGGGAAAAGAGACAAGAATTGAAGAAAATGTGTTTGAGCTCATGAAGGAAGGATACCGCATTTATCCATTAAATATTCCGCTTGAGGTGCGCAAAACGAAAGACGGAGAAAAAACAGGGACAGCACATGTTGAAAAGCTGGAGCTGACTGGCAATGTCACGAAGGTGACGTACCGTCTTGTGTCCTTGCATTCAACAAATTAACACAAAAGCTGAGGGATTGAATCTCCTCAGCTTTTGTCATTTTGTTATACGAGTGGTCCGCCTTTGGCTTCAATGTCACTTGCCGCGTGGCTGAATTTTTGGAAGTTCTTTTTAAATTCATTGGCTAAGAAGTGTGCTTTTTCTTGATAAGCCTCTTGGTCATCCCACGTTTTAGCAGGCTGAAGCACTTCATCTGGTACACCAGGAATGTGAAGCGGGATGTGCAATCCAAAGATGTCATCAGTGATCATTTCGGCATTGTCAAGGTCACCTTCGATCGCTGCCTGCACCATCGCTCTTGTATGAGCTAGATTCATTCGTTTGCCTGTACCGTAGCCTCCGCCAGTCCAGCCTGTATTCACGAGGAATACTTTTGCTCCGTGCTCATCAATTTTCTTGCCAAGCATTTCAGCATAGACGTGAGCTGGAAGCGGGAGGAATGGTGAACCGAAGCAAGTAGAGAATGTCGTTTCTGGTGATGTGACACCGCGCTCAGTTCCAGCTAATTTACTTGTGTACCCGCTCAAGAAATGGTACATTGCCTGTTCTTTTGTTAAACGGCTGATTGGAGGTAAAACGCCAAATGCATCAGCTGTTAAGAAAACAATGGCAGATGGATGTCCTGCAATACTTGGTTTCACAATGTTATCAATCATTTCGATTGGGTAAGCAGCGCGTGTATTTTCAGTAAAGAATGTGTCGTCATAATCTGCTTCACGTGTTTCATCATCAAGCACAACATTTTCAAGAACTGATCCGAAGCTGATCGCTTTGTAGATTTGTGGTTCTTTTTCTTCACTTAAGTTCACACATTTCGCATAGCATCCGCCTTCGATATTGAAGACCCCTGTGCCAGACCAGCCGTGCTCATCGTCTCCGATCAGCTTGCGGCTTGCGCTTGCAGAAAGCGTCGTTTTCCCAGTACCTGAAAGACCGAAGAATAATGCCACATCGCCCTCTTGACCGACGTTTGCTGAGCAGTGCATAGATAAAATATCTTGCTCAGGAAGCAGGTAGTTCATGACAGAGAAAATGGACTTTTTCATTTCTCCTGCATATTCTGTTCCACCGATTAGAATGGTGCGTTTTTCAAATGAAACGATAATAAACGTTTCTGAGTTTGTGCCATCTGTTTCAGGATCTGCTTTAAAATGCGGTGCAGATAAGATGGTGAAAGGTTTTTCGTTTGAAGAAGGTGTTGATCCGTCAGGTCTAATAAACAGCTGCTTTGCAAAGAGATTGTGCCATGCGAATTCGTTTACAACTGTAATCGGCATACGGTATCTTTCATCAGCGCCGGCAAAGCCATCAAAGACGAATAGTTCATCACGTTCTTTTAAGTATGACACAACCTTTGTATATAAACGGTCAAATGCTTCTTTGGAGATCGGCTGGTTGACTTGACCCCAATCAATTTTATGTTCAGAGCTTTCTTCTTTGACGATAAATTTATCTTTAGGCGAACGTCCTGTGTAGGCTCCAGTTGTGGCGCGGACAGCTCCTGTTGATGTTAAAATGCCTTCATTACGTGCCAAAATCTTTTCAACAAGTTTCGGAACAGATAAATTTTGGTGCGTATTTTCTAATGAGAGCAATGACTGTAAATCTTCTTTTAAATCCACTGAGTTCATAAAAAAACCCTTCCTTTACCGTTGAATTTGTTTGTTTTGATTAGTATAACACATTAATAATAATAGTCTATACTATTTAAATATTTTTGTGTGTGTTTTTTCATTTCTGCTATGAAAATATGCTTTTTGGTGATGCTAATGGTGAGGTGAAAAAAGAGGGAGATAATTCTGATGAAGCATTGACATGACGCAAGGGTTTAAGATAAGATATCTTATTGAACGGATACTCTTATCCCGAGTTGGTGGAGGGACAGGCCCGATGAAGCCCAGCAACCGGTTTCTTATGAAAAGGCATGAAAATGCTGAGAAACCAAGGTGCTAACCTGATGCAAGGTACAAGAACACCTTGAGCGATAAGAGTGAAAGGCATGCGATCTCAGACCCTTTCCTCGCAATGAAGGAAATGGTTTTTTTATTTTTGGGATATCATATGAACAAATTGCCAATAACATCTCTAATATAAACGTTTTCAAATATAAGAGGGAACGAGTTCCGTATCATATTGGAGGCCTCATCTTGGGATGATGTGGTCTTGTACAGGAGGAAATAGCCATTATGAGTCAAAATCGTCGTTTATTTACTTCAGAATCAGTAACGGAAGGACATCCGGATAAAATCTGTGATCAAATTTCAGACAGCATTTTGGATGAAATTTTAAAGAAAGATCCAAATGCACGTGTTGCCTGTGAAACTTCTGTTACAACCGGTCTTGTATTAGTAAGCGGTGAAATTACAACGTCTACTTATGTTGATATTCCAAAGACGGTGCGTGACACAATTAAGGAAATTGGCTACACACGTGCGAAATATGGTTTTGATGCGGAAACATGTGCAGTGCTTACATCAATTGATGAACAGTCTGCTGATATTGCGCAAGGTGTAGACAAAGCGCTTGAAGCACGTGAAGGAACAATGACTGAGGAAGAAATTGATGCAATCGGTGCCGGTGACCAAGGGCTTATGTTTGGTTTTGCTAATAACGAAACTGAAGAGCTTATGCCGCTTCCGATTTCTCTAGCGCATAAATTATCTCGCCGTTTAACAGAAGTACGCAAGGATAAAACACTTGCATACCTTCGTCCAGACGGAAAAACTCAAGTAACAGTTGAATATGATGAGCAAAATAAACCAGTTCGTATTGACACAGTCGTTATCTCAACACAGCATGCCCCAGAAGTGACGCTTGAACAAATTCAAAGCGACCTAAAAGAGCATGTCATCAGCCCTGTGGTTCCAAGTGAACTGATTGATGAACAGACAAAATACTTTATTAACCCAACTGGCCGTTTCGTCATCGGTGGACCTCAAGGGGATGCTGGTTTAACTGGCCGTAAAATCATCGTTGATACGTATGGCGGATACGCTCGTCATGGCGGTGGTGCATTCTCTGGTAAGGACGCAACAAAGGTTGACCGTTCTGCGGCATACGCTGCTCGTTACGTAGCGAAAAACATCGTAGCTGCCGGCCTTGCAGATTCTTGTGAAGTACAACTTGCTTATGCAATTGGTGTGGCACAGCCAGTATCGATTTCAATTGATACATTCGGAACAGGAAAAGCTTCTGAAGAAAAATTAATTGAAGTGGTTCGTGCGAACTTTGATCTTCGTCCAGCAGGCATTATTAAAATGCTTGACCTGCGTCGTCCGATCTACAAACAAACAGCTGCATACGGACATTTCGGCCGTCACGACTTAGATCTTCCGTGGGAAAAAACGGATAAAGCTGATACACTTCGTAAAGAAGCATTAGGACAATAACAACATAAAAAACCGCTTATTTTAAGCGGTTTTCCTTTTTTATTAAAAAAATTTCTACAAAAGCGAAAAAATGTGAAACAAAATCGGACAAAATACTGTCTAATTATAGGTCTACTTTTAAGAAATAACATAACGTGGAGGCAATAATATGTGTGGGTTTGTTGGTGTATTTAATCACCGTCCATTGTCCGAAACTACTGAACAGGAAGAGCTAATTAAACAAATGAATCGTCTCATCGTTCATCGTGGTCCGGATGATGAGGGTTACTTTCAAGATGAGCATGTAGGATTTGGATTTAGACGTTTAAGTATTATAGATGTTGAGCATGGAAAGCAGCCGCTTTCTTATGAAGATGAAAAGTATTGGATTATTTTCAACGGAGAAATTTATAACTATGTCGAGCTGAAGGAAGAGCTTGTGAAAAAAGGCTATACGTTCAGCACAGATTCTGATACGGAAGTCCTTCTTGCTACATACTGCCATTATAAAGAAGAAGCGGCTTCTAAGCTTCGCGGTATGTTTGCCTTTTTAATTTGGGATAAAGAAGCGCAATTATTATATGGCGCAAGAGATCCTTTTGGCATTAAACCGCTTTATTTTACTCAAATGGATGAGCAAGTGTACTTTGCGTCTGAACGCAAAAGCTTGATGGCTGTAAACGAAAACATTTTATTTGATGAGACAGCTTTACAGCAATACATGTCATTCCAATTCGTCCCTGAGCCAAATACACTTGATCAAAAGGTGCATAAAGTAGAGCCTGGTCATCAGTTTACTTTACGTCCAGGTCAGGAGATTGAATTTAAGACTTATTGGAAGGTTCAATTTAAGCCTGAGCAAACTCAAGAACAGAAGCTCATTGAAGAAGTGCGCGACGCAATCTATGATTCTGTGAAAGTTCATATGAGAAGTGATGTACCTGTTGGTTCATTCCTATCAGGCGGTATCGATTCTTCTTTCATCGTATCTGTTGCCAAGGAATTTCATCCTGAGCTGAAGACATTCTCTGTTGGCTTCCAGCAGGATGGCTTTAGTGAAGTCGATGTGGCGAAGGAAACAGCAGATAAGCTGGGCTTACAAAACTTTAGTGCCGTGATTTCTCCTGAGGAATATATGAATGAGCTTCCGAAGATTGTTTGGCATTTAGATGATCCTTTAGCTGATCCGGCGGCGATTCCATTGTATTTTGTCGCAAAAGAAGCGAAGAAACAAGTGACCGTTGTTCTTTCTGGTGAGGGAGCAGACGAGCTATTCGGTGGATATAATATTTACCGTGAGCCTCTTTCTCTTAAACCATTTGAATCCGTTCCATCTATGCTGAAAAAGCTTCTTCTTCGTCTGGCGCGTTTAATGCCAGAAGGAATGAAAGGAAAAAGCTTTATCGTTCGCGGCTGTACACCGTTAGAGGAACGTTATATCGGTAATGCGAAAATCTTTGAAGAGCCAGTGAAGAAAAACCTCTTAAAGCAGTATGATCCGAACATTACGTACCGTGATGTGACGAAGACATACTTCGAGGAAAGTGCAGGCTACAGTGATATTAACAAAATGCAGTATGTTGATATTCATACGTGGATGCGCGGAGACATTTTGCTGAAAGCAGATAAGATGACGATGGCGAATTCTCTTGAGCTTCGTGTTCCATTCCTTGATAAGGTCGTATTTGAAGCGGCTTCTAAAATTCCAGAAGAGCTGAAAACGAAAGATGGCACTACGAAATATTTATTGCGTAAAGCAGCGGAAGGTATTGTACCTGACCATGTGTTAAACCGCAAAAAGCTGGGCTTCCCGGTTCCAATTCGTCATTGGCTGAAAAATGAGATGAACGCTTGGGCGAAAGACATCATTAAAAACAGTCAAACAGACGAATACATTAACAAGGAATATGTGCTTGATCTATTAAATGAACATTGTGCTGGTAAAGCAGATCATAGCCGTAAGATTTGGACTGTCCTCATCTTTATGATTTGGCACAGCATCTATGTGGAGCGCAGCATTGATCCAGAGCAATTGAATCACCAACCGAAAGAAGTCATCTTTAGTTAATCAAAAAAGGTTTTCAGCACAAAGCTGAAAACCTTTTTTGTCATGATAGAAAGCGGTGGAAAAGGGTAAAATAACAGCAGTTCATAGTTATTGCTTAATATCCTGAAAAAAACATGATAAAGTGAAGATACACGTATGATGTTAACGGGATAAAAGGGAACGATAGTATTGTCCTTTTTCTACATATTCTCTGCGGATTCGGTCCATGTCTTGGATGTCTTCATCTGTTAACAGCCGAACCACTTTGGCTGGACGGCCAAAAGCGAGTGATCCTTTTGGGATGACCTTTCCTTGAGGGACAAGACTTCCTGCACCGATGAAGGCGCCTTCGCCAATTTCTGCACCATCGAGAATAATGGACCCCATGCCAATGAGGGCATTTTTTCGAATAGTTGAGCTATGTAATGTGACTTGGTGTCCAATGGTAGCACCATCTTCAATAAGAAGTGTTTTTCCAGGACTTTGATGCAGGCAAGATAAATCTTGGATGTTGACGCTCTTTCCAATACGCACAGGTGCGACATCGCCTCTGATGACGGTTTGGAACCATACACTCGAATATTCTCCAATTGTGACATCACCTGTAATGGTGGCGTTATCTGCGACAAAGACCGATTCATGAATCTCAGGTGTAAACTGATGATATGGATAAATCACTTTTTCGACTTCCTTTCTTAATACAACATTTGTGAGGTGTTTACTTTGTGGACTTGGCATGCTGAAAGACCAGTTGGTGCAATTGTGATTGTACATGGTGCTAGTGAATATCACGGACGATATAAATGGTTGATTGAAATGTGGCGTACTGCAGGCTATCACGTCGTTATGGGTGACTTACCTGGGCAAGGAACATCGACACGTGCGCGAGGCCACATTCGTTCCTTTCAAGAATACATTGATACAGTAGACGAATGGATCGAACATGCGAAGTCATTCAGGCTTCCTACTTTTTTACTTGGACACAGCATGGGCGGGCTTATTTCCATTGAGTGGATGAAGCAGTATACCCATACGAAGATTGATGGCCTTATTTTATCATCACCTTGTTTAGGTCTGCAATTTAAACCGAAGAAGCTGATGGATTTTGCGTCAAAAGGTCTAAATGTGCTGGCACCGTCTTTTAAAGTGGAGTCAGGGCTGTCGATTGAACTAGCCACACGGAATCAGGCTGTCATTGAGGCAGACTCAAATGATTCTCTTTACGTGACAAAGGTGTCGGTTCGCTGGTATCGAGAGCTGATCAAAAATATTGATGCAGCCATGCAGCCGACGAATGTCTTTAAATCGGTTCCGCTTCTTTTAATGCAGGCGGGCGATGATAAGATCGTGGATAAAACGAGGGTGATCAAATGGTTCAATGGCATAGAATCAACCAATAAATCATACCGTGAATGGGAAGAGCTGTATCATGAAATTTTTAATGAACCGGAAAGAGAAGATGTGTTTAAGGCGGCAAGAGCCTTTACAGATCAATATATTTGATTGTGAGCTTTAAGTTGGGGGTGGATTGATTTGTCAGTACCAGAGCGTCCTTTTGCACTGATGACAAAGGTATATAAAGATATTTTTCCGCTTGTTCATCAGGAGCTGAAAAAGTGGCGGGCTCATGCAGAAATGATTGAAAATGAAGAATTGAGAACGCAGGCACTAGCGAGTATATCCAGTAAAACTTTTCACTGTGAAGGCGGAGGCATTTTATCTCTGCTAGCAGGTGAAGAGAAGGAAACGTGTATTGAATTTATTGTGGCGTATCAAACCATCAGTGATTACTTAGATAACCTATGTGACCGCAGCACGTCACTTGACCCAAAAGATTTTCATATGCTGCATCAAGCGATGAGAGATGCGCTTGATATTCATGCGGAGCTCAAGCCATACTATCAATTCCGTGATGATCAAGACGATCATGGATATTTACATGCGCTTGTCCGCACATGTCAAGACGTGCTGTCGCGCATTGAGCATTATCCAATCATTCAGCCCTATTTACACACGCTTTGTGATTACTATAGTGATCTGCAAGTACATAAGCACGTCGTTCCTCATGAGCGTGTACCACGGCTAGAGTCTTGGTTCCGCCAATATGAAAAAGATTTACCAAAGATGGAATGGTATGAGTTTTCAGCTTGTGCTGGATCAACATTAGGGATATTCTGTCTTGTGGCGTATGCGCTGCAGCCTGATTTTACAGAACAGCAGGCAAAGCAAATTTATGAAAGCTATTTCCCTTATATTCAAGGTTTGCACATTTTACTTGATTATTTAATTGACCAAGAAGAGGATCGGCTTGGGGGAGATTTGAATTTTTGCTCATACTATGACTCTCATCACGAGATGATGGATAGACTTCAGCATTTTATCGAAAAAGCGGATGAGCAGCTGAAAGGCATTCCACACGAAAACTTTCACAAATTGATTAACAGAGGGTTACTTGCGGTCTATTTGTCCGATGAAAAAGTGACAGCCCAAAAAGAGATGAACAAGCTGGCAAAACGGCTGATTAAATCAAGCGGGAAAACATCGTTCTTTTTCTATATCAACGGAAGAGCGTATCGGACCTATCAGAAAATGCCTTGGATGAAATCCTCATAAAAAGCTCAAATCCATTAGGATTTGAGCTTTTTTTCAATGGCGACCACAAAAGGTGGGTCGTTTTGAATGTTCATGTATTGATAAGATAAAACTTGTACTTCTTCATGAGGAAGTGACCTACAATAGTCAAGAAGCACTTCTTTTTCTCTTTTTCCTTCAGGATGACCATGATAAATCACAAGAACGATTAGACCTCCAGGTTTGAGCCAATCGAGGAGCTGCTTGATGGCTTCAATGGTTGTATGAGCTTGAGTGGTGACAGCTTTATCGCCACCGGGCAGATACCCAAGGTTAAACACTGCACCAGATATATGTCCATAAATATCTTTTGGCAGGTGATCGGCTAGTTTTTCATGTCCATCGTGGATCAGGTGAACGTAAGGATAATGATCACCAAGCCTTTTGCTAGTCTGCTGTAAGGCATCCTCTTGCACGTCGAATGCGAACACTTGTCCATCAGTTCCTACAAGGTCGGCTAAATAGAGTGTATCGTGCCCATTCCCCATCGTTGCATCTATGACGATGTCGCCTTTTTGACACGCGCGTTCTAATAGTTCTTTACTAAAAGGGAGCATGCGTTTTAAAATCATTTGGCTGCTTCTTCCAATCTAACGAAACGTTTACCTTGATAGCTGTTGCGTTTTTCAAGCTCGGCATTAATGGCATTTAGTACTTCCCACTTGTTTACACTCCACATCGGACCAACCATTAATTCAATCGGGCCATCGCCTGTAATACGATGAATAATCATTTCTGGCGGCAGAATCTCCAGCTGATCACAAACAAGCTGAACATATTCATCCTGGCTTAAAAACTCAAGTTTGCCTTTTTCGTATTGCTTGACCATTGGGGTACCTTTTAAAAGATGAAGCAAGTGAATTTTAATTCCTTGCACATCTAAATCAGCGACAGCTTTTGCTGTTTCCATCATCATATCCCGGTTTTCAAGAGGCAGTCCGTTGATGATATGCGAGCAGACACGAATTCCATGTTTTCGCAGCTTTTCTACACCTTCAACGTAGCATTCATAATCATGGGCACGGTTGATGAGCATAGCTGTTCGTTCGTGTACCGTTTGAAGACCAAGCTCTACCCAGAGATAAGTGCGTTCATTTAATTCGGCTAAATACTCCACTACGTCATCCGGCAGACAGTCGGGTCTTGTTGCAATGGATAGACCAACCACACCATCCAGATTCATGACGGTTTCATATTTTTCTTTTAGGACAGGAAGCGGTGCGTGTGTGTTTGTATACGCCTGGAAATACGCCATATATTTTCCGTCTTTCCATTTTGTATGCATCCGGTCTTTGATGTCATTAAACTGAGTGATGAGGTCATCAGCCCGGTTTCCTGCAAAATCACCAGATCCAGCGGCACTGCAAAATGTACAGCCGCCGTGGGCTACAGTACCATCACGGTTTGGGCAGTCAAAGCCGCCGTCTAAGGCTACTTTAAATACTTTATGACCAAAGTGCTCACGTAAATGATAATTCCATGTGTGATAACGTTTTTCGCTGTTTGAATATAAAAAAGGGTTATGCTGATCCAAGTCAGTAACCTCCTTGCATAATAATAGGCATCCTTAAAGTTTAACAAAAATTACGAGGGAGGACAATTGAATCTGTCCAACATTTTCTTTAGTGAAAAAGCTTTACATGGGTAAAATAGGCGGGAGCGATGATGAAATGGAGGGAAAGCAAGATGGCAACAAGGCAGTCGATCGATGAATTTATACAAAAAAGTACTGAAACGCTTGAATTTGCAAGTGAACAATTTGATTTGAGCTCAAGGCAGGAACATTATAATGAGGAAGAGTTTTCTCAAGCACAGCTTATGCTTGAGGAGGCGGTCAATGAATTAGAAAAATTAAAAGATGTCGCCAATGACCAGCAAAGAGAGCGTTTAGATAGGGCACGTGTTCAAATCCAAAGCCTGCAAAACCAAATGATATTAGGAATTTCTTACGATAACGTTTGATGAACAGATCCTTCTTTTAAGGGTCTGTTTTTTTATTTTTTGGCTGTTTTCGCAAAGATTGTTGTTTTTGGATATATATTTGTAATTGGTTTTTATTCCGTTAAAATATGTTATATATAAAGGAATTGCAAATATCTTTAATCAAGGGGGGATAAAAAATGTGGGAGACTCTTCCTAATTGGTTTTGGGCATTATATTACTTGTTTTTCTTAGCAACATTAGGAACTGCAATATTCAGTGTTGTGAAAAATAAACATAGGGGATTGTCCATTCTAACCATTGTATTTACTGTTACAATTCCGATTATTAGCCTGATAAATAGCATTGGTAGAGTAGAAGGAATGAATGAATTTGAACACTTATTTAGTCAATTGCAACAGGGGGCAGTTTGGTCTATCTTTACAGTTATAGGCTATATATTTTTATTAGTATGGTGGGTGCTAATCCTGTTCAAAAGCAAGTCCAAAAACCAAGTAATAGTATCTAATTAAAACATTGTAGAGACCTCAATATTCGGGGTCTTTTATTATGCACTTCTCAACATCTCAACTGTACTATAATTAGATTTTTGACATGCTAAAACAAGCATTTGCTCTACTCGTTTTTCAAATGCTAAATTCTTTTCCTTATCAAGCCATCGGAACCAGTAGAGGTAGTTGTCCAAATATTTTGTTGCAACTCCTTGAAAACGCTCCATCCACTTTTTCAGGCGATTATGAAAGTTATTAAAGTTATTAACGTGTTGAATGTGGTAAATCCCCTTCTTTACACGCTGTTTTTGACGCTCATTGACTGTTTCGTGTTGTAATCCTGTTATCTTGGCGAACCTTTTATAATTTGTTGCTGTATCAGTGCATAGCAAAGCAGAAGGGTGAATATACTCATCCTTCTGCTTTAACACGACCTGTTCCTGCCTTACGAGCAATTACACTTCCATTACGGTCTTGTGCTACGACAACAGCAATTTTAAGGTTAGAAATACCTCTCTTTTCGTCCTTTTCTCCACGCTTTTTGGCTTTTCTATGGGTGATTTCTCGCCCCTTCATAGACTCACGAAAGAAAGTTTCATCACTTTCAACGATACCTTAAAGTTGATTAAATCCGAAACTGCCTGATGCGTTCAAGATTTTATGTCTCCAATTAAATGCGGTGGAAATGTTTATTTTAAGGCGTTCAGCAATTTTGGGTAGTGTATAACCCTCAACCATTCGTTCTATGTATTTTACCCATTTTTCTGGATAACGAGAGCCTGAGAATGGTGTGTTGGTCATATCATTGAAGGATTTTCCACAATCGTTACACAGATAGCGTTGTCTTGAGCGATATTTCCCGTTCCGTTTAACGGATGTACTACCGCAATGAATACGCCTTAAACCAGAAGCAAATCTGGCTTCACGAATGCTTTTAAGTAGTTTCGTAATTTTATCTGGTTCGTCTGGAAACAAGTCCTGTTTCATTGCGTTTAAAATCGCTGAACTCTTCATAAACATTTTCCCACATACTTAAACGCCTCCCGAATGCTCATTGTAACAACCTTTTAACAGTATGGCTAAGAAAGCAACAATTTTTACGAAAATAGCCTATTTTTATTCTAGAGTCTCTTGACTTTTCAATTAAGTGTCTATATTGTATTAAGTGTACTATATCAACTAATACACTACAGACACTTAAAAAGTGAAGAAAGGTGTTCAACCATGAAAAAAGAAAAAAAACCAATCAATTTGAAGTGGATGGTGCTGGCTGTTGCGTTAGCATGTACATTTTTTTTCGTTCTTGTTTTCATTGGTTTTGAAGTTCAAAAAGATTTGATACCCAATTCGGTCTCTTTAATACAAGGGCATGAACAAGCGATAGGACTGCAAAAGCATGAATGAGGAAAGAGGGAGCCATCATGATCCAAATAGATCCAAGAAGCGCTGCGCCAATATATGAACAAATCATTGAGCAGCTCAAAATTTTATGTTTAAAAGGCGTGATGAAGCCAGGTGACAAATTGCCCTCCGTCAGAGAGCTCGCCACCATTATTATTGCCAACCCAAACACCGTCAGTAAAGCGTATAAAGAGCTTGAGCGGGAAGGGATTATTGAAACTCTAAGGGGCCGCGGTACGTATGTGACAGAAGGTGCTCAGTTAAAGCTGAATGAAGGGAAGGTGCTCGAGATGAAGGAGCAATTAAGACAGCTCATTATAGAAGCTCATTATGCCGGTATTGATATTCATCAATTGAAGGAATGGCTAGAAGAGATCGGCTCAAGTCTAAAAGGAGGAAATCAAGGTGATTGAGGTTAGAAATGTATCGAAGACATTAAATGGACGCAAAGTACTCAGTGACGTTTCCTTCAAAATAGGTGAAGGTGAGATCTTTGGTCTGCTTGGACGGAATGGCTCCGGGAAAACAACACTTCTCCGATTGATACAGCAAATTCTTCTTCCGGATGAAGGAGAGATTTATTTCAAAGACGTGCTGGTGAAAGATCACCCATTAGTGAAGCAAAATATTGTGTATATGCCGGTCGTGAATCCATACTTTGACAGATACAATTATGGACAGCTTGTCCAGCTGTTAAAGCATATTTATCCAAAGTTTGACGTGACATATGCCAATGAGCTTGTGAACCGGTATGAGATCCCAGAAAAAGTGAAGTATCGTGAATTGTCGACAGGGTTAAAGAAACAGCTGTCGCTCATTTTAAGCTTTGCCATCAAACCAGCGGTCATTTTATTAGATGAGCCGACTGATGGAATCGATGCCGTCACTAGAAATGATGTTCTTCAGCTCATGATTGACGAAGTAGCAGAGCGTGAAACATCGATTCTCATTACATCTCACCGCTTAGAAGATATTGAGCGTATGTGTAATCGAATTGGATTTTTAGAAGGTAATGAACTCACAAGTGTCATGGATTTAGATGAACTAAAGAATGACTATGTCAAAATCCAAATGGCCTTTGAAGAAGATATGAATTTAAGTATTCGTAAAAATGGCGTTGCCATATTAGATCAAGCGGGCGTTTTTTATACAGCGCTTGTCCTTAAAACCGATGTAGAGGCTAAAGAGTACTTGAAGTCTCTGCAGCCAAAAGTATGGAATGAACTGCCTGTGAATTTAGAAGAAGTATTCATTGCGAAGTTTGGAGGGAAACGCAGATGGTAAAGCGGCAATTGTTATACAAGGAGTGGAAGCAATCTGAGCTGACATTCATTTTAGTGATGCTTGTGGCGGTGTTTGCGACGCCATTATCCCTTTTAATGGAATATTCATCTTATCAAACGTGCTTAAAAGATGAAATGTGTACACCGGCAGGCGAATTTTATTACAGCTTTCATTCAGATTCTTTTTTGTCTGTGTCATGGATTATTGGTTTGTTTTTTGCATTGATGATTCTTGGTATTGAAAGAAACAAAGGATTGATGGATTTCACGTTATCTTTACCTTTTAGTAGAAGTTCGATCTATCATTCAAAATTTATGCTTGGAGCGGGTATGTTGATTTTCATTCATGGCGTATCCTATGGAATCACGGGCTTATTCATTTTGTGGTTGCACCCATCTGAAACCTCTGATTTTAATAGTGAGTATTACCTTGCACTCATTGGATCTTTAATGGTATACAGCTTGTTTTTAGCTGCAGGTACATTAACAGGAAATTTGGTCGCTCAGGTGCTTGTTGGATTCAGTACATCAATATTGCCTTTCTTAGTGATTGGTTTACCGTTAGTTCATTTAGACTTTCTGTTACAAACAACAGAAAGCTTGATTGACAACCAACTTAACCGTTTGATTATGCCAATGTCACCGGTTATGTATATTACAAATGAGCCTCAACCTGCAGTCCCTTATTTGTTCCCAGGTGATGATATTGTCATTCCTACCATGATGTTCATTTTATTTTATATTATTGGTTTGATAGGTTTTCTTAAAAATCCAATGGAACGAAATGGGCGGTTTTTCCTTTTTTCAAAAATGGACCGGCCAATTCAGATTATGGTCATTGTCTTTGGTATTCTAGGATTTGGCTGGCTTGGATTTTCTTCAGACAATTCTATGTTTGGTTATATTGCTGGCATGCTGATCGGTGGAGCTGTCGGTGCACTGACGAGTTATTTCTTAATCTATCGAAAAAGATAAACAGAGAGCAGGGGAGTAGAGATGATTCAAATTCAAGCGTTAGATCATGTGTTTAAAATCGGTAAAAAGGGCAGAGAGAACGAGATTCCTGTGCTGAAGGGAATTGACCTGTCCATCAAAAGAGGTGATATTGCTTGTATTGTTGGACGAAGTGGTTCGGGGAAATCGACTTTATTGAACTTAATATCAGGCTATATTACGCCAACGAGTGGACAAATTGTAATCGATGGTACTAATGTGACGGGCTTTAATGAAAAAGAATGGGCAGACTTTCGCTTAGATCACTTTGGCTTTATTTTTCAAAGCTTTCAATTGATCGGAAGCTTAACAACGTATGAGAATATTGAACTTCCGCTTACTTTAAAGGGTGTGAAGCCGTCTGAACGAAAGGCGAAAGTAATAGAAATGCTGAAACGAGTAGGTTTAGAACATCATGCAGGGCATTATCCAAATGAACTGTCAGGCGGGCAGCAGCAGCGTGTGAGTATTGCAAGAGCCTTGATATTGAATCCGTCGATTATTTTAGCGGATGAACCAACAGGCAGCCTGGATTCAGAAACTGAAGGAGAAATATTAGCCTTTATCCAGCAGCTTAATCGTGAAAAAGGAATTACATTTGTCATTATTACACATGACGATGAGGTCGCTTCAATCGCAGACACAACGTTCCAGCTTCATGATGGTGTATTAAAGAAAGGGGAACAGTCCATTGAAATTTAGAGATCAGGTCAAATTCATTAGAAGAAACATGAAGAAAAATAGATTACGAGTGTTTATGACTATTCTTGCGACGACAATGGCTTGCTCTTTCTTAATCGTTCTAGCATCTGTCGGTTTTGGTCTGCAAAAATCAGCTCAAGATGAAATCATGAAGCAGCAAATCATCACGGAAATTAAAGTGGTAGGAAAAGAAAAAGGAGACGTCAAGGTTGATGATTTAAAGAAATACGATCATGTGAAATCTGTCGTCTCAAGAACGTCGATCAATCCATCGGTAAACGTCGAGCTCGATGACCGCTCAAGTGAAACGCAGGCTGCTTTAACCAATATGAAAGAAGAAAAAGAAGCAGGGCTTGAGCTAGACCGAGGAAAAGTCCCAACATCAGCAAACGAAATAGTGGTTGGGTATCATATGGCGGAACAACTGTGGACAAAAAAAGAACGCGAAGCCTATGAAAAAGAATTAAATCAGACGTCAAATGGTGAAGAAACACCAAAGGAACCTAAAGGCTACACGAAGGATATTTTAAATAAAGTCATTCAAATCAAGGTGCCAAAACTAAATGAAGAAAATGAAATCGTCAAAGAAAAAACATTCGATTTCCGTGTAGTGGGCGTTTTGAAAAAGCCGAATTTGGAGTGGCAGGAGGATCATAAAGTTCTCATTCCGAATGCTTATGAAAAAGAATTCGATCAAATACTCGATCTGTCTCCTGAAGCAGGAAATGTTGAAAAAATGACCTCAGTCTATGCAGATAAATTCGACAATGTCGGTGCGCTTACGGATAAGCTGACAGATGAGGGCTACCAAGTCATTTCTGTGACGAACCAGCTCGAAGGAATGGCTATGTTCTTTACAGTCTTCAAAATTGGACTTATTTTTGTTGGGTGTATTGCCGTCATTATTTCTGCGATCGGAATTTTCAATACGATGACAATGGCAGTAACAGAGAGAACACAAGAAATTGGTATCATGAAAGCCATTGGCGCGAATCCATCCATTATCAAGCGAATGTTCCTAATGGAAAGTGCTTATATCGGGGTGATCGGATCAATCATCGGAATTATCATCTCATATATCATTAGTTTCGCTGTCAATTTAATTATTCCAGCCATACTGTCTTCTATGTCTGAGGGAGGGTCAAGCGATCAATTCTCGATTACTTTTTCCTATATTCCGCTCAGCCTTGTCATCACAGCAACAGTGATTAGCGCAGGGGTAGCGATTCTTTCAGGTCTTAACCCGGCACGTAAGGCAACAAAAACGAATGTATTATCAGCGTTAAGAAGAGAAATCTAAAAAAAGAACCTCCTAGAAAACCCGATTGGGCTTACAGGAGGTTCTTTTTCATCTTCAACATTGCTATTGCTTCGGCGCCCGGTATCCGGCACGTTCTGCCTCTTCAACAGAGCAGAACAATTTCGTTACATTCTTTGTTCTAGAGTAGTATCTGCTGCTCGGTGTGTGATAAATGCCGTTAACACTCCCTTTGATGTTACAGGCAGCCGATTCTTTTTTTGTTTCCTTTTGAGATTCATGCCCGCCTGTACTGGTTCCTTCATCTTTAGGAGCGGAGCGCTGAACAGTAGAAGACGCTGTATCGCTGCTTCTTTTTTTGTTCTCTTTCTTGAGTGTTTCGTTGCTTGAGGCAAGCTTGTCTATTTTCTCTTCAAGCGCTTGAATGGTCTTTTCTTGCTTTTTGACTGTTTCTTTTTCTGAGGTGATGTTTTCTAGCTTTTTCGCTAGTTTTTCTTTATCCTTTGTTGCGTCCTCTAAAGAAGCGGTAAGTTCCTCTTTATCAGCTTTTAAGCGTGATATGTCAGATGTGAGCTGCTTTTGATCCTTTAAAAGCTGTGCAGAAGATGGATCGGCTTGTGCCTTCGGAGCATCTGTGGCAGCAAACGGTAATGACATAATGGAAAAGACAAAACCAATGATTAAAAACGGATAAAATAGTTTCTTTGAAAAGACCTGCTCGTTCTGGTGTTTGAGTAATAAGAAATTGACGGCATATCCTATGGCGAAACAAACACATAAAAGACCTATGATGAGTAACATCATCATCTAGCAGCCCCCCTAAATCTCTATTTACACCTATCATACCTCATTTTTCCATTTTGGGAAGCGGTTCAATTAAAAAAACCCTGTTTACACAGGGTTTTCAGCTAATGGCAATCCTTTAATCGCTTCTTTTACTGTTAAATAAGTAACTGTATTCTGGAAATCTGTATCTAGGTCTTTCATTTTCATCGCAAGCTGGGGCTTGATCCCAGTAATAATCAGTTCGGTTCCAGTTAAATTGAGGAGATGATGCAGTTTGAAAATGCGTCCTGCGACGGAATCATCGACATCGATTAAACCAGAAAGGTCGACAATTAAATAATCATCCTTTGAATCATCTAATATACAAGTTAACTTAGCGACAATGGCATCAAAGCGTTCTTCAGATAGTTTTCCGATAAGCGGAAGAGCGGAAACACCATTTTTGATTGGGACGATTGGCGTCGAAAGAGAGGTGACTTCCTGTAAGGAATCTTCTAGGAGCTGTTCATATTCTTTCTGTTTTGTAATATCCTTTTGAAAACCGATGAAAAATGTTTTGTCATCTTGTTCAATGTATAGAGGGTCTATATTGAGTTCATTCCAAAAAAAAGTGCCGTCTTTTTTATAATTTTTCAGCTGTGTGGTAATAGGTGTTTTGTTCTGTATTCCGTGTCGGATTAAAGCAAGCTGCTTTTGATCTGTATCTTTTCCTTGAAGGAATCGACAATTCCGCCCAAGAATCTCATCTGGTTTGTATCCAGTCATTTGTGTAAAACCATGATTCACATAAACGATAGGGTTATCCTCTAAGGAAGGGTCTGTAATGACAACACCGATCCGCGCATGATCCAGCGCTTTTTTTATGAGTTCAAGCTGTTTTTGCAAGCCGAAGATATTCGAGCTGACCATATTACCCTCCTTTGCTACTATGAGACATATCAAATGGTTGTCTTTTCAACCAAATGAATTCTTTATAAACGTAACATAACATATGTTCTGTTTCAACGATTGCAAACGCTTTGTTAAATTTGTCATCATAGTTTGTCCTCCATTAGAATAGAGTAAGTAAGGAGACTTTTCTTTAGAAAAAGAAGGAATCAATTGCTGATAATTCATAAAATGACAAAAATAGTTAATATGGATTAGGCGAAAATGATTCCAATGCATCAAGATTGTTTTTGGGTCATTCACATATAATGGAAGAAACAAGCTTTTTTTCTTCGTTAGAGAGAATAGACCTTTTACATGGATTATGACGGAACAGCAGAATGGCATTACAGGGGGCTGGACAGCCTGAAGTCGCTTTACTATTCTAAGGGCTTTAGGAAGGTGATGAAAATGCTGCAACAAGTCATTATTGCTTGCGCCATTGGAGGGGTCATGGGCATTCTCGGTCACGTAAAGAAAAAAGGCAGGCTAGAGAAGCCCAGAATGACAAAAAAGTTTATTTATTTAGGGTTTATTGAAGATTGGCTCGTTGGGATGATTGCCGCTACACTGCTTGTCTTATCCTCAAATCCCGATTCTAGTCTGCACTTGATCATCTTATCAATTATTTCAGGTTACGGAGGAGAAGCAGTTCTGCGAAGCTTCGATTTTGTGAGAGAGCAGCGTTCACAGGATGCAGACTCCAGCCGTCATAACCGATCTCCACACGAATAATATCCTCTACTTTACCCTAGTCTAGGGTACATTCCCATTGTATACAAACCTGCTTGCACTTATGATCATAATTCTATAAAATACTACTTAGATGACGGTTACGATAAGAACAGTGAAGAGGAGTAGTAGGAAAGCAGTATTTGTCTTTAGAGAATTGACGGCTGGTGAAAGTCAATCAAATCTGCTTCTGAACTCGCCTCAGAGTTGCAGTTGCGTTAAAGCTTCTGTCGCATGTCTGCGTTAAAGATATTAAGTGAGCGTACGAACAGAATGTTACGCTAACAAGGGTGGTACCGCGGGAACCAAAAAATCTCTCGTCCCTTTCCAGGGATGAGGGTTTTTTGTTGATTTTAGAAAAATCTGAATTCTTGCAGTGGTCATCTAAGCAGATAAAGCCGTACATATTAAAGGAGGTTTTCACATTGAGTTTTCAGCATCGGGAAATTGAAAAGAAGTGGCAGGATTATTGGCTGACACATAAAACATTCGCCACATCTGACTCGGAAGATAAACCGAAGTTTTATGCGCTGGATATGTTTCCATATCCATCAGGAGCAGGGCTTCATGTCGGACACCCTGAGGGATACACAGCAACGGATATTTTATCACGCATGAAACGTATGCAAGGATATGATGTTCTTCATCCAATGGGATGGGATGCATTTGGTCTTCCAGCAGAACAGTATGCACTGGATACAGGAAATGACCCGGCGGCCTTTACAGAAGAGAACATCAATAACTTCCGCCGCCAAATTCAATCACTAGGGTTTTCGTATGATTGGGATCGAGAAATCAACACGACAGATCCGAATTATTACAAGTGGACACAATGGATTTTCTTGAAATTGTACGAAAAAGGATTAGCCTATATCGACGAAGTACCAGTGAACTGGTGCCCAGCACTTGGCACAGTCCTTGCAAATGAAGAAGTCATTGATGGAAAAAGTGAACGCGGAGGGCATCCAGTTGAAAGACGTCCTATGAAGCAATGGATGCTCAAGATTACGGCATATGCGGACAGGCTGTTAGAAGATTTAGAGGACATTGATTGGCCTGAAAGCATTAAAGATATGCAGCGTAACTGGATCGGACGCTCTGAAGGTGCGCATGTTCATTTTGAAGTAGAAGGACATAACGAACAGTTTACGGTTTTTACAACGCGTCCTGATACACTATTTGGTGCAACTTATGCGGTGCTTGCACCAGAACATGCACTTGTTGAAAAAATTACATCACCTGCTCAAAAAGAAGCAGTCGAAGCATATATCAAAGAAATTCAATCGAAGAGTGATTTAGAGCGGACAGATCTTGCCAAAACAAAAACGGGTATTTTCACAGGCGCGTATGCCATCAATCCGTTAAATGGTGAAAAGATGCCGATCTGGATTGCAGATTACGTGTTAGCCACTTATGGAACAGGGGCGATTATGGCCGTACCTGCTCATGATGAACGTGACTATGAATTCGCCAAAACATTTGATCTTCCAATCAAAGAAGTTGTAGAAGGCGGAGACATTGAAAAAGAAGCTTACACAGGTGATGGGAAGCACATCAACTCTGAATTCCTCAATGGTTTAGGAAAAGAAGAAGCGATTGAAAAAGCGATTGCTTGGCTTGAAGAGCATCAAAAAGGTGAAAAGAAAGTCACATATCGTTTAAGAGACTGGCTATTTAGCCGTCAGCGCTACTGGGGTGAGCCAATTCCAATCATTCATTGGGAGGACGGAACATCTTCAGCGGTTTCAGAGGAAGAGCTTCCATTGATCCTGCCTAAGACGACGGAAATTAAACCAAGTGGCACAGGTGAATCACCATTAGCCAACATCAAAGACTGGGTTGAGGTTGTAGATCCTGTAACAGGTAAAAAAGGCCGCCGTGAAACGAATACAATGCCGCAATGGGCAGGTAGCTGCTGGTATTTCTTACGTTATATTGATCCACATAACTCAGAAGAGCTTGCATCTCCTGAGAAGCTGAAGAAATGGCTTCCAGTTGATGTGTATATCGGTGGAGCAGAACATGCTGTACTGCATCTTCTATATGCACGCTTCTGGCATAAGTTCTTATATGATATCGGTGTTGTCCCAACTAAAGAACCATTCATGAAATTGTTCAACCAAGGAATGATCCTAGGAGAAAACAATGAAAAAATGAGTAAATCCAAAGGGAACGTTGTCAACCCAGATGATATCGTAGAATCTCATGGTGCGGATACATTACGTCTTTATGAAATGTTCATGGGTCCTTTAGATGCGTCAATTGCTTGGTCTGAAACAGGACTTGATGGCGCTCGTCGTTTCCTTGATCGTGTATGGCGTCTATTTACAAATGAAGATGGCTCAATCAGTGCTAAAGTGACGGAGCAGTCTGGCGGCACATTAGAACGCAGTTATCATGAAACAGTAATGAAGGTAACGGATCATTATGAGGGCTTGCGTTTCAATACAGGAATTTCACAATTAATGGTGTTTATCAACGATGCTTACAAGGCGGATACACTGCCGAAAGAATATGCAGAAGGCTTTGTGAAACTTCTTTCTCCAATTGCACCGCATTTAGCGGAAGAGCTTTGGAATAAACTTGGTCATGAAGGATCTATTTCTTATGAAGCATGGCCGCAATATGATGAGTCAAAGCTTGTCGACGATGAAGTAGAAATTGTCGTACAGCTTAATGGTAAAGTGAAAGCAAAATTAACCGTTCCTGCTGATGCAACAAGGGAGCAGTTAGAAGAGCTTGCGAAAAATGATGCACGAATAAAAGAACAGCTGGAAGGGAAAACCATTCGTAAAGTGATTGCGGTTCCTGGGAAGCTTGTCAATATTGTTGCGAACTAATGATGACACCCATCGGTATTTAACCGGTGGGTGTTCTTTATTTCCCGGGACATAATTTTGTCGAAAACAAGGTGATTCTCTCATCGATCTCGTATTTTAACAGGTGATCAAAAAAATGAGGAGTGACGTCGATGGAAAAGGAAAGCAAACGTGAACAACTGCTCAGTCTGTTAGGAGAAATGCCAGAACGTCATCGCGTAGAGGCTTATACGATAAAAATTGAAGAACGTGAATCCTATGTAGTTGAAACACTCATTCTTTCCATGAATGGTGTAGAGGAAGTTCCTGCTTATTTCGTGAAACCGAAGGATATGGTGAAAAAAAGACCTGTTGTGTTGTTCCAGCACTCTCACGGCGGGAATTACATCGATGGGAAAGAAGAGTTGTTAAAGGGTGCTCATTATTTGCAAGCGCCTTCATATGCAAAAGAATTTACATCAAAAGGATATAGTGTACTGGCTATTGATCATGCAGGGTTTGGTGAAAGAAGGGGCAGAACAGAAAGTGAAATTTTTAAGGAAATGCTTTTAACAGGAAAAGTGATGTGGGGTATGATGCTGTATGAAAGTATGTGCGCGATCGATTATTTGCTGTCTCGTTCTGATGTGCTTCCAGACCGATTAGCTGTCTTTGGAATGTCAATGGGGGGTCTCCTTTCCTGGTGGACGGCTGCGCTTGATGAGAGAGTCAGTGTGTGTATTGATCTTTGCGCACAGGTGGATCATCACACATTAATTGAAACGAACAATTTGGACAGGCATGGCTTTTATTACTATGTACCGAGCTTGGCGAAGCATTTTACAGCATCCGATATTCAGGAAATGATTTTTCCAAGACCGCATTTAAGCTTAGTTGGAAAACTTGATCAGCTGACGCCTGCTGAAGGCGTCGGAAGGATTCAAAAGAGATTGAGTCAAACCTATCAAACTGCTTCATTAAAAGAACGATATCAGCTTGCCCATCTTCATGCGGGTCATTTTGAAACAGCCGCTATGCGTCACGAGGCCACACGATTTTTGAAAAAATGGCTGTAAGCATTGAAAGCTTGGATATACTACATCAAAAGAAAGGAGGAGCCGGATGAAAAAAATCACCATCATTGGCGGATGCGGTGTGATTGGACGTGTGTTAACAAAAGCGCTCTCTTCTGAGTATGACATCATCATGATTGATCAAACGAGCTGTGAAGAAGGTGTCATTTTAGCAGATGCAGCGAATGAACAGAAATTATATGAGGTGATTCCACGAGATACAGATGTTATTATGCACCTTCTAAACATGGATATGACGCATGATGTGATGGATCATCAAGAATTTGCAAACATGAATGATATTTTTTGGAGGAGTACCTATTATATGTTTCGCTCAGCCGCACGTCTTGGCATACCAAAAGTCATTTTTGCAAGCAGCAACCATGTGACCGATCGTTATGAAATGGATGGCCGCTCCTTACTTGGGCGACAGATTACCACTGATGATGTGCCTGCGACTAAAAATGTCTATGGCATTTTAAAATTTGCTTCCGAACAGCTAGGGCGTTTGTTTCACGATCAAACGGGATTGTCTGTCATCAATTTACGGATTGGAACGGTTGTGACAGATGAGATGAAGGCATTACACAAAAAACAAAGAACGAAAAGAACATTGCTATCACATGAAGATCTTGTAGGGATGACAAAGGCGGCGATTGAAACGGACATTTCTTTTGGGACATATTATGCCGTATCAGAAAATATAGAAAAGCCGTGGTCTACTGAGAAAACGAAGCAGGAGTTGGGCTACGAACCAGATGTCAACACGACAGAAATCCTAGAAGAAAATGATCAGACATAGGGCATAATCATGTCATGAGCTAATGATCCTATTCTTTTGTTTCATGAGCATAAAAGCACGGCTGACATGATCCCTTCAGTTGGTCTGTCAAGATGATTATAGACGCTTTCTTCCCTCGTTTGTTACATTTTAATCACGATATCGTCACAGGCTGCAGCTTATTTTCAGACGAAATGATAACGCTTTCATAAGAGAGGGTGTGATGAACATAGATCGTTCTATTAAAGGCCGATTGTTCAGTTTATTTAATTACTCTTTTCTACTCATGTTCGCATTAATATGTGTGCTTCCGTTCATCCATGTCATTGCTGCCTCTTTTGCCACAGTAGAAGAGGTCATCACGAAGAAGTTTATCTTATTTCCAACGACGTTTTCTCTAGAGGCTTATCGATATATTTTTTCTACAGATATTGTGTATCGCAGCCTCATTGTGTCCATTCTTGTGACGCTTGTTGGAACAGCTGTCAGCATGTTTTTGTCCTCACTTATGGCATACGGGCTGTCTCGTCAGGAGTTAAAAGGCCGGAGAACATTGATGTTTCTTGTTGTTTTCACCATGCTGTTTAGCGGAGGGATGATTCCGACGTTTATTGTGGTGAAAACACTAGGTTTGCTTGATACCTATTGGTCACTTATTCTACCGGTTGCCATCAATGCATTCAATTTGATCATATTGAAAAACTTCTTTCAAAACATACCGGCAAGTCTTGAGGAGTCTGCGAAGATGGATGGCTGTAACGATTTAGGGATTTTCTTTAAAATTGTGCTGCCACTTTCTTTGCCAGCCATTGCGACCATTTCACTTTTTTATGCAGTGACGTATTGGAATACGTACATGACCGCCATTCTGTATTTAAATGATTCAGTAAAATGGCCGATTCAGGTGCTGCTAAGGCAGATCGTCATTGTCTCAAGCGGAATGCAGGGAGATATGTCGGATATGGGCTCATCCACACCACCACCAGACCAGACAATTAAAATGGCAGTTATTGTTGTGGCAACCATTCCGGTTCTGCTTGTCTATCCATTTATTCAAAAGCATTTCAACAAAGGGGCATTACTAGGTTCTGTAAAGGGTTAAAAAGATGGAACAACGGAGGGATCTTATGGGGAGAAAGAAATTATGGCTGATTGCGTTCGTCCTGTTATTTGCAGCAAGCGGTATTTTGTCAGCATGTTCAAGTAAAGGAGCAAATTCATCAGATGAGAAGGTTGATTTAGACAAAAAGGTGAAGCTGACATGGATGGCCATTTTATATCATCAGCAGCCGCCGAAAGATTCAGTTTTAAAAGAGATTGAGAAGCTCACAAATACAGAGCTTGATATTACGTGGGTACCGGATGCTGTGAAGGAAGATCGTTTAAATTCCGCACTTGCCGCAGGGAATCTCCCGCAAATTGTGACGATTCAAGACATTAAAAATTCGTCTGCCATTAACGCGTTCAGATCAGGCATGTTCTGGGAAGTCGGTCCGTATTTAAAGGATTATCCAAATTTAAGTAAGATGAACGAACTGATTAATAAAAACGCCTCTATAGACGGCAAGCTTTATGGTATCTATAGAGAAAGACCACTTTCAAGACAAGGGATTGTCATTCGAAAGGATTGGCTTGAAAATTTAAATTTGGATACACCAAAAACATTGGATGATCTGTATGAAGTAGCCAAAGCCTTTACTGAGAAAGACCCGAATCAAAACGGAAAGGCCGATACAATTGGCTTTACGGATCGAAACGATTTGATTTATGGGGCATTTAAAACACTTGGTTCATATGAAGGCATGCCAACAGACTGGAAAGAAGAAAACGGGAAATTCACGCCTGATTTTATGACAGATGAGTACATGAATACAATGAAATACATGAAAAAGCTGCGTGACAATGGCTTTATCAATAAAGATTTCCCTGTGACAAGCAAAACACAGCAGCAGGAATTATTCTCACAAGGAAAAGCAGGCATCTATGTTGGAAATATGGTTGATGCGGTGAACTTGAGAGATGATGCAACAGATAAAAACATGGAAGTAGATATCATCAACCGAATCAAAGGCCCAGATGGCAAAGAACGTGTATGGGCATCTGGTGGTCATAATGGAATCTTCGCATTCCCTAAAACAAGTGTGAAATCTGAGGCAGAATTAAAGCGGATTTTGGCCTTCTTTGACCGTATTGCCGAAGAGGATGTATATGGGCTCATGACGTACGGTATCGATGGCAAGCATTATAAGAAGGAAGAAGGAAATACGTTTGTTAGGGAAGAAAGCCAAGTGAAAAGCTGGCAGACAGATGTACAGCCGCTCGTTAGTCTTGTGGGCATTGATAAACGTTACTTGAAAAATAAAGGAGATGCGGTTCGTACAAAATATGAAGAACTAGAAGAAGACAATAAAGATATCATTGTCGCCAATCCTGCCGAAAGCCTGTATTCGGCAACAGCATCAGAGCGAGGAAACGAATTGAAAAAAATCATCGATGATGCGACGTATAAATTCATTCTTGGAGACATAAGTGAAGAACAATTTAAGAAAGATGTAGAGAAGTGGAAATCAAATGGTGGAAATAAAATCATTGAAGAATACGAAGCTTCCTTTAAAAAATCAAAATGATCAATGAAAACACCCCCGCGCAGCAAAAAGCGGAGGTGTTTTTGATTAAAAGTCGAAGTTGTCTGGATCTGGACCGATACGTTTGTTTTCATTTAAATCAGAAAGTCGCTTCATATCCTCTTCAGATAAAACAAAATCAAAAATATCAGCGTTTTCCTTTAAACGATGTGGTTTCGTCGATTTTGGGATGGTGATGACACCTTTTTGCACATCCCAGCGCAAAATAATTTGAGCAGGTGTTTGACCGTATGTGTTTGCCAGCTCTGTAATCAGCGGGTGATGCAGCAGTTCACCTTGCATCAGCGGTGACCAAGCTTCCATTTGAATGCCATGTGTGTTCAAATACGTATAGAGTGTTTCCTGCGTAAGCTTTGGATGAAACTCTACTTGATTGATAGCTGGTATGACGTCTGCATCTTTTAATAGCTCGTCTAGATGATGCGGCTGGAAGTTGCTCACACCGATCGCTCTGACTTTTCCTTCACGATACAAGGTTTCAAGTGCACGCCATGCTTCCTTATATTTTCCTTCAACAGGCCAATGGATTAAATACAGATCAAGGTAGTCAAGCTGAAGTTTTTTCAAACTTTCTTCGTATGCCTTTAGTGTGGATTCATAGCCTAAATCGGCATTCCACACCTTTGATGTTACAAAGATATCCTCGCGGCTTAGTCCTGTTTCTGCTAAACCAAGCTGGATGCCTCGGCCAACACCTTCCTCATTGCCATAAATAGATGCTGTATCAATACTGCGATAGCCTAATTGAATGGCTGTTTTGACTGCATCAATTAATTCTGCTCCATCTTCTACCTGGAATACACCAAGGCCAAAGCCTGGCATGCGGACTCCATTGTTTAATGTTTTTGTACTTTGTAAATGTTCCATAATAAAAACTCCTTTAGATGGTTTGTGTTTGTTCTTTTTGTTCCATTTGATAACTGATCATTGTAAGAATCGCTGCGATGAGGACCATGATGCCCCCGACCCAGCCTGTATGCACAAGCCCAAGTGTATCTGTGACGACGCCGCCTAAATATGAGCCGATGGCGATACCGGCATTAAAGGCAGCGATATTCATAGCTGATGCGACGTCGACTGCTCCGGGGGTATATCTTTCGGCAAAATCAACGACGGCTACTTGCAATCCTGGTACATTCATGAAAGCAAACAGCCCCATCAGCATGACGGTTCCAATGCCTAACACTGTGAATCCAGCAGTGAAGCTAAGAATAAACAAGATGATGCTTTGGATGATAAACATATAAATCAGTGCTTTTATCGGCTGCCCATTAGCAGCTTTTCCTCCAATGACATTACCGGCTGCAATCGTGATTCCATATAAAAGCAGGATCAAGGCGACCGCTTCAGGTGCAAGCCCTGTCACATGCTGCAAAAGAGGAGATAAATACGTGAAGACAACAAAGGTTCCTCCATATCCTGTTGCTGTAATAACAAATAAGAGCAGGATTCTTTTTGTTTTTAATAGGACAGCTTGATCCTTAAATGATGTTTTCACGCCCTGCTTTAATTGAGATGGCACAAGAAAATAGTTAGATATCAGAGCGATCAGTCCAATCACAACAATCACACCAAATGACGTCCGCCAGCCGAACTCATGGCCAAGAAATGTTCCGAATGGCACGCCTGTCACAGTCGCGACGGTTAAACCAGTGAACATAAAGGCGATGGCGCTTGCCCGTTTTTCTTTCACCACAAGGCTTGCAGCAATCGTAGAGCCAATGGACATGAAGATTCCATGGGATAAGGCTGAAATCACCCGTCCAATTAACAGTACGGGAAAAGTCGGGGCGATGGTGGCGAGTGTATTTCCTAGCAAAAAGACGAGCATAATGAGCAAAAGCAACGTCTTTCTGTTCATCGTTGAAGTAAGAGAAGTTAAAATAGGCGCGCCAAATGTGACACCAAGAGCATATAAAGAGACGGTCCAGCCCGCCTGGCTGACGCTTACTCCAAAGTCCTCTGAAATCATTGGTAAAAGCCCGACACTGATGAACTCAGTTGTTCCTATAGCAAAGGCACTAATCGCTAGTGCGAGAAGAGCAAAGTGGTTTTGACTATTCTTCATTCGTAAATTCACATCCTTCTGTGATGACATTTTGATAGACGATTCCGATCGGCAAGAGTTATTATCTAACATAGATGACGAAAAAAAAAGTACGTACTTTTTTGTAATATAGGTACTAAAAAGTGCCTATTCGTACAAAGAGGAGTGAACATTTGATGGAAAAGAAGAAATATAATATCTCTGTGGAAGCAACACTTGAGGTCATTGGTGGGAAGTGGAAGTGCGTGATTTTATGTCATTTGACACATGGAAAAAAACGTACGAGTGAATTGAAGCGGCTCATGCCAAACATCACACAAAAAATGCTCACGCAGCAGTTGAGAGAGCTTGAAAGTGATGGGGTCATTAACCGAATTGTCTATGAACAGGTGCCGCCTAAAGTGGAATATGAATTAAGTGAATACGGACAGTCGCTCGAAAAAATCCTCAATGCACTATGCGATTGGGGAGCAGCTCATATTGAACGTGTGTATGGAGAGCCGCTTTCAGTGCTGGAAGACAGCATCTTGAATGAACAGTTTAAATAAAAAAAGTCCCGCTTTCTTGTTTAGAGCGGGACTTTTTGTCTTATGTGCCTTTTTTCTGATCGCGGTACTTCCCAGGGGTTGTGCCTTCTAGCTTTTTAAAGGACCGGATGAAATTTTGCGGGTTTTTATACTTCAGTTTTTCTGAAATTTCTTTGACGGACATATCGGTCTCGACAAGCCAGTTTTTGGCGACATGGTGTCTGTAGGATGAGAGATATTCACTAAAGGAGATATCCATTTCCTTTCTGAAAATACTACTTAAATAATTCGGGTTGTAATGCAGTCGTGTGGCGATTTCATCCAATGTGAGATCTGAGTCGAATTCTTGATGAATGATATGAATGATTTTTTCTGAGATGTTTTTGTATTGTGAGTCTTCACGTGCAGCAAGCTGGTCAATAATTGGCCGAATGATCTCGTGTTTCAGCCATGCCTCTGTATCTTCAAAGGTTTTAAATTCGAAAATCGTATCATAGAGCATTTTGTTGTCTTCAACCTCAAATAATTCAATGCCAAGCAAATGCATCAGCTCTATTAAGTTGTTTAAAAAGCGGGCGAGGGCAATATGGTATTCGTGGGGGCCTGCATTTTTAGAGAAAATGGACTGCAGGAGCACATGTAAATAGTGATCCGCCTTGCCTTGATCGCCAGCTTTCACCGCATCAAATAAATCATGCTGCAGCTGCTTTGGAAAATGGGTTTTAAACGTCTTTCCTTGCTGGATATGCTCATATAGGATAATGGATTTTTTCTCTGCTTTGAGTCGGTATTTTAAGGCTTCTTTTCCTTCGATGTACGCATGTTTCGCCATTGCGAGCTCTTTAAACTGGCGGCTGATCCCGATGCTGATCGATAAACCAAGCTCTTCCTCGATACGATGCTGAATGGTTTCTGCTAATTGATTTAAGTATTCAGTAAACTCTTCATCTGATTTTGATTGATTGAGGATAATCGTCGTTTGATGCTGATTGACAACGGTTGGCTGAAGGTGCTCTTCTTTCGGAATAATTTGCTCAATCAGTCCATTGATCGCAAATAAAAGCAAGTCCGCATCCTTTTTTTCATACGGTGTTCCTTTTAATGTATCGATTTGAGTCACTAGCATGGCTAAATGTGACCAGCCTTGAGGAAAGCCTAAGCTTTGAAAACGGTTGTTAATTTCTTCTTCTGTCAGCTTTCCAAGCAGCAGCCGTACCATAAAGTATTGCTGTAAGTGTGTCACTTGCTGCTCAATACGTTCCTCTAAATCATGGTTTTGATCTTTCATTTGTTTAATACTCGATTCGATTAACTCAAATTCATTTTGAAAAGGCTGCTTTTGCAAAAAAGATTCATTGCGTGCAAAGGACTCGTATAATAAGCGGATGGGCTTATAAAAGTGTCTAGAACCAAACCATGAAAACAGTAATGAAAGCGCTAACAAAATAGCGCAGATAATAAAGGTAATCCACCCAATTGATTTCGTTTGCTGCTTGAGTTCTGGAATGGAAACAAAGGAGAGGTACGTCCATTCGTTATAATCTGATTTTTGAAATGTGATTTGATAGTTTAGTTCGTCGATCTTCATGTCAAACTGCCCTGATCGTTTTTCTAGTGAGAGCACATGTTTGACGAAACCTTGATTATTTAGCGATTCACCAATTTGTTCTTTGCGATTATGTAGTAGCACTTTTCCGTTTGTATCAATGACCAACATACTATCAGATTGGGAGAAATCAGGCATGTTCTCAGCAATCACGCAGCTTGGAATGCTGGCGACAGCAATTCCTTTTTTTTGAACGCTGTTCATAGGCAGCTGTTTGATTAAGTTCACATTGTACTTGCAAAAGGACGTTTTTCCTTCTTTGGTCGCAACAAGTGAATTATTCTCTTCAAGTGCCCAGCTGGAGTGACTTGGAATATTGAGGTAAGAGGTTAACGCTTTTTCTTGTTCTCCGTTTGTAACATGATAAAGTCCCGAATTGTTCATGTACCAGTCTTCCATTTTACTGACGAGTGTAATGTTGGAAAGATCGGTGTCAAAGGTTTGCAGGTAGTTCAGTTCCTGCTGTACTTGATTATAAAGCTGGAATTGGTCTGGATTTAAAGGTTCTGCCAGTGTTTGAAGGAGAGGCGGCGAACTGACATAGTGAGTGAGAGAATGATCAACGGTCTTTAAAATATGCTCAATTGTGGATTGTGTTTGTTTGACGCTGTCCAGCTTTTCATTTGAGATATTTTCAAGAGCTGTTTTTTGGGAATGCTGATAAGAAAAAATACCGACAATGATAACAGGAATCGTACTAAGCATGAAAAAAAACGTCACAAGCTTATAATAAAATTTATACTGCCTTCTTTTCATAAAACCCCCCATTTCAAACGAAACAATCTTTTCCCCTTAATTTATTAATCCAAAAATCTGGTAGGTTTGTCAATAATCATTTTCTGAGATTAGGATCATTTTCTTATGTTTTATGTAACGTTTTGAGTAGCTTCACCTATGAAAATATGATCTGATGATATGATTGTAGACGGATTTTTCATCCTTAAGATACAGTTAACACATGCATCAGCATGAGGGGAGGCTTTATTCATGAAAACAGAGGATGTCACTGCCAAGGGTGTGCCTGCGGCAGCTTTGAAGAAAGAAAAAAGAAAGCGCTTACTTAATCAATTGCTTAGTCAAAAATTTTTGTATTTAATGATCTTGCCGGGGCTCATTTATTTTCTTGTCTTTAAATATGTGCCAATGTGGGGGCTGATCATTGCCTTTCAAGATTACCAGCCGTTTCTCGGCATTCTTGGCAGTGAGTGGGTGGGCTTCAAACACTTTATTCGCTTGTTTACAGAACCAACATTTTTCATCTTATTAAAAAATACGCTGATTTTATTTGCCATGAATGTGGTGATTTTCTTCCCAATTCCTATTTTGTTAGCCCTTCTTTTAAATGAAGTGAGATTGGCATTGTTTAAGAAGTTTGTACAGACGATGATTTATATCCCTCACTTTATGTCATGGGTCATTGTTGTGTCCTTATCTTTTGTTTTGTTAACGGTGGATGGCGGGTTAATCAATGAATTGATTGCTTTCTTTGGAGGGGAAAAGATTAACTTCCTCCTTAGTCAGGAATGGTTTAGACCAATGTACATTTTACAGGTGATCTGGCGGGAAGCAGGCTGGTCGACGATCATTTACCTTGCGGCGATTACAGCAGTAGATCCGCAGCTATATGAAGCAGCGAAAATGGATGGAGCGGGCAGACTGAGACAAATGTGGCATATCACTCTTCCTGCGATTAAAAGTGTCATTGTTGTTCTGCTTATTTTAAAAATTGGTGATACGCTCGAGCTTGGCTTTGAGCATGTCTATCTATTACTGAACGCAACGAACAGGGAAGTGGCAGAGATTTTTGATACGTATGTCTATACAGCTGGTCTTAAGCAGGGACAATTCAGCTATAGTACCGCTGTTGGTTTATTTAAAGCAGCTGTTGGCCTTATTTTGGTCATGATGGCGAACCGTTTAGCGAAGAAATTCGGGGAAGAAGGTATTTATTAAAAAGGGAGATGAAGAACAATGACATTATCGATTGAAAAAGGATCACCGCTTGAGCATGCAGAGAAATTAGCACAAACCATAATAAAAGCGCATACACCTATTGAGCTGCCGCCAGCTGGAAGATGGCATTATCATCAAGGCGTTTTTCTTTGCGGCGTTTTGAAGCTATATGAAGCAACGAGGAACGAGGCGTATTTCGATTATGTGAAAAACTATGCGGACTCACTCATTGATGAGTACGGAAATTTCTTATTTCGCAGGGATGAGCTTGATGCGATTCAAGCAGGACTTATTTTATTCCCTCTTTATGAAAGAACGGGAGAGCAGCGATATGTGCTGGCAGCGGATAAACTGCGCGGGCTTTATCGCACATTGAACCGTACGTCTGAGGGAGGATTTTGGCATAAAGACAATTATGCCTATCAAATGTGGCTGGATGGTCTTTATATGGGCGGGCCTTTTGCTTTAAAGTATGCTCGGCTTAAAGGTGAAAAGTCACTCGTGGAAATGGTCATTCATCAAGAGCATCTCATGAGAAAGCATACGAAGGATGAACAAACAGGTTTGTATTATCACGCGTGGGATGAACGAAAAGTGATGCCATGGGCTGATCAAAAGACAGGCTGTTCCCCGGAGTTTTGGGCAAGATCGTTTGGCTGGTATGTCCTTGCATTAGCCGATATGATCGAGGATCTGCCAGAGGGACATGAAGGACAGAAGGTGTGGAAGGATACTTTGACAGATATGCTGGAAAGTGTGGCAAAGTATCAGGATGATGAAACTGGGCTCTGGCATCAAATCATTGATAAAGGCAAGAATAGCGACAATTGGCTTGAAAGCTCAGGGTCATGCCTATTCATATACGCCATGGCAAAAGCCATGAATGAAGGATATGTGAGTCTCCGTTATGTTGATCATGTGGTCAAAGCATATCAAGGTTTAATCCAGCATAAGACGGCTGAGAAAGAAAATGGTGATTTTACCATCAATGATATTTGTATCGGAACATCTGCAGGATTTTATGATTATTACGTTGGAAGAGAGCGGAGCACAAATGACTTGCACGGGGCAGGCGCTTTTATTATGGCGTTAACTGAGCTAGAAAAGCTGTCTGTTTTTCAAAAGGCATGAAGAGGAAAAAAAGAGCCGCTGTATGGCTCATCAGTTTCATTGCTGCCGTTTGTTTATCTGCCTGTCAGGAGAAAACAAACGGGATCGATGTCCTGATTTTTTCTGATATGTCAAAAGGGATGAAAGATCAATTAGTGGAGAAGGCCTTTCAGCCGGAAAAAGCGGCTTATAACGTCCACATCTTTCCGGCGATTCCTGAAAAGCTTCTTGTTGAAATTACGTCAAAAGAGGGAGACGTGATGCTTGTCCCAGAAGAAATGTTTAGAACGTATGATGATCCTGAAAGCTTTCAGCTGCTCGAAGAAATGAGAATAGGTGAGCAAGCAGCAGGACCATATACGGTCGAGGACAAAAAGACAGGGGAAACGGTCGATTATGCAGTACAAATCAATAAAGGAACGAAAAAGCTCAACGGCTATACCTTTCGATTACACCGAGATATGGTCGCTTTCATTCCTGTGTATGCTGACAAGTCGAAAGAGGCGCTCTCTCTCATGAAACAGCTTCGTGAAAATCGATAGAAAATGGGGTGGGGAATGTGAAACGGGTCGTGGTTTGCGGGCTCAGTCATCGAGCGTTCAATATGTTTATTCAACCGCTCACCGAGGATTTCAAAGAGCATTACAGGATTACAGGGCTTCTAGATATAGATCATCATCGGTATACACTTTGTCAGGAGCGTTTTCCATCACTGCGGGGCGTCTCGTTTTTTCATGAAGATGCATTTGATCAGATGATCAAGGAAACTAAGCCAGATATCGTGATTGTGGCAGGCAGAGATGATACACATGTCACGTATATTATGCAGGCACTTGAGCATGATCTTGATGTCATCACTGAAAAGCCAATGGTGACAACAGCAGAAGACGCTAGAAAGGTGATGGAAAAAGAGGCGGAAAGTAAGGGGAATGTCACAGTCACTTTTAATTATCGCTACAATCCTTTTCATCGAAAGGTAAAAGAACTCATTTTAGATGGGAAGATTGGAAGGGTCACATCTGTTGAACTGAGCTGGCTCATTGATACGTATCATGGTGCTAGTTATTTCAAAAGATGGAACCGCACACGTCAATTCTCTGGCGGGCTGTCTATTCATAAATCGACGCATCATTTTGATTTGGTCAATTGGTGGATTGATCAAAAACCGAAGCAAGTATTTGCTTACGGGGCGCTGAACTATTATGGGAGCGAAAGCCCTTGGAATCCTTTGCAGGGGGAGGAAAACAGGTATTGCGGAACATGTCATGTGAAGGATACATGTCATTATGAAGCAAGATGGAACCCGCGGGTGGAGCGTTCAAAGGTGGAGGACGATCATATTGAATCTGGTCAGGAGCAAACGCAGCAGTACTCAAATTATCGCCCAGATGCCTGCATTTTTGATCAGGAAATTGATATCGAGGATACATATGTGGCGTCAGTGGCTTATGACAAAGGGGCTCTGCTCAGCTATTCGATTCAATTTTCAGCACCATATGAAGGCTACCGGCTTGCCATTAATGGGACGAAGGGACGTATTGAAACAAATGAGTTTCATGTGCCATCAAGGATACCTTTTCAATTTCCGGAACAAACGATTTCTTATTACCCGATGTTTGGATCAAAGGAGACGATTGAAGTCGTGAAGCAGCCAGGCGGACATGGCGGCGGAGATCCTCTGCTTTTGGCCGATTTATTTATAGGAAAAGATCCTTTGATTCACTATGATATATCAGCAGGAGCAGAGGCTGGTGCTTATTCGATTGCACTTGGAGAAGGCATGTGGCGTTCTGTTTTAGAGAAACGCCCAATTGAAATAGAAGAATTGTTTCATAAAGAGACGGTGTAATGAGAAGGAGAGGAGGGGAAAGAGATGGATCATGATGGCTCAATGAGCAGAATGCTGCGGTTGTGTGAATGGGTGATGAGACTCGCCTATACGAATTTGTTATGGCTGATGTTCACCATCCTAGGGCTTGGCATCTTTGGATTGATGCCTGCGACCACAGCGTTATTTTCCGTCATGAGAAAGTGGATACAAGGGCATGAGCAAGTCAATGTTTCACGCACTTTTTGGAAGGTATACCGGGAGGAGTTTTTCCGCTCTAATATAATTGGCGTGGTGCTATTCATCATTGGAACGATTATTTATGTTGACCTTGCTTATATTTATCCGACGAGCTGGTTCTTACATGTGCTTCGCTTTGGCATCTATATCTTTGGTTTTCTGTTTATTGTGAGCTTATTTTATATTTTTCCACTGCTTGCTCATTACGATTGGAAAAAACGTCTCTATTTAAAATTCTCTCTTCTGCTTGGTATCTCATACTTGCAATACACACTCTCTATGCTCGTTTTCTCGGCTGTGCTGTTTGTTCTCTTTGCTTATTTGCCGGGAATCGTGCCGTTTTTTAGCGTGAGCATACTCGCCTATGGTCATATGTGGCTGGCGTATCAAGTATTTAAAAAGGTAGAGTTTGAAAGTGAGCAGCAGACAGCCGAAGTGAAGAAACGGCTGCCGTCTTTCCTTCAATCGAAGCGGGTGAATACGCAGTGATGTGAATCATTTGCTATAATGGTGTCACCGTGAATAAAAGGAGAGATGAGAGTTGTCAGTGAAAGAAATTTCAATAGAAGAATTAAAACAAAAGCTGGAGCAAGATGACGCCATTCAGCTTATCGATGTACGTGAGGATGAAGAGGTAGCAGAAGGGATGATTCCAGAAGCAGTCCACATTCGAATGGGAGATATCCCTGAGAAACTGGATGCCTTCGATCAAACGCAGGAATATTATATTATTTGCCGCTCTGGTAAACGTAGTGAAAATGTCTGCTATTACCTAGAAGATCAAGGCTACCAAGCGACCAATGTCGTTGGCGGAATGCTTGCTTGGACAGGGGAAACAAAACCGAAGCTGTAAAAAGAAGGCCTTTCATCTTATCAATGATGAAAGGCTTTTTTTGTTCATATGCCTCTCTCTATGTGCATAAAGATAGAGTAGCGAGAGAAGGGAGAGTGGCATATGTGCTAAAGGTAGCTGTTTTTGATGAAGAGCACGAGAAAGATTTGCAGAGCGAAATTAATCTCTTTTTAAAAGGAATGGATGACGACCAAATTATTGACATCAAGTACAATGTAGCGGTGATCTGTGAGCAAGGGGGAGAACAGCTCTACTGTTTTTCTGCACTCATTTTATATAAAAAATAGACGCATCAAAAAAAGGACCTGTTTGAAAGGTCCTTTTTTCTTTGATCAGCTGGCATCAATATATAAACGATGCTTGTTGCAGTGGACACATTGAAAGAGGTAGCCTTGTAAGTCTCCTCCATTGACGAGCCATTGCTTTAGGTTTTCTTTCGTGAGTCCTTCGCCGCTGCAAATGTCTTCGATATCCTCGGCGAGTTCTTCCTCTAAATGTTCAATCTCTTTCCATCCAACATACTGGACGATTGCGCAAAAATCTCCACAATGGCTTAACCAATATTCCTGCTGCCACCCGCGATAACCTGGGGTTCTGAAGATCAGTTCATCTATATATTCCTCTTGATCGACGTCATCACAGCTCGCATCGTCTTGAAAGATTCCATCATATTTTTTAGCGGCTGATCCATCTTTAATGCACCAAGGACAAATTCCCTTTACATCTTCGACAGCATAAAATGGACCTTGATATACATAATCTCTTTCTTTCTCACAAACAGGACATGTCGTGTGTTCTTTTTTTATCACGTTTAACGAAATTGGGTCTGGGTTGTACTTGAACGTAGGTAACGTCATATAAACCTCCATTATGTAGAATGTGATTTCAACTCTATTTTACAGGAATCCTCCATCAAGCAACAATCTTAAATTGTCTATATGAAAAAAAGCCGTTCGAATGAGGAACGGCTTTTTTTTACTTGCAATTATGCTTTTTTTACTCTTGGACTTCGTGGCTTATTGACTTTATCGGCTTGTTTGATGGCTCTTCGTTCATCATTCAGTGACTTGTACAATGAGACAATCATCAAAATAATGACAACGGAGAACGGTAAGGCTGCGAGTTTGGCTGTATTTTGCAGGGCTTCAAGTCCTCCTGAAAATAAAAGCACGGCAGCAACAGCCGATTGGATAATGCCCCAGCTGACTTTGACACTGCCAGAAGGGTTTAATGATCCGTAGGTTGTCTGCATTCCAAGCACAAATGTAGCTGAATCAGCTGATGTAATAAAGAATACAGCGATTAAAATGAGGGCTAGCACCGATGTGACCATCGCCAGCGGATATTCATTTAGTACACCGAACAGCATCGTTTCTGTTGAAAGACCTGCAACATCGACAATATTCTTTTGCTGTAAGTCCATCGCAGATACACCGAAAATCGAGAACCATAGAAATACTAAGATAGAAGGAGCGACTAAGACACCGACTAAAAATTCTCGAATTGTTCGTCCGCGTGACACCCTTGCGATAAAGATTCCAACAAATGGTGCCCAAGAAATCCACCATGCCCAATAAAAGATCGTCCATCCATTAATCCATTCTCTCTTTTCAGGGTCATTTGGAGATAGACGGAAGCTCATTTGAACGATATTGGATAAGTATTGCCCAATCGAGTCAGTAAATGAATTTAAGATAAAAACAGTTGGACCTGCCAAAAGTAAGAAAAACATCAGAACAGCTGCTAATACCATGTTGATATTACTTAAGTATTTAATGCCTTTTCCAATCCCGCTTAAAGCAGATGCAAGGAAGAGCACCGTCACAATCAAGATAATGATTAATTGTGTGCTAAAGGCAATTGGAATATGAAATAGGTAATTCAATCCACCATTTATTTGTGCCGCGCCTAACCCTAGGCTTGTCGCAACACCAACTACAGTTGCAAATACCGCAATACAATCGATGGTTTTCCCAATCCATCCATTCGTTTTATTTCCTAAAACGGGCTGAAGCGTTGCACTGATTAAGCCAGGTGCATTTTTTCTAAATTTAAAGTACGCAATGCAAAGTGCAACAATGGCATAAATAGCCCATGCATGAAGCCCCCAGTGGAAAAATGTATAGCGAAGGGAATCGCGGAATGCCTGTGCCGTTTCAGTCTCACCTGTTGGTGACTGTATGGCATAGTGGCTGATCGGTTCAGCTGCTCCGTAAAAAACAAGACCAATTCCCATACCGGCACTAAATAGCATCGCAAACCAAGAAAATAGGCCGAATTCAGGTTCTTCTCCCGGTTTACCCAGCGTAATCTTACCGATTGGGCTAAAGATAAAGAATAGACAAAAGCCGACAAGCAGTGATACCACTAACAAGTAATACCAGCCAAAGTCATTTGTAATGTATGTTTGAATTTGATCTGTCACATTCTGCAGTGTTTCTGGAGAAAACGCTCCCCACATGACGGCAACAAATGTGATCGCAATCACAATCCAAAATACACTTGATACGTTTTTCACACCATCTCACTCTCCTGTTGTTCTACACGTTTAAGCAGAGGATTTTGTTTAATATCCCCGAACCCAACTAATTTCAAACAAAAAGAGGCGAGCTTCTCACTCGACCTCTACTTTACCGTAACATGTTTTACTTCCATTTATCAACCATCGATATGTGAAGATGACTTTTCTTCAATTCGTTTGCGCAGACGGTAGACATATTCTTTTAAACAAACAGCGAAAACGGTAAATGCCAAAACAATGGCGATTTTTAATGGGGTAATAGACAGCTTCAAGATAACAGCTGCTGTTAAACTGATAACGACTGCAAGTACAATCGGAAGTGCGCGTCTGATCATTAATCTCTCTCCTTTGCTTCTAATGCAGCATTCAGACCGGCAAGTCTGCCTGTCACAAGTGCTGACGTGATATTGTATCCGCCTGTGTAGCCATGAATGTCTAGAATCTCTCCGCAGAAATAAAGACCGGGCATTTTTTTAGAGGCCATTTTCTTCGGTTCAATTTCTTTCACAGAAACGCCGCCTCCTGTCACAAACGCTTTGTCCAAAGAAAGTGTACCATTTGCATGAACGATGAAATGTTTGCAATCATGGGCAAACGCACGCAGTTTATCCTTGGCTAGTCCAGAAAACGTTTCCTGAGGATCAATGCCGTTCCGCTCTAAAAGGAACAATAAGTAGCGTTCTTGCATCCAAGACTTGAGGACATTTTTAATGGCTTTTTTCGGTTCATCTTTTAGGTCTCGATGAAGCTTTTGGAACAGCTCCTCGTCATTCAGCTTCGGATATAAGTCGATCTGCAGACGGACGGACGGCTGCTTTTTTAATTCTTTCACAACAAATCCGCTGCATCTAAGAACAGCTGGACCTGATAAACCAAAGTGAGTAAAGATCATATCCATGACATGTGTGACGACGGGTTTCCCTTTTTTATTGAGAACACTGACAGCCACACTTCTTAAAGAAAGACCTTGAAGCACCTTTTCTTTAATAAAACGTTCATCTGATGTGACAGGTACTTCTGTTGGGAAGAGCTCTGTAATCGTATGCCCGGCTGCTTCTGCCCATGCATAGCCGTCGCCAGTAGAGCCGGTATGAGGTACACTTTTTCCGCCAACAGCAATCACAACAGCCTTACTTGAAATTTTTTCATCATTATTTGTAACAATTCCAGCTGTTTGTCCGTCTTGATACAGAACTGTTTTAATCTTTTCGTTCGTACGAATGGTGACATTGAGGGCACGGAGCCTGTCTAAAAGGGCATCCACGACAGACTGTGCTTTGTTTGAGACAGGGAACATACGTCCATGGTCTTCTTCTTTTAGTTCAATGCCAAGGTTTTCAAAAAATGAAATAATATCCTCATTGTTGAACTCAGAAAATGCACTATATAGAAAACGGCCGTTTCCGGGAATATGCTTGATGATTTCTTCTACTGGAAGGCGATTGGTGACGTTACAGCGTCCACCGCCAGAAATGGCCAGCTTTCTGCCAAGTTTGTTTCCTTTGTCAATTAACAGAACTGTCGCACCGTGTTCTGCTGATGCAATCGCGGCCATCAGTCCAGAAGGTCCACCGCCAATGACAATGACATCATAATGTTTCATGTTACATTCCTCTTTCTACTTTCAGTCATTTTTCTATTATAACGAAGATTAGGGAAGGCTGAAATATGAATTGATTGGTTTTGTGACTTCTGTATTGGATTTGTTACCTGTGCGTTGAAATGATGTGGTAAAATAGTTAAGTTGAATATTCATTAGAAAAATGGTGGTTAAGCACATGTCTAATAAACTGCTTCGTGGTACGTTGGTTTTAACGATAGGGACGTATCTCTCTCGTATTCTCGGTATGATTTACTTAATTCCATTTAGCGCAATGGTCGGAGCGACTGGTGGTGCGCTATTCCAATATGGATACAATCAGTATACGATCTTTTTAAGTATTGCTACACTTGGTTTTCCAACAGCGGTATCAAAATTTGTTTCCAAATATAATGCGATCGGTGATTATGAGACAACAAGGAAAATGTTCAGGGCGGGTATGTCGGTCATGCTTGTCACCGGGATGATCGCCTTTTCTATTTTATATTTGTCCGCACCGATTTTTGCTAAGATTCAGCTTGGCGGATCGAATGAAACAGGCGGTTTGACTGTCGATCAAGTGGTATATGTGATTCGGATGGTCAGTTTAGGGCTTTTGGTTGTGCCAATCATGAGTCTTGTGCGGGGGTTCTTCCAAGGACACTCCATGATGGGGCCGACAGCTGTTTCACAAGTGATTGAACAACTTGTCAGAATCATCTTCCTATTAACAGCGACGTTTATTATATTAAAGGTGCTTGACGGCGGGCTTGTTATTGCTGTCGGATACGCAACATTTGCTGCGCTGATCGGTGCATTTGGCGGTTTATTCACGCTTTATTTATATTGGCTGAAGCGGAAGGACCGGCTCTTATCCATGCAGCCGAATACAGGCGCTCACTCTGAATTATCGTATAGGCAAATGTTTACTGAGCTGTTTAGCTATGCGGCACCGTATGTGTTTGTTGGACTTGCGATTCCAATTTATTCTTATATTGACACAAATACAATTAACAGAGCCATGATTGCCTCAGGACATCAGGATATTAGTACAGCGGTATTGTCCATCGTGACGTTATATTTACCAAAGCTTGTAATGATTCCTGTGTCACTCGCAACAGCGTTTGGCTTAACCTTGATTCCGACGATTACGGAGTCGTTTACAGCACGTAATTACAAACTGCTCAATAGACAAATTGATCAGACAATGCAGATCATTTTATTTTTCGTGCTGCCTGCTTCATTTGGTATCTCAGCATTAGCTGGACCGGTTTATTGGTTCTTCTATCCGTCGGTTCATCCTGAGATTGGGATCTCCATTTTGTTTTGGTATGCACCTGTTGCATTATTGTTTTCTTTATTCACCATTAATGCAGCGATCTTGCAAGGGATTAACAAACAAAAATTTGCTATCGTCAGTCTTTTGTTAGGGATCATTATTAAAACGGTTCTGAACATTCCGCTGATCAGCTGGCTGCAAGGAAATGGTTCTGTGCTGGCAACGGCACTAGGCTACAGTGCGTCCATCTTGTATATGTTTATCATGATTAAACGCCATGCCGGCTATTCGTTCCGCAGGATTTTCAAACGTTTTATTCTCATTGGTATTTTAACGGCGATCATGGCCGTAGTGGCTTATATGACATGTCAGCTTGTAAGCCAAGTGATTTCTTATGAAGGCGGAATTGTACAAGCGGGTATCGTCATTTTAATTTCCATGATCACTGGCGGCGGTGTATATATGTTCTTGTCTTATAAGGTAGGATTACTAGAGCGTGTATTAGGGAGCCGTATGCCGAGATTTTTAAGAAAAAAGAGTTAAAAGAAGAGGTGGATATTCATGAGGCTTGATAAATTGCTTGCTAACAGCGGCTTTGGTTCAAGAAAAGATGTGAAAAAACTTGTCAAGGCCCGAGCGGTCACAGTGAATGGGGAAGTGGCAAAGCAGGTGAAAGATCATGTTGATCCATCAAATGATGAAGTGCTTGTACATGGAGAGCGTGTAGAGTATAAAGAATTCATTTACTTAATGATGAACAAGCCAGACGGTGTTATCTCAGCAACTGAAGATTTGCGGGATGAAACGGTTGTTGATTTACTCGAGCCGGAGGATATCGCAAGGGAGCCCTTCCCAGTGGGGAGACTGGATAAGGACACGGTCGGTCTCCTTCTCCTCACAAATGATGGCCAGCTTGCGCATCAATTACTTTCTCCAAAAAAACATGTGCCGAAAACGTACGAAGTTCATTTGAAATATCCTTTAGGAGATCAAGATATCAAGCGTCTTGAAGAGGGCGTTGTCATTTTAGATGATTATCATACGAAGCCGGCCAAGGTTGAAGTAGATGCGAACGAAGACGAAGATACACGCATCCGTTTAACGATTACTGAAGGGAAGTACCATCAAGTGAAACTGATGGCGCAAGCGGTAGGAAATGAAGTGGTCTTTTTAAAAAGGCTGTCGATGGGTCCTGTCCCTTTAGATGAAGATCTAGCACCTGGAGAGTACCGTGAATTGACGGATGAAGAATTAGACAGCTTAATCAATCGTGAATAGATTTAGAACAAAAGAAAAGAACCGGCACATCGCCGGTTCTTTTTGTTATATGGACAATCCATTATACGCTTAAGATGATATTTTTACTTTTTTTCTTGTTGTTTCCCATTTGCCTCTGCTTGGACTATGAACAAGATCGTTATAGGCAAGCACGTTTAAGTCTCTTTGAATGGTTCTAGGTGTGATCCCGAATTCATCAACCAGCTCTTGTGTCGTCACAAGACCTTTCTCTTGAATGAACATATAAACTGATTTAATTCGAGTCATCATACGGTTTGTTGAAGGTTTCAAAAAACCACTCCCTATCAATAAGATCGGATGGACTTGACTAACCACAACTTACTACACTAAAACTGCGAAATAAGGACATGCAACAATGGTAAATGTTCGTGTTTCTTAATGTTTTATTCTATTATACACGTTATTATGCATCTAGTTCCACCAAAAAGTCAACTTTACGTGTTTTTAAACTTGTCTACATGAAATAAAATATGGTATATATCATGATTTGAATCCGGTTACAACCCAATAATCACAAGGGATACGAAAGAAGTGGACACATTCAAACGTCCAAAAAATAAACACAGAAAATTTACAAAATAAAAAATAGTGAAGGCAAAAAGACACATTCCATGTAAGGATGTGCCTTTTTTATTTGTTATCCTTCTAAGAAAAAGAGCTGAATGAAAAATAAGATCGCAAAGATGAGAACAAGTACATGGACTTCCTTCCATTTCCCTTTTGCCAATTTCACAAGTGGATATGAAATAAATCCAAGTGAAATCCCTGTAGAGATACTAGAAGTCAGTGGCATCGAAAGAATGACAAGAAAAGCAGGGAATGCTTCGTCTAGTTCGTTCCAGCGAATGCGTGACACTGAGTTCATCATTAAGCAGCCAACAATGATTAAAACAGGTGATGTGATCGCTGGTAAAGAAGAAATAGCTTGAACGAGCGGGCCGAAAAATAATGCCACAATAAACAATGCAGCGACCGTTAAAGAAGTCAGTCCAGTTCTTCCGCCAGCAGCAACCCCTGATGACGATTCAATATAAGCAGTGGTTGGGCTTGTACCAAACATAGAACCAACCGTTGTTGCAGCAGAGTCAGCGAGCAGGGCTCTGCGCACTTTTGGCAGCTGGCCATTTTTCATTAATCCGGCTTGTTCTGCGACTCCAATCATTGTACCTGTCGTATCAAAAATCGTCACCAGTAAAAAGGAGAAGACGACAGCATACAAATGATGAGAGAACACGTCACCAAAGGCAGAGATTGGATTTGTAATCAGCATGCCTTCAGGCAGTGCAGGAATGTCCATCAGCATTTTAGGGAAATGTAGCTGGCCTGTCACGAGCGCAATCAATGTAGTCGCTAGCATGCCGATAAACAGCGCACCATTGATTTGAAGAACCATTAAAATAACCGAAATCATTAAGCCGACAAGCGTTAAAATAACAACAGGCGAGCTTAAGTTACCAAGCTTCACCAGGTTTTCTGGATCAGCAGCGATGATACCAGACTGTCTGAGGCCAATAAACGCAATGAACAGCCCGATGCCTGCTGTAATGCCGTACTTTAAATTATCTGGAATGGCTTCAATCAGTTGTTTTCTAAGGGAGGTTAACGATAAAATAATAAAGAGTATACCAGCAACAAATACCGCACTGAACGCTGTTTGATAGCTGATGCCGCCACCACCGACAACGGTAAAGGTGAAATAGACATTCAGTCCCATGCCTGGTGCAATGGCAATCGGATAGTTTGCAAATAGTGCCATCCAAAGCGTACCGACGACAGCAGCGATAATTGTTGCAGTAAAGACTTGGTCAAAAGGAATGCCTGCTTTTGAAAGAATTCCTGGGTTGACGGCTACAATATATACCATGGTAAAGAATGTCGTCATACCAGCGATTAATTCTTTCTTTATGTTGGTTTGATTTTCTTTTAACTGAAACATAAAATCCTCCATTTACGAACATTATTACAAAACAATATATATAATATTCGTTTTAAGGGTGGATTGCAACCTTTTTTCAAGGAGGAATGGAAAAATGAATTGGGAAGCTGAAGTAATACGAAAAAAAGACAACTTGATCAAGGACACACAATCTTTTTTACAAATTGAAAGTGTTCTTGATGAAGAAGGCGGTAAAGAAGGAAAGCCTTTTGGTGAAAAAGTCGATGATGCCCTTCAGTATATGCTAAGAAAAGGGGAAGACGAAGGCTTTACAGTCAAGAATGTCGATGGCTATGCAGGTCATATTGAATACGGCGAAGGCGAAGACATTGTAGGAGTGCTTTGCCATGTGGACGTTGTGCCTGCTGGTGACGGCTGGACAACCCCGCCATTTTCAGCGGACATAAGAGAAAATAAAATTTTTGCACGTGGTGCCATTGATGATAAAGGCCCAACCATGGCTGCTTTTTATGCACTGAAGATATTAAAGGATTCTGGTCTGCAGCTATCGAAAAAAATCCGAATGATCATTGGAACAGATGAAGAAAGCGATTGGCGCTGTGTGGACCATTATTTCAAGCATGAGGCGATGCCGCAAATCGGATTTGCACCAGATGCCGATTTTCCAATTATTCATGCGGAAAAAGGGATCATTGATGCCATTGTGTCATTTACATATCAACAAACAGCGGATCATCAGCGCTATACGCTCAAGCAATTTACATCAGGTATGAGGCTGAATATGGTGCCAGATGAGGCAGCTGCGGCTGTTACAGCTACGCAGGAACACGATGCTGAATTATTAAAAACAGCATTTGAAGCCTATCTTGCTGATCATCAATTATCAGGTGAAGTAAAGAGCACAGCCGATGGACTCCATTTCACATTAAAAGGGGTATCTGTTCATGCCATGGAACCGGCGCATGGTACAAATGCGGGCATTCATATGGCGAATTTCTTATGCAGACACGAATTAGATGAGCAAGGACTTGCTTTTACTTCCCAGATCAATGCTTTATTTGATCAGGATACAAGAGGACAAAAGCTGGGGATTGCTTGCAAGGATGAGATTAGCGGAGACTTGACCTTGAATGTGGGAACAATCCGCTATACACAAAACGAGGAAGCAAAGCTAGGGTTAAATGTCCGCTATCCAGTGACAGCAGACGGCAAGGACGTCAAAAAAGGAATTGAAAGCATAAAAGGGGCATCCCTTCTAAAATTTGACGACAGCCCTCCGCATCATGTTTCAAAAGATCATCCCCTTGTGAAAACTTTGCAGCGGGTATATGAGGAGCAAACTGGAGATCCTGCAACTCTGATTGCCATAGGGGGAGGAACGTATGCGAGATCTTTAGAAGCGGGTGTTGCCTTTGGGCCTCTATTCCCTGGCAGACCAGATTGTGCCCATCAAAAGGATGAATACATTGAAATTGATGACTTACTGAGAGCAACAGCTCTTTATGCACAAGCTATGTATGAATTGGCAAAATAAAAAAAGGAAAAGAAAAGAGGGGATTCATAGTGAAAAAAATGTTCTTATGCTCTTCATTCAAAGACAGCTATTCTCTCTTGTCTGACTTTGCGGGTGAATCATTAAAAGGAAAGAGTGTGACTTTCTTTCCGACGGCAAGTGCTGTAGAGGAAGTCACGCACTATGTGGAGGCGGCGAAGGAAGCCTTTCAGCAATTAGGGATGCAGCTTGAGATTGTGCATATAGATGAACAGTCTGCCGAAGAGATCACACAGCTGATCAAACAAAATGATGTGATCTACGTTTCAGGAGGCAACACTTTTTATTTATTGCACGAGTTGAGAAAGCATCGTCTCGATGACGTGTTGAAAGAAGAAATCAACAATGGCAAGCTGTACATCGGAGAATCTGCTGGGAGTATTATCATGGCGCCAAGCATTGAATATATCTCCCTGATGGATGATCAGGAGAAGGCGCCGGAGCTTTCATCATTTCAAGGTTTCAATGAAATCAGCCGCTATCCAGTACTGCATGTGCACAACGCCTATTTAGGCGAGGCCGCGCAGCACATAATGGAGAAGCATCAGCAAACGCTCGATCTATGCCCGCTTACTGATGAGCAAGTTTTACTCATCACTGGTGAGCAGGCTGAGGTGAAGCTGGTCAAATCATCGCAACTGTGAAACGAAGAAAAAGGAACAGGGATTCATCGCCCTGTTCCTTTTTTAATGTTGAAAAACATCACTTGATAAGTATCGTTCACCCGTATCTGCTGTCATACAGATGACGACTTGATCTGTTGGCAATTGCTTAGCTGTTTCAATGGCTGCATAGCAAGCCGCTCCAGAGGATGGTCCTACTAAAATACCTTCAAGCTGGGCGAGCTGCCGTGTGATGTGGTATGCATCTTCGTCGCTTACTTGCACGATCTCATCATAGACATCCTCATTTAAGATTTGGGGGATAAACCCTGGACTTGTGCCAACGAGCTTATGTTTGCCAGGTTCCCCGCCAGATAAGACTGGAGATCCCTTTGGCTCTGCCACACGTATGGTCAAGTGAGGGAATGCCTTCTTTAATTCCTCTCCAGTTCCTGTAATGGTGCCGCCAGTCCCAGCTGTTGCGACAAAGGCTCCAAGGGGCTGTCCAAGTTGTTTCACAGCTTCAATGATTTCGACTGCAGTTGTTCCTCTATGCGCATCTGGATTCGCCTTATTATCAAATTGCATGGGAATAAAACTATGAGGAATTTGAGCAGCCAGTTCCTCAGCCTTGCGGATACAGCCTGGCATTTTTTCTTCTCCTGGGGTTAAGACGACCTGCGCCCCGTATGCCTTCAAAATATTGATTCTTTCCTTTGTCATCGTATCAGGCATGACAAGGATGGCTTTGTAGCCTCTTGCGGCGGCATTCATGGCTAAACCAATCCCTGTATTTCCGCTCGTAGGCTCAATAATGGTTGCTCCTTTTGTGAGTTTTCCTTGTCTTTCTGCCTCGATAATCATATTGTAAGCCGCGCGGTCCTTGACACTTCCGCTAGGATTGAATGCTTCTAGCTTTAAATAAACAGCCGCGGCATTTTTGGGCTGAAGCCGCTGTAATTTGACAAGCGGTGTATCGCCAATTAACTCTGCTATATTTTGTGCAACCTTCATGATATGACACCCTTTCTTCTCATTCCGCATTTCTTTAGTTATACTATCATCAATGGGGATTCGTAAAGTTTGTTAAAAAAGGACAGGTGATATTGTGTCAGAAAGCCGTCATTATTTTATAGGGATTCACATCCCTGAACAACTTGCGCATCAAATCAAACAAGACTTGGATCAAAGAAGTGGACTGTCCTTTCAAAAATGGACAGCACCACATGATTATCATGTGACCCTTGTATTTTTAGGCGCCATTCCAGAAGAGCGCTTAAAAAAGATCATCCAGCTGATCGACATTCTTTCAAACGAAGCTGCCTCATTTCCACTAGCGCTGAAAGAGTTAGGGCAGTTTGGTACAAAGGAGCGCCCAAGAGTCTTTTTTGCAAAGCCAATTGAAAATGAGCCGCTCATGCAGTTAAGAGAAAAGGTGAAAGAAGCCGTCATGTCAGCAGGACATCCTGTTGAAAAAAGACCGTTTCATCCGCATATGACGATCGCGCGTAAATGGAATGGTGATGATTCTTATAGAGAACAAGCGCCTTTAAGCAAAGAGCCATATGTGATGGAGGTTTCTCGTATTACTTTATTTGAAATACGTCCGAAAGAAACCCCGCGTTATCACGCAATCAAACAATTTACACTACATAAATGATTTTAGAAGTTGGAGTGAACAGCAGATGGCGCAAATTATTAAAATTCAAGATTATATATCACGATATGAACAAGACCCGCATCACTACATCAATCAATTCATTCGATTGAAAAAACAAAGATGGGACGAGTTGAAAAGGGCTTCAAAGGAGGAGGCGCAGCAGCCGTTAGACCAAATGTCTGAACAAGCGTCTGAACAAGAGGAAGAAAAGAGAAAGAAATTCTCCTTAAAGAGAAAGCAAAAAGAAGCCGATATGAAAAAGGAACGGGACCTGAGTCTTTTTAACGAGCCGACAGATATAGAGCAGGGGGTTTTCAAAAACGTTCCTACCGATGAAACGCAGCTGATTCACTTTTTTAAGGATCATCTCTACGACGTGCAATTAAAATGGGCAAGCTCGACGATTTCACATATTTCAACCGTCTCCCATCATATTCGGTATGATGAAAAGCTGCGTATGCTTGCAAGGCAGCTTCCGGATTCTTATTTTGTGATGTACAAGCCGGTGCTGCTCATTCAAAAAGCCGAGATGGAATTATGTCCGGTACTCATTACGCCGCTCGAAGTGATCTGTTTATCCTTCTTAGAGGCAGAGCCAGACAGCGTCTATATCGGAACGAAGGAACGTTTTTGGGAAAAGAGGGCGACTGGGAAAGCTGTTCAGTCTGTCTTGAATCCTTGCGCAAGCCTTCTGCGCTCTGGCACTGTCGTGTCAAAGATTTTACAGCAAAGTGGTGTAGACCTTCCTGTGAAGAAAATCCTGATCAGCCGTACCTCTTATATTGATTTACCTGAAGTTCCATATGGGATGGAGGTTGTCGATAAGAAGAAAGCGGAAGAGTGGTTTGAAAAGCAGCGGAAAAATACGGCGCCGACAAAACATCAGCAATTTAAGGCAACAAAGGCATTGCTTGCTTATGGTGAATCAGACAGTAAAAGAAGGCAGGAATGGCTCGATTAAAGACATGAGGAAAGGTCACGAAAAATTGAGACCTGAGTGGAGCTAATATATGAATGAATGGTACTTTATCGTTAATCCAGAAGCAGGACATGGAAAAGGACTCCGCACATGGAGGAGCTTAGAGAAGGAATTACAGAAGGTGGAGATCTCTTATCGATCGTTTCTCACCCAGCATGAGGGCCATGCGGAAGTTTTGGCAAGACAAATTAGCGCCATGCAAGATGACAGGCTGAAGCGCTTGATTGTCATTGGTGGTGACGGCACCATTCATGAAGTACTGAATGGCTTAAAGGAAATCGATCATGTGCAGCTTAGCTTTGTCCCTGCCGGTCATTGGAATGATGCTGCGAAGGGTCTCGGTATCCACCGTCACGACGTCCTAAAAGAAGTGAGAAAGCAAAAGAGAATGCTCACCAAAACATTTTCTCTCGGTTCCTTTCAAGACCATGCCGAAAGTCCGCAATCTGTTCTTTTTCTCAATCATATCGGTGTGGGATTCGATGCACATGTACTGAGGAAAACGGTGCATTTTAGAGGGAAAAAGTGGCTGAAACGGCTGGGGCTTGGCTTTATCATCTACCCGCTGTCATTTCTCCATTCTTTATGGTCCTTTAAGCCGTTTGACCTTGCGCTGTTTATTGAAAATGAGAAGAAGGTCTTTCGACAAGTATGGTTTGTGATCGTGTGCAATCACCCGTATTACGGAGGAGGGCTGGAAGCAGCGCCGGAAGTGAGTGCGAGGCAGCCAGGCTTTCAAACGATTGTTGTCACAGATTTGAATCCATTCAAAGTCCTCTTGTTTCTAAGTGCAATGGTGTTTCGAAAGCATCTTGGGATGGAGGGGGTTACCCTGTTTCAGCATGAGCAGGCGTACTTGGAGGCAGATGAAAAAATTCTATTTCACGCAGATGGAGAAGTGATTGGTGCAACGCCTGTCTTTGTGAAGGCAAGTGAACGATCCTTAAAATTACGTGCTTAACGAACTTGCGGTGTATATCGCAGTTAAAGAACCATGAAAAAAGCCTTCTTTTTCGTAAGGTTCTTGTCCTGATTTTTTAGTTTTGCTTGACGAGTATAAGAAGGTAACGATAAAATCTATAGGACGGCTATTGTTTAGCATCTCATTCTCAATAGCTGTCCTTTTTGTTTTTATGATCATATAAATAAAAAAAGAAACAGCCAATTGACCTTCAATCGGCTGAATTTTGTCGACTAAAAAAGCAAGATTTAAAATATTTTAAGAAATGATGGGTTGAAAATTGATATGAACTGGTTGGGACAAATATTAGGTAGCGAATGGCACATCTCTCCTGCTGGAGGCGCTACGGGAGATGCGTACTTCGCAACACACAATGACCAAAAGCTATTTTTAAAACGCAATACGTCACCGTTTCTTGCGGTTTTGTCAGCTGAAGGCATTGTGCCGAAGCTTGTCTGGACAAAACGGATGGAAAATGGGGACGTGATTACTGCACAGCACTGGCTGAGCGGCAGAGAGCTGAAGCCAAAGGACATGAACGACCGTCCTGTAGCAGAGCAACTAAGAAAAATTCATACATCAAAAGAATTGCTCGATATGCTGAAACGATTAGAGAAACACTCTCTAGACCCAGAATCCATTCTGATGCATCTGAAACAGTCCATATTAAAAGAGCAAATTGATTCACAAGACATTTCGCATGCCATCCAGTACTTAGAGAAGCATGTGGAGGCAGTCCATTTCGAGGATAAGGTCGTCTGTCATTGTGACCTCAATCATAATAATTGGCTGCTCACAGATGAAAACCAGCTCTATTTAATTGACTGGGATGGAGCGATGATTGCGGACCCAGCGATTGATCTTGGACCGCTTTTATACCATTATGTTGAGGAAGAGAACTGGGAAAGCTGGCTCTCTATGTACGGCGCCCCGCTGACGGACAATTTGCGAAAACGAATGGCGTGGTACGTGCTCGCTGAAACCGTATCGTTTGTTGTTTGGCATAAAAGAAAAGGAAATGATAAGGCGCAAAAAGAAGTGCAAGTCGAGCTGAATGCACTCTTAAAACGGTTAAACATCCATTAAGACAGTGGAATGTTCTCGACCCAGTCAGATAGATGAGATTGATGCGCCTCGATATGTGCATCAATTGAACTGACAGAGGTGCCCTTTTGGCTGTAATCATAAATATCTGTTAATAGCTGACGGACGTCAGCATCCAAATCTTCTTTTGCCAGCATTAATTGAATCACACGTCCCACCTGTTCATATTCTGCAACAGTCCCGCAGCAATCCAGCTGGTGATCGGTTAAAATATCTTTGACTAATTGAAGCTGATGTTGACGGTTTAAACCCATACGTATGCTCCTTTCCTGCGTGTCATTTATGAGGTTAAACTGTGCATTCAGCGCCCAATTTATACATGCGTCAGACCAGCCAAGCGAAGAGCTGGTCTTTTTCATATGGACATAGGAGTTGCTGTCTTGCGGGTCTTTATGTTTCGTGGTATCTTGATAAAATGTAAAGAAAATAGAGGTGTATCAAATTGAGAATGCGACATAAGCCATGGGCTGATGATTACTTAGCTGAGAATGCTCATATTGCGTTAGCAAACCCGGAGCAACATAAAGGGAAATGGCATGAGCTGTTTGGAAATGATCATCCAATCCATATTGAAGTTGGGACAGGAAAAGGGAGCTTTATTGCTGGAATGGGCAAGCTTCATCCTCATATCAACTATATTGGCATTGAGTTATTTAAAAGTGTCATTGTGACAGCAGTAGATAAAATCAAAGAGACAGATGTTGAAAATGTAAAGCTTTTGAACATCAATGCTGAGACGCTGACAGATGTGTTTGCGGAAAATGAGATTGACCGGGTCTATTTGAATTTCTCCGATCCGTGGCCAAAAGCAAGACACGAAAAGCGCAGATTGACGTTTAAAGCCTTTTTAGAGCGATATGAACATATTCTCCGTCCAGGCGGTGAATTACACTTCAAAACAGATAACCGCAGGTTATTTGAATATTCCTTAACAAGTTTTTCTGCATATGGCCTTCTTTTAACGTATGTCAGCCTAGATTTACATGAGGATGGCTTAGAAGGAAATGTTATGACTGAATATGAAGAGAAATTCTCGTCTATGGGACAACCTATTTATCGATCAGAGGTCAAATTCCCAGAATAACAAATAGCATCAAGCTGACTGCAAAACAAATAGCAGTCAGCTTTTTTCATGAAAAGATTCGTGCATGCGATTTTTGGCTGTATTTGCTACGATAGAAAAAGGAGGGATGACAGTCATGGAGACAATGAAAATAGGTGGAATGGAACTGTTTTGGTTAAACGGTGGAGATACGCACATGGATGGCGGTGCAATGTTCGGTGTCGTGCCAAAGCCATTATGGTCAAAAAAATACCCGGTAAATGACCGCAATCAAATTGAATTACGGTGTGATCCAATTCTCATTCGGTGGAATGGCCTTCATCTGTTAGTGGATTCTGGTATTGGATCAGGAAAGCTCACAGATAAACAAAAACGCAATTACGGCGTAACAGAGGAAACCAAATTGGAAGAATATTTAGCGGCTCTTGGCTTGGGGCCATCAGACATTGATTACGTATTAATGACACACCTGCATTTCGATCATGCCAGCGGATTAACAAAACGTGAGGGTGACGAGCTTGTGTCTGTTTTTCAGCAAGCAAAAATCATCACATCGAAAATCGAATGGGATGAAATGAGAGCGCCGAACATCCGATCAAGAAATACATATTGGAAAGAAAACTGGGAGCCAGTGGCAGATCAAGTGGTTACATTTGAAGAAAGCATTGAAGTGACAGAAGGCATTCAGCTGCACCATACAGGTGGTCACAGCAATGGTCATAGCATCTTAACACTCACAAGTGAGGGCGAGACAGCCATTCATTTAGCCGATATCATGCCAACACATGCTCATAAAAATCCACTCTGGGTTCTAGCATATGATGATTACCCAATGACTTCGATTCCAGCTAAGCAAAAGTGGCAGGCATTTGCAGAAGAAAAAAATGCCTGGTTCTTGTTTTATCATGATGCCATTTACCGTGCAGTAAAATGGGACGAAGACGGGCAAATCACACACGAAATCAAAAGAGAAACAGGAAGATAAAAGATCACCTGTATGTTTTTTCACCTTTCACACAAAATAACGACAAAATGAACTTGTGAAAGGAAGAGTGCAGGTGAACCAATTTTATCGTGTACATGATCATGTGATCGAAACACCTTTAAGAGGGATGGAGCTCATGTCAGTCCCTTATTTAAACAAAGGGGTTGCATTTACAAAGGAAGAGCGGGAAGAGCTTGGGTTAAAGGGATTTCTCCCGCCTAAGGTCCTAACTTTAGAGGATCAGGCAAAGCGGGCATATGAGCAGTTTAAGGCACAGCCGGATGAACTTGGGAAAAATGTGTATTTGACATCGCTACATGACAGAAACGAAGTGCTTTTTTACAAATTACTTAATGAGCACTTGGCAGAAATGCTTCCGATTGTCTACACGCCAACAGTAGGAACGGCTATTCAGCGCTATAGCCATGAATATCGAAAGCCTAGGGGGCTTTATTTATCCATTGATGATCTAGAAGGCATGGAAGAGATTTTTGCCTCATATGGAGTCGATGAATCAATTGACTTAATCGTTGCAACTGATGCAGAAGGTATTTTAGGCATTGGAGACTGGGGTGTTGGCGGGATTGCCATTTCAGTCGGAAAACTCGCTGTTTATACAGCCGCAGCAGGCATTGATCCTAGCCGCGTGCTGGCAGTAGTCCTTGATGCCGGAACGAATCAGGAAAGTCTTTTGAATGATCCGCTTTATGTTGGAAATCAACACTCCCGCGTTCGAGGAGAGCGCTATGACCAGTTCATTGATCAATATGTTGAGCTTGCCCGTGCCACTTTTCCAAATGCACTCCTTCATTGGGAAGACTTTGGTACAAAGAATGCTCGTGCGATATTGGAAAAATATAAGGATCGTATATGTACATTTAATGATGATATTCAAGGGACTGGAGCCGTTTCACTTGCTGCGGTTCTGGCATGTGCAAAAGCTTCGAAAGTTCCACTAAAAGATCATCGAATCGTCATTTTTGGAGCGGGTACGGCAGGTATTGGCATAGCCGAGCAAATCCGTGATGCCATTGTCAGAGACGGAGTCAAAGAAGATGAAGCTTATGATCATTTCTGGTGTATTGATAAAACGGGGCTGCTCACAGATGATTCACCTGACATTCAGCCTTTTCAAAAGCCGTATGCAAGGCGTTCAGACGAAGTAAAGGATTATGCCCGTAATGGTCCAAAGCATTCGATTGATCTATTAGAGGTCGTCAAGCAGGCGAAACCAACGATCTTAATTGGCACCTCGACTGTAGGAGGAGCATTTACAGAGGAAATTGTCAAAGAAATGGCGTCACACGTGGAGCGTCCTGCAATTTTACCGATGTCGAATCCGACACCTCTTTCAGAAGCTAAGCCGAAAGATTTGATCGAGTGGACAGAAGGACGCGCCCTTGTAACGACGGGAAGCCCATTTGATCCTGTTGAATACAATGGTGTGACATATGAAATTGGACAAGCGAATAATGCCCTTGTCTTTCCTGGACTTGGTCTTGGCACGATTGTATCTAAAGCCAGATTGATGACAGACAGTATGTTTGTTGCGAGTGCTGAAGCCATTGCAAGCATGGTTAGTGTTGGGAAGCCGGGAGCAGCGATGCTGCCAAGTGTTGATCAGCTTCGTACCGTTTCAGCCACAGTTGCTGTCCGTGTGGCACAGGCAGCTATCGATGAAGGAATTGCAGAAGAAACGCCTGATGATCTCATTCAGGCTGTTCAGGACGCGATGTGGCATCCTGTGTACAAAAAAATCAAAGCTATATAAAAAAAGCTTCGCAAGGACACGTCTTTGCGAAGCTTTCTTGATCATGCAACAGAATCGATGACGTCTACAATCATGCCTGTTTTGGCATCAATCATCACTTCATACTGTTCAAGCTCGCCAAAGGCAGAGCGGGTAATGCCAGATTTGTACACATCAATCGTTTCACCATTTACGGTATACGGTTCTGGTACAGTATAAATCCAAGAGCCATCAATCGGGCCGCGCTGTTTAAAAGCAGATTTTACAATTTTTAACGCTTTTTCAGACGAGATATACGTAGGGAAAAATACTTTCTTTGCAACAATTGCAGCGGCTACGCCAATACTCGCACCAATCAGAACATGTTTTAACTTCAACGTGCTGCACCTCCGTATTGCTGTTTTTTCCATTATACAAAACTTGTCCATTGATGTTAAGGAATCCGAATACTTGAAAGCATATTCAAAATTTCTCGAGAGATACTTGGAAAACCGAAAGAATTCTTATAGTATAAAGTGAGTGTTATTTTTATAGGAATATATATGGTCATTACATAGAAACGAGGTAAACTGTAGAATGAACGAAGAAACATTATCGCTTTTCCGAAATTTAACAGAATTACAAGGAGCTCCAGGAAATGAGCACCATGTGCGTGCTTTTATGAAAAAAGAACTTGAGCAATATTCTGATGAACTTATTCAGGATCGTCTTGGCGGGGTGTTTGGCGTACGAAAGGGGCCGGAAAACGCACCGAAAATTATGGTAGCGGGTCATATGGATGAAGTTGGATTCATGGTCTCAGCGATTACGAAAAACGGGATGATTCGTTTTCAAACACTTGGCGGCTGGTGGAGTCAAGTCATGCTGGCTCAGCGTGTGGACGTTCATACCGATCAAGGGCCAATTCCTGGTGTCGTCTCAAGTACACCTCCTCACCTTCTCACGCCAGAACAAAAAAGCAAACCTGTGAAGCCGTCAGATATGCTGATTGATATAGGTGCAGACAGTGAAGAAGAGGCAAAAGCGCTTGGCATTCGCCCAGGACAGCAAATCGTTCCAGCAACGGTTTTCACCCCAATGGCGAATCCAAAAAAGATTTTAGCGAAGGCTTGGGATAACCGCTATGGCTGCGGACTTGCGATTGAATTATTAAAAGAATTAAAAGATGAATCCCTTTCATGCGAGCTGTATTCAGGGGCAACTGTTCAAGAAGAAGTAGGGCTTAGAGGGGCTGAGGCAGCTGCGAATATGATTCAGCCGGATTTATTCTTCGCTTTAGATGCGAGTCCTGCAAACGATGTGACAGGTGACAAAACACAATTCGGCCAGCTTGGAAAAGGTACACTTCTGCGTATTTTTGATCGTACAATGATTACGCACCGCGGGATGAGAGACTTTGTACTCGATACTGCTGAAACAAACAACATTCCATACCAATATTTCGTATCACCGGGTGGAACGGACGCTGGACGTGTTCATATTTCAAACCAAGGTGTGCCTTCTGCTGTCATTGGTGTTTGCGCACGCTACATTCATACAAGTCATTCTGTTTTGCATGTGGATGATTACGCAGCGGCAAAAGAATTAATTGTCCGCCTTGTCAAAAATTGTGATCGAAGCACAGTGGATTCTATTTATCAACAGGTATAAATGTCATAGAAAAAGGCTGCCTCTTCAATGAGAGCAGCCTTTAGTATGTAGACAAACCCTCGCATTCATTGCGAGACGGTGCTGCAAAGGTTGTCTAACACGCTTTTAGCTATTGCTGTTCAAACACGTAAGATAATGCCTTGATCGCTTGATTCACGGTTTCCACAGTGATATTCGCTTTGTTTGAAAGTTCCTTTAATGGATGGTGCAGCTCTTTTGGGCGGATCAAAATAAGAGGTTTTCCTTTTGCAATAGCAGCAGAGGCATCCATGGCTGTGTTCCACTGTTTATATTTCTCACCAAATCGGGCGATGACGACATCTGCCTTGTTTAATAAAATCTCAGTACGAAAATTGTTTAAATCAGAAGCAGCATCATCTTTGAAAATGGCATTCGGCTGCTCACCTAAAATATCCTCACCAATTTGATCTGAGCGGTCATGATTCTCCATTGGACCGACAAATGTCACCGGCAGCTTCAGGGATTGGCTTTTCTCCTTGATTTCATCACGCCACTGGCTATGTATTTCTCCAGCTAAATAGATGGTTAATTGCATAACGATCTCCTCCTTTTGCACAAACTTAGTAAAGGTTTGCCCTGTTTCTTTTCATGTTACACAAGAAGTGCTTGATAAAGCAAAAAAAATATGATTATGATATTCATGGTAGAGACTATTTTTCATCGTAAGAATACTACATATAATGGGAAGGACAGGCCATTTCGTCTTTCCTATGAGAAAGCAGGAAGACGACGTTGATGACTTATTTAAAAAGAAAGGGAATCTCCCTTTCGCCAAAGGTGTATTTCATTGATGCACTCTCTTATATGGCTTTAGGTCTATTTGCTACATTAGTAGTCGGTCTGATTTTAAAAACAGCAGGTGGTCTGTTATCATTTTCTCTCATTGTGAAAATGGGTACGCTTGCTATGGGGCTGATGGGACCGGCAATTGGCGTAGCAGTTGCTTATCGCTTAAATGCTTCTCCATTAATCATTTTTGCAAGTGTTGTCTCAGGTGCCGCTGGAGCAGAGCTTGGGGGACCAGCTGGAAGCTTCGTGGCTGCTCTAATTGGGGTGGAAATAGGCAAACTTGTCAGTGGTGAGACAAGAATTGATATTATTTTAACGCCGCTTGTGACCATTATCACAGGCTTTCTCACTGCTGCTTTCATCGGTCCTGGTATTCAGGCAATGATGACAGGGCTTGGCAGGCTTATCATGTGGGGGACAGACCAAAGTCCGCTCATCATGGGCATGCTAGTAGCAACCATTGTTGGACTTGCTCTCAGTTCTCCTATCTCAAGTGCTGCACTTGCGCTCATGCTTGACTTAAGCGGAACAGCTGCTGGTGCTGCAACAATTGGCTGCTGCGCTCAAATGGTCGGCTTTGCTGCTTCAGGCTTTAGAGAAAATCGCTTTGGCGGTCTTGCAGCTGTCGGCATTGGGACGTCAAAGTTGCAGCTTTCTAACATTGTGAAAAACCCCCTTATCTTGATTCCACCGACGGTAGCAGGCTTAATTCTTGCGCCAATTGGTATTATTGGCTTTGGGATGGTCAATAATGCGGCAGGAGCAGGTATGGGAACAAGCGGCCTTGTGGGACAGCTCATGACCCTGACAGTGATGGGGTTTCATCCATCTGTATTTCTGGCGATAGCTCTCTTGCATATCGTTGGCCCGGCAGTGATTAGTTTGGTAGTATCAGAATGGATGAGAAAGAAAGGCTATATACAATTCGGAGATTTAACCATACAAACTGGAGGAATAAAACATGAAAAAAATTGAATCAAACGAAGAATTACAGAAAGTGATCCAACAAGACTTAACGGTATTGCTATTTTCAGCTGACTGGTGCCCAGACTGCACATTTATTGAGCCATTCTTGCCAGAGCTTGAAGCGAACTACCCAGAATTTGAGTACTTCTATGTCGATAGAGACAAGTTCATTGACACTTGTGCAGAGTGGGACATTTACGGCATTCCAAGCTTTTTAGTCTTTAAAAACGGGCAAGAGATTAACCGCTTTGTCAGCAAAGATCGTAAGACGAAGGAAGAGATTGAAGCATTTTTAACAGATTCTCTTTCTAAATAACGAAAGGAGAGTCTAACACTATGGCAAAAATGACATCAAGACAGCTTGCGAACGAACTCAAAAGCCGTCTGACGAATGACAGCTGGTCACACCAGTTTGATCGGGAAAAAGATACACTTCGTATTGAAGATAAACAAACAGGCAAAGGCATCACACTAGAGCTTCCGCCAATCATCGCAAAGTGGGAAGTGAAGCCTGATGAAACAATTGATGAGATTGTTTATTATGTGAAAGAAGCGCTAAGCGCTATGAAAGGCGAAGCGCAGCACATCTCGGGGAAAGAAAAGCAGATTTATCCGGTTATTCGTTCCACTTCCTTTCCTGAGGCATCAAGTGATGGGATTCCGCTCGTGTTTGATGAGCATACAGCTGAAACGAGAATCTATTATGCACTTGATCTTGGAAGCACCTACAGATTAATCGATGAGAAGATGCTTCAAAAGGAAAACTGGACAAAAGAGCGAATCAGGGAAACCGCAAGCTTCAACGTCCGCTCGCTTGAAACTGTGGTGAAAATGGATGAAGTGGCAGGCAACCGTTTTTATTTCTTCCGTGCAAATGACGGATATGATGCCAGCAGACTTTTAAATGAATCGCTATTACAAGAATACGCGCAAAAAATAGAAGGCCAGATGGCGATTTCTGTCCCGCATCAAGATGTATTCATCATTGCAGATGTTCGCAATGAATCAGGCTATGATATTTTAGGACAGATGTCGATGAGCTTCTTCGCCAGCGGTACGGTTCCGATTACTGCATTGTCATTTTTATATGACGAGGGCAAGCTCGAACCGATCTTTATTCTTGCAAAAAGCAGACCAAAACAGCAGTAGAAGGGAATTTTGAAGAATGAATGTTTTTTATAATGCAGAAGGTGTAGGCGACACACTCCTTATTTCATTGAAAGATGTGACGAGAGAAGAAGTAGGTCATGAGACGTTTGGAGATGTCGTAAGAATCTTTAATCAAGAAACAAAGGAAACAACAGGCTTTAATATCTTCAACGCATCCACTTACATGAAAATTGAAGAAAACGGGTCTGTCCCGCTTTCTGAAACAATGGTTCAAGATATTAATGAAATTTTAAATCGCAACGGTGTCAGTGAAACGCTAACTGTAGATCTATCACCAAAATTTGTTGTTGGTTATGTGAAGGAAAAAGAAAAGCATCCAAATGCTGATAAATTAAACATTTGCCAAGTAGATGTTGGCGATGAAACCTTACAAATTGTGTGCGGTGCACCAAACGTTGACCAAGGCCAATATGTCGTGGTGGCGAAGGTCGGCGCAGTCATGCCAAGCGGTTTGGTCATCAAAGATGCTGAGCTAAGAGGGGTTCCATCAAGCGGAATGATTTGTTCAGCAAAAGAGTTAGATCTTCCAGACGCGCCTGCTGAAAAAGGGATTCTAGTTTTAGAAGGAAGTCACCAAGCTGGCGAACCCTTTCAGGCTTAACCTCCCATAAACGGGCACATATGAGCGAAGAATGTGTTATACCAAAAGTCACTAAGTACGTACTTAGTGACTTTTTTTCATCTACAGACAGCACGAACAGTCAAAAGCGGCACTTTTCTCGCTTTTCTGCATGAAAAAGCAATGGTATACTAAAAATCGCCCAAGAAAACGTAAGGGGAGTTAAAGTGAGTGATAAATGATGAGTTGGTTAGATAAATTTTTCAGTGTATTTTTAGGAGAAGAAAAGAAAGAAGAAAAAGCTGAGAGACCTGAAGAAGGCTTAGCTGCACCTAAGCAGCCAGCTTTTGAACAGCATAAAGAATATAAAAAAATCGAAGATACGAAAGTGTATTATGAATATCCAAAAGGCAACTTCCGCTTTCCGCTCGTCCCAGATGAACCTTTGCGTGACGGAGTGAAGCAGGAGAGAAGACGAGCTAAACCAAGCCAGCCAAAGGCGAAGCAAACAACCTATCAGCCTAAGCAAACGTTACAGCCTGATATAAATAAAAAGCCATTCAAAACAGAGCAAATTCCATCACCGATCTATGGCTACCATCAGGAGATGCGCCCAAAACGGACAGAAGCAAAAGAAGAAACAGCCTCAGCACAAATGAAAGCTGCAGGAGAAACAGCGCAGCGTGTCACACTGTTATCAGAAGAGGCAGAGCGTGAACGAAATGTCAGACAGCAAATGAACATCCCGTCCATACAGAAAGAAAAACGTATCGAGGAAATGGTTTCAGCGCCAGCAGAAGAGAAAGCGGACAAGCAGCCAGACGTCACCCCGCTTACTTTGCAAGAGGAACTCGCTTATCAAGATCATGTTCAATCGACGATGGAACGTTTAAATGATGAGCCCCTCACTCAAACAGAGGAAAAAGAGCCTGTCTTCTCGCAGCTAGAAGATCATCATGAAGCTGACTTACATAAGCAGCAAGCCGAAGAATATCAGGAACAGCCGGCAGAGTTTGAGCCGGAACAGGAACAGACTGTCTTCAGCGATAACGAAGAATTAAAAGACGAGCTTGTCCATCCGTTTGAAGCTCTTACAGAGGAAACAGACATGCTGACATTCGAAACGCCGGAACCTTCGCAGCCAGAGCCAGCCATTGAAATGGAAGTAGACATTCCAGCAGAAGAAGCTGTGTTAACAGAAGAGATCGCAGCACAACCGGTGGAAGAAATAGAAGCCGATTTGATAGAAGACAAACAAGAAGAAGCGCCAGCATTTGAAGAAGCTGAGCCAGTCAAACACGACCTGCAAGAAGATCAAGTACTGGAAGAAGCTGAAATGGTTGAAGCTCAAGTCATGCCAGTAGAACAAGTAACAGAGGAACAAACTGAAATTAAAGCGGCAGAAACTGTCATAGAGCAGCCAGAGCAAAAAGAACAAGCGCATGAAGTCAAAGAAGAAGAACCAAAACAGACATCTCCTCAGCCACAACGCACAAGCGGTCAATCCTCTACGGTGCCTTTTAACGTCATGATGTTAAAAAGTGATCAGCGCGTGCAAGGACAAAAGAAAGCAGCCGATACACCAGGATATGTTTTTCCTAGTCTCGCCCTTTTAGACGTACCTCCAGCTCAAAAAGAAGAGGACGGGGAATGGGTGAAAGAGCGGGCAGAGCTGCTCAATGCAACGCTTAAAAATTTCAATGTAAGAGCAAATGTGGTTCATGTCACGCAGGGCCCTTCTGTGACAAGGTTTGAAGTACATCCAGAACCGGGTGTCAAAGTAAACAAAATCACGAACCTGTCAGATGATATTAAACTTAGTTTGTCCGCAAAGGATATTCGAATTGAAGCACCGATTCCAGGAAAGAACACGATCGGGATCGAAGTGCCGAACCTGCACAGTAAAATGGTTTTCTTAAGAGAAATGATCAGAAGCAGTGCGTTTAGGGACAATCCATCTCCTTTAACAGCAGCACTTGGACTAGATATCTCAGGCCAGCCAGTTGTCGTTGATTTGCAAAAAATGCCGCATGGCTTAATTGCCGGAGCAACTGGTTCAGGAAAAAGCGTCTGCATTAATACCATTTTAGTGAGCTTAATGTTTAAAGCGTCACCAGATGAAGTGAAAATGCTCTTAATTGACCCTAAAATGGTTGAATTAGCGCCATATAATCACATTCCGCATCTCGTGAGCCCTGTCATTACCGATGCCAAAACAGCAACAGCTGCTCTGAAATGGGTAGTAGATGAAATGGAAAGACGCTATGAACTGTTTGCACACTCAGGCGTGAGAGAAATTAAACGTTTCAATGAGCTTGTGAAAGAAAAACAAATGGGTGAAAAACTGCCTTATCTCGTCGTAGTAATTGATGAGCTGGCTGATTTAATGATGGTCGCACCAAATGAAGTTGAAGAAAGCATTTGCCGAATTGCACAAAAGGCAAGAGCATGCGGCATACACTTATTGATTGCGACACAAAGACCGTCAGTTGATGTCATCACAGGTCTCATTAAAGCGAACATCCCAACAAGAATTGCGTTCTCTGTTTCAAGTCAGGTTGATTCAAGAACCATCATTGACATGGCAGGGGCAGAAAAGCTTCTCGGAAAAGGAGACATGCTCTTCTTAGAAAATGGTTCCGGCAAGCCGACAAGGCTGCAAGGGAACTTTGTATCAGATCGGGAAATTGATCAAGTGGTGGCTCATGTAAGAAAGCAGCGCAAGCCAGTGTTCCTTTTCGAACAGGAGGAACTAATGCTCCAAGGCTCTGCGATTACAGACGAAGACGAATTGTTTATGGATGCCTGCCGTTTTGCCATCGAGCAGAATAGTGCTAGTACATCAAGCTTGCAGCGAAGATTTAGAATTGGCTACAATCGTGCAGCTAGATTGATTGACATGATGGAGCGCGAGGGCATGATCTCTGGTGCGAAAGGCAGTAAGCCAAGAGAAGTGCTGATGACGCTGAGTGATTTAGAACAGCTGATCTAAACAAACCACTTCATTTTTTTTATAAACATGGTATGATAGCACATAGGTGCAATTTTGGAATTGGACGCTTTTCGCATGCCTGCTGGAACGCTTTTTTATGGAAAATAAGCGGGAGCAGGTGTTAGAAATGGGAAAGTTGTCGGATACTAATCATAGTTAATATTGATTAGAATAGGAAGATCGGAAAAAATCTTAATTTGGAGCTGCAATCTGTGATCGGCTAGAAGCAAAAATCACAAGTTGCAAATTGAAATGAGCGTCATATACTGTAAGTCAGATAGACGTTTGTTGGAGGTACAATTATGACTGTTTATCATTTTGTTGGAATAAAAGGGACAGGTATGAGTCCACTGGCCCAAATTCTTCATGATACTGGGTATACTGTCCAAGGATCGGATATCGAAAAACATATCTTTACACAAAAAGCATTAGAAGAAAGAAATATTAAAATTCTACCATTTGACCCAGATAATATTCAGCCAGGGATGACCGTCATCGCAGGTAATGCATTTCCTGATACACACCCTGAGATTGAACGTGCCCTTTCTGAAGGGATTCCTGTCATTCGTTACCATAAATTCCTTGGAGAATACATGGATTCATTTACAAACGTTGCGATTACTGGTGCTCATGGAAAAACATCGACAACAGGACTGCTGGCGCATGTGATGCAAGCAGCAAAACCTACTTCGTACTTAATCGGTGATGGATCTGGAAAGGGGAAAGAAAATAGCGAGTATTTTGTCTTTGAAGCATGCGAATACCGCAGACACTTCCTCAGCTATCATCCAGACTATGCGATCATGACCAATATTGATTTTGATCACCCTGATTATTTCTCGGATATTGAAGACGTGTTTGATGCGTTTCAAAACATGGCACTTCAAGTGAAAAAAGCCATTATCGCTTGCGGTGATGATGAACATCTGCCTAAGATTCAAGCGAAGGTACCTGTTGTGTACTACGGATTCAACGAAGAAAATGATTTCCAAGCACGCAATGTTGTGAAAAACACAGAAGGCACTACATTTGATGTATTTGTACGTAATACGTTTTATGATACCTTCTACATTCCTGCCTACGGAAATCATAATGTCCTCAACTCGCTAGCTGTCATTGCATTGTGTCACTATGAATCCATTGATGTAGAGCTCATCAAAGGCGCATTAACGACATTCGGCGGGGTGAAACGACGCTTTAATGAAAAAGTGATCGGTGAACAGGTCTTAATTGACGATTATGCCCATCATCCAACTGAAATTGAGGTCACGATTGAAGCAGCACGTCAAAAATATCCGGACCGTGATATTGTGGCTGTCTTCCAGCCGCATACGTTCACACGTACACAGCAATTTTTAGGCGAATTTGCTGACAGTCTTAAGAAAGCCGACTATGTCTACCTTTGTGATATTTTCGGTTCAGCCCGTGAAAACATTGGAAAGCTGAGCATCGAAGATTTACAAGAAAAAATCCCGCAGGCCAAATTGATTGAGGAAGATGATACATCTGTCCTGAAAGCGCACGAAGATGCGATTCTCATCTTTATGGGTGCAGGAGACATTCAAAAATATTTGCGTGCTTATGAAAAAGTCGCTGTATAAATGCAACAAAAAGTGCCGTTAAATCGGCACTTCAGCGTGTAGACAAACCCTCGCATTCGGTGTCAGGTCTGCGCTCCGGTGCTCACGAATGTCAAATTCGCTCCGCTCCGGTACTCGCCTTTCCTAGACTGCAAAGGTTTTCTATCACGCTGAAAAGAAGACAAAGGGCTAAAATATAAATCATTTTAGCCCTTTGTCAATAATGTGAAGTGCCGTTAAATCGGCACTTTTTATTTTGAATAAAATGTGACAAATGGGCTAAATGTGTCAACATGTGCCGCTTTTTTTCGTTCGCTGTGGACAGGAATTAGCGAATAAGTGTAGAATTATTATTCAATCGGTCATTCTAGGCGATGTTTGAATGATACAACGAGAGGGTAATGAATTGAATATGCCCGCAGCAAAGGAGGTATCAGATGATTATTATTCTATATCTAAGCGTTGCACTGATCGCAATTGCTTTCCTCATTCTTGTCATCTATTTGTCCAAAACATTAAAATCTTTACAGCTGACATTAAAGAATGTTGCATCAACTTTAGAAGGTCTTGAAGGTCAGATGCAAGGCATCACCACAGAGACAGCACAGTTGCTACATAAGACGAACAAGCTTGCTGAAGATATTCAAGACAAATCGGCAAAACTAGGCACAGTTGTGGATGCGGTGCAGGGAATTGGCGGCTCGATCAACCAATTTAATACAAGCATAAAGCAGGCAGCTGGTGCGGTTTCTTCATCCGTTGAACGAAATCAAGAAAAAGTCACGGATGTGGTAAGCTGGAGTAACGCAGCACTTGAAATTTATAAAAAATGGAAACAGCGTAAACACCAAAAATAAACCATATTCGCATAGGAGGAATAATCATGAGCAAAGACGGAATCAATAGCAAAGACTTTTTGATCGGAACACTTATTGGTGGAATTGTTGGTGCAACAACAGCATTATTTTTAGCACCGAAGTCAGGGAAAGAGCTTCGCGATGATTTGAACACCCAAGCGAATGTTTTAAAAGAAAAAACAGATCGACTCGCAACAGATGCAAAAGAAAGAGGCACTGAATATGTGACGATTGCGAAAGATAAAACGTCTGAATTGTCTCAGCTGGTAGCAGAGCAGTCAAACCAGATTTTAGACAAAGTGAAAGACATAAAAGACCGTGCAGCTGGTAAAGCTAATCATGTGAAAAGTGAAGCAGAAGATGCTGCAGCTGATCTAGCAAGCGAAGCATCTGATGTAGCAGATGAAGCAAAAGTACGAGCACAAGAAGCAAAATCAGAAATTGAAGACGGCATTAAAGATGTAAAAGAAAAAGTAGAACAATCGACTAAAGGCTAACTCTCACTGCTCGGAGTGAAGAAGGAGAACATCATGTCAAAACAACTCATTGAAACAGAAGAACAGTTTGATCAACTAACGAATCAAGATGGGACGTTTGTCTTTTTTAAGCACAGCTTGACATGTCCGATCAGCCAAGCGGCTTTTCAAGAGTTTGAAGCATTTGCGTCTGCACATGAAGACGTGCCTGCTTATTTCTTGCAAATTCAAAACACAAGAGAGCTTTCATCCTATGTAACTGAAAAATCGGGTGTAAAGCACGAAAGTCCTCAAGCACTCATCTTTAGTGGTGGAAAAGTGAAGTGGCATGCATCTCACTCAAGCATTACGAAAGAAGCGCTTGAACATAATATGTAGAAGAAACGTCAGCAGTGGCTGGCGTTTCAGCGTGTAGACAAATCCACGCATTCTTTGTCAGGTCTGCGCTCCGGTACTCACGAATGTCAAATTCGCTCCGTTCCGGTGCTCGCCCTTCCTAGACTGCAAAGGTTTTCTATCACGCTGAAAAGATCACAAATGGTTAAAACGTCAGTAGCGGCTGACGTTTTTTTTTATAAAAAAAGGTTTACTTGAACCAAAAGTATGCTATACTCTTACATACAATACTTTACCGCTTAAAAGCGTTTGGGTAATAAAGAAGATTTTCGTGACAATTCCGAAATCTTTGTTTATAATAAACCCTATCATGAAAGAATGAAAAAATAAAAAGCGAGAGCAGGCAGAGGAAAGGATGACAAAAATGAGCAACAATGAACTAGAACAATTGAGACAGCAAGCAGATGAACTAAATCTTCAAATCTTAAAACTGGTCAATGAAAGAGGAAACATTGTAAAAGAAATTGGAAAGGCGAAAGAAGCGCAAGGTGTCAACCGTTATGATCCTGTCAGAGAGCGCACGATGCTGAACCAAATTCTTGAAGAAAATGATGGACCGTTCGAAAACTCAACCATCCAGCATATTTTTAAAGAGATTTTCAAAGCAGGTCTAGAGCTTCAAGAAGATGACCACAGCAAAGCACTTCTTGTTTCTCGTAAGAAAAAACCAGAAAATACAATCGTAAACATCAATGGGGAAGCGATCGGTGATGGGAAACAACGCTTCATCGTTGGACCATGTGCCGTTGAAAGCTACGAGCAAGTCGCAGAAGTTGCGGCAGCAGCGAAACAGCAAGGATTAAAACTACTCCGCGGAGGCGCATTTAAACCTCGCACAAGTCCATACGATTTCCAAGGACTTGGTGTAGACGGTCTAAAGATTCTAAAGCGTGTAGCGGATGAATACGGTCTAGCTGTTATTAGTGAAATCGTTAACCCTGCTCATATTGAAGAAGCGATCGAACATATTGATGTCATCCAAATTGGGGCACGTAACATGCAAAACTTCGAGCTATTAAAAGAAGCCGGCTCTGTGAAGAAACCAGTTCTTCTAAAACGCGGTCTTGCTGCAACTATTTCAGAGTTCATTAATGCAGCTGAATACATCATCGCTCAAGGAAATGATCAAATCATCCTTTGCGAGCGCGGTATCCGCACATACGAAACAGCGACAAGAAATACACTAGATATCTCTGCAGTGCCAATCTTGAAACAAGAGACACATTTACCAGTCTTCGTTGATGTGACGCACTCAACTGGACGTAGAGATCTTCTCCTTCCAACAGCGAAAGCAGCTCTTGCGATTGGAGCAGACGGTGTCATGGCAGAAGTACATCCAGATCCATCTGTTGCTCTATCTGATTCAGCGCAGCAAATGGACATTCCACAATTCGAAAAATGGTTAGATGCGTTAAGACCACTTGTCAACATTCACGCGTAATCATAGATAGTAAAAAACCGCCGGATGACTGCCCGGCGGCTTTTTTATGGAGAAAATACCATGAAGATTGGATATGAAAGGTAAAAAGCACATTGCAACCCTAAAAAGTGCTTGTTCACAATGTTTTCATTTTTAAAATTCGATAGAATCTGCTAAGATCATTGTCATAGCTGATGTTCCCGCTGACTTTTTATGAAATATGATTCAATATACAGGTAACAAACTGATTAAAGTTTGTTTAATTTAGTTATAAAAAGAAAGGGAACGTTTTCATATGACACAAAAACGTGTATAATTTCATAAAAGAATGTCATTTTGATGTAGATTGAAAAATTATGTGTCTCTTTTCATCGTTTTAATGACAAATAGGATATTATTTTCCTCGTATCTGACATGTCTCTAATCAATTGGTGAATGCTATAGATATGAAGTGTATTTGAAGGAGTGATTTATGTGAATAATGTTACAATATATGATGTAGCAAGAGAAGCAAATGTAAGTATGGCAACGGTATCACGTGTAGTGAATGGTAATCCGAACGTAAAACCAACAACAAGAAAAAAGGTGCTTGAAGCGATTGATCGCCTAGGCTACCGTCCGAATGCAGTGGCACGAGGCCTTGCAAGTAAAAAAACAACGACAGTCGGGGTAATCATCCCAGATATCTCAAGTATTTTTTATTCAGAGCTTGCACGTGGTATTGAAGATATCGCGACGATGTATAAATACAACATCATTTTGAGCAACTCAGATCAAAATACAGATAAAGAGCTTCATTTGTTAAATACGATGCTCGGCAAACAAGTAGACGGGATTGTCTTTATGGGCGGAAACATCACAGATGTGCATGTGGAAGAATTTAAGCGCTCTCCTGTGCCGATTGTTCTTGCTGCATCTGTTGAAGAGCAGGCTCAAACTCCATCCGTCAACATTAACTACGAGCAGGCGATTTATGATTCAGTTCAGCTATTAGTTGAAAAAGGACATAAACGAATCGCATTCGTATCTGGTCCAATGTCAGAACCAATTAATTCAGTGAGAAAGCTTGCGGGTTATAAACGTGCGCTTGAAGAAGCGGGCATAGCGTTTGACGATGCCCTCGTCGCTGAAGGTGATTACTCTTATGATTCTGGAATTGAAGCACTTGCTCATCTGCTTGAGCAGTCTGACAAGCCGACAGCTGTTATTGCGGCTACAGATGAAATGGCTTTAGGTGTCATTCACGGAGCACAAGACAGAGGTGTATCCATTCCTGAAGATTTAGAAGTCATTGGCTTTGATAACACAAGACTTTCTCTCATGGTGCGTCCTCAGCTGACAACAGTTGTTCAGCCGACATATGATATTGGTGCTGTCGCAATGAGACTACTGACAAAGCTGATGAACAAAGAACAAGTAGACGATCAAATTGTTGAGCTTCCGCACAGAATTGAAGAAAGACAATCAACAAAATAATACAAAAAGCAGGCTTTCCCTCATAGGGAGCCTGCTTTTCTTATGTTTTTTTCTTTTCTCTTCTGACAGGCATGAGTGCTTTTTCTACTGTTTGAGCATTCTTTTCTGTGATCTCTGCCTTTCTTGGGATCGGTGGATATAAATCGTCAGGGTCTCTCCACGCGGGTGGAAGGGTGACAGGCGATTGCTTATTCCATGTTTGAATCCAGTCCTGAGGAAGCTCAGTCGGCGGTGTAATACCTTTCATCTCAAGCCAAATGCGTCCCCACGCTCTTGGAACGACGCGCCAAATATCATATCCACCTCCACCAACAGCAATCCATTTACCATCACAATATTGATGTGCAAGCTCATGGGCAAGTCTAGGAATTTCCTCATATATTTTCATGGTAGCAGATAAATGAGTTAACGGATCATAGTAGTGTGCATCCGCCCCGTTTTGAGTCAAAATCACATCTGGTTTAAAAAAAGCAGCAATCTCAGTCACTGCTGTTCGGTATGCTTCGAGGAACGATTCGTCCTCTGTAAATGCATCGAGCGGAATATTATAGGCGAAGCCATATCCTTTATCATGACCTCTTTCCTGTACTTGTCCAGTTCCAGGGAACAAGTAGCGTCCCGTTTCATGAATGGAAACCGTACATACCTCTGGGTCGTCATAGAAGCTGAACTGTACACCATCGCCGTGATGAGCATCCGTATCAATATATAAAATTCTTGCGCCATATGTCTTTTGAATATATTGAATGGCCACAGAGCTGTCATTATAAATACAAAAGCCAGATGCACGTCCTTTGAATCCGTGGTGGAGCCCGCCGCCAAGATTGAGTGCATGCTGCGAATGACCGAGCATCACTTGATCAACCGCTGTTAATGTTCCGCCAACAAGGAGAGATGCCGCCTCATGCATGCCAGCAAACATCGGTGTATCCTCGGTGCCAAGACCGTAGCGTTCACCCTCTTCTGTAGACAGCTTTCCTGCACTTGCCCGCTGCACAGCTTGGATATAATCTGCTGTATGGACAAGCTTTAATTCTTCTAGAGTAGCCATACGAGGTGCGACGATCTCATCGTCTGTTAATGCCTTCATTTTTTGAAGGAGATCGTACGTTAAGTAGACACGAAGCTGATTGAAGGGATGATCTTGGTGAAACTGGTACGTTTGAAAAGATGGTGAAAAAACAAAGGTCGCTTCCTTCATTTGATCGTCTGCTCCATAGGCCAGAGCACCTTATAGCCTTTTGCACGAATCAGCTTCGTCACATGATCTGCATGAATGGTTTGAAGGCGGAATACGAGCACTTTAGAGGCATCATTTGCATGCGGGTATACAAGCACACTCAGCATTTGAATATGCTGCTCCTTTAAAATGGCCGTAATATCTGCGAGGCCTTCTGTCATCTGCTCCACTTCAACCTCTAAGTGTGATCCAGGCTGATCTGCACCTGTCAGTTTGACAAACGTACGAAGCAAATCTGTCTTTGTGATAATGCCTACAAGCTTTCCGCGTCTCACCACTGGAAGGCAGCCAATACCGTGCTCGAAAAAGACACTTGAAATCTCCTCAACAAAATCAAGCGGGTGAGCAGTGATTGTCTCTAATACCATGATCTCTTCAACAGGGCGCTGAATAAAGAGCTGTCTTTTTTCTGTTTCGAAAATACTTGGACTGGCATTTTTAATATCCCGATCTGTCACCATCCCAATGACAGATCCTTGATCAGATACGATCGGAATATGCCGAATGTGATGTGCACTCATCTTTTGAATGGCTTCTTCAATCGTATCGGTTTTTCGCAGCGTGATCACATCACGCTCCATAATTTGTTCAATCATCATTGTTTACCAATCCCCTTTGCCAAAAAAACGAATTGAACGTTAATACATAAAGCGCTGATGGAATCGAAGACGATCGAAACGCTCAATTGAATCAGGACTCACATGTTTGCCGATTCGGGCCATTAAACAATTGGCAGGGTGTGAGCTGATCTCAGGCTCGTCTGTTGCAAACCAGACAAGGCCGCCTGCGTTCATCATTTTCTCCATCATTTTGCGGTACTCCCACACATTTTTCTTTGTCCCCTTTAAATCCCAATGCCAGTAATATTCAGTTGTAATAATGATGTAATTCTCCATTTGTTCATCCATCATGCTCACATCAAGTAAATGCTTGCCAAGCGAGCATCCTCTAAATGGAGGGGCGACCTCAATTGCGCCAAGCTCAATTAAATTGTCCATGTTGCCCTCTGACCAGCGCTCAAGCGGATCAGGGTACAAATACGTGACATAGCCTACGACAAGCTCATCCACTCTTGCAATGATAATACGTCCTTCTGGAAGATTTGCTATTTCAACAAGTGCTTGTTTCTGTTCCTCAGGCGTGCGAAAAGCCGTTAGTCCTTCATGAAACGTGTAATTCGCAAGCGCTGATGCAGATACCGGTCCTTCAATGAGGATGGAATCTGTTTCTCGCTCAATGGTTTTTGAATAATAAGTTTTAGGATGCTCCACGTATCCACCGCCTCAAATTCTAGTGAGTCGTCTCTATTTTATCTTAAATCTTGCAAGAATTAAAACGGTTTCACTATAAGTTTTTTAAAAATTGAGAAAAAAAGTCATCTATACTATAATGGTCATTGTAAACGTATGCAAAGGGGGACTGTTTGATGAAATTGGAAACGCTACCATCAGTAAAAGGGGATTATCATTTACATGATTATGAGCAGGCATACAAAGATTTTTCATGGGAGGAAGCAAGAAAACATTTCTCTTGGTATGAAACAGGAAAAATAAATGCAGCCTATGAAGCGATTGACAGACATGCGGACTCGTTTCGTAAGAACAAGGTGGCGCTTCACTACAAAGATTCACAGCGGGATGAAAAGTATACGTTCAGGGATATGAAAATCAATACGAACAAAGCGGGAAATTTATTCAGAGAAAAGGCACATGTGCAAAAAGGGGATCGCGTGTTTATCTTTATGCCAAGATCACCCGAGCTCTATTTCCTTCTACTTGGTGCAGTCAAAATTGGTGCAATCGCTGGTCCGTTATTTGAGGCATTTATGGAAGGAGCCGTCAAAGACCGTTTAGAAAATAGCGAGGCAAAGGTCATCGTGACAACACCTGATCTGCTTGAGCGAATTCCATTTGCAGAGCTTCCGAAGCTTGAATCTGTCATCATTGTTGGTGGTGAAAATGAAGACATCGATGGTGTGCGGACAATTCACTATGAAGACGCATTTGAAGAGGCAGCAAAGGAACTTGAGATTGAATGGATGGATGAAAAAGACGGCTTCCTGCTACATTACACATCAGGATCAACCGGTACGCCAAAAGGTGTACTTCATGTCCATGGTGCGATGGTGCAGCAAGGCCAGACTGGTAAATGGGTGCTTGATCTGAAAGAAAATGACGTTTATTGGTGTACAGCTGATCCAGGCTGGGTAACAGGCACAGTGTACGGTATTTTTTCACCGTGGTTCAATGGGGCAACGAATGTGATTTTAGGCGGCAGGTTTAATCCAGATACGTGGTATGAAACCATTGAATCACTTGGTGTGACCGTCTGGTACAGTGCCCCGACCGCCTTTAGAATGCTGATGGGGGCAGGGGATGATCTCATTCAAAAATATGACCTCAGCTCGCTTCGTCATGTTTTAAGTGTAGGAGAGCCTCTTAATCCAGAAGTCATCCGCTGGGGAGATGCTGTATTTGGCAAACGAATACACGACACTTGGTGGATGACAGAAACCGGTGCACAGCTAATTTGTAATTATCCATGCATGGACATCAAGCCAGGCTCGATGGGAAAACCAATTCCAGGCGTAGAAGCGGCGATTGTGGATAATGCCGGAAATGAACTTCCACCATACCGGATGGGCAACCTCGCTATTAAAAAAGGCTGGCCTTCTATGATGCATACGATCTGGAACAATCCTGAAAAATATGAATCGTACTTTATGCCGGGAGATTGGTATGTTTCAGGAGATTCAGCTTATATGGACGAAGACGGATACTTTTGGTTCCAGGGACGTGTCGATGATGTCATCATGACTTCAGGAGAGCGGGTCGGTCCATTTGAGGTGGAAAGTAAATTAGTCGAACATCCGGCCATTGCAGAGGCTGGTGTCATTGGAAAGCCAGATCCAGTCCGCGGCGAAATTATTAAAGCATTTATTGCGCTCAGAAGCGGATATGAGCCGACAGATGAGCTGAAAGAAGAGATTCGTACCTTTGTGAAAAAAGGACTCGCAGCACATGCAGCACCGCGTGAAATTGAGTTTAAAGACAAACTGCCAAAAACACGAAGCGGAAAAATCATGAGACGTGTGCTAAAGGCGTGGGAGCTGAATTTACCGGCTGGCGACCTTTCGACAATGGAAGATTAACATTTTTTCATCAGTTGACTTGATATCGAAAGTATGTTAAAAATGACATTAGTTGAATATGAAAAGGTTTTGACTGAGATTCAGTAGAATCATCTTTCCCTGTCCAAGAGAGCTGACGGCTGGTGCGAGTCAGTACAAAGAGATATTCGAATTACCCTCACGAACCGCTTTTACGAAAAGGAGCATATATGTTGCCCTGATTAGTGAAAGAACGGATCTATCCGTTATCAGTGTAAGTGAAAAGACAAGGTTTTTTGTCTTTTAAGCAGGGTGGTACCGCGATATATATCGTCCCTTCGTTCATTCGAAGGGGCGTTTTTTATGTTGAATTGTAAAAAAAGGAGAATTGGATATGAGTCAATTGATGGAAGAGTTATCATTCAGAGGATTAATTCAGCAGCAAACAGATGAAGAAGGCTTAACAAAATTATTAGCAGAAGAGAAAATCAAGCTTTACTCCGGCTTTGATCCGACAGCTGACAGCTTACACATAGGTCACCTATTGCCAATTTTAACATTACGCAGATTCCAGGAAGCAGGTCATCACCCGATTGCTCTTGTTGGCGGCGCGACTGGACTAATCGGCGACCCTAGCTTTAAAAAAGCAGAACGTTCACTAAATCCAGCAGAAATCGTAGAGCAGTGGACAGAGAAAATCAAAGGACAGCTGTCGCAGTTTCTTGATTTTGAAGCAGACGTAAACCCAGCTGTTATCGTCAATAACTACGACTGGATCAGCCAAATGAATGTCATCACGTTCCTTCGTGATATTGGAAAGAACTTCGGTGTGAACTTCATGCTGGCAAAAGATATCGTCAGCTCACGTATTGAAACAGGAATCTCGTACACAGAATTCAGCTACGTGATCCTGCAATCTTTAGACTTCTTAAACCTTTACAGAAATGAAAACTGTAAGCTGCAAATTGGCGGAAGTGACCAGTGGGGCAATATCACATCTGGACTTGAGTTAATCCGTAAGTCTGAAGCAGAAGGGGCAAAAGCATTCGGTCTAACGATGCCGCTTGTCACAAAAGCAGACGGAACAAAGTTTGGTAAAACAGAAGGCGGCGCTATCTGGTTAGATAAAGAAAAAACGTCTCCTTATGAGTTCTACCAATTCTGGATCAACACAGATGACCGTGATGTCGTGAAATACTTAAAATACTTTACGTTCTTATCGAAAGAAGAGATCGCATCGTACGAAGAAAAAGTGCAAACAGCACCTGAAAAACGTGAAGCACAGCGCCGTCTAGCAGAGGAAGTGACAACGCTTGTACATGGCCGGGAATCACTAGAACAGGCAGTCAACATCTCAAATGCGCTATTTAAAGGTGAGATCAAATCTCTTACAGCTGAAGAAGTGAAAGTAGGCTTTAAGGATGTTCCATCAATGGAGAAAAGCAGCACAGAAGAATTAACACTTGTCGATGTACTTGTGGAATCAAAGCTGTCTCCGTCAAAACGTCAAGCACGTGAAGATATTACAAATGGTGCTGTCTCCATCAACGGAGAGAGACAAACCGATAAAGATTATGTCCTTTCAACTGAAGACAGAATTGAAAACCAATTTACTGTCTTAAGAAGAGGAAAAAAGAAATACTTCCTTGTGACATATAAATAAATCTTAATAAAACAACAAAAGCACCTCAAATGTAGGTATACATTGAGGTGCTTTTCTTTTTTAGAAATAGGAATCAAGCTGATGTTGGCTGATTATTTTACAATCGTTTGCTTCTTATTCAAGGAGTGAATTTTCGTTTGTATAAGCATGTTCGACCTTGCAAATACGGGTGGTATAGGATTCATACCAATCTGCTTTCCCCTTTTTCTGAACACGCTGATGTGCTGTATGTGCTTTCCATTCTTTGATTGCTGTTAATGAATCCCAGTAAGAAACAGTGATCCCAACACCATGTTCATCTCGTACACTTTCAATTCCAAGAAACCCGTCTAAGTCTTTCGCTAATTCTTCCATTTTTTGAGCAGCAGCAGCGTATTCTTTCTGCTCGACATTTGTTCGTTTTGATGTAAAAATCACGGCATAGTAGGGTGGGGCAGGTGTTTGCCTAAATAGCATCTAGTAGAACCTCCTTTTGTCTATTCGTATTATATATGAAAGAAAATAGATCTCGTAGTCTTTTAGGTTTGATTTAAAAAAGTCCAAGATGCTTTTTGATTATTTATAGTGCTGTTTAATCATTTCATAAATATTACCTTGTTCACTTTTCTGACATATTTATATTATATAAAATAGAGGGGAATAAGATGAATAAGGGGGAATGAAAGTGATTCTATTTAAGAAAAGAAGTTTGCAAATTCTCGTTGCACTTGCATTAGTTATTGGTTCAATGGCTTTTATCCAGCCGAAAGAGGTGAAGGCGGCTGAGCATAATCCGGTTGTGATGGTGCATGGTATTGGTGGTGCCTCTTATAACTTTGCTTCGATTAAAAGTTACTTGGTTGGACAAGGCTGGGATCGAAACCAATTATATGCTATCGATTTCATAGACAAAACAGGAAATAACCGCAACAATGGTCCGCGTCTATCTAAATTCGTCCAAGATGTGTTAAACAAAACGGGTGCCAAAAAAGTAGATATTGTGGCTCATAGTATGGGTGGGGCGAACACATTATACTATATTAAAAATCTAGATGGCGGAGATAAAATTGAAAACGTTGTCACAATTGGTGGAGCAAACGGACTCGTTTCAAGCAGAGCCTTACCAGGCACCGATCCAAATCAAAAAATTCTTTACACATCCGTCTATAGCTCAGCCGATCTCATCGTCGTTAACAGCCTTTCTCGTTTAATTGGTGCAAAAAACGTCCAAATCCATGGCGTTGGACATATTGGTCTATTAACCTCAAGCCAAGTCAAAGGGTATATTAAAGAAGGACTGAACGGCGGAGGACAGAATACGAATTAAATAATGAAAAAAGACAGCAGGCTTATGCTGTCTTTTTTGATGTCACGCGATATACGACAGCTGTTAGATGAAGATGATCAAATCAGTTCAAGTAGGTGAGGTGCTGTCTAACTGCATATCAATCATTGGGATCTATTACATCATGGCCAGTGTGTGGTTTGTTTTTGGATGCAAAAAACAAGCAAAACAGGATGAAGAGAAATAAAAACATGTACAAAACCTTCACCATTACTTACACTACATGTAGTGAATAAGAATCTTCGGAGGTGGGCGTTTGTGCAAACGAATCAAAAAGCTTTAATCATTGTTGATGTACAAAAGGCGTTTGAGCATGAAAAATGGGGAGAACGGAATAATCTAGAGGCAGAGAAGAATATCAGCCGTCTATTAACATTTTGGAGAGAGAAAGGCTGGAAAGTGATTCATATTCAGCATACAGCTGACAATCCGGACTCTGTATTTCATCCGGCAAATGAAGGACATCTTTTCAAAGAGATTGCCAGACCGCTAGAGAAAGAAATGGTCATCCAAAAGAAAGTCAACAGCAGCTTTATAGGCACAAACTTAGAGGAACAACTAAGATCAAACCAGATTGACACTGTCGTGATCGCAGGACTCACAACACCTCACTGCGTATCAACAACAACAAGAATGAGCGGAAATCTTGGCTTTGATACGTACCTAATCTCAGATGCAACAGCCGCCTTTGGACTAACAGATCAAACCGGTACATATTTTGACCCAGAAACGATCCATCGGCTCTCACTTGCAACACTGCATGATGAATTTGCGACGGTCCTGACAACAGAGCAGCTACTCGCAAAATGGACAAGTGAAGAATGAACGGTTTAAAGCTCCTAGTAAAATATCTAGGAGCTTTTTTTCATACGAAGTCTATGTGTCTAGCGATTGTTTACGTTGCTTCATACGTGAGTAAACGAGATCAATTTCAATAAATATAAAGCTGACAAAGAATGATAAGATCAATATGCCGGAATCCCCTATCGATACATTCATTAAATTTAAGTAAAGGACATACTTGATAGAGAGATGTAAAACGATCCAAGAACTTACCCATTCCAAAGCATAAGTGAGCCATACAGGAAGTTTAAGGAGATAAGCCAGTCCTTTTCCTATGAATAGAAGGACTGGTGACCAAAAAACGACGATGACACTCACTAACAAAGAGAAAGAGATCAAAGAAAAAAACGAATCGTACGTGATGGTTTCTCCAAAAAGAAAATTCACACCTAAAACGGTGATGTATAGCAATATACTAGGAACGGCGATCACAAAGCAGATAGAAAAAAAGAGCAGGAAGATAAACAGACTTGCAGCAAATCTATTGGGTGGTTCATCTATGATTTGTTTTTTTCTTAAAAGAGAATAGGCGATCATTGCTAAGATTAAAAGTAAAAATAGAATGATTGTGATACTATACATGGAACTCCTCCATCTGCGTACTATAGAAGACCAAACGACTGATATGTCATCTATCAATATTGTACCAATAGAAAAAAGGCAATTCAATGAAATATTACCTATATTTGTATATAAAAATTAAGACAGGTTTAATTGAAGTAAGAATGAGGGTCTGTCATACATTCGTTTTTACGTTATATAATTTACGCGAAACAAAAAACCCTAGAAATCCTTGAACAATCAAGGTATCTAGGGTTTGTTTGCTCTCTCTTAGAGAAGTAATGAAATTAACGAGAGTAGAACTCAACGATTAGTTGTTCGCTGATTTCAGGCGCTAATTCAGAACGCTCTGGAAGACGAGTGAAAGTTCCTTCAAGCTTTTCAGCATCGAAAGAAAGGTATTCAGGAACGAAGTTGTTAACTTCAACTGATTCTTTCACTACTGAAAGGTTTTGAGATTTCTCACGAAGAGCAATCGTTTGACCTGGTTTCACAGAGAAAGATGGGATGTCTACACGGCTTCCATCAACAAGGATGTGACCATGGTTTACTAGCTGACGAGCTTGGCGGCGAGTACGAGCAAGGCCAAGACGGTATACTAGGTTGTCAAGGCGAGTTTCAAGAAGGATCATGAAGTTTTCACCTTGTTTACCAGGAAGTTTAGCAGCTCTGTCATATAGTGTACGGAATTGACGTTCGTTGACACCGTACATGTGACGAAGCTTTTGCTTCTCTTGTAATTGTAAACCGTATTCAGATAGTTTTTTGCGTTGTCCTGGACCATGTGGGCCTGGAGCGTAAGGGCGTTTTTCAAGTTCCTTACCTGTTCCGCTTAATGAAATGCCTAAACGGCGGGAAATCTTCCAACTTGGACCTGTATAGCGAGCCATAATGTGACTCCTCCTTATTGTTTTTATTTGTGAAAAATAAAAACCGTCTGTTCTTCCTCTTTTTCGTCATTATGTTTTCATGCATCCTCGCTCCAGCAGCAGGGAGTTACAAGATGCACCTTCTATAGAAGGAACAAAATGATACAAAAAAGCCGAACAAAAAGGCTGCCATATTTCACACAAACTCTATTATATGACGCTGGATAGGAGAAGTCAACCTATTTAGAGGCAGAAGTGAACTTCACCATCAAACAAAGGAAAATAAAAAAGCAGACAATGTGTCTGCTTTTTCTATTCGATTATGCATCCAAAGAGACGGATAACGCCTGTTGAAGAATCTCTGTAAATTGAATAAGGTAAGTCTCATCTACTTCACTGAAGCGGTCTTTCACTGGGCTGTCAATGTCGAGCACCCCAATGATTTCTCCATTGACCTTGAGCGGAATGACAATTTCAGATTGTGATGCTGCATCACATGCAATATGTCCAGGGAATGCATGCACATCAGCGATACGCTGCACTTCACCTGTCGCAAACGCTGTACCGCAAACGCCTTTACCAGAAGGGATGCGCACACATGCAGGCAGTCCGTTAAACGGTCCAAGCACAAGCTCGCCGCCCTTTGCCAAATAAAAACCTGCCCAATTGACTTCAGGAAGTGAGTGATAGAGCAGCGCAGCTGCATTTGCCAAATTGGCAATCAGGTCAGGTTCACCATCAGTAATGGCTTCTACCTGTTTAACAAGCAATTGATAGTCTTTTGACGGATCGCCAGACTGTTTTTCGACATGAAACATGAAAATCTCCTACTTTCTATCTTAAAAATACATAACTTGCGTCTCGTATGTGGGATTTGTCGAGCAATTGTAAAAGGAACTTCCGCCTTCATCTTGAAGTATGTACTCATGAAGAGGGGTGAGCGGATGAAAACATCAACAAGTGTGCAAACAAAAGACCGTATTATTGATGCTGCCATCAGACTATTTAACCAAAAAGGATTTTCTGGAACCTCTGTCCGTGAGATTGCGAAGGAAGCAAACGTCAACGTTGCCCATATATCTTATTACTTTCAAGGAAAAGGGGGGCTGCTTGAACAGCTCGTAGCCGATTTTTATGAAGGCTACATTCACATGATTGAAACACATATCCATCACATGGAAACCCGTCACGCAAAAGAATGCTTACTTCATGTGGTTTTTGATATTTTATCTTATCAGCACGAGCACCGTCAATTAACCCGTTTCGTTTATCGAGAGGTGACGATTGATTCGACGCTCATTAGAGAAATCATGTCGACATATTTAACAAAAGAAAAGTATTTGTTTCAGCTGATCATCGAAAAAGGAAAAAGCACCCATGTTATTTGTGAGCAGCTTTCACTTTCATCCTTTATGATTCAGCTGAAATCACTTCTCATGATGCCATATTTACAGCCGCAATATTTAACAGAGGTGCTTTATCTGAATCCAAGTGAGCCGTATTTCTATCAAATGTACTTTAAGGAGCTGAGCCGCTCACTTCATCATCTGCTAGAACCAAAAGAGCCGGCATTAGATTCTCATCTCAAGCTCATGATGTCCTCGAATTGATCATAAGCATATCCGAGATCTTCCGCTTGATGGGCATCTGACCCGAATATGAGCGGAATTTTTTTCTGTTTTGCAAGATCAATCATCCATTGATCTAAATAGATACTTCTGGCATATGTTTTACGAAGACCTGATGTATTAAAATCTAAGGACATGCCTTTTTTTGCCGTTTCTTCTAGACAAAGGGTGACCTTTTGACAAAGTTCTGATGACATCTCATATGGGAAAAGCTGTTTGAATTTCTGGACAAGGGTGATATGACCGATTCTCTTTGGCTTATAGGGACCCAAAGATGATAGAATGGAAGAATGAATTTGGTCATAGTAGCTTTGATAGACCTGTTCGATGCTGCCATAGATGCTTATTAGCTGCTGGAAAGCATGCTCGTCAAAATCAAGGCAAATATAATTATCGCCAGCAGGAAGAAAGTGAACAGATAAAATGCCGTCGTCTAGTTCTGGACCGTAGCAGTCTAAAAAGGCTCTTGTTTCCTCTTCATACTCTTTGATATAGTCAACCTCTAGCCCAGTTTTTACTATTAATTGTCCTTTGTACTCTTGTTTCAGCTCAGCAAGTTTTGTGAGATATGCTTCAAGGTCTTGGAGCTTCATGGCACTATCCTGCTCAGGTGTTGGGTCCTGAAACGATGGAGGCAGCGGGGCATGCTCGGTAAAGGTTATGGAATCAAATCCCTTTTTGATGGCTTTTTCAATATAAGAATGAAAAGGATCAAGCGAGCCGTGCGGGCAAAATGGTGTGTGTAGATGTGCATCTTGTTTCAGCATGTCGTCACCTCTTGTTGATATTTTGAAAAACGTAATGTTTATCAGCGAAAATAATGAAAAATCATGACCCAAAATGCTGGTTACATGGTATCATAATAACAATGAAAACGACAGCTTCCGCATACATAAAAGCAGGTCACATCGATACGAGTGATCAAAAGATAGAAAGCGCTCAAATACTTTCTTGAAAAAACATACATAAAACCGTGAATGGATGGTATTGGAAAACATACGATCCTGCTTATAAAAACAATTGCAAAGCGGACACGAAAGGGTTCTCAGGTCTACTCGGGACACTTTACCCTGACATCACTTAGATCACAACAAGGGGGCTCATTATGGAGTTAATCATCGGTTTAATTGTCATTTTGCTTGCTTTGTTTTCAGTCGGTTATTTCCTGCGAAAAAATATATATAAAGAGATTGACCGATTGGAAGCATGGAAAATTGAAATTTTAAACAGATCAATTGTAGAAGAAATTTCAAAAATCAAACATTTAAAAATGACCGGAGAAACAGAGCAATTTTTTGAAAGATGGCGTGCAGAGTGGGACGATATCGTCACAGCCCATCTTCCAAAGGTAGAGGAGCTATTATATGATGCAGAAGAGTATTCTGATAAATATCGATTCTCCAAAGCCAAGCAGGTTCTAACGCACATTGAGGACTTGCTGAGTGCTGCTGATTCGAACATTGAAGACATTTTAAAAGAGATTGCAGACCTTGTCACAAGTGAGGAGCAAAATCGCAAAGACATTGAAAAGGTCAAAGAACAATATCAAACGGTTCGAAAAAATCTGCTTGCGTACAGCCATTTATACGGCACCCTTTATGACAAAATGGAGCAGGACTTAGACGAGGCATGGGAAGGGATCAAGCAGTACGAGGAAGAGACAGAAAACGGCAACTACATGAAAGCAAGAAAGATTTTGCTTGAGCAAGACCGCAGACTCGATCAGCTTCAACTGTATATCAATGATGTACCGAAGCTCATTGCAGACTGTAAACAAACCGTACCAGGCCAGCTGACGAAGCTGAAAGACGGATATAAAGAAATGACAGACAAAGGCTACAAGCTTGAGCACATCCAGATCACTAAAGAGCTTGAGAACTTAAACAAACAGCTGACCCGTGCGGAAAAACTGCTTATTGATGAACTCAATATGGATGAGGCATCAAACATTTTGCAAATGATTGATGATGCGATTCAGACACTGTATGATCAGCTGGAAGCGGAAGTAGAAGCAGGTCAGGAAATCAAAAGCAAAATGCCTGAGCTGACGGAAGCATTTGAAAAGCTCGAGCAGGATCACACCGAAACAAAGGCAGAAACAGCTCTTGTGAAAGAAAGCTACAAACTGACAGCCGGTGAGCTCGATCAACAGAAGGCGTTTGAAAAACGCTTAGAAGAAATCGAAAAGCTGATGAAACAAATTCGTGAGAAGCTCGATCGTGACCATGTAGCATATTCATTATTAATGGATGAGATCCATCAACTGGAGACCTTTATCGATGATGCAAAAGCATTGCATGACACGTTTAAAGAGCATCTTCAATCATTAAGAAAAGAAGAATTACAAGCGAGAGAAACACTGGCTGAGCTCAAAACGATGCTGACAGATACAGTACGCCATCTGCAAAAAAGCAATATTCCGGGTGTACCTGCTGACATAAAAGAGCGGGCAGAAAAAGCACAGGAGATGATTCAGCAAGTGCACGAGCAGCTGGAGAACCTGCCGCTCAATATGCCGGCTGTGAATCAACAATTAAAAGAAGCCTCTGACACAGTAAGAAATGTCGTGGGTGAAACAGAAGAAATGCTCACTAAAGTTGATCAAATTGAACGAATCATTCAATACGGCAATCGTTTTAGAAGCCAAAACCACATTCTTTCAGAACAATTAAAAGAGGCAGAGCGAAAATTTTATGCCTATGATTATAACGGTTCATTTGATGTAGCAGCAGCTGCTGTGGAAAAAGCATCACCTGGAGCGGTTCAGAAGCTTTTAGCTCAGCAAGAAAAAGAATATCAGCATCAATAAAAAAGCTGAAGTCCATTAATAGGACTTCAGCTTTTTTGTATTATGACGCCTGTTCCTGACGTTCTTCTGAAGCAGAAGAAGTGAAAAGTGAGATCACAAAACCGATGACGACTCCAAGTATCGCAGGGACAAGCCAGCCAATGCCAAGATCATAAAAAGGCAGCACTGTTTGGAAGATGTCTTTTACTGGACCGATCGGAAGTTGTGCTGCGGCTAAGCCGTCAAATAAGCTGACGCACCCTGTTAAAATTAACGAGAGGACATATACTGGTCTTCTATGTCCAAGCCATTTATCAGCAAGTGATAGAACGATGATCACAATCGCCAGCGGATAAATCGCTGTTAAGACTGGAACAGAGAAAGCAACAATATGAGCAAGTCCAAAGTTAGAAATGATGAAACTAAATAATGTAACAAGTGTCACGACCATTTTATAAGAAAGTTTAGGAAGTAATTTTGAGAAATACTCTCCGCATGAAGTGACAAGGCCGATACTTGTTGTTAAACAAGCGACTGTAATCGCAGCACCTAACACGATATTTCCTAGACTGCCGAAAAGGAATTGAGAAGACTGAGCCAAGATTTTGCTGCCGTCTCCAACGAACCCAATGGCATGTGTACTAGAAGCACCTAAATACGCAAGTGATAAATAAACGAAGGTTAATCCGGCAGCTGCAATCAAACCAGCTTTGATACAAGCAGAAGCGAGTGCCTTTTTACTTGTTACGCCGCGTCCTTTAATCGCATTGATGACAACAATTCCAAATACTATAGAAGCAAGAGCATCCATCGTTTTGTAGCCCTCTAAAAATCCTTTGAAAAACGATCCATTACTATATGATACATCTGGAGTACCAATTACACCCATCGGGGTCAAAATTGCTTTCACAATGATAATCAAGATAATCGTAAATTTAATCGGTGTTAAAATTTTCCCAACACGATCCACGATTTTCGTTGGATTTAAAGCAAGATAATACGTAATACCAAAAAAGATAAGTGTAAATAAAAGAAGTGATAGCCAAGGTGGTATACTTGATAAAAATGGCAATGCACCAATCTCGTATGAGACCGTTCCTGTACGCGGAATAGCGAACAGCGGTCCAATAGATAAATATAAAATAACAGTGAATGCTGTTCCAAACACTGGGTGTGCCTTATCTGCAAGTCCTTTTGCATCACGCCCTGTTAAAGCGATCGCAATAATTCCAAGAAGAGGTAAACCGACACCCGTTAATAAAAATCCGCCCATAGCTCTCCATACGTTTGTTCCTGCATACTGGCCAAGCTCTGGTGGATAAATCATATTTCCGGCGCCGAAGAATAGAGCAAATAGCATAAAACCGATAATAACCGTATCTTTCGTCGACAATGTTGCCTTCATTGAATATAAAGCCTCCAATATTATGTTGAAATATTCTGTTAATTAGTTGCTAAAACCGTTCTTCATTAACATTCACTAATTATAAAGGATGTACGCCTGATGTCAACATCTGTTTTCATACAAAAGTCATGAATTTTTCTATATTAGTATATGGAGAACAATAAAAAACATCCCCTTCACCTATGGAAAGGGATGTTTGAAGCTTATGAAGCAAGCTGTTTAGGCGGACTTGTGAATAAGGAAATGAGTAGGCCGACAATGGCTCCTAGAACGGCAGGGATGGCCCAGCCGATTCCAAGCTTGTATAAAGGAACCACTGCTTCTAAAAATTCATGTAACCCGCCAAGCGGTATCTTCGCTGCCACTAATCCGTCGATCACAGCAAAGATACCTGTAAAGATGAGTGAAACGATATAAATGATTCGTCTTCCGTTGATCCAGCGATCAAGAAAAGATAAGAGAATGATCACGATGGCTAGCGGATAAATTGCAACAAGAACCGGAACAGAGAGCGAAATAATTTGCGCCAGTCCAAGGTTCGCTATAAATGTACTAAATAAAGACACAATCAAAACAACTGTACGATACGATAAACGAGGGAAAAGTGTCGAGAAATATTCCCCACATGATGAGACTAGTCCAATACTTGTGGTTAAACATGCAAATAAGATCGCAGCCCCTAACACCATATTTCCAGCAGAACCAAATAAAAAGTTCGCCGCAAGCGAAAGGAGTTTACCGCCATCATTTGCCCCGACCATTCCTGTTGCCTCAGGACTGGATGCTCCGACATAAGCAAGTGATATGTACACAAGGGCTAGTCCAGCAGCTGCGACAAGTCCTGCTTTAATACAAGCGGATGCAAGAGATTTACGCTCTGTAATACCACGCTCTTTCACAGCTGTAACAACGACAATTCCGAAAACGATTGAAGCAAGAGCATCCATCGTTTTATAGCCTTCTAAAAAGCCGGTAAACAACGGGCTTCCTTCATAGGATGGATGGGGACTGCCAATTCCACCCATTGGTGTCGCGATTGCTTTTATCACAATTAAAGCAATGACAGCGAGTAAAATTGGTGTTAAAATTTTACCGATTCGATCAACAAGCTTCGATGGATTTAAAGCAAGGGCATAGGTAATGCCGAAAAAGGCAATTGAGAACAACAATAATGGAATCCATGATTCAGACTGGGCTTCAGAAAGAAACGGTGCCAGTCCAATTTCATATGAAACTGTTCCAGTACGAGGAATCGCAAAAAACGGCCCAATGGATAAATATAAAATGACGGTGAAAATGGTACCAAATGCAGGATGCGCTTTATCAACAAGCCCTTTTGCTCCAGTTCCTGTCAGGGCAACGGCGATGACGCCTAAGAGCGGAAGTCCAACCCCTGTTAGTAAAAACCCACCGATCGCAAGCCACACGTTTTCACCTGCGTATTGTCCAAGTACAGGCGGGAATATCATATTGCCTGCGCCGAAAAAGAGTGCAAACAACATTAAGCCAATGGCTAATGTGTCTGTTTGACTTAACTTATTTTTCATAAGGTTACCCCCTTATTATTTTATTTTTCAACCATATTTAAATATTCTGTCAATTATGGATGAAATATGACAATGGCACTATGCATGATATAGTGAATTGATTAGGTTGTCAATATACCGCTTGGTTTTCAAAAATAAGGGATTTTGATGATGTCAGTTAAATGCAAGAGGATAAGGAGTTCGTCATGATGTATCTTGATAATAGTGCAACAACAAAACCGTACCCAGAGGTTTTACAAGTATATCAGCAAGTGAGTGAGCGTTATTTTGGAAATCCATCTTCGCTTCATCAGCTAGGAATAGATGCAAGCCGGCTGTTAAACGAAACGAGAAAACAAATGCTTCACTATACAGGCTTGAAACAATATGAGATTATTTTTACTTCAGGTGCAACGGAAGCGAATAACATCGCCATTAAAGGAGCAGCTCTTGCCAAAATGAATCAGGGCAAACACATTGTGACCACAGCAATAGAGCATCCCTCTGTCATTGAATCATTTGAACAGCTGAAGGCTTTATTTGGCTTTGATATCTCCTATATTCAAGTAAATGAGCATGGCCATGCAGATATAACTCATTTAAAAGAGGTGCTTCGCCCTGATACAGTGCTTGTCAGCATGATGCACGTCAATAACGAAACAGGTGCCATTCAGCCGATTGAAGAGGCAGCTGGCATCATTCGTGAGCATACTGGCAGCGCGCTATTTCATGTCGACGGTGTGCAGGGGATGGGCAAGGTAGCTCTCAGTAAACAGCTGGATGTGGATCTTCTGACGATGTCAGGCCACAAAATTCACGGTTTAAAAGGCACAGGAGCGCTCTTTTTAAAGAAAGGTGTCGTTCTCGCTCCTTTCATTACTGGAGGAGAGCAGGAATTGGGACTGCGTTCGGGAACTGAAAACCCTGCTGGAGCTGTCAGCTTAGCGAAAGCCATGAAACATTCATTTGAACAGCTCGAAAAGCATCATGATGAGATGCTGGATTTAAAAACGCAGCTGCAAAAACAGCTTGGAGAAATAGAAGGCATTGTCATGAACACACCGCTGACGCAAAGTGCACCGCATATTGTAAATTTTTCAGTACCGGGTATTCAAATTGAAGTTCTCCTCCATATGCTTGAAAAAGAAGGGATGTATGTCTCGACAACATCCGCCTGCTCAGCCAAGAAAAAAGAGCCGAGCCGTGTACTGCTTGCCATGGGAAAACCAGAAGAAGTGGCGAAAAGCAGTATGAGAATCAGTTTGACGTATGGACAAGGACCAGAGCTAACGCCGCAAATCATCACATCGATCGCACAAAGTGTGAAAAAATTAAAAGGAATGAGATAACAGCATGAAATATGATCATATTTTAGTCCGTTTTGGTGAGATCTCAACAAAAGGGAAGAATAGAAAGAAATTCATTGAAAAACTAAGACAGCATATCCGGTTCGTTTTAAAGGATTTTGAAGCATTAAAGTACGCTTCTGATCGAGATCGTATCACGATTATGCTGAACGGAGAAGACCCTGAACCGATTTCAGAACAGCTCAAAAGTGTATTCGGCATTCAAAGCTTTAGTCTGGCAGTAAAATGTGAGACGAATCTAGATGCGATTAAAGAAGCGGCACTAACAGCGATTCAAGAAGTGTATGAACAAGGAAATACATTTAAAGTCTCCACGAAACGCTCTTATAAACAATTTGAACTTGATTCAAATGAAATGAACCGCGAAATTGGCGGACATGTTCTAAGGAATACGGAAAACTTAACGGTTAATGTGAAACAGCCGGATGTACATTTACGCATTGAAATCAGAGAGCAAGCAACGTACATTACTTTTAAAGATGTCAAAGGTGCAGGCGGCCTGCCGGTTGGTTCAAGCGGAAGAGCGATGCTCATGCTTTCAGGTGGCTTTGACAGCCCAGTTGCCGGCTATCAAGCAATGAAACGCGGAATTCAAATTGAAGCTGTGCATTTCTTTAGCCCGCCATATACAAGTGAACGCGCCAAGCAGAAGGTCATTGATCTTGCAGAATGCCTAGCAGCATATGGAGGCGAAGTGAAGCTTCACATCGTACCTTTTACAAAAATTCAAGAACTGATCCACAAACAAGTACCTGAAAACTATACAATGACATCGACAAGAAGAATGATGCTGAAAATAGCTGACAAAATAAGAGAGAAGCGTGATGCTCTTGCCATTGTTACCGGTGAAAGCCTTGGTCAAGTCGCAAGTCAGACACTTGAAAGCATGTATGCCATTAATCATGTGACCAATACACCAATTATCCGCCCGCTTATTGCTGTTGATAAAAATGACATTATTGATGAAGCGAGACGAATTGGAACATACGATACAAGTATTCAGCCTTTTGAGGATTGCTGTACAATTTTTACGCCACCGTCTCCTAAAACAAAACCAAAGCTTGAGAAAGTGGAACGCTACGAAAGCTTTGCTGATTTCGAGCCGATGCTGGATGAGGCAGTGGAGCAAATGGAAACAATCATCGTGACAAATGAACAGAAAGCGGCAGACGAATTCGCTGATTTATTCTAAATAAAAATTTCATAATAATTACCATAAAATCAATCGCATGAAGTCATGTGTTTCTACACATTCTATATTCACAAGGAGGTGAGAACACATGGCTCAACAAAACAGACAAAGCAGTTCTAACCAATTACTAGTACCAGGCGCTGCACAAGCAATCGACCAAATGAAGTACGAAATCGCTTCTGAATTTGGTGTAAACCTTGGTGCAGAAACAACATCTCGCGCTAACGGATCAGTTGGTGGAGAAATCACTAAGCGTCTTGTATCTTACGCTCAACAACATATGGGTGGCGGATCTTTCTAAGACACACAATTAAAAAGCTATGGCTTATGAGCGGGATCATTCCCGCTCTTTTCTTTTTGTACTTATAAATAGTTAGAATATTTTCAAAAAAGAAGACGGATTGAAAAAATTATGGCATAATACTAGGAGTAGGTCCTAATTCAAGCATTTTTCAGTTATGAGTGTTAGAATAGGTAAATTGAAACATGTTTCGTTTCATAAGAAAGAGGCTAAAAGGAGCTGTACCATGAAAAGAGAAGACTTAATTGCACCAGAACAATATAACTTAGTCAGTGAGATTGAAGCGTTCAGTCATGACAAGGAGAAAATGGCCCTGCACTGGCAGGATGGAAATGGCCACGAAGCGCATGTGACATATGCAGCCTTAGTGGAAGAGGCAAATAAAATTGGACATGTTTTATTAAATGCAGGCTTTAAAAAAGGCGATAAAATCATTGTGATGGTGCCGCGCATGCTAGAGGCATACAGCATTTATTTAGCGATTTTGAAAACAGGAATGGTTGTCATTCCTTGTTCGGAAATGCTGCGTGCGAAAGATTTAGATTACCGAATTGAACACGCTGAAGCAAAGGGAGCGATCGTTTATTCTTCATTCGTTCAATCGTTCGACGGAACCAAACAGCCAAACGATTTTAAAACATTCTCAATCGGTGAAAACGATCATGGCTGGACAAACATTCTAGCGCAAAAGGAAGAGCAATCAAACGAACTTGAGTTGGCAGATACTAAGCGCACAGACATGGCTTTTTTATCCTATACATCAGGTACAACAGGTAACCCTAAAGGGGTTGTTCATACACATGGGTGGGCGTATGCACATTTACGTACAGCTGCCAAAGCATGGCTTTCCATTAATGAAGGAGACAAAGTGTGGGCGACAGCAGGACCAGGCTGGCAAAAATGGGTGTGGAGTCCTCTCTTATCTGTGTTAGGAAGTGGAGCGGAAGGCTTTGTATACGGAGGCAAATTCAATCCAAATACATACTTAGAGCTGCTTCAAAAAAATGAAATCAATGTCCTATGCTGTACACCGACAGAATATCGCTTTATGGCGAAAGTAGATGATTTGAGCCAGTACGCGCTGCCGAAGCTGCATAGTGCTGTTTCAGCAGGAGAGCCGCTGAACCGTGAAGTCATTGATACATTCAAAAAGCATTTCGATATAGAAGTACGAGATGGTTATGGCCAAACTGAAAGCACACTGCTTGTAGGAGTGCTAAAAGGAATGGAAATCAAACCAGGAAGTATGGGGAAACCAACCCCTGGCAATGAAGTGGACATCATTGATGAGGACGGAAACGTCTGCGCTCCTGGAGAAATTGGTGACATTGCGGTCCATCTCGAAACACCGGCTCTATTTAAGGAATATTACAAAGATGAAGAGCGTACAAAGGCGCAGCGCCGCGGGAATTACTTTATTACGGGTGACCGTGCGAAAAAAGACGAAGATGGGTACTTCTGGTTTGAAAGCCGCAGAGATGATATCATTGTCAGCTCAGGCTATACAATTGGACCGTTTGAAGTAGAAGATGCGCTGATCAAGCATCCAGCAGTGAAGGAATGTGCGGTTGTGGCGAGCCCAGATGAAATCAGAGGATCCATCGTCAAAGCATATGTCGTCCTTCGTGAGGGAACTGATCAAAGTGATGAACTGATCAAAGAGCTGCAAACACATGTGAAAAACACAACAGCACCTTACAAATACCCAAGAGAAATCGAATTCATTGACGAACTGCCAAAAACACCGTCTGCGAAAATTCGCCGTGTAGAGCTGAGAGAAAGAGAGCTTGCACGAAAAGGTAAATAATGATTAAAGAAAAGCGTTTGGATGGAAGCATCCAGCGCTTTTTTTGTACAAAATCATCGAAAGCGAATACGAGGTTTTATGTTAAAATGTGTAGGAATTGCTGAAAAAGGAGAATGTTAGAAGATGTTCATTGCGATCATTCATGGAATTGTGCTTGCCTTTGGTCTCATTTTACCCTTGGGGGCGCAAAATGTATTTGTATTTCAACAAGGTGCGCTTCAGCCACGATTCTATCGGGTGTTGCCTGTCATCGTCACTGCTGCTCTATGTGACACATTTTTAATTACTCTAGCTGTCATTGGGGTTTCCGTCGTTGTACTCACCATCCCTATCTTGCAAGTCGGCCTTTTTATCATTGGATTTTTCTTTTTACTTTATATGGGATGGTCCGTATGGAATACAAGCTCAACATCAGGTGATCAAGAAAAGCTGGAATTAATGCCTGCGAGAAAACAAATTGTATTTGCCTGTTCCGTTTCATTATTAAATCCTCATGCGATTCTCGATACCATTGGTGTCATTGGGACGAATTCACTTCAATATAGCGGGGCAGAAAAGCTGGCGTTTACAATCGCCTGTATCATTGTGTCCTGGTTATGGTTTATTGGGCTTGCTCTTTTAGGGAAAATGCTAGGTAAATTAGATACAAACGGCAAGTGGATGAACCGTATTAATAAGGCTTCAGCGGTTATGATTTGGCTTGTTGCGCTATACATTGCGTACCAATTGATTGTGTAAAGGTACTTAGAGAGTAAAACAAAGAAGCGTTTGGATGTAGAGATCCAGCGCTTTTTTGTGTGCAAGTTGACGGTGCAGCCACCCAATTTTGCATGAGAATAGCGCTCATGCTTTTTTCATTAGGTCATTTTTTGAATATCGTTTGATTTAATAGGCGGAGAGCTTGTACGATGTCATCCATTTGTTCTATATCTGATGGAGATAGGCTGTCTATGATCATCCTTTCGATATGCTGGAATGCCTCGTTCATACAAGTACGGCCTTTGTCAGAAAGCATAATGACTTGCTTTCGTTTGTCGTCTCGGTCTTCTTCTTTATCAATGAATTGTTTTTCGTAAAGCTTTTTTAGTTCTCTGCTGACATTTGGAAGAGACATATGCTGACAGTCTGCGATTTCACTAGGGGTAAGCGGTTCGCTGACCGCTAACTGCTCTAAAATCAAATATTGTAAGGTTGTTAATTCCGGTGGTTTGACTTTGCTCATCAGATCATGTTTTAACTCTGAAAAAGTAGAAGCAAATGCTACGAATTCGTTGAAGAAATGTGGATGTTGCATGTTAATCACCTCCTATGTAACATATCAAATTTATTATCAAAAAACAATTATCATTTGACAACAAAGTACGTGGGATGTATTATTTAATTATCAAATGATAACTAAAGGAGAAAAAACATGAATGTCCTCATTATTTATACTCATCCTCATCACAATAGTTTGAATGGTGCTTTTTTCAAAGAAATTGTCAGAGGCAGTGAAGAAAATCCAATCGTTCAAGAAGTGAAAATCATTGATTTATATCAAGAAAAATTTGATCCTGTCCTCGTTTTTAATGAAGAGAAAAGAAGGCGTGATATGCATAAAGACCCTGATATTCGCGAGTATCAGGAGAAGATCAAATGGGCGGATAAAATCGTGTTTGTTTATCCAATTTGGTGGGGGCGGCCGCCAGCTATGCTGTTTGGCTTCATTGATCGTCTGTTTGCTGCGAATTTCGCCTATCGTCAAACAGGCGGATTGCTGCCAGAAGGTTTATTAAAAGGGAAAAGCGCCGTTTGTGTATCGACGATGCAAGGACCGACCAATTATCCTTTGTTCTTTTTACAAAATGCACACAAGATGTTAATGAAAAGAGCGCTTTTACAATATGTCGGGATCAAACCTGTGAAGTTCTTTGAGTTTGGTATGATGGAAAGTCCAAAAGGAAAACATGACATCAAATTAAAACGCATATACAACTATTTCAGAAACATCAGCTCATAAATTAATAGGATAAGTCACTTTCCTTCTAATTTGATCCTGTTCTGTTTTAAAATGACAGTGAGGGTGGGGGTTACTCATCCTCGTCATTTGAAAAGGGGGATATGGATGAAGAAAACATTGTTTAAAGATGCAGCTATCTTAACACTTGATCCATCTTTAGGTTTTTTGGAAAAGGGAGATTTATTAATTGAAGGGGCACACATTTTAGAAGTCGGACCTTCCATTGAAGCACCTGATGCTGACATGATCGATGCGTCCGATATGGTGATCATGCCAGGTCTTGTGGATACACATCGGCATGTGTGGCAGTCTGTTATCAGGGGCATAGGAACAGATTGGTCATTGCAGACATATTTGAGCAAAATATATTATGGCAATTATGGAGCGATGAGACGCCCATCCGACGATCGAATCGCAAATTATTTAGGGGCATTAGAGGCTTTAGATGCAGGCGTGACAACGTTTTTAGACTGGACGATGATCAATTCAATGGATCATACAGAAGAGCTCATTGGAGGATTAAAAGATGCGGGCATTCGAGCTGTATTTGCTTTTGGCTCCTCTGGAGATGCTGAATATTGGGATCGGGAGAGTACGCTCACCAATATGGAGTACGCAGCACGTGTGAAAAAAGCGCATTTTCAATCATCAGATCAGCTTTTAACAATGGGACTTGCGATTCGCGGCCCAGAGTTTTCTTCATGGGAGACGTCGGTATTTGAAATTGAAACAGCTCGGTCTCTAGATGCTCTATGCAGTATGCACATCGGCTTTGGAAATTGGGGAGCGGAGGATCGATCGATTGAGCGGCTTCACAAAGCAGGGCTGCTCGGACCGGATTTGAACATGGTGCATATTAACGCAATCGATGCGGATCAAATGAAGATGCTGGCAGACAGCGGAAGCTCTATCTCCATTACCCCTGAAATTGAAATGATGATGGGTCACGGTTATCCTGTCACAGGACTCGCGATTGAACAAGGTGTTCTTCCAACGCTCGGTGTAGACGTAGTGACAGCGACAGGCGGAGATTTGTTTGCCCAAATGAAATTCGGTCTTCAAGCAGAGCGCGCAATTCAAAATCAATCGTTGTTGATGGATGGGATCATGCCGGGACCTGAACTTGGGTTGTCTGCTCATCAAATGCTTGAGGCTGCGACGATCAATGGGGCTCGTGCATTACAGCTTGATCATAAAATTGGGTCGCTTACACCTGGAAAGGAAGCTGATTTCATTTTGATCGATCGGACAAGCATGAATCTTCTTCCGGTGACAGATCCAGCTGGAGCGGTTGTTCAAACAGCACATCCTTCTAATGTTGATTCTGTTTATGTGGCTGGAAAAGCAGTGAAACAGAACGGGAAGCTTGTCGGTGTGGACCTTGAAGAGGTCAAACGAAAAGCTTATGCGGCAAGAGACCATATTTTATCACACAAGTTTGAATCAACTCCATCATAAATAAAAAACCCCATAGGCAGCTGCCTATGGGGAATTCATTACAATGATTCTTTAATGACCTTTTTATAATATTGGACAGACAGGAATCCGAAGACAGAGTATAAAACAGTGTAAATCGTCATAACGATGAGCATTGGAGTCCACAATTCACCGCCGAATAAAAACCAGCCTGATTGTACAGCGAAGTAGCTGTGTAGCAATCCGATGATGAGAGGAATCCCAAAATTAAATAGCTGTTTGAGCCGAATGCCCTTTAATAGGTCCTTCTCAGTAAAACCAAGCTTACGCAAGATCGTGTAGGAGCTTTGTTCCTCTTCACTTTCGTTCATTTGTTTAAAGTATAAAATACAGCCTGATGTCACTAGGAAGCTAAGACCTAAAAATCCGACCACAAACATCATCAGTCCAATTGTTTGTTTTTGCTGCTGAGCTGAAGCTAATTGAGACATGCTGTTGTCACTTAGTTTTAAAGATGTAAACACGCTATTTGCTTGTTCAAGATTTTTATCATCTTTTATATTGACTGCGTTATATTGGCTATTCTCAAGCTGCAGCTTAGGATCTTTCTGTTGGTCGAGCTGCTCAAAAACATTTTGACTCACGACGGCAACAGGCAGACCGCCAAAAGTGAAGTTGTAAGAAATGAGATAATCTTTCTTCATATCTATGACTTTCAAATCAAGCGGTTTCTTAATGAGAAGCTTCACATCGCCTGAGCTTTGAATCGGCATGAATTTCTTTAATAGATCACTGTAGCCGCTTAAAATAACTTCGTTGTTCTCCACACGAAGATTTGGTGCATTTTTCTCACTGATCACAGGTAGTGTCAATACGCCTGGATCATTCTTCATATTTTTCAACTCTGAATCCATGATTTTTTTCGCATCAAATTTCGCTTGAATCACTTTGACCTGCTTTTGATCATAAGCAATATGTTTGTCAGAAAGTGCACGAGTGAAGGTGGCTGCTTCTTTTTCTGAGCCCATGACGAAATGAGCTGGAATTTGCTGCTGAGCAGTTTTTTCTGCTGAGTAATAGGAAATGTAGCTAAGAGCCAGCAAACCGATGGCAAGTGCAGATACGGTTGTAATAATCGTTAAAAGCAGTGCATTTGATTTTAGCCGGAACATAATGGATGACAAAGATAACACTTCATGGATGGCGAGATAGCCATTTTTTCTTTTACGTACGATATTGGCAATGAAAGAAACAGAGCCTTTGTAAAAAAGAAAGGTACCGATGATGACAGAGGCTAGAATATAAATCATGGCTAAAAGTAACTCAAGCATGGACGTATATGAGCCGGTAAAAAGCTTAGAAGAAATATAATAGCCTGAGCTGATCAAGACAATACCGAAAACTCCAATGATGATTTCAAACACAGAGATCTTTTTCACACGCTGTTCTGTCGAAGATGTTGTTCTAAACAAAGATAAAATCGTCTGTTTATTAATAAAACGTCTATTTCTCAGCATAATCAATCCATAGATGATGAAAAAGACAATGAGTGTTTGCAGAAGGGCCATGCCTGAAAAATGCAGATTGGCAATGGCGTTAACACCAGTCACTTTAAATAACACCATCAACATCAGCTTTGAACCGATAAAGCCGGCAACGATGCCGATAGCCATGGCTGTCACGTATAGGATAAAGTTCTCTGCATTGAGCAGTCTGGAAATTTTTTGTTTCGTCATACCAATGAGCTGTAAGAGACCTATTTCTTTTCCTCTGCGCTTAATAAAAATGCTATTCGCATATAGCAGGAAAATACCGACGATGGCAATGAGTAGAACCGAAGCGGCTTTAATTGAAGCGCCGCCTTTAATGGAGCCTTTTACAGCATCAAGTGCTGGTGAGTACTGCAAGGTGACAAAAGAAAAGTAGAGCGCCACACTAAACACGAGAGCAAACACATATAAATAGTAATTTTTTAAATTTTTCTTTAGATTACGGAAGATGAGCTGATTAATGTTCATGCTTCACACCGCCCAGAACACCTTGCGTTTTCATAATATCCTCGAAAAACATTTTTCTCTCTAAAGCGCCTTTATTCAACTGAGTATAAATCTGTCCGTCCTTGATAAAAATCACGCGTCTTGAATAGCTGGCTGCGACAGGATCATGTGTTACCATCACAATGGTTGCTTTACGTTTGCGGTTGAAATCTTGCAGTTTGTTGAGCAAATCAGATGCAGATTTGGAATCAAGCGCCCCAGTAGGTTCATCCGCGAAAATAAGACTTGGTTCATGAATGAAGGCACGAACCGCTGATGTCCGCTGCTTTTGTCCACCAGAAAGTTCATTCGGGTATTTGTCTCTTAGTTCAAAAATTCCCATGTCTTCTGCAAGCTGTTGAAAACGTTCAAAAGCTTCTTTTTTAGGTGTTTTGGAGATGGATAAAGGCAAAAGGATGTTCTCTTTGACCGTGAGCGTATCAAGTAAGTTATAATCCTGAAAAACAAAGCCAAGCTCTTTTTTTCTGAATTCAGCAAGCTGCTGATCCTTCATTTGAGTCATCTCCGCATCAGCGATACGAATCGATCCGCTGGATACATGGTCGATAGAAGACAATACGTTCAGAAGGGTCGTTTTCCCCGAGCCTGATGGCCCCATGATGCTGACGAATTCTCCGGCTTCAATGGTCAAATCAATGCCTCTCAGTACCTCTTGTTTGTTGAATTTATTTCCGTAGCTTTTATAAATCTTGCGAGCTTCTAATATGTTCATTTGCTGAACCCCTTTTTCTATTTAATTGATATCTCTAGTATAAAAAGAAGCTTGCTGAACTTCCTTCGATTTGGCGAACAAAACAGACGAGCATGTGACATTGTTGTCACATGCTTGTTTTTTAAACCATTCACATATTTTATGTCAATCCGTTTCTTATGCAGGGCGAGTTTTCTTATCCATTATTTTATCTGTTTTTCACTCGTATGTATCATTCTTCTATGATTTTTCTTATCATGATGGCGTTTTGTAGCTTTACACGATCATTATATTCATGTATGATATGCATATTAAATATATGCATAGTAAATCTATGTATTGGAGGTAACTAAAAGAATGAAAGTAAGTAAAGAGCTTCTAAAGGGAAGTACAGCTACCCTTATTTTAAGCCTGCTAAATGAAAAGCCGATGTATGGATATGAAATGATTAAAGAATTGGAAGCGAAGTCGGAAGGGATTTTCAGCTTTAAAGAAGGAACAATCTATCCGATTTTGCACAATTTGGAGGGGAAAGAATTCATTATCTCTTACTGGGGCGAGGGGAATGGGAACCGGAAAAGAAAGTATTACAAAATAAATGAACAAGGTAAAGCATTCATACAGGAAAAGAAAGAAGAATGGAATGTTTTCAAACATGCAGTCGATGGCGTTTTGAACGGAGAGAAAATCGCATGGGATTAGAAAAAAAGTTTGAGAAGTATATTCATAGTGTATGTAAACTTATCAAAAATAAAGATGTTCATTCGAGTGTAAAACTTGAGCTGATGGATCATCTATACACGTTAAAAGAGGAAGCCATGAATGCTGGGATGTCTGAAGAAGAGGCGGTAGATCAAGCGTTGGACCAAATTGGTGATGCGGCCATTCTCGGGACGCAGCTTCATGAAACACATAAAACCGAAATGGATCTTAAAATGATTCTTCTCGTGTTAGCTACATGTTCTTGCGGGCTGCTTGTCATGTACTTTTTGCAGTTTCATTCTGAATTTACAGATCTTCAAAACACGAATATTTTTTATAAAAGTCTTGTCTTTTATCTAATTGGTTTAGTGCTTATGTTTATCTTGTTTTCATTCGATTATCGGCGCTTATTGAAATACTCTTGGCATTTATACATTGTAACGCTCGGAACGCTGGTTCTTTCCATGATATTTGGGACAAGAGTGAACGGTATTCTTTTTTTAAGAATAAGTGATATATCAGTGAATTTGACTGAGGTTATGCCATTTCTTCTAGCTATTTCTTTAGCCGGTATCTTTCACACTTGGAATTGGGGGAATAAGTTCAAGGCCCTGCTTGGAGTAGGGATTGTGGCTTTACCAATGATGTTAATCAGTACGATTGGCTTTCTTCCTGCGACCATTATCTGTCTGGTTATGTGCTTAACCGTGATGTATGTGTCTAGCGCAAGTTTAAGACAAATCATTCCGCTGACAGCAGCAGGCGTTTTATATCTAATGTTTGAATTATTTTCTCTTTTTCAAGCAGGCTGGTACCTTCGCACAGTTCATGAATTCAGCTCAAACGGGTTTCAGATCACTCCATTATTTGCTATATCTGAGGTTCACACGGATTGGATGCTTACATATATCATTTATTCATTTGGCTGGTTAGCAGGGCTGATGGCTCTTATGTTGTTTGTCATCTTTATTTACAGAGTATTTCATACAGCATTACGAGTGAATATGGCTTATGGCAAAATGGTCATGACAGGTATAGCCGCTGTGTTTGCAGCAAAATGTCTCTTAAGCATTTTCACAAACTTTGGCTTGCTGCCGTTACCTGGAGTGTCGATGCCTTTCATGAGCTATGGAGGTTCGCATATTCTTCTAGAACTGATGGCTGTTGGGATGATCTTAAGTATTTATAGACGAAGACAGATGGGAGATGTTTCTCAACAAGAAGCGGGGAGTATTTCCTGAGTCAATCACCTCAAACTCTTCGCGCTAGTTTTTCGCCAGACGCGAAGAGTTTGGGTGTGACTCGATTGTTTTTTACATGCTCGCAATATGAACAAAATCATTCTTTTTCGGAAAGATGAAGGTGAAGGTTGTGCCTTGATCTATCGCGGAGTTGACCTCGATCGTCATATGAAGAGCGTCAGCTCCTTTTTTCGTTAAATAGAGCCCCATTCCTGTAGAGGCGGTGTCATTGTGATGTCTTGTTGAGGTAAAGCCCTTTTCAAAAATACGAGATATATCTCTTGGGTCAATTCCTCTGCCTTGATCTGTGATCGTCAGCACTACTTGGTCGTTCATTCGCTTGCTTTGGATGACAATATCGGATGATTGGCTGTACTTGACTGCATTTGTGAGCACCTGTCTGATCATAAAGGATAGCCATTTTGTATCACTTAATACGCCACGTTCCTCTAGCGTGAGTTCAAAGCCGATTCCTTTTTGCATGCACCATGATTGAAGCGCTTTGATTTCTTTCACTATGATGTTTTGCAGGTCCAGCTTTTCAATAAATAAATCATTTTCAATATGACGTATTCTGCTTTGGTGAAGCTGGGCATCTAGTAATAAATGAATTCTGAGCCACTCATACGTCATATTCGATTTCAGCGGCTGCTCTGTTAAGCGGTCAATCATTAAGCGCATTGCTGTGAGCGGTGTTTTGACCTCATGTATCCATGAGAGCAATTCATCCTTTTCTTCTTCAAGGGCGATTTTCTGCTCTGCTGCCATCTGCCGGTAGCGTGCAATTTGCTCTGTCGTTGCATCATGTATGAGCTGTTCAAATGGGGAAGAGGGAGTGAGCCGTATTTGATGATCAATATCATCATCCCATTCTTTCAGCCTTTCATAATACGCTGTTTCTTTTCGGTAACGAAAAAAGAGAAAGACGATCATGAGAAATATAGATAATATCACAATATAGAAAAGAGAAGCGATGGGAATGGTCGTATCCAAGTAAGCTACGAACAGAATGAGGAGCTGCAAACTAAGAAAGAAAAGAATCCAGCTTCTTCGTTCTTTTAAAAATGCTTGCAGCATCATTGATCATCCTTTTCCTTCGCAAGATAGCCTTGACCTACTTTTGTCTCAATGAAGGCTCCAAGGGAAATCTCGTCTAGTTTTTTTCGAAGACGATTGACGTTTACAGTCAATGTATTGTCACTAACAAACCGTTCATCCTCCCACAATGCTTGAATGAGTGATTCCCGGCTGACGATATGATTTTTATGCTGAATCAATTCCTTGAGAATAAACAACTCATTTTTCGTTAATTCAACTTCACCGTGATCATTTGTTACGGTGTTTTTTTCTAGGTCAATGGCAGCGCCGCACCATACCTTTAGGCTAGCCGGTTCTGCATTATAATCATGCACACGCCGAAGAACCGCACTCACTTTGGCAATGAGCACGTCAAAGTGAAAGGGTTTTTGAACAAAATCATCTGCACCGAGCTGCATCGACATGACCATATCAGCAGGGTGGTCTCTTGATGATAAGAAGATGATCGGAACATTTGAATGATGCCGAATCATCCGGCACCAATGAAAGCCATCATATTTCGGCAGCTGTATATCAATAATGACGAGATCAGGCTGGACAGAAGTGAATTCCTGCAGAACCTGGTTGAAATCGTGAATCCCATAGACATCATAGGACCAGTTGACTAGACGTTCTTTGATTTCTTGGAAGAGGGTTGTATCATCTTCAATCAGTAAAATCTTAAACAAAATCAGCACCACACTTTTTGTATTCGCTTGTATGTCATTGTATCGAAAAAAAAGCGCTGCCGCTAGAAGTAGACAAGAAAAAAGCAAGGGAAGAGATCCCTTGCTTCAGCTTATTTACCTAAAAAGTGCTTTTTAAAGAATGAGAGTTGGTATTCAAGTGTGATCGGGTCATTAAAATAGAATTCTTCTGCATTGGCCTCATACACACGATGTTTTTTGACAGCTGGGATGGACTTGTAAATTTTACTGTTTTGATAGGAATTGTCCATTTCGCTGTTTTTACTAATGATCATATAATCTCCAGCAAATTCAGGAATGACCTCTTGCGAAACTGCATAGTAGCCGGCTTTTAATGCTTTTTCTTTCACTTTCTCAGGCATTTTCAATTTCATTTCCTGATAGAGGATTTCTGTTCCGCGGCCCCATGCATCTCCAAAGACGTAGAGCTCTTTTGTGCCACTTTCAAAGACAGAAACTGTTGCATCTTTACCAATTTTTGCTTTGATTTCTTTTCCAGCTTCAGCTGCGCGTTTTTTGAAATCTTTTACCCAAGCTTTGGCTTCTTTTTCTTTGTTTAATACTTTACCGATTTCAATTTGCTGTTGTAGGAAATCGACTTTGTTATACGTAAACAAAACGGTTGGTGCGATCTTTTCGAGTTTTTCTACATTTTTAGCACCGCTTAAGCCAATAATGACGTCAGGCTTTAGCTTCATGATTTTCTCTACATTTGCATCCGATATTTCTTCCGCATCTTTCAATTCCTTTTGGAAGCGCGGGTTCTTTTTTGACCAAGAGTCAGCACCGACGACGTTCACACCAAGTGACAATACATTACCTGCGAAAGAACCAAGAACAACGACACGTTTTGGATGCGCTGGAAGCTTCACAGGGCCATTTTCAGATTGATATGTAATTTTGTCTGATGATGATGTTGATTGATTTCCTTTATTTGAGGAAGAGCTGCTGCTATTGCCACATGCGCTCAACGCAAGTACAATGATGAGCATCAGAGGGAACAATATTTTCTTCATGAAAGTAGACTCCTTTGAAATCGGCACATAGCCGTATATTTGGTTGAATTAGTGATAATGATAATTATTATCACTCGGATATCATATCATAGGACTGTGGGCTGTTGTCAATGACATTTTGATAGCTGGTGATAAAAAATAAAGAAGAGATTTTTTATCAAAAAAAAGACCAAGGCAGCGTGTGTCCTGATCTTTTTTCTTATTTAAACCAGCCTTTTTCTTTTGATCGTGTAATGGCTTCGATGCGGTTTTTCACTTCTAGCTTATCTAATATAATGGAAATGTAGTTGCGAACAGTGCCGCTTTTAATACTGAGTTCTTTTGCAATTTCTTTTGTGTTTTTACCGTCTGCGACGAGTTCAAGGACCGATTTTTCTCGTTCGGTTAAGGGATTTTCATCACTATATAAGTCTTCCATTAATTCAGGGGCATACACCTTTTTCCCTTTCATCACACTGCGAATCGCACTTGCGAGTTCCTCGCTTGGGCTGTCTTTCAGCATATAGCCGCTGACGCCAGCTTTTAGCGCTCTTTGGAAATAACCAGAGCGGGCAAAGGTTGTCAAAATAATGATTTTCACATCTGATCCTTTGAGCTCTTCCGCTGCATCCAGTCCGGATTTTCCCGGCATTTCAATATCCATTAAGCAAATATCAACAGCGTGTTTTTTAGCAAAATCGATGGCATCCTGGCCATTCGTGCCTTTCCCAACCACCGTCATATCGTCTTCTAAATCGAGAAGTGAACCGAGTGCACCAAGCAGCATTTGCTGATCTTCTGCGATAAAGATGTTGATCATTTTATCCCCTCCTTTTCCTTTGCTGCTGAATCATTTGGAATGCTCATGATGAGCTTTGTCCCGTCCTTTGTCTCAACACGCAGGCGGCCATTTGCAAATTCCAATCTTTCTCTAATTCCTAAAAGGCCATGTCCTTTTGTTTGAGAGGGCGGGTAATTTCCTTTGAATGTTCCATCATCCTCGACGGTGATGATGGCTTCCTTTGATTGTTGGTGAATGGTGATTTTACAGACAGTCGCGTTACTATGTTTGACGACATTTGTTACCGCCTCTTTGATGCACATGCTCACAATGTTTTCGTTCAGAAGTGAGATGTGTTTCGGTGCTTCCTTTTCATCATAGATCAGTTCAATTCCGGCTGCTTCGAGAATTTGCTCAATGTTCGATATTTCATCTTTGATTCGGATGCCTTTCATGGAGGAAACAATCTTCCGCACTTCATTAAGAGACGTTCTGGCAGTCTGCTGCACGCTTTTGAGTTCGGCACGCGCCTGTTCAGGATCTTTATACACGAGTTTCCGGGCAAGATCGCTCTTTAAACCGATCAGAGAAAGCTTTTGACCGAGGGTGTCATGCAGGTCACGTGCAATGCGCTGTCTTTCTTCAAGCTTTACAAGGTCTGCAATTCGTTCATTGGCATATTCTAATTTCTCCTCTAGCCGTTCCCGTTCCTTCCTGCTCCGAATGCTGAGAGGAAGAAGGATCGCACTAATCAGGGTGATGACGACAAAAGGGATTTGTGTAAGAAACCAGCCCTTTTTTAAGATCAGACTAAAGTTCACTGCAACCGCGGCGCTCGCCAGGTGGATATAGTACAAGATATAAAAGGGGACTTTTCGTTTAATATGCCCGTTAAAATAGGCGATGCAAAAAGCGAAATAAATATAGCTGTAGAGCATCACATAACCAGTTGAAATGGCGATCAAGAGAAGGCCGAAGACATATACAGACCATCCTTTTGCGACAAAGGCAAAACGATACACAGCGAAAAAGACGACATTCAAAATAATGCCGATGACAATGCCTAAAGTCGAAGGTGTTTTAAAGATAAAATAGAAGGGCAGGATGAAAAAAATGGCCCATATATAGGGGGAAATCCCATGCAATTTTTGAATTTTAAACTGTTTTTTCATCCGTGTGCCACCTTTTTCGTTTTTCATTCTTTTTCCTTACTTTATCAAATTCAACATGCGGCTGCATCCTGTAAATGATAACAAGCTCCTTCTAGTGTAAGAAAGAGCTTGAACCAATTATGCATTTTTCTTCAGAATGTCTCCTTTGATGACAGGGACGTTCATCTTTTTAGATTGCCTCGCCTCTTTGAAGGTAACGAATGCTTTCGTTTCCTCATCCCACAATCTAAATTTCATGGATTCAATACTTGTTTTCAACGTGATGGTTGGGACATTTTGCAGCGGTTCACTTTGCTCATGGGCATGCTCTAAATGATAATTCGGCACCCTTGGGCTTAAATGATGGACATGATGGTAGCCAATATTACCTGTTAACCATTGAAGAAGCTTTGGTAATTTGTAAAACGAGCTTCCTTCAACAGCTGCCTGCACATAGTTCCAATGCTCATCTGCTTCAAAGTAAGAATCCTCAAACGTATGCTGGACATAAAACAACCATACACCGATAGATCCTGAGATGAGGAAGATCGGACCTTGAACGAGCAGGAACTCCTGCCAGCCAAATAGAAAGCATGTTGCGGCTGCTAGCGCAAGAATGGTTACGTTTGTCAAATGCGTGTTCCAGCGCTCTTTTTTACGGGCGCTTTTTACATTGAACCGGTTTTGAATAAGGAATACAAAGATCGGACCTAAAATAAACATCACAAAAGGATTACGGTAAAATCTGTAGCGGAATTTCGTCCATTTCGTCGCTTCTTGATATTCTTTTACTGTCAGGAGCCAAATGTCACCAGTACCACGTTTATCTAAATTACTGCTTGTAGCATGGTGAATGGAATGGTCTCTTTGCCATTGAAGATAAGGGAAAAGAGTGAGTACACCTGTTAAGAAACCGAATAGGTGATTCAGCGGCTTTTGCTTGAAAAAGGATTGGTGGCAGCAGTCGTGAAAAATAATAAAGACACGTACTAAAAAACCAGCTGCAATCACCGCAATAAAGAGGGTTAAAACGTAGGAGATGTTTAGACTATAATAGGCAAGAAACCAAAGTCCAAAAAAAGGAACAAATGTATTGAAAAGCTGAATAATACTTTTTTTCGAATCAGCACCAGAGAATTGACCAACTTGTTTTCGTAAACTGGCTTGCTGCTGTGTGTTTGTTGAAGTCGTCATGAACGTTCAAGTCCTTTCCGTTTCTTTCTACTTCAAAGTATAGAAGGAAACGTGTCATGCTCATAGTAGCACCCATCATGTATGCAACATGACATTTGTCATGTCTGACATCAAAAAAGCTGATGGCATCACGGTTTGTGAGCTCTTCTCATCAACAATAAAAAAGTAAAGGCGCATGGCCTTTACTTTTTATGAACGAGCTTCATGTACTTTTAACTGCTTGCCTTTAATAGTTGTGTGGCGCATGGCATTCAGCACAAGAGGGCCTTTTCCGTTTAAAATATCTACATACGTTTTCGTATCTTGAATCGTAATAATCCCAATGTCATCGAATTCCACGCCTTCTATTTTGGCAATGGTCCCAACGAAATCAACAGCACGAAGCTTCTTTTTCTTCCCGCCGTTAAAATAAAGCTTCATAATATTCTTCTCAACGCCTGCCTGTTTATTTTCCTTTTGAATAGGCGTTTCAATCTTTTTTTCAAAGCTTTCTACATGCTGCTCTGCTTCTTCCTTCGTTGGATAAGGCTGAGTCTGAAAATCAATACCGGCATCCTGCTTTAATTCCTCAATAAGCGGCTTTGCATTCTTTGTCATAAAGGCAATCGTTTTTCCGCTTTTTCCTGCTCTGCCTGTTCTACCAGTCCGGTGTATATAGCGCTCTTTTTCATAGGGAAGATCATAATGAATAACATGCGTCATATCACTGACATCAATTCCCCGCGCTGCTATATCAGTTGCGATGAGATAACGGAACTCACCGTTTTTGAATTCATCCATGACATCAAAGCGGTCTTCCTGTCTCATGCCGCCGTGAATTTTGTCACAGGGCACATCCCATTCGTCCAGCTTCAACGTGAGCTCATTCACCCGGTCTTGAGTATTACAGAAAATAATGCAGCTATCTGGATTTTCAATGACGATCGTCCGCTGAAGAAGGGAGAATTTCGCTTCTTCTTCCGTTTCAATCACGGTGTGGGTGATTTGTGGTACAGACGTTTCTTCACGTGCGATCTCAATGACGGTTGGTGATTGTAAAAACTGTTCGCTCAATTTCTTCATGTCATCAGACATCGTCGCTGAAAACAGCATCGACATGCGCTTTGGCGGCAGATATTGAATAATAGAAGAGACTTGATCAATAAATCCCATATTCAGCATTTCATCGGCTTCGTCTAACACGAAAAATTTGAGATTTTCTAAAGAAAGAGTGCCTTTCTCAAGGTGATCCAAAATTCGGCCTGGTGTCCCGCATACAATATGATTTTTCTGTGAAAGCTCTACTTTTTGCGCTTGAAAAGGGGCTTTTCCATAAATGGCTGCGGCTTTGATTCGTTTCAATCGCCCAAGGCTTGTGAGGTCTTGTTTAACCTGCATCGCGAGTTCTCGTGTTGGAACGAGGATAAGAGCTTGCGGTTTATTTTCAGCCCAATCAACCATTTCACAAATCGGCAGGCCATAGGCTGCGGTCTTGCCGCTACCAGTCTGAGATTTGACGATTAAATCCTGCTTTGAAAAAGCAACGGATAATGTCTCGTGCTGAACGGGTGTAGGTGTATGGAAGTGAAGCGCTTCTAACGCTTGTTTCAATTCATCGCTTAATGGATATTGATCAAAATGGTGTAATGTCATCGTGTTCTCCTTTTCGTACATTCATACTTGTGACATCATACCATAACCATGACCGTGAATGAAAAAACATAAAAAAAAGCCCCATGAAGGAGCTTTTTGATTAAAGGAATCTGCGTTTTACTTTTTCCCAGTAAGAGTTGTCTTTTAATTTCACCGTTTTAATCACTTTTCCTGAAAGGCCAATGTCAATTTGTTTGACGTGCTTTGTGCCGAGCGCTTCGTTATCAAGCCCGATAATTGGATGATCGTTTCCATCCTGCACCACCTTTAGAGTCAGCTTGCGGTCACTGCTTAAGATGAAAGGAGCGCCAAGTGTACGATATGAGTTATTATTCAGCGATGCAAGCTCTGTTACCTGCATACAAGGAAGCATCGGATCAACCACGGCGCCGCTTATGGATTTATTGTAAGCCGTTGAGCCAGTTGGAGTAGAAATAATCATGCCGTCGCCTCTAAATGTTTCAAAGTGGAAGTCATCTATATACACATCGATTACAAATGTTTTAATAATACTGGAGCGGATCGACAGTTCATTTAAGCAATGGAACTGATTTGTACTGTCAACGCTTACATCGATGATCGGATATTTTCTCACTTCAATCTGTTCAGTGTTCATGGCGTCAATCATTTTATCAAAATGCTCTAAAGAAAAATCGCAGTATAGGTGCGTATTCTCTGATTTTGATACCCCTACATACAAGCAGTCATCCCGGAAGTTCGTTTTACGGACCGCTTGAAGAAATGTGCCATCCCCGCCAATTGAAGCAATAATATGGGCATCCTCTGCACGCTTGACGACGTGAAAGCCTTGATCGGTAGCGACCTTCTCGAGAGAAGAAATGTGTCCATCCAATTCATGATCTTTTTTGTAAAAGAAAAATACATTGCGACGATTGTCTGTCATTGACGTTCTCCCCTTTGTTGTCAAAAATAGATTTCGAGTAGTAAAGGGCTTACATGAAAACCCTTGCTCACATTTTACACTTTTTTCATATGAAAGTAAAAATATTAGAAAGAACGATGAATGATCGCATTCGCTTTTTAGAAATGAGTCGATGTAAGTGATTCAAAACGGCTGAAGTCTGAGCATAATTGAATAGTTGTTTTCTTATGAAAGAATGGTTTAGGTGTTTCGTTGCGGTGGAGATATAGCCTATTAGGTGCAGGGAGAGGATAAAAAAGCCAATTTTTCGTCACACACATATCATTGCAGGCAATGGAAAGTTGAACGGTATTTAAGAGAGGTGCTATCATATGCCTACATGAAATGTAAAAAAACCACAATTCCTGTGAAACATTTCATGTGAGTATTCGTATGACTGAAGTGAGACAAAAAGGAGGAGAAAAAGATGAATGCGAAAAGATGGGTAGCGTTGATCATTGCACTAGGTGTTTTCGGATTTTCTATCGTGATTAGTGTCACGATGGCCTTGTTCGACAGCTTCAATGACAATAAAATGAGCTATCAATTCGGGGATGAAATAGAAGAGAAGGTACTAGAGGATGGTAGCAGCGCAGGTAAAATTGCTGTTCTTGAGATTAATGGAACGATTCAAGATAATGGCGGTGCATCAAGCCTATTAGGTGGAGAAGGTTATGATCATCGTGCATTCTTGAAGGAGCTGGATAAAGCGAAAGAGGATGCTTCTGTAAAAGGTGTACTCTTGCGTGTAAACTCTCCTGGCGGCGGTGTCTATGAAAGTGCTGAAATACATAAAAAATTAGAAGAAGTGAAAAAAGCGAAAAAGCCGATTTACGTATCCATGGGTTCAATGGCAGCTTCTGGCGGCTACTATGTGTCAACTCCAGCGAAGAAAATCTTTGCTTCACCTGAAACATTAACAGGATCGTTAGGTGTCATTATGCAAAGTTTGAATTATTCAAAGCTCGCAGATAACTTGGGAATTAAATATGAAACGATTAAGAGCGGAAAATACAAAGACATCATGTCTCCAGACCGTGATATGACAAAAGATGAGCGCGACATCATGCAGAGCATGGTCAATAACTCTTATGAAGGATTTGTCAAAGTCATTTCTGAAGGACGCGGCATGTCAAAACAGGACGTCAAGAAAATTGCGGACGGCCGAGTATATGATGGAACACAGGCGAAATCGAACGGATTAGTCGATGAGCTTGGCTATTATGAAGATGCATTAAAAGCGATGAAGAAAAATGAAAAAGGCTTAAAAGGAGCAACAGTGATCAGCTATTCTCAAAGCTTTGGCTGGAATTCTCTCTTCAACATGAGTGCAAGCAAACTCTTTAAAAGTGAAATTGATTTTCTAAATTTAAAAGAAACACTGGCTGGCTCAAATGGGTCTAAACCGATGTATCTCTATTCAAAATAAAGGAGGGATCATAGATGGATTCTACATTCGATGAAGTAAGCGAAAGCCGCAGCCAAGAGGAAGAATCAAAGCCGGTATTTGTGAAGCGTGCTTCAATTGAAGCACAGGCGTTTGCAGGTTTTTGGATTAGATTTTGGGCGTTTATTCTTGATTGGCTCGTCGTCTGGGGTGTCAACCATTTGACGGTTTCTCCAATCTTTAGTCTGTTTGGCTGGTCCAAAGGAGGGGGATGGTTTTCTCCATTTTCCATCACAACAACGATTGTGTTCCTTCTTTATTTCGCCATCATGACAAAAATTTTTCAGCAAACACTCGGCAAAATGGTGTTTGGGATTAAAGTGGTCTCACTTCAGCCTGAGAAGAAGCTGACTTGGGATGTTATTTTCTTTAGAGAGATTGTCGGACGCTACATTAATACGATCTTTGTTCTCTATGCGGTCGTTGGATTTTCACCGAAAAAGCAAGGGGTTCATGATTACTTCGCCGATACGGTGGTTGTTCATGAACATTTATATGAAAAAACAGAATCAAACGTATAATCAGAGGAGTTTGGCCGGGGACCGGTCAAACTCTTTTTTCATGATTGGGTATAAAATCCAGAATGAGAGCCATAATCGTAGGGGAAGCATCATTTGTTATGGAGGAAGTGAGCACAGTGCTTTACGTTTGGATCGCAGCGTTTTTGTTTCTTGTGATCTTGTTGATTTTCATGAAAGTAACCATTTCACTGGACTTTTCGCATACAAACGACGATGACCATATTGCACTGAAGGTCATCACCTTATATGGAATGGTCAGACTCAAAAAAGAGATCCCAATGGTGAGGGTCAATGCGGAAGATCAAACGATTGATATTCGTGAAAAGAAAATGAAGAGCACCAAAACGCCAAGTCACGAAAATGAATCCATGCATAAAAAAGTGGGAAAACGTGATATGAAGCAAATCCTCCATCAAATGGAGCGCATCACAAAAGAGATTGTTGATTTAAACCGGATCATGCGCAAGTTCTTCATTCACATCAGAATCGTATCATTTCACTGGTCGACATGGATTGGCTTTCATGACGCTGCTTTAACAGGTGTAGCAGCTGGTGGTGTGTGGTCAGTGAAAGGAGCACTCCTTGCCTTTATGCAGGAGCATCTCACCTTTAAGCATAAACCGGTATATGAAGTGATTCCGGCCTTTCAGCACAATGTGTCACAGACTCAGTTTACATGTATAGCTTATTTTCGTATTGGACATGCTATGCTTGCAGCCATTCGTTTACTTGTCCATTGGTTAAAAGGGAGAAAGGCGAGAAAAAGTGCCTCTCTTCAAGCAACGAAGAATGAATCATCTGTTTAAGGAGGAACCCGAAAATGGCAGATCATCCAATCCAAGGTCTCATGAAGACAGCGATGGAAAACTTAAAAGAAATGATAGATGTGAATACAATCATCGGCGATCCAGTCGAAACCCCTGATGGCAGTGTCATTCTCACTGTGTCAAAGGTTGGTTTTGGATTTGCAGCCGGCGGCAGTGAATTTAACGGGAACCAAAAGAAAGAAAAACGTTCTGATGAACAGGAACGAAAAGAACCGAGACTCCCATTTGGCGGCGGAAGCGGTGGCGGTGTGTCCATTACACCAATCGCCTTCTTAATTGTCGGAACAAACGGAGTACGAATGCTTCATTTGGATGAACACACACATCTGCTTGATAAAATATTGGATTCTGCTCCTCAAGCAATTGAACGTCTTCAGCACATGTTTAAGAAGGATGAGCGGGAGCATCGTCATAAAGAACGAAAACTAGATGACATAGACCTTTAAAAAGTTAACTGCGCTTGCAGTTAACTTTTTTTTCAAAATGGACGATTAGGCTTTGCAGTTTTTTGCTTTCTCTACTATGATAGAACCATACATTTGATAAGGGAGGAATTGTTTTGGCATCGATCACATTTAAAGGGAGTTCTGTAACGCTTGTAGGAAAAGAAGTAAAAGTAGGCGAGCAGGCTCCTGATTTTACGGTTTTAACGAACTCACTCGGAGAAGTTTCACTTTCTGATTTAGCAGGAAAAGTGACGATCATCTCAGTGATTCCTTCTATTGATACAGGTGTGTGTGACGCACAAACAAGACGTTTCAATGAAGAGGCAGCAGGTTTAGGTCCGGTCAATATTTATACGATTAGTGCAGACCTTCCATTTGCACAAGCACGCTGGTGTGGAGCAAACGGAATTGAAAATGTTGAAACATTATCTGATCACAGAGATATGTCATTTGGTGAAGCATTCGGAGTATATATGAAAGAATTGCGTTTATTGGCACGCGCAGTCTTCGTATTAGACCCTAACGGAAAAGTGGTTTACACTGAATACGTAAGTGAAGCAACGAATCACCCAAATTATGAAAAAGCCATTGAAGCTGCAAAATCACTGTTATAAAAGCAGCATCGACAAGAGCTCCGGCTTCATCCTGGGGCTCTTTTCAATGAAAACATATAGCTTTTAACAAAGCGAGGAGAGAAAAGCATTGCAGAAAGATCAAGTGAGTACTATTTTTGAACTGCTCGATACAGCTTCTATTCGATTAAAAAAGGAACAGAGCATTTCCTACATTGAAGCATTGGCTGAAGCAGGAGAAGCCTTTTTTCAAGTAAATGATCGAAACGGTTTATTAAAGGATTTAATAGAGAAAGCAGATTTTGCTTCTTATGATCATGAGCAGATTCGTAAAGCGTTTCAGTTCGCCGTATTGAAAGGACAAAAGGATATTTCCCATCCAAATCGCCAGATGACGCCAGATACGATTGGGCTGTTTGTCAGCTATTTAGTCAATAAATTTTTAGAAGGACAAAAAGAGCTCGTTGTCTTTGATCCAGCCGCAGGAACAGGAAACTTACTGCTTGCTGTTTTAAATAACCTCACGGCAGAAACAAAGTGCGGCTTTGCGTCAGAAATTGATGATGTGCTCATTAAAATTGCTTGGGCCCAGGCGAATTTAGAAGAGAAAGAAGTCGAGCTTTTCCATCAGGACAGCCTTGAGCCGCTTCTGATCTCACCAGTCGATGTCACTGTATGCAGCCTGCCAGTCGGCTACTATCCAAATGATGAGCGTGCAGAGGACTTCGAATTAAAGGCGAAAGAAGGACATGCCTTTGCGCATTATTTATTCATCGAACAAAGCCTTCGTTATACGAAAGAAGGCGGTTTCTTATTCTTCATCATTCCAAACGACTTGTTTGAAGGAAAAGAAAGCGTACAATTAAAGGATTTCATCAAAGATCATGCGTATATGAATGCGTTAATTCAACTGCCGGTCTCAATGTTCAAGGACAAAAAACACGCCAAAAGCTTATTTGTGATGCAAAAGAAAAAAGAAGGCTTGGAAGCACCAAAACGGATGCTATTTGCCAATCTGCCGTCTTTCTCACAGAAAGAAGCAATGGTCGGTGTGATGAGAAAATTAGACCAGTGGTTTATAGAAGAAAAAGAAACGAAAGAATAGCCAGAGTTATCTCTGGCTATTTTACTATTCAGAAAATAACGACTTATTGATGTAAGCGGTAACAGTTGGAAGGTGCACTTGAAATGCAAAGTTTTCAATGTTTAAATGAAAAAGTCAGATATTTTTCGGACTTATCGTTAAACTATAAAAGACCCGTCAAACAGGTTGAATATAGCACCGGAAAAAACGTGAAACCTTATATAACAACTGAGTAAAAGGAGCGACAGTAATGTCCAAAATTATTGCAATCAACGCAGGAAGCTCATCTCTTAAATTCCAATTGTTCGACATGCCTGAAGAAACTGTTTTAACAAAAGGGCTTGTGGAAAGAATCGGAATGGACAACAGTATCTTCACGATTTCTGTAGACGGAGAAAAGAAAACAGAAGTCACAGATATTCCAGATCACGCAGTAGCGGTCAAAATGCTACTTGAAAAACTAACTGAATTTAACATCATCAAAGACTTTAATGAAATTGATGGCGTAGGACACCGCGTTGTTCACGGCGGAGAAAAATTCAGCGATTCTGTTCTTTTAACAGATGAAGTGATCAATGACATTGATCAGCTTTCAGAGCTTGCACCACTACACAACCCTGCAAACGTTGTAGGAATCAAAGCATTCAAACAAATTCTGCCTGACGTACCAGCGATTGCTGTATTCGATACAGCGTTCCACCAAACTATGCCAGAGCAGTCTTACCTATACAGCCTTCCTTACGACTACTACAAAAACTTTGGTATTCGTAAATACGGATTCCACGGAACAAGTCACAAGTTCGTAACAGAGCGTGCAGCAGAGCTATTAGGCCGCCCTCTAGAAGAGCTTCGTTTGATTTCTTGCCACCTTGGAAATGGTGCGAGTATCGCAGCAGTTGAAGGCGGAAAATCAATCGATACATCCATGGGCTTCACACCACTTGCGGGTGTTGCAATGGGTACACGTTCAGGTAACATTGACCCTGCCCTTATTCCATTCATTATGGAGAAAACAGGACATACTGCTGAAGAAGTGCTTTCTACTTTAAATAAGAAGAGTGGTCTTTTAGGTGTGTCTGGTCTGTCAAGTGACCTTCGTGATATCGAAGAAGCAACAGAAGAAGGAAACGACCGTGCAGAAGTAGCTCTTGATATTTTTGCGAGCCGTATTCATAAATATATTGGTTCTTATGCAGCAAGAATGAATGGCGTAGACGCGATCATCTTCACAGCAGGAATCGGTGAAAACAGTTCTGAAGTCAGAGCACGTGTACTTCGTGGTCTAGAATTCATGGGCGTTTACTGGGATCCTTCCCTTAACAACATGAGAGGCGAAGAAGCATTCATCAGCTACCCTCACTCTCCAGTAAAAGTCATCGTTATTCCAACGAACGAAGAAGTAATGATTGCAAGAGACGTTATGCGTTTAGCGTAATCAAGTTTGAAAAGCTCTTTTCCTTATTGGAAAAGAGCTTTTTTCTGTTAAAAGCAGCATGCTATAATGTTGTCCAATACGAAGCAAAAGGGAGCGGTGCGAAAGATGAGCGTGACAGAACATAAACGTGAGGCGAAAGAGAGACTTTATGTAAAAGTCATCACAGTCAGTGATACAAGGACAAAAGAAACAGACAAAAGCGGCCGTCTGATGATCGATTTGCTCAAAGAACAGGGACATCTTGTTCTTGCATACGATGTGGTAAAAGATCATATTGGAGCCATTCAAGACGCTGTGCTGGAAGGAACAAGCGAAGCGAAAATAGATGCGGTCTTGTTAAATGGCGGGACAGGAATAGCTGCAAGGGATGTCACCATTGAAGCCATCACCCCTCTTTTCTCCAAGGAACTGCCTGGCTTCGGTGAAATCTTCCGCATGCTCAGCTATACAGAAGACATCGGTTCAGCGGCGATCTTGTCCCGGGCAACGGCAGGGGTCATCAATCAAAAAGCGGTCTTTGCCACACCAGGATCGACCGGAGCCGTTCGTTTAGCGATGACAAAACTCATCATTCCAGAGCTTCCACATGTCTTACGAGAGCTTGAAAAGGATCAAAAATAGCCCAAAATGACTCTGCCAAGAAAATTTGGCAGAGTTTTTTTCATAAAGGGGTTGAAAAAACAATTTTTCCTTGTTACAGTGTATACATACTAAATGCATGTTTATAAATTAAAACTTATTTTTATGCAAAAAACATTCACAGAATCAAAACAAGCGAGAGGAGCTTTTCAATCATGTCACAAAATAAAAAAGTCGTATTAGCATATTCCGGAGGTCTTGATACCTCTGTTGCAGTTAAATGGTTACAAGAGCAAGGCTATGAAGTCGTTGCTTGCTGCCTGGACGTAGGTGAAGGAAAAGATTTAGCATTCGTTCAACAAAAAGCACTTCAAGTTGGAGCGGTTCAATCATACATGATCGACGCAAAAGAAGAATTTGCTGAAGAATTTGCACTGACTGCATTACAAGCACACACTATGTATGAAGGAAAATATCCGCTAGTATCTGCCCTATCTCGCCCGCTTATTGCAAAAAAATTAGTGGAAGTGGCAGAGAAAGAAAATGCAGTAGCAGTTGCTCATGGTTGTACTGGAAAAGGAAACGACCAAGTTCGTTTTGAAGTATCTATTAAAGCATTAAATCCTGACCTAGAAGTTCTTGCACCAGTGCGTGAATGGAAATGGTCTCGTGATGAAGAAATCGAATATGCACAAAAACACGGTATTCCAATTCCGATTAACTTAGACAGCCCATATTCAATCGACCAAAACCTTTGGGGCAGAAGTAACGAATGTGGCATTTTAGAAGATCCTTGGGCTGCGCCGCCAGAAGGTGCATATGATCTGACAAATCCACTTGAAAAAACGCCTGACACACCTGAAATTATTGAAATCACGTTTGAAAAAGGAAAACCAACAGCGATTGACGGTATCCAGTATTCATTATCTGATCTCATCCTTCATTTAAATGAAGTTGCTGGTCAGCATGGCGTGGGCAGAATCGATCACGTTGAAAACCGTTTGGTTGGTATCAAATCTCGTGAAGTGTACGAGTGCCCAGGTGCTGTCACACTTCTAAAAGCGCACAAAGAGCTTGAAGACTTAACGCTTGTTAAAGAAGTCGCTCACTTTAAGCCAATCGTTGAACAAAAAATGGCTGAATTAATATACAACGGCTTATGGTTCTCACCGCTGAAAGAAGCACTAGATGCATTCTTACAAGAAACACAACAGAACGTAACAGGTGTTGTACGTGTGAAACTATTTAAAGGCCATGCGATTGTAGAAGGACGTAAATCACCATATTCACTTTATGATGAAAATCTAGCAACTTACACAAAAGCAGATGAATTCGATCATGATGCAGCTGTAGGATTTATTAACCTTTGGGGCTTACCGACAAAAGTAAACAGCATCGTGAATAAAAAGGAGCAGGTTAAAGCATGAAAAAGCTTTGGGGAGGCCGATTTCAAAAAACACCAGAAAAATGGGTCGATGAGTTTGGTGCGTCCATTCATTTCGACAAACAATTAGTGAAAGAAGATCTGACCGGCTCCCTTGCTCATGCAAGTATGCTGAATAAATGCGGTATCCTCGGCGATGAGGAGGCCGCTGCCATCAAAGACGGATTGAATACGCTCATGAAAAAGGCAGAGGCGGATGAACTAGATTTCTCAGTAGATTACGAGGATATTCATTTAAACCTTGAAAAAATGCTCATTGATGAGATAGGTCCGCTTGGCGGCAAATTGCACACAGCGAGAAGCCGGAATGATCAGGTCGCAACCGATATGCATTTATATTTGAATAACCAAGTAGAGCATATCATTCAACTGATCTCTTCCTTTCAAACAGTGCTTGTAGAAAAGGCAGAAAAGCACGTTGAAACGATTTTTCCAGGATATACGCACTTACAGCGTGCACAGCCTATTTCCTTTGCCCATCATATGCTCGCCTATTTCTGGATGCTTGAACGTGATAAAGCACGTTTCCAAGATTCATTGAAGCGAATCAACGTGTCTCCACTTGGATGCGGAGCGTTAGCAGGAACGACATTCCCGATTGATCGTGAATATACAGCAGAGCTGCTGGGCTTTGACCATATTTACGAAAACAGCCTTGATGGTGTGAGTGACCGGGATTTCATTTTAGAGTTCTTGTCGAATAGCAGTCTTGTGATGATGCACCTTTCACGTTTTTGTGAGGAAATCATTTTATGGTGTTCGCAAGAATTCAAATTCATTGAGCTTGATGACACATACGCAACAGGCAGCAGCATGATGCCGCAAAAGAAAAACCCGGATATGGCTGAGTTGATCCGCGGGAAGACAGGCCGTGTGTATGGCAACCTGATGGGGCTTCTTACGATCATGAAAGGCTTGCCGCTTACGTATAACAAAGACCTGCAAGAAGATAAGGAAGGCATGTTTGATACAGTGAAAACCATCGCTGGCAGCCTGCAAATCTTCACAGGTATGATTCAAACGATGACAGTGAACGAAGATGTCATGAAAAAAGCAACAAAAGAAGACTTCTCAAATGCGACAGAAGTGGCAGACTACCTTGCGAAAAAAGGTATGCCATTCCGTGAAGCACACGAGATCGTTGGAAAACTTGTGTATACGTGTATTCAAAAAGGGATCTACTTAACGGATCTTCCTTTTGAAACATTCACAGAAGCAAGCGATCTTTTTGAACAAGACATTTACACTATTCTTGATCCGTATGTTGCTGTTGAAAAAAGAACAAGTGCAGGCGGAACAGGATTTAAACAAATTCAGCTCGCTTTAGAAAAAGCAAAAGCCTGCCTAGCGTAACTTACCAAAACCATTCGTTTATACGGATGGTTTTTTGTTATGGAACAAGGAGATTGATCATCATTGGAGAAAATGAAAGCATACCAGCGTCAAGCAGAAGAGGGAGTGACAGCAGATCATGAGGAAAACCCTTGAGGCTTTGTTTCATCAACCGATCGTAACAATGAAACCGTTAGGAGAACAATATGACGGACGGGCTAATGATGTGTGGCTTATCTCCTTACAAGATCAAACGGAATATGTAATAAAATCACCTAAAACTGCAATGGAAGAAAGTGAATTTATGTTTGGGATCAATATGATTTATGGAGTAAGTGCCCATACTGTCCAAGAGCATATCGATCAAATCAATCAAAAACTGTCTCATACGAATTCCTTTCATATTCCAGAAGTTGTTCGTAAAGTGAAGAAGGCAGGGAGACATTATTATGTCATGGAAAAAGTAGAAGGAACGCCTTTAACATCTTTTGAGGGGCGTTCATCAGACTTTTATAAAGATTATGGGAGGAAACTAGCACATCTTCATTCATATCGAACGCACTCTTTTGGTGCAGTATACGAGGCTGAAAAGAGGCATCTGAGAGAATTCCATCCTCTATTAAAAAAGGCTGTATCCAAACTCATAAGCCGCTATTACGCTGATCAGGCTGAATTTCAGTGTTATGCAGAAATTGTGCAAAGAAAAATTGAAAAGCTAAGACCCCCTGATTCAGCCAGTCTCATTTTAATTGATTTAGATCCGTCACAATATATTGAAAAAGATGATCAAGTGACGAGTCTAGTTGATACGGAGTATGTCGTATTTGGACCAGCTTCGTTTGATTTTATTGCATTGGAATACCTTTTGACGAAAGAAGCTGCACAGGAGGTTCAATTGGGATATGAGGAGATTTGCCCGCTTCCTCGCCAGCTTCAAGAGGTGAGAGAATGTTATCGTTTTATTTCGCTGCTTCTCGATATCCATGGCTCATGGGATATGAAAAAGTGGATGAATCACCCAATATTGTTTTACCCGCATCGATAAAGGGTTCATAAGTGCGTCAGATGCCGGTTTATAGTAAAGTAAAGATAACAAAAGAAACACATGAACTTGCAACCTTTGCTTTAGGAGGAGATTGTGTGCGACACGCATTAATAACAGCGGGTTCTAAAGGACTTGGCAGGAAAGTCACCGAGTCTTTACTGAATATGGGGTATTCTGTGACAGTGAATTATCGAAGTGATGATGAAGCTGTCCGGCAGATGAAAGAAGAATTGCAGGAATACGAAGAAAAGCTTCAATTTGTCCAAGGAGATGTGACAAACAAAGCAGATTTAAAAAACATGGTAGAGCTGGCAACAGAGCGATTTGGGCGGATAGATGCCTTGATTAACAATGCTGGTCCTTATATTTTTGAACGAAAGAAACTGGCGGATTACTCTGAAGATGAATGGTATCAAATGATGGAAGGCAACCTATCAGCTGTATTCCACTTGTTCCGGATGGTCATCCCCATGATGAGAAAGCAAGGCTTTGGCCGCATTATCACATACGGCTTTCAAGGTGCAGACCATGCGCCAGGCTGGATGCACAGATCAGCCTTTGGAGCGGCAAAAGTGGGACTGGCGTCACTGACGAAAACCATTGCGATTGAAGAAGCCGAAAACGGCATTACAGCCAATATGATTTGTCCAGGCAAAATCGTTGGAGACATGAAAGAGTCGACAATAGAAGAAGCACGCCAGATCAAAGACGATGAAACGCCGATTGGCAGGTCTGGTACTGGAGAGGATATCGGGCGTATTATCTCATTTTTATGCGATGACCGTTCAGACCTCATTACAGGGACCGTCATTGAAGCAACAGGCGGCCTTAACGTGATTCACCGGCATTAAGTTTTTCAACTTTTTATAGAGGGAATAATGATATGAGATCAAAATTGAAAGGTGGACATACTACATGAAAGCTACATATCATGGACATTCAGCCGTACACATTGAAACAAACGGATACCATATTTGGATTGATCCATTTTTAAATGGAAATAAGTTCACGGATATCAAACCGCAAGATGTCAAAGCGGATGTCATTTTACTGACACACGGGCATGGAGATCACATCGGTGACACGATTGAAATTGCTAAAAATAATGATGCGCTTATTGTCGCGCCTTTTGAACTTGCCACGTATTTAAGCTGGCAAGGGGTGAAAACGCACCCTCTTTCTATTGGAGGTGGACGTGAGTTTGAATTTGGTAAAGTGAAGCTCACGCAAGCATTCCACGGTTCAGCCGTCATTGATGAAGAGGCACAGACGATTACGTATACTGGCATGCCATCAGGTATTTTATTTACCGCAGAGGGCAAAACGATTTATCATGCTGGAGACACTGCACTCTTTTCAGATATGAAGCTGATTGGTGAGTTGAATCATATTGACCTTGCTTTCCTTCCAATTGGTGATAACTTCACCATGGGGCCGGACGATGCAAGAATTGCAGCAGAATGGCTTCGTGCTAAGCAGGTCGTTCCGATTCACTACAGCACATTCCCGCCGATTGAACAGGACCCGCATGCATTTGCAGACAGTCTGCACGGCGGTGTCGGTCATGTGTTAAACAGCGGAGAATCCGTCGAGATTTAATCAGTAAAGAACGAAGCTGGCACACACATGCCAGCTTTTTTCTTTGCCCTCATCTTGCTGAAAGAAAAGACAAATTGCTATTAAAAGCCTCCTGCCCTTATAATGAAACATAGATGAAAACGCTGAAAACAAAAAGGGTGAACGGGATTGGCGACAAAGCATGAGCAAATTTTATCGTATATTGATTCTTTAGATGTCGGGGAGAAAATCTCTGTCCGGCGCATAGCGAAAGAAATGAAAGTGAGTGAAGGCACCGCTTACCGGGCCATCAAAGATGCAGAAAATAAAGGATTCGTCAGCACCATTGAACGAGTCGGCACCATTCGAATTGAACAGAAGAAAAAAGAAAATATTGAAAAACTGACATATGCAGAAGTGGTCAATGTCATTGATGGACAGGTGCTTGGAGGACGAGCAGGCTTACATAAAACGTTAAATAAATTTGTCATCGGAGCGATGGAGCTGGATGCGATGATGCGCTATACGGCAGCTGGCAACCTGCTGATCGTCGGAAACCGAATCAATGCCCATAAGCAGGCATTAGAGGCAGGAGCGGCTGTGTTGGTCACAGGCGGATTCTCAACAGATGATGAGATCATTCAGCTTGCAGATGAGCTTGAGCTGCCGATTTTATCGACAAGCTACGATACTTTTACCGTAGCAGCTCTCATTAACAGAGCCATTTATGACCAATTAATTAAAAAAGAGATTGTGCTGGTGGAAGATATTTTAACGCCGATAGAACGGACGGTGTATTTATCACCAGAGGATAAGCTTGAAAAATGGTATGAAAAGAATTATGAAACTGGCCACGGCCGTTTCCCGGTGGCAGACAACCAAATGAAAATACACGGGATTCTCACCTCAAAGGATATAGCCGGCCATGACCGCTCCACACCGATTGAAAAGGTGATGACAAAAAATCCGCTGACGGTCATTGGCAAGACCTCTGTCGCCTCAGCTGCTCAAATGATGGTATGGGAGGGCATTGAGGTGCTGCCAGTTGTAGATGATCATGCGAAGCTGATTGGGATGATCAGCCGTCAGGATGTGCTCAAGGCGCTGCAAATGATTCAAAAGCAGCCGCAGGTCGGAGAAAAGCTGGATGATGTTGTCTCAAGAGGGTTTAAAGAAACGGATACAGAAAAACCAAAAGCAGATGCGGTTTATCAATACGAGGTCACACCACAAATGACGAATCAGCTTGGAAACATTTCATATGGGGTGTTCACACAAATTTTAATCGAATCCGCGAACCGCTTCTTAAAATCTCATAAAAAGGGCGAGCTGATCGTCGAGAGTCTCTCGGTCTACTTCTTAAAACCGGTTCAAATGGAATCCACCATACAGATCAAGCCCAATATTTTAGAAGTAGGACGTAAGTTTGGAAAGCTGGAAGTCGAGGTGTACCACCAATCGAATATCGTAGGAAAAGCGATGCTGATGGTGCAGCTGATGGAGAGAGGATAATCATAAAAAGGGCGAACTCATGTCGCCCCTTCCCTAATTACGCGTGATCTTTTTCGCCTTCCTTTAAAAAGAGCGGAAGGTAATGCTTGTAGGCTTTATACCCAGCCCACGTACTGCCGATACCGACGGCAACAAAAATAAATCCAATGACAAATGCGAGTGACGAGCGGTTTAAAAATAATTGATTCACACCGAAAAGCAGGACAAAGCAGCCAAGGGCCATACTGGATTTCGCCGACCAGAATTTTTTCTCGACTGGCCGGTTTGTACGGACATTTTTTGCTTTGTAGTATAAATAAAACATGGCAGAACAAATAATAAACACAATCAAAACAAGCATGTGCCAAGCCTCCATTGTAAGTGGTTACAACCCTATTTTAAACGTAAATAGGCTTGCTTACTAGAATAAATTGTCTATTCCTCACTTTTCCGTCACGATAGATTATGATTTAATAATAAAAAGAGTATCGCATGAGAAGGAGTTTTTATGAAAAAAGAACTGATTAGAACCATATCATTATATGACACCATCATCATCCATAGACATGTAAGACCAGATCCAGACGCGTATGGATCGCAGTGCGGCCTTACGGAAATCTTGCGTGCCACCTATCCAGAAAAAAATATTTATGCGACAGGAACCCCGGAGCCATCCCTTTCATTTTTATATGAACTCGATGAGGTACCAGATGACGTGTATAAAGGAGCCCTTGTCATTGTCTGTGATACGGCCAATCAAGCGAGAATTGATGATCAGCGCTATTCAATGGGCGATAAACTGATGAAAATTGACCATCACCCGAATGAAGATCCTTATGGCGATTTGCTTTGGGTGGATACAGAGGCAAGCTCTGTGAGTGAGATGATTTATGAATTGTATTTAGAGGGGAAAGAAGAAGGATATCAGCTGAATACAAAGGCGGCTGAATTGATCTATGCCGGCATTGTAGGAGACACAGGCCGCTTCCTTTTCCCAAACACAACGAAAAAGACACTCAAATACGCAGGGGAACTCATCGAATATCCGTTTTCATCTTCCGAGCTTTTCAATCAATTGTATGAGACAGATTTGAATGTCGTGAAATTAAATGGCTATATTTTTCAACATATTTCTTTGTCAGAAAATGGGGTCGCATCTGTTTTCATTAAGCGTGAAATTTTGGAATCGTTCCAAACGACAGCGCAGCAAGCATCACAGCTTGTTGGGACATTAGGAAATATTGCAGGGATTAAGGCTTGGGTCTTTTTTGTGGAAGAAAACGATCAAATTCGTGTCAGATTCCGTTCTAAAGGCGTTGTCATTAACACCATTGCGAAAAAATATCATGGCGGCGGCCACCCGCTTGCAGCTGGTGCGTCCATTTATGATTGGGCGGTAGCAGATGAGATTTTGCGTGATTTAGAAGAAGTATGTAAATCATCATCGTAAGAGAGGAGGGATTTCAAGTCCCTTCTCTCTTTTTTTGTCATGGAGAAAAGGGTTACTTGCATACAGGGATAAACCAGCAGCCGATGTCAGTTGAATCTTCATAGGCTTGGAGATTTTGATGCTTTAATTCTTTTTTAATTAAATGAGCCATCATTTCTGTCTCAGCATAAGCACACATGCCGTCTTTGATCCGGCCTGCTTTGTCTCGTGCCATTTGACGATAGCTGTAAACCTCCATTGTCCTCACCTCTTTCTATTTAAGATCTCGTTCTACTTTTAGTGTATAAAATTGAAGCGTGAAAAGCGATCATTGAGGGCAGAAATTCATAAAAATTCCACATCATTTATTCAGCAAATGAAATACGCACTTCAAGTGAAAGCTTCGTATAAATTGTCAGCTCTGTCACTTTCGCGCGGTATGCCTTTTCCCGAATCATATATTCTTTGTTTTCCACAGTCCGCTTTAGTAATTCCTTTGTTTTATAGACACTTTCAATATCCTTTGTAATGACTTCTGATATATCCTCCTTGACCTGATCTTCAAACTTTAGCGTATCTGGCTCTGGGATTTTATATTGCTCACGATTTACGAGATGAACATCTACGCTTTGGATCAGAAGCCGCTGCTTATTATCCTCGTTTAACTTATGCAGATCTTCCCGATAGAGTGTGATTTGTTCTTTCAAGCTGTCCATATGGTGCTGCTGGCTTCTCAGCAGTGTCACTTGCTTTTCCTGAAAGGTTCCGTATGTGAAGAGGAAAATGAGCCAGCTCACAATTGCACCAAACATCATTCCTGCAAAAAAACGCTGCCAGCCTGGACGTTTGTACAGCTCCGGCACCCTCATGATGACACATGCTCCTGGGTGAGCCACGTAATAATGAGATACCCTGTTTGTGCACCGCCCATGGCAGAGATAATTAATAAAATCTGCTTGAAAATATCTCGTGTGTTTCCTTCAAAAATACCTCGTTCAAAGCTATAAACGGCATCAAATGTGCCACCGATAGCGGCGACAAGCGCCCAAATCTTTAAACGGTTGGCAAGACTAGTAATAATGGATAAGGGCGGCTGACCGGATAAATACGCACCAACACCGCCTATAATAGCACCACCCAAAATAACCCCAAGTGCGATAAAATAACAGCTAATAAAATTCGGAATAAAAGCTTCCTTCACATCCATTTTGTCCACCTCACTCTATTCAATATATGGTGTGTGCTGGACAAGTATGAACGGACAGAAAAGAAAGAACATTTGTTTCTCACCGCATCGCGTTTTATAATGAAAGAATGACTTTAGACGAAAGGAGTGGATTTAGCATGTCTTATGTTCATCTTCAGGTCCACAGTGGATACAGCTTGTTAAGCAGTGCAGCTAAAGTAAAGGAGCTTGTGCTGAAAGCAAAAGAATTTGGCTGCAAGGCGCTCGCTCTTACCGATGACCATGTGATGTATGGAACGGTAGAATTTTATAAGGAATGTAAAAAACATGGCATCAAGCCGGTCATTGGTTTAACAGCTTCTGTCTTCATAGATGAACAGGAGACAGAGGCTTATCCCTTGGTACTCCTTGCAAAAAATAATGAAGGCTATCAAAATCTGATCAAAATCAGCAGTGTGCTGAAATCAAAATCAAAAGCCGGACTGAAGGAAAAATGGCTTAAAAGCTATCACCGCGGGCTCATTGCCATCACACCAGGCGTATCAGGCTATATTGAAACGCTTTTGCAGCATGATCAGATAGAAGAAGCGCATGAAGCGGCAAAGCAATTGAAGCATATATTCGGCGAGGGACATGTGTACATCGCACTTCAGCCATTTCAGCAAGACGAATCGCTTACCGGAAAATTGCGGGATGTCTCACAAAGTGCGGATATTCCTCTTGTTGCGACGGGGGATGTCCACTACATCAATCGAGAAGATAAAACAGCCTATACATGTTTAAAGGCTATTAAAGCTGGGCAGCAGCTTTCAGAGATAGAGGAAGACCGAGGAGAAAAGCATTTTAGATCTTTTGAAGAAATGCTGGAATGGTATACGGATGATCGAGAGCTGCTGACAAGGACGGTGGAGATCGCAGACCGATGTGAGGTCGATTTAAATCTTGGGCAGACAAAACTCCCATCTTATCCAACTCCTGATCAATCTACTGCAGATCAGTTTCTACGAAGAGTGTGCGCAGAAGGGATGAAGCAAAGAAAGATTGCTTCAAATGAAACGTATGTCAAAAGACTTGAGTACGAACTGAGCATTATCCAAAAAATGAATTTCAGTGATTATTTTCTCATTGTGTGGGATTTTATGAAGTATGCGCATGATCAAGGTATTGTCACAGGTCCTGGCCGGGGATCAGCAGCAGGCTCACTTGTTGCGTATGTTTTGTTTATTACAGATGTGGATCCGATCCGTCACAGTCTTTTATTTGAACGTTTCTTAAACCCAGAGCGAATCAGCATGCCGGATATTGACATTGATTTCCCCGACACGAGAAGAGATGAAATCATTTCTTATGTAAAAGATAAATACGGAGACATGCATGTAGCGCAAATTGTTACGTTTGGAACACTTGCGGCAAAGGCTGCTTTAAGAGATGTTGGACGTGTGATGGGGATTGATTCAAAGGCAGCGGACCGTCTTGCCAAGCTAATTCCACCAAAGCCAGGAACGACGCTGAAAGAAGCGGTGACTGGATCTCCTGAATTAAAAACGATGCTCCAGCAGTCTGAAGAGCTTCGACAGGTCTTCCAAACCGCTTTAAAGGTAGAAGGCTTGCCAAGGCACACCTCGACACATGCAGCTGGTGTTGTGCTGAGCGAGGAGCCGCTGACAGAGGTCGTTCCAATTCAAGACGGTCATGAAGGTGTGTATTTAACGCAGTATGCCATGAACTATTTAGAAGATCTTGGACTCTTAAAGATGGATTTCTTAGGACTAAGAAACTTAACATTAATTGAATCCATTAAAAACCAGATTGAAAGACAGGAAAACGTCCACATTAACTTTAGTGACATTTCATATGAGGATCAGAAAACGTTTGAATTGTTATCAGCGGGAGATACAACTGGGATTTTCCAGCTTGAATCACAAGGAATGCGTCAGGTGCTACGGCGGCTGAAACCGTCTAGTTTAGAAGACATCGTGGCGGTCAATGCGCTCTATCGTCCAGGACCAATGGAGAATATCCCGCTTTTTATCGATCGAAAGCACGGCAGAGTCAATGTTTCCTACCCGCATCCTGATTTGTATGACATATTAAAGGATACATATGGGGTCATTGTCTATCAGGAACAAATTATGCTGATTGCAGCGAAGATGGCAGGCTTCCAGCTGGGCGAGGCAGATCTATTAAGAAGAGCTGTTTCGAAAAAGGATAAAAAGGTCCTTGATGAAGAGCGAAGCCATTTTGTTGAAGGATGCCTAAAAAAGGAGTATCCTGTTAACATTGCAAATGACGTTTATGACTTAATCGTCAAATTTGCAAACTATGGTTTTAATAGAAGCCATGCTGTTGCATATAGCATGATTGGCTTTCAGCTTGCTTATTTAAAAGCGCATTATCCGTTATATTTTATGTGCGGTCTTTTAACGAGTGTAATTGGAAATGAAGACAAAGTCGCTCAATATTTCTATGAGGCGAAGGAAAAAGGGATATCTGTGTTGAAGCCTTCTATTAATAAGAGTGAATTTCCATTTACGGTTGAAAAAGGGGAGATCCGCTACAGCTTAAGAGCGATTAAAAATGTCGGAGTGTCAGCTGTAAAGGATATATACAGAGCAAGACAGGAAAAGCCGTTTGAAGATTTATTTGATTTTTGCGCAAGAGTCTCATCAAAGAGTGTCAACCGAAAAACGATTGAAGCGCTCATTTTTTCAGGAGCGATGGATGAGCTTTATCCTAATCGTGCTTCGTTATTAGCATCAATAGATATTGCGTTAGACCACGTGTCATTTTTAAATCCAGAGGATCAACTGGACTTTCTTGGGGATACAACCTTCTCCATTAAGCCAAAATATGCGGAGATAGAAGAACTGCCGCTTGTTGATCTCCTGCAATTTGAAAAAGAGGCACTCGGGCTATATTTATCAAATCACCCTGTACAAGCGTACCGAGACCGCTTAAGAGAGAATGGTGCAGTGGAGATCATCAGACTTTCTTCCTATATAAAGCGAAAAATCTCAATGGGTGGTCTTTTGACAAAAGTGAAATCGATACGGACAAAAAATGGACAATCGATGGCATTTGTTACATTTGGGGATGAAACGGGAGAAATGGAAGGCGTCGTCTTTCCAGAGCAATTTAGAAAGCTGTCCCCCTTACTTGAGGAGGGCGCCATGCTTTATGTTGAAGGCAGAATAGATGTCAGAAATGACAGCAGTCAAATCATCGTGCAAGAAGCTGGCCTGCTTGAAGAGATGGGCACGAAAAGAAAAGAGTCTATCTACATTCGGGTGAAAGAAGAGAAGCATACGCAGGAGCTGCTAGAGCAAGTAAAACGAGTGATCTCGATGCACAGCGGAGAAGCAGATGTCTATTTGTATTATGAGAAACAAAAAAAGACGATGAGACTTCCAGATGCATACAAAGTTCATGCAGATCATGCTGTGATTTTCCAGTTAAAAGAACTGCTCGGTGAACAAAACGTTGTGATTAAATGATGACAAATCGCCTGAATATGTTTTACAAATTCACCTATTGTGTTATCATTTTAAAGATTCTGTTTATTTAAAACTGCCAGTATGTGCTTATCAACTTAGCAAATCATTAAATCATTTTCCACTTGAAGGAGTGTTCATCACATGTCATTAAGAGAAGAAGCATTACATATGCACAAAGAGAACCAAGGTAAACTTGAATCAAAATCAAAAGTACAAGTGAAAAATGCGAAAGACTTGAGCTTGGCTTATTCACCTGGTGTTGCAGAACCATGTAAAGATATTTATGACGACACAAGCAAAGTGTATGATTATACAATGAAAGGCAATATGGTCGCTGTTGTCACAGACGGAAGCGCTGTTTTAGGGCTTGGAAATATTGGTGCAGAAGCATCTCTTCCAGTAATGGAAGGAAAAGCTGTATTATTCAAAAGCTTTGCAGGCGTAGATGCCTTCCCAATCGCGCTTGCAACGAACGATGTAGACAAAATCGTTGAAACAGTGAAGCTTCTTGAACCAACTTTTGGCGGTGTGAACCTTGAAGATATTGCAGCTCCTAACTGCTTTATCATCGAAGAACGCTTGAAAAAAGAGACAAACATTCCAGTTTTCCACGATGACCAGCACGGAACAGCGATTGTTACAGTAGCAGGTCTTGTGAATGCATTGAAACTATCTGGAAAATCAATGTCTTCAATCAAAGTGGTGGCAAACGGCGCTGGAGCAGCGGGAATTGCAATCATTAAACTTCTATATCATTTCGGTGTACGTGATATCATTATGTGTGATACAAAAGGCGCCATTTACGAAGGCCGCCCGAACGGTATGAATGCAGTGAAAAACGAAGTAGCTAAATTCACGAACCAAGACCGCAAAGAAGGTTCGTTAGAAGAAGTGATTGAAGGAGCAGACGTCTTTATTGGAGTTTCTGTAGCAGGCGCTTTAACAAAAGAAATGGTTGGGAAAATGGCAAAAGATCCTGTCATCTTCGCTATGGCTAATCCAAATCCAGAGATCATGCCAGAAGATGCACATGCAGCAGGTGCAAGTGTTGTAGGAACTGGCCGTTCTGACTTCCCGAACCAAGTGAACAACGTACTTGCATTCCCAGGGATTTTCCGCGGAGCATTAGATGTACGTGCAACACACATTAACGAAGAAATGAAAATTGCAGCTGTTGAAGCGATTGCTTCTCTTGTGTCAGACGAAGAATTGTCAGCTGAATACGTTATCCCTGGACCATTTGATGCACGCGTGGCACCAGCGGTAGCAAAAGCGGTAGCAAAAGCAGCAATGGAAACTGGCGTTGCAAGAATCAAAGTCGACCCAGAAACTGTCGCTGAAAAAACAAGAAAATTAACGATTATCGGCGAATAATCAATCGGAAAAGTGTGCACGTTCTTTCTCAAATTTGAGAGAAAACGTGCACCATTTCCTCTCTTACGCGAAAATTTTTTCATCCGGAATGAGATTTTTTTGTAGACGTTCACAACTCACACATATCAACTGCTCAGCGCCCCAAACACATACTCATTTCTCATCAATTCCCCACTGAAAAAATTGAATGAAGGATGACAGCGTTTGACAAAAAAAGTACAATAGTTTCGGTACAGTAATGACATGTCCTATAATAGTGGATGTGCGTGTAAAGAAAAAACCCTTCAAAAAGGGAGGTAGTCATTTGTCAATCAAGAATATTTTCAGTAAAAAGAAAAAATATGCATCTGTACCCTCTGAACAGGCAAGTCAAGATGTGCCTGAAGGCATCATGACCAAATGTCCGCAATGTAAAAAAATAATGCTCACCAAAGAACTAGATAAAAATTTACGTGTTTGTATGAATTGCGGCAGACATTTGCAAATGAATGCAAAACAGCGTATCGAAAGCCTTTTAGACGAAGGCACATTTGAAGAATTTAACGGGCACCTCATTTCAGAAAACCCGCTCGGTTTCCCAGGCTACGAAGAAAAGCTTGAGAAAGACAGAGAAAAAACATCTTTGAATGAAGCCATTGTCACAGGTAAAGGTGAAATCGAAGGCAAGCCTGCTGTAATTGCTGTCATGGATGCCACGTTCCGTATGGGCAGCATGGGATCGGTTGTTGGTGAAAAAATTACACTGGCGATCGAGAAAGCAAAAGCGGACAAGGTGCCGTTTATTATCTTTACTGCATCTGGCGGAGCGAGAATGCAAGAGGGAATTCTCAGTCTCATGCAGATGGCAAAAACAAGTTCAGCATTAAAGCTGTTCAGTGAGGACAAAGGTTTGATTATCTCTGTGATGACGAACCCAACAACTGGCGGTGTATCAGCTAGTTTTGCGTCTCTCGGTGATTATAACTTTGCAGAACCTGGTGCTTTAATTGGTTTTGCAGGACGCAGAATCATTGAACAAACAATTCGTGAAGACCTTCCAGAGGACTTCCAAACGGCTGAATTTTTATTGAAGCATGGACAGCTTGATGCTGTGATCCATCGTGCAGAGATGAAGGAAACGTTAGGCCGAATCTTAGCATTACACAGCACAGGAGGTGAACGAGAGTGGCTGGAGAACTAGAATTTGAAAAACCTGTCATTGAACTTCGAGCGAAAATTGATGAACTGAAAAAGTTCACACAAAACTCAGAAATGGATTTAAGTGCAGAAATTGAGCGTCTTGAAACACGTCTGAGCAAGCTTGAAGCGGACATTTATACAAATTTAAAGCCGTGGGACAGAGTGCAGATTGCTCGGCATGCAATGCGCCCAACAACTCTCGATTACATTCAAGAGCTGTTTGACAACTTTTTTGAATGTCACGGTGACCGTTTTTATGGTGATGATGAAGCGATCGTTGGAGGAATTGCCACGTTTAAAGGTCTTCCTGTCACTGTCATTGGTCATCAGCGCGGTAAAGATACAAAAGAAAACCTGCGCCGTAATTTCGGAATGCCTCATCCAGAAGGCTACCGTAAAGCGTTGCGCTTGATGAAACAAGCAGATAAATTTAATCGCCCCATCATTTGCTTTATTGATACAAAAGGAGCTTATCCTGGTAAAGCAGCTGAAGAACGCGGGCAAAGTGAAGCAATTGCGAAAAACCTATTCGAAATGGCAGGACTTCGTGTACCAGTTGTCTGTATTGTCATTGGAGAAGGCGGAAGCGGCGGTGCTCTAGGCTTAGGCGTAGGAAACCACCTATTCATGCTGGAAAACTCAACGTATTCAGTGATTTCACCTGAAGGTGCAGCAGCACTGCTCTGGAAGGACTCATCACTTGCGAAAAAAGCTGCAGAATCAATGAAAATTACCGCTCCAGACCTAAAAGAATTAGATATTATAGATGATGTTATTAAAGAAGTGCAAGGTGGAGCACATCGAGACGTGAAACAACAAGCAGCCTACATGGAAAAAGTATTAAAACAGTCACTTACATCTTTGCTCAAACTAACGCCTGAAGAACTAGTCGAACAAAGATATCAAAAATACAAAGCAATCGGGAAAGTATCGATTGAAAATCAATATATTGGGGTAAACTAAATAAACGACAGCCTTTTTGGCTGGCGTTTATTTTTTTTCATCTTTTTTCATGAAAACCCTTCTCATGTAAGCGCTATTTGAAAATAATTTTCTTTTGTTTTCATAAAATTTGAAACGTCTGAAAACCCTGATATGATAAGGTTTGTAGCGCTTGTCTATGCAAGTTTTAGAGAGATTTACTTTCATGACGTTCTTAACTTTTGTTTAAAAACGGTTTATTTAATTGTATAATAAGTACGGTTTTAGAAATTCGTATTGAAAACATCCAGATTTGCTCACGATTGTTTTCAAGCAGTGGAAATGGTATGTTTATTTCATATATGGTCTCTGAGGTGAAAAAGATGAAGCGTATTGGAGTTTTAACAAGCGGTGGGGATTCCCCAGGAATGAATGCAGCTGTGCGCGCAGTTGTAAGAAAAGCAATTTACCATAATGTTGAAGTTTACGGTATTTATAATGGATATTCAGGTCTAATTAACGGTAAAATTGAAAAACTCGAAATAGGTTCAGTAGGCGATATCATTCATCGTGGAGGAACAAAACTTTACACGGCAAGATGTCCTGAATTCAAGACAGTTGAAGGTCGTGAAAAAGGTATTGAAAACTTAAAAAAATTCGGTATTGAAGGACTTGTTGTCATTGGTGGAGACGGGTCATTTATGGGAGCGAAGAAATTAACAGAGCTCGGTTTTCCATGTGTAGGTGTCCCTGGCACGATTGACAACGATATTCCAGGTACTGATTTCACTATTGGCTTTGATACAGCATTGAACACTGTCATTGACGCCATTGATAAAATTCGTGATACAGCCACATCTCATGAACGTACATACGTAGTCGAAGTAATGGGAAGACATGCTGGTGATATTGCTCTTTGGTCAGGTCTTGCGGGTGGAGCTGAATCTATTTTGATTCCTGAAGCAGATTATGACATGGACGAAATTATTGCTAGGTTAAGAAGAGGACACGAACGCGGCAAGAAGCATAGTATCATCATCGTGGCGGAAGGCGTAGGCAGCGGTGTTGAATTTGGTAAGCGGATTGAAGAAGAGACAAGCCTTGATACACGTGTATCTGTCTTAGGGCATATTCAGCGCGGAGGTTCTCCAAGTGCGTTTGACCGTGTGCTGGCAAGTCGTTTAGGCGCATATGCAGTCGAACTTCTTCTTGAAGGAAAAGGCGGACGCTGTGTGGGCATTCAAAGCAATGAACTTGTCCATCACGATATTTTAGAAATCTTAGATAAAAAACATACAGTCGATAAAAATATGTACCGACTTTCACAAGAGCTCTCTATATAAAACGAGAAGACCTTAGGAGGAACAGTGATGAGAAAGACAAAAATCGTTTGTACAATCGGTCCAGCAAGTGAAAGCATTGAAAAGCTGACTGAATTGATTGAAGCAGGAATGAATGTAGCCAGACTAAACTTCTCTCATGGAGATTTTGAAGAGCATGGTGCACGCATTGAAAACATACGTAAAGCAGGTAAAACATTAGGCAAGGACATTGCGATCCTTCTTGATACAAAAGGTCCAGAGATCCGTACACGTACAGTTGAAAACGGCTCAATTGAGCTGGTTGCTGGTACTGATCTTATCGTTAGTATGGAAGACATTGTTGGAAATACGGAAAAAATTAGTGTGACATACGAAGAATTAATTCATGATGTAGAAGTAGGCTCAACAATTTTACTAGATGATGGTCTAATTGGTTTAGAAGTGAAAGAAATTAACAAGGACCGCAAAGAGCTACTCACAAAGGTCATGAATACAGGCACGCTTAAAAATAAAAAAGGCGTCAACGTACCTGGCGTCAGTGTAAACCTGCCAGGTATTACAGAAAAGGATGCCAATGATATTCTGTTTGGTATTGAACAAGGCGTCGATTTCATCGCTGCTTCTTTTGTGAGACGAGCTTCTGATGTTCTTGAAATTCGTGAGCTGCTTGAAAAGAATAATGCGGCTGACATTCAAATCATTCCTAAGATTGAAAACCAAGAGGGCGTTGATAACATCGATGAGATCCTTGAGGTATCAGACGGGTTAATGGTTGCTCGTGGAGATCTTGGTGTAGAGATCCCGGCAGAAGAAGTACCACTTGTTCAAAAAATGCTGATCAAAAAATGCAATCGCTTAGGCAAGCCTGTCATCACAGCGACTCAAATGCTGGACAGCATGCAGCGTAACCCTCGTCCAACTCGTGCGGAAGCAAGCGACGTGGCAAATGCTATTTTTGACGGCACAGATGCGATTATGCTTTCTGGTGAAACAGCAGCAGGAACATACCCAGTGGAAGCTGTACAAACGATGCATAATATTGCATCACGTTCAGAAGATGCGCTCAACTATAAAGCCATTCTTTCTCGCAGAAGCGAAGAAGTAGAAGTCAGCATTACTGATGCCATCGGTCAATCTGTTGCACATACAGCGATGAAGCTTGATGTGGCAGCCATTGTGACACCTACGGAAAGTGGACATACAGCGAGAATGATTTCAAAATATAGACCAAAAGCACCAATCGTAGCAGTCACAGCAAACGAATCAGTGGCGAGAAAGCTATCACTCGTATTCGGTGTATTTGCAAAGAGCGGTTCAAAAACGACGTCTACTGATGAAATGCTTGAAAATGCAGTAGAGAAGTCTATTGAAACAGGCTATGTAAGACACGGTGATTTAATTGTGATTACAGCAGGTGTGCCAGTTGGTGAAACAGGGACAACGAACTTAATGAAAGTATATGTTGTCGGTGACATCATTGCGAAAGGTCAAGGAATTGGACGTAAATCTGCATTCGGACCGGTTGTCATTGCACAAAGCGGAAAAGAAGCAGACGAAAAAATGTACGATGGTGCCATCCTAGTCGCAAACTGCACAGACCGTGATATGATGGGAGCTTTAGAAAAAGCATCTGCCCTTATCACAGAAGAAGGCGGCTTAACAAGCCATGCAGCAGTCGTTGGCCTCAGCCTTGGCATTCCAGTGATTGTCGGTCTTGACAGCGCAACAACATTGTTAAAAGAAGGCGAAGAGATTACAGTAGATCCAGCACGCGGAGCGATCTATAAAGGCCGTGCGAGCGTCCTTTAAATCATACAAGAGGGGAGTTGTCTGACTCCTCTCTTTTTTTATGTTACACTAAAAAAAGTAAACAGCTTTCGATGAAAGATACCCCATGAGGTGATATGGTTGAAGAAATATTTTCTACTATTATTGATTCTGTTCCCTGCGGTGGAAATTAGTTTATTTTTAATCTCAAGTAAAATCATTGGCATTTTACCAACAATGCTGCTTATTGTGCTGACAAGTGCATTAGGTGCTTATTTTGCAAGAAAGCAAGGAATAGAAGCCTTCCAAAAAGTGCAGCGAGATTTACAATATGGCAAGATGCCAGGGGGTGCGATTGTCGATGGTTTTTGTATTCTCATTGGCGGTCTGCTGCTGCTCATCCCAGGATTCTTATCAGATCTCATCGGGGCCTTGCTGCTCATTCCGGTGACGAGAAAGCGGATCAAGCCGCTCTTTGAACGCTGGCTTAGAAACATGTCTAATCGCAATCGCTATACGATTATCCGTTAAGAGACCTTCAGGCGAGGTCTCTTTTACTTTGGCATGCCATACCGAATGTATTGATAAATATCTTTGAAAACACCTGCATTACGAAACGCCTGCCATACGACAAGGGAAGCGGGACCAATGACAAGTCCAAGAAAACCAAACCATTTTAACCCGACAAACAGCGCCACAAGCGTTGCTAAAGGATTAAGCCCGATGGATTTACTTAAGACTTTTGGCTCTGATATTTGCCTTTGAATGAGCACGACAATATATAAAATACCCAGCCCGATGGCGAGTGAAAGGTTTCCTGTCATAGCAGAATAAATAATCCACGGTAGAAAAACGGTGCCGCTACCGATATATGGAAGTAGATCGACGAGCCCAATACATAAAGCAATCACGAGGGCATGCTCGACCTTTAAAATGATCAGTCCAATCAATACGATACCAATGGTCATGGCTACAAGCAGAAGCTGAGCCTTCATAAAACCGGTAATGGCTTTTTTTATTTCAGTTAAAATAGCGCGTGTATGCTCCATCCATTTTGCGGGAAAGATACGTGAGCCATATGATTTTAACGTAAACCAATCTTTCGTGATAAAAAAAGTCGCCAGGGCAGAAAATAACAGTGTTGCTGCTGCATCAGGCAAAAGACCTAAAAAAGCCGGAATGAGCTCAAGTGTTTTTGAAAGAAAAGTCCCGATTTTTGCGGCAGCTTCATCACCGAGTGCTTGAATTTGTCCCAAAATGGATTCCTTTTGACCTGCTTGAAGTGTGTTGAATTGGGCTGTTACATCATGATATAAGGGCAAAATCTTATCTGTGAAAAATCGCTCCACAATATTCATCATTTGATCAAGATGGCTAGGCAGCACCTTTGCTAAATAGGCACTTCCTGAAATCAGCTCTGCTATTAAAAGCGTAATGAAGCCGGCAGCTGCCACTAAAAAGAGCAATAGAACAATGACCACAACCAATCCTCTTGGCATCCCGGTGATCTCTTCTATTTTGCATACGGCTGGATGAATCAAACAGGATACAATAAGGGCGATCCAAAAAGGATATAAAAACGGAAAAGACTGATATAAAAAGACAACCGCAAAAATGGCAATGCTGATCATCATCAAACTTCGCAGAAAAATGGCTACATAGGTGTGATTCACACAATCCCCTCCAAAAAAACAGCATGTCCGATACTTCATTTTATTCAAAAAGATTAGTAATATGAAAAGGTCGCAATAAAAAGAAAGGAAGGGGCGGCGTATGTTTACTCAAGCAAATTTATTTTTGGTTCTTTTACTTGTTATTGCACTTATTGCAAAGAACAATTCGTTAATATTAGCGGTTTCTGTGCTGATTGCGATCAAACTGATCGGTCTGGATCAAAAAATTTTTCCGGTTCTCCAATCTAAAGGCATCAATTGGGGGGTCACCGTCATTACAATTGCTGTGCTCGTTCCGATTGCAACAGGTGACATTGGATTTAAGCAGCTTGGTGAAGCGATGAAATCTTCCTATGCTTGGATAGCACTTGGAGCGGGTATATTAGTAGCACTCATTGCAAAAAACGGCATTGTGCTACTCGAAAATGATCCGCATATTACAGCAGCCCTTGTGTTCGGTACGATTTTAGCAGTCAGCTTATTTAAAGGTGTGGCTGTCGGTCCGCTCATCGGGGCAGGAATTGCTTATTTGGCGATGCAGGCTGTGAAATTTTTCAGCGGATGAAAAGAGAGTGGCTCATGTCACTTTCTTTTTTTATTTTTTTCTTGTGTGAGCTTTTGCAAAAAAACATAATTAAATATATTAAAAGAAGCAAAATCCCTTTATTCCATGCCTTATATGGGAGACTGGAAAAAAAAATATCAAAAAAAATTATAGTTAAACATTTAACAAATGTCTGATTATTGTTTATAATGGGAATAGGCTTAATTTTGAACTCATTGATCACACAAGAGATATGAGGCTAAAAGCGCTCTAACCGTATAGGTAAATGTAAGCATTTTCTTTTCTGAAGCTGCCATCTTATTCGGATTGGATAGCGCTTTCAAAAGTGAGAATTCTGCAACGAAGGGGAATCTTTTTAAAAAGGGGAGATTAAACATGACAGCAACTAGAGGTCTTGAAGGTATCGTGGCAACAACTTCATCTGTAAGCTCAATTATTGATGATACTCTTACTTACGTAGGGTACAATATCGATGATCTAACTGAAAAAGCTACATTCGAAGAAATTGTCTACCTGTTATGGCACTTAAAGCTGCCGAATGAGAAAGAGTTGAGCGAACTAAAACAGCAGCTCAATGAAAATGCTCAGATTCCGCAAGAAATCATTGAGCATTTTAAATCTTATTCACTCAATGGGGTTCATCCAATGTCTGCGATTCGTACGGCGGTATCCTTACTAGGTTTACTCGATGACGAATCAGAGATTATGGACAAAGAAGCGAATTACAGAAAGGCGATTCGCTTACAGGCGAAAATTTCTGGACTAGTCGCTGCGTTTTCACGCATTCGCAAAGGACTTGAGCCTGTACAGCCAAAAGAAGAATACAGCTATGCTGCGAACTTCTTGTATATGCTAAATGGCGAAGAGCCATCACCAGTAGAAATTGAAGCGATTGATAAGGCGCTCATTCTACATGCGGATCATGAATTAAACGCATCGACATTTACAGCACGTGTATGTGTTGCTACACTATCAGATATCTACTCTGGTGTAACAGCGGCTATCGGTGCGCTGAAAGGACCACTTCATGGCGGCGCGAATGAAGGCGTGATGAAGATGCTTTCAGAAATTGGCGAAGTTGAAAACGTAGATTCCTATATTCATGGTAAGCTAGAGAAGAAAGAAAAAATTATGGGCTTTGGCCACCGCGTATACCGTCAAGGTGACCCGCGTGCAAAGCATCTAAAAGAAATGAGCCAGCGTTTAACAAACCTCACTGGCGAGCCGAAATGGTATGAAATGTCTGTTCGCGCAGAGGAAATCGTGACATCAGAGAAAAATCTTCCACCAAATGTTGATTTTTATTCTGCATCTGTATATCACAGTCTAGGTATTGATCATGACTTGTTTACACCAATTTTCGTGATCAGCCGATTCTCTGGATGGATTGCTCACATTCTAGAGCAATATGACAACAACCGTCTTATCCGTCCAAGAGCTGACTACATTGGACCTGATCTTCAAACTTTTGTTCCGATCAGTGAAAGAGACTAATGTTTATAGAATAAGCGGAGGCTGATCTCAATCAACTAATTCAGCCTCCATATCAACACAAAAACGAATCACGTGAAAAACTTCTTTGTTTGCAGACATCAAGCTGAGAAGTTTCAAATATTCACTACATAACCTGGGAGGTAATATCATTGTCACAAGGCGAAAAAATTACAGTTACTGGCGGCGTATTGAATGTACCAAACAATCCAATTATCCCGTTTATCGAAGGGGACGGAATCGGTCCTGACATTTGGAAAGCAGCATCAAGAGTACTTGAAGCAGCTGTAGAAAAAGCATATAAAGGTGAAAAACAAATCACTTGGAAAGAAGTATATGCAGGTGAGAAAGCTTACAATAAAACTGGAGAGTGGCTTCCTGAGCAAACGCTTGAAGACATTCGTGAATACTTAATTGCGATTAAAGGACCACTGACAACGCCAATTGGCGGAGGAATCCGTTCATTAAACGTGGCACTTAGACAAGAGCTAGATTTATTCACATGCTTACGTCCAGTTCGCTGGTTCCAAGGTGTACCATCTCCTGTGAAACGTCCAGAAGACACAGATATGGTCATCTTCCGTGAGAACACAGAAGATATCTATGCTGGAATCGAGTATGCAAAAGGATCAGACGAAGTGAAGAAGTTAATTGACTTCTTGCAAAACGAATTAGGTGTGAACAAAATCCGTTTCCCAGAAACGTCAGGTATCGGAATCAAGCCAGTTTCTGAAGAGGGAACATCTCGCCTTGTCAGAGCGGCTATCCAATATGCAATTGACCAAGGCCGTAAATCTGTGACGCTTGTTCACAAAGGAAACATCATGAAATTTACAGAAGGTGCTTTCAAAAACTGGGGCTACGAAGTGGCTGAAAAAGAGTTTGGCGACAAGGTCTTTACATGGGCACAATATGATCGTATTGTAGAACAAGATGGAAAAGATGCGGCAAACAAAGCGCAAAGTGAAGCAGAAGCTGCAGGCAAAATCATTGTCAAAGACAGCATTGCAGATATTTTCCTTCAACAAATCCTAACTCGTCCTGCTGAGTTCGACGTTGTAGCTACAATGAACTTAAATGGAGATTACATCTCTGATGCACTTGCAGCACAAGTTGGTGGAATTGGTATCGCACCAGGTGCGAACATCAACTACGAAACAGGACACGCTATTTTTGAAGCGACTCACGGAACAGCACCAAAATATGCTGGTCTAGATAAAGTGAATCCATCTTCCGTTCTTCTATCAGGCGTGCTTTTACTTGAGCACCTTGGCTGGCAGGAAGCAGCTGATCTAGTGATTCAATCTGTTGAAAAAACAATTGAATCTAAAGTCGTCACATACGATTTTGCTAGATTAATGGATGGCGCAACAGAAGTGAAATGTTCTGAGTTTGCTGACGAGCTCATCAAAAACTTGTCTTGATTCTTAAACTTTAAAGTTAAAGGGGAAAAAGGAAATGGCAAACAAGCGTAAAAAAGTATCTGTTATCGGAGCAGGTTTTACCGGAGCAACTACAGCATTTCTAACAGCTCAAAAAGAATTAGCGGATGTCGTATTGGTCGATATCCCGCAGCTTGAGAACCCAACAAAAGGGAAAGCTCTTGATATGCTGGAAGCAAGCCCTGTTCAAGGCTTCGATGCGAACATTACAGGCACTTCTAACTACGAAGATACAGCCGGTTCTGATGTCGTGGTCATTACGGCAGGAATTGCAAGAAAGCCGGGAATGAGCCGTGACGATCTCGTGTCAACAAATGAAAAAATCATGCGTAGCGTGACACGCGAAATCGTTAAATATTCTCCAGAAGCCATTATTGTTGTGTTAACAAACCCTGTTGATGCAATGACATATGCAGTTTATAAAGAATCAGGATTACCAAAAGAAAAAGTCATTGGACAATCAGGCATTCTTGATACAGCACGTTTCCGTACGTTCGTTGCTCAAGAATTAAACCTATCTGTTAAAGATGTGACGGGCTTTGTCCTTGGTGGACATGGCGATGACATGGTTCCGCTTGTTCGTTACTCTTATGCAGGCGGTATCCCGCTTGAAACATTGATTCCAAAAGATCGCATTGATGCGATTGTTGAAAGAACAAGAAAAGGCGGCGGCGAAATCGTGAACCTATTAGGTAACGGTAGTGCCTATTATGCACCTGCTGCTTCACTAGTAGAAATGGTTGAGGCGATTCTAAAAGATCAGCGCCGCGTCATGCCAACGATTGCATACCTCGAAGGTGAATATGGCTACGAAGGCATTTACCTTGGTGTACCAACAATCGTAGGTGGAAACGGCCTTGAGCAGATCATTGAGCTTGAACTGACAGAAGAAGAAAGAAGTCAGCTTGACCGTTCTGTTGAATCTGTTAAGAACGTCATGAAAGTATTGTCTTAATATGAATAAAAAAGGAGGCTTCTCTTATGAGGAGCCTTCTTTTTGTTTACAAAACAAATCTTTCGAAATTTTAAATTGTCCTCTTGTTAAGCTTTCGTTAAAATGAAAGAGAAAGCATGACTTCTCGCTTTTCACATAAGATACAAAAAAACGGATGCAGGGGAAATCACTAATTGGAGGCACAACATGAATAAAAAAATATTAGTTGTGGATGATGAAGAATCGATTGTAACACTTCTTAGCTATAACCTTGAAAGGGCAGGCTATGATGTCGTCACAGCAAGAGACGGGGAAGAAGCGCTTGAAAAAGCAGCAAGTGAACAGCCTGATCTCATCATATTAGATTTAATGCTTCCGAAGATGGACGGCATTGAAGTGTGCAAACAACTGAGAATTCAAAAAATGATGTTCCCTATTTTAATGCTGACAGCAAAGGACGATGAATTTGACAAGGTGCTCGGTCTTGAACTTGGCGCCGATGATTACATGACAAAGCCATTTAGTCCTAGAGAAGTGGGTGCTCGGGTAAAAGCCATCTTGAGAAGAGCGCAGCAATCTCAGCCTGCCCCTACACAAGAGGAGAAGGAAGAGTTCATTGCAGACCAAATCAAAATTGGAGAACTGCGCATTTTACCAGAACACTACGAAGTCTATTTCCAAGAAGAACGTCTAGAACTTACGCCAAAGGAATTTGAACTGCTGCTCTATTTAGCCAAGCATAAAGGGCGTGTTCTCACACGTGATCTACTGCTAAGTGCCGTTTGGAACTATGACTTTGCAGGTGACACTCGTATTGTGGATGTACATATCAGCCACTTACGAGACAAAATTGAAAAAAATACGAAAAAACCAACATACATTAAAACCATTCGCGGCTTAGGCTACAAATTGGAGGAGCCAAAGCCAAATGAGTAAAATGAGAACCCGCTTATTTTCGGGACTTATTTTCCTCCTTTTTATTGTGTTTGTTGCACTGGGCCTTTTTTTGGATCACATGTTCCATGTTTTTTATGAAACAAAATTAACGGAACGAATGGAAAATGAATCGAGCTTTCTTCTTTCTTCCATGAATGGTGATGATCTGCAGGCGAAGCAAAACAAGGAGGTCCTTAATCAAGCAAAGCAGCATCTCGATATGAATGCGTCGATTGTGGATCTAAAGGGGAATATCATACATACAACGGGTCAAGCAGAGCAAAGGGGCATCATTCAAGACACATTGAATAATGAACGCCTTCAAACAGAAGGAGTCGTCATTGAGGATGAGAAGGTTGCGCTGTTTCATTACGCAGTCCCTATACTGAAACAAAACGAACCGGTAGGCTATTTATTTCTCCATGCGTCATTCCAGCCTTTAAATGAAATTGATGGCCAGCTTTGGCTCGCATTAGCCGTATGTCTTGGCTCGGCAATTATTATTATCGTTTTCTTTGGATACCGTATGTCGATGAAATATGTAAAACCGATAGATTATGCCACAAAGGTAGCCAAACAGCTGGAACGCGGGAACTATGATACGAATCATTATGAAGAGCTGATCATTGAAACAAGTGAGCTTAATACATCCATGAAGCGTCTGGCAGAAAGCCTTCAGGAAATGACAAGTACTGGGGAAATGCAGAGAGACCGTCTGCAAACAGTCATTGAAAACATCGGAGCAGGGATTATTTTGATTGATAAAATGGGTTATATCAACCTAGTCAATCGAACCTTCCGTAAGCAGTTTAAGGTGCAAAAGCACATTTACATGCACAAGCTGTATCATGAAGCGTTTACACATGAAGAGATTATTGAGCTGATTGACGAAATTTTTATGACAGAAACGAAGGTGCGGAAGTTTTTACGCCTAGCGGTTGACATTGAACGCCGCTATTTCCAAGTGGATGGTGTCCCCATTTTAAGTACAGACGATGAATGGAAAGGAATTGTCCTTGTATTTCATGATGTGACAGAAACAAAGCAGCTAGAGCAGATGCGAAAAGATTTCGTTGCTAATGTATCTCACGAATTAAAGACACCGATTACGTCAATAAAAGGGTTCTCCGAAACTCTTCTTGATGGAGCGATTGATGACAAAGAAGCACTGACACAATTTCTCTCAATTATTCTAAAAGAGAGTGTCCGCCTAGAAACTCTCATACAAGATTTACTCGACCTTTCTAAAATCGAACAACAGCATTTTAAACTGAATATTCAAGACGCCAATGCGACAGAAATCATCCAAGAGATTGAAGTGCTCTTAAAACAAAAGGCCGCAGAAAAAGGGGTACAATTACAAGTGCGTGTCCCAAAAGAGCCGGCCTATGTGATGGCAGACCCGCTGAGATTGAAGCAAATCTTCCTCAATCTCGTGAATAATGCCCTTACCTATACCCCAGAGGGGGGGAGTGTCACCATCTCGGCAAGACCGCGGAAAGGCGCCTATGAATTTGATGTAGCAGATACAGGAATCGGTATGAAGAAAAGTGAGATTCCAAGAATATTTGAGAGATTTTATCGAATTGATAAAGATAGAAGTAGAAATTCAGGCGGTACAGGGCTTGGTCTTGCTATTGTCAAACACCTTGTCGAGGCGCATGAAGGGACGATTTCAGTCCATAGCAAACAAGGCAAAGGAACGACTTTTACAGTGAGCCTGAGATCGACATAGAGAAAAAAGGAAAGACACGTTAAAATTTACATGATCTTTACAATGAATTCATGCTCAGTTAAACAATCATTGGTAGGATGAATAGGAACCCCTTCATCCAAGGAGCCAATTATGTAAGGACGAAAACACTTGTTGTTTTCGTCCCTTTTTTTATGCGGGTTCGACTATTTTCTTTTCAAAATAAACTTTGATAAAATGATGATACAATGTGTGAAAGAGACGGCTGGATTTGCTCAGCCGATGGAGGATTAAAACATGACAGACAAAAAGAAATTAGTACTAGTGGATGGAAACAGTCTCGCTTATCGAGCTTTTTTTGCTTTGCCGCTATTATCAAATGATAAAGGTGTACATACAAACGCCATTTATGGCTTTGCGATGATTCTGATGAAGATGCTTGAGGACGAGAAACCAACCCATATGCTCGTCGCATTTGATGCGGGAAAAACAACGTTCCGCCACGAGACATTTAAAGAATATAAAGGTGGAAGACAAAAAACGCCGCCAGAGCTGTCAGAACAAATGCCGTTTATTCGTGAACTATTGGATGCCTATCAGGTGAAAAGGTACGAGCTTCCTCAATATGAGGCAGATGATATTATCGGTACATTGGCTGTGGAGGCAGAAAAAGACGGCTTTGAAGTCAAAATTTTCTCAGGAGATAAAGACTTAACGCAGCTTTCAACAGATCATACGACGGTGGCTATTACGAAAAAAGGCATCACAGAAGTAGAATATTACACCCCGGCTCATATTGAAGAGAAATATGGCCTTCGCCCAGATCAAATCATCGATATGAAAGGTTTGATGGGAGATTCCTCTGATAATATCCCAGGAGTGCCAGGTGTAGGTGAAAAAACAGCGATTAAATTGTTAAAGCAGTTTGAAACGGTTGAGAACCTGCTTGAACATATTGATGAGGTTAGCGGGAAAAAGCTAAAAGAAAAGCTTGAAGAATATCAAGAGCAAGCGGTGATGAGTAAAAAACTCGCAACGATTCTTGTAGAAGCGCCAATTGACGTATCAAGTAAGGATCTCGCATATGAAGGCCCTCACATGGAGCAAGTGATCTCTCTTTATAAAGAGCTGGGCTTTCAAACGCTGCTAGAGCGCCTAGGAGAAGCACCAGAAACAGGTGAACAGGTCGAAGTAGAAGCATTAGAAGTGAAAAAAATGACAGATGTAACAGATGAGATGCTCACAGACCATGCGGCGCTTGTGGTAGAGCAGCTTGGAGATAATTATCATGAAGCGGATTTGATCGGTTTTGCGATCCATAATGAAAACGGTGCGTTTTTTATCACAAAAGAAGATGCGCTTCAATCAAACGTATTCAAACAATGGGCACAGGATGAAACGAAAAAGAAATGGGTCTTTGATTCAAAAAGAGCTGTTGTCGCCCTTAGATGGCATGATGTCGATCTAAAGGGTGTCGATAACGATGTCCTCCTCGCCTCTTATGTCGTCAACCCTCAGAAATCCTATGAGGACGTTGCAAGTGTAGCGAAGGAATATGGCCTCAATATCGCTCTTTCTGATGAAAAAGTGTACGGAAAAGGAGCGAAGCAGGCGATTCCACCTGAAGATGAACTGAAGGAACATCTTGGACGAAAAGCTGCGGCGATCTCTGCTCTGCATGATTTAACACTTGAAGCGTTAGAAAAAAATGATCAGCATGAACTGTACGAAGATTTAGAGCTCCCGCTTGCCCTCATCTTAGGTGAAATGGAATCCCTTGGAGTAAAGGTAGATATTGAGCGCTTAGAAAAAATGGGTGAAGAATTAACGAAGAAGCTCAAAGAATATGAAGAAACCATTCACCGCTTAGCAGGAGAAACATTTAACATCAATTCACCTAAACAGCTTGGTGTGATTCTCTTTGAAAAATTAGGTCTTCCGATTATCAAAAAGACAAAAACAGGCTACTCCACGTCTGCGGATGTTCTTGAAAAGCTTGAAGATAAACATGAAATCATTCGGTCCATTCTGCATTACCGCCAAATTGGCAAGCTGCAATCGACCTATGTGGAAGGCTTAATGAAAGTAACGCGCAAAGATACCCATAAAGTTCATACAAGATTTAATCAAGCGCTCACGCAAACAGGAAGATTAAGCTCAACAGATCCAAACCTTCAAAACATCCCGATTCGTTTAGAAGAAGGACGGAAGATTCGTCAAGCATTCGTTCCATCAAAAGAAGGCTGGCTCATGTTTGCTGCTGACTATTCACAAATCGAGCTGCGTGTACTCGCTCATATTTCTCAGGATGAGAACTTGATCGAAGCGTTTACGCAAGATATGGACATTCACACAAAGACAGCGATGGATGTGTTCCATGTCTCAGAAGAAGAAGTGACCTCCTCTATGAGAAGACAGGCCAAGGCTGTAAACTTTGGTATTGTCTATGGGATCAGTGACTATGGTTTATCTCAAAACCTTGGGATCACCAGAAAAGAAGCAGCCGCATTTATCGAACGCTATTTAACAAGCTTTAAAGGCGTGAAAACATATATGGAAGAAATCGTGCAGGAAGCAAAACAAAAAGGCTACGTCACGACGCTTCTCAAACGTAGACGGTATATTCCGGATATCACAAGCCGCAATTTTAATATCAAAAGCTTTGCGGAACGAACAGCCATGAACACGCCGATCCAAGGCAGTGCCGCTGATATTATTAAAAAAGCCATGATTGATATGGCGAGAAAGTTAAAAGAAGAAAACTTGCAGGCAAATCTTTTATTACAGGTGCACGATGAATTGATCTTCGAAGCGCCAAAAGAAGAAATTGCCATACTCGAAAAAATTGTTCCTGAAGTCATGGAAAATGCACTTCAGCTGGATGTGCCGCTAAAAGTTGATTATGCTTCAGGCCCATCTTGGTACGACGCAAAATAATAGAGAGAAAAAAGGAGCGAGGAGCATGCCGGAATTACCAGAAGTTGAAACCGTCCGGCGCACTCTCAAGCGGTTAGTCGAAGGAAAAACGATTGAAACGGTCGACATCAAATGGCCAAATATCATCAAACGTCCTGGGGAGCCGGAAGAGTTCGCAAGAAGGATGATAGGAGAAACGATACAAACCATTGAAAGAAGAGGGAAGTTCCTACTCTTTCATTTAGACCACTATGTGATGGTCTCCCATTTAAGGATGGAAGGGAAATACCGTGTACATGAAGCGAATGAGCCTTATGATAAACATGTACATGTCGTCTTTACGTTTACAGATGGTACTGAGCTTCGGTATCATGATGTGCGCAAATTTGGCACCATGCATTTATTTCAGCCAGGTGAAGAGGAAAAGGAACTCCCGCTTTCACAGCTGGGGTATGAGCCATTTGATGAACAATTCACACCTGAATATTTATGGGAGCAATTGAAAAAAACATCCCGTGTGGTCAAAACAGCGCTGCTTGATCAAAAGATTGTCGTGGGACTTGGCAATATTTATGTGGATGAGGTCCTGTTTAAATCAGGCATTCATCCAGAAACAAAAGCGAATCAGCTCAGTCTTGAGTCCTGCAAAGTGCTTCACAGGCAAATTATCGATACGCTTCAAGTGGCGGTAGATGCAGGGGGAAGCACGATTCGCTCATATATCAATTCACAAGGCGATATTGGAACATTTCAGCTGCAGCTTCTTGTGTATGACCGGCGGGGAGAGCCCTGCCAAACATGCGGAAGCATCATTGAGAAAACAGTAGTCGGAGGGCGCGGTACTCATTTTTGTGTAACCTGCCAAAAACGTCCTGAATAAAAATCAGCCATCAGCATGCTTCCTTTTTGCTGTGCATACGATAATAAACATTCATTTTTCAGCAAGGTGTAGACTGACACACAGCCCACCTGCTCTTCATATAGTGAAGAAGAGTCTAAGGACGCCTAGAGACTCTTGATCATCGTTGCATGAACAGAAAGGAAGAGTTCAGGTATGATTTCGATTTCGCTCCTGTTTTTAGCTATTGCAGTCAGCATTGACAGCTTTTCTGTCGGCTTTACGTATGGGCTTCGTAAAATGAGAATTCCATTTAAAGCCATTATCATTATTGCATGCTGTTCAGGGATTGTGCTGCTTATTTCCATGCTGATTGGCAGCCTGCTGACGACTTTCCTCCCTGTCTCAGTGACCGATAAACTTGGTGGAGGCATTTTGATCGCCATTGGATTTTGGGTCCTTTATCAATTTTACAGACCAGCGAAAGAACGTGATTTGTTTCTTCATGAAAAGACATTGCTCAATGTGGAAGTACAATCGCTTGGTCTTGTCATTCAAATTTTGCGAAAGCCGACAAGTGCAGATATTGACCGTTCTGGAACGATCAATGGAATAGAAGCGGTACTTCTTGGGATTGCTTTATCCATTGATGCATTTGGCGCAGGAATTGGTGCTGCGATTCTAGGCTTTTCTCCAATTGTCATGAGTATCACAGTGGCCGTGATGAGTTCACTCTTTGTATGTATCGGGCTTCGTGCCGGCCATTACTTGGCAAATTGGCGCTGGATCGATAAACTCGCGTGCTTACCAGGGCTTCTGCTCATATTAATTGGGGTGTGGAAGCTGTAAAGGAGGAAATCAATTGACGCTTGTCATTGGATTAACAGGCGGGATTGCTAGTGGAAAAAGCACAGTCTCGCAAATGATAAAAGAGCAGGGCATCCGGGTTGTAGACGCAGATGTCATTGCAAAAGAAGCGGTTGCCAAAGGAACACCAGCCCTTCATCAAATCGTTCAAACCTTTGGTGAGGATGTCCTCCTGCCAAATGGGGAGCTGAACCGGCAGCAGCTTGGAGCTATCATTTTTTCTGATGAAGAGAAAAGAAAGCAGCTGAATGCGATTGTTCATCCAGAAGTGAGAAAGGAAATGCTCAGACAGCGAGATGAAGGGATTGAGCAGCAAGAAACCTTCATCGTTCTTGATATCCCGCTTTTATTTGAAAGTCAGCTGGAAAGTCTCGTCGACCGCATCATTGTGGTGTATACAACGCCGGAATTGCAGCTATCTCGGCTCATGAAACGAAACGAACTCAGCGAGGAAGAAGCACTGAATCGTATTCACTCTCAGCAGCCTCTTGAGGAGAAATGTAAAAAAGCAGACCGAGTAATAGAGAACACTCAGGATATTGCTTTTATGAGAAAGCAATTGCAGAACATATTAAATGAATGGGAACATACAGATAAGTAAGAGTACATACACGTACTCTTCTTTTTTTATGCTTTTTTCTTATTTCCTTTGAAAAGAACAGCCCTTTTTAGAAAATATACGTTTATATACTGGCAATTACATTCTAATGTGATATACTAATTTCATAAATAATTTTATTGAGTATAACACATAATAGAGGAGTGACCTGTTCATGAAGGTAAAAGCAGCGATCAATGGGTTTGGCAGAATTGGACGCATGGTCTTCAGAAAAGCAATGCTTGATGATCAAATTCAAATTGTAGCGGTGAACGCAAGCTATCCTGCCGAAACGCTAGCACATTTAATTAAATATGATACAAATCATGGACGTTACGAATGCGATGTGACAGCAGAAGATGACGCATTGATTGTGAATGGAAAAAGAGTGCTTCTGCTCAATAATAGAGACCCAAAGCAGCTTCCATGGGGCGAACTTGGGATTGATATCGTCATCGAAGCAACAGGTAAATTTAATGCAAAAGATCAAGCGATGGGCCATATAGATGCTGGAGCGAAAAAAGTCGTTTTAACAGCTCCAGGTAAAAATGAAGACATCACGATTGTAATGGGTGTCAATGAGGATGATCTTGATCCTGAAAAGCACGTCATTATTTCAAACGCATCTTGTACAACAAACTGTCTAGCACCAGTTGTTAAATTGTTAGATGATGAATTTGGCATCGAAAACGGTTTAATGACAACGGTACATGCATATACAAATGATCAAAAAAATATCGATAACCCGCATAAAGATCTGCGCCGGGCAAGAGCATGTGCTCAGTCCATTATTCCAACAACGACGGGTGCGGCTAAAGCGCTTTCTTTAGTGCTTCCGCATATGAAAGGGAAATTACATGGGCTTGCACTTCGTGTGCCGGTTTCCAATGTGTCGATGGTGGATCTTGTTGTTGACTTGAAAAAAGATGTGACAGCAGAAGAAGTAAATGCAGCCTTCTCGAATGCTTCACAAACATCACTTGCTGGTATTTTAGATTACACAGATGAGCCGCTTGTCTCTACAGACTTTAACACGAACCCTTATTCAGCAGTCGTTGATGGACTGACAACGATGGTGATGGAGGATCGAAAAGTGAAGGTTCTTGCCTGGTATGACAATGAATGGGGTTATTCATGCAGAGTGGTTGACCTTGTGAAATTTGTCGGCTCACAGATGAAAGAGCTGTCTGCTGTTTGAAATGAAGAAGACGAACATCCCTTTTCAAGAAATGAGAGAAAATCCCACTAAAAACACAGCTTGCAAAATGAGTCTAAACAAAGTATACTATTTTTCGTGAACTTCTTGTTCGCAGACTCATTCGGGTATACTTAAAGGGTTAGGACCTCTTTGGACTAACTTTCCCCCGTGGTATATGTCCGGTCCGGCTGCTTAGAACTTCACTCTTTCATTCTTGTTTAAAGGGGGGTCCATGATGGAAACAATCGGACGTCACGTTATCTCCGAGCTATGGGGATGCGACTGTGATAAACTGAACGACATGGATTTTATTGAAAAAACGTTTGTAAATGCAGCTTTGAAATCAGGAGCTGAGGTAAGAGAGGTTGCTTTTCACAAATTTGCACCTCAAGGAGTAAGTGGAGTTGTCATTATTTCTGAATCTCATCTGACAATTCACAGCTTTCCTGAACATGGTTATGCGAGCATAGATGTTTATACTTGCGGCGACCTAGATCCGAATATCGCAGCAGATCATATCGGAGATGAATTAGGTGCTGAAACAAGAGAAAACATCGAAATTCCTCGAGGCATGGGACCTGTACAAGTGAAACAGGCACAAGCCAAAGCACTGTAAACATAAAAAAGATTGCAATGGGAGCTGGCCAAAAGCATTAAATGCCTTTGTGTTATGCTCCTTTTTATATTTGTTTGATAAAAAATCCAACATTCCCCAGCTTGTCTATACTTTTGTTCTAGGAAAACAAAGGTTTTTTTTATAAAATAAAGATGAGGCATTATGGCAAAGGGGATACGTGTATGACTTTAGGACAAACGTTCAAGCGGTTCATGTCAAACCATACAGAAACATCTGACGATCATCCAGTGTCAGAATTGAAAAGCCATTACTACAAATCGACGAATGCACAAGTTTTTCAAGCGGTGGAAGCCATTCTTTCCCGAAACGATTTCTATCAAGTGACATCTGTTTCAGCAGAACGAGGTGAAATCAGCGCAAACATACGATTGCCGAAAAAAGCCTTTCTCGTGGCAACTGTTATTTCAATTCGTCCTTTTGAAACAGCTGTCGATTTTAATGTGACAACAGAAACGGCCCTGCCAACAGATTTCGGCTTTAGTCAGAAGGCCGTTCTGTCCCTTTATGATGAACTAGACAAACAACTTCCAAGAATAGATCGGAGCTGATGAAATGAAATGTCCCACATGTCAGCACCTTGGCACAAGGGTGCTTGATTCAAGACCAGTAGATGAAGGGAAATCCATCCGTCGCAGAAGAGAGTGCGAAAGCTGCCAATATCGCTTTACGACGTTTGAAAAATTAGAAGAACTACCACTGATTGTGGTGAAAAAAGAAGGAATTCGAGAAGAATTCAGCCGGGAAAAGATGCTGAGAGGACTCATCAAAGCGTGTGAAAAGCGTCCGGTCGCTTTAAAGCAGCTGGAGGATGTCTGCTTTAATATTGAAAAAGAACTGCGTAATCAAGGCATGTCAGAAGTGAAAAGTGAGCTTGTGGGTGAAATGGTGATGGACGAGCTGGCGAAAATTGATGAAGTGTCTTACGTCAGGTTTGCCTCCGTTTACCGGCAGTTTAAAGATATCAATGTCTTTATTGATGAATTAAAAGATTTATTAAAGAAAGAACGCTAAAAAAGAGCTGAAGATTCTTCATGCTCTTTTTCCTGCGTAAAGCGTAAAACACAAAAAGAGTGTACAATGGAAACAATCGCAATTCATGGGGAGGATCAGCATATGACAGAGCATTGGAAGGAAGTGCTAGCCGTCGATCCGTATGTCGTCAAAAGCGCTTCATTGCTCGGTGACATCGATAGACAGCTCATCACTCTTTTATATCAGCCGCTTATAGGCATGTCCGCTTTCAGCTTATACATGACGCTGTGGGGAGAGCTGGAACAAAATCGTATATGGGGTAAACCTGCACCTCACCGGCAGCTCATGGTCATGCTGCAGACAAATTTAAATGAGATTTTTGATGAACGCTTAAAGCTTGAAGCGATCGGATTACTCCGCACATATGAACAGGAAACGGAAGAGGGCAGACTGTTTACATATGAGCTTGTGCCGCCGCTGAGGCCGGATGAGTTTTTCCAAGATGGTATGCTGAATGTCCTGCTGTACCATCGTGTAGAGAAAGCAAAATACATGCAGCTTCGTGATTATTTCTCCTATCCAGGTGTTCCAGCAGATGCAAAGAACATTTCACGGTCGTTTGAAGAAGTCTTTCACGTATTGCAGCCAGGCGAACGCAAGATGACAGAGGAAATTCATCAGGCGACATCGCTCGATCAAGGCTATGAATATGTGACCGTTGGATCAAGTCAGCCGGCACCGCTCTCTGACGAATCCTTTGATTTTGATCTATTGTTAGCCGGTATGTCTGACATGATGATTCCAAGAAAGGCTTTGACAAAGCAGGTAAAAGAAACGATTAAGAAGCTAGCTGTTGTCTACGGTATCACACCGCTTCAAATGCAAAATATTGTAGCAGGTGCCTGCGGATCGGATCAAATGATCTCAACAGAAGAACTGAGAAAAGCAGCAAGAGACTGGTATCAAATTGAATACAGAGGCGAACAGCCGAAGCTGATTGATCAAAAACAGCCAAGACACTTGCGTCAGGACGCTTCAAAGACGCCGGCGGCAGATACTCCAGATGCTAAATTGATTGAAAAGCTGGATCATATTTCGCCTAGGGAACTGCTAAAAGATATGGCAGACGGCATTGAGCCAACGTATGCCGACTTAAGAATTGTCGAAGATATCATGCTTGAGCAGCAGCTGGAGCCAGGTGTCATGAATGTTCTGATCTACTATACATTACTGAAAACAGATATGAAGCTGTCGAAAACATATATGCAAAAGATTGCCGCTCATTGGGTGAGAAAGAAAATTAAAACCGTAGCTGCGGCCATGAAAATTGCCAAAGAAGAGAATAGACAAATGACGGAGTGGGCGCAGCAGAAAAAGCAGCGCAGCACATATGGATCAGGAAAAGTTGTCCGCGAAGAGAAACTGCCTGACTGGATGAAAGAAACCGAAACGAAAGAACAGCCGGCAAAAGAACAAACGGACAGTCTGTCTACAGAAGACCTTGAACGAGAAAAAGAAAAACTTTTAGATCAGTTTAAAAATATGAAAAAGTACAATGCACATTAAGGTGAGGTGAGATGGGATGAAACCGATCGGTCGTTCATTTGAACAGCTAAAAGGACGAGTAGATTTTCGTGTGAGATACAATCAGATTAAAGAAAGTGTGTTATCTGATGAAGATGTAAAGGCCTTTTTACAGAAGCATCAAGAAGAGATACATGAAGACATGATCAATCGCAGCTTGAACCGGCTATTTGAATATGTGCAGCAGTCGAAGGGCTGCTCTTATTGCTTAGATGACGAGAACGTCAATGCCATTTTAGATGGGTATCACCCGAAGCTTGTGATCAAAGGTCAGAGTATTGATATTGAATATTCCCCTTGTCCAGTCAAGCTGCGGCTCGATAGACAGAAAAAACAGCAAGAGCTGATGAAGAGCATGTATATTCCGCAAAATGTCCTTCAAGCGACGTTCGCTGATCTGAACGTTGTGGGAAGACAAGAGGTCATTCAAAAAGTAGGTCAATTTCTGCAAAGCTATGATGAGACTGGAAAAGGAAAAGGCTTGTATTTACACGGAAAGTTTGGAGTAGGAAAAACATATATACTGGCAGCCATTGCCCAGCAGCTTGCGGAGAAAGAATATCCATCTCTCCTTGTTTACGTGCCTGAATTTGTGAGAGAGTTAAAAAATTCGTTAGCCGATCATACATTAGAAGAAAAGCTGAACATGGTCAAATCCACTCCTATTTTAATGCTTGATGACATTGGGGCAGAATCAATGACAAGCTGGGTGCGGGATGAATTGCTTGGAACGATCTTACAATACCGTATGGCAGAGCAACTGCCGACTTTCTTCTCTTCTAATTTCTCACCAAATGAGCTGAAGCATCACTTTACGTACTCACAGCGCGGGGAAAAAGAAGAGGTCAAAGCCGCCCGTTTAATGGAACGGATTCTCTATTTAGCAGAGCCGGTCTTGCTCGAAGGAGAAAACCGCCGTCATTTATAAAAGCGTATGTCACCTGAAGGAGGAGCAAATGAAATGAACAAAAGAAAATGGCTGCTTTTTCTCGTGATTGGCGTTCTTGCTGCTGTGCTGTGGTGGCTGAACAAACAGCATCTTCAGCTCGCGCCGAAAGATGTGAAGAATTGGGTGCTTCAATTTGGCATGCTGGCTCCCTTTGTTTTTCTTTTCTTATCTCTTTTTCGGCCGTTTGTTCTTGTCCCTATTACGGTTTTTTCGCTGGCAGCAGGTTTGGCATTCGGCAGTGTCCTTGGAACGATTTATGCCCTTGTTGGTGCTACAGCCGGGGCAACAGGCTCCTTCCTGATTGCTTCAACTTTTCGTGCCAAAAAGAAGAAAACGGAATCAAACAGCCGGAAGCTGAAAGCGGTGACGTCCCGCATTCAGGAGCATGGATTTCTTTATATTTTGTTATTGCGTATTGCACCGATTCATTTTGATTTTGTCAGCTATGCGGCAGCCGCTTCGCGTGCGAATTACCGTGCATTTGTGGCAGCCACCTTTTTAGGCTTAATACCGGGTACAGTTGCGTTAAATGTTCTCGGTTCAAGCTTTGTCAGCGGCAATTATGCTGCCTTAGCAGTTGTTTGTTTGATTTATTTGATCTTTATCTCTGTTCCACTCATATTAAAAAGAAAGATGCCTGATTTATTTTAGGCGTCTATTTTTTATGTTCTCCCCATATATATGTAACAGATGTCGTTAGGGGGGACAAACATGCTTGAAATAATCTTTGAAGATGAATATGATACCGCCGCTTTTTTACATCTTGCTGAACACTTGGACAGTCGGCATCACATGTCAATTCAACAAGGGAAAGACCGGCTTCTCATAGAGGCGAAGGAATCAAAAGAAGCACTTGAGCACATTGTGCGGCCATTACTGGTTCACTTTTTTTTGGAATGCAAAGAAAATGAGCGTATGCGCAGCATTCTTGAAAACACCTATTTATTTAAAGATCCAGAAGAACAGCACCAAATTCTTTCCATCGCCCACAGCATTATGAACGGGGATTTAGATGATATTCCCGGCATTCATCAAGAGCCGTCGAGAGAAGCTCTGTTAAAAAAGGAGCTTGAGACGATTTCTTTACAGCAAGGTATTTTTTCAATTGGTTCATTTATGACATTTAGGCTGGCAGAGTATGACCGAAGGCTGAAGAACTATGTTGAAGTATCTATTGAAGAATATAAAATGGAGCAAGAATATCAAAACTTCATTCAATCCCTTCGAGACTATGTGATGGCAAGAGAGCCTAAGCTTGAAAAAGTACATGTTGTGCATCAGGACCGCTTGGTGATTTGGGAATTTCGCTACGCTTCTGAGCGTGATCAAAAACAATACATAGACAGACAGTTTGTAAGAGAGCATCCAATGTATATTGATTCGCAGCTGATTGCACCGCTCGTATCCATTGCACCGCAAAAGATTGACTTATTTACAAATGATACGGGTCACTCGATGGTGCAAACCATTCAAAATATTTTTCAAGAAAGAGTCGAGGTGTTCCCGCCTCATTCGTTCCAAGAGCAGAATGTTCAATTTGTAGATGACCATTTCGACAAGAAAAGTAAAAAGCTTTCTTGATTTTCATGAAAAAACGTTTTATAATACGGTGTAACTGCATACAGAGACCGTATTGATAAGGACATGAACGAATGAATACCCGCTTAAAGAGAGGGAAGCCGCGGCTGAAAGCTTCCTAGTAGAGGACCATTTGCTTTACCACCTTTGAACATCAGCTGTGAACTTTTTAGTAATGGCTGACGGGAATTCCCGTTATCGAAACACAAGCCGTATTTGCTTATGAAAAAGCAAGGTGTAAATACGGGAAAAAGGGTGGAACCACGATTCCGTTTATTCAACCTCGTCCCTTTCCAGGGGGCGGGGTTTTTATATTGCCAAAAAAAGGAGTGACCAGAGATGTCAGAACAAATTCAACTTACATTTCCAGATGGAGCAGTCAAGGAGTTTGACAAAACAGCTACAACAGAAGACATCGCGGCATCAATTAGCCCGGGCCTAAAGAAAAAAGCACTTGCCGGTAAATTGAACGGCAAAGAAATAGATCTGCGTACGCCGCTATTAGAAAGCGGAACAATCGAGATCATCACAGATAAAAGTGAAGAAGCACTCGACATTATGCGTCACAGCACAGCCCATTTACTAGCACAAGCGATCAAACGCCTGTATGGAAAAGAGCATCACGTTCAGTTCGGCGTAGGTCCTGTGATTGAAAATGGCTTCTACTATGATGTAGACATTGATGTTGCCATTACACCTGAAGACTTACCAAAGATTGAAAAAGAAATGAAAAAAATCATTAACAGCAATCTGCCGATTGAGCGTATTGAAGTATCAAGAGAAGAAGCGAAAAAGCGCTTTGAAGCCATTGGTGATGAATTGAAGCTTGAGCTGTTAGAAGCGATCCCAGAAGGTGAAGCTGTCACCATTTATGAGCAGGGTGAATTCTTTGACCTCTGCCGCGGAATTCACTTGCCGTCTACAGGGAAAATTAAAGAGTTCAAACTGTTAAGCCTTGCAGGTGCATACTGGAGAGGCGACAGTAACAACCAAATGCTTCAACGCATTTACGGAACAGCTTTCTTCAACAAAGAAGATTTAAATGAGCACTTACGTCTGCTCGAAGAAGCGAAAGAACGCGATCACCGTAAACTAGGAAAAGAGCTCAAACTGTTTGCGAACTCTCAAAAGGTAGGTCAAGGTCTACCGCTTTGGCTGCCAAAAGGCGCAACGATCCGCCGCGTTATTGAACGTTACATTGTCGATAAAGAAGTGCGTCTTGGCTATGAGCATGTGTACACACCAGTTCTTGCGAATGTCGAATTGTATAAAACATCAGGACACTGGGCGCATTATCAAGATGACATGTTCCCAGTGATGGAAATGGACAACGAAGATCTTGTTCTTCGTCCAATGAACTGTCCGCACCATATGATGATTTATAAAAACGAGCCGCATAGCTATCGTGAATTGCCAATTCGTATTGCAGAGCTTGGTACAATGCACCGCTATGAAATGTCAGGTGCCTTATCCGGTCTTCAGCGTGTTCGTGGTATGACATTAAACGATGCACACATCTTTGTTCGTCCAGATCAAATTAAAGATGAGTTCATCCGCACAGTCCGTTTAATTGAAGAAGTGTATCAAGACTTTGGCTTGAATGATTATACATTCCGTTTATCTTACCGTGATCCAGAAGATACGGAGAAGTATTTCGATGATGATGCAATGTGGAATAAAGCACAATCGATGCTGAAGGATGCAATGGACGAGCTTGGTCATGACTATTATGAAGCAGAAGGCGAAGCGGCATTTTATGGTCCGAAGCTTGATGTACAAGTGAAGACAGCTCTTGGAAAAGAAGAGACATTATCCACTGTACAGCTTGATTTCTTACTTCCAGAACGCTTTGATCTCACATATATCGGAGAAGATGGAAAGCACCATCGTCCAGTCGTGATTCATAGAGGCGTTGTCTCTACAATGGAACGCTTCGTTGCCTTCTTAATTGAAGAATACAAAGGAGCCCTTCCAACATGGCTGGCGCCTGTACAGTTCCAGGTCATTCCGGTTTCACCGTCTGTTCATTTAGACTATGCGAAAAAAGTACAAGAACGTTTACAGCTTGAAGGTCTTCGTGTAGAGCTTGACAGCCGTGATGAAAAGATCGGATACAAAATTAGAGAAGCGCAAATGCAAAAGATTCCGTACATGCTTGTCGTCGGAGATCAAGAAGCAGAAAATGGCGCTGTCAATGTAAGAAAATACGGGGAACAAGATTCAGAAACAATGGATCTCGAAGCCTTTGTAAAACATGCAGTAGCAGAAGCGAAAAAATAATTAGCAGCCAGTGATTCTTTTGAGATCACTGGCTTTTTTCTTTTTGAAAAACATCCTCCACAATTGATCCAATTCTTGAAAAGATACGTTTAGCTAGTACAAAAGTATGGGTAAGTATGTACTAATGGTTCGAGACAAATTGGGGGAATGAAAGCAATGATGCAAACAACAAACACTTTATCGTCACAAGTATTGGAGCAAGCAGCTGTTCTTCGTGCATTAGAGCACTCACTGGCAATGATTGAATTTAATGTGAAAGGTGAAGTTCTATGGGTGAACGATATTTTTGCAAAAGCCATGGGATATTCTAAGCCAGAGATGATCGGCCTTAAACATAAACAGTTCTGTCCTCCGCATATTGCAGAACATACAAGCTATCACACGTTTTGGAAGCATTTGAGAGAAGGTCAAGTCTTTCAGGAAAAAGTGCAGCGGATCACAAAAAACGGCAGCAGCTTATGGCTTGAAGCGACATATTCACCTGTTCGAAATGAAGTAGGAAACGTAGTGGGTGTTGTCAAAGTGGCGACAGATATTACGGAGAGAGAAAATAAAATGAAACAGGTCGTGGAAGATTTAAAGGAGATGTCTGCGAAATTAATGGAGCGTGCAGAAGTGGGCATCCAGCATAGTCGAAGTGTCAACGCTTCCTTTGATCATATAGCAAACGAAACCGATCAAAATATGAGCCTGCTAGAAGGATTAATGGAGCAAGTAGACTCCATCAGCTCCATTGCTGCAACCATTAACAGCATTTCCTCGCAAACCCAGCTGCTCGCCTTAAATGCGGCAATCGAAGCGGCACATGCGGGTTCCTATGGTAATGGCTTTAGTGTGGTGGCTGCAGAAATTCGAAAGCTTGCGACAGATTCAAAAGAAGCGATTGTCAAGGTAGATCGATATGTGAAGGCGATTCATACAGAAGTAGAGAAGGTCAGCAGCGGAACAAGCCGGGCAAAGACAACCGTGTTTACAAACCGGGATCTTGTAAAACAGGCAAGCGAGGAATTCATCATCGTAGGAGAAGCAGCCCGCGGCTTAGACCGGCAAGCACAAAATTTAGCGGCGATTGTTTAGCTGAAGAACAAAAACACCCAATCTCATCAGAAAGGGTGTTTTTGTTCTATTTTAATATATCAAACAATTCATGTAAGTCTTTGATTTCATAATCAGGTGTCACATCTGTTTCATTTTTCTTGTCATGGCGGTTGATCCAAACGGTTTGGATGCCAACACGAGAGGCGCCGAGAATATCTGTTTTTGGATTATCTCCAACCATGATGACTTCGTCTTTTGTGAGGTTTAACAGCTGAAGGCAGTGCTCAAAGATACCAGGGTCAGGCTTGCCTTTCCCGTAATCTCCTGAAATCACAATCTCATTAAAATAAGGTGCAAGCTCAGGGACACCAGCAAGTTTTTCCTTTTGAAGACTAGGATCTCCGTTTGTTAAAAGGAGCAATTCGTAGCTGCCTTTCAGACGGTCTAAAACAGGATATGTTTCTTCATAGACATATGGGCGTTTTCTGCGCTCTGCTGCAAAGAAATCAGCCAAATATTGTCCAAATGCCTCATCGTCGATTCCTGCTGCTTTTAAGCCATTGGTCCAAGCGTTTTTGCGATACTCTGGCGCAAGGGCGTTCAGTTTTTGAAAGCCTTCGCTAATCGGTTCACTAAAATTGGACCACAGTCCTTCGAAAGGATTAATGCCGATCATGACAGTATAATCATATGTTTCATAGGAAGAGTACAGCTTTCTTGCTTCTTCACGTACAATCTGTTCAAACGATTCTGGATCAAGTCCATATTTCTTTTCCGCTTCCCGGCAAGTTTCCTGAAAAGTTGTGTGAATGCTTTTTTCATCCCAAAGCAAAGTATCATCTAAATCGAAAAATACGGCTTTCATGATCTTCTCCCTTGTTATGTATGTGTTACCTTCAATTGCAAGTGACAGGCTCATGTTCATTTTACAATAGAAGGAGAGGGCAATAAAGAAAAGATTTGAGAGATCTTTGATCATTGACCGCACATGATAGAATAGAAAGACAGTAGAGAAGACATACATCAATTGAGGTGGCTGGTTTGCTTCATTTAATTATTATGATGATCGAGCGTGTAGGGATCATCGTTATTTTAGGCTTTGTGCTTGCCCATGTGAAGGGCTTTCGCAATCTATTGCTTCATAATCAAGGATTTCGGAAAAAAGCAATTCTTGTCTTTATTTTTGCCTCTTTTAGTATTATCAGCAATTACACAGGAATTGAAATCCAGCAGCAAATCATCATGAATCATGAGTTTTCTTATCATCTTGGTTCGTCAAGCTCTATCGCCAATACGAGAATTATGGGGATTGAAATGGGCGGTTTGATCGGTGGACCGTTTGTTGGGATTGGTGCAGGGCTTTTAGCTGGGCTCCATCGCTATTCACTAGGAGGGAGCACGGCACTCAGCTGTGCCATTTCTTCAATTTTAGCGGGTATCATTGCAGGTTATGTTGGCAGCCGGTTTAAGCGGAAAAATCGAATGGTGACTCCGCGCCAAGCAGCTCTTTTTGGTGTGGCGATGGAATCATTACAGATGATCATTATTCTTCTGTTTGCAAGGCCATTTGCTGATGCATGGGGGCTTGTCAGTATTATTGCCCTGCCGATGATCTTGGTGAATGGGATCGGCAGCTTTATCTTTTTATCAATTTTACAGTCAGTCATTCGGCAAGAAGAGCAGGCAAAGGCGATGCAGACACATCGTGTATTTTCGATCGCCGATCAAACGCTGCCTTTTTTCCGCCAAGGGTTAAATGAACAGTCGTGTAAAAGTGTAGCTGAGATCATTCATCGGTTAACGGAAACAGATGCGGTCTCCTTAACAGATACAGAAAAGATTTTAGCGCATGTCGGAGATGGAACGGACCATCATATTCCGTCTAAAAGCCTGATTACAGGGCTGTCGAGACAAGTATTGATGAGCGGTAAAATTATGAAGGCGCATTCGAAAGATGAAATTAATTGTTCCGTTGCGCATTGCCCTCTTGAAGCGGCGATTGTGCTGCCGCTCACCTCTAATGGTCAAACGATCGGAACGTTAAAAATGTACTTTAACTCTCCAGTTGGATTAAGCAGGGTGGAAGAGGAGCTTGCAGAAGGTTTGGCGATGCTGTTTTCAACACAGCTTGAGCTTGGAGAGGCAGAAACCCAGAGCCGTCTGTTAAAAGATGCAGAGATCAAAGCACTTCAAGCACAAGTGAATCCGCACTTTTTATTTAACGCCATTAATACCATCTCTGTTTTGTGCAGAACGAATGTGGAGATGGCAAGGAAGCTGCTGCTGCAGCTGAGTATTTATTTCCGCTCAAATTTGCAAGGTGCCCGTCAGCTCCTGATTCCAATGCATAAAGAGATTCAGCATGTAGAGGCATATTTGTCACTTGAACAAGCGAGGTTTCCAAATAAATATCATGTGGCCTTTCAAATTGAAAAGGAGCTGGAGCAGGTGATGATTCCGCCCTTTGTGCTTCAGGTGCTTGTTGAAAACGCAGTGAGACATGCTTTTCCTAAACATCAAACGAATTGTGAAGTCATCGTATCCGCTTTGATGAAAGATGGACATGTCTATATGAAAGTGGCAGATAATGGACAGGGGATCGAAGAGGACAAGAAGGATCAGCTATTAAAAGCGCCTGTCGAATCACTAGAAGGAACGGGTACGGCCCTTTATAATTTGGATCAGCGGTTAAGAGGAATTTTTGGCAGACAAGCCGCTTTATCCATTCATAGTGACCAAGGCACAGACATCTCATTTCTCATTCCAATTGACTATGTAAAAAAGGATGATTCTCGTTGATGAAGGTATTAATCGTAGATGATGAAGTGTTAGCAAGAGATGAATTAAAATACTTATTACGAAGAACGAAAGAGGATGTTCAAATAGAGGAAGCAGAAAATATAGAATCGGCTTTTGACCGGATGGTCGATCATAAGCCGGATCTGCTCTTTTTAGACATTGATTTATCTGGTGAAAACGGATTTGATATTGCCAAAAGGCTCAACCGAATGTCTAATCCGCCAGCGATTGTATTTGCGACAGCTTTTGATCAATATGCGCTGAAGGCGTTTGAGGTAAGTGCGCTTGATTACTTAACAAAACCATTTGACGAAGAGCGGCTGCTCCAGACCATCCAAAAGTTTAAAAAATGGAAATCTGCTGAAACGCAAGAGCATCAGCTGCCAGATGAGAAAATACCCCACCAGCAAAAATTAGCGATCTCAGTCGATGACTCAATTGTTATCCTGCAAGTGGAAGAGATCATGTATGTTGGACTCAGTGAAGGAAAAAAGGTCGTAAAAACAAAAGATCACATGTATGAGGTCACAGAACCACTCGTGGTCATCGAAAAGAAATTGCCTGAAGCTTATTTTATGAGGGTTCATCGAAGCTATATCGTGAACACCTCTCATATGAAGGAAGTACAGCCATGGTTTAACTCGACATATAATCTACATATGACAGACGGATCAATCATTCCAGTCAGCCGTACATATGCGAAAGAATTAAAGAAGTCGCTCCTGCTAGAATAGGGCGGCTTTTTTTCTTTGTATTTCAATACTCGTTTTTTGCATTTCAGTCATTGAATCTGGTGAGTTTTATTGTAAACGCTTTATTCGTTTATTTCATGCCGTATACTGAGGGCAGTCGAAGAAAGAGGTGAAAGGGCATGAGTGCCACGAAAGTATATGGATTTCTATCTCAAGCATTTATTTTTGCAACCGTAATGTTCATTTCTAATCTCATTTCAATGTATTTGCCGATCCCGATGCCCGCATCCGTGATTGGTTTGGTTCTATTATTTGTTCTGTTAACAACGAAAATCGTCAAACTGGAGCAGGTGGAGCAATTAGGTACATCATTGACAGGACTCATTAGCTTTCTATTTGTTCCCTCTGGAATCTCGGTCATTCAATCACTAGGTGTTATGCAAGAAGTAGGTGTGCAAGTAGTCGGCGTCATTATCATTGCAACCATTATGTTACTTGCAGCGACAGGGCTGTTCACGCAGCTTCTTATGCAATTATCAGAAAGACCGCAGAAACGTAAAGAGACAAAGGAGAGTAAATCTGCTCCTTCTCATTCAAATAAACCAGCTTCAAGTACGCATTAAAGGAGAGATGCAAAATGGGTACAAGTACGATGAGTCCTTATTTTGGCATTGTCGTCTCATTAGTCGCTTTTGGAATAGGGACGTTCTTATTTAAAAAATCAAAAGGTTTCTTCCTGTTCACCCCGCTGTTTGTGGCGATGGTGCTGGGCATTTTATTTTTGAAAGTCGGCGGTTTTTCCTATGCAGATTATAATGAGGGCGGCAAGATTATCAAGTTTTTCTTAGAGCCTGCTACCATTGCTTTTGCCATTCCGCTTTATAAGCAGCGAGCCTTGCTGAAAAAATATTGGTGGCAAATTTTATCCGCTATATTTGTAGGTTCACTTTGTTCCATTACGATCGTGTATGTCGTAGCAAAAGGGATTCATCTTGATGCAGCTGTGATGAAAAGCATGCTTCCACAAGCAGCGACAACAGCAATTGCTCTTCCGATTGCAAAAGATATTGGTGGAATCGCCGATATCACAGCCTTTGCGGTTATATTTAATGCAGTCATTGTCTATGCACTAGGTGCCTTCTTCTTAAAATTATTTCGTATTAAAAACCCAGTGGCAAAGGGTCTTGCACTTGGTACATCAGGACATGCGCTTGGCGTTTCTGTTGGAATTGAGATGGGTGAAGTAGAAGCCGCTATGGCAAGCATCGCTGTTGTGGTTGTAGGGGTTGTGACCGTTATTGTCATCCCGATCTTTATGCAATTGATCCTTTAATAGCGTCATTGTTTGAAAAAGACTTGCCCAATTCATCTCATCATGCTAAAATGAAAAAGTTGTTTCAAGAGTTCGGTTACTTGACGGACAAATGAAAATTGTGTAGAATAATTAACGAATTGAATAGATATCACAAGCAGAAGCACCCGCTTCTCACCTGATTGACACATGTTTGTAGTTGACAGGTTGACCGTACATTTATTTTTTCATGCAAATGTTCGCAGTGTGGGTGTTTTATATGCCCACACTTTTTGTTTGCCTGTAAAACATACAACGAAATGGTCAAAATGAATTGTGAACTCAATTCAAAATCTCATGGAGGTGGCTCACTATTAGCAAAGATCAATTAGTTAATGAAGGTATTCGTGCGCGTGAAGTTCGTTTGATCGGACAAAATGGCGATCAGCTGGGGATTAAAACCCGCCAGGAAGCTCTGGAAATTGCTGCTAAAGCTAATCTTGACCTTGTGTTAGTTGCTGCAAATGCAAAACCACCTGTTTGCCGAATCATGGACTATGGTAAGTTCCGATTCGAACAGCAGAAGAAGGAAAAAGAGGCACGTAAGAATCAAAAAATCATTAGCTTAAAAGAAGTTCGGTTGAGCCCGACAATCGATGAACATGATTTTAACACGAAGCTCCGTAATGCAATCAAATTCCTTGAAAAGGGAGATAAAGTGAAAGCTTCTATCCGCTTTAAAGGCCGTGCGATTACGCATAAAGAAATCGGACAGCGCGTGTTAGACCGTTTCTCTGAAGCTTGCGCTGAAGTAGCAACAGTAGAAACAAAACCTAAGATGGACGGACGTAGCATGTTCCTCATGCTTGCACCAAAAGTCGAAAAGTAAAGTAACAGAGGGAGGAAACATCCAATGCCAAAAATGAAAACTCACCGCGGATCTGCTAAACGTTTCAAAAAAACAGGTTCTGGTAAACTTAAACGTTCTCATGCGTACACAAGTCACTTGTTCGCTAACAAATCTACAAAGCAAAAACGTAAATTGCGTAAGAGCGCAATCGTAAGTGCTGGAGATTTCAAACGTATCAAACAACAACTTGCAAACATTAAGTAATCTGGAATAGGAAACATAGGAGGGAATTACAATGCCAAGAGTAAAAGGCGGAACTGTGTCGCGTCAGCGTCGTAAAAAGGTTCTTAAATTAGCAAAAGGTTATTTCGGTTCAAAACATAGATTATACAAAGTAGCAAACCAACAGGTGATGAAATCTGGAAACTACGCTTTCCGTGACCGTCGTCAGAAAAAACGTGACTTCCGTAAACTATGGATCACTCGTATCAATGCTGCAGCTCGTATGAACGGTCTTTCTTACAGCCGTTTAATGCATGGCTTAAAGCTTTCTGGTATCGAAGTAAACCGCAAAATGCTTGCTGACCTTGCTGTGAATGACCTAAATGCATTCAATCAGCTTGCTGATGCTGCAAAAGCACAACTAGACAAGTAAGTTTTATAAAAGATCATTCCTTCGAGGGGTGATCTTTTTTTCTCATCATGTGAGGTGATATGAATGAATATGGCTTTAATCCTGCTGCTTATTTTGGTGAATGGCTATGGTTTTTTTCTTATGGGAGAGGACAAACGCCGGGCCAAAGCACATAAATGGAGAATTTCAGAGGCGCACTTATGGAGTGCAGCGGTACTGTTTGGCGCTGCTGGATCGTATCTAGGGATGCAGTATTTCCGCCATAAAACAAAGCATCCTGCCTTTCAAATTGGCATGCCTATATTAATTATTTTGCAGTTGATCGTATTAGGATATATCCAGTTGATCTGAAAAAGGAGCAGACGCCATCAAGACGGCGTGTCTGCTCCTTTTTTTTGTTTGATTTTTTTAATAGGCTGATCCCAATCAATTTTTGTTTGAGGATAACGCTCGATAATGTTTTCCTCCAGTTTTTCAAAGTCTTCTAATGTAAATTCACTTAGCTTCTCAGGTGACTCCGTCCAAACGTAAATGGAGTGGACAAACAGAGGATGATCCTTAGAAGGAACGTGCTTCTCCCCTTCAAACAAGACACCTTTATAGACGAAATTAAAATTTTTGCGCGCATTTTGCTGTTCGTCCATAAAATAAAAACCTTCTTTTAATTGTGCTTGTTTCAGCTTTCTTCTCGGATTTGAGAAGAATTTTACCGCCATGTAGAAGATGTAGACAAGCAGTGCAACAAGAGCAAGTCTCATGAGGATTACAAACATGACAGGATGCACCTCCAATACCGTTATCTGATGTACTACGAATGAAAATGCCAAAAGGTTTCAACTTTTTTTAAAAAAATATTTCGTTAATCGAAAAAATATTCATAAAAAGATCGTATTGAACGAAAAAGGTTTTGTATAATAAGAATGCACCATGAAGATAAAGGAGGATAAATGGAATGACAAAGCTTGATCAAACATTAACTATGCTGAAAGACCTAACGGATGCAAAAGGGATTCCAGGAAATGAACGTGATGTCAAAAAAGTCATGCAGACATACATAGAATCATATGCAGATGAAATCTCTACAGACCGCCTTGGCAGCTTGATCGCTAAGAAGGAAGGAAACGCAAACGGACCTAAGATTATGCTTGCTGGTCACTTAGATGAAGTAGGATTTATGGTGACAAAAATTGATGACAAAGGTTACATTCGTTTTCAAACAGTCGGCGGCTGGTGGTCACAGGTTATGCTCGCGCAGCGTGTGACCATTGTGACGAAAAAGGGAGACATCACAGGTGTGATTGGCTCAAAGCCACCACACGTGCTGTCACCTGAAGCTCGCAAAAAGTCAATTGAAATTACAGATATGTTTATTGACATTGGGGCTTCAAGTAAAGAACAGGCAATGGAGTGGGGTGTGCTGCCTGGAGATCAAATCGTACCTTACTTTGAATTTACAGTGATGAATGATGAAAAAATGCTCCTTGCAAAAGCATGGGACAACCGCATTGGCTGTGCAGTGGCCATTGATGTCATGAAAAACTTACAAAATGCTCAGCATGAGAATATTGCTTACAGCGTTGCAACTGTCCAAGAGGAAGTAGGACTGCGCGGAGCCAAAACAGCAGCGGCTACGATTCAGCCCGATATTGGCTTTGCCATTGATGTGGGTGTAGCAGGCGATACACCGGGTATCACTGAGAAAGAAGCGACAAGCAAGCTTGGCAAAGGGCCAACGATTGTTGTCTTTGATGCTTCAATGGTATCTCATAAAGGGCTTCGTGATTTTGTTGTCCAAACAGCGGATGAATTGAACATACCTTATCAATATGACTCAATGCCTGGCGGTGGCACAGATGCTGGTGGTATCCATTTAACAGGTCATGGTGTTCCATCACTATCTATCGGGATTCCGAGCAGATACATTCATACCCATGCCGCAATGATTCACCGAGATGATTATGAAAATGCAGTGAAGCTTTTAACAGAAGTAATCAAAAGACTTGATCAAAAAACCGTCGAACAGATTACGTACGGTTCTTAATAGGAAAGCCTTTCCTTCAGTAGAGGGGAAAGGCTTTTTTTGTTCCATTGAATTTCCCAGGAAATGACCGTTGATTTGCAAGTAGCGTCAAAAGAACTGTTTTCCAAAAAAGAAGAGAATATTTTCTAGTGAATAAGGCACATGTGATCCAGCTTTTATTTTTGTAAGATGAAATCAATAAAAAGGACAGAGCCTAGAGAATGCCCTGTCAAAAGAGAGTTTATGGAAGTAGGTGAAGCTACCTTAAGAATAAACACATTATTCTTATTTGTCAACTCGGTTTTAAAAGAAAGAAAAATCAATCAATTTATGTTATATTTGTAACAAATTGTTTATAAGAAGGGGATGGTTAAATGAATGCGGTTACAATTGTCATAGGGTCTATGTGTATTTTAGCAATTGCCTATCGTCTTTATGGCACATTTATGATGGTCAAGGTATTAAAGGTCACAGATGATCATCCTACACCGGCTCACCTGCTAGAGGACGGGAAAGATTATGTGCCGACAAATAAATGGGTCACATTTGGGCATCACTTTGCTGCGATTGCAGCTGCTGGTCCATTAGTAGGTCCAATTTTAGCCGCACAATTTGGTTATTTACCTGGTCTCCTTTGGCTTTTAATTGGTGCAGTTATAGGCGGAGCTGTACATGATCTTGTCGTCTTATTTGCATCGATGCGAAAAAAAGGGAAATCATTATCAGAGGTAGCAAAGGAAGAGCTCGGACCTGTTGCTGGATTTTGTACAGGGCTTGCGATGCTGTTTATTATTACGATCACAATGGCAGGCCTGTCTATGGTTGTGCTTCATGCTTTAGAACGTAACCCTTGGGGGACATTTGCAGTCGGAATTACGATTCCCATTGCGATGGGGGTTGGTCTGTATTATAAAAAAACAGGCAATTTAAAGCTCGCAACATCTGCGGGATTTATTTTGCTGATGCTGGGTGTATTCCTTGGGCCAAATATTCAAGGGACGGCACTAGGTGATTTTTTAACACTTGATACAAAAACCCTTGCTCTTGCCCTGCCGATCTATGCCTTTTTTGCTGCTGCTTTGCCTGTTTGGCTGCTGCTCGCACCGAGGGACTATTTAAGTAGTTTTATGAAAATTGGTGTATTCATTGCGCTGATTGCTGGAATCTTTGTGGTGAATCCATCCATTCAATTCCCGGCGTTTACAGAGTTTGTGAATGGAGGAGGGCCTGTTTTAGCTGGTCCAGTCTGGCCATTTATTTCGATTACGATTGCTTGCGGTGCCATCTCTGGTTTCCACGCATTTGTTGGTTCAGGGACAACACCTAAAATGCTGGATCGCTGGAGTGATATGAAACCTGTTGCATTTGGTGCAATGCTAGTAGAATGCTTAGTTGGGATTATGGCTTTAATTGCCGCTACGGCTCTGCATCCAGGAGATTATTTTGCGATTAACAGTACGCCAGAAGTGTTTCGAACACTTGGTATGAGCGTCGAGAACCTTCCGCAGCTGAGTAAGGAAATCGGCCTTGATTTAGAAGGAAGAACCGGTGGTGCCGTGACATTAGCTGTCGGAATGGCGTACATCTTTACGGGAATCCCATTCTTTAGCCATTTGGCTTCTTATTTCTTTCAATTCGTTATTATGTTTGAAGCTGTCTTTATTTTAACCGCGATTGATGCAGGAACACGTGTGGCACGCTATTTAATTCAAGACTTCTTTGGCGAAGCATATAAACCGCTTAAACGAAATGACTGGATACCTGGATCGGTATTTGCAAGTGCACTTGCTTGTTTTATGTGGGGATACTTACTTTACTCAGGTGACATCGGGTCTATTTGGGCGCTGTTTGGAGTTTCAAACCAGTTAATGGCCTCAGTCGGGTTAATTATTGGTGCAACCGTTGTATTAAAAATTGCAGATAAAAGGCGATATATGCTGACTTGTTTAATTCCGCTTGCTTACTTATATGTGACAGTGAATTATGCGGGCTATTGGATGGTAGCGAATGTCTATCTCAATCCTGAAGCGTCCGGCTACAGCGTGCTGAATGCGGTGCTTTCGATCATCATGCTCATCTTAGGATTTGTGATTATTGTGTTTGCGATTAAAAAATGGGTCGAAATCTGGCGTGATCCAGCGCTTCGGATGGAGACACCTATCACTGGCTAAATAAAAAAGGCCGGCTTGCTGTCATAAGCAAACCGGCTTGTTTTATTGCTGCTGCTGAGGCTTTAAGCCTTGTTCTAATGTTTCAAGGATTTCATTTTTTTCGTTTTCTGATGCTTCTTGCCATAGCACCTCGAACAACACGCCAAGGCCCGGCAACATTTTCTCCTCGCCGCTTTGAATGGCATCTAAAATCGTATGTTCAAGCTGCTCTTGATTATGGCCAGTAATGTTTTGAATGACTGCACCTCTTAAATTAAAATCCATTGCCCACACTCCTTTTTTGATGGTAATAGCCCTATTCTGTCTCAAAGACAGGTTTATTATGTAGTGTGCATGAGATATAATAAATTCATGATATTTAAAGGAGTTAAAGTCGCTTGAAATATATAGAATCAGCTAAAAACACAAACATTAAACAGTGGAAAAAGCTCCATACGAAAAAAGAACGAACGAAAACGGGGCTGTTTCTCGTTGAAGGAATACACTTAGTTGAAGAAGCATTAAAGAGCGGGATTGTGAAGGAATTAATGGTCACATCTCCTGATAGGCTGCCTTCTCATATCGAGACTGACATTGAGCTTTACGAACTGAGTGAAGAAGCCTTTTCTGCAATGACAGAAACGGAAACGCCTCAGCATATTGCCGCGGTCTGTACAGTTCCTGTTTTTGAAGAAAAGAAGTATGAACGGATTCTTCTATTAGACGCAGTGCAGGATCCAGGGAATTTAGGCACACTCATTCGGACAGCAGATGCCGCTGGTCTTGATGCTGTCATTTTAGGAGATGGGACAGTCGATGCGTTTAACGGAAAAACGCTCCGTTCGGCACAAGGATCTCATTTTCACCTGCCTATTATAAAGCAGACCCTTCAACAGGCGATCACGGAACTGAAAGAACAAGGCATACCTGTATACGGAAGCGCCTTAAAAGATGCGAAAGAGTTTAGAAGCGTAACGGCAGAAGGCCCGTTTGCATTAATTGTTGGTAATGAAGGAGCAGGTATTGATCCAGAGATTCTGCAAATGACTGACCAGAATTTATATGTACCAATGTATGGCCAGGCAGAATCATTAAATGTGGCTGTTGCAGCCGCTGTTCTTGTCTATCATTTGCGCGGATAGTGTTGCATCATGTGCACATTTTCACTATAATGAAACTAATATTTTAAAAACCATGATAGAGGAAGATTGTTTCAAAAAGCAGCCTTATAGGGAGAATGCATCGTAGACTGAAAGTGCGTTCAAGGAATGCTGAAACAGGAATTCACCTCTGGAGTTGTCACCGGGACCGCAAACTTTGCGTAAAGGTGAACCGGATTCGTTTGATTCCGTTATGTCAATGAAGCTTATTCGCACATGCATTTGTGCTTAACAAGGGTGGTACCGCGACCACAACTCGTCCCTTCTTTTTTGGAGGAACGGGTTTTTTTATTGTCTTCAAACGATCAAACAGCCGTTTATCCGAGCGGTTTTGTATATCAAAAGGAGGATTACACTCATGCAAGAAACGTTAAAACAGCTTGAAACAGAGGCGATAGCGAAGGTTGAAGCAGCTAGCTCGCTCAAAGAGGTCAATGACATTCGTGTTCAATATTTAGGGAAAAAAGGACCGATTACAGAAGTACTTCGCGGAATGGGCAAGCTCTCCGCAGAAGAAAGACCGAAAATGGGTGCACTCGCAAACGAAGTAAGAGAGCAGATTGCTGGTGCCATTGCTGAAAAAAATGAACAGCTGGAAGCAGAAGAAGTGAAGAAAAAACTTGCTTCTCAAACGATCGATGTTACTTTGCCGGCAAGTCCAATTAAAATGGGAGCAAGACATCCATTAACGATAGTTGTCGAAGATATTGAAGATTTATTTATTGGAATGGGCTATACCGTTGAAGAAGGTCCTGAGGTGGAAACCGATTACTATAACTTTGAAGCACTGAATCTTCCAAAGGAGCATCCGGCACGTGATATGCAGGACAGCTTCTATATTACCGAAGATACACTGATGAGAACACAAACGTCACCAGTTCAAGCACGTACACTTGAAAAATATAAAGGACAAGGTCCTGTGAAGATCATCTGTCCTGGGAAAGTATATAGACGTGACAGCGATGACGCGACTCATTCACATCAATTCATGCAAATTGAAGGGCTTGTCGTCGATCACAATATTAGCATGAGTGATCTAAAAGGAACGCTGGAGACAGTCGCAAGAAAAATGTTTGGTGAAGATCGTGAAATTAGACTGCGTCCAAGCTTTTTCCCATTCACAGAACCATCTGTCGAAGTCGATGTGTCTTGCTTTAAATGCGGCGGGAAAGGCTGTTCTGTATGTAAAGGAACAGGCTGGATTGAGATTTTAGGTGCAGGGATGGTTCATCCGAATGTCCTGAAAATGAGCGGATTTGATCCAGAAACTTACCAAGGCTTTGCTTTTGGAATGGGTGTTGAACGGATTGCGATGTTGAAATACGGCATTGATGATATTCGCCATTTCTACACAAATGACATTAGATTCACGAAGCAATTCAAGCAGGACTAAGAGGAGGAAATCAACATGTTTGTTTCATATAAATGGTTAGAAGACTATGTCGATTTAGAGGGCATCCAGCCGGATGAATTAGCAGAAAAAATCACTAGAAGCGGTATTGAAGTGGAAGCCGTTGAGTATAAAGGTGAAGGCATCAAAGGGGTTGTCGTTGGACACGTTATTGAGCGTGAACAGCATCCGAATGCGGATAAATTAAACAAATGTCTTGTTGATATCGGCGCAGACACACCGGTGCAAATTATTTGCGGAGCTCCGAATGTGGATAAAGGACAGCATGTGGCCGTCGCAACGGTTGGCGCAGTTCTTCCAGGCAACTTTAAAATTAAAAAAGCAAAGCTGCGCGGCGAAGAGTCTCATGGCATGATTTGTTCTTTGCAAGAATTAGGAGTAGAGAGCAAACTCGTACCAAAGGAATATGCAGAAGGCATTTTTGTTTTCCCGAATGACGTGAAACCAGGGGATGACGCTCTTCAAGCACTTCAATTAGATGATGCGGTACTTGAGCTTGGCTTAACACCAAACCGTGCTGATGCCCTTAATATGCTAGGTGTCGCTTATGAGGTTGCAGCCATTCTAGGAAGAGATATCAAGCTTCCTGATACATCACATAACACTTCATCTGAAAAAGCAGCAGACTATATTGCTGTTAAAATTGAGGATCAAGAAGCAAATCCTCTTTATGCAGCGAAAATCATTAAAAATGTAAAGATTGGTCCAGCACCGCTTTGGATGCAAACAAGACTGATGAATGCAGGTATCCGCCCAATTAACAACGTCGTGGATATTACAAACTTTGTACTGCTTGAATACGGTCAGCCGCTTCATGCCTTTGATTATGACCGCTTTGGTTCAAAGCAGGTGGTTGTACGAAAAGCGTCTGACAGCGAAATCATTCAAACACTAGATGAGCAAGAGCGTACATTGTCATCAAAGCATCTTGTCATCACTAATGGGACGAAAGCGCAAGCTGTAGCAGGCGTCATGGGCGGTCTTGAATCAGAGGTCCGTGACGAGACGACAACGATTCTATTAGAAGCGGCATATTTCAACGGTCAAACAGTTCGTCAAGCATCTAGAGACTTAGGACTTCGCAGTGAATCAAGCACACGATTTGAAAAAGGGCTCGATCCTCAGCGTACGAAACCGGCAGCAGAAAGAGCCGCCCAATTGATCAGCATCTATGCAGGCGGTGAAGTGTTAAGTGGTACAGTTGAGGAAAATCACCTTGAAGCAAATATGAATGTCATTCACGTATCCACTGAGCGTGTGAATAAGGTACTTGGAATGAGCATTTCAAAAGAAGATATGATTCAGATTTTCAACAAACTAGGCTTTACAGTTGGCGAATCCAATGATGTTCTTGTCGTAACGGTTCCTTCTCGCAGAATGGATATTACGATTGAAGAAGACCTCATTGAGGAAGTTGCTAGATTATACGGCTACGATAATATTCCATCTACACTGCCTGCGACAGCTGGTACAGTTGGTGGTCTCACGCCATATCAAGTGAAGCGCAGAAAGGTGAGACGTTTCTTAGAGGGTGCAGGGCTTTCTCAAGCGATCACGTATTCATTGACGAATCAGCAGAAGTCTACAGCTTTTGCACTGCATCCAGCTTATAAAACGAGACTTTCTCTGCCAATGAGTGAGGAACGCAGTGTGCTGAGACAAAGTCTTTTGCCAAACTTACTTGATTCTGTAGCATATAACTTGGCAAGACAAGCTGACTCATTTGGATTTTATGAAACGGGCTCTGTTTTCTTAGCAGAAACTGAAGGAGCAAAGCCAGTGGAAAAAGAGCATGTTGCTGGTGCGCTGACAGGCTTATGGCATAAAAATCTTTGGCAGGGCGAGAAAAAAGCCGTCGATTTTTATGTAGCGAAAGGGATTGCGGAAGGTCTGTTCGAAAAGCTTGGTGTGTCAGACCAAATCACATATGTTCAAGCAGAGCGTGAGGGTCTTCACCCAGGACGTACAGCAGATGTTCACTTAAATGGAAAAGTGATTGGCTTTGTTGCGGCACTGCATCCAGTTATTGAAAAGGAATTGGATTTAAAAGAAACGTATGTCTTTGAATTTGATTTAACAGATGTGATGACGTCTGAAACGAAGGATATGAAATATACAGCGATTCCGAGATTCCCTGCTGTGACAAGAGATATTGCACTTGTTGTTGATCAGCATATCTCAAGTGGACAGTTGGAGCGTGTCATCTATGAAGCAGGTGGTCATTTACTCACAGACCTATCCGTCTTTGATGTGTATGAAGGAGAACATATGGAAGAAGGCAAGAAGTCTGTTGCATTCTCTCTTCAATATTTAAACCCTGAACAAACGTTGACAGAGGAAGAAGTGACGGCTGTTCATACAAAGGTATTAAAAGCACTAGAAGATACGTATCAAGCTGTCTTGCGCGGTTAAAGAAAAAAAGCTGGGGCCATATGAGCCCTAGCTTTTTTTATAACCATTTTTTCGCTTTTTGTGTGTTGGCAAAATGCAGCTTTGTAAATTGACGTAAAGCATCTTCGCCATGCAGCTTGATAAGTTTGGCGGCTGCCTTGTCTACATGAGGACCGGCTCCTTTTGGAATGTCAAAGCCTGCTGCTTTTGATAATTTATCCATCTCAATTAAAAAGGCATACCTTGCGATAATGGAAGCCGCAGCTACTGACAAATGGATGCCTTCTGCTTTTGTACTAAAGTACGTCCGCTCCCGAATGATTTTTTTCCCAGCAAGATGCCTGAAATAAATGCCTGGTTCGGCAAATTGGTCAATTAAAATGGCTTCAGGCTGCTTCCCGTCAAGTTTTTCTAGCACAGAGGTGATGACTTGGTTATGAAGCAGTGCCTTCATTTTTCCTTGACTCATGCCCTTTTCCTGCATCGTATTGTACTTTTCATTTCGGAGAACGAGAAGGCTGAATGGAATGGTTTTGATGAGATCTTTGGCAATGCTGATAATTTGCGGGTCCTTTAGTCCTTTTGAATCTTTCACGCCAAGCTCTTTCATTAGAGCAAGCTGACTGGCATCGACATAGGCCGCACAGACGGTCATCGGTCCAAAATAATCACCTGTACCTACTTCATCTGAACCGATGACCGACATGGAAGCAATGCCGGGCGGCGGGCTGTATTTTGTAACAGAAGGTGCTTTTTGACTTTTCGTATCAGCTGCTTGTAAATGGCTGAACTGACTGGCCTCCGCTTCGGCCTTTTGTCCTTGAAACAGCACTTTTCCAGATCGATAGGCTGTAATCGTACAGCCAGGAACTTTTGCTTGAAAGAGGGCGCCTGGCGGCAAAGTGTCAGTTAAATGATGCGCATATGCGCTCTTCATCTTTTGAAGGTCTTCTGATGTTGCTTTTAAAACAGATTGGGGCACAGTGGATAACTCCTTTTTACCTTGATATCATTGATTTCTAAAGTGTACCATAACAGGTAAGGGCTCGTCTTTCCATTCAATGTCTAAACATGTTATGATAGAGACTAGGATTCTCGTGGAATGGAGGAGAAACGTTGTCTGACGGCGGTAAAACGAAAACAACAGTTGAGATTTACGGACAGTCCTATACGATCATCGGTCAAGAAACGAAGATGCATATGCGGCATGTTGCGTCAATTGTTGATGATAAAATGAGAGAAATAAATGAAAAAAATCCATACCTTGATATAAACAAATTAGCTGTACTGACAGCAGTCAATGTCGTCCACGACTACTTGAAATTAAAAGAGCAATGCGAAAAACTAGAGATTCAGCTTAAAGAAAAGGAATGAAATTACCGTGATCGATATCATCATTTTGTTTTTGCTTCTTATGGGAACGCTTGTCGGTCTAAAACGCGGGTTTATTCTTCAATTTATTAAATTGATCAGCTTTGTTGTTTCTATCTTAGTGGCTTCCTTGTTTTATCAGTCACTTGCACCACAGCTTACGTGGATTCCAGCACCTAATTTTAGCGGCGGTCAAGCGCAGCTTGCTTTCTTTAGTGGAAATCTAGAAACAGCTTATTATAATACCATTGCGTTTATCATTCTGTTTATCTTGACAAAAATCCTGCTCGCCATCATTGGCGGATTGCTCACAACCATTGCAAGTATACCTGTGATTAAGCAGGTGAACAAACTGCTTGGCGGTGTTTTAGGATTTCTTGAAACCTATCTATTTGTGTTTATTCTATTGTTTGTCGCTGCATTACTTCCAGTAGATGCACTGCAGACAATGATGAGCAAATCAATGTTAGCAGATGTGATCGTAAGTCACACCCCTTACTTGTCCGGTCTGGTCAAAGACCTATGGTCGACGTATGGAGTTTAAAAACTTCTCCTTTCCTGGAGAAGTTTTTTCTCATTCCATGACAGAAAGTTGTAGGATGAAGGGAAAGTTTGTATATTTATATAGGAAGATGCCAAAGCGGCTGGAGGATGAGAGATGAATAAAAAAGATATTATCAAACTTCTTGAAACAATCGCAGTATATATGGAGCTAAAAGGAGATAATCCTTTTAAAATTTCTGCCTTTCGTAAAGCAGCAGCGGCACTGGAACAAGATGACCGCAGCCTTTCTCAAATAGATGACCTATTAGCATTACCCGGCATTGGAAAAGGAACCTTTGCCGTAATCACAGAGTATATCGAAAAAGGACAGTCTGAAACACTCGAACAATTAAAAAAAGAGGTGCCTGAAGGACTTGTTCCGCTTTTAAAATTGCAGGGACTCGGCGGGAAGAAGATTGCTAAGCTTTACAAAGAGCTTGGTGTTCACGATGCACAATCGTTAAAAGAAGCATGCGAAGCGGAAAAAGTACAAGCGCTTGCTGGCTTCGGCAAAAAAACAGAAGAAAAGATTCTCGCAGCTCTGGAGGAGGCAGGAAAGCAGCCAGAACGACTGCCCATTGGCTTTGCATTAGATGTGGCAGAGCGGATTGATCATGCGCTTGAACAGATGAAGGGCATCATCCGTTTTTCAAGAGCTGGAAGTTTAAGACGTGCACGGGAAACTGTTAAAGATTTAGATTATATTATTGCGACAGACGATCCTGAACAAGTGAGAGAACAGCTTGTGGCTCTTGATGATGTCAAAGATGTCATTGCAAGCGGTGATACGAAGGTATCGGTCATTCTTGCCCTTGATTTTGAGATCAGTGTAGATTTTCGTCTTGTGACAACAGACCAATTTGCCACAACGTTGCACCATTTCACTGGCTCAAAAGATCACAATATTCGAATGCGTCAGCTTGCGAAGGAACGCGGAGAGCGTATTAGTGAATATGGTGTGGAAACAATTGAAACTGGAGAAGTAAAAACGTTCGAAGATGAGACCGCTTTTTATGCGCATTTTCAACTTCCACTCATTCCGCCAGAAATTCGTGAAACCGGAGCGGAGATTGATACGTATAAAGAAAGTATGCAATTTGTCGAGCTAAAAGATATCAAAGGCGACCTTCATATGCACTCGACATGGAGTGACGGCGCTTTTTCTATTCGCGAAATGGCAGAGGCATGTATCGCAAAGGGCTATGAATACATGGCCATTACAGACCACTCGCAATATTTAAAAGTAGCAAACGGTTTAACAAAAGAACGTTTACGTTTGCAAGCAAAGGAAATAGACAAGCTGAATCAAGAATTCGAGCATTTTCACATTTTCAAAGGGGTTGAAATGGATATTCTCCCAGATGGATCATTAGATTATGATGATGAATTTTTAGCAGAGATGGATTTTGTGATTGCGTCAATCCATTCTAGTTTCTCTCAGCCGGAGGAAGTCATTATGGAGCGCCTTGAAAATGCCCTGCGAAATCAGCATGTGGATTTAATTGCACATCCAACAGGCCGCTTGATCGGCAGACGGGACGGCTATGCCTTAAATATAGATCAGCTCATCGAGCTCGCGAAGAAAACGGGTACTGCACTAGAGCTCAACAGCAACCCATCAAGACTTGATTTGAAAACAGAGCATTTAATGAAAGCAAACGAAGCAGGTGTGAACATCATGATCAATACAGATGCGCACAATATCACCATGCTGGATCATATGGAAGTCGGTGTAACAGCTGCAAGAAAAGGCTGGACACCAAAAGCAAATGTCGTGAATACTTTTTCTCTAAACGAGATAAAAAAGTTTTTAACGCGTGACAGGTAGTCGTTAGGAGGCTGGACCATGCTGCAACAAAAAGTGTTAGCATCATTAGAATTTCATAAAGTAAAAGAAAAAGTCATGTCCTATACCGCATCCACATTAGGAAAAGAAAAAACGCAGGATTTAACGCCGCTGACGGATATCGAAGCCATTCAGCATTTGCTGGAAGAGGTAGCAGAAGCACAGGATGTCATCCGCTTAAAAGGCTCTGCGCCGTTTGGCGGGTTAACGGATATTAGACGCGGGGTCAAACGGGCAGAAATCGGCAGTACATTAAGCCCTTCTGAGCTCATGGAAATTGCAGCGCTATTATACACTGCGAAAAATATGAAGCACTTTCTCACATCCATGTATGAAGATGGTGTAGACATACCGCGCCTCCATACATATGCAGAGACGCTGATTTTACTACCTGAGGTCAGAAAAGAAATCGAAAGCTGTATCGGTGACAATGGAGAAGTGCTTGATCACGCAACACCAGCGCTTCGTACAATACGTACGCAATTACGTTCATTAGAATCAAAGGTTCGTGATAAATTAGAATCCATGATACGTTCGCAATCTGCTTCGAAAATGCTGTCAGATACGATTGTCACCATTCGTAATGACCGGTTTGTGATTCCGGTAAAACAGGAGTACCGCTCGAATTACGGCGGGATTGTTCACGATCAGTCATCATCTGGGGCAACCCTTTTTATCGAGCCGCAAGTGGTCGTGGATTTAAATAACACCTTGCAGCAAACCCGCTTAAAAGAAAAGCAGGAGGTCGAAAAGATTCTACAAATGCTGACAGCGAGCGTGTCAGAACATATTGAGGAACTGCTTCACAATGTAAAGGAGCTTCAGACGCTAGATTTTATTTTTGCTAAAGCCAAGTATGCAAAGGCAGAAAAAGCGACAAAGCCTGCTGTGAACGATCAAGGAGAGATTTATTTAAAACGGGCAAGACATCCTCTATTGCCTCGTGATCAGGTTGTGGCAAACGACATTGAGCTCGGTAAAGATTTTTCAACAATTGTCATTACTGGACCAAATACAGGGGGTAAGACCGTTACTTTAAAAACGCTCGGTCTTCTGACGCTTATGACACAGGCGGGCCTTCATATCCCAGTCGAAGAAGGCTCGGAAGTGGCTGTATTTGACCAAGTGTTTGCTGATATTGGAGACGAGCAGTCCATTGAACAAAGCTTGAGTACGTTCTCGTCTCATATGGTCAATATTGTGGATATCTTAAAGCAACTGACACCTAACTCACTCGTGTTATTTGACGAATTAGGGGCAGGAACAGATCCTGCTGAAGGTGCGGCACTTGCCATGAGTATCTTAGATGAAGTGCATCAAACAAATGCACGTGTCATCGCAACGACTCATTATCCTGAGCTGAAGGCATACGGTTATAACCGTGAAGGCGTCACAAATGCGAGTGTGGAGTTTGATATTGAAACCTTATCTCCAACATACCGCTTGCTCATCGGTGTACCGGGACGAAGTAATGCATTTGAAATTTCTAAACGTCTTGGTTTACCTGATCACCTCATTAACCGGGCAAAAGCGGATATGCATGCTGAGCATAATGAAGTAGACCAAATGATTGCTTCATTAGAAGGCAGCAAAAAACAAGCAGAAGAAGAGCTGCATGAGACAGAGGTCTATAGAAAAGAAGCTGAAAAGCTTCATAAAGAATTGCAAAGACAAATTCTTGAATGGAATGAGCAAAAGGACAAACTGCTTGAAGAAGCTGAACAAAAAGCGAAAGAAAAGATCGAACAAGCCTCAAAAGAAGCCGAAGACATCATTCAAGAGCTGCGGTCAATAAAAAATGAGCATCGTTCCTTCAAAGAGCATGAACTCATTGATGCGAGAAAGCGTCTTGAAGAAGCCGTCCCTGAGTTTGACCGGAAGAAAAGGCCGGAACCAGCGAAAAAAGCAGCAAAACAGCTAAAGTCAGGTGACGAAGTCAAAGTACTTACGTTCGGGCAAAAAGGAACCCTTATTGAACAAACCGGTGACAAAGAATGGAGTGTCCAAATGGGCATTCTGAAAATGAAAGTAAAAGAAAAAGACATGGAATTTATCAAATCAGCACCTGAATTTAAGCAGGAGAAAGCCATTACGGCAGTCAAAGGAAAAGACTATCATGTATCTCTTGAGCTCGACTTAAGAGGAGAGCGTTACGAAAATGCCTTAAGCAGAGTCGAGAAATATTTAGATGATGCTGTCTTAGCTGGTTACCCGCGTGTGTCGATTATTCATGGAAAGGGAACTGGCGCTCTTAGAAAAGGAGTTCAGGAATTACTGAAGCAGCACCGAAGTGTAAAAAATGCTCGTTTTGGTGAACAAGGCGAGGGAGGATCAGGCGTTACCATCGTCGAATTAAAGTAAAAAGGAGAAAACGCATGAAAGCCTTTTGGGAAAATGAACTTGTGGAAATTGCCGCCTATTACAGCGTGGCCGTCCTATGTCTTGTCTTATTTCTATCCATCTTTGAACTCGTCACCTCCTATAAAAACTGGGAGGAGATCCAGCGGGGGAATTTAGCTGTTGCCATGGCAACGGGCGGAAAGATTTTTGGGATTGCCAATGTGTTTCAGCATTCTATCGCGCAGCACAATTCTCTTCTTCAAATGATCGGCTGGGGCGTATACGGCTTTGTGATGCTGCTCGTCAGCTATTTCATTTTTGAATTTTTAACACCACGATTTAAAGTAGACAAAGAGATTGAGAATGATAATAGAGCGGTTGGGTTTATTTCACTCATTATTTCAGTTGGGCTGTCTTATGTAGTAGCAGCCGGCATTTAAGGAGACGACATGGAAAAGCTAGCAAAAGTATTAATCGTAGTTGCCTGCACTTTTGCGGTCATTGGTGCCGTTTACATGTTCCTGTGAAAGAAATGAAGTAAACAAAGTTAGAAAGCTGTCAGGTGTTCCTTGACAGCTTTTATCTCACCCGAAGGCGGCGAAGAACATGAAGCAAATCTTGCAAAAAGACGAATTGATCAAGCGTATTGATACTTGTCTCAAAATGACATCTCTTCCTAGAGACATATATGAACCGTATATCGCCCGCCCATTTCAAACAACTGGTTTTTTTTATGATTTGAGTCCATACATTCAGATCGATCAAAATGGCTATATACTCAATCAATATGAACGAGGAATCAAAATGCTGCATAAAAGAACAAAAGTGGCGGACGAAGTCATTTACTGGATTTTAGAAGATACGATTTTTCTCACTGTCCATATAGACATGATGAGACAGCATCAAGTTGACAACATCCAGACGCATTTACCTAATGACCCAAGCATCCATCAACAGATCGTGGAGAGAGTAAAGGAGTCATTCCATGCAATCGGTGGATTATATGAACAGTGGCATCATGAAGGAAAAAGAGCATCGATCGAAACACCGGCGAAGAAGTGAAGGTGTAATTTGACCAAGTTCTATTTGAAAAAAGCAAACTGCCTTAAGGAAAAGTTTGCTATAATAAAATAGTACGAAAGTTCAGGAAGGAGGGTTTTTATGCAGTCAGATAAACGATGGCTTCTGCATTACCCGAATCAAATCCCCCACGAACTCACCATCCCAAATGAAACGTTACAATCTTACTTATTCAGCTCCGCAGAGGCTGCACCTGAGCATACAGCCATTCATTTTCTAGGAAAAAACATCACCTATGAACAGCTGCAAGAAGACGTATTGAAGCTAGCCAGCCATCTGATGGAAATTGGTGTGAAAAAAGGTGACAGAGTAGCGATCATGCTGCCAAACTGTCCTCAATCGGTCATTTCTTATTATGCTGTTTTGATAGCAGGCGGCATCGTTGTTCAAACGAACCCGCTTTATACGGAGAAAGAACTGGAATATCAAATGGAAGACAGCGGCTCCAAAGTGCTGATCACACTGGATCTTTTGTATCCAAAGGCCTATAAAATGAAAGCGCTGACAAGCATGGAGCACTTGATCATCACCAAACTACAAGATTATTTACCATTCCCGAAAAACATTCTGTTCCCTATTGTCCAAAAAAGAAAAAACAACATGGTCATCGAAGTGGAGAAAAGTGATACCATTCATCACTTCTCACAAATCATGAAAGAATCGTCAGGAGAACAGATCCCGGCGCTTGCCTTTGAACCGAAAGAGGATGTCGCTGTTTTGCAATATACAGGCGGAACGACTGGCTTACCAAAAGGGGTTATGCTGACGCATGAAAATATTTTAGCGAATACTGAAATGTGTGCTTCATGGATGTATAAAACGACCAGAGGAAAAGAACGAATCCTTGGCATCATTCCGTTTTTTCATGTATATGGAATGACGACCGTATTAAACCTTGCTGTTAAAGAAGGGCATCAAATGATTTTACTTCCACGTTTTGACGCAGCGGACACCCTCAAAACGATTGAAAAACAGAAACCGACGCTCTTTCCAGGTGCACCAACGATGTATATTGCCTTGCTGCATCACCCGAACATCGAAAAGTATGATCTGTCATCCATCACTGCATGTTTAAGCGGTTCGGCGGCTCTTCCTGTTGAAGTCAAACAAAGTTTTGAAAAATTAACCGGGGGGCGCTTAGTGGAGGGATATGGTCTTTCAGAAACTTCACCAGTTACCCATGCCAACTTTTTATGGGGAGCGAACAAAATAGGTAGTATTGGCTGTCCGTGGCCTGGTACAGACGCAGGCGTTTATTGTGAGGAAACGGGTGGCCTCAAAGAGCCGTATGAGCACGGAGAAATTATCGTCAAAGGACCGCAGATTATGAAAGGCTACTGGAAGCAGCCAGAGGAGACAGCGGCTGTATTAAAAGATGGGTGGCTTTTCACTGGAGATATTGGGTATATGGATGAGGACGGTTTTTTCTATATAGTGGACCGGAAAAAAGATGTCATCATTGCGAGCGGTTATAATATTTACCCTAGAGAGGTTGAAGAGGCTCTTTACGAGCATGAACTTGTTCAAGAAGTCGTCGTAGCAGGTATTCCAGATCCTTATAGAGGAGAAACAGTGAAAGCGTTTGTTGTTCCAAAAAAAGATGCCTATTTAACAGAAGACGAACTCGATCGTTTTGTTAGAACGAGAATTGCTTCATTTAAAGTACCGCGCGTGTATGAATTTAAAGAATCGCTGCCTAAAACGGCCGTCGGAAAAATTTTGCGTAGAGTATTAATTGAAGAAGAAAAAAGAAAGCACACTTCTTCTATAGAAACTCCTGTTGATCAATCTAAGAAATAACGGCCTTCATCATCCGGTCATCGGCCGGATGATTTGAATAATGACGATCTACTCTGGTATGATGAGGGTTGAAAAGAAAGAAGATGATCCCTTGACAAATCACCCGTTTCTTTTTAACATAAAGTTATGAATGAATACTCATTCAATTTAGAAAGGAACGAAGCACATTGAAGCAGAAAAGACCGAAGTACATGCAAATTATTGATGCAGCAGTTGTGGTGATTGCAGAGAACGGCTATCATCAATCACAAGTTTCAAAGATTGCGAAACAAGCAGGGGTCGCAGACGGAACGATTTATCTCTATTTCAAAAACAAAGAGGATATTCTTATCTCATTGTTCAAAGAAAAAATGGGACAATTCATCGAACGGATGGAGACAGATATTCAAAAGAAGCCGTCTGCTAAAGAAAAGCTTCTACTGCTAATTGAGGAGCATTTTCGTATGCTGGCACAAAATCATCATTTGGCTCTTGTGACACAGCTTGAACTCAGGCAGTCAAACTTAGAGCTGCGGCAAAAAATCAATGAGGTGCTAAAAGGGTATTTAAATATGCTCGATTCAATTTTAACAGAAGGAAAGAAAACAGGGGAATTTAGACAAAATTTAGATGTCCGTTTAGCGAGACAAATGGTATTTGGGACGATTGATGAAACTGCGACAACATGGGTCATGAATGATCAAAAGTATGATCTGCCTGCACTCGCAGAAAACGTACATGATCTCCTGTTAAATGGGATACATCAATCTTAAAACAATGTGAAAAAGGATGATTGACATGGAAAAGATACTCAGCTTACATCATGAAGGACTGACAGCGCTCATCACGATTCAGAATCCACCTGCAAACGCCTTATCCTCTCAGCTGCTCACTGAGCTGAATGACATGTTTGACCAGCTCGAACAGAATGAAGAAGTAAGAGCCATTGTCATTCATGGAGAAGGCAGATTCTTCTCAGCAGGTGCTGATATTAAAGAATTTACGACGTTACAGGAAGAGTCTGATTATGCAAGCCTTGCAGACAGAGGACAGCAAGTCTTTGAACGGATTGAGCAGTGTCCAAAACCAGTCATTGCCTCGATTCACGGAGCAGCATTGGGCGGAGGTCTTGAGCTTGCAATGTCTTGTGATATCCGAATCGCAACAAAAGATGCGAAGCTTGGGCTGCCAGAACTAAACCTTGGCATCATTCCAGGATTTGGCGGTACGCAGCGTCTGCCTCGCTACGTTGGTTCTGCTAAAGCGCTTGAAATGATGGGGACAGCTGAACCAATTTCAGGGGAAGAAGCATTCGCCTGCGGACTTGTTTCAAAGCTGGCAGAAACAGAGGACGAAGCACTTGAAGCAGCGAAAACACTTGCGGCAAAATTTGCAGCGAAAAGTCCAAAATCACTCGAGTATGTGCTTGATTTATTGAACGCGACTAAATTGTATTCATATGATGGCGGAATGAAGCTGGAGGCTAAAAAATTCGGTGAAGTTTTTCAATCGAATGACGCAAAAGAAGGCATTCAAGCCTTTATCGAAAAGCGCAAACCGAACTTTAAAGGGGAATAAGGGATAAGGACGACACAAGGGGGAGAAATAAATGAATATTTTTGTTTTGATGAAGCGTACGTTTGACACGGAAGAGAAGATTTCCATTCAGTCTGGTGCAATTCAAGAAGATGGAGCAGAGTTCATTATTAATCCTTATGACGAGTATGCCATTGAAGAAGCCATTCAGCTTCGCGATGAGCACGGGGGAGAAGTGACCGTTGTGACAGTTGGCGGTGAGGATGCGGAGAAACAGCTAAGAACAGCGCTTGCTATGGGCTGCGACCAAGCCGTTTTATTAAATGTGGAAGATGATTTAGAGGAGTGGGATCAATATTCGGCCTCTACCATTCTATATCACTATTTGAAAGACAAAGAGGCTTCCTTGATCTTAGCAGGGAATGTAGCGATTGACGGCGGCTCTGGACAGGTAGCACCGCGTCTTGCTGAATTACTTGGTTTTTCATATGTCACGACGATTACAAGCATTCAAATTGACGGCGGTTCTGCTTCCATTGAACGAGATGCAGAGGGTGATGTGGAAGTAATTTCTGCCGAGCTCCCGCTTGTCGTCACAGCGCAGCAAGGTCTCAATGAGCCTCGCTATCCATCATTACCAGGCATTATGAAGGCAAAGAAAAAGCCTTTAGAAGAATTGGAACTTGATGATTTAGATCTTGACGAAGACGATGTACCATATAAAATCAAAACAATTGAACGTTTCTTACCGGAGAAAAAAGAGGGTGGAAAGGTGCTGAGCGGCGAGCTTCAGGATCAAGTCAAAGAACTGACAGATCTATTAAGAAATGAAGCAAAGGTCATCTAAACATCCACTTTACGATATCACGAGAACAAGGGGGAGCTTGAAGATGAGTAAAAAAGTTGTTGTACTTGGAGAAAGTCGTGACGGTAAATTAAGAAATGTGACCTTTGAAGCCATTGCTGCTGCTCACAAAGTGGCAGATGGCGGTGAGGTCATTGGCGTCTTAATAGGGGATAACGTCAAAGACCTAGCGAATGAACTGCTTTACTATGGAGCGGATCATGTCATGATTGTGGAGCATCCGCATCTTTCATATTATACGTCAGATGGTTTTGCGCAGGCGCTTCAAGCCATATTAGATCAGATCGATCCAGATGCTGTGCTGTTTGGACATACGTCTATCGGAAAGGACTTGTCGCCGAAAATAGCCGCACGTCTGCAGACTGGCTTAATTTCAGATGCGATTGATGTAAGCGTTACCGGCGAACATCTCGTGTTCACTAGACCGATTTACTCTGGAAAAGCCTTCGAAAAAGTAATTTCTACAGATCGTCTGCTTCTAGCGACCATCCGTCCAAATAACGTGGCACCACTTGAACGTGATGCGTCTCGAGGCGGAGAAGTCACTCCAGTTTCTGTCGATATTCAGAACCTACGGACGATCGTGAAGGAAGTCATTAAAAAAACGTCAGAAGGTGTAGATTTATCTGAAGCAAAGGTCATTGTCGCCGGAGGACGAGGGGTTAAAAGCAAGGAAGGCTTTGAACCGCTGAATGAACTAGCCCAAACCCTGGGTGCAGCAGTCGGTGCCTCGCGTGGCGCCTGTGATGCTGACTATTGTGATTATGCCTTGCAAATCGGTCAAACGGGTAAGGTCGTCACACCTGATCTTTATATTGCTTGCGGAATATCTGGAGCCATTCAGCATTTAGCGGGAATGTCTAACAGTAAAGTCATTGTGGCCATCAACAAAGATCCAGAAGCCGAGATTTTCAAAATCGCTGATTACGGAATTGTTGGTGACTTGTTTGAAGTGGTGCCGCTTTTGAATGAAGAGCTAAAAAAGATGAATATCCACTCGTAACGCTCATACACTCAGAATGCCTAGGTATTCTGGGTTTTTTTGTATGTGATTAAGAAACAAAGGAGCGGTTGTCGAGTGAAGGGGACAGTAAAAGTTAATGACGTGATCGGACGCATTTCTAAACACATCTATGGACACTTTCAGGAGCATTTAGGAAGAGGAATTTATGACGGAATTTGGGTAGGGAAAGACTCAGAGATTGATCATATTGAAGGGATGCGTACCGATGTGCTAAAGGCGCTTCAAGCATTACATATACCAGTGCTCAGGTGGCCGGGCGGCTGCTTTGCAGACGAGTATCACTGGGCAAATGGTGTAGGTGATCTCAGTGAACGAAAGCCGATGGTAAATACTCATTGGGGTGGTACGGTTGAATCTAATGCATTTGGCACGCACGAATTTATGAAATTGTGTGAGCTGCTTGAATGTGAGCCTTACATTTGCGGCAATGTGGGAAGCGGGTCTGTTCAAGAATTAGCCGATTGGATTGAATACATCACATTTCCAAATGGAACACCTATGTCCGATTGGCGCATTCAAAATGGAAAACAAGAACCTTGGCAGCTGACCTATGTTGGTGTAGGCAATGAAAGCTGGGGATGCGGCGGGAATATGACGCCTGAATACTATGCCGATTTATATAAACGCTATCAAACGTATGTGAGAGAGTTTGCAGGTCAGCGTATTTATAAAATTGCTTGCGGTGCGAATTCCAATGACGTGAATTGGACCAAAGTCTTGATGGAGCGGGCAGCATCTTGGATGGATGGGCTTAGTTTGCATTACTACACCGTACCTGGTACATGGGAGAAGAAGGGATCAGCGACTGAATTTGATGAGGATGAATGGTTTATCACGCTGAAAAAAACCTATGAAATGGAACGGCTTGTCGAAGACCATGGGGAAATCATGGATCGTTATGACCCAGACAAGCGAATTGGGATGATCATTGATGAATGGGGCACATGGTATGACCCAGAGCCGGGGACAAATCCTGGTTTTTTGTATCAGCAAAACACACTAAGAGACGCCCTTGTTTCTGCCCTCCATTTTCATATTTTTCATCGTCATTGTCAGCGGATTCACATGGCGAATATTGCTCAGACCGTTAATGTTTTGCAAGCGATGGTATTAACAAAGGACGAAAAGATGATCGTGACGCCTACGTATCATGTATTTCACATGTTTCAAGTTCATCAAGAGGAAGAAGCGCTAGAAGTGGAGTTCGTTTCACCGCCGTATGAACGCGGAGGTGAAAAAATTCCTCAAGTCAGTGTGTCAGCCTCGCGTTCATCAGGTAAGATGCATATTAGCTACTGTCACCTGAATCCGCATGAACAAAAAGAGGTATCCCTTGCCATTGAAGGGGTTGATGTACAAACAAAAGTGACTGGACGTGTGCTGACAGCTGATCGCATGAATGCGCATAATACATTCGACGATCCTCAAGCTGTTCAGCCAAGAGACTTTCAGCAAATGACTGTAAATCCCGGCGAATTAACGGTAGAGCTGCCGCCGATGTCAGTGGTCATGATAACTGTCGATCTGGCTTAATTGCATATTTAGATGTTTGATGAGAAGAATGTTGGGGCATCATACATTGTAAATGAAGCGGAAAGGGAGTCATGTCATATGCTTAGAACCATTCTGATGATCATCGGTGCGATTGTTGTCATTGGTGCGATTATACGGTTTGTTTTTTAATTCATTTCCTAAAAAATGATTCGTAAGCATTTCATTCGCAAGTCACATTGGGAGATGCTATACTAAAAAGCATAATTTACATTGGAGGAATGAATAATGGCAATCGTAAAAGCTACTGACGCAACATTCTCACAAGAAACTGCAGAAGGTGTTGTTATTGCGGACTTTTGGGCACCATGGTGTGGACCTTGTAAAATGATCGCTCCAGTTCTAGAGGAACTTGATCAAGAAATGGGCGACAAAATGAAAATTGTCAAAATTGATGTAGACGATAACCAAGAAACTGCTGGTAAATACGGCGTCATGAGTATCCCAACACTTCTTGTTTTAAAAGACGGTGAAGTTGTCGAAACTTCTGTTGGTTTCAAACCAAAAGAAGCACTTGCTGAGCTTGTCAACAAACATCTATAAACCGATTTATGCCAAAGCGGCATAATCATGGAAGCGGTTCTCGTAAAGACGAGAGCCGCTTTTCTTTCAATATGGTATAAAACAAATGTTCGTGATACACTAGAAGGAGTGAAAGAGGTAAACAAGGACGGATGAAAATATGAACAAACTAATCAAGGAAAAGCTGTCAGTCCTGCCGGATCAACCAGGCTGTTACTTAATGAAAGATAGACAAAATACAATCATTTATGTCGGAAAAGCAAAGGTCTTAAAAAATAGGGTGCGCTCTTATTTCACCGGATCACATGACGCTAAAACGCAGCGGCTTGTCAGTGAAATTGAGGACTTTGAATACATTGTCACCTCTTCTAATATCGAGGCGCTCATTTTAGAGCTGAATTTAATCAAAAAATATGACCCAAAATATAATGTCATGCTCAAGGATGACAAAACGTACCCTTTTATTAAAATTACGAATGAACGGCATCCTAAATTGATCGTCACCCGCAATGTCAAAAAGGACAAAGGGAAATATTTCGGTCCATACCCGAACGTACAAGCAGCAAGAGAAACGAAAAAGCTGCTCGACCGCTTATATCCACTGAGAAAATGTGCAACCCTTCCTGATCGCGTTTGTCTATATTATCACCTTGGACAATGTCTTGCGCCGTGTGTATATGACATTTCTGAAGAAACGAATAAGCAGCTCGTGGACGAAATCACAAGGTTTCTAAACGGAGGACATCAGCAAATCAAAAAAGAATTAACGGAAAAGATGCAGGAAGCCGCCGAAAATTTAGAGTTTGAGCGGGCAAAAGAACTGAGAGACCAAATCGCTTATATCGACTCAACGATGGAAAAGCAGAAAATGACGATGAGTGATTTATCGGATCGAGATGTCTTTGCGTATGCCTATGATAAGGGCTGGATGTGTGTTCAAGTTTTCTTTATCAGACAGGGAAAATTAATTGAACGTGATGTCAGTCTGTTCCCTATGTATCAGGACCCTGAGGAAGAGTTCCTCACGTTTATGGGGCAATTTTATGAAAAGAACAACCATTTTCTGCCGAAAGAAATTTTGGTGCCGGACAGCGTAGATCAAGAGATGATTGAACAATTGCTTGAGACAAACGTTCACCAGCCGAAAAAAGGAAAGAAAAAGGATTTGCTTTTACTTGCACATCAAAATGCCAAAATCGCTTTAAAAGAGAAGTTTTCGCTCATTGAACGCGATGAAGAGCGGACAATTGGTGCGGTGAAGCAGCTTGGAGATGCCCTCAATATTTATATGCCGTACCGAATCGAGGCATTTGATAACTCAAATATTCAAGGGGCAGATCCGGTTTCTGCCATGGTCGTCTTTCAGGACGGAAAGCCCTATAAAAAGGAATACCGGAAATACAAAATTAAAACCGTCTCAGGACCAGATGATTATGCATCCATGCGTGAAGTCATTAGACGACGATATACCCGCGTGTTAAAGGATGAGCTGCCGCTGCCAGATTTAATTTTAATTGACGGAGGAAAAGGACAGATTAACGCAGCCATCGATGTGCTTGAAAATGAATTGAACCTGTCTGTTCCAGTGGCAGGACTTGTAAAAGATGAAAAACACCGGACATCCAATCTCATGATGGGAGATACACTTCAAATGGTTGCGCTGGAGCGGAATAGCCAGGCTTTTTATTTATTGCAGCGCATTCAAGATGAAGTGCACCGATTCGCCATTAGCTTTCACAGGCAACTGCGCGGGAAAAATGCATTTCAATCTATTTTGGACGATGTGCCAGGTATCGGAGAAAAACGTAAAAAACAGCTCCTTAAACATTTTGGCTCTGTGAAAAAGATGAAAGAAGCCTCTATCCAAGAATTTCAGGAAGCGGGCATTCCGAAACAAACGGCCGAACTTTTAATTGAGGCATTAAAAAAATAGATTGTACTTTTCTATAAAGTTTGTTAAGATGTGACTAATTTAATAAATGAACGTGTTGTTTGTTGAAGATAGAGGTGCGAACTTCAAGAGTAGGCCTTCAGAGATCGATGGGATCTAAGAAGGGGGCTGAAAGGGGAGCGTCGCCGAAGTGAATAAAATCCACTCATTTTATTCGCTGGCTGTACATTGAAGAAATGTAGGGCTGTCAAGAATTTATTTCTTGGAGGGCTATCTCATTGTTTGCATCGTTTGATGATGATTTTAAAGCAATGGGAGATTTGTTCTCTCATTGCTTTTTTTATTTGCAGTGAGCAGACAGTCTCCAAAGCCGCTTCTCTCACACGTGATCTTTTGAAAAAGGGTGGTAGACATGGGACTAATTGTACAAAAATTTGGCGGAACTTCCGTTGGAACGACAGAAAAAATTCGCAATGCTGCAGAGAGAGTGATCGCTGAACGCGAGGCAGGACATGATGTGGTTGTCGTTGTGTCGGCGATGGGCAAATCAACGGATGTTCTAGTCGACCTAGCGAAAGAACTCACAAATGATCCAAGCAAAAGAGAGATGGATATGCTGCTCACAACTGGCGAGCAAGTGACCATCTCATTACTGGCGATGGCACTGCAAGCAAAAGGCTATGATGCCATTTCCTTTACAGGCTGGCAGGCTGGTATGAAAACAGAGCAGGTACACGGAAATGCAAGAATTGTGGACATTGATGAATCAAGAATTAAAGAGGAATTAAGTAGGGGGAAAGTCGTTGTTGTAGCAGGCTTCCAAGGAATTGCAGATGACTTACATATCACAACACTTGGACGCGGTGGATCTGATACAACAGCTGTGGCACTTGCTGCCGCACTAAAAGCTGATAAATGTGATATTTACACAGATGTACCAGGAGTGTTTACGACAGATCCGCGTTATGTACCATCTGCGCGGAAACTTGCAGGTATTTCATACGATGAGATGCTTGAGCTGGCAAATTTAGGAGCTGGGGTCCTGCATCCAAGAGCTGTTGAATTTGCGAAAAATTATCAAATCCCGCTAGAAGTCCGTTCTAGTATTGAAAATGAATCGGGTACGTTAATTGAGGAGGAATCATCCATGGAACAAAATTTAGTCGTCAGAGGCATTGCATTTGAAGATCAGATTACGCGCGTAACAGTGTGCGGACTTTCAAGTGGTTTAACCACATTATCAACCATTTTTACGACGCTTGCGAAGCAAAATATCAATGTCGATATCATCATCCAGTCTGTCACAAGCACCAATCAGACTTCCATCTCTTTCTCTGTGAAAACGGATGATTTGTCTAAAACAGTTGAAGTATTAGAAGAATATAAAGGGGCACTTGGCTATGAGCAGATTGAGACAGAAAGCAAATTAGCGAAAGTATCAATCGTTGGTTCTGGTATGGTTTCAAACCCAGGCGTAGCCGCTGAAATGTTCGCTGTGCTAGCGCAAAAAGATATTCAAGTGAAAATGGTCAGTACGTCTGAAATCAAAGTCTCAACAGTGGTCGGCCGTGATGATATGGTCAAAGCGGTGGAAGCCCTGCATGATGCGTTTGATTTATCGAAAGTCAGTGCAGCTGCTCATTCATAAAAAAGAAAAAGAGGTGGACCCCATGTGTGGGGTCCACCTCTTTTTTATTGTGCTGTTGGAATCGCTACCCAGTGATCCTTTGATATTTCCACTAGTTCAGTATGCTGTAAGCCATACGGATCCTCCTCAACTTGTTCTGTCAAAGCGATTCTTTGCTTCTTCGCTTCAACTTTAGGATCAGGTATAGGGATGGCTGCAAGTAATGACTTTGTGTAGGCGTGCTGAGGATTGTTATACAGTTCCTCACTTTCAGCCAGTTCAACAATTTTACCTGCATACATCACAGCTACTCGGTCACTAATATGTTTCACCATCGAGAGATCGTGTGCAATGAATAAATACGTCAATCCAAGTTTTTTCTGAAGGTCTTCCAATAAGCGCACAATTTGGGCCTGGATAGAGACATCGAGTGCAGAAAGGGGTTCATCACATACAATTAATTCTGGTTCGACGGCAAGAGACCTGGCGATCCCAATTCGTTGGCGCTGTCCTCCAGAAAATTCATGAGGATATCGATCGGCATGTGATGGCTTTAGACCTACCATCTCAAGCAGTGCTTCTACTCTTTCTCTTCTCTCGGCATTGCTGCTGCTTAACCTGTGAAGATCAAGTGCCTGCCCGATGATATCAAGTACTTTAAACCGGGGATTTAAGGAGGAATAGGGATCTTGAAAAATCATCTGCATATGCCGCCTCATCGTTTTCATTTCTTTTTTTGAGAGGCGATTGACGGGTATTCCCTGAAACAGAATATCACCATCTGTCGGTTCATTTAAACGAAGAATCGCTCGGCCGGTGGTCGATTTCCCTGAACCTGATTCGCCAACAAGTCCCAATGTCTCTCCGCGTTTGATCAAGAAATCAATCTGATCTACCGCTTTTAATAAACGTCCTTTGCCGATCTGAAAGTGCTGAGATAATGACTTGACTTCAAGTAAAGGTAGATCATGTTCTTTCATATGTATATAATGAAAATCTTTCTTGTTTTTTTTCTTTTCATGCAAACGAGGCAAAGCATTCAAAAGCTTTTGTGTATAAGCATGCTTAGGATGTTCAAACAATTCTTCTGTTGTATTGGACTCGACAATTTTTCCTTCTTTCATAACGACCACTCGATCACACATTCCGGCTACAACGCCAAGATCATGTGTAATGAAGATAATCGATGTACCAAATCGTTTTTGAATGTCCTTCATCACATGTAAAATTTGGGCTTGGATTGTTACATCAAGTGCAGTGGTCGGCTCATCTGCAATAAGCAAAGCAGGCTGGGAGGCTAAAGCAATGGCAATGACGACCCTCTGACGCATACCGCCAGAAAATTCATGCGGATATTGCTGATAACGCTCCTCACTATGCTTAATCCCTACAAGCTTCATCAGGTCAATGGTCTGTTGTTTTGCTTCCTCTTTTGAAAGCTGCTTGCGCTTAATCAAGCTTTCAGCGATTTGAGGGCCGATCCGCATAGTTGGATTGAGAGAAGTCATGGGGTCTTGAAAAATCATACCAATGTCCTGACCTCTTACTGCCTGCATTTCTTTTTCTGTTTTAGTTGTTAGTTCTTCCCCTTGAAAGGTGATACTTCCTGATTTTAAAAAGGAAGGAGGTGATGGAAGGAGCTTTAAAATACTTCGGGCAGTTACACTTTTTCCGCTCCCTGATTCCCCGACAATACCAAGTGTTTCTCCTTTTTTTACTTCAAAGCTAATTCCGCGTACAGCTTCTAATTCACCATCACGTGTGTGAAATGATATATGCAAATCGTCCACTTTTAAAAGAGGATCCAAATCCTTCAATTCTTTCCACCACCTGTTTAATATGGATATTGACTTTCAAATAGAGCTAGCATAAACTTTACTATACCGGTCGGAATAATGCAATTAACAATTTGGAACTGACAGACCATGGGAAAGGTGGAATGATTGATTGACGAGAATGTTGGCTGTAAAACATGATGTGGCTGGTGGCACATCTCATTCATCTTGGCTAAGTCGAAAATATCAAGACATGCAATTACGCCGCACGTATCAAATATTGTTATGGATTGTTGGTTTACCGGTGCATTTGATTGTGTTTTTCTATTATTTACATAAGAGAAAACAAGATACATATATTGATGTCTTTGAAGAAGTAAACCACCGTTTGATTGCTTCAGGTGATAAAGAAAAAATAAGGGCTGATATACATCAGCAAGTGTTGAGGAAAAAAGAATTTTTTAATGAAAAAATAAAACCACATGAAATAGACAAACAAACCAAACAATGGACAGAAGAAACCTTTCAAAAGATAGTGAGGTTGAAAGTAGAAGAAGAGCTGAAAAGCCAAGGTCAGGCGAAAATCACTTTTGAACATATTTTTGTTTCACTTTTATCCAATCGGATTTTTCTGATCGCTTCTTTTATTCCAGGCTTACCGATGTACGTCGTTCTTTTTTTATACGGACATGTATTCTTGAAATATATCGTTGAACGGTTATTCATGAGTGTATTTGTGATTATTGGTGTGGTGATTCTTGTCTTTACCATTCTCTATTTTTCACCATTTGATCCAGCAGCAAATATTCTGGGAGAATCCGCAACAAAGGAGCAGATCGCAACTTTTAATCATCTGTATGGTCTAGACCAATCTTACATTCACCAGTTATGGAACGCCTTAAAGGGCTTTTTCACATTTGATCTAGGAAAATCGTTTACAGGAAATGAAGAAGTGGCAACAAGTATAGTGAATAGATTTCCTATCACACTCACATTGGCGGTATGGTCACTTGTGATGGCCATTGTGGTCGCTATTCCAATAGGGGTTATGTCTGCAACAAGACCGTATTCTTTTTTTGATTATTCATTTATGTTTATCGCATTGCTTGGGTTGTCCATTCCAAACTTTTGGCAAGGTCTCATTTTCATTTTAAACTTTTCAATCAAATGGCAATGGCTTCCGGCTACCTATTCCCCGGGAAATTGGTTATCTATGCTAATGCCAGTGGTTGTACTTGGTACTGGTTTGACTGCCTCGATTGCTAGGATGACGAGATCATCTATGCTTGAAGTCATGTATGAAGATTACATGATCACAGCAAAAGCAAAGGGGTTAAGTCAGCAGCATATTTTATGGAGACATGGAATCGGCAATGCCATGATTCCTATCATTACAGTCATTGGACTACTTTTCGGTGCGATGCTTGGTGGAGCGGCTGTTACAGAAAAGGTGTTCAATATTAGTGGGATTGGAAGTTATATCGTTGATAAGCAATTTATCCCTGATATTCCGAGCATTTTGGGTGGGGTTGTATATGTGGCAATTACCATTTCATTGGTCAATGTCATCATTGATATTTTATACGCATTTTTCGATCCGCGAATCAGATCCAAAATGAAACAATATTGAAGTAGGTGGGAGGCATGTCAGCAACAATGAAGTCATTTCATTCTCATCAACAGAAACATGCGAAAAAGCGGTCTGTTGAATACAATGGGGCAAAGTTCACAACCGTTTCATCAATGGTACTTACCATTCTTTTCTTCATGAATAGTATTGATTTTGCTCATCTAACCGTGAAGCCACTGATGTTTTGTGTATCTTCTGTTTACCTTCTCTTTACACTGATTCAAATAGGTATTACATGGAAAATCAAAAATGATTTAGAAAAAGCAGGTGTTATTCAAAGATCGACGAGACGTTTAGGTTATGTGCAGATTTTGAGTCTTTTCGCAGGTCACCTGATCATCGTTGTTTTTGCCTTCAGTCTGTTAAAAGAAAGAAAAACTTTAGCTTATATCTTTGCTTCTTACATGCTGATCAATCATGTGTTCATCATAGCTTTGTCGGCTCTTAATCTATTCAAACCATATGTAACAGACTCTTTTCCGCTCGCTATGTTGATGTTGTTTTTAATCAGTCTGTTTTATGCGGCAACATTTGTGTTTGTCATCAAGCTAGAGGAGAAAAGGACAGCATCAGCAACATATATTGCGATAGGCCTTGTGCTTACATCTCTTATGGGCAATGTATTTGCCCTTCTTCTTGCCCTTCAGCTTGTGGTGAAATCAAGTAATATCAAAAAGTATCATTTTGAAAAATGGTTCTCCATTTGGGAGAAAATCACAAGAAACCAAGCAGCGATGTTAGGACTGTTTTTCATTGTTTTTGTCTTCTCCATTTCAATGTGGAGTGTGTTCACCTTCGATTATGAATTGGCGGTCGAGAATCAATATGGTGCTATACTGCACACGCCAAGTCTTGCTTACCCACTTGGAACAGATCAATTTGGCCGGGATGTATTTTCTCAAATTGTGTTTGGCGCAAGAATTTCTTTGCTTGTTGGCTGTATTTCAACTCTGATTCCAGTAGTCATTGGAGGTTTTTTGGGAGCGATTGCTGGATACTACACGCCAAAAACGGATCATGTCATTATGCGGCTACTTGATGTACTCTATGCCATTCCTGGCACATTGCTGGCGATCGCTATTATTGCCGCATTTGGAGCAAATATTGTGAATTTAATCATTGCTCTCAGTGTTGGAGCTATTCCGACCTATGCAAGAACGATGAGGGCCAATGTATTGATGATTTCTAATCTAGAATATGTTCACTCAGCTCGTGCATTAGGTGCTAGTGACTGGTCTATTATTTTTAAGGAAATTGTCCCTAATTCATTGGCGCCAATGATTGTGAAAGCAACTCTGACAATTGGGTCGGCAGTGATTGCGACAAGTAGTTTGAGTTACTTGGGTCTTGGGGTCGAACCACATATTCCAGAATGGGGAAATATTTTAAAAGCAGGGAGCACCTATCTAGAATCTCATGCCTATCTCGCTGTATTTCCTGGGCTCGCCATTATCATGCTTGTCTTATCATTTAACTTTTTAGGTGATGCATTAAGGGATGCATTAGATCCAAAATTAGATGAAATGTAATAGACTTTAAAGGAGGAAAAATCATGAAAAAAAGTATACTGTCATTGCTCACTATATTGATTGTCGTATTAGCTGGCTGTGTGAACACGAAATCAAGTGTAGGAAATGAGGGGAAGACTCAATCTTCACAAGAAACCATTGAATTACTTGGGATGAGTAGCAATGAAGATGACCTTAATATTGTTCGTGATCAATTGGTGAAGAGTGGATTTAAGGTGAAACTCAATATTCAGCCTGATTACGGTAGCTACACAGCTCAAAAGGATGCAGGGAATTATGATATCGTCCTCTCAAGCTGGACGACTGTGACGGGGAACCCTGATTATGCGGTTCGAGGCCTGTTTAAAACCGGTGCTGCTAACAGCATCATGTCAGATAAACAAATCGATCAATTGATTGACAAAGCAGCAACAGAAACGCCAGATGAATATACTAACACTTATCAACAATTGGAAGACCGACTTGTCTTTGACAAAGCCTATATTGCGCCGCTTTACAATTCATTGAAAGCTCAAGGCGTGAACCAAAATGTTGTCAATGAGAAGACAGTTCGTTTAGCTAAATCTCGGGCAGTTGCATGGGAATCGATTGATTTTAACGATCCATCAAAAAGAAATTCAGATCCTCTAATCACTCAGCAGGCTTTAGCTTCACTTACATCACTTGATCCGATCAAAGCCAATGATGGATCGATTAATACACTGAATACGAATATGTATGTAAGGCTTGTGAATTTGACAGATAATGATACGGTCACATCAAAAGGCTCACTCTCATGGAATCATGCCGCAGCAGAAGATAAGAGAAAGTATTACTTCTTATTAAGAGATGATATTCATTTTGCACAGGTGAAGGATAAAAAAGCAGTGAATTCAGGTGAACGGGTAGGTGCAGATGATGTGGTCTTTTCGCTGAATAGAGCCAAGGATAAAAACGCAGTACCAGACCATCGTACATACTCATTGCATGAGCATATTCAAAGCGCTGAGGTTGTAACAGACCTTTCTGAATTGAAAGCAAGCACAGGTAAGGGCGGTACGATAAAAGATGCATTGGAAAAAGAGGTACCTCAGAAGATTACAAAGCTAGTAAAAGAAAAAAAGGATTCAGACAATCAAGCAGGTGCCTATCAAGTTGTCAAGATCACAACAACAGAGCCTTTCCCGCAAGTATTAAACTATTTAGCCCACCAATCAGCAGGAATTGTTTCCAAGAAACAGGTAGAGCGTATAAACACATACGATGTTGATTCCTTTGATCCAGCAAAGGATATCCCTTATGGTGATCAAAATACAGTCACAGAAGGGAAGAAATACAACAACCAATTGTTTGCGAGCGGTCCATACATTTTATCTTATAAGAACGACTATGAAGCGGTTTTTTATAAAAACCCTGCATATATGAAAGGAACAGAGAACGAGCCAAACATTTCACAAGTCACCGTTCGATTTATCGAAAATCCAGATAGTGCGTTATCTGCTCTCCGAAATGGAGAAATTCATATTTTTAATGGAATACCTGAAACAAAATATGATGTGGTCGAAGCAGACAGCAAGCTAGCCTTGCAAAAGAATCAGAGCAACGCTGTTGCCTATCTGTTATTTAACACCTCTAAACGTGAAGTGGCAAAAAGTGAAGACTTACGAAAAGCGATCCTTTATTCCATTAATCAAGAGGAATTTGTTAACTTCTATCAAGGAAATAAACAAAAGGCGTCATCTACCGTCAGTCCGCTTGTTCAAACAAAAAACGAGTTAAAGCCGGATGCTAAAAAGGTGAAAGAATATTTAGCAACATATCAAGAAAGTAAAAAATGATCAAGAAGCATCTACTCCAACGACGGGAGTAGATGTTTTTTATATGAAGGGAAAGTCACTTCTATATGTGTGCTATGATAGAAGAAGACATATAAAAAAGGCGTGACCTGAAGTCTGCGCCTTTTATAAAGAGTGTTAGCTAGGGTCTCTTAAATCCCACTTAACGGTTAAAATGACTTTCTCAGCACGCTTTTTCACTTGTTCATAGGATTCAGCTACGTGCTCATTGAGAAGCTGAATTTGTTCAGCAATAAAACCTGCTTCCATCTGAAAGCATGGCTCCTTTTGATAGGTGAGTCGATTTGATACAAGTGGACCTTCGAGCTCAAACTCAATTTCCTGTTTTTTCGAATGGACCATTGTGAGCGTACCCCATCCGGCTTCATGGAAAAATTCGGGGATCTTCTCCCATGACTCTTGAGGAAATTTACGAGCAAGCAGTTTACCCGCAAAATACATCATAGATGAGTGGTCCTGACCAAGAATATCAGGCAGCAGAACTTCGCGTATCAGCTCGTAGGCAAATCCATTGACTTCAATTTCTTTAAGCTGTTCTAAGTTAGATTCGAATTTATTCATTGTACGGCTCCCCTCTTTCAACAATTTATTATAGCTCATGTGGGCATATGATGACAGAGTTTTCCCTGAAGTCTAAGAAATTCTTATTGTAGTAAAACGAAATTTGATTTAAAACTTTAAAATTTCGGAAAATTTTAATTTATGTACGCGGTTTCTTGACGCTTTTTTGACATAGGAGTAAAATGAAATTGTCAATAAATTTGAATAAAGTGCTTACATTTGAAAGAAGCGGGGGTAAGACAATTTTCAAGCAATTGCACTTTTTTACTAGGGGGTAAAGTAATGTCGGGGAACAAAGAATTTTTATATCGGAGATTGCATTCTTTGCTTGGCGTCATTCCGGTCGGTCTATTTTTAGTACAGCACTTAGTGATTAACCACTTTGCGACGGATGGACCAGAGGCGTTTAACAAAGCTGCACACTTTATGGAACAGCTGCCATTCAGGTACGCACTTGAGCTGTTCGTGATTTTCTTACCACTGATCTATCATGCTGTTTACGGGGTGTACATAGCCTTTACGGCACAAAACAACACGTCTCGCTTCAGTTACTTAAGAAACTGGTTGTTCAGACTGCAAAGGGTTTCAGGAATCATCACATTGATTTTTATCACTTGGCACGTATGGGAAACACGCATTCAAGCTCAGCTTGGAGCTGAAGTCAACTATGACATGATGGCGAATATTTTAAGCTCTCCATTTATGCTAGGCTTCTATATTGTCGGCGTTTTATCTACTATTTTCCACTTTGCTAATGGCTTGTGGTCATTTGCTGTCAGCTGGGGAATTACGGTTTCACCACGCTCACAAAGAATCTCTACATTTGTGACATTAGGTATATTTATAGCGCTTTCATATGTAGGGCTAAGAGCAATTTTCGCTTTTGTTTAAGAGGAAATAGATTAGTAGAAGAGGGAGAGGGGCTACAATGAGTAATTCTAGCATCATCGTTGTCGGAGGCGGCTTAGCTGGTCTTATGGCAACTATTAAAGCAGCAGAAGCGGGAACAGCTGTTAAACTATTTTCAATCGTACCTGTGAAACGTTCGCATTCTGTATGTGCACAGGGCGGAATCAACGGAGCGGTCAATACAAAAGGTGAAGGGGATTCACCTTATGAACATTTTGATGACACGGTATACGGCGGGGATTTCTTAGCTAACCAGCCGCCAGTAAAGGCAATGTGTGAAGCAGCGCCGTCCATTATCCACTTACTTGATCGTATGGGTGTTATGTTTAACAGAACACCAGAGGGATTACTGGACTTCCGCCGTTTCGGGGGAACACAGCACCACCGTACAGCGTTTGCTGGAGCCACAACGGGCCAGCAGCTATTATACGCACTGGATGAGCAAGTTCGCCGCTACGAAGTAGCAGGACTTGTCACGAAATATGAAGGATGGGAATTCCTTGGCGCTGTTTTAGATGACGAGGAAGTATGCCGAGGGATTGTCGCACAGAACTTGACGACAATGGAAATTGAATCCTTCCGCTCAGATGCTGTCATCATGGCAACTGGTGGTCCTGGAATCGTGTTCGGTAAATCAACGAATTCCATGATTAACACTGGATCTGCTGCATCGATCGTCTATCAGCAAGGTGCTCATTACGCAAACGGAGAATTCATTCAAATTCACCCAACAGCGATCCCAGGAGATGACAAGCTTCGTCTCATGAGTGAATCAGCTCGTGGTGAAGGCGGACGTGTTTGGACATATAAAGACGGGAAGCCTTGGTACTTCCTTGAAGAAAAATACCCAGCATACGGGAACCTTGTACCGCGTGACATCGCAACGCGTGAAATTTTTGACGTATGTGTCGAGCAAAAGCTTGGCATCAACGGAGAGAACATGGTCTATCTGGATCTTTCTCACAAGGATCCAAAAGAGCTTGATATTAAGCTTGGCGGAATCATTGAAATCTATGAAAAATTCATGGGTGACGATCCGCGTAAGCTTCCAATGAAAATTTTCCCTGCTGTTCATTACTCCATGGGCGGATTATGGGTCGATTATGATCAAATGACGAATATTAAAGGTCTGTTCGCTGCAGGAGAATGTGATTACTCTATGCACGGTGGAAACAGACTTGGTGCAAACTCACTGCTTTCTGCAATTTACGGCGGAATGGTCGCTGGACCAAATGCGGTGAAGTACATTAGTGGTCTTGAGAAATCTGCGGAAGACCTATCTTCTGCAACATTTGACAGTGCCGTAAAGAAAGAGCAGGAGAAATGGGACAACATACTCAGCATGGATGGCACAGAAAATGCGTACGTGCTTCATAAAGAGCTTGGAGAATGGATGACGGATAACGTCACAGTGGTTCGCTACAATGACAAACTCTTAAAAACAGATCAGAAGATCGAAGAACTCATGGAGCGCTATAAGCATATCAACATCAACGATACCGCATCATGGAGCAACCAGGGCGCTGCCTTCACGCGTCAGCTTGATAACATGCTTCAGCTGGCAAGAGTCATTACGATCGGGGCATACAACCGGAATGAAAGCCGAGGCGCACACTATAAACCGGAATTCCCAGACAGAAACGATGAAGAATTCCTTAAAACAACGATGGCTACGTTCAAAGGGAAAAATCAAAAGCCTGCATTCCACTATGAGGACGTCGATGTATCGTTAATTGCACCTCGTAAACGAGATTACTCGAAGAAAAAGGTGGAGAAATAAGATGAGTGAAAAAAACACGATCCAATTGATAATCACACGTCAAGATACAGCAGATGGAAAGCCTTATGATGAGGAATTCGAAATCCCTTACCGCCCGAATATGAACGTCATTTCCGCACTCATGGAAATTAGACGTAATCCGGTCAATAAACAAGGTGAAACAACAACGGCGATCAACTGGGATATGAACTGTCTTGAAGAGGTGTGCGGAGCTTGTTCCATGGTCATTAATGGAAAACCGCGCCAGTCATGTACAGCGCTAATTGACAAGTTAGAGCAGCCAATTCGTCTCCAACCGATGAAGACATTCCCGGTTGTGAGAGACTTGCAGGTTGATAGAAGCCGTATGTTTAACTCATTGAAAAAAGTAAAAGCATGGGTGCCGATTGACGGCACATATGATCTTGGACCTGGACCAAGAATGCCTGAGAAAAAACGTCAATGGGCGTATGAGCTTTCTAAATGCATGACATGTGGTGTCTGCCTTGAAGCTTGTCCAAACGTGAATGATAAGTCTTCCTTTATGGGCCCTGCACCGCTTTCGCAAGTTCGTCTATTTAACGCACATCCGACAGGTGCGATGAATAAGTCTGACCGTCTAGAAGAAATTATGGGTGACGGTGGTCTTGCGAACTGCGGGAACTCTCAAAACTGTGTGCAAGCGTGTCCGAAAGGAATCCCGCTGACAACATCAATTGCAGCACTTAACCGAGATACAACATTACAAGCTTTCCGTAACTTCTTCGGAAGCGATCACGCAGAATAACAGCACATTCAGTCCTCTTTGCCAATCATGATGAGTGTTTACGGAGAGGCTGGATGTCACACAAAATAAACGCCTCTTCCGATCTGGGAGAGGCGTTTATTGATGAATAAGGAGATGATGAAGTGAGACTGCCGTCATATATTGAGGAACCGTTTGAACAATGGAGGGCATCCTTTCGATTTTATGTCGAAACGACTGTCCGTTTTTCAGAAACGGATATGTTTGGCCATATGAACAATGTCACCCCTTTTGTGTATTTCGAAGAAGCACGGATTGCCTTTTTTCAAAAAACGGGAATTGTTGATAAACGTATGAAACGAGTCAAAGAGACGATGACAGTTGTGGCAAACCTGCAATGTGATTACATCAAACAGGTGGAAATTGGTGAAAGGCTTCGTGTGTATGTAAAACCAGAAAGAGTCGGATCAAGTTCACTCATTCTTCATTACTTAGGAGAAAACGAACAGCAGGAACCATGTTTTACAGGCTCAGTCACGATGGTGCAAATTAGTAAAGACACAGGCACTTCTGTTCCTTTTACTGAAGAAGAAAAAGAGACATTTCAAGCCCAGCGAAATAAGTAACATAGCGCCCTCATCAACGTGCAAACTTCATTTTGTTATAATAAAAAGGATATTAAGAGAAACAAAAGGAGAACACATGAAGATTTTTCAATATGACACCATTGATAGTACAAATAATGAAGCAAAAAGACTGATGCAGCAAGGAGAAAAGCCCTCATTTGCTGTCTATGCACATCAGCAGACAGCAGGAAGAGGCAGGCTTGGCAGGCCGTGGGAAACACCTGCAGGGAATGTCGCTGTGACCATGACGGTCTTGCCGCCAGAAGAGCTCTCCACTCAGTCAACGATCGCTCCGTTGACGGCACTTGCGATTTATGATGTGCTCAAACCTCTCATGAGGGCTGAAGATCAGCTGGCGATCAAATGGCCCAATGATATTCTCATTAATGAAGCAAAAGTATCAGGCACATTGATTGAAGCAGACCGTACCGCTATTTATATCGGAGTTGGCATCAATGTAAAGACAAAACCCGAGCATGTTCCGTACAAAACCATTTGCCTGTCAGAGCTGTCAGAGGTGAAAGCCGATCAGCTTGTAAAGGAACTAGCGGCAGCATTTGGAAAGTATCATACACGCTGGCAGAATGAAGGATTTGAAGCGCTCACTGCCCTCTATAACAAACGATTATATCGTCTTCATAAACCGCTCCGAATCTCGTTAGATCGTGAAAAACAAAAGTGGGAAGAAGGCATTTGCTGCGGGGTCAATCGCTACGGTCATCTCCAGTTGAAAGATGAGAAAGGGCAGATAAAAGCCCATTCTGCCGGAGATATTGATGCACCGCTTGAGCATTAAAAAAAGCAGACGATGTTCTCGTCTGCTTTAAGCTTCTCTTTTAATCTGAGGCTGAATGATATAGTCTTGTTTCGTGAAGACAACTCCGTCTAGAATTTCTCTTGCGGTTCGAATGACTTTGACTCTGTTTTGAGAGATATCAATTTCAGTTTGCATCACACCAGCAGGGTGCCCAATACGAAGTGTGTCATCTTTTCCTTGAAACAGCTGAGCCGGAAGCGTTTCATCCAAGAAACAGCTGGCTGTTACGCAGACAGAGCCAGTAATGGCAAGTGCTTGGTGTGGTCTTTGCATCGATAGCATACGAACGATGATGTCCATATCTGCTGCTCTTCTCAAGACTCCATTTGTATCTACATAATCAGCAGGCTCGCTAATGAGCGCAAGCTTTGGAACAGCTGGAGATTGTAATGTCGCCATTTCTTTTGGTGCAAAGTGGCACATTTCAGCAGCGATAGAACGAATTTCTTCTAAATCATCCAGTAATTCGTCTGTAAACTCTTCAGGCAATTCAGTTCCTTTTAATTGAATATCTTTGGCACGAATAAAGGCAATTGGATTTGCAATGTCAACGATCGAGATTGGAATCTCTCCAAACTTTGTTTGAATCGTATCAATTTTGTTTCCAGTCGGAAAGGTTTTGCCTGTGACAGCGCCTTCAGGATTTTCAAAAGATAAATAAATGGGAGAACCTGTCCCTTTTACTCCTGGAATTTCTGCCTGTCCTTCAAATTTTACTTCTCCATTTTCGACTTCGACCTCTGCTGTAATGACTTTATTTGTGTTTGTATTGAGGATACGTACAGTCGTAATAGGCTCAACCGCTTGAACAAGTCCTTTAATGATGGCATATGGCCCAACGGCTGATGAGATGTTCCCGCAGTTCCCTTTAAAGTCGACAAATTTCTCATTAATGCTGACTTGTGCAAATGTATAGTTCACATCCACATCTGGGCGGGTGGCTTTATCAATAATGGCTACTTTGCTTGTTAAAGAATTACCGCCGCCGATTCCATCGACCTGCAGCCGGTCAGGGCTGCCCATAATGTCTAATAGGAATGCCTCGAGTTCATCGTGTTCAAATGGTGCATTGTTTGCTTGAATGAATACCCCTTTGCTTGTACCGCCTCGCATGATTGTGATTGGAACTTTTCTCATTACTCTCACCCTCAATTTTTAATTAACTGTTTATCTAACCAAAATGGTAAAGTATAATAAGAAATAAGTTAAATACATTATTTTGAGAATAATCGATAAAAATATTTTATGATTAGTAAAAAAGGAGGGCAAAAAAATGGATGAAAAAGATTGGCGGTTTCTAAAGGTGCTTTATGAAGAAAAGAACATCACAAAAGCGGCAGAAAAATTATTTGTCTCTCAGCCTGCCTTAAGTTACCGATTGAAACAGCTTGAAGAGGAGTTTGATATGAAGCTTTTCTTTAAAAGAAAACGAGGCATCGAATTTACGTCAGAGGGCGAGTACTTGGCTAAATACGCAAATGACATGCTCAAACAGCTCCAGCAAACGAAAGATGGTATGCTCAATATGCAAAAAAAGGTCAAAGGAACGATCCGGTTAGGGGTTTCAAGTAACTTTGCCCAGTATAAACTGCCTGAAATTTTAAAAGGATTTTCTAAGCAGTATCCACATGTTCAATTTATGGTAAACACAGGCTGGAGCACAAAAGTCATGGATTTATTAGGGACATCAAGTGTACATTTAGGCATTTTAAGAGGAGATTACGACTGGAATGGAGAACGATTTTTGCTCGATAAAGAGCGGCTTTGTATCATTTCAAAATCAGAAATTCAGCTAAAGGATCTCCCGGCGCTGCCGCTCATTGACTATCATACAGACAGTTCATTAAAACGGCTGATTAATAGATGGTGGCAGGAAACATTCACAATGCCCCCGCTTGTCACGATGGAGACTGATCGGCAGGATACTTCAAAAGAGATGGTGAAGCATGGTTTAGGCTATGCGATTGTCCCGGAAATTTGCCTCAGACCAAGTGATGAGTTATTTGTAAAAGGTCTTTCGTATAAAGATGGACAGCCTGTTTTAAGAGATACATGGCTCATGTACCAGCCAGATTCACTCCATTTGTCTGTTGTGAAAGCATTCATTGAGTTTTTAAGAAATCAGCAAGGTTAATTATAAAAGAAATTTATTGAATATACGAAAAAATCGATATTTTCATTATAAAAAAAGCTATTATATCCTTGAAATAGAAAGCGCTAACATGTAGGTCGCAAGTGCAAAGGGGTGCTTGCAGATCATGTGAAGAAGAGGATGGAGGGATATGAAGTGCTAGCTATTTTAGGGATCTTGATGGTCTTGACATTTACATTTCTTATTATGACGAAACGTATGCATCCGGTGGCGGCTTTAACCATTGTACCTATCGTATTTGCATTGATCGGCGGTTTTAACAAAGGTTTAGGCGACATGATGCTTGATGGATTGAAAACTGTTGCACCATCAGCTGCTTTATTGTTATTTGCAATTTTATTCTTTGGTGTCATGCTGGATGCTGGATTATTTGATCCTCTAATTAAACTCATTTTACGTATTGTAAAAGGTGATCCTGTCAAAATTGCTTTTGGGGTAGCGATTTTGTCTATGCTTGTTGCTTTAGATGGAGATGGAACAACAACGTATATGATTACCGTATCAGCAATGTTGCCACTTTTCTTAAGAATTGGGATGAACCCATTAATTTTAGGAACAGTTTCATTATTATCCTTAGGAATTATGAGCGGAATGACGCCTTGGGGCGGCCCGGCTACTCGTGCCATCGCGGCGCTTGGATTAGATGCAGGTGAATTTTTTATTCCATTACTTCCAACGATGATTGGAGGCGGTCTTTTTATCCTTTTTACTGCGTATGTACTCGGGAAAAAAGAAAGAAAACGGATTGGGATTGCAGAGATACAGCACAAAGAAGAAGTGTCCATTTCTCCTGAATTGGCTGCGTCAATCGAGGATGGAGTCGCTGATATCAAGAGACCGAATTTGATTTGGATTAACTTTTTTCTAACAATTGCTGTCATGGTCACACTAGTTCTAGATATCATACCGATTCCCGTACTTTTCTTAATTGGATTTGTGATTGCTCTCATGATCAACTATCCAAAAATTGAAGATCAGCGCGAGAGAATTTTATCACATGCAGGAAACGCATTAACGGTTATCACACTTGTATTTGCAGCAGGGATTTTCACTGGGATCTTTTCGGGAACAAAAATGGTTGAGGCCATTGCCAATTTGGTGATTTACATGATTCCGGATTCCTACAGCTCATTTTTCCCGCTGATTGTTGCTTTGACGAGTATGCCGTTTACATTTGTTCTTTCAAATGATGCTTACTATTTCGGGGTGCTGCCAATCTTGGCTGAAGCTGGCGCAGCTTACGGAATTGATCCAGTGGAGATTGCACGCGCTTCTATCATCGGACAGCCTGTTCACTTACTGAGCCCGCTTGTGGCTTCAACACTGCTTCTTGTCAGTATGCTGAACAAAGATATTGGCGATTTGCAAAAATACGCACTGCTATGGACCGTGTTAACAGCCCTTTTTACAACACTTATTGCTTTGTTAACAGGCGCCATTTCAATCTTTTAAATACTGGATAAAAAAGGACGATGTCTCGGGTAGGAGACTCGTCCTTTTTTGTGTGGATGAAAGCGCAGTGAATTGGACGCTCATATACGGGATTTCTCGATTTTAACGTCACCTACCCCTTGCACCCGGCATATGATATCTCGACTATACAGAATCCCATTCTATAGAGACTAGAGCTCTCACCTTAGCAAGGAGGGTTACAATACTTGAAGGAGAAAGAGTTTCAATCCAAGCCGCTATTAACCAAAAGAGAAAGAGAAGTATTCGAATTGCTCGTCCAAGATAAAACAACAAAAGAAATTGCAAGCGAGCTTTTTATTAGCGAAAAGACTGTTCGAAATCATATTTCGAATGCCATGCAAAAGCTAGGAGTCAAAGGCCGTTCACAGGCCGTAGTCGAGCTTCTGCGTATGGGTGAGCTAGAGCTCTAACGTCAGCCGGTTTTCCTTCCATATTGGGAAGGAGCCGGTTATTTCTATATGGTTTCCATGAGTCTCTTCTTGCATTTTCTTTGAAAAACAAGGAAAATAGAAATGTACATTTTAATCAAAGTGAGATGCTATAGTGAGGTATCAATGAAATGGAAACGAATGAGTCAGGCCATGTTGCAGAGATTGAAAAATCATTACGCCATATTGCTGCAATTATTAAGCAAAAAGGCAGAGAAATCCTGAATCAATATACGATTACACCTCCTCAATTCGTAGGTCTTCAGTGGCTTTATGAATTCGGAGATATGACAATAGGTGAGCTATCACAAAAGATGTATTTGGCTTGCAGTACAACCACTGATTTAATTGATAGAATGGAAAAAAGTGAACTTGTTGAACGGGTAAAGGATCCATCTGACCGCCGTGTGGTTCGCATTCATTTATTGCCTGAAGGCGAGCGGATCATTCAAGAAGTGATTGTCAAACGCCAAGAATACGTCAGTGAACTTCTAGGGGCTTTCTCAGAAGAAGAAGCCATCGTTTTCAACCAATCCTTAACGAAACTACAGCAGCAAATGAAAAGAAAATGAGGCGATTTTGTTGGATCAACCAATCGGCGTCATTGATTCCGGCGTCGGCGGTTTAACCGTTGCGAAGGAAATCATGAGACAACTGCCAAAAGAAAAAATCATCTACGTAGGCGATACGAAACGATGTCCGTATGGCCCGCGGAAAGAAGAAGAGGTTCTTCAATATACATGGGAAATGGCGCACTACTTATTAAGACATCACCATATTAAAATGCTTGTCATTGCGTGTAACACAGCCACGGCGATCGCACTTGATGAAATCAAAGCAACGCTTGATATTCCGGTTATTGGTGTGATTCAGCCCGGATCCCGGACAGCGATCAAGGTGACAAACAACCAGCATATCGGCGTCATTGGCACAGTTAATACGATCAAGAGCGAGGCATACAAAGAAGCACTTTTATCACTCAAAGCAGGGCTGACGGTTCAAAGCCTGGCGTGTCCGCTGCTAGTTCCATTTGTGGAAAGCGGTACGTTTTTAGATCAGACAGCAGATGAAGTGGTGAAAGCTTCCCTTGAACCGTTGAAAGAAACAGGAATTGATACACTCATTCTTGGCTGCACACACTATCCGATTTTAAAAGAGCCGATTCAGCGCTTTATGGGCAGTGAAGTGAGCATCATTTCATCAGGGGATGAGACAGCTAGAGAAGCAAGTACCATTCTTTCATACAAAGGTCTGTTGAATACGTCCAAAGAAGAGCCTGTCCATACATTTTACACAACAGGGCAGCAGAAAAATTTTCAAAACATCGCTCGTGACTGGTTTGGCTATCTGCCAGGGAAGGTCGAAACCGTGTCACTTGAACATGTCTATCAGCAATAACCCGCTTCTACTTGAGGTGGGTTATTTTTTTATGAAATGGGTCTAATCCTCTGGGGGAGCTCGTATACATAGTAGTACAAACTACTAGAGGAGGGTGAAGTATGCTGAAAAAAGGATCTACAGCAGCTGTTACGTGTATCGCGTCAGCCATGCTTTTGTCAGGATGCGGATTGTTTCAAACAGACCAAGCGAAAACAGAGATTGATCCACCACAAAACGTCACATATGTGAAAGAAAATAAAGAAGACAAACAAACAGCCAAAGAAGGAAAAGAAGAGAAGCAGGCTGATACAGTCATGAGAGAATTATATTTAATTGATAAAAACGGTTATGTCGTTTCTCAATCTATCCCATTGCCAAAAAATGAAGGAAGTGCCAAACAAACCCTTGAATATCTCGTGGATGGGGGACCTATTTCTAACTTAATGCCAAACGGATTCAGAGCGGTTTTGCCAGCTGACACGAGTGTATCTGTCGATATTAAAGATGGCACGGCTGTTGTTGACTTCTCAAATGAATTCAAAAACTATAAAAAGGAAGACGAACAGCGCATTCTGCAATCTGTCACTTGGACGCTAACGCAGTTTGATTCCATCGCCAAAGTGAAATTGAAGATGAATGGACATGAATTAAAAGAAATGCCTGTGAACGGTACACCGATATCAGATGATTTAAGCAGAGAAGATGGGATTAATATTCAGCACGAGGCTGCCGCTGATATGACGGCGACAAAGCCTGTAACTGTCTATTATTTAGCAGAATCTGATGAACAGACCTATTACGTTCCGGTCACTACAAGAGCACCAAAAGACGAGTATGATCCAATTACAGCAGCGATTGATGAGCTCGTCTCTGGACCAAGTAAAACAAGCCATCTGCTCACAGACTTTGATCAAGATGTGAAGCTGAATGATGTTCCAAAAGTAAAAGACGGACATGTGACACTTGATTTTAATGAATCTATTTTTGGCAGTGCAGATGAAAAGAAAAAGGTTATTTCACAAAAAGTTCTTAATAGCATTGTGCTCACATTAACAGAGCTGCCGGACGTTAAAAGCGTATCCGTCAAGGTAAACGGCAAGGCGGAGCTTGTGAACGAAAAAGGAGCAGAGCTCACAAAGCCGGTTTCAAGACCAGAACAAGTGAATACAGGTAGTTTTTAACGTCACACATTGATATAATGGAGAAAAAGAGGCATGCATATTCGCTGCCTCTTTTTTATTCCGAGCGGTTAGAACAAGCCGAGGTTGTCAAAATTAGTAGGAGAACCCCGCTGGTACGCGCGCGGAATGTATATTGTAACGGAGGTAAAACATGAGATTAGATGAAAGACAATATGACGAATTAAGAAAAATTGAAATAGAGGCAGGCTACATCACACATCCTGAGGGCTCTGTCTTAATCTCAGCGGGAAATACGAAGGTGATTTGTAACGCATCTATCGAAGACCGCGTACCTCCTTTTTTAAGAGGAGAAGGAAAAGGCTGGATTACAGCAGAATATAGCATGCTTCCAAGAGCAACCGCACAAAGAACGATAAGGGAATCATCTAAAGGAAAAGTCACAGGACGTACAATGGAAATTCAGCGCTTAATTGGACGAGCACTCCGCGCAGTCGTGGATTTAGAAAAGCTTGGCGAACGCACGATTTGGATTGATTGTGATGTCATTCAAGCAGACGGCGGCACACGCACAGCGTCCATTACAGGGGCTTTTGTCGCCATGACACTTGCGATTCAAAAGCTTCGAGCAGAAGGCGTTATCAAAGAAAACCCGATCACTGATTATTTAGCGGCAATATCCGTCGGAATTGATTCTCAGCAGGGGCTTCTGTTAGATTTAAACTATGAAGAAGATTCTTCAGCTGAAGTAGATATGAATGTCATCATGACAGGCGCTGGACGCTTTGTTGAGCTTCAAGGCACAGGCGAAGAAGCGACATTTTCAAGAGAACAGCTAAACGGACTGCTTGATTTAGCCGAAAAGGGCATCAAAGAATTAATCGAAAAGCAAAAAGCAGTAACAGGAGAAGTCATCGAATAAAGAGAAGGGTTTGATCAGGATGAAAACAGCCATCATTGCAACGCACAATGCGGGCAAAGCGAGAGAATTCAAAGCCATTCTTGAGCCAAAAGGATTCACGGTCAAAACACTAGCAGACATCGGATTTACTGAAGAGATTGAAGAAACAGGACAAACCTTCGAAGAAAATGCCATCATCAAAGCCGAGGCGATTCAAGCCAAAGCAGGCGAAATGGTCATTGCAGACGATTCTGGTCTGTCCATTGATTATCTGGGTGGGAAACCCGGCGTGTATTCAGCGAGATACGCTGGTGAGCATAAAGACGATGCTGAGAATGTGGAAAAAGTGCTGAGCGAACTTCAAGGCATTGAAAAAGAAGACCGCACAGCCAGATTCAGATGTGCCCTTGCTGTCAGCATACCGGGCAAAGAAACAAAGACGGTAGAAGGATCAGTAGAAGGATTCATCGCAGAAGAACCAATCGGCGAAAACGGCTTTGGATACGACCCAATTTTCATCGTCAAAGACAAAGACCAGACGATGGCGGAGTTATCACCAGAGGAGAAAAACAAGATCAGCCATCGAGCGGTCGCGCTTCAAAAGCTTTCATCACTGCTAGACGCAAATGAATAAGGGGGAATGAAGCCATGAAGATACTCATCATTAGTGACAGTCATGGACTCACAGACGAACTTCAAACCATTGCCAAACGACATGCGGCTGAAGTCGACATGATGATTCACTGCGGAGATTCAGAACTCGAAACGAACCACCCAGCACTTGAAGGATACAAAGTCGTCAAAGGAAATTGTGACTTTATAGGCGATTTTGAAGAAGAGCTCCTGCTCCCACTTGATGGAGGCAGAAAACTATTTCTCACTCACGGACATCTGCATGGCATCAAACAATCCTTGCTTCAAGTCTACTACCGTGCAGAAGAGCTGGGCGCAGACATTATCTGCTTTGGCCACTCGCACATCCCAGGCAGTGAACTGCTAAGAGGAAAACTGCTCATTAACCCAGGCAGCGTACACCTGCCAAGAGTGCGAAAAGAGCGCAGCTATGCTATACTGACACTAGATGGAAGCGAAGCAAACGTACAGTTTTTCACGGACGAAGGTCAGGTCATACAAGACCTCGAAAACACTGTCACATTGGAAGGTATTTCATAAGGGTGCAGCATTTGCCCCTTATGAAAAAACTTTCGAAAAACCGTTGACTTTAAAGAACAATAGTAATATAATAAATCTTGTCGCTGAGGTAATATACCAAAGCACACTACATAACAACATGTCCCAGTAGCTCAGCAGGATAGAGCAACGGCCTTCTAAGCCGTCGGTCGGGAGTTCGAATCTCTCCTGGGACGTACTATATTAAAAGCCTGAAACCCTTTATTATAAAGGGTTTCAGGCTTTTTTTGTTTGTTGGAATGTAAGTTCGTTTCTCGCTTCAAATTAGGGTCTTGGGAGCAGATTTATTTTTAAGTATTTCCGTTCCCTATTTTTTTATCAAATTTTGTATACCCTAAACGTACCTGAATAACTGCGATTTATTTAAATGATTGGATAATTCAGTTCGTAATTTGGGTAGCAATAATAAGGCGGTCTACGCCCAATTTCAGACATTAGCCATGAATCCTCAATATAAACCATAGTAACTTTTTTCATTGAATGGTTTACAAGTAATAACTCTACTTCTGGATTAAATTCATATCTCAATCCAATGACCTCCTTATATTAGGAATGTGTGGATTCCCCACCGTCAACATGCAACACTTGACCTGTAACAAAACGTGAATCATCAGAAGCTAGATAAACAAATGTTGGTGCGAGTTCAAATGGATGTGCAACTCGTTCCATTGGGTTAAATGCTCCATATACAGCCACTTGGTCTGACGAGAAGCTTGCTGCAATTAGTGGCGTCCAGATTCGACCTGGAGCAACGGCGTTTACACGAATTCCTTGTTTGACAACATTTTTAGCCAAAGCACGTGTCCAACCAACAATTGCACCCTTTGTGGCTGTATAATCAATCATTTGTTGCTCACCTACATACGTTACAACTGAAGAAGTACCGATAATAGAACTGCCTGGTTTTAAGTAAGGAAGCGCTGCTCTGGTTGTGTAAAAATGTGAGTATATGTTGACTTTAAAGGTGTCATCAAATTGTTCGTCTGTAATGTCAAGAAGGCTTGGTTGTTGAAATTGGATACCAACGTGGTTACATAGAACATCTAGACGTCCGAAGGTTTTTACTGTTTTCTCTACAATGGTGATACATTGCCTTTTATCTCGCAAGTCTCCTGGCATCAATAAACAACGTTGCCCGAGTTCTTCGATTCTTGCTTTTGTTCTATTAGCATCTTCATGTTCATCTAAGTATGCAATCGCAACGTCAGCGCTTTCCTTTGCGAAGGCAATGGCTACTGCTGCACCAATACCACTATCCCCTCCTGTAATAAGAGCAACTTTTCCCGCTAACTTACCACTCCCTTTGTAATTTGTATTTTCAATAATTGGAAGTGGTACCATTAAACCTTCTACACCCGGATGACGAAGTTGACGTTGTTCAGGTAAATTAATCGGGATTTCTTCATAGCGTGTGATTTTTCCGTAATTAGGGTACATGGGATAAGGTTGAGTTTTCATTTTCTCTAGAAACATCTGTTGCATTTGTTTTATTTGTTGCAACTTACGCTCATTAGATTCTTGTGTCATTTAACTCCCTCCAATTGTACACATTCCCTTTAATGTTTATGTTGTTTACTGCTAATCCAAGTATTAATAATGAATAAACTTGTGAAGGAGTTATTTATTTCAGTAAGCTTTCATGAGTAGGTTGGAATGAACATGTTCAAAAACAAGTAATTCAACGTATTACGTTGCAATCAAGGTTGGGATGTAATAAAAGTTGCAGACCAATTTATCGGAAGTCGAGAAATGTATGAAGGCGAAGGAGAAGAAGAGAGAACTAAATTAAGACTCGTCCAGCTGAGGGCATTGCTTCAGCAAAGGCACAGGGTTAAACATCTTGGAAGACCTAAAACTTGAGCAGGCTTATAAGGAATGGAAAGCAGGAAATATCACTGCAGTTGAAGTTATGAACAAATCAAACATGACTCAGGCTGCATTCTATCGCAAGGTTAAGGAATATAAGCAAGTTAAATGACTGCCGAGGGATATCCGATAAGGCTCGCGGATGCTTTTTGATTAAAAAGAAAAAGGAATCGTCATCGTCAGAAACAGCAACTAAAAAAATGTCACCAGAGGGTGTTAAAATGGCTGTGATGAAGCTGAATAGCGATATGTATCTACGATAAGCCGAGCTGGTCAGCAAAGCACAAAAAAGTAAAGTCGGGTGGAGCATTCATGATTGATAGATCGTTACAGTCAATGAGGCAAAAATGTACAAGCTGAAATCAGGCCATTATATTACAGTTACTTCAAAGTATGTTGAAGTAAAGCGGAAGTAAAAGAAAGCCCTTCCGACACGGAGGGGCTTTTCATTGTTATTCATCGCTGTCCAATTCCCATAATTTTTGACCGTCTGCTAAATATACAGCCTTAGGTGGATCATCATAAAGGGAAATTTCCACATAAGAATTTCCTTCTTGTATTACCCAATCACATACTCTTCCTTCATTATGAGTAGGTTGGGCAATGATATCCTTGACAATAAAGGCAACTGCGTAATATTCTGTATAATTTATATCATCGTCTTCTAGCCCATTATCTGTTTCATAGAGTGCATCTGGTTTTCCAATAATCTGTAATCCGTTTTTCCACTCTAATCGCAATTCGTTGGCACCATATTTATTTAATATTTTGATTAAAGAGTTATATCCCAAGAGTATCAATCCTTTTTTATGGTATTGGTTTTGTTGGAACTATGTGAGCACCATCTTTTGAGTAATGTATTGTTCCTCTATTGGTTTCTATATATTTTCCAGTTTCTAATTCATATACTTTACCTATTTTGTGATCAAATTTAACAACTTCTCTTCCTTTTGATGGGATGTGTCCTGTACCAGCATATTTATCAAGCAATTCTTGGGCTTTTTTATTGTCCCCGTAAAAGATGCTTTTTTTCTTTCCATTAGCTATCTCCTGTTTATAGTTAGGTGCATCAGGAATATGTTTCTCTTGAGCGCCTGGTTTTACTTTTACAGGGAAACCATTTACTTCACGATACGGACCTTTTGGTACAGAGTGTTTGCCGAAGGAAGGAGTTTTAACAATCTTCTTGGCTACTTTCTCTCCTTTCATTTTTTTAAAAACATATTTTCCAACTTTAGCGATTTTAGCTCCTGGTATCATGTACATGCTTGATTCTAGACGGTCCATTTCAGCGACTTTGTCACCTGTGACAGGGTCTCTCCCTGTGATGACTCGAATGGCATCATTTATTCCTGTAAATTCAACCGCTGTATTTAAGATGTTTGAGGTTTGTTCACCCGTTTTCACATCAGAAATCTTTGTGATGCTTTCAATATTCACTTTGTTTTGATCCGATATTCGTAACCGATATAGCATTCCATCTCGAATAACTTCAACTGTTTTGGCGTTTGCGAAGTCAATCTTTTCATTTGTATTATATACTTTTCCATTTACGAACACGGCGTTTGGATTGATTTTATTAGACGGTTTCCTATTTAAAATCGTATCCACATTTGATCTCTCTTTATCATTCAGCTTCTTCAGCATGATCATCATTGGGGCTTCTTTAGGGTTGTCTATTTTTTCATTCAATCCGCTGATGTTGCTGCTGATTTTTTCTTCCTTTCCAGCTTTGAAGATAGTGCCTTTTTGATAACTGGTAATTTCAATTTTCGGGCCAGTGAACATCTTGCTTAAAGTATCTATGTATTGCTTCATTGTATAAAGGGAACTTTTTGTTTCATTTAGAGCACCTGTTTGTTCTCTGTCAAATGCATGAAGTAGTCCGATGGTTTTGGACGTCTCAAGCCATGCTTTTTGATAGCTTTGTTGAAAAGCAGATTCATCTACATGAGGCAAATGCTCAATATGGCTTACCCTGCTGAGGGCTTGATTCACATCGGATACAATATCAGAAATGGTCCGTTCGGCTTTTTTTAACCCTTGGTCAAGCTCGTGTTCAATGAATGATTGAGAGATAAAACCATTCGGGTTTGATTCAAACGCATGAAGTGCCTGTTTTGTCTTTTTTAGCACACCACTGTATTCTTCAATGACGATCTGAAAGAATTGCAAAAAAGGAATGTGACACTCCATATAAAAATCTTTTATCGCTTGTCCAGCTTCTCCCTTTAATGCGCCATCTAAGGAGATGATTTGATTGATTTGTTTTTCTAGGGACTTAACATTCTGTGATTGCTGCTTTAACTTGTTCAGCGTTTGGTCAATTCCATTCTTCAACTCAAAGGCATCAAGGGTTTTCATTCCGTTCTCCTTTACTTTCTGTTAGTACTCGTAGCAATTGCTTTGACTGTTTCCATCATGGTGTTAATGGCTTCTTCTGTTTGTGCAAGTTGTTTAAGGTTTTTGGAAGTGCTAAATGGGTGTGCGTGTTTTTTAATGTTTTCTCACTTCACTGGCACCTATTTTGATTTCTCTAATTCTTTTTCATTCAAAATGTTTTTGCTTTCATTTCGAATTTTGAGAGCGTCCACATAAAGAAAGGGAGCTGCATAAACGACAGCTCCCAAGATGAGGAGTTAATTTTTCTTTTTTCTGAAGTCTTTTAATAAGCTTGAAACAACTAAACCCATCACACTGAAAGCCACAATATAAAATAAAACATTTGTTACAGGTGTATCAATTTTCCCCAAGGTCATCACAAGGGCAATAATAGCGCCGGGTAAAGTAATTAATAACATTTTTGATGGCGTGCTTTGCTGTGTCACTTAATGACCTCCTGGTTGATCCATTAAATAGGTATTTTAGTTGATTTTAACATATGGAAATTGTCCGAACAACATAAAGGGAATAGCTGTCTACTTTAAGAGCGGACAAACGAAACTTGCTGATTATATGGGAATTATTTCAATTAAACCTTTTGTGTAATAAAATGTATATGATTGTTACAAAGGGGTGAAATGGCGGTGAAGCATTTATTAACGCTATCATTGTGGGGAGCATTGTATATGTTGCAGATGATCGTTTAAGCATGTTTCCGTTGATGCTGGTTTTAGCATTTTCGATCTATATCGTAAGCAGGATTAGCGAAGCATTGATTAAGAAATACTCAAAAGAAAGTAGTTAATAACACAGCCCTTCATTGGAAGGGCGTTTTTTAATTAACAATCCATTTTATTTTTACTAATCGCAAAGGGTAAATATTCAAAAGAGAGAATAATTTTTTCTCCAAAATAGATGAACGGTTAGTGAAGCGGCATTAGATGATATAGTGTTAAATTATTAAAAATATAACAAAAGTATGAAGAAAGTCATTAAAAAACCGATAAATGTTGGGTAAACAATTTTAAGGAGTGATTTTCTTGAAAAAATTAAGCTTAATATTCTTCCTATTAATTACGTCATTATTTTATCCGTTACATTCAGTAAAAGCGGAAACAGTAGAATGGAAAGAACAAGCAGATTTGCCAGAGGCACGTGTTGGTGCTAGTAGTGGAGTAGTTGATGGCAAAATATATGTAATAGGTGGTCGGGGTCCAGGGCGACTGCAAGGTGCAGATCAAACTTATGTTTATGATCCGCAGAAAAATGAATGGTCAAGTAAAACATCAATGCCAACCCCTAGATATGGGGCGGCTACGGCGATTCTAAATGACCAGATATATGTCATTGGTGGAATGTCTACAGATGGAGTTGTGGAGACAGTTGAAGTTTATAATACTAAAAATGATTCTTGGGAGAAGCTTGAAGATATTCCGCTGGAAAAAAAAGTTTCCCCATATAGAATATATGCGAGCAGTGTAAAAGGAAAGATTTTTGTTGTCGCAAAAGAAGGTAACTATCAAATGAAAACATACAGCTATGATCCGGAAACGAAAAAATGGGAAAAGAAAAGTTCTTTAGATTATATTGTGACTGCCGGAACATTAAATGAGATAGATGGAAAGTTATATTTATCTGGGGGAACTGAGTCTTTAAATAAAATGATCGGTGAATACGATCCTGATACGGATACATGGATTAAAAAGCAAGGTGGATGGTCAGCAGGGTATTATGCGACTGCTGTTTACAATAGTAAAGTTTTGCTTACAGGCGGAACTGCTAGATTATCGGTACGCGATGTAATTTTAGGGACAAGTTATAGCGTTCAAACACCTAAAACCTTTTATAGAAAGGGACATTCCGCTGCAATTGTCAATGATAATCTTTATATCATTGGAGGAGAAGAAAACACAAATGGTGATATGCCTAATGCAAAAGAAAAATTTAAATCAGTCTTATCTATTTCTCTAAGAGACGCATTACCTCAAGAAAACAACACCGAAACCCCCGGCGACAAAGACCCAGAACCAACAACACCGCCTAAAGACGATGGAACAGATGAAGATGGCGATGCTCTCCTCATCATCACAATGGTCAACGGCTTGCAGAAAGAGTATGACCTTTCAATGAAAGAAGTCAATGCCTTCCTATCCTGGTACAAGAAGCGTGATGCGGGAGAAGGACCAGGTTTTTATGAAATTGACGAGCATGACAATAACAAAGGTCCATTTGAAAGTAAAAAGGATTATGTAGTGTTTAAAAACATTCTCATGTTCGAAGTCAATAAATATAAGAAGTAATTGAGATCGAAGCCATCTAGGCTGACTAGGTGGCTTTTGCATTTGTTCGACAGCTTTCACCAATTTTAAGGCAAATTTAAGCTTGGATTTCATTTCAAATATATTAAATCTTTGTTACAATAAGACAGCTTTGCCTAATGACATGTTCATCAATTCGACATCTTTTTTTTATCTTTTCTTAAAATTTTTATGATTTGATATGAAACTCTTTTGATGATCCATGCGTCTCTATAAGTGTCAAAAGAAAAGAGGTTATCAATATGCTATTCAAAAAGCTATCAGAAAATAAGTCTGTAAAATGGATAGGATATACAAGTTTTTACTTACTTATTTTGCTATTATTGTTCTTTATTTACGGATTCCATACAGCAAATACGGGATCATTCATTTACAACGATTTTTAATTGGAGATTAAACTATGAAACTATTACACACGATTCATGAATACCAGCAAACGAAACCGACACAGCCAGCATTTGTTTCTCAACATGCTTCGATCACATATGATGAGCTTTGGCATTTATCAGACCAAATGGCTGGTGCGATTGATGCAGTCGCAACAGGCAGTGCACCTGTCATTGTATACGGTCATATGGAGCCAGAGATGCTGATTTCTTTCTTAGGCAGTGTGAAATCAGGCAGACCGTATATACCGGTTGACATCTCAATCCCTGCTGAGCGTATCGTCTCAATTATTGAAAGCTCAAAAGCCAGTCTATTGATTTGTGCAAACGAACAGAATTTACTAAATGTAGAAGAACACATTGAAGTGAAGAGTGCGGCATCGCTTTTAGCTCTTGAAAAAGAAGCACCGCCATCCTCGCAGTGGGTTCAACAGGATGACGTCTTTTATATCATTTATACGTCTGGTAGTACCGGGAAACCTAAAGGCGTTCAAGTAACAGCCAATAATCTCGAAAGCTTTACAGAATGGATGTGCCGCGACTTTCCAATTGGTGAGGGGCGCACGTTCTTAAACCAAGCGCCATTTTCTTTTGACTTATCAGTGATGGATATCTATCCAGCCCTTCAATCAGGCGGCACGCTTTACTGTTTAGTGAAAGATCTCGTGAATAAGCCGAAGGATATGTTTGCAGCACTTGGTCAATCTGACGTTGAAGTGTGGACATCTACACCTTCCTTTGTGCAAATGTGCTTAATGGACCCTTCCTTTACAGGGGAGCTTTTACCAGAGCTGAAAGTTTTCTTGTTCTGCGGTGAGGCGCTTCCTGTAGCTGTAGCAAGTGCACTCCTTGAGCGTTTTCCAAAGGCACAGGTCTTTAATACGTATGGTCCAACTGAAGCAACTGTTGCGATCACTTCTATTGAAGTCACGCAGGCGGTTCTTGATGAGCACGATTCTTTACCAGTCGGCTATGCCAAACCTGATACAGATATCGTCATTTTAGATGAAGAAGGCAAGACACTTCCTGATGGTGAGAAAGGCGAAATTGTCATCGTGGGGCCAAGCGTCACGAGAGGCTACTTAGGTGAACAAGCTCTAACGGATAAAGTGTTCTTTGAATATGAAGGACGCCCTGCTTACCGTACAGGTGACGCAGGTGTGGCGCAGGATGGATTAATTACGTGCCATGGCCGTCTGGACTATCAAATTAAGCTGCATGGATACCGGATGGAGCTTGAAGAAATTGAATATCATGTGAGCGAGACAACCTATGTCAATGCTTGTGTGATTGTGCCGTTCCAGCCTAACGGTCATGTGGAGTACTTGATTGCAGCGATTGTCCCAGCAGCGCATTCTTTTGAAAAAGAATATCAGCTGACAAGTGCGATTAAGAAAGAAATGGCAGATTCACTGCCAGCGTACATGATTCCAAGGAAGTTTGTCTATCTTGAGCAGCTGTACATGACGCCAAACGGGAAGGTTGACCGTAAGAGAATCGCGAAAGAGGTTCTTCTATGATTCCGTTTAGTTCATTCTTTTTCTTCATTCTAATTGGTATTCTTCTTTTACCGACGATCATTCTTGGTCTTCGCGGCAAAAGAATGCAGGGCTACAACATGTTTGCAACGGTTGTGGCACTCGCGCTTATTTTCTCAAAGGATGCACATGGCGCACTGCTGCTTTTCTTGTTCACTGTGTGGCAAGTGTTTATCATCCGCCTATATATTGCGTACCGGTTAAAGGCGAATCAGGCATCCGTTTTCTATGCAGCAGTGGTGGCATCTATTTTACCGCTTGTGCTGTCAAAGGTATTACCGTTCTTTTTAACTCATCAGCCGCACCAGCCGGCGCCAATAAACTGGCTGAGCTTTTTAGGGATCTCGTACTTAACATTTAAAGGTGTTCAGTTAATTATTGAGACAAGAGACGGCTTGATTAAGAAGAAAATTCCGATTCATCGTTTGGTCTATTTCATTGTCTTTTTCCCAACGATTTCATCAGGTCCGATTGATCGTTACCGCCGGTTTGAAAAGGATATGGATACACCGCCTGAAAAGGAAGCTTACAGTGACCTTCTATATGCCGGTATTCATAAAATTTTCATCGGCTTCTTATATAAGTTCATTATTGGATATTTGATTCACACGTATATTCTAATGCATATTCATCACATTAGCAGCAGTCACTTTGTTCAGCAATTAACATATATGTATGCGTACAGTATGTATTTGTTCTTTGACTTTGCTGGTTATACAGCATTTGCTGTCGGTGTGAGTTATATCATGGGCATTAAATCACCAGAAAACTTTAACAAACCGTTTATCAGCCGGAACATTAAAGACTTCTGGAATCGCTGGCACATGTCGCTGTCCTTCTGGTTTAGAGACTACGTGTTTATGAGATTTGTGTTCTTTATGACAAAGAAAAAGTGGATCAAAAACCGTATGGCCGTATCAAATATTGGATACTTTGTCCTTTTCCTTTTGATGGGTGCTTGGCACGGACTTGCACTTCAATATATTATTTACGGACTATACCATGCAGTTATCATGTCCGGTTACAATTTATTTGAGAAATGGAATAAAAAGCACAAGTGGTGGCCAGACAATAAGGTCACAATGGTTGTGTCGATCATTATTACATTCCATGTGATTTGTTTCGGATTTTATATTTTTTCAGGAAAACCATTTCATTAATCATTAAGGGAGTAGAAAATTATGGAATTTAAAAATCAAGTATACGGTATTATTGCAGAAGTTTGTCAGGACGACGTTGTAAAAGAAAACCCAGAGATTGCAATTTTTGAAGAAGGTCTTCTTGATTCATTTGGTACAGTAGAACTGCTTATGGCAATTGAAAGTCAGCTTGGCATCACTGTTCCGATTACAGAATTCGATCGTGATGTGTGGGATACGCCTAACCACATTGCTGAGCAGCTGGCAGAGATGAAGTAATGAAAAAGCGTTTTTTTGGGCCGCTTATTTTAGCGGCTGTTCTATTCATTGGTGTTCTTCTTGTACCAAATGCATGGCTCTCACATCTGATCCCAAAAGACAAATTACAAAAGTCAGCCACAGAATTAGATCCAGGGATGTTTCAAGGGCTTTATTTACAAGATGAAATGCTAAAAGATCCAACTTATTTGCCGATCTATGGATCTTCTGAACTATCACGTTTTGATCCATATCACCCTTCGAATTTCTTTCATGAGAATCCTCAAGGGTTTACACCTTATCTTATTGGAAAAGGTGGATCGCAATCATTAATTCATGCGATGAATTTCGCAGCGCATATGGATGAGCTAAAAGGGAAGAAGCTTGTGTTTATCGTGTCTCCTCAGTGGTTTGTGAAATGGGGATCTGACGAGAATCACTTTGCACCTAACTATTCAGCTCTTCAAGCGCTTAATCTCGCGTATAATAAAGAAATTGATCCTGCTGTGAAAAAAGAACTGATCAAGAGAATTATGACGTTTAAAGCAGTCAAGAACGACATGGTCATCACAGAGCTTTTTAAAGCAGAGCTATCAGGAAACAAGTTCGCTTATGGCGCGATTTCTCCTATTGCGAAAATGTATTATGGCATGCTTCAAAAGAAAGACATGTACTATACGATTGGATCGGGGCATGAGCGTAAGCTTCATCCATCTCCTTCGGTCAAAGGGAAAACATGGGCTGATCTTGAAAAAGAAGCGAGCGTTTTTGGTGCGAAAAGAGCTGGGGACAACCCGTTTCATATTAATCAAAAACTGTTTGACCGCAAACTGAAACCGATCATGAAGAAGATGAAGGATTCCCGTGAAGGAAATTCTTATGCGGAATCACCAGAATACAAAGATTTTCAAATCATGCTGGATATTTTAAAGCAGGCTGGGGCGAAGCCTTTGTTTGTGACGATTCCTGTCAATGGAAAATGGTATGATTACACTGGTTTCCCAAAAGAGGGACGTACAGGGTATTATGAAAAAATCAATCGTCAAATTCGAGATAATGGGTATCAAGTCGCAGATTTGACTAAGCATGAGTATGATCCTTATTTCTTTAAAGATACAATTCATGTGTCTTATAAAGGATGGGTGTACATCGATAAGGCGATCGAAAAATTTTACAAAGAGCAGTAGAATGCAGCGGCTTTCTGCTGCTTTTTGTTTGTCGAATGGGCGGATATCTTGTATAACTAAGGGGAAAGGGCTATGCTGAAGATGGAGGCGATATGATGAATCGTTCTGAGAAAAAAGAACTATTAAAGCGTTCGAAAAAGTATTTTAATGATCATGCCTTTTGGAATAAGCTGAAAAAGACGGCGCAAAAAGCTGGTGTCTCTCTTGTTTATGCTGTGCTATTACTTTACTATACATTACAAAAACCCGAAGTGCCGGTTAAAGCGAAGACCCTGATTATTGGAGCACTCGGATACTTTATCCTTCCAATTGACCTCATTCCCGATACATTGATTGGTGCCGGCTACACAGATGATTTAGGAGCCATCACATTTGCTCTCTTTCAAGTAGCAATGTATATTGATGCTGATGTGAAAGGGAAAGCACAAGACAGGCTGTCAAAATGGTTCGGTGAAAAAACCGATACAACTTTCATTGATCAAAAGCTTGAGGATGGCGGTATGCCGTCTGCATAAAGAAAAGCCTCCACAGTTGGAGGCTTTTTTTCATTATCCTAAAAATTTCACGCAAACTGGATGTGGGACGGGGATGTCTGATTGTAAGACAGTGAGTCGCCCTGTTTCTTTGTCGCGTTTGTATAGCACAAGATTGCTAGATTCTTGGTTTGAACCGACGAGAAATTCTTCTGTTGGATCAAGCACAAAATCTCTAGGCCAATTTCCTTCAGAAGAAGCAATCTCGACAAGGCTTAGTTTGCCGTCAGCGTCTGTTTTAAAAATCGCAATGCTGTCATGCCCACGATTTCCTGCATAAACAAATTGGCCGTCTGAAGAGACATGAATGGCGCTGCCTTGATTGTTCTCTGTAAAATCGTTTGGAATGGTCGTAATTGTTTGGATCTCTTCAAAATGACCATCTTCAAAGTAACGAAGTACAATCACTTCTGAGCTTAGCTCTGTCATCACATATGCCACAGATTTCGTTGGATGGAATGTGATATGACGAGGTCCGCTGCCTGGTTTTGTTTCAAATGTATGAGCAAGCTCGAGTTTGCCGTCTTCTTTCTTATACGTATAAATTCCATCTGTTCCAAGGTCAACAGCTACTGCAAATTGTTCATCAGGTGTGAGACCCATAAAGTGAGTGTGCGGTTTTTCCTGACGTTCTTCGTTAGGGCCAGTTCCTTCATGCTGCGCCTGTGACAGCGTGCGGATCACTGAGCCATTTTCAGCATCGATTTCATACATCTCTGCTGTTCCTTTATGATAGTTCGCTGTATACGCCGTTTTTGTTTGACTGTCCACGCTGACGTGACAAGGAGAAGCTCCATCGGCAAGCTCTTGGTTGATGAAGTGAAGTTTGCCCGTTGTTGAATCAATTTGATAAGCAGCAAGACCGCCCTGTGAATCTTTTTTCACAACAGCATAAACAAACTTTTGATCCTCTGACACGGTTAAATATGTAGGATTTTCGAGTTCAGCAGCGACTTCTACTTTCTCAATCTGCTGTTTGTCTGTATTTAATGTAAACGTATAGACGCCTTGACTATCTCCCTTTGTATACGTTCCGATATAACCTCTGATGTTAGCCATGTATTATTGCCCTCCTTCTATTAGATGCTCTCATTCTATCATAAATTCATAGGAAAACGCTTTAGAAAGGCACGCCAAAGGAAAAAACAAAATCATCGAAACCTCACATTATCTATCAAAAACCATGTGAAAAAATATCACAAAAGTTTTCTCAAAAGAAAACCGTTCATGTAAAGTAAATCAATTGAAGAAAAAATACAAAAAATTTTAAGTTTTTTCATTCCTTGTCTAGCAAAGGTGTAAGCGTATACATTTAATTTTGATTAGTCTAAATTGTCTAATAATTTTAAAAATGCTGTTGACACTGTATGGAAAGCGGCGTAAGATGGGTTCAACAAAAGCTAAACAAACACGCAGTGCAAGCGTGAGACACTTCAATATAAAGTGTCTGAAAATTCAACTACTTTTTGTTTGAAAGAGAGGGTGCTCACTGAAAATGGAAGACCAAAAGGAACAGTGGATCTTTTTAAACGATGAACTCGTAAAAAAAGAGGATGCGAAAATTTCAGTTTACGATCATGGCTTCTTATATGGCGACGGTGTGTTCGAAGGAATTCGCGTATATAACGGAAATATCTTTCGAATGAAAGAACATTTAGACCGCCTATATGATTCCGCCAGATCTATCATGCTGAACATTCCATATTCACTTGAGGAACTCACGGAGAAGATGATTCATACAGTTGAAAGGAACGGCCTAAAGGATGCCTATATCCGCCTTGTCGTCTCAAGAGGAGCGGGTGATCTTGGTTTAGATCCAAACAACTGCGGGAGAGCCAACACAGTGATCATTGTAGAACCGCTGGCCATTTTTCCAAAGCACCTATATGAAACGGGTATTGATATTGTGACGGTCCCAACAAGACGAAATCGTCCAGATGTCCTTAGCCCAAAAGTAAAATCATTAAACTATTTGAATAACATTCTTGTCCGAATCGAAGCCCATATGGCCGGTGTGAGTGAAGCGCTAATGCTGAACGATCAAGGGTACGTGGCAGAAGGTTCTGCAGACAACGTGTTTATTTATAAAAAAGGCAAGCTTTATACGCCGCCTGGTTATATCGGCGCTCTTGAAGGCATTACAAGAAATGCCATCATGGAGATTGCAGAAGACTTAGGCTACGAAGTGAAAGAAGAACCATTCACAAGACATGATGTGTATACTGCAGAAGAAGTTTTTCTAACAGGAACCGCAGCCGAAGTCATCGCCGTTGTCAAAGTTGATGGCCGTACAATCGGTGAAGGGAAGCCTGGTTTCCACACAAACAAACTTCTTGAACAATTCCGCAAGCGAGTAGTTGAAGAAGGAGAGAAAGTCGTTTTTACAGATGAAAACATTCATGCAAGCTAAATAGATATCGATAAACGTTGAAGAGGACTAGTAGCTTTAGAGTCAGTATCTACAGAGAGCCGGTGCTAGCTGGAAACCGGTGTTACTTTCTAAAGTGAACTCACCTCTGAGTGTCTGCCTGAAATGATAGTAGGGCAGGCCGAGTGACATTGCTTCACTCGTTACCAAAATGGACGAAAGATGTCCATGAGACGGCAGCAGGAGTTGCCGTGAACAAGGGTGGTACCGCGAAAAAACAAAGCTTTTTCGCCCCTTTGACCTAATGAAAAGTAGTGTCATTGTGGGGTGAGAAGGCTTTTTTATATGGTCTCATATCTCTATCTTGAATGGAAAAGGGTGAAAGGACTTGACTGAAGCAAGACAAAGAGGAGGAAATCAAATGGGGACAAATGTACAAATGGAGACGGAAAAATCAAAAGCACCACAAACGATGAACGGTGCACTCATGTTAATTGAAGCACTCAAAAGAGAAAAAGTAGAAGTCATTTTCGGGTATCCAGGCGGAGCGGTTTTGCCGATCTACGATAAAATTTACGATTCTGGTTTATTTCACGTCCTGCCAAGACATGAGCAGGGAGCGATTCACGCAGCAGAAGGCTACGCAAGAGTATCTGGGAAACCAGGTGTTGTCATTGCAACCTCAGGACCTGGAGCGACAAACCTTGTCACAGGAATTGCAGATGCCATGATTGATTCACTTCCACTTGTTGTATTCACAGGGCAGGTGGCAACCTCAGTCATTGGGTCAGATGCTTTCCAAGAAGCAGACGTACTCGGCATCACAATGCCAATTACAAAGCACAGCTACCAAGTAAGAAATCCAGAGGAATTACCAGGTGTCATTAAAGAGGCATTTCATATCGCGACAACAGGCAGACCTGGTCCAGTCTTAATTGATATCCCAAAAGATGTTGCAAGCATTGAAGGAACATTTGAATATGATCAGCCGATTGATTTACCTGGTTATCAGCCAAAAGTAGAGCCGAATTATTTGCAAATTCGCAAATTGGTAGAAGCTGTCAGCAGAGCGAAGAAACCAGTCATTCTAGCAGGAGCTGGCGTTCTTCATGGCAAAGCATCTGAAGAATTAAGACAGTATGTAGAGCAGCAGCAAATCCCAGTCGCTCATACACTGCTTGGACTTGGCGGATTCCCAGCAAAGCATCCTCTTTTCCTAGGGATGGCTGGTATGCATGGCACATATGCAGCGAACATGGCTCTTCATCAATGTGATCTGCTCATTTCAATCGGAGCGAGATTTGATGATAGGGTGACAGGCAACCTCAATCATTTTGCCAAACATGCGAAGGTGGCTCATATTGATATCGACCCAGCGGAAATCGGCAAGAACATTCATACCCATATCCCAGTTGTTGGAGACAGCAAGCTCGTTCTTGAAGAGCTGATCAAGCAAGACGGGAAACAAGGGGAATCAGACGAATGGAAAAACCAATTAAATCAGTGGAAGGAAGAATATCCACTCTGGTACGTTGAAAACGAAGCTGAAGGCTTTAAGCCTCAAAAGCTGATTGAATACATTCATCAATTCACAAAAGGTAAAGCCATTGTAGCAACAGATGTCGGACAGCATCAAATGTGGGCAGCACAGTTCTATCCATTTGATAATGCAGATAAGTGGGTCACATCTGGAGGCCTTGGCACAATGGGCTTTGGATTACCAGCAGCCATCGGCGCTCAGTTAGCTGATCAAGAGGCGACCGTTGTAGCGGTTTTAGGAGACGGAGGTTTCCAAATGACCCTGCAAGAACTTGCCGTTATCCGTGAGCTGAACCTTCCAGTCAAAGTGATTGTTCTGAATAATCACAGCCTTGGAATGGTAAGACAATGGCAAGAAATTTTCTACGAAGAACGCTACTCACATTCTAAATTTTCAGAGCAGCCAGACTTCGTCAAATTATCTGAAGCTTATGGCATTAAAGGAATCAGAATCTCATCAGACGAAGAGGCGAAAGAAAAGCTTGAAGAAGCCTTAACCTCTAGAGAACCTGTTTTCATCGATGTCAATGTAGCGAGAGATGAAAAAGTATTCCCGATGGTAGCACCAGGGAAAGGACTTCATGAGATGGTGGGGGTGAAACCTTGAAAAGAATTATTGTGTTGACTGTATTAAATCGATCAGGCGTACTGAACAGAATCACAGGCCTATTTACGAAAAGACACTACAACATTGAAAGCATTACGGTCGGCCATTCTGAGATTCAAGATGTATCACGCATCACGTTCGTCGTCCATGTAGACCAAGAAAAAGACATTGAACAGCTGACAAAACAGCTGAACAAACAAATCGATGTTCTGAAAGTAACAGACATTACAAACCAATCAATCGTTCAGCGAGAGCTGGCTTTGATAAAAGTCGTATCTGCACCAGCATCTAGAATGGAGATCACAGGGGTCATTGAACCGTTTAGAGCTTCTATTGTAGATGTGAGCAGAGAGAGTGTCGTCATTCAGGTGACAGGTGAGTCTTCAAAAATTGAAGCACTCATTGAATTGCTTAAGCCATACGGCATTAAAGAAGTCGCCAGAACTGGCACCACGGCCTTTGCAAGAGATAATCAGCAAAAGCCGCAAACAAATAAAACAATTTCAATTGTCTAAACAAAAGGAGAGAGTCAAATGGTAAAAGTATATTATAACGGTGATATTCAAGAAAACGTATTAAATGGTCAAAAGGTAGCCATCATTGGTTATGGATCACAAGGTCATGCACATGCATTGAACTTAAAAGAAAGCGGCGTAGATGTCATTGTCGGTGTAAGAAAAGGCGGATCTTATAATAAAGCACAAGAAGATGGCCATCAAGTATTCACAGTAAAAGAAGCGGCAGCACAAGCAGATGTAGTCATGGTATTACTTCCAGATGAGCAGCAAAAGAAAGTATATGATGAAGAAATCAAAGATCAATTAGAAGCTGGCAACTCACTAGTATTCGCACACGGATTCAACGTTCACTTCCATCAAATTGTTCCACCAAGTGACGTAGATGTGTATCTTGTGGCTCCAAAAGGTCCAGGACACCTTGTAAGAAGAACATATGAGCAAGGCGCTGGAGTACCTGCCCTATTTGCCATCTATCAAGACGTATCTGGTCAAGCGAAAGATAAAGCACTTGCTTATGCAAAAGCGATCGGCGGAGCAAGAGCTGGCGTTCTTGAAACAACATTTAAAGAAGAAACAGAAACGGATCTATTCGGTGAGCAGGCAGTTCTTTGTGGAGGTCTTACTTCACTAGTCAAAGCAGGATTCGAAACGTTAACAGAAGCTGGTTATCAGCCAGAGCTTGCATACTTCGAGTGTCTGCATGAACTGAAATTGATCGTTGACCTTATGTATGAAGAAGGATTAGAAGGTATGAGATATTCAATCTCTGATACAGCACAATGGGGTGACTTCGTTTCAGGACCACGCGTTGTGGATGCAAAAGTAAAAGAATCTATGAAAGCCGTATTGACTGATATCCAAAACGGAACTTTTGCAAAAGAATGGATTGTTGAAAACCAAGTGAATCGTCCACGTTTCAATGCAATCAATGCAAATGAAAATGAGCACCAAATTGAAATCGTTGGTAGAAAGCTTCGTGAAATGATGCCTTTCGTTAAACAAGGAAAGAAAAAGGAAGCGGTGAGCGTCGGTGCGAAAAATTAATTTTTTTGACACAACACTTCGAGATGGGGAGCAATCACCAGGAGTGAACTTAAATGCACAAGAAAAGCTAATCATTGCAAAGCAGCTTGAGCGCCTTGGGGTTAATATCATTGAAGCGGGTTTTCCCGCTTCATCCCGAGGGGATTTCTTAGGCGTACAAGAAATTGCAAGAACGATTAAAAACTGTTCTGTTGCTGGTCTTGCACGATGTGTGAAAGGTGACATTGATGCTGCATGGGAAGCATTGAAAGATGGAGTGGAACCAAGGCTTCACGTCTTTATTGCCACCTCTGATATTCACCTGAAGCATAAACTAAAGAAAACACGTGAAGAAGTCGTAGAACAGGCTGTCTCAATGGTTAAATACGCGAAGGAACGTTTTCCGGTTGTCCAGTGGTCAGCAGAAGATGCGTGCCGTACAGATCTTGCTTTCTTAGCAGAAATTGTAGAAAAGGTCATTGACGCTGGAGCGAGTGTTATTAACTTGCCAGATACAGTTGGATATCTAGCGCCAAAAGAGTACGGAAATATTTTTAGATATATGAAGGAACACGTTCCGAATATTGACCGTGTCAACTTGTCCGCTCACTGTCACGATGACCTAGGAATGGCTGTAGCAAACTCACTTGCTGCCATTGAAAATGGTGCAGATCAAATTGAAACAGCTGTCAACGGAATTGGAGAGCGCGCTGGAAATGCCGCTTTAGAAGAAATTGCAGTAGCTCTTCATATTCGAAAAGACTTTTACCAGGTCGAATCCACCATTCAATTGAATGAAATTAAGCGTACAAGTGATGTAGTGAGCAAATACTCAGGAATGATTGTGCCGCGCAATAAAGCAGTCGTTGGAAACAACGCGTTTGCACATGAATCAGGTATTCACCAAGATGGTTTCCTCAAAGAAAAAACAACCTATGAAATTATTTCTCCAGAGCTTGTCGGTGTGACAACAGATGTGCTTGTCCTTGGAAAACACTCCGGAAGACACGCGTTTAAAGACCGCATGAAAACATTAGGCTTTAAACTAGCGGAAGACGAAATCAATAAATTCTTTGAAACCTTCAAGAACTTGACAGAGAAAAAGAAAGAGATTACAGATGATGATTTGATCTCTATTATATTAGAAGAAAAAGTAGCAGACCGAAAAATCGGTTACGAATTTGAAAGTCTGCAAGTTCACTACGGAACAGAGCAAATGCCGACAGCAACGGTTTCTCTGAAAAATCAAGAAACGCAGGAAGTCATTCAAGAAGCAGCTACAGGTGCAGGCAGTGTAGAAGCTGTGTACAACACGCTTGAGCGCTGCATGGAAGAAAGAATTCATTTGCTGGACTACCGCATTCAATCGAATGGAAAAGGCAGAGATGCACTAGCGGAAGTATACGTCACTGTTTCAATAGAAGGAAAAGAAACAGCAGGACGCGGCGTAGCACAAGATGTGCTGGAAGCATCGGCGAAGGCTTACGTCAATGCAGTGAACAGACATTTAATCTTCAAATCAAATCTAATTGAAATTGAGAAACATCACGCGATCTCATAGGAAAGGAGGAAGGTTCTCATGAAAAAGAAAATTGCACTTTTGCCCGGCGATGGAATCGGACCGGAAGTCGTGACATCAGCAGTCTCTGTCCTTCAAGAGACAGCGGCTCAATTTAGGCACGAATTCGAATTCGAAACTGCGCTCATTGGCGGTATAGCCATAGATGAAAAGAACAACCCGCTCCCAAAGGAAACAGTAGATGTATGCAAAAGCGCTGATGCGATTTTATTAGGAGCAGTCGGCGGACCAAAGTGGGATCAAAACCCGCCAGAGCTTCGCCCGGAAAAAGGCTTGCTTGCCATTCGTAAACAGCTGGACTTATTTGCAAACATCCGTCCTGTAAAGGTGTTCGATAGCTTAAGCGAGGCGTCACCGTTAAAACAGGATCACATTAACGGAGTTGATTTCGTCATCGTTCGTGAATTAACAGGCGGTCTTTATTTTGGTGAACCAAGCGAACGCTATACGGATGATGAAGGAAAAGAAGCTGCGGTTGATACGCTCCTTTATACGAAGGAAGAAATTGTCCGCGTATTAAAAGAAGCGTTCGACATGGCCTTAACGAGACGGAAAAAAGTGACGTCTGTGGATAAAGCGAATGTCCTTGCTTCTAGTAAACTATGGCGGGAAGCGGTAGAAGAAGTTGCTTCTCAGTATCCAGAAGTTGAATTTGAGCATATGCTCGTTGATAATGCCGCCATGCAGCTGATTTATAAGCCTGCTCAATTCGATGTCATTGTGACAGAGAATATGTTCGGCGACATTTTAAGTGATGAGGCTTCTATGATTACTGGATCACTCGGTATGCTGCCATCTGCTAGTTTATCAAGCACAGGCCTTCATTTATATGAGCCGATTCATGGTTCAGCACCCGATATTGCGGGGCAAAACGTTGCAAACCCTCTGGCAACCATTTTATCAGCAGCAAGCCTGCTTAGAACATCCTTTGCCTTAGAAGACGAAGCGGCTGCAATAGAAGAAGCTGTGGAAGCTGTTCTTGCCTCTGGCAAACGGACAAAGGATTTAGCAGCAAAAGAGGGAACGTATCAAACAACTGAAGATATCACAACAGCAGTTGTAGACGCACTCAAGCAGCGCGTGCAAACAATTGTATAAATAGAATCTTGTGGAATTAGATAGAGGGAGGAAAAGGGTTATGCCTCGAACAATCATCGAAAAAATATGGGATCAGCATGTTGTCAAAAGCGGCGAGGGAAAACCAGACCTTTTATATATTGATCTGCACTTGGTGCATGAAGTGACATCACCTCAAGCATTTGAAGGATTAAGACAAAAAGGGCGCAAGGTGAGAAGACCTCAAAACACGTTTGCGACGATGGATCACAACATCCCAACTGTGAATCGATTTGTGATCAAAGATGAGATTGCTAAAAAACAAGTGAGTGCTCTAGAGCGCAACTGTGCGGAATTTGGTGTCCGTCTAGCTGACCTTCACAGTGTTGATCAAGGGATCGTCCATGTCGTTGGACCTGAGCTTGGTTTGACACTTCCGGGGAAAACAATCGTTTGTGGAGATAGTCATACATCAACTCACGGCGCGTTTGGCGCACTTGCCTTTGGGATCGGTACAAGTGAGGTTGAACATGTACTTTCTACTCAAACACTTTGGCAGCAGCGTCCGAAAACGCTAGAAATTAGAGTAGACGGAAAGCTTCAAAAAGGGGTAACCGCCAAAGATGTCATTTTAGCCGTCATTGGTGCACACGGCGTGAAGTTCGGTTCAGGTTATGTCATTGAATACACTGGGGAAGTATTCAGAAACATGACGATGGATGAGCGGATGACCGTTTGTAATATGTCAATTGAAGCAGGAGCAAGAGCAGGATTAATTGCACCTGATGAAATTACCTTCGAATATTGCCGCGGCCGCAAATATGCACCGCAGGGTGAAGACTTCGAAGCAGCTATTAAAGAATGGGAAGCTCTTAGAACAGATCCAGGTGCAACCTATGATAAAACCATTGTGTTAGATGGAAATGAAATTTCACCAATGGTCACTTGGGGAATTAATCCTGGAATGGTCTTGCCTGTGGATGCATCAATCCCAGGGCCTGAGGACTTTGCGCAAGAAGATGATCAAAAAGAAGCGATTCGTGCTTACGAATACATGGGTGTCCATCCGCATCAGCGTATAGAAGATATTACGATTGAGCATGTCTTTATCGGCTCATGTACGAACTCAAGAATGACTGATTTACGTCAAGCCGCTTCTATGATTGAAGGACAAAAAGTAGCCGATCATGTTAGAGCGATTGTCGTGCCTGGCTCTCAAAGTGTCAAATTGCAAGCTGAAGAAGAAGGCCTTCATGAAATTTTCCTTGAAGCAGGATTTGAATGGAGAGAATCTGGCTGCAGTATGTGTCTTAGCATGAATAACGATGTGGTGCCGGAGGGCGAACGCTGCGCATCCACATCAAACCGTAACTTTGAAGGGCGTCAAGGGAAGGGTGCGAGAACGCATCTTGTCAGCCCGGCAATGGCTGCAATGGCTGCGATACATGGCCGATTTGTCGATGTCAGGAAGTTTAATCAAGAGAAAACAGTCGTGTAAGGAGTTGTCATAGATGGAGCCTTTAGTCACTCATAAAGGGAAAGCCGCTGTGCTTAACCGAATCAATGTAGATACAGATCAAATTATACCGAAGCAATTTTTAAAAAGAATCGAACGAACAGGATATGGCCGATTTGCCTTTTTCGACTGGCGATATTTAGCCGATGGCAGCCCAAATCCCGATTTCGAACTGAATCAGCCAATCTATGAAGGAGCATCCATTTTGATTGCAGGAGAAAACTTCGGCTGCGGATCATCTAGGGAACATGCTCCGTGGGCACTTGATGATTATGGTATTAAAATCGTCATCGCGCCATCATTCGCAGACATTTTTCATCAAAACTGTTTTAAAAATGGGATGCTTCCGATTCGTCTTGATTATGATGTGTGGAAAACTTTCGCGGCGTCATATGAGAACAAAGGGTTTGAGATGACGGTTGATCTTGAAAAACAGCAGATAGAAGATCATAAAGGGAATATCACCCCCTTTACTGTAGACCCTCACTGGAGAGAAATGCTTATAAATGGTTATGATGAGATCTCATTAACGCTATTACTAGAAGATGACATTCAAGCATTTGAAGAAAAGCGCAGCAGCTGGCTGCGCGCCTAAACAACGAGAAGCTGTCCGCCCCGGGTGTGACGGCTTCTTTTTTGCATGATAACCTCTCGTTACTTGTGTTTACTAATCTTCGTTGGTAAACTGATAAAAAATATGCGCCCGAAAGGAACGTAAGTATGAAACATGACAAGAAGAAAGATAATGTCATTTTGTTTCCTGGTCTGAAAGAAAGACTGATTGAAAAAGGAATGGCAGCATTAAAAGATAAGCAGTATCAAGAGGCGCTTCACTTGTTTTCAGAAGCAAAATCCTATGATGACGATGAAGAATCCGATATTCACCTCGGCATGGCGATTTGTTTTCTAGAGCTGGGTGAGCTGCAGGACGCAAAGCGTGTTTGTGAGAAGATGCTGCATGAGGGGTATGGCCACTATTTCACTGTGCTTCAAGTGTATATGACAATCTTAATTCAGCTGAAGGAATATGAAGAAGTCAAACAAACGATTGAGGCTGTGCTTGAGGAAAACCACCTTCCAGCAGAAAGCGCAGAGCATTTTTACAAGCTGCTAGAATTTAGCAGAAAAATGATCGAATCACCTGATGAGATTTTAGATGAAGGTGAGGAAGACAGCGGTGAAATCAATATAGATGATATGCTAAAGCGGCCGGAAGAGCAGGTCCAGTTCATCCATTCATTGAAAGACCGGAATGTTACACCGCACATGGGTCTATTAAATACGATCTTACAAAATCCCGATGGAAACCCTTTGGTGAAATCATTGATCCTGCAGCTTCTCTCAGATCATGACGTGGCAAAGCCGGTTCATGTGACGAAATTCGGTGATTCTTTAACACTTGTGCCTTCTGAGGCTGTCAAGCCAGAGCAGATGCCGCTTCTGCAGCAAGTCCTTCGGATGCTTGATGACACGCTTGGCAATGAGAATCCAACCCTTTACCAAGGCGTGGAAGAGTTATGGCGCCGGCACTTATTTGTGCTTTACCCATTTCTTCCTAAATACACAGATCCGAATCTTTGGGCAGCGGCACTTCATAAAGTCGGCTATGAAATGCATGGAATCGAGATTGAACTCGAAGAATTGCATCTATTGTATGAATTTAACGAACGAGAGCTGAGAGAAGCTTGCACAATGCTGAAAGATATTGAAGAAATTTCTTATTTGTAATTTGTCGATTTAGTTGAAAGACGGACTTGTTATGTTATAATATAATGGTTGTATTTGTGCATATATAGTGCAGTTGTCAGATTCCAACAGTTGAAAGACGATATGTATAATCAAGTCAAATGTTGTATACATAATACCGCTTCTTTAGCGGAGTGCGTGGTTTTTGATTGGACGAAGTCTTTATGATGCTTTAGAATGTAACAACGCACAATCTGAATAGATTTTTGGAGGGAAACACACATGTCAGTAAAATGGGAAAAACAAGAAGGTAACGAAGGCGTTTTAACTGTAGAAGTTGACGCTGAAACATTTAACAAAGCACTTGATGATGCATTTAAGAAAGTTGTTAAGCAAGTATCGATCCCTGGATTCCGTAAAGGGAAAGTACCACGCGGTCTTTTCGAGCAACGTTTTGGTGTAGAATCTCTTTATCAAGATGCATTAGATATTCTTCTTCCAGTTGAGTATCCAAAAGCAATCGACGAAGCTGGTATCGAGCCAGTTGACCGCCCTGAAATCGATGTTGAGAAAATCGAAAAAGGCGAAAGCTTAATCTTCACTGCAAAAGTAACAGTGAAGCCTGAAGTGAAACTTGGTGACTACAAAGGTCTTAACGTAGAAAAAGACGACACAGTTGTTACTGATGAAGATGTACAAGAAGAGTTAAAAGGAATGCAAAACCGTCAAGCTGAGCTTGTTGTCAAAGAAGAAGGTGCAATCGAAAACGGCGATACAGTTGTTCTTGATTTCGAAGGATTCGTTGATGGAGAAGCATTCGAAGGCGGAAAAGCTGAGAATTACTCTCTTGAAGTAGGTTCTGGTTCATTCATCCCTGGTTTCGAAGAGCAGCTAGTTGGTCTTGAATCTGGCGCTGAAAAAGACGTAGAAGTCACTTTCCCAGAAGAATATCATGCTGAAGACCTTGCAGGTAAACCAGCTGTATTCAAAGTGAAAATTCATGAAATCAAAGCAAAAGAACTTCCAGCACTTGACGATGAGTTCGCTAAAGATGTTGATGAAGAAGTAGAAACTCTTGCTGAGTTAACTGAAAAAACGAAGAAACGTCTTGAAGAAGCAAAAGAAAACGAAGCAGAAGGAAAACTTCGTGAAGAGCTAATTGCAAAAGCTTCTGAAAATGCGGAAGTTGACATCCCACAAGCGATGGTTGACACAGAGCTTGACCGCATGATGAAAGAATTCGAACAACGTCTTCAAATGCAAGGAATGAATCTTGAGCTTTACTTCCAATTCTCTGGACAAGATGAAGATGCGCTTAAAGAGCAAATGAAAGAAGATGCTGCTAAACGCGTGAAATCTAACCTAACACTTGAAGCAATTGCTGCTGCAGAAGACTTACAAGTGTCTGACGAAGAAGTGGAAGAAGAACTTTCAAAAATGGCTGAAGCATACAACATGCCAATTGAAAATATCAAACAAGCGATCGGATCTACTGAAGCAATGAAAGAAGATCTAAAAGTTCGCAAAGCAATTGATTTTCTTGTAGAAAACCGTTAATATGGTGCATAATAATAAAACAGGGCGCGAGTGACTCGTGCCTTGTTTTGTACAATTTTTGACTTATCATCGCTTCTTTTGGAAACGATAGTGTAAGTCGCATCTTTCTGTTATACATATCTGAATGTGCAGTGTTAGAAACACATCGTTACCGTCTTTTAGGAAAGTATGGTAAAATGCATACATACTGGACCCAGAAAGGTAGCTGACTGTTAGCTACAGGCAAGTGAAGAAGAATAAGGGGTGAAAGAATGTTTAAATTCAACGAGGAAAAAGGTCAATTAAAATGCTCGTTTTGCGGAAAAACGCAAGATCAAGTGCGTAAACTGGTCGCAGGACCTGGCGTATATATATGTGATGAATGTATCGAGCTTTGCACGGAAATAGTTGAAGAAGAGCTCGGCACTGAGGAAGAAGTTGAATTCAAGGATGTTCCGAAACCTCATGAAATTCGGGAGATTCTTGATGAGTATGTCATCGGACAAGACAATGCGAAAAAATCCTTAGCTGTAGCGGTTTATAACCACTACAAACGGATCAATTCCAACAGCAAGATTGATGATGTTGAGCTTTCGAAAAGTAATATTTCTATGATTGGTCCAACAGGAAGCGGTAAAACATTACTTGCTCAGACACTTGCTCGTATTTTAAATGTTCCATTTGCGATTGCAGATGCAACATCATTAACTGAAGCAGGTTATGTTGGTGAAGACGTAGAGAATATTTTACTAAAGCTGATCCAAGCAGCGGATTATGATGTAGAAAAAGCGGAAAAAGGCATTATCTACATCGATGAGATCGATAAAGTAGCAAGAAAATCAGAAAACCCTTCTATCACTCGTGATGTATCTGGGGAAGGTGTTCAACAAGCCCTTTTGAAAATTCTTGAAGGAACCGTTGCTAGTGTGCCGCCTCAAGGTGGACGTAAGCACCCGCATCAAGAATTCATTCAAATTGATACAACGAATATCCTCTTCATTTGTGGTGGAGCCTTTGACGGTATTGAGCAAATTATCAAACGCCGCTTAGGTCAAAAAGTGATCGGATTCGGTGCGGAAAATAAAGTCGAAGATCTTGAAAAAGAAGTTCTTCTATCAAAAGTACTTCCAGAAGACTTGCTTCGCTTCGGTTTAATTCCAGAATTCATCGGTCGTCTTCCGGTTATTGCAAGCCTAGAGCCGTTAGATGAAAAAGCACTTGTAGAAATCTTGACGAAGCCTAAAAATGCACTCGTTAAGCAATATACAAAAATGCTTGAGCTTGATGATGTTGAGCTTGAGTTTGAAGAAGATGCTCTTAGCGAAATTGCGAAAAAAGCAATTGAGCGCAAAACAGGAGCACGTGGTCTTCGCTCAATCATTGAAGGCATCATGCTTGATGTGATGTTTGACCTTCCATCTCGTGATGATATTGAAAAATGTGTAATCACTGGTGCAACGGTTGCTGATGGTGAGCCGCCCCGTCTTGTGTTGAAGGACGGAACAGTCGTCAATAAAGATACAAAAACATCTGCATAAGAGAAGTTATCACTCCTGAATCAAATTGATTCAGGAGTTTTTTATTTATCGTGGAAGACGTGTTTATTCCGTCCAGCTCTAGGAAATACTAGCAGACAGAAACCAATACATACGATAGATGAAGGAGGGAGCACCGATTGAGCTGGACAGGAATCGTATTATTCATACAGCTGTTCTTTGGAATCGTCATCGGGCTGTACTTTTGGAACTTACTGCGAAATCAGCGTACACAAAAGGTGACGATTGACAAAGAATCAAAGAAAGAAATGGAAGCGCTCAGAAAGATGCGGTCAATCAAGCTGAGTGAGCCTTTATCAGAGAGAGTCCGGCCAAAGGGGTTTCAAGATATTGTAGGGCAGGAAGACGGCATTCGTGCTCTAAAAGCAGCGCTGTGCGGACCGAATCCTCAGCATGTCATTGTCTACGGACCGCCGGGGGTTGGAAAAACAGCCGCAGCCCGTCTTGTCATGGAAGAAGCGAAACGTCATGCTGACTCACCGTTTAAAAAAGATGCCGTATTTGTAGAGCTCGATGCCACAACCGCAAGATTCGATGAACGGGGCATCGCGGACCCTTTGATAGGTTCCGTTCATGATCCGATTTATCAGGGGGCAGGAGCGATGGGGCAGGCAGGTATTCCGCAGCCGAAACAAGGAGCCGTCACGCATGCGCATGGCGGGGTTCTGTTTATCGATGAGATTGGCGAACTGCATCCGATCCAAATGAATAAAATGCTTAAAGTACTTGAAGATCGGAAGGTATTTTTAGACAGTGCCTATTACAGTGAGGAAAACACCCAAATCCCGAATCACATTCATGATATTTTCCAAAATGGGCTGCCGGCTGATTTTCGATTGATTGGTGCCACAACTAGAACACCAGAAGAAATTCCACCAGCAATTCGCTCAAGGTGCTTAGAAATTTTCTTTAAGGATCTTGACCAGCATGAACTGAAAATCGTCGCTGCTAAGGCTGTCCAAAAGATTCAAAAGGAATTAAGTGATGAAGGGCTGAACTTGTTAACCACCTATGTGAAAAATGGTCGTGAAGCCGTCAATATGGTACAGATCGCCGCTGGAATGGCCGTCACGGAAAATCGAAAAGACATCACACTCGCTGATGTAGAGTGGGTCATTCATTCAAGTCAGCTGACACCAAGATATGAACAAAAAGTACCGGAAAAGCCAAAAGTGGGGGTAGTGAATGGTCTGGCTGTCTACGGGCCAAACAGCGGTGCCCTGCTTGAGATTGAAGTGAACATATGTAAGGCGCTTGAAAAAGGAAGTATCAACATTACAGGCATTGCAGAAGAAGAAAGCATAGGCAGCCAGTCTAAATCCATTAGAAGAAAAAGTATGGCCAAAGGCTCTGTTGAAAATGTATTAACAGTAATGAGAAACTTAGGCATTCGGACAAATGAATATGACATCCATATTAATTTCCCAGGCGGTGCCCCTATTGATGGTCCGTCTGCTGGGATTGCAATGGCGACAGCGATTTTCTCTGCCATTCATCAAATCCCGATTGATCATTTGACAGCGATGACAGGTGAAATTGGCTTGCAGGGTCAGGTGAAGCCGATCGGTGGTGTGATACCGAAGATTAAGGCGGCGAAACAAGCAGGTGCCACAACAGTCATTATTCCTTATGACAACCAGCAGTCGATCTTAAAAGAGATTGAAGGTGTCACCATCGTGCCTGTGAAGCACTTCCAAGAGGTGCTGGATCAGTGTTTGGTCAATCCGCCAGACGAGAAGAAAGATGGACTAGAAGACGAAATGAAGAGAAAATCTGTTTAATCCCCATCACATATGGGGATTTTTTAGTGAAATAGATCTTTTTTTCTTTTTCAAGATAAAAAGAAAGGGTATACTACGGTAAGATCATCATTTCTTAAGTCTTTTACATTGTACAAGACTGAAACAGGTATATTATAATGATTCATACTAGTGACGGAGGTGTCAATCAACATGGCAGATGAAATCAAAAAGAATGTTCCGCTCCTTCCATTGCGAGGTTTGCTTGTTTATCCAACAATGGTCTTGCATTTGGACGTTGGACGCGAGAAGTCTGTTCAAGCATTAGAACAGGCCATGATGAACGATCATATGATTTTTCTAGCAACACAGCGGGAAATTTCAATAGATGAACCAGGTGAAGAGGAAATTTTCAAAGTCGGCACCTACACAAAAATCAAACAAATGCTAAAACTGCCAAATGGAACGATTCGTGTACTCGTTGAAGGCTTAAATCGAGCACAGATCGAAACATACGTGGAGCTGGAGGACTATACGTCCGTTGATATTAAAGAATTGGCAGAAGAAGAATTAAAGGACGCAGAAGCAGAAGCACTCATGCGCACTTTGTTAGATCACTTTGATCAATACATAAAAATTTCAAAAAAAATCTCAGCTGAAACATATGCAACGGTGACGGATATTGAGGAACCGGGGAGAATGGCAGATATCGTCGCTTCTCACCTGCCGCTTAAATTAAAGGACAAACAAGAAGTACTAGAAACAGTCGATGTCAAAAAACGGTTAAATCGAGTCATCAGCTTAATTCACAATGAAAAAGAAGTGCTGGAAATTGAAAAGAAAATTGGGCAGCGCGTCAAACGTTCAATGGAACGAACGCAAAAAGAATATTATTTGCGTGAACAAATGAAAGCCATCCAAAAGGAGCTAGGTGACAAAGAAGGAAAAACAGGCGAAGTCAGTTCATTAATGTCTAAAATCGAAGAGTCCAGCATGCCGGATTCTGTTCGCGAAACGGCGCTAAAAGAATTGAATCGTTATGAAAAAATTCCTTCAAGCTCAGCTGAGAGCTCTGTCATTCGAAATTATATTGATTGGCTGATCAATCTTCCATGGGGAATTTATACAGAAGATCGTCTAGATTTAAAGCTTGCAAGTGAAATTTTAGATGATGAGCATCATGGGCTGGAAAAAGTCAAAGAACGTGTGCTTGAATACCTTGCTGTACAGAAACTCACCAATTCATTAAAAGGACCGATTCTTTGCTTAGCAGGACCTCCTGGAGTAGGGAAAACATCACTTGCCAAGTCCATTGCTAAATCACTTGACCGGAAGTTTATCCGTATCTCACTTGGCGGTGTCCGTGATGAATCTGAAATCCGTGGACATAGAAGAACATATGTAGGTGCGATGCCAGGCCGTATCATTCGCGGGATGAGCAAGGCAGGTACTATGAATCCAGTGTTTCTTTTAGATGAAATCGATAAGATGTCCTCTGATTTTAGAGGTGATCCGTCTTCTGCTATGCTTGAAGTATTGGACCCAGAGCAAAATCATAACTTTAGCGATCACTATATTGAAGAGACATTTGATTTGTCTCAGGTGTTATTTATTGCCACTGCCAACAATTTAGCAACCATTCCAGGTCCACTTCGTGATAGAATGGAGATTATCACGATTGCAGGGTATACAGAGGTTGAAAAAGCAGAGATTGTGAAAGATCATCTTCTGCCGAAGCAGCTAAAGGAGCACGGATTAAAGAAAGGGAACTTGCAGCTTCGTGAAGCAGCGATTTATGATATGATTCGCTATTACACAAGAGAAGCAGGAGTTCGTGGATTAGAGCGTCAGCTTGCGGCGATTTGCCGAAAAGCGGCAAGAGCGATTGTGGCTGAAGACCGCAAACGCATCACGGTGACGGAAAAGAATTTAACTGAATTTCTAGGAAAAAGACTGTACCGTTATGGTCAGGCTGAAACGACAGATCAAGTGGGGGTTGTCACAGGACTTGCGTATACGACAGTTGGTGGAGACACCTTATCCATTGAGGTATCCCTCTCGCCGGGGAAAGGCAAGCTCTTGTTAACCGGTAAGCTTGGTGATGTCATGAGAGAATCTGCACAGGCGGCATTCAGTTATATTCGTTCCAAAGCAGATGAACTGAACATTGATCCTAATTTTAATGAAAAGCATGATATTCATATCCATGTTCCAGAGGGTGCGGTTCCAAAGGACGGGCCATCAGCTGGTATCACCATTGCGACGGCTCTTGTATCAGCACTCACAGGACGTCCTGTATCAAAAGAGGTTGGTATGACAGGAGAGATTACGTTAAGAGGAAGAGTGCTTCCGATTGGCGGACTAAAAGAAAAAGCATTAGGCGCACATCGTGCAGGATTGAAAACCATTATTCTTCCAAAGGACAATGAGAAGGATATTGATGATATTCCTGAAAGTGTGAGAGAGGGATTAACCTTTATTCCGGTTTCACATTTAGATGAAGTGCTTGAGAAAGCGTTGGTAGGAGAGGGAAGATGAAAGTAACAAAATCAGATATCGTCATTAGTGCGGTGAAACCAGAGCAGTACCCGAGCGGCGGGCTGCCTGAAATCGCTCTTGCTGGACGATCAAATGTTGGAAAGTCCTCGTTCATCAACTCATTGATTAATCGTAAAAATTTAGCGCGTACGTCTTCTAAACCAGGTAAGACACAGACGCTTAATTTCTACATTATTAATGATATGCTCCATTTTGTGGACGTTCCAGGCTACGGCTTTGCCAAGGTATCAAAAACAGAGCGCGAAGCCTGGGGTAGAATGATCGAAACGTATATTACTATGCGTGAAGAATTAAAAGCAGTCGTCCAAATTGTGGATCTGCGCCATAAGCCATCAGTAGATGATGTGAACATGTATGAATTCCTTAAATATTACGGAGTTCCTGTCATTATCATCGCAACAAAAGCGGATAAAATTCCAAAAGGCAAATGGGAAAAGCATGCGAAAGTCGTCAAACAGACGCTTGACATTGTCCCATCAGATGAACTCATCCTATTCTCTTCTGAAACAAAAAAGGGAAAAGATGAAGCCTGGAATGCCATCCTTGCGAAGATTAATAACTAAAAAAAAGGCATCTGTTATCAGCAGATGCCTTTTTATTGTATAAGTTATTTCCTTTTTAAAAATAATAAGAGGAGACTGACAGCAATCAATACATAAGGCCAGTACAATTCAAAGCCGGAAGTAGGGATCGAAAGGGAACTCAGCTGTTTTGTAATTTGCTGAAAGAAATAAAGGAACAGACCGAGTGCAATCAGCACAACACTTTCAATACGATATTCTTTTTTCTGAGATGATTTCACAAAAAGTGCAAGTCCTACAATGAACACAATCATCGTAAATGTGTCTGGCCAGTGGTCCAATTTTGGCTGAAGAATAAAGTGTAGCGCAAGGCCTGTCATGAGCATACCGATAAACACATGAGCGCTTTCTTGCTCCTTTTTTCCTTGATATAAGAAAGCGAGGCCAAAAAGTAATACAAGTGTGTACCATTTCTCTTGGTCCTTCCAAATGTCAAATTGACCTCCTGAGAGAATGGCGTATAGCGCTACAGCCAGCAAAGTAAGCGGCAGCAAAATGGATTTCTTCTTCAAAGATGTCACCTTCTTTTAAGCAGATCATTTGTCCGCACGCGCCAAATCTGGTAAATTGCTTGAAGTGATGATATGGCATCAGTGGGTGTCGAACATTTTTCTACTATATCACAAGATTTTTGAAATCTGTTCACATTTTTTATCCAGTTAAAAATGAATATATGTTATAATCATTATAAATAATAAATTCTATATTGTAATTATTATAAATTAGACAGGGCGTTGGGGGTGCAAGCTGAAGTTATGCATATTCTTGTTGTGGGTTTAGATTATAAAACAGCCCCTGTTGAGATACGGGAACAGCTGAGTTTTGAACCGAGTGAGCTCGGAACAGCGATGTCCAAGCTTAAAGAAGAAAAAAGCATTCTAGAAAATATCGTTATCTCAACATGTAATCGAACAGAGATCTACGCAGTGGTAGATCAGCTTCATACTGGACGGTTTTATATAAAAAGATTTTTAGCCGATTGGTTCGGTTTAGAAAAGGAAGACGTTTCTCCATATTTGAAGTTTTACGAAAACGATGGAGCGGTTGAGCATTTATTCCGTGTGACATGTGGACTTGATTCCATGGTGATTGGTGAAACACAAATACTTGGTCAGGTGCGATCCAGCTTTAAAGTAGCTCAAGAGGAGAAGACCATTGGTACCGTTTTCAATTATTTGTTTAAACAGGCGGTAACTGTTGCAAAACGCTCTCATGCGGAAACAGATATTGCATCTAATGCTGTGTCTGTCAGCTATGCGGCAGTTGAGCTCGCTAAAAAAATCTTTGGACGTCTTTCTGATAAGCATGTCCTGATTCTTGGTGCGGGCAAAATGGGCGAACTGGCGGCTCAAAACCTTCAAGGTCAAGGAATTGGCCAAGTAACGGTCATCAATCGAACGTATGAGAAGGCGAAAGAATTGGCCGGACGTTTTTCTGGAGAGCCTAAGAGCTTAAATCAATTGGAAAAAACATTATCCGAAGCGGATATTTTAATTAGTTCAACGGGTGCTAAACAATTTGTCATTACAAAAGAAATGGTTGAAAGTGCGAATAAAAAGCGGAAGGGCAGACCTCTATTTATGGTAGACATTGCCGTACCCCGTGATTTAGATCCAGCCATTTCTGAAGTAGAAGGTGCTTTTTTGTATGACATTGATGACCTTGAAGGCATCGTGGCAGCCAACCTAAAAGAGCGCCGTGCAGTAGCTGAGCAGGTTGAGCTCCTCATCGAAGCAGAAATTGTTGAATTTAAGCAATGGCTGAATACGCTTGGTGTTGTTCCGGTCATTTCTGCACTTAGAGAAAAGGCACTCACCATTCAAGCGGATACGATGCAGAGTATTGAACGGAAGCTTCCAAATCTCACAAACCGTGAAATGAAGCTGTTAAATAAACACACGAAAAGCATCATCAATCAAATGCTGAAAGATCCTATCTTAAAGGCGAAAGAAATTGCCGCGGAGCCGAATGCAGAGGAAAAGCTTTTACTCTTCAAAGAAATCTTTGATTTACAGGTTGAAGATGAAGAGCAAAAGGTGGAGCCTGTACAGGTGGAACAAGGGTCATTTCAGCTGTTCAAACCAAATATGGCACAAGGCTTTGCTACGGTTGCCAGTGAGTGATTAAGCGATGATGGAATCCATTGTAGCGAGACTCAACGAAGCGACGATCTTAATCTATGCACTCAGTGTCTTGTTCTATTTCATAGATTTTCTTCAACACAACCGGAAGGCTGGAAAAATGGCTTTCTGGTTGCTTTCTATTGTCTGGCTGCTGCAAACAGTCTACATGTTCTATATTATGATGGAAACAGACCGGTTCCCTGTGTTGAATGTAGCAGAGGGGTTATATTTTTATACGTGGGTGCTTGTGACACTTTCACTTGTTCTCACAAAAGTATTGCGCGTTGAATTTATTGTCTTTTTTACAAATGTGATTGGCTTTTCCATGATGGCGATTCACACCTTTACACCATCTGATCTCCATTCAGCAGAACTTACGGGGAAGCTGACGAGTGAACTGCTCGTGATTCATATAACGATGGCGATTTTATCCTACGGTGCCTTTTCACTATCATTTGCTTTTTCGCTGCTCTATCTTTTTCAATATCGTTTGCTGAAAAAGAAAAAATGGGGGAAATGGCTTCTGAGAATTGAAGACTTATCAAAGCTTGATCATATGGCGTACGTCTTAAACATTATTGGGGTGCCAATGCTCCTGCTTAGTTTAATTCTTGGCATCATTTGGGCGTATATTTCGTATGATACGGTGTACTGGATAGATGCAAAGGTGCTTGGTTCGTTCATTATGCTGTTTTTATACGGCTTTTACTTATATATCAGATTGGTGAGAAATATGCAGGGCAAAGTCGTGGCACTGTGGAATGTCGCTTCATTTCTTGTGCTGATGATTAATTATTTTCTGCTTGGTAGCTTATCAACCTTTCATTGGTTTCAATAATGATGAGTCTTAAGGGCATTGTCGGGAGGAAGACGTATTGCGTACAATTAAAGTAGGTTCTAGACGAAGTAAGCTGGCAATTACACAAACAAAATGGGTCATTCAAAAGCTGTCTGAACTAAACCCTTCTTATTCTTTTGAAATAAAAGAGATTGTGACAAAGGGTGATCAAATTTTAGATGTGACCTTATCTAAGGTTGGCGGAAAAGGACTATTTGTGAAAGAAATTGAACAGGCGATGCTGAATCATGACATTGATATGGCGGTGCACAGCATGAAGGATATGCCGGCCGCTCTTCCGGAAGGTTTAGTCATTGGCTGTATTCCTGAGCGGGAAGATGTGCGGGACGCACTGATTTCGAAGGATCATTTGAGTCTAAGTGAACTGCCTAAGGGCGCAATTGTGGGAACGAGCAGCTTACGGCGCAGTGCGCAGCTTCTTCAGGAAAGACCAGATCTTGAGATTAAATGGATTCGAGGAAACATTGATACGAGATTGGAAAAGCTGAAAAATGAAGAATATGATGCCATTATTCTAGCGGCTGCTGGTCTGTCCAGAATGGGATGGAGCAAAGAGGTCGTGTCGGAATTTTTATCTCCTGAGACTTGTCTGCCTGCTGTTGGACAAGGCGCACTGTCGATTGAGTGCCGCGGAGATGATGAAGAGCTATTGCAGCTTCTTGCTCAATTTACGAATGAATATACGGAGAAAACGGTCCTTGCTGAACGAGCCTTCCTCAAACAAATGGATGGAAGCTGTCAGGTGCCGATCGCTGGCTATGCAACGATGAATGAGCATGATGAAATTGAATTGACAGGTCTTGTGGCATCTGCAGATGGGCACACGATTATTCGGGAAACTGTCACAGGCACTGACCCAGAGGCAATTGGAACAGCATGTGCGAAGCAGATGGCTGATAAGGGAGCAAAGGATTTGATCGACAAGGTGAAAAAGGATCTGTCCTCCCAATGACCATAGGAAAATCGCTTCACGGACAGACGGTGCTTGTCACTCGAAATGAACGTCAAGCGGGCGTGTTTCAGCAGAAGATTGAAGCGCTGAACGGCCATGCTGTTTTAACCTCTCTTATTCGATTTGAGCCTACGCTCACAAAAGAAAAAGCGCAGATTTTTTTAAAGGACTTAGAAAATAGCCACTGGCTTGTTTTCACGAGTGTGAATGGTGCGTCTTTTTTTCTGAACTTTATTAAAGACCATCATTTACATAAGAGCTTATCCCATTTGAAAGTCGCTGCTGTAGGAGAGAAAACCTCTGCCTATCTTGAGCAGCATGGCTTGAAGGTGGATGTGGTACCAGAACGATTTATAGCGGAAGAGCTGGCAGATGCGTTACTCGACCATGTGCGCCCAGGAGAGCGTGTATTTGTCGCAAAAGGGCATCTGTCACGCGATGTGGTAAAGAAAACCCTCATTCCGCTCGGCATAGAGGTAAAAGAATGGATTTTATATGAAACAGTCAAGGATGAGGACGGAATTGCCGCTCTCAAATCGGCAATGACGAAGCAATTATTTGATTTTATTACATTTACGAGCTCATCCACTGTTCATTCGTTTATGCATGCCATGGAAGCAGATGCAGCAATGCTGGCTCGATCTGACACCAGTTTTGTGACGATCGGTCCTCTGACAAAAGAGGCCCTGCTTCAATACGGGATTTCTTCTGAAACCCCAGATACTTATACGGTAGACGGGATGCTTGATTTGATGTGCCGTTTATCTGAAAGGAAGTTGAACCATTGATGAAATTTAACAGACACCGCAGATTGCGGACAAGCGCAGGTATGAGAGAGCTAGTTAGAGAAACCTTTTTAAGACCAACTGATTTGATTTATCCGATCTTTTTTGTAGAGGGAGAAAATGTTCGAAAAGAAGTCGCTTCAATGCCGGGTGTATATCACATTTCTGTGGATCTTGTGAAAGAAGAAATCCAAGAGCTTGTCGACCTTGGCATCAAATCGATCATTGTATTTGGTGTGCCAGATCATAAAGATCATGTGGGCAGCGAGGCGTATCATGATCATGGTATTGTTCAAAGAGCAACGCTAGAGATCAAAAAGCATTTCCCAGAGCTTGTGGTCATTGCAGACACTTGCTTATGCCAATATACAGATCACGGACATTGCGGAATCGTTGAAGATGGTGAAATTTTAAATGATGAATCGCTTCAGCTATTAGCGAAAACCGCTGTCAGTCAAGCGCGCGCTGGTGCAGATATCATTGCTCCTTCAAATATGATGGATGGATTTGTTGTTGCCATTCGTGAGGCTCTTGATGAAGCAGGCTTTATTCATGTACCTGTTATGTCATATGCTGTGAAATATGCAAGTGCTTTTTACGGTCCGTTCCGTGATGCGGCGCATAGTACTCCGCAGTTTGGAGATCGTAAAACATATCAAATGGACCCTGCAAATCGTTTAGAGGCACTAAGAGAAGCGCAATCTGATGTAGAAGAGGGAGCAGATTTCTTAATCGTCAAACCATCCCTTTCTTACTTAGACATTATGCGTGATGTGAAAAACGAATTTACACTCCCTGTTGTTGCCTACAATGTGAGCGGAGAGTATGCAATGGTTAAAGCCGCTGCACAAAATGGCTGGATTTCTGAAAAAGAGCTTGTTCTTGAAATGCTGACAAGCATGAAACGTGCAGGAGCAGAACTCATCATTACGTATCATGCAAAAGATGCAGCAAAATGGCTCTCAGAATAAAGAATGGATAGACAGGAGGACATTGAAATGGGACGTAGCTATGAAAAATCAAAGCAAGCATTTGAAGAAGCGCAGCATTTAATGCCTGGTGGTGTCAACAGCCCTGTGCGTGCATTTAAATCAGTCAACACAGACCCGATTTTTATGGAACGAGGCAAAGGCTCTAAGATCTATGATATTGATGGAAATGAATACATCGATTACGTGTTATCATGGGGACCGCTTATTTTAGGACATACGAATGATCGTGTAGTTGAAAGCATTCAGCGAGTAGCGGAATATGGGACAAGCTTCGGTGCTTCTACATTAGTTGAAAATGAATTAGCTAAGCTTGTATGTGAACGAGTTCCGTCCATCGAGGTGATTCGTATGGTCAGCTCGGGTACAGAGGCGACGATGAGTGCCCTTCGTCTAGCGCGTGGTTTTACAGGCAGAAATAAAATTGTAAAATTTGAAGGCTGCTATCATGGTCACGGTGATTCTTTGCTTATTAAAGCGGGTTCTGGAGTGGCAACGCTTGGACTTCCAGATAGTCCTGGTGTTCCTGAGGGGGTTGCCAGCAATACGATCACAGTGCCGTACAATGACTTAGAAAGCATTCGAGTTGCTTTTCAAGAATTTGGAGACGATATTGCAGGTGTCATTGTAGAGCCGGTGGCAGGAAATATGGGGGTTGTTCCTCCGCAAGAAGGTTTCCTGCAAGGACTGAGAGACATCACGGAGCAATACGGATCCTTACTCATTTTTGATGAGGTCATGACAGGCTTCCGTGTGGATTATCACTGCGCACAAGGCTATTTTGGCATTACACCTGATCTGACGTGTCTTGGTAAAGTAATTGGAGGCGGTCTTCCGGTCGGTGCTTATGGCGGAAGAGCAGATATTATGAGACAAATTGCGCCAAGTGGTCCCATTTATCAAGCAGGAACGTTATCTGGTAACCCACTTGCGATGACAGCGGGCTTAGAAACGTTGAAACAGCTGACTCCTGAGTCTTATGTAGAGTTTAGACGAAAAGGGGACCGGCTGGAAGAAGGCATTTCGAAAGCGGCGAAAGCAAACGGAATTCCATTAACGTTTAATCGAGCGGGTTCCATGATCGGATTCTTCTTTACAAATGAAGACGTGATCAATTATGACAAAGCGAAAACAGCTGATCTTGCTCTATTCGCTGAATTTTACAAGGAAATGGCCGATCACGGCATCTTCCTTCCACCTTCTCAATTTGAAGGATTATTCCTATCAACAGCTCATACAGATGAAGACATCGAATATACAATTGAGACAGTGGAAAAGGTCTTTCAAAAACTACGTCGATAAACAAAAGCCGATATGGAGACATATCGGCTTTTTTATCATGACAAAAGGCTTGTTTTCAGCCTTTTGTTTTCTTTTCAGCGTGAATTGAAAACCTTTGAAGTCTAGGAAGGTCGAGCACAGGAGCGGAGCGAATTTGATATTCGTGAGCACCGGCGCACAGACCTGACAACGAATGCGGAGGTTTGTCTGCACGCTGGGCCGATATGGAGACATATCGGCTTTTTTGTATTGGAGAAAACCAATCATATTTTGACTCTCTCCCACATACAACTGTATTGACATCTAATTTTATTTTTTAAGGATTAGATGAAAGGAGGACACCGACTTGTCTCAAAACAATCGATTACAGTTTTCGGTAGAAGAATCCATTTATTTCAAAAGCGGACAGGAAGTCAGTGAGCTGCTGTCAATTTCTCTCGATCCTGACATTCTCGTTCAAGAAGTGAATGATTATGTTTCCATTAGAGGTTCACTCGAGCTAACAGGAGAATACAACATAAATCAAGAGGAGCTATTGGGTGAATTGAGTTCCTATCCATCATACAGGGAAGCTGATGAGGTAAAGGTAAGAGAAGACGGAACGGCGGAGCTTCTGCATCAATTTCCGGTCGATATCACCATCCCGAAGAACAAAATTAGTCATTTAAATGATGTGTTTGTGTTTATTGATGCGTTTGATTACCAGCTGACAGAGAATCGTTTGCTCACCATTCAGGCTGATCTAGCAATTGAGGGTTTGTTAAACGAGGAACAGCCTCAAGCGCCTGTAGAGGAGCCGTATGAATTTGTCCATCGTCCTGTAGAGGAATATGGCGATGTGACCTATGAATATGAGGCGCTGCCGGAACATGAGGAGCAAGAAGAGCTACAAAGTGATGAGCATGAGAATGATCAGGAACAGCCTGTATTACAACACGACATGCGCGCCGAGCAAGAAGAACACGAGGAACTGGAAGAAGAGGAAGAAGAAATTGATATAGAGCTGGTGAGCAGGGAAGAAGTGGAGGAAGACGAACCAGAAGAGCTGGAAGAAACGGATAACCATGAAGAAGCAGTGACGCTTGGTTATCGATCCTTTCCTGAAGCTCAGGTGCAGGAACCGCCATTTTTTGAACCGCCTAAGCTCTTAGAAGAAGAGGAGCGGGATGATACGTTCTTTGAAGTGGAAGTGAGAAAAGATCCGGAAGCTACCGAAGAGCAGGAAGAAACGGTACAGTCGTATCCGGCATTTGAATCACCTGCTTATCAAGTAGAGCCAGAGACTGAGCAAGAGGTGCAGGAGGACGAATATCAGCTCGGGCGGTTATATGAACGGGAAGCACCTAAAATATATGAGTCAGCTCAAGAAGAAGAGCCTGAAGAAGACGTGAGAGAAACGTCTGGCAGTGAGAACTCTCTTTATTTAACAAAGCTGTTCGCTAAGCAGGAGGAGGAAGATTTTTCTCGCATGAAAATATGTATAGTGCAGCAAGAAGATACGGTCGATCGTATTTGTGAGAGATATCAGTTGAATGTGCAGCAGCTTCTTCGCACGAACTCATTATCGATTGATACGGAGCTTGAGGAAGGGCAGATTCTTTATATACCTGAATATCAAAAAAGCAATGCATAGCAAGCGATGACTGACCGAGAAAATGTGGTGAGTGAACGTGGATGAAATCCAATCTGTCTTATACGAATACGGACTTGAGGCTGAATACATTGAACCTGTCAGTCCTGCTGTCGTCAAGGTCTATACAAAGCAGGGTGTATTTGCCCTAAAGCAAGTCAAAGCGAACAGGCATATGCAATTTACAGAGCAAATGCTTGAGCTAGAATCAAAGGGGTATCGCTCCTTTGTACCGATTTATCGGACGAAGAGCGGTTCCTTTTTCTCAAGTCATCGGGAAAGCCAGTTTGCATATTATCTTATGCCGTGGCTGACGAATGAAAAGAGAGAAGAGCAGGACGATAAGCATGAATATTTATTTCAAGAGATTGCTAGACTTCATAAGCGGACTGAAGTCATGATGGATATTACAGAGCAAGAAATAGAAGCGCACTACTCACAAATCAAGACCAAATGGGAAACTGAGAAAGACATGTATGAACGATTTATAGAGCGGGCAGAACAAACGTGGTATATGTCGCCATTTGAGCTGGCCGCGGCTATGTATTTTTCAGAGGCGATGTCTGCCAGTGAGTTTGCGCTTGAACGTTTAGAGGATTGGCATGAAGAAATGAAAGACCAAGAGACAACACGTGTTGTGCTAAATCATGGGCAGCTGTCGATCCATCACTTTTTGTATAATGATGTAGGGACAGGACATTTCACCAATTTTGAGCGGTCTAAAAAAGCCGCTCCCATTTATGATCTTCTGACCTTTTACTTTCGTACATTCAAAACCTATCCCACGTCTTGTCCTGAATGCACTTCTTTATTTTATACGTATCAAAAAGGAAATCCTCTTCGAGAGGAAGAACTGCACTTGTTCCTAAGTTACCTTGCTTATCCGCAAGGTTTGTTTGATACTGTAAAAGCTTATGAAGCAGGCGGACAGGATGAAATGGAAAGCTGTCAGCAGCTGTTAAGAGCGTATTGGCAGATGAAAAATTCAGAGCCGACCGTCATGAAGATTCACGAGATTGAGCAGGCTAGACGGCTTGAAGAAGAACAAAGTGCCTCGTCATCCGCAGAATGACGAGGTTATGTTGCGTTGACTTTATACTCCGTACATAAGCATGTGTGTTAAAACCAATCAAGATGAAAGGCACAGGCGAGAAAAATCAGAATACCTAGAATGAGGACGTCGAATGTCGTGGGGAAAATAATCGTACGAAACCCTTGAAAGATAGCAATCGGGAGAACGACTTGGGAGGCAACTGCCCGTATTTGTCTCAGCCAGGGGGGGAGTGTATAAGGATTAATCTTCTTCAAGTCAAACGCCCTCCTTCTTCATTTTGTTATTATCATATGGGCAAAAAGGCAAAGGGTGCCTGCCCAATTTGTATAAAGAAGAAGAAAAGCGGAAAAGATGATTGACGAAAACAAAAGGCATTTAGTAATATTAATAAAAGATGAGTATGTGCTGATGAACGTGATATATCGTAAGCGTGGATCAGGAAGAGTACAAGCAAGACCCTAAAGAGAGGGAAGCCAAGAGCTGAAAGGTTTCCTAGGATGTACTTGTTTGGAAGGTCGCCTGTGAGCTTAATTTCTTGAATGAACAAGTAGAGAAATTCGGGAGAACCCCGTTATCCTTTAGAGTGTATGGGACACGTGTATGTGTCTCATGAAAAAAGGTGGTACCGCGAAAAAGCTTTTTCGTCCTTTTATAAGGATGGAAAGGCTTTTTTTATGTTTCATCAGCCGATAAAATGTGGAGGTTACACAAATGGGAACAAATAATCAGGAAATGCCAACAAAGTACGATCCAAATGCGATTGAAAAAGACCGCTATACGTACTGGCTTGAAGGAAAATTCTTCGAAGCACAAAATGACAAAACGAAAGATCCATATACAGTCGTCATTCCTCCACCAAACGTGACAGGAAAACTGCATCTTGGGCATGCATGGGATTCAACCCTTCAAGACATCGTGACACGTATGAAACGGATGCAGGGCTATGACGTTCTTTGGCTTCCAGGTATGGACCATGCTGGTATTGCCACTCAAGCAAAAGTAGAGGCAAAGCTCCGCGAGGAAGGCGTAAGCCGTTATGACCTTGGCCGGGAGAAGTTCGTGGAAGAAACGTGGAAGTGGAAAGAAGAATATGCGGACTTTATTCGCAGCCAGTGGGCGAAAATGGGTCTTGGCCTCGATTACTCTCGTGAACGTTTTACACTAGATGAAGGTCTAAATAAAGCCGTTCGACAAGTGTTTGTCCAATTGTATGAAAAAGGGCTTATTTATCGCGGCGAGTACATCATTAACTGGGATCCGGCGACGAAAACGGCACTTTCTGATATTGAAGTGATTTATAAGGATGTTCAAGGTGCGTTTTATCACTTGAGATATCCGCTTTCAGATGGAACAGGTTCAATTGAAATTGCGACGACAAGACCTGAAACGATGCTAGGTGATACAGCTGTTGCCGTCCACCCTGAAGACGAACGCTATCAGCATTTGATCGGAAAAACAGTGGTTTTACCAATTACAGGCCGCGAGATCCCAATCGTTGGTGATGACTATGTCGATATGGAGTTTGGTTCAGGAGCTGTGAAAATTACACCTGCTCATGACCCGAATGACTTTGAGCTAGGAAACCGTCATGAGCTAGAGCGTATTCTTGTCATGAATGAAGATGGCACAATGAATGAAAATGCACTGCAATACAAGGGAATGGACCGCTTCGAATGTCGCAAGCAGCTTGTGAAGGATTTACAAGAGGAAGGTATTTTGTTCAAAATTGAGGATCATATGCATTCAGTTGGTCATAGTGAGCGCAGCGGAGCTGTCGTTGAACCTTATTTATCTACACAATGGTTTGTGAAAATGCAGCCGCTGGCAGACGAAGCCATTCACCTGCAAAAAGGGGACGACCAAGTTCAATTTGTTCCAGACCGATTTGAAAAAACATATTTACATTGGATGGAAAATATCCGTGACTGGTGTATTTCTCGTCAGCTATGGTGGGGACACCGTATCCCGGCTTGGTATCATAAAGAAACGAAAGAAGTTTACGTTGGGCTTGAAGCACCAGAAGATATTGAGAACTGGGAGCAGGACAACGATGTGCTTGATACATGGTTTAGTTCAGCGCTTTGGCCTTTCTCTACAATGGGCTGGCCGGATGCAGACAGTGAAGACTTCAAGCGCTACTATCCAACAAATCTACTTGTAACAGGCTATGATATCATTTTCTTCTGGGTATCCCGAATGATCTTCCAAGGTCTTGAATTCACAGGAGAAAAACCGTTCAAAGATGTCCTCATTCATGGGCTCATCCGTGACGAACAAGGACGTAAAATGAGTAAGTCGCTTGGCAACGGAATTGATCCAATGGAGGTCATCGATAAATACGGAGCGGATTCATTAAGATATTTCTTAGCGACTGGAAGCTCACCAGGTCAGGATCTTCGCTTTAGCTTTGAAAAGGTTGAATCCACTTGGAACTTTGCGAACAAAATTTGGAACGCTTCGCGTTTTGCTCTAATGAATATGGATGGCTTAACGTATGATGAGCTTGATTTGACAGGAGAAAAATCAGTTGCTGACCAATGGATTTTAACTCGTTTAAATGAAACAATTGAAAGTGTCACACAGCTTGCTGATAAGTATGAATTCGGTGAAGTGGGCAGACATTTATACAACTTCATTTGGGATGATTTCTGTGATTGGTATATTGAAATGGCGAAGCTTCCGCTTTATGGAGAAGATGAAGCAGCGAAGAAAACCACTCGTTCGATCCTTGCGTATGTATTAGATCAAACGATGAGACTTCTTCATCCGTTTATGCCGTTCTTAACAGAAGAAATCTGGCAGCATCTACCGCATGAAGGCGAATCTATTACTGTTGCGGCATGGCCTGTAGTGAAGCCGGAGCTTTCAAACGAGCAAGCTTCTGCTGATATGAAGCTACTTGTTGAACTCATTCGCTCTGTTCGTAACATTCGTAGTGAAGTGAACACGCCAATGAGCAAACAAGTTGAACTTTATATTAAAGCTTCTACAGCTGACGTGCAGGAACGTTTAGAGAAAAATCGTTCATATATTGAGCGCTTCACAAACCCAAGTGTTCTTGAAATCGGCACAGCTGTCCCAGCTAGTGATAAAGCGATGACAGCTGTCATTTCTGGAGCAGAACTCATTTTGCCGCTTGAAGGTTTAATCAACTTAGATGAAGAAATTGCCCGTCTGCAAAAAGAGCTTGATAAGCTGACAAAAGAAGTAGAACGAGTACAGAAAAAGCTTGGCAACGAAGGCTTTATGAAAAAAGCACCTGAAAGTGTCGTAGAAGAAGAGCGTGCGAAAGAACGTGATTATGTCGCAAAACGCGAAGCTGTTCAAAAGCGTATTGAAGAGCTGAAAGCATAAGGTTGAAAAGACGGCTCCTAATGAAAGGGAGTCGTCTTTTTTGAAAATTTCCTATGAAATGAGAGATGACATTGTTTACAACCTATCATGAAGCCATTGAGTGGATTCACAGCAGACTGGCCTTTGGCGTAAAGCCGGGTCTTGAACGAATGAAATGGCTGATGAACAGATTAGGAAATCCGGAACAAAACATAAAAGCAGTACATGTTGCAGGTACTAATGGTAAAGGATCAACCATTGCGTTTACGCGTTCTGTTTTACAGGCAGCCGGCTATTCAGTCGGAACCTTCACCTCTCCGTTTATATTAACGTTCAATGAAAGAATCAGCGTGAACGGAACGCCTATAGAGGATAAAGAATGGCTGAGTTTGGTGAATGAGATTAAGCCCTTTGTTGATGAATTAGATCAAACAGAGCTTGGTGCAGCAACAGAATTTGAAATCATAACAGCGTGTGCATTTGCTTATTTTGCTCATGTGCACCAAGTAGACTTTGTCCTATTGGAAACAGGACTTGGCGGAAGGCTTGATTCTACAAATATTGCAGTGCCGATCTTAACAGCGATTACGTCGATTGGTCATGATCATATGGCTATTCTAGGTGATACACTTGAACAGATTGCCGCTGAAAAAGCGGGCATTATCAAAGAGGGGATTCCGATGATCACGGCAGTTCACCAGCCGGAAGCTCTAGCGGTTATTCAAAACACAGCAAAAGAAAAGAATGCTGAATGTATCTCATTATATGATACTTGCATTTTTGATGAGCAGCAGCCAACCGAAACAGGTGAACGGTTCACGTTACGCACATCAAAAAGGCAGTATCGACAGCTTGAAACGGGGTTGATTGGAACGCATCAAAGGCAAAATGCTTCCCTTGCTGTTTTACTCATTGAATGGCTGGAGCATGAAGGCCATATAAGCGTGACAGAAGAGCAAATGTATGAAGGCATTCGGCAGGCAGTGTGGGCTGGAAGATTTGAAAAGGTCAAAGATCATCCACCAGTTTATTTAGACGGTGCTCATAATGAAGAAGGGATCGACCGTTTAATTGAAACCGTACAGGCTCATTTTTCTAGTAAACAGGTGCATGTATGTTTTAGTGCTTTAAAAGATAAGCCGTACAAACAAATGATTCAAAAACTTGAAGCTATTAGTTCTTCTATCCATTTTGTTTCATTTGATTTTCCAAGAGCTGAATCAGCAGAAAAGCTATATGCATGCAGTCAGTTAGAAGCGAAGTCATATGATGATGATCCTCATGAAGTGCTAGAATGGATTCAGAAAAAAAGTGATGATCCTTCAGCAGTAATCCTTGTGACCGGCTCCCTTTATTTTATTTCAGATATACGAAATCGTATGATCGGGTAAGAAAAAGACGCAAATGGCTTTAATGCCTTTTGCGTTTTTTTCTTTTCAAGTGTAGAAGAGAGGCGAAATCATATTTTCGCTATGTGCTCAATGAATATCGCTCATGGTAAAATCCGTCTATCTTATTCTCAGAAGGAGCTGCGATATATGATGGGTATTTTTGTGTTTCTTGCAGGCATCACGATGGGATCGTTCTTTCACCTTGTGGGCGAAAGGCTGCCAGTGCAGCGGTCCATACTTTTTCCACGTTCTCACTGCATAGCATGTAAACAGCCTCTTTCCCTCCTCGAGATGATTCCGCTGCTTTCATATGCCATACTGAAGGGGAATTGTAAACATTGCGGCATTCGGCTGTCTTTCCTTTATCCAATGGTTGAACTGCTGTCAGGCAGTCTTTTTTTGCTCATCTATAGAATCGCTGGTGTTTCATTTGAAAGTCTTTTTCTTGTGATTCTTTGTAGTTTATTCGTGATTGCTGTCGTGAGCGATCTTCTTTATATGAGGGTGCCAAACGAGCTGTTTCTCTTCTTTTTTCCTCTTTTCGTCATATACCGCACGATTGACCCACTTCTTATTTGGTGGGAAGGAGCGGCTTCGCTTCTTTTTTGCTTTCTTATGTTCTATAGTTTAGAACGTTTCAAGCCAAATAGCATGGGCGGAGCTGATATGAAGCTGTTTGCTGTGCTGGCATTTTGCTTTGGCTTCAAGCCATTCCTTCTCATTCTTTTCCTCTCATGTATTACTGGATTGGTCCATGCAAAGGTTTTTTCCTTTCGGTTAGATGAGCCATTTCCTTTTGTTCCTGCAATCTCTTTATCCTTTTGGCTGTATCTTTTCGGAGCTCAAGTCATGCTCCCATTCGCTGGATCGACCGGATGAAAAAATTGGCGAACACTTTTTTTCCGTGCCGACAAAAGTCTTGTTCTTTTTTTTAATCGCTATGTTAAAGTGTGAAACAGAAAGAAGGACGGGTTACATTCGCACTGATTCATTGGACAAAAAGGTCTTTCTTACAAACAATGTCAGAAAGCGGGGAATGACAGTGAAAAAAAGGCAGTCAAAAAAACAAGGGTTAAAGGTCAATATTAATGGCAAAGAAGAAATGCTCCATGAAGATGATCACAAGCCGCTAAAACAGCAGGAGGATCAAGTGACGTTTTCGAATTGGGAGGAGAAAAGGCAGTCGGAACAGGAGACAGCGGCTTCTCAGGAGGATTCGTCTAAACCGAAAGAAGAAGATTTTCAGTGGGATGATGCAGCCGATCATATTTATCATTCTGATCCAAAGGTCGTCACGCCTTATCAAAAGAAAAAAGGCTCCTTTGATCAGAAATTCGGTAAAAACCGGGGCCCCTTCAAGAGAGTGATGACAACGATAGTTTTTGCAGTGGTTCTTGGGACAGGCCTTGGTGTGTTTGCGCTTAGTTTAAGCAAGGATGGTACACCAACGAATCCATCTGGTGGAGATATCAGTGTTTCAGCATCTGGGAACGAAACGTCGATGAAAGCGGGCGGGGATACGTCGTCAGCGGGTACTACTGATGAATCAAAGGAGAACAAAGATGAAAAAAGTGCCTCTGGCCATTTTTCAACCTTTGTCGTACAGGCTGGAAAGTTTTCTTCTGAAAAAGGAGCAGATGAATTAGTTGGCAGTTTAAAAGAAGCAGGGTATGCGGGGAAAAAGGTCTCAATGGATGATGGCTATTATGTCATTGCAGGGCTTGCAACCGAACAGGGCATGACAAGTGCTGTTGGGAAGAAGCTGATTGATCAGCACTTTGAGGCGTGGGGCGGTAAGGAGCTCTCGTTTCAAGTGCCAGATGAGCTGATTAGTTTAATAGAAAAGGCATCTGTATTATCCTCTAAAGTGATTGCAGGAGATGATGTGGATCAAAAAGATGTCACCCAGCTGATCTCTGAGCTTGAAAGTGCCAAAACAATGGACGCACCAGCTAAAAGCAGTTTGCTGAAAGCGGTGCAGCTGCTAAATGAACCTACAGCTGAAAATGGATGGAAATCTCAGCAAGCACTGCTTGATCAATTAAATACGTAAAATCATTTTTTAAGAAACCAAACTAGTCAAAAAATGACTAGTTTTTTTCTTTTGCATCCAACATAATGATGAAGGAACATGAAAATTGGATTTTCGTAAATTGTCGGTAAGATGTACATTTGATAGGATGAATGGGTATCTTACTTCTTAGGCTAAACCCTGAAAGGATGAACAAACATGAACCGATTGATTCTCGCATCTCAATCACCTAGAAGAAAAGAATTGCTTGATCTAGCAGGGTTTTCTTATGATATTCAAGCAAGTCAATTAAAAGAAGAAATAAATCGAAACCTTTCACCTGCAGAGAACGTCCAATGGTTGGCAGAACAAAAAGCAAATGATATTCACACATTACATCCCGAAGCTGTGATCCTTGGTGCAGATACGATTGTTGCAATTGAGGGCAAATGTCTTGGGAAACCAAAAGACAAGGAAGAAGCGGCATCAATGCTTCAATTATTGTCAGGAAAGACACATCAAGTCTTGACGGGTGTCACGATTCAGTCAGAGAATAGAAAAGAAACATTTTATGAACAGACAGAAGTGACATTTTGGACCCTTACACAAAATGAAATCGACCGTTATATTCAAACAGGAGAACCGCTTGATAAAGCAGGAAGCTATGGCATTCAAGGAAAAGGCGCCCTATTTGTTCAAAAAATAGACGGTGATTATTTTTCCGTTGTAGGTCTCCCTATTGCCAAAACAGTTAGAGTGCTCGAAACATTTGGAATCACCCCTTTTTGATGACAGGAAGGAATTCTAAAAGGAGTGGGCATCATGAACGATTTCCCTATGCTGTTAAAGCATTTTCCTCAAAATGAAAAGCCGAGAGAACGATTGATTAAATATGGTCCCGGCAGTATGTCAAACCATGACCTTGTTGCCATTATTTTAAGGACAGGCACAAAAAAGGAATCAGTTCTCCAAATTTCCGCAAGACTTCTGCAAACTTTTGGCGGTCTTCGCTCTTTAAGAGAAGCCTCAATTGAAGAAATGTCGAAGATTCGAGGAGTTGGCAAGGCGAAGGCGGTCTCTCTTTTAGCTGCTTTAGAGCTCGGCACTAGATTACACCATCAAACGACGGACAACCGCTATGTGATCCGCACACCAGAGGACGGCGCAAACTTTGTGATGGAAGATATGAGATTTTTGACACAGGAAAATTTCGTTTGTTTATATCTGAATACAAAAAATCAGGTTCTTCATAAACATACCGTGTTTATTGGAAGTTTGAACTCATCCATCGTTCACCCGCGTGAAATTTTCAAAGAGGCCTTTAAACGTTCGGCTGCTTCATTTATATGTGTGCACAACCATCCATCTGGAGATCCTACGCCAAGCAGGGAAGATATTGAAGTCACACAGAGACTATTTGAATGTGGAAAGCTGATTGGAATACAGCTGCTTGATCATCTTGTCATAGGTGATCAAAAATTTGTGAGTTTGAAGGAAAAAGGGTATTTGTAACACTTTTTTTTTCAATGTTTTACGATATAATAGAGTTTATGAGTTTTTCCCTAAAGGGAATTTTGGTTTAAGAAAGGAAGATACATACATATGTTTGGAATTGGTACAAAAGACCTTGGAATAGATCTTGGAACAGCGAATACGCTTGTTTTTATTAAAGGAAAAGGCATTGTTGTGAGAGAACCTTCGGTCGTAGCCTTGGAAACTGATACGAAGTCTATAGTGGCAGTCGGAAATGATGCTAGAAACATGATTGGCCGTACACCTGGAAATGTTGTGGCACTGCGCCCAATGAAAGACGGAGTCATTGCAGATTACGAAACGACAGCAACAATGATGAAATATTACATTAATCAAGCATTAAAAGGCAAAGGGCTTTTTGCTCGTAAACCTTACGTGATGGTATGTGTACCATCTGGTATTACAGCTGTAGAAGAGCGTGCGGTCATTGATGCAACAAGACAAGCTGGTGCACGTGATGCATACCCTATTGAAGAGCCATTTGCTGCGGCAATCGGTGCTAACCTGCCTGTATGGGAGCCAACAGGAAGTATGGTTGTGGACATTGGCGGCGGTACAACAGAGGTAGCGATTATTTCACTTGGCGGCATTGTGACATCACAATCGATCCGCGTTGCAGGAGATGAAATGGACGATGCGATCAGCAGCTACATCCGTAAAACGTATAACCTGATGATCGGTGATCGTACGTCAGAAGCGATTAAAATGGAAATCGGTTCTGCGCAGTCTGACGTACATGATGAGATGGACATTCGTGGACGTGACCTTTTAACGGGTCTGCCAAAAACGATTTCTATTACGGCAGAAGAGATCGCAAAAGCGCTTCGTGATACGGTGGAAACAATTGTCGATGCAGTGAAAATGACACTTGAAAAAACCCCTCCTGAGCTTGCTGCGGATATTATGGACCGCGGAATCGTTTTAACAGGCGGTGGTGCATTGCTGCGTAACCTTGACAAAGTCATTAGTGATGAAACGAAAATGCCAGTCATTATTGCTGAAGACCCGCTTGACTGTGTGGCGATCGGAACAGGGAAAGCACTAGAGCATATTCATTTGTTCAAAGGAAAATCAAAAGATAATCGATAATCGGGCGTAATTAAAGAGGTGTAAGACATGCCGCAGTTTTTTATGAATAAAAGATTAATGTTGCTCCTTGTCTGTGTCATCGTACTGGTGGCCATGATTGGTTTTTCAGTGAAAAGCGGCAGAGGTGCTTCATGGCCGGAAAAATTAGTGGGGGATACGACAGGCTTTTTTCAAGGTGTCTTTCATAAACCATCACAATTTATTGCCGGTATTTATGGAAACGTACAAGATTTAAAGAACACATATGATGAAAACGAGCGTCTTCGAAAAAAACTTGATGGACAAACCCAATATGAGGCGAAACTTCAAGAACTAGAAGATGAGAACAAAAAGCTTCGCAAGCAGCTCGGATATGTGAACTCTATTCGTGACTACACGCCAATTCTATCAACAGTTATCGCAAGAAACCCGTCTCTTTGGGATAGCTTTGTGATGATTGATAAAGGGAAAAAACAAGGCGTTGACAAAGATATGGCGGTCACAAATGAGAGTGGTGCGTTAATTGGGAAAATTGAAAGTGATAAGCTCAACAATTTTACTTCGACTGTAAGGTTGCTAAGCTCTACTGACCAAAATAATAGAATTTCAACGAAAATTTTTGCGAAAAAGGGCAAAGAAGAACTCAATGGAATCATTAACGGTTATGACAGCAAGAAAAAAATGCTGACAATGAATATTTTGAAATCCGATGCAGATGGAGATGTCAAAAAAGGAGATCTTGTTGAAACATCTGGAGCAGGGGGCGTATTCCCGCAAGGCTTGACGATTGGTAAGGTGAGTGAAATAGAACCAGACCATTATGGCCTGACAAAAATCATTTACGTAGAACCAGCGGCTGAACTCAACAATTTAGACCGCGTGATTGTGGTGAATCGCAGCACAAGTACGGCAGATGCATCTGTATTGACGAAGGAGGAAGGCTCGTGAAACGTGTCCTTCTTGCTTTCGTGATGTTGTTTATCTTCGTATTTGACAGTATTTTTGTCGATTTAGTGAAGCTCCCATTTGTTTCGGAGAATCAAATTTTAGCTCCTCATTTCATTTTACTCGCACTTGTATTTATGACTGCTTTTGTGAATCAAAAATATGGTGTGATTTACGGATTTATCTTTGGACTTTTATATGATATTTCATATACAGGCATACTTGGTGTTCATATGTTTGGCTTTGGGGCGCTTTGCTATTTGCTGGCAAAAGCTTTTAAAGTGCTGCAAACGAACATTTTAGTCGTCGTCTTTCTGTCGATTATTGCTGTTTCTGTGATGGAGTTTTATGTATACGGCGTTCAAGCGACCATTCAACCAGGGATTATGCCGTTTAATACGTACGTCATCGAACGCTTTATTCCAACGATTCTTTTAAATACTGCTGCGTCTCTCATACTTGTTGTGCCGCTAAGGCTCTTTTTCATCCAGGTGAAACAAGGACTGATCGACGAATAAAAGCAGGAGTTTGTCCAATTACGGCGAAATGAGTATGTTGTTGAGGTGAGCATCTTGAAAACTCAAAAACAGCAATATGTGACGATAAAAGGTACAAAAAACGGATTAACATTACAGTTAAATGATGACTGTTCGTTTGATGACCTTCTTTCTGGCTTGCGAGAGGTTCTTTTACTTGAGCAATACACAGATGGAAGAGAAGGACATAAAGTCAATGTGCATATTAAGCTTGGTTTTCGTTATTTAACAGAGGATCAGGAGACACAGTTGACTGAAGCGGTGTCTGAAAATGAACACCTCGTCATCCACTCCATTGAAAGTGACGTCATGTCAACTGAAGAGGCGAAACGGTTAAAAGCAGAGGCGGAAATTACCTCTGTAGCAAAAATTGTACGCTCTGGACAGGTGCTGTATGTCGAAGGAGATCTCTTATTAATAGGAGATGTCAATCCTGGAGGAACAATCCGTGCAGGGGGAAATATTTTTGTTCTCGGCGCATTAAAAGGTGTGGCGCATGCTGGATGTAATGGCAACAAACAAGCTGTCATTGCAGCATCGCATATGATTCCAACACAGCTTCGCATCGCACAAGTTTTTAACCGTGCACCAGACCAAAAAGAAGATGGAAATGAAATGGAATGTGCTTATTTAGATATAGATGGCAATATGATCATTGAACGCCTGCAGCAATTGGCTCATATAAGACCTAATCTGACAAGGCTTGAGGGAGGAATGTGAAATTGGGCGAGGCTATTGTGATTACCTCAGGAAAAGGCGGCGTTGGCAAAACAACAACATCTGCAAACTTAGGCACAGCACTAGCAATTCAAGGGAAAAAAGTGTGTCTAGTTGATACCGATATCGGCCTTCGGAATCTGGATGTCGTGATGGGGCTGGAAAACCGCATTATTTATGATCTAGTTGATGTAGTAGAAGGAAGATGCAAAATTCATCAAGCGCTTGTAAAAGATAAGCGTTTTGAGGATCTTTTGTATCTTTTACCTGCTGCTCAAACAAGCGATAAAACGGCTGTAGAGCCAGAACAGATCAAAGAATTAATTCAATCATTGAAACAAGACTTTGATTATGTTGTCATTGACTGCCCTGCTGGAATTGAGCAAGGCTTTAAAAATGCTGTATCTGGAGCAGATAAGGCGATTGTCGTGACGACGCCCGAAATTTCAGCTGTGAGAGATGCGGACCGAATCATCGGCTTGTTGGAACAAGAAGATATCGAACCGCCTCGTTTGATTGTTAACCGTATTCGTACACACATGGCGAAAAATGGCGATTCAATGGATGTGGATGAAGTTGTGCATCACTTATCAATTGATCTACTGGGCATAGTAGCAGATGATGATGATGTGATTAAGGCTTCAAACAATGGTGAACCGATTGTCATGGATGCTAAAAACAAAGTGTCGATTGCGTATCGCAATATTGCCCGCCGCGTACTAGGCGAATCTGTACCGCTTCAATCATTTGAAGATGAAAATAAGGGAATGTTTGCAAAACTAAAAGCATTTTTTGGTGTAAGAGCATAAACACTTCTGCGTGATAGGAAACCTTTTCAGTTTAGGAAGGACGAGCACCGGAGCTGACCTTACGCCGAATGCGAGTGTTTGTCTACATGCTGAGACCGATTCGATGAGAATCGGTCTTTTTGTTGCATATCAGATGAGGTTGTCACATAAAATGTACAAATTGTTTGTATGTAAAGGGTGATCTCATGAAAAGAGTGGACGAGTACCGAAAGAAAATCGCGCAGCGCCGCAAAACGATAAAGCCAGCTGCTCCCCCTAAAAAGGCGGCTTTCAAGAAAAAAGAAGATATTCCGCCATGGGTTATGCTGACCGACGAAGAAAAGCATTCTGGTTCAACCTCCTATGAATCAGCGACTCACCAGCCAAAGAAATACCGTCATCCCTTATTTAACCCCAATACCTTTGTGCTTAAATGCTTATTATCTGCGTCCCTTGTGTTGATTACAGCCATTTCATTTAAAGGTCAGGCAGGTCCGTTCGAGCAGCTGAAGCCGATGATTACTCAGACCTTTGAGCAAGATTTTCAATTTGCAGCTGCCAACCGCTGGTTTGAGAAGACTGTTGGACATCCGTTAGCCTTTTTAACCGAGAAAAAGGATGGCCAAAAGGATGTACAAGCGAATCAAGAGCTGGCTGTACCCGCTTCAGGAAAAGTGCAGGAATCTTTTACGCAAAATGGTGCAGGGGTCAAAGTCGAAACATCGGCGGAAGCTATTGATAGTATGAAGGAAGGCTACGTGGTCGAGGTGAAAAAGAAAAGTGATACAGGGCTTACCGTGGTGGTGCAGCATGCGGATAACAGTTATAGCTGGTATGGTCAATTAAAGGAAGCGGATGTGGCCTTATACGATTTTGTCGATAAGGGTGAAAAAATTGGCCAGATTTCGCTTGATGATCAAGGGAAGGGCACATATTACTTTGCTATTAAGCAAAATGAACAGTTTATCGATCCTATTCAGGTGATGACCTTTGAATAGATGGCTGCTCATGCTGTCGAAAATTCACATTCATCCGCTGCTGTGGATTGTGATGGCGTTTGCGATTCTGTCAGGTCAAATCAAGCCGCTGCTTTGTCTACTCATCATCGTCTGTGTCCATGAACTTGGACATGCGGCGGCTGCCTGCTATTATCATTGGCGTATTCGGCGGATTTTTTTACTTCCATTTGGCGGAACGGTGGAAGTAGAGGAACATGGAAACCGTCCGCTAAAAGAAGAGTTGGCGGTCATTTTGTGCGGGCCGCTACAGCATGTCCCGCTTCAGCTCATGGCATGGCTTTTTATGGAGGCTTCTCTTATCTCGCACGATGTCTTTACGATGTTCACTTTTTATAATATGGCGATTGTCCTTGTGAACCTTTTGCCCATTTGGCCGCTTGATGGCGGAAAATTATTCTTTTTGCTCTTATCAGCTTATTACTCTTTCCAACGTGCACATGCCCTTGCCATAAAAGGTTCATTTGTCTTTTTTGGTCTATTGACAGCAGGGCTGCTTTTGTTTGCTCCGCTTCAGTTTAATGGCTGGGTGCTGCTCACTTTTTTAGCCTATTCACTCGTGATGGAGCATAGGCAGCGGCATTATGTCAGGGTCCGCTTTTTACTAGAACGGTATTACGGTAAAAAAGAGCAAAAGGTAGAAAAACTCATCCCGCTGAAAGCTAGTGCTGAGGAAAAAGTATATGAAGTGATGGCACGATTCAAAAGGGGCTGCAAGCATCCGATTATTATCGAAAGAGATGGCGTGAAGATGAGTCAGCTTGATGAAAATGAGCTGCTCCATGCATATTTTTCAGATCGAAGAACCACCTCCTCAATAGAAGAGCTTCTTTTACCGTACTAATGGTGAAAATACATTGACATTCTGCGTCTAGTTTGATATATTTTTTAATGTTATGGATATGTAGCACCCGTGCTACAACCGCGCGGAGCAGGTGTAAAGAGCTTATAGCCCCCTGTATTCGGCGAGTCTGAGTTTATTAGGAGGTGCAGAGATGTACGCAATTATCGAAACTGGTGGTAAACAAGTAAAAGTTGAAGAAGGTCAAACTGTTTATGTTGAAAAACTAGCTGCTGAAGCAGGTGAAACAGTAACTTTCGAAAACGTATTGTTTGTCGGCGGAGACACTGTCAAAGTGGGTAACCCTTCAGTTGCTGGAGCAACAGTAACGGCTAAAGTTGAAAAACAAGGTCGCGGTAAGAAAATTACTGTGTTCAAGTACAAACCGAAGAAAAACAACCACAAGAAACAAGGTCATCGTCAACCTTACACTAAAGTTGTTATCGAAAAAATCAACGCTTAAGGCGTGTGAGTGATATGATCAAAGCAACCATTACTCGGTCATCAGCAGATGAAAGCATTACGTCTTTTCAGATGACTGGACATGCCGAGTTTGCTGAAAAAGGTCAGGATCTCGTTTGTGCAGGTGTATCTGCGGTTGTTTTCGGCTCAGTCAATTCAATTATTGCACTGACAGGATTGGACCCACTGCTCGATATTGGTGAGGAAGGCGGCTATTTCTCTTTTGAATTGCCGGCTGATACAGATCCAGTATCCTTTGAAAAAGCCCAGTTGCTTTTAGAAGGCATGGTCGTTTCCTTAGAGACAATCGAACGAGATTATCACGATTATGTGAGAATATCAACAAATAAATAGGAGGTGAACTTCATGCTTAGATTAGATCTTCAATTTTTCGCATCTAAAAAAGGGGTAGGTTCTACAAAGAACGGACGTGACTCTGAGTCTAAACGTTTAGGCGCTAAACGTGCTGATGGTCAATTCGTAACTGGTGGTTCTATCCTTTATCGTCAACGTGGAACGAAAATCTATCCAGGTGAAAACGTTGGACGCGGAGGCGACGACACTCTTTTCGCTAAAATCGACGGAACGGTTAAATTCGAACGTTTCGGTCGTGACCGTAAAAAAGTGAGCGTATATCCTGCGGCACAATAATTGCTAAAAACTCCGGTCATTGACTGGAGTTTTTTTCACTTTTTACAAGTAATACCGAAGATGAAAAAGAAGATGCACTCCATAAATATCAAAGAACGTTTGCTGACTTTGCCTCATTTTCTCCTATACGATCAGAAAAAACAACCTTTCCTCACATAACTAGTGTTTTTCTATGCTGTCTTCTCTGTTATAATTCAGGGAGACATATTGATGATAAGACTCCTAAAAGAGAGACCAAACGATTGGGAGTGCGATAATGGAAGAGATACCAAGTAAAGAAAACGAAAAATTAACTCACGTTGCATTAACAAATGAATTGATCCATCTGCTCAGTCGTTCAAGACACGACTGGATGAATAAATTACAGCTGATCAAAGGCAACTTGACTTTAGAAAAATATGACCGCGTGTTTGAAATTATAGAAGAAATGGTCATTGAAGCACAGCATGAATCCAAACTCTCAAATTTAAAAATTCCCCAATTGGCCTATTACTTTCTAACATTTAATTGGGAGTCGCATTTTATCACCTTAGAATATGAAGTGCTTGGTGAAACCCGAGACTTATCAGCATATGAATCGCAGCTGCTAACGGTATCACAGGAGTTGTTTTCGATATTCGATCAATCAGTTTGCCAAAAAACTGAAAATCATTTAACGGTCACGTTCCAAACAGATCATGAAGTGAATGATGTGATCTTATATTTTGATTTTAAAGGAAAATTAACAAGTTTGGATGCGTTAAATGCGTTTCATGACGCAAACTATCCATGTATGAGTATAACGCAATTTCATGTGACAACTCATGAGTCCATGATTGAGCTTTGTTTGGGGCAAGAACGAGATATGTGATGCAGAGAAACGGAGGAAGTTATGTTTGTAGATCAGGTTAAAGTGTATGTTAAAGGCGGTGACGGCGGAAACGGTATGGTGGCGTTCCGTCGTGAAAAGTATGTACCGAAGGGCGGCCCAGCAGGCGGCGATGGCGGAAATGGTGCAGATGTTGTATTTGAAGTAGACGAAGGACTTAGAACGTTAATGGACTTTCGTTATAAGCGTCATTTCAAGGCTGATCGCGGCGAGCATGGAATGAGTAAAAACCAGCATGGCCGAAATGCGGAAGAAATGATTGTCAAAGTTCCCCCGGGTACGGTTGTAACAGATGCAGAGACAGAACAAGTACTAGCTGACTTAACCGAGCATGGGCAGCGGGCAGTCATTGCCAAAGGCGGACGTGGCGGACGTGGAAATTCACGCTTCGCAACACCGGCAAACCCTGCACCACAGCTGTCTGAAAATGGTGAGCCAGGTAAAGAACGTGATGTCATTTTAGAATTAAAAGTACTTGCAGATGTTGGACTTGTTGGTTTCCCAAGTGTCGGGAAGTCGACGCTGCTTTCCATTGTCTCTTCTGCGAAACCGAAAATCGCAGATTATCATTTTACAACGCTTGTGCCAAACCTCGGAGTTGTTGAAACAGACGATAACCGAAGCTTTGTCATGGCGGATCTGCCAGGACTTATTGAAGGAGCGCACGAAGGCGTTGGTTTAGGTCATCAATTTTTACGTCATATTGAGCGTACACGTGTCATTGTCCATGTCATTGATATGTCTGGACTTGAAGGACGTGACCCATATGAAGACTACGTGACGATTAATGAAGAGCTTGAGCAATACAATATGAGATTGACAGAGCGTCCGCAAATCATCGTCGCAAACAAAATGGACATGCCAGATGCAGCTGATAATCTAGCGACATTTAAAGAAAAATTAACGGATGACTATAAAGTGTTCCCGATAAGTGCGATCACAAGAGAAGGGCTTCGTGAGCTCTTATTTGAAATCGCCAATCAGCTTGAGACGACACCAGAATTCCCGCTCTATAATGAAGATGAGCTGTCAGATAACCGCGTGATGTACAGGTTTGATGAGGGAGATGCACCATTTGAGATTTCAAGAGATCCTGATGGCACGTTTGTCTTAACGGGTAAAGCACTTGAGCGACTGTTCAAGATGACAGATTTCTCAAGAGATGAGTCCGTGAAACGATTCTCTAGACAACTGCGCGGAATGGGTGTCGATGATGCCTTGCGTGAGCGTGGTGCAAAAGATGGCGATATCATTCGTCTGCTTGAATTTGAATTCGAATTTATTGATTGATCAAAAGGAGGGTCCAGTCCATGGACTCTCCCGTTTTTAAAAGGGGAGAAAACAGGTGAAAGAAGAAACGTTCTATTTAGTAAGAGAGGATGTACTTCCAGATGCGATGCGAAAAACGCTTGAAGTCAAAAAGCTTCTCGATCGCAAAAAAGCGGATTCAGTTGCCGATGCTGTTCAAAAAGCGGATTTAAGCCGCAGTGCTTTTTATAAATACCGAGATGCTGTTTTTCCATTTTATACAATGGTGAAAGAGCAGATCATCACATTGTTTTTCCACCTTGAGGATCGGTCTGGAGCTCTGTCAAGGCTGCTTCAAATTGTAGCTGACTCTGGCTGTAATGTGTTATCCATTCACCAAACGATTCCGCTGCAGGGAAGAGCAAATGTCACCTTATCAATCAGCACGGCTGGTATGGCAGATGATATCAATACCGTCATGAATCATTTAAGAAAGCTTGAATTTGTCGAAAAAGTCGAAATTCTAGGTTCTGGGGCGTAAAAGGAGAGATCATAGCAGATGAAGCAATTAACTGTAGGTTATTTTGGACCAGAAGCAACATTTACTCATTTGGCCGTATGCTCTTGCTTTCCAAAAGATGCAGTGCAGCGGGCTTATGCAACGATTCCGCAATGTATGGATGCTGTGTCAAAGGGCGAAGTAGATTTGGCGGTCGTTCCACTTGAAAATGCACTCGAAGGATCTGTGAACTTAACGATTGATTATTTAATTCATGAAGAAGCGCTGTCCATTGTTGGTGAAATGACAGCACCGATTCGGCAGCATTTGCTTGTCCATCCGTCAAGAGCGGAGAGCTGGGAGTCATTAGATGTCATTCAATCACATCCTCATGCGATTGCCCAGTGTCATCAATTTCTGAAAAAGCATTATCCCCATATTCCGCACCGGCCAGTGGAATCAACAGGCTATGCAGCGAAATACATCAGTGAGCATCCAGATGAAGCTGTAGGGGCCATTGCTAATGAGATTGCCGCAAAAACGTATGGTTTGACGATTGCGAAAAAAGATATTCATGATTATCCGCACAACCATACACGCTTTGTGATTTTACATAAAGATCCTAAGGCGTCGTACCCAATGAACTCTGGTTTTTCATCAAAGCCAAAAACGACCATTGTGGTCAGTCTGCCAAAGGATGACCAATCAGGCGCATTGCACCGCGTGCTATCTGCTTTTTCTTGGCGGAACCTCAATTTGTCAAAAATTGAATCTCGTCCGACAAAAACAGGTCTTGGACACTATTTATTTATTATTGATATTGAAAAAGAAATGGATGAGGTCCTAGTCCCTGGAGCGATTCAAGAATTAGAAGCAATTGGCTGTGAGGTTAAGCTGCTCGGCAGCTACCAAACATATGAATTAACGAATGAAAAATAGTGTCCTCACGGGGACACTATTTTTTTAGTCTTTTATTAAAAACCCGGCGTCATCCAGCGCTTGGATGGCTTGGTCAAGCTGCTTTTGGCTGTATGAGGTGAGGGTATGTAAGTGCACGCCGTCAGTTAGTTCTGACAAGTAGGACGCGCCGGTATGAGAAATATGATGAACGAAATCAGCGACTTGTTTCCGTGTGCTGACACGAATAGAGGCTGTGAGCTCGCCGTAAACAGGGTGCTCAATGATCACATCTTTCACCGTTACACCAAAGTCTACAATCAAGGTCAGTTCCTCTTCTGTCCGAACAGGATCATGCTTACAGGCGATGATTTGTTCAATTTCTCTTTCTGGCGCATGCTGCGATGCCATATACACATAGCCTTGGCTTGTGGCAATAATGGGTTCGTTTTTTGCTTTTAATAATGAAATATCTTGTACAATGACTTGTCGAGAGACAGCCGCTTTTTTAGCTAAAAAGCTGCCGGTAAGCGGTGTGTCTGTTTCTTTCAGCCACTCTAAAATGGCGGTTCTTCTTTCCTCGCCAATGAGTTTCCTCTCTTGCTCCACGTCCTATGCTCCCTTCTTCTCCTTTTGCAAATGCTCAAATGTATGCAAAAGCTGATCGATGTCATCTTGTGATGACTGCCATCCAAATGATAATCGAATAAATTGAAGAGCATCACGATCTGATAAACGCAATGCCTTCACAGCAGGGGAAGGATGATGATAACCAGAAGCACATGCGCTTCCAGTTGATACACAAATCCCATGCCGGTTACATGCTAACATTACATATTGTCCTTCAAACCCTTCAAAAAAACAACCAATAATATGAGGCAGCATGCGGCGATTGTCATTATCCTGAAGTGTCCGAACAGGAAGCTTCCTTAATTTGACCTGCTGAAGAAAATAATCACGAAGCTGCTCATCTAATGTATGCTGCTCATCTAGCCTAAGCATCATTTGTTCGCTCGCGGCAATAAAAGCACCGATGCACGGAACATTGACTGTTCCAGGACGTAAGCCATTTTCCTGAACTGCACCCGCATATAAAGGCTTCCAAGGAACTTGCGTGCCCATATAAACGGCACCAGCGCCCTTAGGAGCATACACTTTATGACTAGAAATGGACACGGCATCGACCCCAAGCTCCTTAATCGACACACGAATCTTTCCAAATGTTTGCACAGCATCTGTATGAAAAAGAATGTTCCTTTCTTTTAAAAGAGGCGCTAATTCTGCAAGTGGCTGGATAATCCCTGTTTCTGAGTTTGCATGTTGAATAGACACTAGTCCTGTTTCAGGCAAAATTGCTTCTTTGAGAATGTCCTCTGTAATGATCCCATCTTGATTCGGTTCAATGATTGTGACCTTCACGCCAAGACGTTCTAAGCTGCTTACCGCATGATGAACAGAAGGGTGCTCTACGGAAGTTGTGATGACATGTTTTTTATGTGCTGGCAGCCCATTTGTGATGGATTGAATCGCAAGGAGATTGGATTCAGTTCCGCCGCTTGTAAAGTAGACTCCGTTTGGTTCGCCCTCAATCATGGCAGCAAGTGATTGCCTGCTGTAAGTCAATATGTCATGTGCTTTTCCCCCAGCATCATGAAGACTGCTTGCATTCCCATAGCAATCTTTACTTAGCTGCTGAAAAACATGCAGTGCTTCCTCTGAAACGGGTGTAGAAGCAGCGTAATCTAAATAAACCAACTCATCCATCTCCTATGATAAAATTTTTTCTTGTATTTATTGTAGTGTTGTGTAATGATATGTGTCAAGACAGGTGTAATTGACAGGAGGGGCGATGATGTCATCAATCAAAAAAATCATTGTGGTGGGATCAGGCATTGCAGCGCTTTCCTTTGCAAAAACCATTTCGGAAAACTGCCAAGTCATCATAATGACAAAAAAACAATTTTCCTCTAGTAATTCCATGCTCGCACAAGGCGGAATTGCTGCTGCATTTTCAGCACATGATTCGATTCAGCAGCATGTGGAAGATACACTAGCTGCCGGCTGTGATCACAATGATGAAAGAATCGTACAGGAAATCGTGCGTCTTGGAAAACATCTTGTGGAGCAGCTCGTAGCAGAAGGCTTTCCATTTGATCAACATGAGTCAGGGGTGCCGCAATTAGGTAAAGAGGGCGCGCACACGACTCACCGCATTTTGCATGCAGGAGGAGATCAAACAGGGAAAACCCTTGTGCAGTTTCTGAAAAGCCAGCTTGGCTCACATATTCATTTATACGAAAATCACCATGTGATAGATCTATTGATTCATGAAGGGACATGTAAGGGTGTTGTATGGAAAGACGAGAAAGGACATGTACATACGATGACTGCAGATGCAGTTGTTTTATCAACTGGCGGCTGCGGCTCCCTATATGAGACAAACACAAATGATCCTTCTGTAACAGGAGATGGACTTATGATGGCTTATCGAGCCGGAGCGCAATTAGTGGACCTTGAATTTGTTCAATTCCATCCCACACTTTTGACGATCTCTGGAAAAGCAGTGGGTCTCGTTTCAGAGGCAGTCCGTGGTGAGGGAGCCTATTTAGAAGATGAAACAGGCAGGCGGATCATGAAAGGCATTCACCCGCAAGCTGATTTAGCGCCTAGAGATGTGGTCGCTAGAGCTATTTTTCATGAGCAGCAATTAGGTCATCATCTGTATCTCAACATCCATGATATTCCGCATTTTTCAGCTCGTTTTCCAGCGATTTATGCAATGTGTCAGCGTGCGGGGGTCGATATGGCAAGCGGCAGGCTGCCAATTTCACCCGGTATGCACTTTTTAATGGGCGGAATCAGCGTCAATGAATATGGAGAAACAACTGTTCCATCGCTATTTGCCATTGGAGAAGCGGCCTGTACAGGCTTACATGGTGCGAATCGATTGGCGAGTAATTCTCTTTTGGAAGGTCTCGTTTTAGGCAGCAAAGCGGCACAGAGAATGAAACAGCTGCCTAAACAGAAAGAAACCAGCCCAGCTTTTTCTATTGAAGAAGTATGGTCTGTCCCAATGCTTTCAAGGACTGAGATGAGTCAATGGATGACAACATATGCTGCCATTGTGAGAGATGAAAAAGGCTTACAGACCTTGCTTCATACATTACAACAAGTCTCTTTTCAGCAAATGAATGTGAAGGATATCACAAATGAACAAGTTGAATTAAGCAATCAATGGGCATTAGCGGTTTGCCTTGTAAAATCTGCATTACTCCGAACAGAAAGCAGAGGAGGCCATTATCGAATGGATTATCCAAAGCGAAACGATGCTTTTTGGCGGGGCAAGCAGATTGTTCATGAAAAAGGTCACATGCACATCATGAAAAATGAAAGGATCGGTGCCAAATGGAACGTTTACAGTTAAAACAAATGCTCACTCATTTTTTCACAGAAGATATTGGCTTTGGTGATGTATCAGCTGATGCCATCTTTGGAGATAAGAAAGGAACAGCTCTTATCATTGCGAAACAATCTGGTATTTTGGCAGGATCACAAGTGATTGATATAGGATACCGTTTGCTGAATGAACAAATTCAAACTGAGCTGTTTTTTCAAGAAGGTGATTGGATTCAGTCAGGTGATGTACTGGCGAAAATCAAGGGCCCAGTCAATGACTTACTAAAAGGAGAACGGGTCATTTTGAATGTATTACAGCGAATGACAGGTATCGCCACCTTAACACATGAAGCGGTACAGCGATTAGGTGACCCATCTATTACGATTTGTGATACGAGAAAAACGACTCCCGGCTTGCGCATGTTAGAGAAATACGCAGTGAAAACAGGCGGAGGAAAGAATCATCGCTTTGGCTTATCAGATGGGGTGATGATTAAAGATAATCATATTGCCGCATGCGGTTCTATTCGAGAAGCTGTAGAAAAAGCGAGAGCATATGCCGGTCATATGGTAAAAATTGAAGTGGAAATTGAATCAGAAACACAGCTATTGGAAGCTATTGATGCAAAAGCAGATGTCATCATGTTTGATAACTGCTCTCCGGATGAAGTAAAACGTTTGAAACAAATGACGCCAAAGTCCATTTTGACAGAGGCTTCAGGGGGCATCACGTTAGAGACATTGCCAAGTTACAGGGGGACAGGGGTTGATCTTATTTCACTTGGTTTTCTGACGCATTCTGCACCAGCATTTGATTTTAGTATGAATATGGAATTCAGTCATAAAGGGGGAACGTCTCATGTCTATGCTTGATGTATTAGCCAATCAACAGGCAGTCATGATGCCGGATGAATATAAATACCTCTCTGATGAGGAGATGAAGCGTCGTGTGTTAGAAATTAAGCGGGCTTTTGGCTCAAAGCTTTTTATACCAGGCCATCATTATCAAAAGGATGAGGTCATCGAGTTTGCGGATGCAACGGGAGATTCGTTGCAGCTGGCGCAAATAGCTGCTGACAATCATGAGGCTGAATACATTGTGTTCTGCGGTGTTCACTTTATGGCGGAAACGGCAGATATGCTGTCAAACAAAAATCAAAGCGTCATATTGCCAGATATGAGGGCAGGCTGTTCGATGGCAGATATGGCGAACATGCAACAAACGGACAGAGCATGGGAGCAGCTCACTGATCTGTTTGGGGATACCATACTCCCGCTTACGTATGTCAACTCAACAGCGGATATTAAAGCATTTGTCGGCAAGCATGGCGGGGCGACTGTGACATCGTCAAACGCTAAAAAAGTACTTGAGTGGGCACTTACACAAAAAGAACGGATTCTGTTTCTCCCTGATCAACATCTAGGGCGTAATACGGCATTTGATTTGGGTATTCCATTAGAGGAAATGGCTGTTTGGGATCAGATAGAAGAAAAGCTCATCACCGACCAGCCGCTTTCCCGTATCAAGATGATTTTATGGAAAGGCCATTGCTCTGTACATGAGAAGTTTACCGTGAAGAATGTTGAAGAAATGAGAAAAAAAGACCGTGACATTCAAATCCTTGTCCATCCAGAATGCACACATGAGGTCGTAATGGCTTCTGATCTAGCGGGATCAACGAAATTTATCATCGATACGATTAAGCAGGCGCCAGCAGGAAGCAAGTGGGCGATTGGGACAGAGATGAATTTAGTCAAACGGATCATAGCGCAGCACCCAGATAAACAAATTGAATCCCTCAACCCAGATATGTGTCCTTGTTTGACCATGAATCGAATTGATCTGCCTCATTTGCTCTGGTCACTTGAAAGCATTGAGAAGGGTGACCCGGCCGGATTAATACAGGTCAATGAAGACATCACAAAAGACGCTTTGCTTGCATTAAAGAAAATGCTTGCTATTAAATAATGAATCGGCCTCTCCTGTCAGAAAACAAGTTTTTATCATATCGGCTTGTAAATAGGCATAAATTTATGTTGAAACATATTGTACTTCTGACATAACCGTTACGTTCACGTTTTGCATAGGAGGGGAAAACGTTGAAAATTCATATTGTGCAAAAGGGAGACTCCCTTTGGAAAATTTCAAAGAAATACGGAGTCGACTTTCAAGAATTGAAAAAACTAAATTCACAGCTCAGTAATCCAGATCTGATTATGCCGGGTATGAAGATTAAGATTCCATCTAGTGGTGTTCCTGTGAAGACAGAACATCACAAAGCAAAAGAAATGCCAAAAACGAAAGAACATCCGTATGTGAAAGAAAAACCAAAAGATGTCGTGCAAGTGCAAGATACGAAGCCGAAGGAAAAACCAAATGAACCGGTACCTTATGTACCGCCTGTGCCAAAGATCGAACAGCCAGTTTTTCCGCAAGTCGATGTGAACTATTATCAGACGAATCTCTACCAGCCATTCACGCCTCCTCCCAAAAAAGATCACGTTCATGAGAAGAAAGATCATGTTCATGACAAAAAGGATCACAAGGACCATTTTCATCATGAAAATAAAGACCATAAAGATAACAAGGACCATTTTCATTATGAAAATAAGGATCATCTAAAAGATGAAGTGGCAAAGGGATATGACCCGTTTATTCATATTCCGCATCAAAAAGAGGAGGGAAAAGACATGGAGCATGGCAATTACCCCAATCTTCCTAACTTCCCGCAAATGCCAAATGTGGGAGGGGCAGCAGTAGGAGGAGTGGCTGAAAATAACGAGCATCATCACCAGCATCATCATCATGAACCATATGATCCTTATTTTGGTTATGGTCATGGTCATTACATGCCGGCGATGTATCCATATCCGCATCAAATGGTGCCGGCATCACCAATTTTACCGGGATCAGGCCTATGTTATCCTATCCAGCCTTATTATCACCATCACATGATGCCATATCCATACCCGGCTCAGCCGTATTATCCTGCGTATCAAGCGCCTGCTTACTACGGAGAAAATCATGAGCATCATGCAAACGACGGACATCACTGGCATCACCATGCGCATCCAAACGCCAATGCAAATGCCAACGCAAATCAAGGCTTTTATCCAAACGTTTCAAATGCAGCATACGGTAAGGAAGACTGCGGATGTGATGATGGCTTGAAGCATCATCAGCCTTGGCCAGGACATTATCCGAATCCTGTTCCTTATGGCCAGATGGGGGCTTATCCAGCTCAGCCTTATATGCAGCCATATCCAGGTCAATCCGTTTTTGCAAGGCCGGAGGAAGACGAAGAAGATTAATGACAGAAGGAACGATCTCAATCGTTCCTTTTTTTGTTTATAACTGACAGCTTGATTTTCTTCCTAACTGTACATGCTAAAACAGAGCCTGTTTCGCGCTCATGAGATTGAATTTGTACAGGGGGTTTTTCGTTTGCAACAAAAATGGCAAAAAACAATCGCATTAGTGCTTCTACCTATTGGTTTAACGGCATGTGGTACAAATAACAATGCAGGTGTAGATACACGTCATAATCAATCAGGGCAGCCGGTTGGTTATCATTCAAATCAACGAGCGGACGATAACGATCAGGATCATCAGGGGCCAGTTTCTGAACTCATGGAGGGGATGAACGGTAGAAATACAACGAATGTTGATTACCGTACACGTCCTCAAACGGGTGATCGAATGCCTCTCACAGGTGGAGATGGACGCTACAGTCATGGAGATATGAACTACCATAACCAAATGTCGTTCTCTGGCTACGATAAACAAGAGAATATCCAGCGTTCAAGAAAAATTGCCAACCGTGTCAATAAAATGAACCACGTGACAGACTCACAAGTTATGGTGACGGATGAGAATGTGTATATTGCCATTAAATCAGATGGACACCTGACGTCGGAAGGTATATCACAAGTCGAAGAAGCGGCGACTCGTTATGCAGATGGAAGAGCAGTCCAAGTCATCAAAGACGAAGGAGCTTTTACACGCTTTAGAGATATGAGAAGAACACAATTTGAAACAGGTCAAACAGGTATGACCCGATAGTTTGACATCAAAAAGGCTAAAGTTCATCATGAACTTTAGCCTTTTTTTAAAAATAAACCTTGATGCCTATATAAAATTCGTAAAAGAAATAGCAGCCAAACCCTAGTAATAAAATACCAGCAATAATAGAAGTCCACTTGATCATCGTCCGATTCATCACTTTCCTTGTTAAAGATACAAGTGTGAGAAGCCCGATGTCATGTAGGAGAATCCCTGCCAGAATCCCGCCGGCAGCAAGTATAAATTCAGACGAATCTGTTTTTGTATAAGCATCTGCCAGTACAGCACCAAACACAGAAACCCAGAACACAAGATTTCCAGGAGATACCGCCACGAGCAAGCCGTTTCGATATGTTTTTGCAAATGATTTATTGACCTTTTCTCCTGCTAAATGGATATCTTGATCGGCATTTTTAATGGAATCGTATGCAAGAATCATTAAGAATATGGCTCCGATCAGCCAGAGAGGGATTTGAACAAACGGCAAAGATAAAAACTGAGCAAATCCAGCATATAATGCCAAGATAAGTAACAGGTCTATGGTCATGCCGCCTGCTCCTACAGTTAAACCATGAAAGAATCCGTTTTTTAACCCCTGTTTTGTCATTTCAACCGTGATTGCTCCAACAGGTAGAGCAATTGAGAATCCTATGGCGATAAATGTTAGAAATGTTTGCAATCGACTAGAACTTCCTTTGAAAAATAAAATGTATAAAAATTCTCCGTTTAGATTAATTATACATAATAGGAGGAAAGGATCAATGATTATTTCAGATTTAATGGAAATAAGAAAGACAAATCGTGTATAGAAGTTTGTATATCGTCATGTCCTGTGAAACTTATAGGGGAAAGGAACTATTTTCCTAAAAGTTCTTTTTTTCATGATATCTCTATGCTACACTGATGTGGAAATCAATAAAAGTGACTAGGGGTGCCCGCAAAATGGGCTGAGAGAGAAGTTTAGCTTCTTAACCCTTTGGACCTGATCTGGCTCGTACCAGCGTGGGGAAGTTGAAGATGATGCATGTATCATATCAATGATATACATGTTTTTTTCTGACGACGAAACCAGGTTCTTAACATAGAGCCTGGTTTTTTGCTGGTGCTGATTCCATCCTGTCCTGTGACAAGAAGAAAAGGAGAGAACAGCAAATGAAAGAAATGAAAAGCGTCCCATCCAACCAATCATTATTAACTAGCTTTGACGGCAGCCGAAAGGTGTATGAGAAAGGATCAAGACCCGATATCTTAGTGCCCAAAAGGGAGATTACGCTCTCTCATACTGTGACAGAGGCGGGTGATATTCAAAATGAACCTGTCCGTGTGTACGATACGAGTGGACCGTACACCGATGAGAACGTTCATATTGATGTTACAAAGGGGTTAAAGCGTCTTAGAGCAGCGTGGATCGAAGAAAGAGGAGATACAGAAAGCTATGAAGGGCGTCATGTAAAACCGGAAGATAACGGATACCGTTCAAAGGGGAATGAATCGATTCATTCTATCCAGACTGATTTTCATCATATGCCGCTCAGCGCAAAACAAGGCGCCTGTGTGACGCAAATGCATTATGCAAAAAGAGGCATCATTACGCCTGAAATGGAGTTTATCGCAATAAGAGAAGAGTTAAGCCCTGAGTTTGTAAGAGAGGAAGTAGCGAGCGGAAGAGCCGTTATTCCTTCGAATATTAACCATCCTGAAAGTGAACCAATGATTATCGGAAGGAATTTTCATGTCAAAATCAATGCGAATATCGGCAATTCAGCTGTAACATCATCCATTGACGAAGAGGTTGAAAAAATGACATGGGCGATCAGATGGGGGGCAGATACAATGATGGATCTGTCTACTGGAAAGGATATTCATACAACGAGAGAATGGATCATTCGGAATTGCCCAGTCCCAGTAGGAACCGTTCCTATCTATCAGGCCCTTGAAAAAGTGAATGGAGTAGCAGAAGATTTGACGTGGGAAGTGTATAGGGACACATTAATTGAACAAGCGGAGCAAGGTGTAGACTACTTTACGATTCATGCGGGCGTGCTATTAAGATATATTCCGATGACAGTTGATCGGGTGACTGGAATTGTGTCAAGAGGCGGTGCGATTATGGCAAGATGGTGTCTTGCTCATCATCAAGAGAATTTCCTCTATACGCACTTTGAAGAGATATGTGAGATTATGAAAACGTATGATATCGCCTTTTCACTTGGAGATGGACTTAGACCTGGTTCGATTGCGGATGCCAATGATGAAGCGCAGTTTGCAGAGCTGGAAACGCTAGGGGAATTAACAGAGATCGCTTGGAAACATGATGTGCAAGTGATGATTGAAGGCCCTGGACATGTCCCAATGGATAAAATCAAAGAGAATGTGGACAAGCAAATGGATATTTGCAAGGAAGCACCATTTTATACATTAGGGCCTCTTACAACAGATATCGCGCCTGGATATGATCACATTACATCCGCTATCGGTGCTGCCATGATCGGCTGGTATGGAACAGCGATGCTATGCTATGTCACGCCAAAAGAGCATTTAGGTCTGCCGAACAAAGAAGATGTGAGAGAAGGCGTAATTGCCTATAAAATTGCCGCACATGCCGCTGATCTAGCAAAGGGACATCCAGCTGCTCAAAAGCGTGATGATGCTTTATCGAAAGCGAGATTTGAATTTAGATGGCGGGATCAATTCCACCTGTCACTTGATCCAGAAAGAGCTTTGGCGTTCCATGATGAAACATTACCTGCTGAAGGCGCTAAGACCGCTCACTTTTGCTCGATGTGCGGACCGAAGTTTTGCAGTATGAAAATTTCTCATGATATTCGCAATCAATCTGAAGAAGTGAAAAAAGAGATGGAAAAGAAGGCGAAGGAGTTTATCAGTCAAGGAAGTCAAATTTATCAGCCCTAAAAAAAGAACCTCGCACGATGTTGTGCGGGGTTTTATGAAACGGCTGAAAAGGCTTTTCTTAAAAGGTGAAAAAATGCCTTTGCTGCAATTGCCATCGTCTCCATACTCGGAATGAGGGCATCTGTTACATGAAAAAAGACTGTTTGTCTTTCTGGAGATGTTCGTTTTTTCTTCTGTTTCATCAAGGGCAGCCTCCTTTTTAATTAATATACCTCTTTGCAGATGAGCGTGATAGATATGTTGTGTGAATTTAAACAAAATTTAAACTTCTTGGGTTTGAATGGAAATAAGGAGGGGAAACGATTTGAATAGAGAATGAATGAAAAGAGCTGATCTATTTGACCAGCGAACAAGAAGAGTGGAAGGTGATCTTATGATGAAAGTATTTAAGGTAACATTTCATATGAACAATGGGGAAGTGCTTGATTTCGAGCTAAAACGTCCAGCTACCTATGATGTGTATAAGAAAATTGAAGAAGCCAATCATTGGTTTAAGCTGAATAATGAAATCATTAACCTATTAAATGTTAATAGTATCCATGTAGAAACAGAATAAAACAAAAGCCGCTCAGAGAGAGCGGCTTTCCTTATGCAGAGAAATCATTTCGATTATTAAGCTGACCGCGGGACAGCCAGTTCTTTTTATACATATATGCAATGACTTCAAGCCACAGACGCGGTGCTTTTTTAGGGAAAAAAGGCTTTTGATAATAGGTGTAGGCTGCTTTTAAATCATCCCATTGGTGACATGTTTTCGTTTGGGTGAAACGGGCAACGTCAATAACTCTGATCCGGCCTTCCTTTGTTAAGATCAGATTGCGAAGATGGATATCAGAAGGATTCAATCCTTTCTCGCGCGCTTCCTCCAGCGCATCATCGACTTGTTCAATCATTTGTTTTTTAATAGGAATCCCTTTTGTAAGGCATTCGTAGAATGTGTAGCCTTTAATATATTCCATTAAAATATACTGATCCCCAGACTCATAAATCTCAGGGTAGTAAGACGAACCAGAAAGTTTTTCGTAAATGGCAGCCTCTTTGCGCGCAATATGCTGATAAGAAGGGAAAAAGACTTTTAGTGCCATTTTCCTGCCATCCTTTTTATATGAAAACACATAGGCACTTCTTCCTTTGCCGCACAGCTCCAGCTCTGCCGGTTTAAAGGCAAGCTTATGAAAGCGTTTATCTTCATGATATTGAATCGATTCGGCTAATCTTTTAACATCTGACATTGACTTCACCTTCTTTGGTTTCAGTTTATGCGGCTGAAAAACGAATGATGAAAAAACCGTGTCATTCGATAAAGCAATGGATTGTATAAAACATAACATTTACGAAAGAAGGATACAACGAAAGACTCTTAAAAGATATTTGAGTCATCGATTTGGTTAATGTTTAGAAAAATGGGTCAAACTACATATGTCATGCATCGATCTCATGTTCTAAAGAGGTGTAAATAGTGAAAGTGAAGATGAAATGTTTCGTTACAGGACTTATCATGACAAGTGTGCTTTTTTTCGCTGCAGATATGGAAGGAAAAGAACACTTGCAAAAGCAGTCAAACTCTATCACCGTCCAGCTTGAAAAAGTCTATCTAGACGGCGATGTGAGTATTGAAAGACACCGGGCATCATTAGAAGACAAGGACACATTTTGGGCGCAGTATAAAGGCTGGACACTGGTAGAACAGAAAGAGGATTTTGCCCTTTTTAGAAAGCAAATTGATGATATTTCTCCATTAAGTAAAGCGAATGGATATATCGGATTATCGGAGGACGGTGTGATTTCTACGTTTCATGGAAGGCCTGACGGCTGGACGGAGCCTATTCATCTCTTTTTTCAAATTGATACGTCCCGTTTAGAAAGTCATGTGGAGGAGCAGCTTGAGCAAGGCATTCCTTTTCGAACAAAGGATGAATTTGAGCATGTGCTTGAAGTCATGAAGCCTTATCGAAATGAAATATCGTTTTAAAGCGTGTGAACAGCTTGCTGGTGTGAAGGCCGCAAGCTGTTTTTCGTGGTTTCATCATAAAAATCTACTGAGCGAACGTATGTTAACTTTTATTGCGGTTTTCTCTTCGATTTATGTTACAATGAAGAACAGTCAAAGAGGTGAAAACGGTGATAGAGTTTGTAAAAGGGACCATTGATTATGTGTGCCCGCAATATGTTGTCATTGAAAACGGAGGAGTGGGATATCAAGTCTATACCCCAAACCCGTTTATCTATCAAGTAAACAAACAAGAAACGATTTATACGTACCATTACATAAAGGAAGACGCATTTTCGTTATACGGATTTCAAACACGAGAAGAAAAAGCGTTGTTCACAAAACTGTTAAATGTCACAGGGATAGGTCCAAAAGGGGCACTCGCCATCCTTGCTTCCGGTGATCCTGGAGCTGTCATTTCAGCGATAGAACGTGAAGATGAAGCGTTCCTGATTAAATTCCCTGGTGTCGGCAAAAAAACAGCACGTCAAATCATACTGGATCTAAAAGGCAAGCTTGCAGATGTGGTGCCAGAAATGATTGGCAACTTATTTAATCACGAGGATCACATTCAGGTCGAGACGCAGCAAACTGCATTAGATGAAGCGCTTGAAGCCTTAAGTGTCCTTGGATACGGTGATCGTGAAATCAAAAAGGTTCTTCCGCTATTAAAAGAAGAAAAGAATCTTACAACCGATCAATATGTGAAAAAAGCTTTACAAAAAATGTTGAAATAGGGTGATGTCTCATGGATGAACGGCTCGTCTCAACTGAAGCAGACAACCATGAATCAGCCATTGAGCAAAGTCTGCGGCCACAGACACTTAGTCAATATATCGGTCAGCAAAAAGTAAAGGATAACCTGAGCGTGTTTATTGAAGCTGCCCGCATGAGGCAGGAAACGCTCGATCACGTCCTTTTATACGGACCGCCTGGACTTGGGAAAACAACGCTTGCATCGATCATTGCCAATGAAATGAATGTTCAGCTGCGTACAACGTCAGGACCAGCGATTGAACGTCCTGGCGATTTGGCGGCCATCTTAACATCTCTTGAGCCAGGTGATGTATTGTTTATTGATGAAATTCATCGTTTGCAGCGCTCAATTGAGGAAGTACTGTATCCAGCAATGGAGGATTTTTGTTTAGATATCGTCATTGGAAAAGGAGATACAGCACGCTCTGTCCGGCTTGATTTACCGCCATTTACACTTGTAGGTGCAACGACCCGTGTCGGGCTTTTAACTGCGCCGCTTCGTGACAGGTTTGGGGTACATGCAAGATTGGAATACTATGAGCAAAGAGATTTGGCTCATATTGTGGCGAGAACAGCCGAACTGTTTGAGATTGGCATCGATATTCGCTCAGCTGAAGAGATCGCGAGACGTTCCAGAGGAACGCCGAGGGTTGCCAATCGTTTGCTCAGAAGAGTAAGAGATTTTGCGCAGGTGCTTGGGAATCATGTCATTACCGAGGACATTGCGGAAGATGCCCTTGAGCGTCTTCAAGTCGACAGGCTTGGCCTCGATCATATAGACCATAAGCTGCTTTTAAGTATGATTGAAAAATTTAGAGGCGGTCCTGTTGGGCTTGATACGATCTCAGCGACAATTGGAGAAGAATCACATACGATTGAAGATGTGTACGAACCGTATTTACTGCAAATTGGTTTTCTGCAAAGAACACCAAGAGGACGGGTCGTCACAAGAGAAGCGTATGAACATTTTCAAATGGAGGTTCCGATTCGTGACTGAATTCCCTAAAATATTAATGATTTTAGGTGGTGTCCTTTTTGCCGCAGGGTTAGTGTTTCAATTGGTTGGTAAGCTTCCAGGTGATATTTTTGTGAAAAAAGGAAATGTCACGTTCTTTTTTCCTGTCATCACATGCATTGTCATTAGCATCGTGCTAACCATATTACTTAATATCTTTGGACGGATGAAATAACGTTAACTAGTTAACTACAGAATAGGTGAAGGAAATGAAGCTAGAACTATTTGATTTTGATTTACCAGAAAGATTGATTGCACAAGTGCCGCTTGAAAAACGAGATGCATCAAGACTGATGGTCTTAAATAAACAAACAGGTGCAATTACACATGATACATTCTCGCAAATCACTGATTATTTTCAAAAGGGTGATTGTCTCGTTCTGAACAATACCCGCGTTCTGCCTGCACGTTTGTTTGGTATGAAAGAGGATACAGGTGCCAAAGTTGAACTTCTTCTATTGAAACAAGAAGAAGGCGATCACTGGGAAACTCTTGTGAAACCAGCCAAACGAGTAAAAAAAGGAACAGTTATCACATTTGGTGATGGACGGCTTCAAGCGGTATGTACAGAGGAAATGGAACATGGCGGAAGAAAAGTCGAGTTCCAGTATACAGGCATTTTTTATGAAGTGCTCGAATCCCTTGGTGAAATGCCGCTGCCTCCATATATCAAAGAGCAGCTTGACGACCGTGAGCGCTATCAAACCGTGTATTCTAAAGAGGTTGGCTCCGCTGCTGCGCCAACTGCCGGTTTACACTTTACAACCGAGCTGCTGGATGAATTGAAAGCGAAGGGTGTACACATTGCCTTTATTACGTTACATGTAGGGCTGGGTACGTTTCGTCCGGTGAGTGCAGAACGAATTGAAGAACATGAAATGCACGCTGAGTTCTATGAAATGAATGAAGAAACAGCTGAAGAGCTCAATCGTGTTCGCAAGGAAGGCGGGCGGATCATTTCAGTTGGCACAACGTCAACAAGAACGCTTGAAACCATTGCAAGTGCACATGACGGTGAATTCAAAGCGTCAAGCGGCTGGACGTCGATCTTTATTTACCCCGGCTACACATTCAAGGCAATCGATGGCATGATCACAAATTTCCATCTGCCAAAATCTTCGTTAATTATGCTTGTCAGCGCATTAGCTGGACGAGAGCACGTACTAAAAGCGTACAATGAGGCTGTGAAAGAGGAATACCGATTCTTCAGCTTTGGCGATGCCATGCTGATTCAATAACATCATACAACAAAGACAGGAGGGCTCATTTTTGTCGCAATTACCGATACGTTATGAGTTCATTAAATCATGCAAACAAACAGGTGCACGTCTTGGCCGTGTTCATACACCGCACGGCTCTTTTGAAACACCTGTATTTATGCCAGTAGGTACACTGGCTACAGTGAAAACAATGGCGCCTGAAGAATTAAAGGCAATGGATGCAGGCATCATTTTAAGCAATACGTACCACCTATGGCTCCGTCCGGGTCACGATATTGTAAAAGAAGCAGGCGGTCTGCACAAATTTATGAACTGGGATCGAGCGATTTTAACGGATTCAGGCGGATTCCAAGTTTTCTCATTGAGTGAATTTAGAAAAATTGAAGAAGAAGGCGTTCACTTCCGTAATCACTTAAACGGAGACAAGCTGTTCCTATCTCCTGAAAAAGCCATGGACATCCAAAATGCACTTGGCTCTGATATTATGATGGCATTTGATGAATGCCCGCCGTATCCAGCAGAATACGATTACATGAAGCGGTCTGTGGAGCGGACAAGCAGATGGGCAGAGCGCTGTCTAACAGCGCACCAGCGTCCAGAAGATCAAGGACTGTTTGGGATTGTCCAAGGCGGAGAATACGAAGAGCTTCGAAAACAAAGTGCAAAAGATCTTGTTTCGCTTGATTTCCCAGGCTACGCCATCGGCGGCTTATCTGTTGGAGAACCAAAAGATGTAATGAATCGTGTACTTGAGTTCACAACACCATTTTTACCAGCAGACAAACCAAGGTACTTAATGGGGGTCGGCTCACCAGATTCTTTAATTGACGGCGCCATACGCGGTGTAGATATGTTTGACTGCGTACTGCCAACGCGAATTGCAAGAAACGGTACCTTAATGACAAGTGAAGGTCGTCTAGTTGTGAAAAATGCAAAATATGAGCGTGACTTTAGACCAATCGATGAAAACTGTGACTGCTATACATGTAAAAACTACACACGCGCCTATATCAGACATTTAATCCGAACAAATGAAACGTTCGGAATTCGATTAACAACTTATCATAATCTTCATTTTCTGTTAAAATTAATGGAGCAAGTGAGAGAAGCTATCCGTGAGGATCGTTTAGGTGATTTTAGAGAAGAGTTTTTTGAGCGTTATGGCTTTAACAAACCGAATGCGAAAAACTTTTAACGCATAAACGAAAGGCTTTACAATGCTTTAGAAAGGGGTGAAATAGAATGGATGGTGGTATGGGTTCAATCATTATGATTGTTGTCATGTTTGCTGTGCTTTACTTCTTGTTAATCCGTCCACAGCAAAAGCAACAGAAAGCTGTGCGTCAGATGCAGCAATCTTTATCAAAAGGCGATAAAATCGTCACAATCGGTGGTTTACACGGTGAAATCGACTCAATTGATGAATCAAAAGTGGTCATCAAAACAAGTGAAAACAACCGTTTAACTTTCGATCGTCGTGCTATTAGAGAATTAGCTGACAAAGGCTAATCCTCCGATACATAGCCATAAAAAAAGAGCGAAATGATCCGCTCTTTTTTTATTTGCCTCGAAGATTGACGCCAATCATTCCTCCCAGCATACAAATCCCTAAAAATGACGCATGATAGATGAACTGCTCTGGTGAAAAGGTTTCTCCAAACCCTAAATATTGAAATAAGAATACTGTGAGAGAAAAGATGATCGAAGTGATCGCACCAATAAACCAGCCTCGCTCCTTTGCTTTTCCTCCAGAAATAATCCCTCCTAATAAAAGCGCAACAAAGGAAAAAATCATGATCATCCATTTAAACGATGCTTCCTGCATACTTGTGAATGTCAGCATGAGCGACACAAGTAAACTTGTGACAATCATCACGACAAAAATGGCAATTAAGCCGGATAAAATCCCTTTTCCGATTTGTTTTGTTTCTTGCATGTGATTCGTCTCCTCTCCAATTGACCGAAGCTTGTCTTTTACTAAAATGTATTCACTGTGAAGAAAAAATAGACATGTTTCAGACGTTTCTTTTCTACATAAATAAAGCGTTTTGACACAAGCTATGTTGGAGAAGGAGGGGTTACATCACATGCAGGACATCTTCATCATCTCCATGAGAACCATCATTTTATATTTTCTCATTTGGTTTATTTTTCGGTTAATGGGAAAAAGGGAAATTGGCGAGCTGAGCATTTTAGATCTAGTCATTTTTATGATGATTGCTGAGATTGCGGTTCTCGCCATAGAAGAAATAGAGGATCACATGTTACATACGGTATGGCCAATCCTGCTGTTAACCATCATTCAAATCACACTTGCCTACCTCTCATTGAAATTCCAAGGTGTCCGGCGCTTTCTTGACGGCAAACCGGCCCTGCTTATCATCAATGGAAAAATAGACGAGGGTGCAATGAGAAAACAGCGATACAATTTTGATGACCTGCTCATTCAATTAAGAGAAAATAACATCGACAGCATTCAGGATGTCTCTTACGCCATTTTAGAGCCGTCTGGAAAGCTCGCTGTTGTTGAAAAAGAAAACAAGCGCAAACATGCAGCGCTTGAGCTTCCCCTTATTGCAGACGGTGTTGTGCAGCATGACCATCTTAAGCAAATCAATCAAAATGAACAATGGCTGAAAGATGAGCTTGCGAAAAGAGGCTATCATGTTATTGAGGACATCTCCTACTGCAGCTTTAATCAAAAAACGTTTTATATTGATTTGAAGGATGAAGTGATTAAAAAGAGATGAGCTATATCAGCTTTCCAATGATCGGGATGCGGCGCAGCTCTTCTCGTTTCACTAGTCCAAGGCAGATTAATAGAATGACATACAAGGTGCATGTAACAAAAATCAGCAGCACAAGTTCAATAGGAGCAGAAAAGAGTCCGTTTACTTGTGACTTCAGCCAAAGACTGACAGCCCCCGTACCGATGATCACAACAACGCATATCCCATATTCCTTTAACGGTAAATGAATAGGAAGCACCTTACCAACAGTTGCCGCATGGAGCAGCGTGACAAGGATGATGCCAATTAATATGGCAAGCGCAGCGCCCATTATGCCAAAGCCCGGCTGTGAAGCAAGGACAAAAATCATCCCTGTTTTCACAACAGCACCTATCAGACTGTTGGTCATCGCCGCACCAGCTAAGTTCAACGCCTGAAGAACGGCTTGAAGGGGTCCCTGAAAATAATATAAAAGAAAAAATGGTGCCATGAACTTCACGTAAATGGCCGCATGCGACGAACCATACATAAAGAGCGTTAAATCTTCTGCATAAACGAAAAGAATGATACAGGAAATGCCTCCGCTGAGTAAACAAAGGCGCATCGCCTGCTTCAGCCGGTATTCAACCGTTTTCCGTTTATTCTGTTCCATTCCTTCACTGATCGCCGGAACTAATGCAGTGGAGAGTGAATACGTAATAAAACTAGGCAGTGTCAACAGAGTCAGTGCAAGACCAGTCAACTCCCCGTACTGTCTTGTCGCCTCTACAGCCGCATATCCAGCAATGGCAAGACTTTGGGCGACAACGATTGGTTCTAAAAACCAAGAAATATTCCCGATGAAACGGCTGCCTGTTGTTGGCAGGGCAATACTCATCAGCTGCTTAAACGTATCCTTCCCGTCATGAATCGCCTTGAAAAATCGTTTTCGAATACGAATGGTCTTTTTATAGCGAAAGGCGATCAATAAGTAAGCAAGTGAAATCATCTCTCCAATGACAGATGAAACCATTGCACCTGCGGCTGCATATTCAATCCCATAAGGAAGGAAAGCTGTTGTACATACCGCCACGAGAGAAATTCTTGCGACCTGTTCCAGTACTTGAGAAATCGCAAGCGGACTCATTTGCTGTCTGCCTTGAAAATATCCTCTTAACACACTGGAAATGGCGATGACAGGTACGACAGGTGTAATGGCTAGTAGTGGATAGACTGTTCGAGGATCTGTCAGCATATTTTCTGCCATAATGGGTGCAAACCATAAAAACAGAGGCGTGAAAATCAGGCTGAGTGATCCTGTTATGGCAAGGGACATGACCAGAATACGTTTTGTTTTCTGTTTGTCACCCCGGGCTTCGGCTTCTGCAACAAGCTTACTAATAGCGACAGGCAGTCCGAATTGTGTAAGCGTCACAGCGAGAAAAAAGGTAGGTGCCGCCATCATATAAAGCCCGACCCCTTCTTCGCCAATGAACCTTGCAATGACAATTCGATTGACAAAACCCAATATTCTTGTGATAAAACCTGCTAAAATTAAAATGATGGTTCCCTTTAAAAACGTTTGCTTCGTCAAATCACAGATCACCTGCCTTCTCAAACGACATAGAATCATATACAATAAGATATGCGTGTATATCGTCCAAGCATGACAAGTCTCTCGATAAAAAACTGAAAAGGGGGAGCTACGCAATGACACAACACCCAGCTGCTATTTACAAAGACCATTTAAAGCCTTTTCTGTTCAGTAAGCTTGAAGAATTCATCGTTTTGGGCTATAAAGATGTAGATTTAGAGGAATTATGGTCATACTTAGAGAATAAGAAGTGGAAGAAAAAACAAGAGTATCCGATTCATGAAATGGTTGCAGATATTTTATCTGTGAAAATTGGCGAATTTATGAACTATGCAACCGTTCAGTCGTTTAAAACGTCTGCTTTTTTGGACAGTGAAGATGGCAAGAATATGCTAGATGAACTGTTGAAATAAGCCATCTAAATGGATTCAGGTGTTTAAGGAGGAAATACATAATGAAAAAAGGGCGCATTCTTGCGTTTTTCTTAGTGGTTCTGTTAATCGGAACTGGCGTGGGCTTACTGACAAAGCCTGTTGCGAAAGATATGACGCTGGGGCTGGATTTGCAGGGTGGATTCGAAGTCCTGTATGATGTACATCCAGTGAAAAAAGAGGACAAGATCACAAATAGTGTTCTCGTCAGTACAGTGGAAGCTCTTAACCGAAGAGCCAACGTGCTTGGTGTAAGTGAGCCAAACATCTCGATTGAAGGCAACAACCGTATCCGCGTGCAGCTTGCGGGGGTAAAAGATCAAAACAGAGCAAGGGAAATTCTTTCCACTGAAGCGCAGCTATCCTTCAGAGATACGAACGATAAAGAGCTCCTAAACGGTTCTGATCTTGTTGAGAACGGGGCAAAACAAACATTCAATCAAACGAATGAACCAATTGTCACAGTTAAACTAAAGGATGCGAAAAAGTTTGGTGACGTCACAAGAAAAGTAGCAGCTATGGCACCAAATAATCAGCTTGTCATTTGGCTTGATTACCACAAAGGAGATTCCTTCAAAAAAGAAGTCTCAAAATCAAACCCTAAGTATGTATCTGCACCAAATGTAAATCAAGAGATTAACAGCAGTGACGTACAAATTGAAGGGAAGTTTACTGTCCAAGAGGCAAAAGACCTTGCAAGTATTTTAAATGCCGGGGCATTGCCAGTAAAATTAACAGAAAAATATTCTACATCTGTAAGTGCACAGTTTGGTGAACAAGCACTGAACGAAACAGTGTTCGCAGGAATTGTAGGAATCGCATTTATCTTCTTATTCATGCTGTTTTATTACCGATTACCTGGTCTTATCGCTGTCATTACACTCTCAGCTTATATCTACATTACACTGCAAGTGTTTGATTGGATGGGCGCGGTTATGACACTGCCTGGAATTGCCGCACTCATTCTAGGGGTAGGGATGGCTGTTGATGCCAACATTATTACTTATGAGCGGATCAAAGAAGAGCTCAAGCTCGGCAAATCTGTCCGTTCTGCTTTCAGATCGGGGAACCGCAGATCATTTGCGACCATCTTTGATGCAAACTTAACAAGTATTATTGCCGGCGGCGTGCTGTTCTTCTTCGGAACAAGCTCTGTTAAAGGATTTGCAACGATGCTCATCCTCTCGATTTTAACAAGCTTTATCACAGCAGTTTTCCTATCAAGATTCCTTCTTGGACTTCTTGTTGAAAGCCGCTCGCTTGACCGCAAAAAAGGCTGGTTTGGTGTTCGGAAAAAAGACATCATGAATATTCATGAAACAACAGAAATTACCGAACCGAAAACGCCTTTTGATAAATGGGATTTCGTCAGCAAACGTAAAGGCTTTATGATCTTCTCAGCCACTATTACGATTGCGGGAATCATCGTCCTTTCTATTTTCAAGCTGAATGCAGGTATTGACTTTGCAAGTGGAACTAGAATTGATATTCAAAGTGATCACAAGCTGACAACTGCACAAGTAGAGCAAGACTTTAAAAAGCTGGGTCTTGAAACGGACAGTGTAGTGTTATCGGGTCAAAAAGAAAACCAGGCAGCTGCACGATTTGTCGGTGTGCCAAACAAAGAAAAGATTGCTGAAGTAAAAGATTACTTCAATGATAAATACGGCACTGAGCCAAACGTGAGTACAGTGTCTCCGACTGTCGGAAAAGAGCTCGCCCGTAATGCACTGTATGCCGTTATCATTGCTTCAATCGGGATCATTTTATATGTATCCATCCGTTTTGAATATAAGATGGCAATTGCAGCGATTATCTCACTGCTATACGACGCATTCTTTATTGTGGCCTTCTTTAGTATTACGCGGTTAGAGGTAGATGTCACCTTCATTGCCGCGATCCTTACAGTCATCGGGTACTCGATCAACGACACGATCGTTACCTTTGACAGGGTTCGTGAACAAATGAAGAAACGCAAACCGAAAACCATTGAAGATCTATCGTACATTGTGAACTTAAGCTTGCAGCAAACCTTTACGCGATCAGTCAACACGGTACTGACTGTCCTAGTTGTTGTGGTCGCACTGCTTATCTTCGGATCAGCGTCGATTACTAACTTCTCCATTGCCTTACTTGTCGGCTTATTAACAGGGGTGTACTCATCTCTTTATATCGCGGCACAAATTTGGCTCATGTGGAAAGGCCGTGAACTGAAAAAACCGGCTAAGATAGATACAGAAAAAGATATTTAATTTAGCGAGACTGCCTAATCAGCAGTCTCAGCGTGTAGACAAACCCTCGCATTCGGTGTCAGGTCTGCGCGCTGGTGCTCACGAATGTCAAATTCGCTCCGCAAAAGTAGCTGCCCTTCCTAGACTGCAAAGGTTTTCTATCACGCTGAGAAGAAGACAAAGGGCTAAAATAAAGATCATTTTATCCCTTTGTCAACAATCGGAGACTGCCTAATCGGCAGTCTTTTTTCTATAGTTTTTCCGATAAATAAACTGATTTGAAAAAACATTTCGGGTTTCATTGATCTTGAAATGGTCTTTTGCTATAATGACATACGTTTAGATCAGTATAGAAAGCAAGTGTCTGTTTAGGGCATTTGGCTTTATTCATTGGAGGGGCTGTTATGAAGGTTCGGGAAACTGAACTGCCAGGTATCGGTCATAAAGCCGAAATGATCACAAGAAACAATGAGAAGCTTGCCATCATTACACATGATGACGGCAGAAGAGAAATGTATCATTTTCAAGAGGACGATCATGAAGAAACGATTTCTAGCATACTGCTAAACGATGAAGAAGCAAGACAAATCGCGGCTATTTTAGGCGGCATGGTCTATAAGCCGAAAGCGCTTGAAACCGTAGAGGTAGCAATTGATGAATTGGTGATTGAGTGGTTTAAGATAGAAAAAAACGCACCAGCTGTTCAGCAGACAATCGGTGACCTCGATGTTCGTCAAAACTATCAAGTAACAGTCATCGCAATTGTGAGAAAATCACACGAGAAAATGTTAAATCCAGGACCAGAAACGGTCATTGAAGAAGGGGATACCCTTGTCATTTCTGGAGAAAGAAAAGAAATAAAGAACCTGATTCAAGAAAAACTCAGCAGCTAATCATGCCCATGCTGATAGGGTTTCTTCCACAGCTTTCCTCTCTGTGTTTAAAAAGGACAGGGAAGAGGGAAGAATAAAAGAAAAAGCTTGGGGGATATGTAGATGAACAAACAACAATGGACCATCATACTCGCATTTATTTTCGTATTAATTGTCTCAGTATTTGCCGTGATTAATGTGCGGCCTGTTGAGGTAGATTACTTATTTGGAAAGGCTGAATGGCCGCTGATCCTTGTCATTATCGGGTCTGTACTAATGGGTGGATTGATCGTGGCATTTGCAGGGATTTTCCAAATCGTGAAACTGAAACGTGAACTAAAGGCTTTAAAAGTTGAACGTGCAGCCGCTGCACCTGCTGCCTCGACTAAAAAGGCAGACAAAGACGTTCAAAAGAATTCAAATGTCAAGTCTTTAAAAGAACAGCCAGCAACATTTGATCGGAAGGAAAAATAATCTTCCAGCACAATTTCATAAAATAAAAATTGAAACCCCTCAGTCCACTCTAGTATAATAGTGTGGTTGAGGGGTGAATTTATGTTATTATCCAAAATGCGCTGGGAATATGAACATCCAAGCGAAGAAAAAGTGAAATCACTCTCTGAAAATCTGAATATTTCAGCGCTGACTGCATCGCTTCTCGTTAAAAGAGGACTCGAAGAAGTAGAAGAAGCGAGGTCTTTTTTATTTGATCAAAAAGCCGATTTCCATGATCCATTCTTATTAAAAGGAATGAAAGAAGCAGTAGAGCGCATCAACAAAGCGATCGAAGAGCAGGAATCGATTGTGATCTTCGGAGATTATGATGCAGATGGTGTGACAAGTACGTCTGTGCTTTTACATACATTAAAAGAATTGTCTGCGAAAGTAGATTTTTATATTCCAGATCGATTTAAAGAAGGCTATGGGCCTAATGAACAAGCATTTCGATATATCAAGGAGCAAGGAGCATCGCTTGTCATCACGGTCGATACAGGCATTGCTGCTGTAAATGAAGCACGTATTGCAAAAGAAATAGGGTTAGACCTGATTATCACAGATCACCATGAACCAAGTGAGGAGCTGCCAGAGGCACTTGCGATTGTCCATCCTAAGCAGCCGGGCTGTGAGTATCCATTTAAAGAACTCGCTGGTGTAGGTGTAGCGTTTAAAGTGGCGCATGCACTTCTTGGGAAGGTGCCAGTTCAGCTGTTAGATCTTGCGGCAATCGGGACAATCGCGGATCTTGTACCGCTTCATGATGAAAATAGATGGCTCGCCAAAAAAGGGCTTGTCCAGCTTCGGCAGTCGAATAGACCCGGGCTGAAAGCGTTATTGAAAGAAGCGGGAGCCACTCTTGATGAAGCAAACGAGGAAACGGTCGGTTTTCAAATTGCACCAAGGCTGAATGCTGTAGGACGAATCGAACAGGCAGATCCAGCAGTTCATCTTCTCATGACTGAGGATAAAGATGAAGCGGAAGAGCTCGCTCGTTTTGTACAGGAATTGAATAAAGAACGACAAAAGATTGTTAGCACGATCACAGAAGAAGCCATTCAAATGGTGGAAGAAACAGGTAGTGACCAGTCTGCGATCGTTGTAGCGAAAGCTGGCTGGAATCCAGGCGTTGTCGGAATTGTTGCCTCTAAATTGACGGATACTTTTTCTCGTCCAGCGATTGTGCTTGGAATAGATGAGGAGACGCAATTGGCAAAAGGATCAGCCCGTAGCATTCCTGGCTTCGATCTATTTTTTCACTTAAGCAAATGCCGCGACATTCTGCCGCATTTCGGCGGGCATCCGATGGCAGCAGGTATGACACTTCAAGCGGATGATGTCGCTGTACTAAGGGAAAGATTAAATCAATATGCAAATGAAACATTGACAGAGGAAGATTTTATTCCGGTTCAGCAAGTCGATGCATTATGTAAGGTGGATGAATTGACGGTCGAAGCGATTGAAGAAGCGGGGATGCTGTCACCATTCGGTATGTCAAACCCAAAGCCGTTCATTATGATTGAAGATGCGAGGCTTGAAGAGATCCGAACAATTGGGGCAAACCACAATCATATTAAAATGTCTCTAAAAGACGAAGACAAGCTGCTTGACTGTGTCGGTTTTCACCAAGGGAAACTAAAAGAAGAAATTGTCCCGGGAAGCCGCATTTCCGTGATTGGCGAAATGTCTATCAATGAATGGAATAACAGGAAGAAACCTCAGCTTATGCTAAAAGATGCTCGAGTTGATGATTGGCAGCTGTTTGATTTGCGCGGGAAAATGGATTGGGAGAAGAAAGTCTTGGCTCTTGATTCGGAAAAATCTTTGGTTGTCTGTTTTGATGAAGCAACAAAACAGGACGTCAATATTCCAATTCATCATGTTCATGCAGAAAATGTGTCAACGTTTGATGTGCAGGACAAGTATGTGGTCTTTGCAGATGTTCCCGCAGATGAGCACTTGCTGAAGCAGCTTTTAGAAAATCAAAAGCCTGCCAGAATTTATACGGTTTTTCAAAGAAAAGAAGATCATTTTATGTCCTCATTCCCAAGCCGTGATCAATTCAAATGGTTTTATGGGTTCTTGTATAAACGTGGAAGTTTTCCTATTAAAGAACAAGGAATGGAGCTTGCCAAACATAGAGGCTGGACAAAAGATACAATCATTTTTATGACAAAGGTGTTTTTTGAACTCGGTTTTGTTAAAATAGAGAATGGTGTGCTGTCAATAGTACTTGATGCCCCTAAAAAAGATTTAACGGCATCAGCGTCCTATACAGCAAAACAACGATTGATGGAACTCGATCAAACACTAACATATTCCTCAGCTAAAGAGCTGAAGGAATGGCTGAATAGCATGATGAGCGAAGTCTCACCTGTGCTTTGACGTACGAGGAGGAAAAGGAAAAGATGGATTTAAAACAATATGTGACAGTTGTACCTGACTACCCAAAGGAAGGTGTACAATTTAAAGATATTACAACGTTAATGGATAAAGGCGAAGTGTACCGTTATGCAACGGATCAAATCGTTGAATACGCGAAGGAAAGAGATATTGACCTCATTGTTGGACCTGAAGCGCGTGGATTCATTATTGGCTGCCCTGTAGCATACGCACTTGGAGTAGGTTTTGCACCGGTTCGTAAAGAGGGAAAGCTTCCTCGTGAAGTCATTAAAGTCGATTACGGTTTGGAATACGGTAAAGATGTATTAACGATTCATAAAGATGCAATTCGTCCTGGTCAGCGCGTACTGATTACAGATGATTTACTTGCGACTGGTGGAACAATTGAAGCATCCATCAAGCTTGTAGAGGAGTTAGGCGGCGTTGTAGCAGGGATTGCATTTTTGATTGAACTGACGTATCTGGATGGCAGAAAGAAGCTTGACGGCTACGACATCATGACGTTAATGCAATACTAATGGAGTTTTCGTAAAAAGCACTCAGTAAGAAGGGTGCTTTTTTCCTATCAAAAATCTTTTAGCGGACTTCTTCTCTTTACATCTATCGAATTTTTCTTGATAATAAACTACAATACAGTTTTCATTTAAAAAGGTGATTCCATGGCGAACGAACAAGTTTTAACGGCGCAGCAGGTCATTGACAAGGCAAGAGAATACCTGTCCGCTGAACATATTCAATTTATAGAGCGAGCATATGAATATGCTGAAAATGCACACAAGGAGCAATACCGGAAATCTGGTGAGCCCTATATTATCCATCCAATTCAAGTGGCGGGTATTCTTGTTGACCTTGAAATGGATCCATCGACCATTGCGGGCGGTTTCCTGCACGACGTTGTCGAGGATACAGATGTGACATTACAGGATTTAAAAGAGCATTTTAACGAAGAAGTGGCAATGCTTGTTGATGGTGTCACAAAGCTCGGAAAAATTAAATACAAATCACAAGAAGAACAACAGGCTGAAAACCATCGAAAAATGTTTGTTGCAATGGCGCAGGATATTCGCGTGATCTTGATTAAGCTGGCAGACCGTCTTCATAATATGAGAACACTCAAACATCTTCCACAGGAAAAGCAACGAAGAATTTCAAATGAAACACTTGAAATCTTTGCACCGCTTGCGCACAGATTAGGGATTTCAAAAATTAAGTGGGAGCTTGAAGATACAGCGCTCCGCTATTTAAATCCGCAGCAATATTACCGAATTGTGAATCTGATGAAGCGCAAACGAGCAGAACGTGAGGAATACTTGGACGAGGTTGTCAATGAAGTGAAAGACCGCGTGTCTGAGGTGAACATCAAGGCTGAATTTTCCGGCAGACCAAAACATATTTATAGTATTTATCGTAAAATGGTCTTGCAAAATAAGCAGTTTAATGAAATTTATGATCTGCTTGCCGTTCGGATTTTGGTCGACAGCATTAAAGACTGTTATGCTGTTCTCGGAATTATCCATACATGCTGGAAGCCGATGCCAGGCAGGTTTAAGGATTACATTGCGATGCCAAAGCCGAACATGTACCAGTCTCTTCATACAACGGTGATCGGGCCAAAAGGTGACCCCCTTGAAGTTCAGATCCGTACAGTGGAAATGCATGAAATTGCAGAATATGGGATTGCGGCACACTGGGCATACAAAGAAGGCAAAGAATCAGCAGAACCAACAGAAGAAGCAGTCTTCCAAAAGAAGCTCTCTTGGTTTAGGGAAATTCTAGAGTTCCAAAACGAATCCACAGACGCAGAAGAATTTATGGAATCGTTAAAGATCGATCTTTTCTCTGATATGGTGTTTGTATTTACACCAAAAGGAGATGTCATTGAACTGCCATCGGGTTCAGTTCCGATTGACTTCTCATATCGGATTCACTCGGAAATTGGGAATAAAACGATCGGTGCCAAGGTCAACGGCAAGATGGTTACGCTCGATCATAAACTAAAAACAGGTGACATTATTGAAATTCTGACATCCAAGCACAGCTACGGGCCAAGTCAGGATTGGGTCAAGCTTGCCCAAACCTCCCAAGCGAAGCACAAGATTAGACAGTTTTTCAAAAAACAGCGCCGTGAAGAAAATGTCGAAAAAGGCCGAGAGCTCGTGGAGAAAGAGATCAAAAACCTTGAGTTCGATGTCAAAGACATTCTGACAGCTGAAAACCTGCAAAAAGTGGCGGACAAATTTAATTTTTCAAACGAAGAGGACATGTATGCAGCCGTTGGATATAACGGCATTACGGCCCTTCAAGTAGCCAATCGTTTAACAGAAAAAGAAAGAAAACAAAGAGATCAAGAAGAACAAGAGAAAACCGTCCAAGAAGTCACGGTAGAACCAAAGCCGTATCACGGGAAAAAACGTGAAGCTGGCGTGAGGGTTAAAGGAATTGATAACCTGCTTGTCCGCTTATCTAAGTGCTGTAATCCTGTTCCTGGTGACAGTATTGTTGGCTTTATTACAAAAGGTCGAGGTGTATCTGTTCACCGCGAGGACTGTCCGAACGTGAAGACAGGGGAAGCGCAGGAACGATTAATTCCGGTCGAGTGGGAGCATGAGCAGCCTGCTCAAAACCGTAAAGAATACAATGTGGAAATTGAAATATTAGGATACGATCGACGCGGCTTACTCAACGAGGTGCTTCAAGCAGTCAACGAAACCAAAACGAACATCTCCTCTGTTTCTGGGAAGTCTGATCGTAACAAAGTGGCGACGATCCATATGGCGATCTTTATCCAAAATATTAACCATTTGCACAAAGTGGTAGAACGCATCAAACAAATCAAAGACATTTACTCTGTTCGCCGATTCATTAATTAGAAAGGAAGTATATCGTCTATGAGGCTTGTTGTGCAGCGTGTGACAAGTGCATCTGTGAAGGTTGAAGAAGAGATCACAGGTGCCATCAACGAAGGATATATGGTGCTCGTTGGTGTCACACATGAAGATACAGAAGAAGATGTGCGTTACTTAGCTGAAAAGCTTGTACATTTACGTGTTTTTGAAGATGAAAACGGAAAAATGAATCATTCATTATTGGACATAAAAGGAAGCGTTCTGTCTGTGTCGCAATTTACCCTTTACGGTGATACGAGAAAGGGAAGACGGCCGAATTTTATGAAAGCCGCGAAGCCAGATGTAGCCAACTCGCTTTACGAATGTTTCAATAAAACCCTTAGAGAAAAAGGCATTCAAGTAGAAACTGGCCGTTTTGGCGCAATGATGGACGTGTCATTAACCAATTCAGGGCCAGTCACGATGTTGATGGACAGCAAAGAATAGATTCGCTCTAGACTGTAGATGAACTCATGCGGGAGTTTGTTTAGAGTCTTTTTCTTTTGCAATCAAACAAAAAAGAGGCACAGAGGCCTCTTTCTTCTTAACGGAAATATCGTTTTAATCCTTCAGTCATTCCCTCTGTAACTCGTTCTTGGTAAGAGGCGCTATAAATGATTGCTTCCTCCTGAGGATTGCTTAAATATCCGAGTTCATATAAAAGGGAAGGGCGTTTGTTTTCTCTTAAAACAAAATAATCTCCGAATTTGACACCCTTATCGGGAATTTGAGAGCGTTTTGCCACTTCGGCATGAACGCTTGACGCTAATTGCTGATCTTTTGATGCTTGATAATAATACGCTGTACTTCCTCTCACGCTTTGGTCCATAAAACTATCATAATGAAGACTGATGAAAGCATCTGCATTTCGGTAATGAGATGTCGCCACCCTCGATTGAAGGCTGATAAAAGTATCATCACTTCTAGTTAAATAAACATTTGCACCAGAAGCTCTTAATTTGCCTGCCAGTAAATTAGCGGTTTTGATGGTGATATTTTTTTCAAATGCACCGTCTGCGCCAATCGTGCCGCTGTCTTTTCCGCCATGACCAGGATCAAGAACAATCGTTTTTCCTTTTAAAGAACCTGTACGAGACGATGAATCCTGCTGAGGTCTTGGTGCTTCGCTGCTATTTTTCTTCGTTTGAACGACCCAGCTCGCCACATAGCCAGTCCCGCCGTTTGATAGAGTCACCTCGTACCAGTCACCTTGCGTCCGGACAATATGATAGGCAGCTCCTTTTGTTGCTCTTTCTGCAATCCCAGCAGAGGTAGAAGCGCTTTTTCGAATGTTGGTGCCGTCATAGACAATGTATGCTTTTTGCTCAGAAGCCGAAGAGGAAGAATTCTTTTCAGATGCAGAGCCTGCTCCGTTGCCTGTGACAATGTAATAGCTTGCTACCCAGCCTTTTACGCCTTTTGCTTCAATTTCATACCAGCCATTCTGTTCTCGCAAAATGTTGATCTGTGTATTGCGGGAAAGTGAAGCAATGACTTGTGCATTTGGTGCTGCTGATTGCCGTACATTTAAGCTCGATACACCAACTGTGCCTGTCTGTTTAGAACGAGAGGACGCACCTGAGCTGGATTGAGAAGCTTTTTGCCCGCCTGAAACATAATCAGAGTGGACCCAGCCTTCTGCTTGTTTATACGAAATTTTTGTCCATTCACCGCTAGTTTCCAGCCTTTTAGCGGACGCACCTTGTGGGAAAGTCCCGATCACTTGATAGGAAGTCCCAGGGCCTGTCCGAATGCGAAGGTCAGAAGCTGTCGATGTAATGGTACTGACTCCAGACGCGCTTTGACCTTGCGTCTTTGGCTTAGCGGATTTTTGAGTGCCGGATGATGTAGTGATCAGCCATGAAACGACCCAGCCTTTTTGTCCGTTTGATAATTGGATCTGCACCCATTCTCCTTGTTCAGTAAGAATTGGATAGCTTTCTCCGCGCTTCACAACAGCTGCGATTCCATAGCTTAAACCAGGGCCCGTTCTCACATTGATTTCATCTGTTGCAACCACAGCTTGATCTGTTTGCGCTGTAGCATGTGTCATAGGTAAAGTGCTGGCGATCAGGACAAAACAAGTGAGCAGCATCATCATTTGATTGTGTTTTTTTAGATTCAAAACGGTGTTTTCCCCTCCCTTGTAAAACCGATGAATGTTAATTCGTTATGTAATGGACGAATTCCTTGCAGTTTCCCTAATAAAAATGAATCAATCTGTTTATACTAGATAAAAATGTGATTAAAGGATGTACAAACATGAGATTAAGCAGAAAATTAGGACGAGTGCAATATAATGGACATCGTGATATCGACCGGTGGCAGCACGACGAAATGGATCAGCCAGGCTTCCTTGAAGAAACCGCATCTGAATACGGATGTACGTCAAAAGAAGAGCTGGAAAAGAAAAAGAGGCACGGCAAGGGTTGACAGAGTGGCAGCACCGACCTTATTATAATATAAATCAACACACTTGAAAATTTAAAATGTGGAACTGATGATAGAGAATAGTAGGGTAAATTGCGTGAGCAGAGAGGAATCGCCTTAGGCTGAAAGCGAATCCGCATGGCATTTATCACGAAAGAACACTCTGTAGGTTTCCTGCTGAACGCTCTGAAAATGAGTCAATAGGCGGAGAACGTGAATCTGCGTTAAGGATTTGAGCGGGAACATGGCTGGTTCATGTTCCAACTAGGGTGGCACCACGGGTATAACTCTCGTCCCTACTATACACATAGTAGAGGCGGGGGTTTTTTATATGTCCACATAAAAATGAATGATGGTCGTAGGAGGACGAAAAATGAGTTTTAATATTCCAAGAGGCACACAGGATATTTTACCTGGAGAGTCAGAACGCTGGCAGTATGTTGAACAAATTGCGAGAGATATATGTGCAGCCTTCCAATACAAAGAAATCCGCACACCGATTTTTGAGCATACAGAGCTGTTTGCACGGGGAGTAGGCGAATCAACAGATATCGTTCAAAAAGAGATGTACACATTTGAAGATAAAAAAGGACGCAGCATCACACTTCGTCCAGAGGGAACGGCTTCAACCGTACGCTCTTATGTTGAAAATAAATTGTTTGCACAGCCGGCGCAGCCAACCAAGCTGTATTACATTGGACCAATGTTCCGCTATGAACGTCCGCAGACAGGAAGATATCGTCAATTTTATCAATTTGGAATTGAAGCGATTGGTTCAAAAGATCCTGCCATTGATGCAGAAGTCATTTCACTTGCGATGAGTGTCTATGAGAAAGCAGGCCTTTCCAACTTAAAGCTCGTCATTAACAGCCTTGGTGACAAAGAGAGCCGTGCAGACTACCGCACAGCACTTGTTGAGCACTTTGAGCCAAGAATTGATGAATTCTGTCATGACTGTCAAACTCGTTTACATCAAAATCCGCTGCGTATTCTTGATTGTAAAAAGGATCGTGACCACGAACTGATGGCAACGGCTCCATCCATTCAAGATTACTTAAATGAAGAATCACGAACGTATTTTGAAAAGGTCACACAATACTTAACAGATATAGGCATTGAATATGTCGTCGATCCAAACTTAGTGCGCGGTCTTGATTACTACAATCACACTGCATTTGAGATCATGAGTAATGCAGAAGGCTTTGGTGCGATTACAACATTAGCCGGCGGCGGCCGTTATGATGGACTTGTTGAAGGAATTGGAGGTCCTGAATCACCAGGGATCGGTTTTGCGATGAGTATTGAACGTTTCCTATCAGCAATCGATGCTGAAGGGATTGAGCTTCCTGTGCAGGATGGCATTGATCTATACATTGCTGCACTCGGAGAAGAAGCGAAGGATTATTCTGTTTCATTATTAAACCGTCTGAGAAAAGAAGGAATCTCAAGTGAAATGGACTATACAGGAAAGAAACTAAAAGGACAATTTAAAGCGGCTGATCGATTAAAAGCTAAATTTATTGCGGTTCTTGGTGAAGATGAGCTCGCTCAGCAAATTGTGAATGTGAAAGATACGACAACGGGTGAACAAATTGAAGTGAAGCTTGATGAGCTGATTCAAATGATGAAGGCACACCAGAAAGCGTAGAGAAGGAGTGGAATGTTTGTGTTTGGTAGAACTTTTTATTGTGGAGAAGTAACAGAAGACCAAATCGGTCAGACAGTTGTATTAAAAGGATGGGTTCAAAAAAGACGTGACCTTGGCGGTTTAATCTTTATTGATCTGCGCGACCGTACAGGGATTGTACAAGTTGTTTTCAATCCAGACTTATCAAAAGAGGCGCTTGAGACAGCAGAATCAATTCGAAATGAGTATGTCCTTGATATTAAAGGAACGGTTGTCGCAAGAGAAGAAGCAACGATCAACCCAAATTTAAAAACGGGCAAAATTGAAATTCAAGTCGAAACGGTCACCGTTCTAAATGAAGCAAAGACTCCTCCATTTGTGATTTCAGATCAAGCAGATGAGGTATCAGAAGATGTTCGTTTAAAATATCGTTACCTAGATCTTCGCCGCCCTGCCATGTTTGAAACGATGAAAATGAGACATAACGTCACAAAAGCATTCCGCCATTTCTTAGATGACAACGGCTTTCTCGACATTGAAACACCGATTTTAACGAAAAGTACGCCAGAGGGTGCACGTGACTATCTTGTTCCAAGCCGTGTACATGAAGGAGAATTCTATGCCCTGCCTCAGTCTCCGCAATTATTTAAACAATTGCTGATGGTATCAGGGATGGATCGTTACTATCAAATTGCCCGCTGTTTTAGAGACGAAGACTTGCGTGCTGACCGTCAGCCGGAATTTACACAAGTTGATATTGAAATGTCCTTTATGAGTCAAGAGGACATCATGACACTTGCTGAACAGATGATGGCAAAGGTGATGAAAGATGTAAAAGGTGTAGACCTAACATTGCCATTACCACGAATGACGTACGATGAAGCAATGAATTCCTACGGTTCTGATAAGCCGGATACACGTTTTGAAATGAAGCTTGTCAACATTTCAGACACGGTAAAAGACTCTGATTTCAAAGTGTTTAGTGGAGCTGTGAAGAATGGTGGAGCTGTCAAAGCCATCAATGTAAAAGGTGCTGCAGCAAACTACTCAAGAAAAGACATTGATGCACTAGGTGCATTTGCAGCGAACTATGGTGCAAAAGGTCTTGCTTGGCTAAAAGCTGAAGGAACAGAATTAAAAGGACCAATCGCTAAATTCTTTGATGAAACAAAACAAGCAGAATTAAAAGAGCAGCTTCAAGTGGAAGAAGGCGACCTTTTACTCTTTGTTGCAGATAAGACGTCTGTTGTCCATGATGCGCTTGGTGCACTTCGTCTAAAACTCGGTAAAGAGCTTGAACTGATCGATGAATCTGTCTTCAATTTCTTATGGGTTGTCGATTGGCCGCTGCTTGAAAAAGATGAAGAAGAAGGCCGCTTCTATGCTGCCCATCATCCATTCACAATGCCAGTTCGTGATGATCTAGAATTAATTGAAACAAGCCCAGAAGACATGAAGGCACAGGCATATGATCTTGTACTGAATGGCTACGAGCTTGGCGGAGGGTCTATTCGTATTTTCGAAAAGGACATTCAAGAAAAAATGTTTGGCTTACTCGGTTTTTCAAAAGAAGAGGCCTACGAACAATTCGGCTTCCTTCTGGATGCGTTTGAGCATGGGGTTCCTCCGCATGGCGGAATCGCGCTTGGGCTTGACCGTTTAGTGATGCTGCTTGCAGGACGCTCTAATCTAAGAGATACGATTGCGTTCCCTAAAACGGCAAGTGCGAGCTGCGTTCTTACAGATGCTCCTGGCCATGTGAGCGAGGCGCAGCTTGATGAGCTGAGTTTAGCAATTAAAACAAAAGTAAAACAGTAAAATAGGCGCATGTTTATAGGCATGTAACCGCTTGAAAAAGGGACATGCCTATGATATGCTTTCAACAATCAATAAATAAAGTCCTGATACGTACGGTGGTTACCTAGTTTTGACCGAACATTTTTTAATACGGGAGCTTGCCTTTCCTTTCTGCATAAATGCCTCTTTAGAGGACTTATAAAGTCAGGAAGAAAGCACCCACCTGCTTGGTGCGGGGTTCAAAACGAAGGAAAAGCTGGCGGCGTCATCGGGACTTTTTTGTGTTTTTTTCTTTTAGAGAAGGATGACGGAGAAGTCTGAATATGATATGATTCTTTCGATTCATTTTAAATAAAGGTGGAGTGAGGCACTTGTTACATCAGTTTTCAAGAAACGAGCTTGCCATTGGCAAGGAAGGCTTAAATATATTAAAAAACAGTACAGTTGCAGTGCTTGGTGTGGGCGGCGTTGGTTCATTTGCAGTAGAGGCACTCGCGCGTTCAGGTGTTGGCCGTATTGTACTTGTTGATAAAGATGATATTGATATTACAAATGTGAACCGTCAGCTGCCAGCATTGCTATCAACAGTTGGCCAGCCAAAGGTTGACTTAATGCAGGCGAGAATCGCTGATATTAATCCAGAATGTGAAGTTGTTGCGCTCAAAATGTTTTATACAGAGGAAACATACGAGCAATTTTTTGAGTATCCGCTTGATTATGTCATTGATGCATCAGATACCATTCACTATAAAATTCATTTAATGAAAGAGTGTCTTAAGCGCAATGTGAACATCATTTCAAGTATGGGTGCCGCGAACAAAACAGATCCGACACGCTTCAAAATTGATGATATCTCAAAAACACATACAGACCCTATTGCAAAAGTCGTGAGAACACGTCTGCGCAAGGAAGGCATTCGTAAGGGAATTGAAGTCATTTTCTCAGATGAAAGTCCAATTGTGATTCGTGAAGATGTCAGAAAAGAAGTTGGTAATGATGAAGCGAAGATTCGCAAAGCGCAAATGCCGCCATCATCTAATGCATTCGTTCCGTCTGTTGCCGGACTGATCATGGGTGGTCATGTCATTATGAAGCTTTTAAAAGATATTCCGATTACACGTGTAAAGGATAAATAAACAGCCCGCCTGCTAATATGCAGGGGGCTTTTTTTATTTTTGGCGTTTTAAATTCTCATAGACCTGTTTTAATGCACCTTCAAATTTCCCTGTTTGCTTCGGTTCATAGTATTGCTTGTTTTTCAGCGGGTCAGGTAAATATTGCTGCTTCACCCAGCCGTTTTCATAATCATGTGGGTACAAGTAATCGACGCCTCTTCCGAGGGCTGTGGCGCCTTTGTAGTGGGCATCCTTTAAATGGGCAGGAACTTCACCAATTTTCCCTGAACGAATGTCACCCAGCGCTGCATCAATCGCCTTATATGCCGAATTGGATTTAGGAGAAAGACACAGTTCAATCACTGCGTTAGCGAGCGGAATTCGTGCTTCTGGGAAACCGACTCTTTCTGCTGTTTGTACAGCACTTAATACGCGGGGACCTGCCTGAGGACTGGCTAAGCCAATATCCTCGTATGCCATTACGAGTAATCTTCTTGAAATGCTTTCAAGGTCTCCTGCTTCGATCAGTCTGGCAAGGTAATGCAGTGCCGCATCTGCGTCAGATCCTCTAATGGATTTTTGAAAAGCTGAGAGGACATCATAATGAGCATCACCATTCTTATCATGCGAGAAGCTCTTTTTTTGTAAACATTCTTCGGCAGCGGCAAGAGTAATTGTGATATGTCCAGTTTCATCAGCTTTTGTCGATAAGACGGCGAGTTCTAGCGCATTTAAAGCAGAACGCACATCTCCTCCGCATCCATTGGCAAAATGATGCATCGCATCATCGTCCACAGTCACCTCGTAACCGCCAAGTCCGCGATGCTCATCCTGTAATGCCCTAGATAAAGCAGCTTTGATTTGCTCTGTTTCAAGCGGTTTTAGTTCAAATATCTGTGTCCGGCTTCGGATGGCGGGATTGATCGCATGATAGGGATTAGCCGTCGTAGCGCCAATTAAAATGATCATGCCATTTTCTAAATAAGGTAGAAGAAAATCCTGCTTTCCTTTATCAAGCCGATGGACTTCGTCTAAAATAAGGATCACCTGACCGCTCATTTTCGCTTCAGCGGCGACTGCTTCCATATCCTTTTTATTATGAATGACTGCATTCAACGTACGAAAAGCAATGCTTGTACTGCCAGCAATCGCCGTTGCGATCGAAGTTTTGCCGATGCCCGGCGGTCCGTATAAAATCATCGAGGATAAATGTTTCGCCTCGACCATTCGTCTAATAATTTGACCTTCTCCAACAAGATGCTCCTGCCCAATAATGTCTTCAATATGACTTGGGCGCATCCGGTACGCTAAAGGTTTCATACTTATCTCTCCTAAAGCAATGTCTTGTTTGTATAGAGTACCGAAATTTCTTCAAATAGAAAAGGGATGAGTCCTCCTATTGGGCTTGGAACCCGTAAATGAAAGTTGGCTGAAAGTATGATATAATTGCTTTTGGTCTATATATCAGCGTATATGAAATCAGAAAATATAATTGATGACATAGAATAGAAAACGCAGAGGTGTTTAACTTGAAAATTTCAACTAAAGGCAGATATGGTCTGACGATCATGATCGAATTAGCCAAAAAACATGGCGAAGGGCCTACATCATTAAAATCGATTGCTCAAAACAATGATTTGTCTGAGCATTATTTAGAGCAGCTTGTATCACCACTCCGTAATGCCCGTCTTGTAAAAAGTATTCGCGGGGCGTATGGCGGCTATGTTCTTGCACATGAACCAAACGAGATTACAGCCGGTGATATTATTCGTGTATTAGAAGGACCAATTAGTCCTGTCGAAGTCATTGAAAACGAAGAACCAGCAAAGCGTGAACTTTGGATTCGTATTCGTGATGCAGTAAAAGACGTACTAGACAATACAACTCTTGAAGACTTGGCAAGTTATACAGATGACGGGGATCAAGACTCGTATATGTTCTATATTTAGATCAGAGGTGTACCGGAAATGGAACGAATCTATTTAGATCATGCGGCTACAACGCCGATGGATCAGCGTATTGTGGACAAGATGATGCCTTACTTTACAGAGATATTTGGCAATCCCTCTAGTATTCATTCATATGGGCGCGAGGCAAGAAAGTGGCTCGATGAAGCAAGAGAAGTCATTGCAGGAGAATTGCACTGTAAACCGCAGGAGATCATCCTCACAAGTGGAGGAACCGAGGCGGACAACTTGGCGATCACAGGTGTTGCCATGGCAAGACAGCATGAAGGTAAACATATCATCACAGTCAAAACAGAGCATCATGCGGTGCTGCATACATGTGAGCGCCTAGAGAAGCTAGGATTTGAAGTGACATATTTAGATGTAGATCAAGCGGGATTGATTCATCTTGATCAATTAAAACAAGCACTAAGAGATGATACGATTCTTGTGACCATCATGTACGGGAATAATGAAACAGGTGTGATTCAGCCAATCAAAGCGATTGGCGAACTTTTACATGATCATACTGCACATTTTCATACAGACGCAGTGCAGGCGTTCGGCACAATGCCCATTGATGTAGCAGATCTTCATATCGATCTTTTATCTGCATCTGGTCATAAGCTGAATGGTCCGATGGGAACAGGCTTTTTATATGTCAACGAAGGCGTGAAACTCTCTCCGCAAATATTCGGAGGGGAACAAGAAAGAAAGCGCCGTGCTGGCACTGAAAATGTGGCAGGGATTGTGGGGCTTGCAGAAGCTGTTCAATTAACAAAGCAAAATAGAAGAGAAAAAGCGATGCATTATGGTAAGCTCAAAGAAACCATGCTGCAAGTATTCGAAGAGGAATCACTCAATTTCTCGATCAATGGACATCCGAAAGAAACATTGCCGCACATTTTAAATGTTCATTTCCCGGGCGTCTCCATTGAATCGCTGCTTGTGAATTTAGATATGGAAGGAATTGCTGTTTCAAGCGGGTCGGCATGTACGGCTGGATCTGTCCTTCCTTCGCACGTGTTAAGCGCCATGTTTGGCGAAGAAGCAAAAGAACTGACATCCTCAGTCAGAATGAGCTTCGGTCTTGGGAACGAAGAGGATCATGTGAAGCAGGCGGCACATAAGATAGCGGCTGTTGTCAAACGCCTGGCCAAATAATGCTTCCTTTTGTTCGTGTGTGAAAAATGAAACAGCTAAGCATCTAAAGAACGAAACGCGCATGTTGTTTCATTGAAATTGGAGTTGATGAAGATGACAAAAAGACCAGAAGATACAAGAGTTGTGGTCGGTATGTCTGGAGGAGTCGATTCATCAGTTGCCGCTCTTATGCTAAAGGAGCAAGGCTATGATGTTATCGGTATATTTATGAAAAACTGGGATGACACTGATGAAAATGGTGTTTGCACAGCAACGGAGGACTATGAGGATGTTATCCGCGTATGTAACCAAATTGGAATCCCTTATTATGCAGTGAATTTCGAGAAGCAATATTGGGACAAAGTGTTTCAATATTTCCTTGATGAATATAAAGCAGGCCGAACGCCAAACCCAGATGTCATGTGTAACAAAGAAATTAAGTTCAAAGCGTTTCTAGAGCATGCATTGTCACTCGGTGCGGATTATTTGGCAACAGGCCACTATGCCCGTGTTGATCGAACTGGCGATGAAGTCAAAATGCTTCGAGGTCTTGATGCAAACAAAGACCAAACATATTTCTTAAATCAACTGACTCAGGAACAACTTGATAAAGTCATGTTCCCAATCGGTGACTTAGAGAAGAAAAGGGTTCGTGAATTGGCAAAAGAAGCAGAGCTCGCAACAGCAACGAAAAAAGATTCAACGGGTATCTGCTTTATTGGAGAAAGAAACTTTAAAACGTTCCTTAGTCAATATTTGCCTGCTCAGCCTGGTGTGATGCAGACGATGGACGGAGAAGTAAAAGGGGAGCACGATGGACTGATGTATTACACAATCGGTCAGCGCCAAGGACTTGGCATTGGCGGCAGCGGTGATCCTTGGTTTGTTGTTGGGAAAGACTTGGAGAAAAACATCTTGTTTGTTGAACAAGGCTTCCACAATCCACTTTTATACTCTGAAAGCATTTCAGCCGTCAACATTAGCTGGACTCGTCCTCATATTGTTGGTGAAAATGGTGAATTAACATGCACAGCAAAATTCAGATACCGTCAAGAAGATCACCATGTAAAGGTCAAAATGACAGGTGAGCAAGAAGCGATGGTCATCTTTGATGAACCTGTTCGTGCTGTTACCCCAGGACAAGCTGTTGTTTTTTATGATGGCGACGAATGCCTCGGCGGCGGTACAATTGATGATGTCTTTAAGGACGGTCAAAAACTGTCTTATGTGTAACATGTTTTCAAAACCTCAACGTCGCTGTTGAGGTTTTTTAATGAAAGGATGAGAGAGCGAATGAATCATAACGAAATCGGCATAGAAGCCTTAAATCAAGGGAACATCGAAAAAGCAGCAGAAGCTTTTACAAAAGCGATCGAAGAAAGCCCGAAGGACCCGGTTCCTTATATTAACTTTGCGAACTTACTTTCAAGTATCAATGAATTTGAACGTGCGTTAAACTTCTTTCAAAAAGCGATTGAACTTGATCACGCCGCAGCTGCAGCTTATTATGGAGCAGGAAATGTGTATACATTAAAAGAAGACTTTATGAAAGCAAAAGACTATTTTGAACAAGCGCTAAAAGCGGGCATGGAAAATAGTGATTTGTTTTATATGCTGGGGCAGACACTCATCAAATTAGAGCAGCCAAAGCTTGCCATGCCATATCTTCAGCGTGCCATTGAACTAAACGAAGAAGATAATGAAGCAAGATTTCAATTTGGTATGTGCTTAGCCAATGAACACATGCTGGAAGAAGCGGTCACGACTTTTACCGAAGTCGTCACGCGTGATCCGCAGCATGCAGATGCCTTTTATAATTTAGGGGTTGCGTATGCGTATTTAGAGAAAAAAGACGAAGCACTTGAAATGCTAGGAAAAGCCATTGACGTGCAGCCTGATCATATGCTGGCACTACATGCGAAGAAGCTGATTCAAGACGCAGAATAGATGGAAGGAGGGAAGACCTGTGCAGGAACATCCAGATCAAATGAAGCTTGAGGACGAACCATTTTTAAAGGGGACAATTCAAGCTGTTATTTTCCATAATGAAAGTAACTTATACTCTGTGTTAAAGGTGAAAGTCATTGAAACATCGGAAAACCTAGAGGAAAAAACAGCATCTGTCACAGGCTACTTCCCAGCACTTCATGAGGAGGAAACGTACACCTTTTATGGCAAAGTCACAAGCCATCCGAAATTTGGTGAACAGTTTCAGGCCACTCATTTTCAAAAGGAAGTACCAACAACAAAGCAGGGAATCATCCATTATCTTTCAAGTGACTTATTTGAAGGGATAGGGAAAAAGACAGCGGAAGAAATCGTGGGGCAGCTAGGCAATCAAACGCTTCATAAAATTATGCGTGATCCGGCTGTTTTGTATGACGTTCCCCGTTTATCAAAAAAGAAGGCAGATAAGCTCGCCGCAGCGCTTCAGGAGCATCAAGGGCTGGAACAAATCATGATCAGTCTCAATCAATATGGCTTTGGTCCGCAGCTCAGCATGAAGATTTACCAAGTGTACGAGAGTGAAACACTGCAGAAGATCGAGGAAAATCCGTATCAGCTCGTCAAGGATGTCGAGGGGATCGGATTTATTAAGGCGGATGAGCTTGGGGCTAGAACAGGCATCTCAGGAAATGACCCAGAGCGGATTCGCGCAGCCTTGCTATATACGGTTGAGACAGCCAGTCTGCAGGACGGTCATACGTACATACAAACGAAAGATTTGATCGTTGAAACCCGCAAGCTGCTTAATCAAACAGGCAATGATTACAAAGTGACGGAAATGGATGTTGCCAATCAGATCATTGCACTTGGCGAAGGGAAAGAGATGATTATTGAAGATGACCGATGCTATCATCCGTCCTTGTTTTATGCAGAGCAAAGTGTCGCTAAACGCATTCAAAAAATTGTCTCCCAAACGGAATATGCAGATCAATTCCCTGAATCAGAATTCCTGCTTGCACTTGGTGAGCTCGAGGAACGATTAGGTGTTCAGTATGCACCTACACAAAAGGAAGCCATTCAAAAGGCACTCATGTCCCCGATGCTGCTTTTAACAGGCGGACCTGGTACAGGGAAAACGACGGTCATTAAAGGGATTGTTGAGCTTTACAGCGATCTTCACGGTGTGTCTCTTGATCCGGGTGATTATAAAAAAGATGAATCCTTTCCATTTGTGCTTGCAGCGCCAACTGGACGGGCGGCTAAACGCATGACAGAATCAACAGGGCTTCCAGCTGTCACCATTCACCGGCTATTAGGCTGGAACGGATCAGAGGGCTTCTCGCATGATGAGGAACAGCCGATTGAAGGAAAGCTTGTCATCATTGATGAATCAAGTATGCTGGATATTTGGCTGGCAAATCATTTGTTTAAAGCGATTCCTGATCATATCCAAGTCATTATGGTAGGGGATGAACATCAACTTCCATCTGTCGGACCAGGTCAGGTTTTAAGGGATTTGCTTGCCTCAAAAGCCGTGCCAGCTGTTACCCTGACAGATATATACCGGCAGGCAGACGGTTCAACCATTGTTGAACTAGCACATGATATGAAAAAAGGCGTGCTGCCAAAAGATATTACCGCACGTTCAAAGGATCGGTCCTTCATTAAGTGTTCAGCTGATCAAATGAAAGAGGTCATTGAGAAAGTCGTCAGCAACGCTGCTCAAAAAGGCTTTTCTGCAAAAGACATTCAAGTGCTCGCACCTATGTATAAAGGAAAAGCGGGCATCAATGAGCTTAACAAAATGCTGCAGCAAATTTTGAATCCTAAAAAGCCAAAGGGCAGAGAAATCCCGTTTGGTGATGTCGTGTACCGGACAGGTGATAAGGTGCTTCAGCTTGTGAATCAGCCGGAGAACAACATTTTTAACGGGGATATCGGCGAAATTGTCTCGATCTTTTATGCGAAAGAAAATACAGAAAAAGAAGACATGGCCGTGATCTCCTTTGATGGAAATGAAATCACCTTTACAAAAAAGGATTTTCATCAATTTACACATGCCTATTGCTGCTCTATTCACAAATCACAGGGCAGTGAATTCCCTATTGTTGTGCTGCCAGTCGTGAGAAGCTATTACCGAATGCTTCGGAGAAATCTGCTGTACACAGCCATTACGCGAAGCAAAAAGTTTTTAATTTTGTGCGGCGAGGAATCAGCGCTGGAGTGGGGCGTGAAAAATAATGAGGATTCCCTTAGACAAACGTCCTTAACGATGCGGCTCGTGCAAACTGAAGAGATGATGGATGCAGAGCTCGAAGCGCTTCAAAAAGAGCTTCCGTTTAGCGTACATGACGCAAATATTGGCATGGAGGGAATCACTCCGTTTGATTTTATGCATGAGTAGAAGGCTTCCAAATGGAAGCCTTTTAACATGTGTGAAAGAAATTCCTCGCATTCCGTTCATGGAAGCCATTTCTTCGTATGAGTCTTGAAGCAAACGCACACGATAAGACTGTTCCGCAAAAGGTGGTTGAGCACATTTTGAGAACATGTCGAGAGCTTGAAGGAATGTCAATCTATACAGGTGAGCAGTCTCATTCACTTGGTTCCATAAAAGATATTTGCTTATTAGCCGGAGGCAGCTGCGGAGGATATGTGTTAGAGGGAAAAAAGAAAGACTGTGCACTTATTCCATTCTCTGCTGGTGATCAGCTGACAGACAAAGGTTTATATGTGAGCTGCCAGGAGGGGATAGGCATGAATTCCTCTGCTCCATCCTTGTTATTTTCGAAATTAAAAAAGAAAATGATGCAGTCGCCTGATGGTGAAAATTTAGGCATTTTGGAAGATGTATACTTTTGCACAAATTCGGGCAAAATCGTAGCATATGAACTCTCGGACGGCTTCTTTACAGAGCTATCAGGGATTCGGAAACAGCTGCAGGCTGCCGGAACCTTGATGAATGTTCAAAAGGAAGCACTTGTTCTAAACCGAACGTAAAGAGGTGCTGAATATGCTCATTTGCCCAAATTGCAAATGTAAAGACATCGGAAAAATTGGGGTCAATCAATATTATTGCTGGGGCTGTTTTATTGAATTGACACTGTCTAAAGGCAAAATATCGACACATCAAGTGGAGGAAGACGGGACACTAAGCAGTTTAGATGATCTGTTTAGTGACGATGAACGCTCAATTCAACTATAAGTGTTAAGGGGGAATTTCGAATGGGCAAAATGACTTCTTCACTATTAACGCTTGGTGCAGGTGCACTTGCGTATCACTTTGCAAGTCGATATGATATGCCATCAAAGCGGGATATGAAAAAGCTAAGAAAACGTGTTATGAGAATGATGTAAACAAAAGGGACATCCGTCAAGCGGATGTCCAGCGTGTAGACAAGCCCTCGCATTCGGTGTCAGGCCTGCGCGCCGGTACTCACGAATGTTAAATTCGCTCCGTTCCGGTGCTCGTCCTTCCTAGACTGCAAAGGTTTTCTATCACGCTGAAAAGAAGACAAAGGGCTAAAATCAAGATCATTTTAGCCCTTTGTCAACAATCTGAGACATCCGTCAAACGGATGTCTTTTTTATGCCTGCCGGTATTCTAATCGGCGTGCAAGCAAAGATAAGCTGAAATTGACGACAAAATACATCATGGCGGCCAAAAGGAAAATAGGAAGTAAATAAGATTGGCTCTGACCGTTTAATATTTGTGCGTGATGCAATAACTCTGGAAGTGCAATCACAACCGCAAGCGATGTATCTTTTAAAAGGGAAATAAATTGACTCACAATTGGCGGCACCATTCGGCGCAGCGCCTGAGGCATAATGATCATTTTTAATGTTTGAATATAGGTTAAACCAGAAGATCTGGCTGCTTCAACCTGACCCTTATCAATTGATTTAAGACCGCTTCGAATGATTTCTGACAGCATCGCAGATTCAAACACGGTTAAAGCTGCAATGGCAGAAGCTGTAATGCTCAGCTTGATACCGATTTCAGGCAATGCAAAATACGTGAAAAAGATGATCAGCAAAAGCGGCAGGTTCCGAATGGTTTCTACGGCAACCGCAAGCACTTTTGATAAAATCGGAATTTGAGCGAACCGCAACGTGCCAACGACTAATCCAATGATAAAGCTCAAAATGATGGAGATAAAAGCCACTTTTAAGGTGACAGCAAATCCTTCAAGTAAAAAGGCGAGATGATCAGGCTGGTAGGCACCTATAAAATCCATAATGTTTCCTCCTTTCTAGTGGCTTCTTGCTAATTTTCTTTCTAAATAACCAACACCTAGACTGAGTGGGATTGTTAACAGCAGATAGAACATGGCAACAAAGATGTAGACATCGAACGTCACAAATGTTCTAGACGCGATGAGATCCCCTTGATACATGAGATCAAATCCGGCAATGACTCCTAAAATAGAGGAGTTTTTGACAAGGTTAATAAATTGATTCCCAAGAGGGGGGATGACAATTTTAATCGCCTGCGGCAAAATGATATACCGCATTGTCCCGCAATATGACAGACCAGAAGCGCGTGCTGCTTCCATTTGGCCAAGCGGTACAGCTTGTATCCCTGCACGAATGGCTTCGGCAATAAAGGCAGACGTATAAATGGCAAGGGCGATCGTTCCAGCGGTAAAGCCATCTGCGACAATGCCTAGCACCGGTAAACCAAAGAAGAAAACAAATGTGATCAATAATAACGGAATATTCCGAATAAATTCCACGTAAGCCGTTCCTAACCAGTTGAGCGGCCTGAGCGGCGCAATTCTCATAATGGCAATGAGTGTACCGATCAAAAAGCTTCCAATCAAAGCAATGACACTTGCACCAATGGTATATTTAAAGCCTTCTAAATAAAGATTGAAGTTTTCAGTGAGAATGGAAAACCGCAGCAATCAGTTCACTTCCTTCCTGATCAACAGGGGAGCCAATGAGCGGCTCACCTGAGGGCATTGATTTGTACGAGTCAAACCGTTATTCTTTGATCCATTTTTGATGTATTTTGTCGTACTCTCCATTTTCCTTTAATGTTTTTAATGCTTTATTGATCGCATCCGTTAATTCTTGGTCGCCTTTTTTCACAGCAATGCCATAAGGCTCATCCGTAAAAGTGCCGCCGACCACTTCGTAATTTGAATCCTCGTCTGCCATACCAAATAAGATCGCATTATCTGTAGTCAGCACTTGCCCTTGGTTTGATTTTAAGGCTGTAAAAGCTTCCTGATAGTTCTCGAATTCTAATACGGATGCTTCAGGTGCTTTCTTGCGAATATTTTGAGAAGAAGTAGATCCTTTCACGGCAAGCACCTTCGTCCCTTTTTTAAGATCATCAATGGATTGAATATCGCTTCCTTTTTTCACAAGCAGTGATTGTCCTGCTTCAAAATAAACATCTGAGAAATTGACTTCTTTTTTACGCTCTTCTGTAATCGTCATGGTCGCAACAATCGCATGGATATCACCCTTTTGAAGCAAAGGGATTCTTGTTTTAGATGTGACTTCTTTGAATTCTGCTTTTCCATCATCGCCGAGTATTTCCTTTGTGATGGCTTTTGCGATATCAATATCAAATCCTTCAATATCGCCGCTGCTAGGGTTTTTTAGACCGAATAGACGGGTGTCATTTTTTACTCCGAAAATCATCTTTTTGTCTTTTTTAATGGTTTCTAATGAGCTTCCTTGTTTCGCATCAGTTGAGCCTTTTTCAGCAGAACCACAAGCAGCTAAAGCGGCAATACAACAAGTCATAAAGAGCAGTAGACCAAAGCGTTTCATTTTTTTCATCAAAACATTCCCCCTTAATGATTTAAAATACGGCTTAAAAATAATTGAGCACGTTTCTCTTGCGGTTTTTCATAAAAGGCAGCCGGTGTTGATTCTTCAAGAATTCTGCCTTCATCAATAAAAACAATACGGTCGGCCACTTCTCGGGCAAAGCCCATCTCATGTGTGACGACAACCATCGTCATCCCTTCGCGGGCTAGCTGCTTCATCACATCTAGTACCTCGCCGATCATTTCTGGGTCAAGTGCGGATGTCGGTTCGTCGAAAAGCATCACCTCTGGCTTCATCGCAAGCCCTCTTGCAATGGCAACCCGCTGCTGCTGTCCGCCCGAAAGTCTTGAAGGGTAGGCGTTAGCCTTATCAGGAATGCCGACTTTATTTAAATAAAATTCGGCTGTTTCCTTCGCTTCTTCTTTGCTTACTTTTTTGACCTTCATCGGTGCAAGCATAATGTTTTCAAGCACCGTCTTATGCGGATAGAGGTGAAAATGCTGAAACACCATACCGATATTTTGCCTGACAAGATTGATGTTGGTCTTCGGATGCTGTACAGACACTTGATTGACGAGGACTTTTCCCTCATCAATGCTTTCAAGACGATTAATACATCTGAGCATCGTGCTTTTACCAGATCCTGAAGGACCGATGATCACAACAACCTCACCTTTTTGAATATGTAGGTTAATGTCCTTAAGTACATGGAACTGGCCATAATGCTTGTTGACTTCTTCGAATGTGATCATGAAGAACCTCCTCTTGTGTTTCATTGGCTAAAGCTAAAGTGGATTCTAGCATACCTTGTGTAAAAAGAAGTAAATAATGGAATATTTTCTGACGAGATTTTACAGCAAACAGTGACTTTGGATGGAGCTGTATGTTTCATGTGTATTCATTTTTAACAAAGTTAGGACAAATTTTATTTACGTGGATAATTGCGGAAGATGGTTAAACAATAAGAAAAGAGGTGAAAAAGGTGAAGAAACGTCCGATCCAATTTCTGATATATGCTGCAGGGGTCCTGCTCGTCCTTGCATCCCTACTCATTTTATTGCAGCTCGACGAGTTATGGATGCCGATTTTTTTATTGCTGAAGGCGGTTCTGATTCCGCTTCTCATCGCCATTTTTATTTCTTATCTGCTTTATCCAATTGTGGAAAGACTCCATGCGCGAGGTTTGCCGAGAACAGTCGGCCTTTTATTCATATATGTGCTGTTTTTTGGCGGGATTGGTTTTGCAGTGTATCGAGGGGCGCCTGTTATGATCGCGCAGTTAAATGAGCTGTCAGAACAAATTCCTGTGCTTGCTGAAACGTACAATGGCGCTTTATCACATATTCATCGTCATACAAGCCATTGGCCTGACGGGCTTCATGACCGGCTTGACCGCTTGATTGTTCAATCGGAGACATATGCAGCGAGCGGCGCAGAACGGATGATCTTAAGCTGTAAAGTTTTACTTGATTATGCATTAGTCGCAGCACTCATACCTTTTCTTGTTTTTTATATGGTGAAAGATATGAATACGATGAAGCGTGCTGCATGGTATTTAACACCACCATCCTTCAGAAAGAGGGGACATGCTTTTGTAAAAGCCGTGGATGAATCGCTTGGTGATTATATTAGAGGACAGCTGCTTGTCTGTTCTTTAATCGGTGGTGCAGCAGCCATTGTGCTCTGGCTGTTTCATATTCCGTATCCGCTTGTCCTTGGCATGCTGATAGGGGCAACGAACGTGATTCCGTATTTTGGACCGATTATTGGCGCGATTCCTGCTGTCTTTATTGCGTTTACTATCTCAGTGAAATCGGTCATCATTGTGCTGATTACAGTAGCCGTGCTGCAATTTTTAGAGAGCAATGTCCTCAGCCCGATCATTGTAGGGAGAAGTCTTCATATGCATCCTGTCGTCATTATGCTTGTTTTGCTTGCAGGAGGAGAGCTGTTTGGCTTAATCGGGATGATTTTAGCCGTACCAGCAGCTGCGATTATCAGGGTGATCATTGTGCAATATATCCTGATGAGACGAAGCGTTCATTGACAAGACGAGCCGAGTTGTCTATAATAATTTCGATTCATACATATTGAATTCAATGACGGACCCGAGTACGTTAAAAAGCTGATGCAGAGAGAGGCTTTATTTGCTGAGAAAAGCCTTATCAGACCTTTAACGGAAGCTAGTCCCGAGTGCAGATAAACACTGCCGCTCTCTTCCGGCGTTATCGGATGTGAAGGTGATAGACGAATAGGTCTATAATCAGGGTGGTACCGCGAGAACATCTCGTCCCTGTGTAAGTCGTTTTGTGCTTGCATAGGGCGGGATGTTTTTGTGTTTGTGTGAAGATTGATGAATGATAAGGGAGGATTTTTTTGAATGAAAACTTTAACTTCAGCTCAAGTACGTCAAATGTTTTTAGACTTTTTTAAAGAAAAAGGACATGCTGTAGAACCGAGTGCGTCACTCGTACCGCATGACGATCCGACACTTTTGTGGATCAACAGTGGTGTGGCAACATTAAAGAAATACTTTGATGGCCGCGTCGTACCTGACAATCCGCGTATTTGTAACGCGCAAAAATCAATTCGTACAAATGATATTGAAAATGTAGGGAAGACAGCACGTCATCATACGTTCTTTGAAATGCTTGGCAACTTCTCTATTGGTGACTATTTTAAAGAAGAAGCCATTGAATGGGCGTGGGAATTCCTCACAAGTGACGAGTGGATTGGCTTTGATCCTAATTTGTTATCTGTGACAGTTCACCCAGAAGACGAAGAAGCGTATATTCTTTGGAGAGATAAAATTGGTGTCCCTGAAGAACGTATTATTCGTCTGGAAGGAAACTTCTGGGACATCGGAGAGGGTCCAAGTGGACCGAATACGGAAATTTTTTATGATCGCGGCGAATCTTACGGTGACGACATAAACGATCCAGAATTATATCCAGGCGGGGAAAATGAGCGTTATTTAGAAGTGTGGAACCTTGTGTTCTCTGAATTCAACCATAATCCAGATGGTACATATACACCACTGCCGAAGAAAAACATTGATACAGGGATGGGTCTTGAACGAATGGTATCTGTCATTCAAAACGTGCCGACGAACTTCGATACAGACCTATTCATGCCAATTATTCGCGCAGTCGAAACCATCTCTGGAGAAAGCTACGGTTTGGCGAAGGAAAAGGATACAGCGTTTAAAGTCATTGCTGATCACATTCGGACTGTTGCCTTTGCTGTAAGTGACGGAGCGCTTCCTTCCAATGAAGGCCGCGGATATGTTTTAAGACGTTTGCTGCGCCGCGCTGTGCGTTATGCAAAAACGATCCATATCCACCGTCCATTTATGTATGATTTAGTCCCAGTTGTGGCTGAGATCATGAAGGATTTCTATCCAGATGTTCAAGCAAAAGAAGAATTTATTGCTAAAGTCATCAAAAATGAAGAAGAACGTTTCCATGAAACACTGAACGAAGGGTTAGCCATTTTGTCAGAAGTGATCAAAAAAGAAAGAGACAAAGGCAGCTCACAAATTTCAGGTGAAGATGTATTTAAACTGTATGACACGTATGGATTCCCTGTCGAGCTGACAGAAGAATACGCAGAAGATGAGAACATGACAGTTGATCGAGAAGGCTTCCAAGCGGAGATGGAGAAGCAGCGTGAACGTGCAAGAAATGCAAGACAAGATGTCGGCAGTATGCAGGTTCAAGGCGGTGCTCTAGGGGATATTAAAGTAGAAAGTACTTTCGTTGGCTACGAAAATCTAACAGCAGATGCCCGTATTATTGAATTGCTTCAAAATGGTGAAATTGTCTCGGAAGCACACGAAGGCGACACGGTGCAAATCTTGTTAGATGAAACACCTTTCTATGCGGAAAGCGGCGGACAAGTGGCTGATAAAGGGACATTAAAAAGCGCAGAAGTCATCATTGATATCAAAGATGTGAAAAAAGCGCCAAACGGTCAGCATGTCCATGAAGGAGTCGTCGTAAGCGGTACGGCCAAAAAAGGTCTTGAAGTCACAGCAGAAGTGGAATCAGCTCTACGAAAAGGCATTGTGAAAAACCATACAGCGACACATCTCTTACATCAGGCACTAAAAGATGTATTGGGCAGCCACGTGAATCAAGCAGGTTCACTTGTGAATGAAAACAGACTTCGTTTTGATTTCTCTCACTTTGGACAAGTAACGAAAGAAGAATTGTCTCAAATTGAAAAAATTTTGAACGAAAAGATTTGGGAAGGCATTTCGGTTGCGATTGACCTGAAGCCAATTGCTGAAGCGAAAGAAATGGGTGCAATGGCGCTGTTTGGCGAGAAGTACGGTGATATTGTCCGCGTCGTTCAAGTCGGCGATTACAGCATTGAGCTATGCGGCGGCTGTCACGTGCAAAACACTGCGGAAATCGGTTTGTTTAAAATTGCGTCTGAATCGGGTATTGGTGCTGGAACACGCCGAATTGAGGCAGTAACTGGTCAAGGTGCCTACGAAGAATTAAATGACCAGCTGGCGATTTTAGAGCAGGCAGCAAGTGAGCTGAAGTCAAATACGAAGGATGTACCAAAACGTATTGCTTCATTACAGGCAGAGTTAAAAGAGGTTCAAAGAGAAAACGAATCTCTCCTTGCGAAATTAAGCCAGGCAGAAGCAGGCTCTATTTTAGAAAAAGTAATAGAAGTTGGCGGAGTGAACGTCTTAACACAAAAAGTAAACGCCAAGGACATGAACCATTTAAGAACAATGGTCGATGACTTGAAAGCTAAATTAGGATCAGCTGTTATCGTGCTTGGAGCCGTTCAAAACGGAAAAGTAAACATTTCAGCAGGAGTGACAAAAGACGTGATCGAAAAAGGTCTACACGCAGGGAAGCTTGTGAAGCAGGCAGCTGAAATCTGTGGCGGAGGCGGTGGCGGACGTCCAGATATGGCACAAGCAGGCGGAAAACAACCAGAAAAACTTGAAGAAGCACTGGCATCTGTCGAAGAATCTGTCAAATCCGTTTTATAATCAGGCGATGTAGTGTAGAATAATGGTATTAGATGAGCGGTTAGAACAAAGCTTGCTAGTAGAATGTTGGAAGAGAGGTGCAAGAAGCAGTGAGTTCATTTGATAAGACAATGAAGTTTAACTTCTCTGATGATTCAGCTGAAACCAATGTGAATGAAGTGCTCATTACAGTTCATGACGCACTCCAAGAAAAAGGATACAACCCGATCAATCAAATTGTCGGATACTTGCTGTCAGGCGACCCTGCTTATATTCCAAGACATCGGGATGCACGCAACCTAATTCGTAAACTAGAACGAGACGAATTAATTGAGGAATTGGTTAAATCGTACTTAGAGACACATAAAGAGGCGTAAAACATGAGAATTTTAGGCTTAGATTTGGGCACGAAAACCCTTGGTGTTGCGATCAGTGATGAAATGGGATGGACAGCACAAGGGATTGAAACCATTAAAATTGATGAAGCAGGCGGAGACTTCGGTCTCAGCCGCCTGTCTGAGATTGTTGCAGAATACGGAGCAGATAAAATTGTACTTGGCTTTCCAAAGAATATGAATGGTACGGTCGGTCCTAGAGGCGAAGCCAGCCAATCATTTGCGAAAGTGTTAGAAAACACGTACAATGTTCCTGTTGTGCTTTGGGACGAGCGTCTGTCGACTATGGCAGCGGAAAAAATGCTCATCTCTGCTGATGTGAGCAGACAAAAGCGTAAAAAAGTCATTGATAAAATGGCGGCTGTCATGATTCTTCAAGGATTTTTAGACAGCTTAAATTAAAATGAGGTGAATCAAATGGAACACGGAGAAAAACAAATTACAATCGTTGATGATAATGGAAATGAACAGCTTTGCGAAGTACTATTTACTTTTGAAAGCGACCATTTTAACAAATCATATGTTCTTTACTACCCAATTTCTGAACAAGATAACGAAGAAATTGAAATTCATGCATCAAGCTTCACACCAAACGAAGACGGTGAAGATGGCGAACTAGAGCCGATTGAAACAGATGAAGAGTGGGACATGATTGAAGAAACGTTAAACACGTTCTTAGATCAAGAAGACGAAGAAGAATAGAACGAATAAAAGGCCTGTGAAACAGATGAGAGTATCTGCATGATCACAGGTCTTTTTTTATTTATGGAAGCTTTGAAGTAATGGTCAGCTTTTGATTATTTCGTTGCGCATTTTGAAAGTTAAGGAGATACAGACCATGATGAAATGTTAAATAAAAATAACTTTCTTTATTTAGAGAACCAACTTTTTTGATTGAACCGTTCATCTCTTTAAGTATAGTGTAACCACTCTTTTTAGGTTCTGTTTCGACAAAAAATCGATTATGATCATCAATCACGATCGATCCGACATCCGAGTTAGTGTTCTTAATTACTTTAGATTGTTTGGCGTTTATGTCATAAAAGATCAATTGGCTTTTATTGATTGTTCCTTCAGAGTCAGTAAAAGACTTTTCGTACACAAATTGATGGTCGTTAATGAGCTGACCATTACTGATCAAGTGTTGATTTAATGGAATTTTTTTGAGAGACTCAGTAGTAAGATTGTAAATGTATGCTTGCTGCTTTCCATAGTCTTTATTAAAAAAGAGAACGTTATCATGGTGAACAGAGAGATGAGCGTTCTTCATTGAGTCTAGTTTAAACAGTTTTTTCGTCTGCTTTTTTTTGAGATCTTTCATATAAATATGAGTTTCATCTTTTTCTTCATCATGTGATACCCATACTGCTCGATGATCAGTTAATTCAAGTGTGTCACTTAATGTCTCCGAAGTGTTATTCTTTTTGATCGACTCTATTTCTTGTGTGCGGATGTTCATCGCGTAGTAATTCATTTGACCGCCTTCTTCATCGCTGTCAATCCAAACGACCCAGTCTTTATTAGCTTTTAAGGCTTGGATCGAAGAACGCTTGAAAGTTGTTGTAAATAGTATTTTGCTTTTCTGTGTCTTTCTATTAAATTCAATTACTTTATTTGCCATATTTGAAGGGCTATGATCATCTACACTTAAGAACAAACGATCTCCAACGGCTGAAACAGAGTTTGTCACAATATAATTGAGCGTAGTTGTATGACCTAATTCGTTGTCTTCAATTTTAAAATTTATTTTATGATCTTCTGAAGCTGTCTTTTTTTGACTACATCCGTCTAGATATAAAATAGTTACTGTACCAAGTAGTATCATAAATATGTAAGAGAGTTTACGCAAAATAGTTCCTCCATGTGTACTTTCATTCATTTGGTATATCCTAATCAGATAAATGTATTTATAGAAATATATCCTTGATTAGTAAATAATAGCATGTATCTATTCGTGGAATAAATAGATACACGGTTAATTAAGTTTAATTTAAAGATCTGCCGTTAGTTAACATTAAAAATAAATGATCTTCATCTTCAGGCCTAGAGGAACACAAATTGTTAGTGAGGTCTTTTTTTACTGCATTTATGTCAACTTGATTTTAATTTTAGTTGACATAAATAACTCTACCTTTTACTCTATTTTTAGAAATGAATTGAGTGAGGGGTATGAGGATTGAAAATTCAAGATATGATGCAAATGGCGTTAATGACAGCAGTTATCGGTATGTTAGGATTGATCCCGCCGATTTTACTTCCATTTACACCTGTACCGATTACATTGCAAACCGCAGGTCTTTTGCTTGCCGGAGGGCTGTTAAAGCCAAAACAAGCATTGATCAGTTTACTGCTTTTTCTCTTGGTTGTGGCAGCAGGTGCACCCCTTTTATCTGGGGGAAGAGGCGGAATTGGGGTCTTTTTTGGGCCAAGCGGTGGTTTTTTACTTGCTTATCCTGTGGCCGCCTTCATGATCAGCCTGTGGCTGAACCGGCTGAAAAAAGTGACTGCTCTGCGTCTTTTTATGATCTATGCGGTATGCAGCATCGGGATTTTGTATATAAGCGGCATTCCTTTTCAAGCGATGATAATGAATATAAAGGTCTCGCAGGCTGCTTTTTTTAGTTTGATTTATCTTCCAGGTGATCTCATCAAAGCGGGAATGTGTGCTGTCTTAACGGTGAAAATCATTCAGGCCATGTCCTATCGAAAAAAGGACTTGTATAAAGGGAGGCGTGCGGTTTGATCAGAATAACGGAAAGCTATGCAGTACATGCAAAAATGAAACGAAATCAAATGGCGATCATAGATGAGCAAGAAAGCATCACTTATCAAGATTGGTATGAGCGTGTGCAGAGAGCGGCACAGTGGTTACAAGAAACGGATCATCAGCAAAAAAGAATCGCTTTTTTATTATCAAATGGCGCTTCTTTCTTGCAAATATTTGCTGGCGCTGCTTGTTCAGGATGGACAGCCGTTCCGCTTGATCCGAGGTGGAGTCACAAGGAATGCGTGAAAAAGCTCATGTTAAGTGAGGCAGATCTCGTCATTATAGAGGATCGATTTATGAAAAGATTTGAACAACATAGTGTGAACATACCGGTTCTTTCTTTATCTGAATGGAAGGAAAGATTGAGCCTACTCACACACAGCCCATGTAACAAATGCGATACCGAGAGTGACCCTGTTTTTTATATGGGATTTACGTCAGGATCAACGGGCTCACCAAAAGCCTTTATCAGACGTCAGCAGTCATGGATCGAAAGCTTTCGAATGACAGCCGATGCATTCGGGATCAATCATCAAGATCATGTTCTCATCTTAGGCACACTTTTATCCTCTCACTTCTTATACGGTGCCATCAGTACATTATACTTTGGCGGGACGGTGACGCTTTTAGAAAAATTTACGCCCGTAAAAGCAAAGAAAGCCTTAGAGACAAGTGATATCACAGTTGTGTTTACTGTCCCCACAATGACAGAATCGTTACTGCAAATCGATGCTTTTAAAGGAGACAGTCCGCTTCTTGTCATGTCATCGGGAGCAGATTGGAGTATCTCTTCAAAAGAACAACTCGTCACCAACTTTCCGCAAGTCACTTTTTTTGATTTTTACGGCACATCAGAGTTAAGCTTTGTCTCCTATTTGTCTTCACATGATTTTCGGCAAAAACCTTCTTCTGTTGGACGGCCCTTCTCCTCTATTCAAGTTGAAGTGAGGCGGACCGATCAATCTGTTTGTCAGCCAAATGAAACAGGGAGAATTTATGTGAAGAGCCCGATGTCTTTTTCAGGCTACTTACATGAAGAGAAGCCGCCGCAGGAGTGGCTGACAGTTTACGATATGGGATGGCTGGATGAAGACGGCTATCTTTATATGAGCGGCCGTGAGAATGGTATGATCGTCTATGGAGGGCTGAATATTTTCCCAGAGGAAATTGAGCGCGTACTAAATGAACAGCCAGAGGTGAAGCGGTCGATTGTGGTCGGCCTTCCTGATCCATATTGGGGTGAAATCCCTGTTGCCATTATCGAGCGAGTGCAGCAACTAAAGGCTGTTCGGCAAACCGTAAAAGAAAAGCTGGCGGCCTACAAGGTACCGAAAAAATGGCTGGTCATTGATCATATGATTGAAACATCCGGTGGAAAAATAGCCCGTGCTAGTATGAAAAAGTGGGCGGAGGAACAATTGTCGTGCAAGCAGTGATTGTTCAAGCAAAACGGACACCCTTCGGTGATAAAAATGGGATGCTGAAGGATTATCGCCCAGAGCAATTAGCCACACCTCTTATTCGACATTTGTCTCAAATGATGACGCCGGATGACGTCATATTAGGCAATGTTGTAGGAGGTGGTGGAAATATGGCCCGTCTGTCCGCATTAGAAGCAGGGCTTTCCTTACACGTTCCCGGTATGACGATTGATCGGCAGTGTGCCTCTGGTCTTGAAGCCATCAGAACAGCATGCGTCATGATTCAATCTGGGGAGGGATCGATGTATATCGCTGGCGGAACTGAGAGCATATCCAGATCACCAATGAAAGAGAAAGCTCGTTTTTCACCTGAGTGGATAGGAGATCCGCATATGGGAGAGGCAGCAGAGCTGACGGCATCGAGGTTTTGTGTTACGAGAAAAGAACAAGATGACTATGCACTTTTAAGCTGGGAAAGAAGTATAGACGCTATGAAACATGGTACATACTCAGAAGAAATCGTTTCGATTGGTGGGCTGAGCATAGATGAAGCGGCCGCCAAAATAAGGCCGATGGCGAGGCTGATCGAGCGGGCAAAGCCTGTATTTTTACCGGGAAAAGGAACTGTGACTGCCGCTAATAGCTGCAAGGAAGCAGATGGAGCAGCTGCCGTCGCAGTGATGGAAAGATCGTTAGCAGAAGTGAATGGATGTCAGACTATGCTGAGGTATGTCGGAAGTGCTGTGACCGCAATGCATCCTCATTTTCCAGCTGCTTCGCCGATTGATGCCATCAAGAAACTTTTACATAATGAGAAGATAGAGGTAGAAGATGTGGCGCTATTTGAAATCAATGAAGCGTTTGCGCTGAAAGTAGCGCTGATTGCCCGTACGCTGGGTATACCATATGATCGGATCAATAGAAGAGGAGGTGCTCTTTGCCTTGGGCATCCTTACAGCGCATCAGGAGCTGCTATGATGGTGAGGCTATTTTATGAAGCGCACGCTTTACCAAATGGAAGCTATGTGATGGCGGCCATTGGAAGCGGTGGCGGTGTTGGTTTAGCCGTTTTGTATCAAGTTCTGTCATGACATGCATAAGCAAGGAATTGCCGAACTCCGTCGAATCATGTACTATAAAAGCTAGATGTGAGGAGGGCCATGCATGTTTTCAGAACAAAAGAAACGACCATTCTTCAAAAGAAAAATGGGGATCGTCCTGTTATCTGTCCTTGCTGTCATCATCATTGCAGCATTATCAGGCTTTTTATATGTTAAATCAGCACTCGGACCGGTCGATCAAAAAAGCAAACAAACGATTAATATTCATATTCCAAATGGGACATCTGTCCGTGACATTGCGGGCATTTTAAAAGAAAATGGGCTCATTTCGAATGATACGATTTTCACTTATTATGCAAAATACAAAAATGCGTCCGGCTTTAAAGCAGGATACTTTCATTTAAAACAAACAATGGATGCAGATACGCTTATTCAAAAGCTGACATCCGGCGGGACAGATTACGCCTTTCAGCTTGTGATTCCAGAGGGAAGACAGCTGTCTGATATTGCAGCCATTATTGCAAACCAGACTGATTTTTCAGCAAAGGAAGTTGAAGCGAAGCTGGATGATCCTGCTTTTATTCAAACGTTAATGAAAAAATATCCGAAAACCGTGACTTCACAGGTGAATGGAAAACAGGTGAAACATCCGTTAGAGGGTTATTTATTCCCTGCTACGTATCCATTTTATCGTGAGGATGAATCACTCGAAACGATCATTGAAACGATGATTAAACAAACAGATCAATACGTGAAAACGTATGAAAAAGACATGAAAAAGAGAAATATGTCCATACATGATGTGTTAACGATGGCATCACTCATTGAAATGGAAGCAACGGAAAAGACGGATCGGGCAAAAATTTCAAGTGTATTTTATAATCGGTTGAAAAAGGACATGCCGCTTCAAACCGACCCAACTGTTCTTTATGCACTGGGTGAGCATAAATCCCGCGTTTATTACAAAGACCTAAAGGTGAAATCTCCTTATAATACGTATAACAACAAAGGGCTGCCGCCTGGACCTATTGCAAATGCTGGTGAATCCTCTTGGAAAGCCGCACTGCATCCAGAGAAAACGAATTACGTTTATTTCCTTGCAAAGAAAAATGGAGAAGTCGTATTTACGAAAACGTTAAATGAACACAACAAAGCGAAAGCGAAATACATCACAGGCAGTACCAATTGACGTACAAGTGAATCGAAAAAGACTGTAGACAATAAGAGATTGCCTGCAGTTTTTTTCGGTTGAAATATCCATTTTATAGGTTCGCAATTACCACTTCTTTGTGGTAAAATATATCGGGTTGTTTTTACTTAGATGAACGAAAGATTGACGAGAAAGAGAGCTGCAATAGGCAGGACTCTTCTTTTTCAGGTCATGAAGGAGCTAGACAGATAATGACTATCGAAGATGATCGAATAAATGATTATATTGAACATTTAATTCACCCAAGTCCTGATGCAATCGCTCAATTAGAGGAATATGCAAAAGAGCATCATGTGCCAATCATGGAAAAGGTAAGCATCGAACTTTTACTGCAGCTTCTTTCGATGAAAAAGCCGAAGAAAATTCTTGAGGTTGGGACAGCAATTGGCTATTCTGCTATTCGAATGGCGACAGCTCTGCCAGATGCTGAGATTTATACGATTGAGCGAAATGCGAAACGCTATGAAGAAGCGACACGGAACATTGAGGAATTAAAGTTAAAAGAAAGAATACACGTGTTTTTTGGTGATGCCATGGAATCGGCTAAAACGGTCCAAACGATGGCGCCCTATGATGTGATCTTTATTGATGCCGCAAAAGGGCAGTACAAGCGTTTTTTTGAACTGTTTGAACCGATGCTCGCTCATGACGGAATGATTATTACAGACAATGTATTATTCAAAGGCTTAGTGGCGACGAATTATGAAGAAGAGATTGAAGATAAACGAAAAAAACAATTAATCGGAAAAATTGATCGATACAATCAATGGCTCATGTCAAACCCTGATTTCCAAACGTGCATTATTCCAGTGGGAGACGGCATCGCCATTAGTACAAAAAGAGGTGACCAATCATGAAGAAACCAGAATTGCTTGTGACGCCAAGCGGCGTGTCAGACGTACTGCCATTAATCGAGGCAGGAGCTGATGCATTCTTAATAGGCGAACAAACATATGGTATTCGTCTTGCAGGTGAGTTTTCAAGAGAAGATGTGAAAAAAACAGTTGAGCTTGCACATGCCCATCACAAAAAAGTGTATGTGGCTATGAATGCGATTTTTCATAATGACCGCGTCCAGCTTCTTGGAGATTATTTAACCTTTCTCGATTCAATAGACGTGGATGGCGTTGTCTTTGGAGACCCAGCTGTGATCATGGCTGCAAAGGAGACAGGGGTCAGCCTGAATCTGCACTGGAGTACAGAAACGACTGGGACAAACTATTACACTTGTAACTACTGGGGCAGAAAAGGCGCATCACGTGCTGTTCTTGCCAAAGAGCTAAACATGGACAGTGTGATCGACATCAAAGAAAATGCTGAGGTGGAAATCGAAATTCAGGTTCATGGCATGACATGTATGTTTCAATCGAAACGTACGCTCATCGGGAACTATTTTGAATACCAAGGCAAACAAATGGACGTCGAAGGCAGAAATATGGAGGAAGGACTATTCCTACATGACCAAGAGCGTCAAAACAAATACCCTATTTTTGAGGATGCAAACGGCACCCATATTATGAGTCCAAACGACGTGTGCATGATTGACGAATTAGAAGAGTTTGTTGACGCAGGCATTGAATCATTTAAAATTGACGGAATTTTAAAGTCACTCTCTTATATGACAGAAGTGACATCACTATATCGAAAAGCAATTGATTTACTAACGACTGACAAAGACGCGTATGAAGATCAGAAAGAGGACTGGGTGAAACGGATTGAAGAGATTCAGCCAGTGAATCGTTCGATTGATACAGGATTCTTCTTTAAAGAAACGGTTTATTAATATAAGAGGAGGCAGAAGAAATGGCATTATTGAAAGATGGTATTTCTGAAATGATTAATGGGAAACGTGTCATTACAAAAAAACCAGAACTGCTTGCACCCGCAGGAAACTTGGAAAAGCTGAAAGTTGCTGTACATTACGGAGCAGATGCGGTCTTTATTGGCGGAAAAGAATTCGGACTTCGCTCAAATGCAGATAACTTTTCAATTGAAGAAATGGCTGAAGGCGTCGCATTTGCAAACAAATATGGTGCACGAATTTATGTGACAACGAATATCTTTGCACACAATGAGAACATGGATGGGCTGGAGGAATACCTTCAAGGGATTGAAGGCGCTGGAGTAGCAGGTATTATCGTGGCCGACCCACTCATCATTGAAACATGTAAACGTGTCGCACCGAAGCTGGAAGTTCATTTAAGCACACAGCAATCTCTTTCGAATTGGAAAGCAGTTCAATTTTGGAAGGAAGAAGGGCTTGAGCGCGTAGTTCTTGCACGCGAAACAAGTGCGTTAGAAATTAGAGAAATGAAAGAAAAAGTCGATATTGAAATCGAAACGTTCATTCACGGTGCGATGTGTATTGCTTACTCTGGCCGCTGTGTGCTTAGTAACCATATGACGGCAAGAGATTCTAACCGCGGAGGCTGCTGCCAGTCTTGTCGCTGGGATTATGATCTTTATAAACTAGAAGGATCTGAGGAAGCGCCATTATTTGGTGAAGAAGATGCACCATTTGCGATGAGTCCAAAAGACTTAAAGCTTGTTGAATCCATTCCCCAAATGATCGAAATGGGAATTGACAGCTTAAAAATCGAAGGACGGATGAAATCCATTCATTATGTAGCCACTGTTGTAAGTGTGTACCGCAAAGTCATCGATGCCTATTGTGCTGATCCAGACAATTTTGTCATTCAGCAGGAATGGTTAGATGAATTAGATAAATGTGCAAACCGTGACACAGCGCCGGCCTTTTTCGAAGGCGTACCAGGAACAGATGAACAAATGTTTGGCAGTCATGGAAAGAAAACGACATTTGATTTCGCAGGTCTTGTTCTTCATTATGATGAAAAAGAACAAATCGTGACATTGCAGCAGCGTAACTTCTTTAAAACTGGAGATGAAGTCGAATTCTTCGGACCAGAAATTGAGAATTTTACATGCAAAATTGAGACGATTTGGGATGAAAAAGGAAATGAACTAGATGCCGCTCGTCATCCGCTGCAAATCGTGAAATTCAAGCTTGATCAAAAAGTATACCCTAGCAACATGATGAGAAAGGGGAAATAACAGTCACATGAGGAGTAAACCAGTTGTCATTGGAATTGCTGGCGGCTCGGGTTCAGGTAAAACGAGCGTCACCAATTCAATCTATGAAAAATTTAAAGGACATTCCATCCTCATGCTTCAGCAAGATTTATATTACAAAAATCAAAGTCATATGCCATTTGAAGAGCGCCTGCTCACGAACTATGATCATCCGCTTGCATTCGACAATGACCTGATGTTTGAGCATTTGGAACAGCTCCTAAGGTACGAATCCATTGAAAAACCAATATATGATTTTAAACTAAACACACGTTCAGAAGAGACTGTTCATGTTGAGCCGAAGGATGTCATCATCGTAGAGGGCATCTTTGCACTTGAAGACGAACGTCTAAGAGATTTAATGGACATTAAACTGTATGTCGATACAGATGCAGACCTTCGCATCATTCGCCGTATTTTACGCGATACGAAGGAAAGAGGCCGCTCGATCGACTCTGTGATTGAACAATACGTATCTGTTGTCAGACCCATGCATAATCAATTCATTGAACCGACAAAGCGATACGCCGATATCATCATCCCAGAAGGCGGGCAAAACCATGTGGCAATTGATCTCATGGTGACAAAAATTCAAACGATTCTTCAAGATCGAGCAGAGTAAATGGTGAAGAAGAAAAAGACCTTTACATTGTAAAGGTCTTTTCAGCATCGTGATGCAGAGAATCTACCAATATTTCACTTGTTTCTATTGATAGATGATTTGTATGTATTTTGAACAAATCACAGCTTAAATGGTAGATTAGGTATGATAGGAAAACAATGATGTGAAATAGATGTAGAAAAATGCTGTTTTTAAGCTGAATATCAAAGTTGTTTTGAATTTGTAAAACTATATTAAAAAACCAACAAACAAATCATCACAAATTTTCAAACAATTCTTGATCAAAACGCAATTTTGTAATAATATAGCATAGACATATCGTACACTGACCATATTATGTATTGGAAGATGGAGAATGGGTAAGCTATTCTTCTACATATGATCGAAATGGCCGAACGAGGTACAGGAGCTTCCTGTGCCTTTCCACAGTTTGTGCGATTTTAGACCGCTGCGGAGTGGTCCTGTCTAATAAAAGGCATAATAGTTGCATCTAAAAGGGACGCCATGTAAGATGGACTTTTACGAATATGGTACAGAAGGAATGAGGGCCTGAACATGTCCTCATTCTTGTATATTTCAGTCGTCACTCACGTGCAGAAAGTTTGTATGATGAGGATTAATAGAAGGAGTGAATGATTCATGGCACAAGAGAAAGTATTTCCAATGACAGAAGAAGGAAAGCGTAAATTAGAAGAAGAACTTGAACATTTGAAAACGGTTAAACGTAAAGAGGTTGTAGAGCGTATTAAAATTGCTAGAAGTTTTGGAGACCTCTCTGAAAACTCGGAATATGATTCAGCGAAAGAAGAGCAAGCGTTTGTAGAAGGTCGTATTACAACGCTTGATAATATGATTCGTAATGCCAAAATTATCGAAGATGAAGGGAATTCAAATGTTGTTTCACTTGGTAAAACGGTGACATTCGTTGAATTACCAGATGGCGAAGAAGAGTCTTACACCATTGTGGGTAGTGCAGAAGCTGATCCGTTTGAAGGTAAAATTTCAAACGATTCACCGATTGCAAAAAGCCTGTTAGGCAAACAAGTAGACGACAAAGTAACCGTTCAAACACCTGGCGGAGAAATGTTCGTCCAAATTGTAAAAATTTCATAATCACGTTTATACGATAAACACCTCGTCCACAATAGGGACGAGGTGTTTTTATGCGCAAAAAAAGAAGAATCCAATGGACAGGTGCAATTATTTTTGTGTTATTGCTTGGTCTTCTCATTAGACTGGCAGAAATTCAGCTGTTTTTCACAGAATCGTTTTCAAAGCTTGATATCAATTTAATACAAGAAAGTGTCAAACAGCGAACAGAAGAAGTCGTTATTTCAGACGGGCGCGGTGAGTTTTTAGATCGAAACGGTCAAGCGCTTCTGACAAAAGAACAGCCCGCGGTCATCTTATTCCCCTTCCTGCAATATGATCTTCCGCACTTAAAGCAAACCGCCTCTATTCTTGGGATGGAAGAAGATGAACTCAAAAAACAGCTGACAGAATCGAAAAAACCTCTCATTTTAAAAGATGACATCACGAAAAAAAAGCTGAAAGACATCAATGATATGAAATATTCAGGTGTGTACGGCGTATATATGAAAGAGAAGGACAAAAAAAGACTTGCCCTCCACACGCTAGGCTTCACAAGTGAGAATCCAGAATTGCTCAGAAAGCGTTATCCTGACAAAAAAGAGCTTTCCATTCGAACTGAAATTGGCACATTTGGGCTGGAAAGTACCTTTGACGAATTTCTATTACCCGAGCAAGACACAAAATTGTTATATCATGTGGACGGGAGGGGAAACCCTTTGTTCGGGATGGACGTCAAATATACAGCAGAAGCCCATTCCTTTTATCCGCTTCAAGTACAGACAACAATAGATGAAGACATGCAAACTGAAATGGAGAAGGTGCTCAAAGAACAAGGAGTTGAAAAAGGCGGTGCTGTTCTGCTCGACATTGAAAGCGGCAGTGTGCTGGCAATGGCGAGTACTCCGAATGTCACCAGTGAAAATCGGCATGAGGCAAGAAATTATATGCTGACAGCCATCGCTCCAGGCTCTGTCTTTAAAACGGCTGTGCTTGCCGCAGCAATAGAAAAAAACCTTGACCAGCCACAAACGATGTATGACTGTCGAAAGAATTTATATGGAGAGCCTGAAGGAAAACAGGACGTGCTAAATCTGGCTGACAGCTTCTCGCAAAGCTGCAATTATACCTTTGCGACACTTGCCGGCAAGCTGATCCAAAAAGATGAGCAAATCATCGAAAAAACAGCTGCAAAGCTTGGGCTCATAGATCGAGCTGGCTGGGAGGGAGATGTTTATCATCAGCAGCACTTCAGGCAGTTAGATCGTGAAGAATCAGGCAGTGTGTGGGGAGATAAAAGAGACAAGCATGTCAAAAAAGCCATTGCCCAAACCGCAATAGGACAAAAAAATGTCAAAACGACTCCTTTGCAAATCGCCAATATGATGGCATCGATTGCGAGAGGAGGAGAACGAAAAGAAGTAAAAATCGCAGAAAAAGTGCTGTATCAAAACGGAACAACGATGCTGTCCTTTCAAAACAAACGGTCTGAAGGGGACAGCATAGACCGCTATACAGCTCAAAAGCTGCAAAAATACTTAAGACAGGTGGTGACCTCTGACAAGGGAACCGGAAGAAGGTTTCAAGATTTGCCATACGCTGTGGCGGGGAAATCAGGTACTGCCCAAACAGGCAGTCAAGACAAAAAGGGGAATCCGCTTTATCATAAGTGGTTTGCTGGCTACTTTCCGGTAGAAAAACCAAAATACGCCCTTGTCGTTGTTCACCTTGACGAGACAAGTGGCCGGGCTAAGACAAATGATGCGTTTTATGATATTGTAAAAAAGGTCAATGAAATTGAAAAGAAACAGACATAGAACATCCCTTCATGTCATGTTAGAATAGTAAACGACTTAGGGAACAGAGGCAAAGGAGTGCAGAGATTTTGAGTAGAAATTCTCGATTTGAACATCGTGATAAGCGCAGAAAGGCAAATATGGTGCTTAACATATTAATTGGTATCGTTGTGGTGCTTATTTTGGTTGTCGCATCGAGTTTGTTAATTTTTAATAAACCGAAAGACACAGATGTAGCGGATGCACCATCAAAAACGGCACCTGCAACAAGTGAAAATAAACAAAAGTCAGAAGAAGATGTGAAAGACCAAAAGAAAGACACATCCGATGATTCAGATGCAAAAAAAGATGATTCATCTGATCAAAACGACGATACGAAGAAGACAGATGATGAAGAAAAGCCTAATAAAGATGCGTTAAAAGATGCCAAAGAAACAGACGGCGGCAAAACGAGTGACGTAGACAAAACATACGAAAACGATGACTGGGAGCCTGTAGGAACAGAGCAATCCGGTTCACATACAGCGACCTATGATTCTAAATCAAAAGACTGGAAAGAAATGATCAAAGCGATGTCTTATGCGACAGGAATTTCAGAAGATCAAATGACAGTCCTTTGGTTAGGAAATAACGGAGGCCCTCAAGATGCAAAAGGAACCATCCGTGATAAATCAACAGGTGAACGCTACCGCGTGGAAATTACGTGGGTAGATGAAAAAGGGTGGAAACCTGTGAAGGTTGAAAAATTAAAATAAACATGAAAAAAAGATAGCAGCGGTGCTATCTTTTTTATTTAGACCTTTGCTTTAAAATGAACAACCGCTGTATACAAAATCCGATCATCGATCACAGTCGTTTGATGACTGACAGAATGAACGGTCAGCAGAATCGCCTGATTATGTTCAATTTGTTTTTGGATCTTTTGTTCAAGTTCTTTTAAAGATGCTGCTTCAAAAAATTCAATTTTATCCTTTAAAAAATCCAGCTGAAAATCCATTTGATTCACCTCTCTATACTCTCCATTCATCTTAATCTCTCTCCTTCAGAAGGGCAAATATTTTCTGCCCCTCCCAGTATTTTTTAGTAGGAAAGAAACAGAAGATGTGGTAGGATAGGAACTGTTCGACGGAATAAAACATACTATACACATAGGAATAAATAGATAAAGTGGAGGGAAAGAAAATGGGACGTGAGTTTCTTTCTTTATTTGATCATTGGGCTGACTCTTATGATGACACGGTAAGTGGTCATGACGAGCAGTATGAAGAAGTATTTCGCCGGTATCCGGCTATTTTAAAAGAGATTGCCCGCCGCTCAGGCCAATATGTTCTTGAGTTTGGAAGCGGTACGGGAAATTTAACAGCGCTACTACTTGCGGCTGATAAGAAGGTGTTTGGTGTTGAACCATCAGATGCCATGAAGAAAGCGGCTCTTCAAAAAGGAGTACCAGATGTGTTTCATGATGGGGATTTTTTATCATTTCCATCGCCGCCTTTTGAGCCAGATACGATTGTTAGCTCATATGCTTTCCACCATTTAACGGACGAAGAAAAAAAACAAGCCATTCACACCTATAGCAACATCCTTCACTCAGATGGTAAAATAGTCTTTGCTGATACAATGTTTCAAAATCAAGCAGCACATCAAGCTGAAATAGGTAAAGCAAAAGCCGCAGGATTCGATCAGCTTGCAGAGGATTTAGAAACGGAATATTATCCAACGATTGATGTGCTAAAGAAAATCTTTGAAGAAGAAGGTTTTAGCACGTCCTTTCATCAAATGAATGATTTTGTTTGGATCGTTGAAGCGAAGAAAAGGGAATGAAAGGATGTTTTTGTTTTGAAAATCGCAGTTATAGGTGCAATGGAAGAAGAAGTAACGATTTTAAGAGATCAACTAAAGAATGCTACACAAGAAAACATCGCTGGGTGTGAATTTACAACAGGTGTTTATGAAGATAAAGAAGTGATTTTATTAAAATCAGGGATTGGAAAAGTAAATGCAGCGGTCAGCACTACCTTACTGCTTGACCGCTTTCAGCCAGATTATGTGATCAATACAGGATCTGCTGGCGGTTTCCATCACTCATTAAATGTAGGGGATATTGTCATCTCTACTGATGTGAGACATCACGATGTAGATGTGACCATCTTTAATTACGAATATGGACAAGTGCCAGGACTTCCAGCTGCTTTCATTGCGGATGAAAAGCTTGTGAAGCTTGCAGAGGAATCTGCTTTAGAGATTGATCATATTCAAGTGGCAAAAGGAACGATTGCAACTGGAGATTCATTTATGAATGATCCGGGTCGTGTTGCGTTTGTGAGAGAGAAGTTTCCAGAGTTATATGCGGTGGAAATGGAAGCTGCAGCCGTTGCACAAGTATGCCAGCTCTTTGGAACGCCATTTGTTGTCGTTCGTGCCCTTTCAGATATTGCAGGGAAAGAATCCAATGTCTCTTTTGATCAATTCCTTGAGCAAGCAGCGATTCACTCAACCGATCTTGTCCTGCGTATGATAAAGCAAACACAATAAAAGAAGGGGTTTCCCCCTTCTTTTCCATGCAAAGGAAGGGAATTATATGGCTGTCATAAAGGACATTACAGAATTAATTGGCCGCACACCGCTTTTAAAGCTGTCAGGGATTGGCATCCCGGAAGGCGTTGAGGTGTATGCGAAGCTTGAGATGATGAATCCAGGTGGAAGTATTAAGGATCGTTTAGGTGATATGCTCATAAGAGAAGCATTAGCATCTGGCAAACTGCGTCCAGGCGGAACCATTATTGAAGCGACCGCTGGAAACACAGGAATTGGGCTTGCTCTAAGTGCAAGAAAGCATCAATTGCACACCGTTTTTTGTGTGCCAGAACATTTTAGCCAAGAAAAACAACAGCTTATGAAGGCACTCGGTGCAGAGATTATTCACACGCCAAGAAATGAGGGCATGAAGGGTGCGATTGATCGAGCTCTTGAGCTAGAGGCAAGCCTTGATAATGCCTATTGCGTTTTACAATTTAAAAACCAAGTAAATCCATTGACTTACTACAAAACGCTCGGTCCTGAAATATGGTCCGATTTAAAAGGGAACATCGACGTATTCGTGGCAGGAGCAGGATCAGGCGGAACTTTTCAAGGATGTGCCGCCTATTTAAAGGAGCAGCATCCATCGTTAAAAACGGTTGTTGTGGAGCCAGAAGGATCGATTTTAAATGGAGGAGACCCAGGCCCGCATAGAACGGAAGGAATTGGCCTTGAATTTATCCCAGAGTATATGGAGCCGGCTTTATTCGATGACATTTACACTGTCAGTGACGATGATGCTTTCCAAATGGTGAAAGAAGCCGCTGAAAAAGAGGGTGTTCTCATTGGAAGCTCTTCTGGAGCCGCGTTATTTGCTGCTTTAGAGGAAGCGAAAAAGGCAGCGCCTGGGACAGTCATCGTGACCATTTTTCCTGACAGCAGTGAACGATATTTAAGTAAAGGAATTTATGAGGGAGGAAAATAGAATGAAACCAAAAACAATGATGATACACGGTGGAACAACGGGTGATGAAAGAACAGGCGCTGTGTCAGTTCCAATTTACCAAGTGAGCACTTATAAGCAGCCGAAAGCAGGCGAACATACAGGGTATGAATACTCTAGAACAGCAAATCCAACAAGAACAGCACTTGAAACAGTCATTCGTGATCTTGAAGGAGGGGCAAACGGCTACGCATTTGGTTCAGGGATGGCAGCCATTACAGCTGTCATGATGCTGTTTAACAGTGGGGATCATATTGTCTTGACAGATGATGTATATGGCGGAACCTACCGCGTCATCACGAAAGTGCTAAACCGTATTGGTATTCAAGCGACATTTGTAGATACAAGTGATCCTGAAGCGGTGAAAAAAGCAATTTTACCTGAAACAAAAGCCGTTTACATTGAATCACCAACCAATCCTTTACTTAAAATGACGGATCTAAAAGCCATCGGCCAATTGACAAAAGAAGCCAACATCTTGATGATTGTCGATAATACATTTTTCACACCGTATTTCCAAAAGCCGATTGAATATGGCGCGGACATTGTCTTGCACAGTGCCACTAAATATTTAGGCGGTCATAGTGATGTCGTAGGCGGGCTTGTTGTAACAGCGACGAAAGAGCTTGGAGAAGAACTGCACTTTGTTCAAAACTCGACTGGCGGCATTCTCGGACCGCAGGATTCATGGCTTCTCATGAGAGGGATGAAAACGCTTGGACTTAGAATGGAAGCACATCAGCAAAATGCACAGAAAATCGCTGAGTTTTTAGAACAACATTCAGCGGTTACACGTGTTTATTACCCGGGCCTTAGTGCACACCCTGGACATGAACTTGCGAAAACACAAGCAACCGGCTTCGGCGGAATGATCTCTTTTGATATTGGAAAAGAAGAACATGTGGATGTATTTTTAAGCCAGCTTAAGCTGTTTACGATCGCAGAAAGTCTTGGAGCGGTTGAAAGCTTAATTTCTGTCCCTGCCCGGATGACCCATGCGTCCATTCCAAAAGATCGCCGGGAGGAGCTTGGCATCACAGATGGTTTAATTCGTATTTCCGTTGGTATTGAAGATGTTGATGATTTACTAAATGATATCAAGCAAGGACTAAGCGCACTAGCGAATGGATAGATTTACATGCTCCTCGCTTTCTCTCACTATGTTAAGCTATGAATAGACATTAATACTGGAAGGTGAAACAAGTGAAGAAAAAGTGGAGTGATTTAGTGACAGATTACAAGCAGTACGCTTTTATTTTGCTTGCTGTCAGCACCTTTTTATATATTGGTACGATCTTACCGAACCAGCACATCGAAGCATCTCCAAAAATGCTGATGATGGCAATAGATTGTGTTTTCTTATTAGCAGCTTTTGTTTGTGTTAAACGCGCGATTTTCTTTCAAAAGAAACTGCAAGAATTAGATGAAGAATAATTCGAAAGTCTCCTCATGTGCATGAGGGGGCTTTTTTTATTGTATTGGACAATTGGACAAGAATAATTGTAGAAATTTAGTCAAAAACACAAAAATCATCTATATTTCTAAAAACAGGTTTACAAAATGGTTCTTGCTGGATATACTTACAAAGTAATTAAAAAAAACGTAAAGGAGGCTGAAGAATATGTTATTCGTATCTACTTGGAATCAATTCAACCAACAATTTCATCATGTCATCAGCCTGTGGAAGAGCTCGTGTCCTTCCTTTGCCTTATACGGTGCACGCTTCATAACTGTTTAAGTAGTAAACGAGGATTTCACACGTATCATCCATTGCAGGTTGGAAGACATTGTCTTTTGAGCTGCATTTTAGTGTGCCCGCAGGTCAACTGATAAAGAAGATCTGCGGGCTATTTCGCGTGCTGCGAACTGAAGGGAGGTGAGCGTATATGACAATCCATTTATTTTTTATTACATTGACGATCCAGCGTAAATACAAGGATATTGAGACCGTTCTTTACGAACAAGAAGTCGAAACATTTTACGAAGAAATGAAACAGAAACAACTAAAGTATATGAACTAAAACAGGAAAAGAAAAATGTGAAAAGGAGGAGATTGACATGTTTATGATGCTTGCAATGCTAGATTGTTATACGAGGGAGAAGGACCAGGTTTAGACACGCTCCACATTGATCACCTGCACATATGATAACCGTAAAAGGAGATTGTGAGGTGATCAATGAATGTCGATGTCACCATATATGAGGTTCCCGTCTGTGGGGCACGGGTATGCATCCATTCCGCATTCCTTAAAGCACGGGTACGGCAATCCATACCGAATGCAAAGAGAGCAACAAGAAATGCTCAGACGTTATATGTATCAGTACCGAGCTTATTGGTATTAAAGAAAAGGAGCAGGAAACCATGACGTTTCCTGCTCCTTTTACATTAGCAAATCCAGCTTGCACCGATGATGATCAACAAAATGAACAGTACAACAAGCAATGCGAATCCGCCTGCAAAACCGCCACCGTAGCCACCGCAGTAGCCTCCAGAATAACCGCCAAAGCCCATAATCTAGCACCACCTTTATCTAATCAAGATACATTTATAAATTATGCAGCTCATGCAGAAAACGAAATCAATCTCAGCACAAATAATGAAAACGCCTATTTAGGTCAAAATTTTTTCACTTCCCGCGAAACATTTTCTGAAAAGGTGCCGTCTTATAAAAGACAAATGAATTAGGACTAGGTCTTAAAATTTGTTCTGTGAGAGCCGATAAGAAAAGTAAGAAAATTCGTAAATAGGTTTATTTACTCATGTAAAGCAGGTGTTAACATTGATTCAAAGCTGGATTGGAAAACAAATGAGGGAACCAAAAGGCTTGTTCTCAAAATGGGTTGCCCGCTATATGGAAAAAAATCATCATAATATCAATGAATGGACGATTCAACTCTTAAATATACAAGAAAATGACCGAATTTTAGAAATCGGAACAGGAAGAGGCATCACCTTATCAAAGGTAGCAGAAAAGCTTGACCGCGGAAAAATATATGGAGTGGATGCCTCTCGTCATATGGTCAAATATGCAAAAAGAAAACATAAGAAGCTTGCCGAACAGGACAAAGCCGTCTTCACACTTGGTAAGGCAGAGCATTTACCTTTTGAAGACAGATCATTCAATAAATTATTTACAGTGCAGACGATCTATTATTTGAAGGATATTGAGCAAGTCATGAAGGAAGTGTACCGCGTCCTTCAAGTAGATGGAGAAGTATTCTTATCTTTCCAAAAGCAGGAGCTGGTAAAGGAACAAAAACGCTCACAATCTTTTTCTTCGTACAGTGAACAGGAGATCAGCGGCCTATTTTCAGCGTATCACTTTAGAGACGTCTCGATTTATCATTATGATACATACATCTGTATCAAAGCATTAAAGTGATGAAAATATTTCCCAGGTAATGAACAAGCACTCAAAGAAGAGGCTCATCGTCAGAGGAGCCTCTTTGCTTGCAATCCAATTAAAAATAATAAAGGCTCTTCAGCAGAAGAGCCTTTTGTATGTGATGTAGGCGCCAGCCAGGTGTGTAAGGAATGATAGTATATATAAGGAATTTGTTTGTCGATTAAGGATACCTGTCTGGCTTACTTCTTATATCGACACCATTCTGCAAAAGTTTAGCTTTTTTTTCAATATTTTCTTTTTTATTTCACTGGAAGGCACATTTTTCTCTCCCGGATAGACAATCATCGCTTTTTTTTCATCAATTGTGCCATTTGAAGCAGGTAATGATGAAAGAAATAGAGAAAATTGTAGAGACTTCATTTTTAAACAAAAAGGGAGGAATGAAATCATGTCGGGAAACAAAGGTGTCGTTTATAAAGGAGCAGGAAATGTAGCAGTTGAGGATATTGGATACCCTGATTTGATCTTAAAAGATGGCCCGGGTGTACCTAAAGCCAATGTGGGGCGCAAATGTGAGCATGGCGTTATTTTAAAAGTAGTGACGACAAACATTTGCGGAAGTGATCAGCACATGGTGAGAGGGCGTACAACTGCGCCTGAGGGACTTGTCCTTGGTCATGAAATTACAGGTGAAGTCATTGAGGTTGGACGAGATGTGGAATTTATTCAAAAAGGAGACCTCGTGTCCGTTCCGTTTAATATTGCTTGTGGACGCTGCATCATGTGTAAGGAACAAAAAACCCATGTGTGTTTAAATGTAAACCCGGACCGTCCAGGCTCTGCCTATGGATATGTAGATATGGGCGGATGGGTTGGCGGCCAATCCGAGTATGTCATGGTTCCGTATGCAGATTTCCAGCTGCTTAAATTTCCAGACAAAGATCAAGCGATGGAAAAAATCCTTGATCTGACGATGCTTTCTGATATTTTCCCGACAGGTTTTCACGGTGCTTATTCGGCTGGAGTCAAGCCTGGTTCCACCGTATATATTGCCGGTGCTGGGCCAGTAGGTCTTGCCGCAGCACATTCCGCGCAGCTCCTTGGCGCATCTGCTGTGATTGTTGGCGATCTGAATGAGCAGAGGCTGGAGCAGGCCAGAAGCTTTGGCTGCGAGACGATCAATTTACGGAAACATGATCGAATCGGTGAACAAATGGCAAATATTTTAGGGGAGCCAGAAGTCGATTGTGCCGTCGATTGTGTCGGTTTTGAAGCTTCGGGTCATGGAGATCAGGGTGAAGCACCCGCGACAGTATTAAATACAATTATGGATATTACCAAAGTTGGCGGTAAGCTCGGAATTCCAGGGCTTTATGTCACAGAAGATCCAGGTGCAGTGGATGCCGATGCAAAAGTTGGTTCTCTGAAAGTGCGAATTGGACTAGGGTGGGCAAAAGCTCATACCTTTGTGACAGGCCAGACCCCTGTTATGCAGTATCACCGCAGTCTAATGAAATCCATTTTAAGCGGAAGAGCACAGATCGCCAAAGCCGTCAATGCGACCGTCATTGACCTTGATCAAGCCCCTAAAGGATATAGTGATTTTGATTCTGGTGTGGCGAAGAAATTTGTGATTGACCCGCATGGGATGCTTTCTCAATAATTTTTAACATGAAAGGGGCCGCTCAATAAAATGGGACGGCTCTTTATTTTGATAAAATCACATAAAATAAACAGTATCATTTAAAGGGGAGGAACCAGATGAATTCAGATCAGGCAAAAAGAAGAGTTGTAGAACAATTCGGGAGAAATGCAGAAAAGTATGTGACGAGTCAAACTCATGCAAAGGGAGCAGACTTAGATGTAATCGTTGAATGGGCAGCACCAGAAGAAAGCTGGGTCGTACTCGATATCGCAACCGGTGGCGGTCATACAGCAAAAGCACTAGCTCCATATGTGAATCAAGTGTTTGCAACGGATTTAACGAGAGAGATGCTTTCTAATACAGCACTTCATTTAAAAGGATATCCACAAATTTTTTATGTACTAGCGGATGCGGAAAGCCTCCCTTTTTTAGATGGAACCTTTGATATGGTCACATGCCGAATTGCTGCACACCATTTCCCGCACCCAGAGCAGTTTGCCAAAGAGGCTGCTCGTGTATTAAAGTCAAATGGTCTGTTTTTCTTTATTGATAATATTTCGCCAAATGATGAAGAGCTCGCTCTTTTTATCAATCAGCTAGAACGATTGAGAGACCCAAGTCATGTCTCCTGTCTATCGACAAAACAATGGGGAAAATTGTTTTTAGAAGAGGGATTAAAAGAAGTGAGATCAGTGGAACGAAAAAAACGTTATCCTTTTCAGGAATGGGTAAAACGAACAACGAAATCGTTAAAGGAAGAAGAGATCGTTACAGATTACATGTTAGATGCTAACGAGAAAATAAAGCAATATTATAGGTTAAAGATGACAGACGAACAAATAGAATCAATAGAAGTGGATGACTGGATCGCACTTTTCAGAAAAGAATAAAATACTTCATTCATCCGAGTTATAGAAAGGAATCAATCATATGCTGCATTTTAAAGGGAAAACCGTCATCATCACAGGCGCAGCCAATGGAATTGGTGAATCAATCGCCTCTGGCTATGCTAAAGAAGGAGCATGTGTGGTGCTTGCGGATATAGATGAAGAGAAGGGCAAACGTTTGGAGAAGCAGCTGAGAAAAGAGTCCTTTGAAGTTTATTTTATCAAGACGGATGTGAAACAAGAGAAGGAGATCCAGCGCTTGATGACATTTGCGGCGGAGCAATTTAAAACGATTGATATCCTCATCAATAATGCCGGCGTCATGTGCACAGCATCGCCTTATGAGTTATCAGTCGATGAGTGGGATCATGTGCTGCAAACAAACCTGAGAGGAACTTTTTTATGTGCAAGAGAGGCAGCACGTTATATGAAAGAGAATCCAAAAGGTGGTTCCATTGTGAACATTTCATCTACCCGTGCGACTATGTCAGAGCCTCATACGGAAGCATATGCCGCATCAAAAGGCGGGATTTCCGCATTGACTCATGCATTGGCGGCTTCTTTCAGCCAAGATCACATTACGGTGAATAGCATTTCTCCTGGATGGATTGAAACGAAGGATGAGAAAAGTCTTCGAGAAATTGACCATCAGCAGCATCTTTCTAATCGAGTCGGCACGCCAAAGGATATTGTGAAAGCTTGTTTTTATTTAACAGATGAAGACAATCAATTTGTGACGGGCACAGATTTAGTTGTTGATGGCGGCATGACCAGAAAAATGATTTATGTGGATTAACATGAAAAAACATTGACGCTTTGATCGAGGCGCAGTACAATATGTAACAATTCAGCTGAAGATCGTGATGAAAAAAGACACAGCGTAAATAGAGAAAAGTACATCATAGCTGCCTCACACAGAGAACTCCGCGAAGCTGGGAAGGAGCTGGGGAGCATGATGGAACCAAGCCTCTTAGCTCTGCACCGGATTCCTTCGGATGGTGGTGCAGCGAATTTCTCCCGTTACAGAGAAGGGTTAAATGATGACCTGCTAAGGTTCATCTGGGAACAGATGAATGAACTGAGGTGGCAACACGGAGTAAATCCCGTCCTCAAGACAGAAATGTCTTGGGGGCGGGATTTTTTTATGACAAAAAAATAGGGGGCAACCATGAAAACACATTGGCGTGATATGAGTATTTTACTTGGAGCCATCGGGATTGCGAACATAGGAGAATGGATTTATATGATCGCCCTCCATCTGCTCATTTTTCAAGAAACGGGCTCTGTGCTTGCTGTAACAACTGTCTATATGCTCAGACCGGCGGCTGCACTTTTGACCAATAGCTGGTCTGGCAGTTTGATTGACAGACTGAATCAGCGGCATGTGATGATCAGTTTAGATATCATCCGTGCTATTTTCATTGCATGTATCCCATTTGCTTTATTTTCAGGACATCTGCTGATACTCTATGTCATGGTATTTTGTATTCAGATGGCACAGGCGATGTTTCATCCAGCATCGATGGTGTATATGACAGGGCTGATCCCGGCGGATAACCGAAAGCGGTTCAATGCTATTCGGTCTTTATTACAATCAGGTGGATTTTTACTTGGCCCCGCAGCAGCAGGCTTGCTCTTTCTAATTGGGACACCTATTCTTTCAATTTATGTGAATGCAGTCTGCCTGTTGATATCTGCTCTTTTAACGATGTGTTTACCGAATTTGCTAAAAACAGATGCTGGCGAAAAGGGGTTTTCTCTTTCAATGTTAAAAGAGGATGCAAAGCTTGTTCTTCGATTTAGTCTGACATCACGCCAGATCATGGCGGTGTATTTATTATTTAGTGCGGCGATATCGGTACTGCCTACTGCGATTGATTCACTTGAAACAGCTTTTGCAAAAGAAGTACTGATGCTGACTGATACAGAATATGGCCTTCTTGTCAGTGTGGCGGGAGCAGGTATCATCGCAGGGGCAAGTCTTAACTCGGTCATTGTCGAGAGGCTGTCCGTTTCGATGATGCTTGGGGTCGGCAGCTTGTTTGTGGCATTTGGCTATCTCTTTTACGCTGTTTCAAGCACACTATTTGCAGCTGCCATTGGATTTTTTGTTTTAGCCTTCTTTTTAGCATTTGCGAACACGGGTTTTATGACATTCTATCAAACAAATATCCCAGTAAAGGTGATGGGGAGGATAGCCAGCTTTTATGCTTTAATTGAAGCCATTTTGACAATAGCCACGACAGGGATATTTGGCGGACTCGCTCATGTTTTATCTATCAGAACCTCCGTCATCATTGGGTGTATATGTATGCTTCTTGTCTGTTTATTGCTATGTTTTGTCATCTTTCGTCCATTGACTATAAAAAAAATAGTGCATCCTACTTAGAAAATTAAAAAAATTATGTTATCATTATTTAAGTAAGTTAATTAAATTGATGAGAAAAGGAGTCTTACAAATGAAAGCACTACGCTGGCACGATCAAAAGGACATTCGACTAGAGGAAATTGACGAACCAACAGTTGCTCCAGGAAAAGTGAAACTGAAAGTAAAATGGTGCGGCATTTGTGGTAGTGATTTACATGAATATTTAGGCGGGCCGATCTTCATTCCAGTGAATGAACCTCATCCACTTACAAAAGAAAAAGCACCAGTTACACTGGGACACGAGTTCTCTGGTGAGGTTGTTGAAGTAGGAGAAGGCGTGAGCAATTACAAAGTAGGCGATCGAGTGGTTGTTGAGCCTATTTTTGCAACTCACGGGCATCAAGGTGCTTATAACTTAGATGAAAACATGGGCTTTTTAGGACTTGCCGGAGGCGGCGGTGGATTCTCTGAATATGTATCAGTCGATGAAGAATTACTTCATTTATTACCAGACGAAATCTCATATGAGCAAGGCGCGCTTGTTGAGCCTTCTGCAGTTGCTTTATATGCTGTTCGTTCTAGTAAAGTACAAGCTGGAGATACAGCGGCTGTGTTTGGCTGCGGACCAATTGGTTTGCTTGTCATTGAAGCATTAAAAGCAGCTGGTGCTACTGATATTTATGCAGTTGAATTATCAAAAGAACGCCAAGAGAAAGCAAAAGAGCTCGGGGCTATCATTGTAGATCCTTCTCAATATGAAGATGTTGTTCAAGAAATTGCACGCCGTACAAACGGTGGCGTCGATGTTTCTTTTGAAGTGACAGGTGTACCTGTTGTATTGAAGCAAGCAATTCAATCAACTAAAATTGCAGGCGAAACAGTCATTGTGAGTATTTGGGAAAAAGGCGCAGAAATTATGCCAAACGACATCGTCATTAAAGAACGTACAGTGAAAGGAATTATCGGCTACAGAGACGTATTCCCATCTGTATTAAACTTAATGAGAAAAGGCTATTTCTCTGCAGACACGCTCGTCACGAAAAAAATCAAGCTGGACGATGTGATCGAGGATGGTTTCCATGCATTAATCAATGAAAAAGATCAAGTGAAAATTTTAGTTAGTGCTGAATAAGTAGGATAACAAAGGGAATGGCATAAGCCATTCTCTTTTTTTATGTGATCAGGTCATTTTCATAAAGAGAGCCGTGGTTGAATAGTGATAAGTGAAAAGATGCCTCTAAGCCTGATCTAATTGATGCAATTGTTTAACTTCTCAAGAGGGGAAGAAAGCAAGGAAGGCAGATGGCCGCAGCATAGATGGAATTTGTACCTGTCGTATTTGGCTCAGGCCCAAAACTAAAACCCGCACCAAAGAAACTGTCTAACACACCAAACAAAAAGAATGAATAAAAAAATCGATCAGGTTTTCGGGCCTGATCGATTTTTTAACGTCCGAGAGATCTTCCGTACACGCTGACACGCTTCTCTAACAAGGCAAAAGCTAATTCAAAGAAAATGCTCAGCAGCCAATAGATCAAAGCAGAGACGAGGTAAGTTTCTAAAAACTGATACCCATCATTTGCAATGATTCGGGAAATACCCATGATTTCGAGTACACCAATTGTAAACGCAAGAGATGTCGCTTTTAATAGCTGAACGAGCTGATTGCCTAGGTTCGGTAAGGCGACAACAAATGCCTGCGGCAAAATAATGCGCAGCATCGCCTGCCTTGTGGTCATACCTACAATTTTTGCCGCTTCAAGCTGCCCTTTGTCTACCGCGAAAAGCGCACTCCGAACCACCTCTGTTAAATGGGCGGCTGAATGGAGGCTGAAGGTAATAAGGGCAACAGCTAACGGGGAGACGATATCCGGATGAAAAGTCAGCCCGAATGTGCCGCTCATGCTCGTTAAAAGAAAAGGTAGCCCATAAAAGAAAGCAAACAGTTGAACAATAAGAGGCGTTCCTCTAAAAAAGGAGACATAGAGCGTGACAAACTGTCTAAAGACAGGGATACGAAAGAGACGAATGAAAGCAAAAACAGATCCAATTAAAAGGCTCACAGCCATGGAAACAAGTGCAATCAATAAGGTAAAAGGAACGCCCTTTAGAATATGAGGTACTTGGTCAATCGCAAATGGAATATCAATGGTTTGCATCAAATCGCCTCCTTAGCGTGACAGGCTGGTGCGGCCTTTCACAAATTTCTTTTCAAGCAGCATGGTGATCAGTTCAATGCACATACATATAAGCCAGTACACAATCGCAATGATCACATACACTTCAAACATGCCGATTCCATAGTTATTACCTAGAATGATCTTCACCTGTCCCATGATATCAATGAGCCCGATCGTAAACGCAATCGCCGTGTCTTTCACGAGATCAATGGTGTAATTTCCGAGGTTTGGCAGTGCAATGAGAAAGGCCTGGGGAATAATGATCCTGATCAAGGCCTGAGTATCTGTCATCCCAACAATGTAGGCCGCTTCAAGCTGATCTTTCCCAACAGATGAATACGCACTGCGAAAAACTTCAGATAAATAAGCACCCGTATGTAAAGAAAATGTCATCATCACAAATAACACACGATCCCAATGATTGATTTCAATCCCTGCCAAAAGTAAAAGCTGAGGCAGTCCAAAATAAATTAAGAATAACTGAACAATTAAAGGCGTACTTCGTGTAAAAGATAAATAAACGACGGCCAATTGCTTCAACACTGGGATATGTTTAATACGAATGCATGCAAATACGAGTCCTATGATGATAGCAAATAGCAATGACACTGCAATAATAAGAAAAGTGAGTGGCAGGCGTTCAAGTACCTGTAAAAAAATTCGCAGCCAATCTCCAGCTGTAAACGTCATGACGCTTCCTTCCTTTCTTCATATTGGTAGCCTTGCTCTGAGATGTAGTCAATATTTTGAAAGAAATCAACCCCAAACCACTTTTTGGCAAGCTTAGGCAATGTTCCATCATCAATCATCTTTTGTGTAACCCGGTCCAAATCTTCTGCAAGCTGCTTTTCACTTGGCTGTAAGACGAGATAAATGGGTTCCTTTGACACTATGCCGCCAACCTTGACCTTCAGGTTCAGATGCTTTTGAATGGTATCAAAGGTCGAAATGTTCATAAATGCCGCATCGGACCGTCCGCTTTCAACGCGCTTTAAGTTGAGTTCATTTGAAGGGCTTTCAATGGTTGTCAGCGGAATATCCGGATCATGTTCTTCATTATATTGATTTAATATCGAACGTAAGCCCCCGCTAGGACTGACAGGAGCGAGCTTTTTGGATGTCAAATCTTCAAGCGATTGAATATCTTGGTTTGATTCATTCACAATTAAGCCTGTCATTGAATAGCCGTACGGAACCTTAGGATAAAGGAACCGCTTTTCGCGTTCAGGGTTACTAAAAAACCAATTAGCTGCCATTTCAAACTTCCCTGCGCCAACACCAATTAAATTGGATTCTTCCTCGCCAAAGATGTAATCAAAATGTATGTGCGGAAGTCTTTTTTCCACTTCATTTAAATAATCAATGTTATAGCCAATCGGTTCGTTTCGGTCATTTGTTGCTAAAAAGGGGGGATTGACCTCTGCACTCAGTGCGACTTTCACAATTTGTTTCCCATCATCTGTTGTTGTTTTTACACTGCTGCAGCCAATAAGAGAGAGGAGAAACAGAAGGACACCAGATGTCATGAATGCTGTCTTTTGCTTCATATGTCTTCCTCCGATCCTTGCCACATTCCACGATGAATTCTGGATAAAAATTGTTTCGTTCGTTCATGCTGAGGCTTCATCAGGACGTCTTCTGGTGAGCCTTTTTCGACAATTTCCCCATCTGCCATAAAGATCACCGTATCCGCTACATCCTTTGCAAACGAAATTTCATGTGTCACAATGACCATCGTCATCCCTTGGCTCGCAATATCCTTGATCATTTCAAGGATTTCTCCTACCATCTCTGGGTCCAGTGCGGACGTAGGTTCATCAAACAAAAGCACAGCAGGGTTCATCGCAAGAGCACGGGCAATTCCAATGCGCTGCTGCTGACCACCAGATAATTCACTCGGAAATGCATCTTTTTTATGCAGCAGTCCAATCCGCGCTAAAAATTGCTCTCCAACTTTTTCAGCATCTTTCTTAGACATGTTTTGAGACACAATCAATCCTTCTGTAATATTTTCAAGTGCTCGTTTATTTTGAAACAAGTGATAATGCTGAAATACCATGGAAGATTGCTGTCTTAATTTTAAAAGATCTTTTTTATGGTATCGTTCAAATTGAATCGTTGCTTCTCCAACAGTCAGCTCTCCTTTATCTGGAATGTCGAGGCTGTTTAAACTGCGAAGAAGTGTTGTTTTTCCTGATCCGCTCGGTCCAATAATTGCGACCACTTCACCTTCTTGTACGGCGAAATCAATGCCTTTTAACACATGGGTCTGCCCATAAGATTTATGTAGATTAGTAGCTGAGATCATAAAAGCATCACGTTCCTTTGACATATGTACTTAATATTGATAAAATTTAACACATTAAATCCTATAAGTAAAGTGTGTTTTATTCATTCCAATTGGAAAAATAAGATATCATAGATTGTGAGAAACAGAGGAGTTGGAACGTTTTGTCTAAAGCATTATTTGTCGATACCGATTTTCAAAAAACATGGCTCAATCAACTAGAATCTCTTCGTGAAACGATCGAACAAACCGCAAAAGAACATGATGAAGGCGCTTATTTTCCTAAAAAGAATATCGAATCATTAGTAGATATGGGATATACAACTTTGTCTCTCCCTAGTGAATATGGAGGCGGAGGTCAATCTGTCAAGGATATGGTTCTGTTTCAAGAAACGCTTGGCAGTATGGATGGAGCGACTGCCTTATCGATTGGCTGGCACCAAGGGGTAGTAGGCGAAATTTATGAAAAGAAACAATGGAGTGAGAAGCAGCTGCAATTCTTTGCGGAAGAAGTGAAGAAGGGCGCTCTTGTCAACCGTGCTGTGAGTGAGGCGCAGACAGGCAGTCCAACAAGAGGTGGCAAGCCTGGGACAACAGCGGTTAGATCAGGTGATCAATGGGTGATCAATGGACGTAAAATTTTCACAACGATGTCACCAGCGCTCACATACTTTTTAGTTGGCGTGTGGATTGAAGAAAAAGAGGCAATGGGATTTTTCTTAATTCACCGTGACACAGAAGGTATATCTATAGAAGAAACATGGGATGTTGTGGGCATGAGAGGAACAGAAAGCCATGATTTAATCTTAGATCAGGTAAAGGTCTCAGATGACATGCTTGTTGAAGTGCATAAAGGGCCTCGGGGCGGTATGCTAAATCCTTGGATCGCTCATATTCCTTCCTGCTATTTAGGGATTGCGCAAGCGGCAAGAGACTATGCTGTTCAGTATGCCATCACACATTCACCGAACAGTATCAGCGGAACGATTAGTGATCTGCCAAATGTCCAAACACTGATTGGTGAAATCGATTTACTGCTCAAGCAAGCACGTCACGTCATTTATTCAGCGGCAGCGTTGTATGAGCATCCAGAGAAAAGAGAACTGTTAAACAATGAATTTGGTGTTGTGAAACATACAGTCGTCAATCATAGTCTGCAAGTGGTCGATAAAGCCATGCGTTTAGTTGGCGCGAAAAGCCTAAGTCTCGGCTGTCCGCTACAGCGTTACTATCGCGATATTCGTGCTGGACTTCATAACCCGCCAATGGATGATATGACGATTTCAAAAATCGCAAAGCAGGCCATTGAAGAGAAAAAAGAAAGCTAATATGATCAGAAAGCCGGATGAAACCGGCTTTTTTTATTTGGTAGAAAAGAGGACAAGCGTACCTTATGTCTCCTCGCTCAGGCATGCTACAATCGATACAAATCATGGGAGAAGGAGTGGTTTTTTTGAAGAAAAAGCATATGAAATGGCTGGTTTCCTCCATTATGCTGATGACGCTTTGTATCGGTCACCCGTCATCAAGTGAGGGAACATCACCAGCATGGTCAGTAGATGAATTCTTGAAAGACAGGGAAGGCACATTTGTGATACAAGAAGTAAAAGAAAAATCGCCATGGGTATATAACAAAAAAAGAGCGAATAAGCGCTTTGCCCCACAATCAACATTTAAAGTGGCAAATGCCCTCATCGGACTCCAAACCGGCGCGGTGAGAGATGAATATGACATCAAATATTGGGACGGAGTAAAAAGAGAAATTGATAACTGGAATAAGGATCATACACTGGGCTCTGGCATGAGAGATTCAGTCGTCTGGTACTATCAAGCCATGGCGCGTGACATCGGGGAAGAACACATGAGCCATTGGGTGAAAGCCATTCACTATGGCAATGAAGACATATCTGGCGGAATCGATCAATTTTGGTTAAGCAGTTCGTTGCGCATTTCTTCAATAGAACAAGTCCATTTCCTCAAACAGCTATATGAAGAAAGTCTCCCATTTGACCTATCTGCCATGAGAACGGTCAAACGAATGATGATACAAGAAGAAGAGGAAAATGCCACTCTATACGGAAAAACAGGCTCCGGCTCAGGCATCGGCTGGTACGTAGGCTTCCTCAAACATAAAAACAAAACCTACATCTTCGCCACAAATATTGAAGGCACCGGTATAGAAGCAAAAGAAATCACTTATCGTATTTTAAAAAAATATCATTTGATAGAAGCATCCGTTTAGGATGCTTTTTTATATGGAAAAAAGAAGAAGTATTGATAAAATGATGATATACGGATTTATTTTAGAGAAAGAACGAAAAATCACATGAATGATGTAGAAAGGGGGCATTGGCTTGAAGCAGCTTGAGCACTTATTTGTTCGTTCAGAAAAAGAATTCAGGTTCTATCAGAACTTAGTGGATCGTGTATTTGATCAAGATAAAAAACTGCCACAACAAGTTTTTCGTCAGAATATGGATTGTTTTTTGTTTCAAGAGTTTGATTGGGCATTGAGTGATGATATTTTACCAACCATAAAAGAGTTATCAACTGTTACACAAGATAGAGAATTTTTGACTGGAGTCCTTCAACCAGATCCAACTGAATATTATTTGGAATAATTTGGCTATTATCATTGGCTGAAAGCGAGTGTAAACATTTCAGGTGAGGATTATGTAAATGCCCTCTGGATGCACCCAAATGGTTCCATAGCTGATAATATCATTACGAACTCGAATATAGTGATCTGGTTATCTCATTCTTTGCAGTGGGCGATTTGGGCAGATAGAGATATGGAAATTTGTATAATAGGTATGGTATCAACAAAAGATTCTGCAAAAAATATGTTATTAGAAGAAGGATGGAAACCATTGAATCACCCTGTTTTAGCAAATTGGTTAGAGCTGTTATTGAAGGATGAAAAAACATTCAATGAATATTTCACTCTAATGCTATCTAATTATTCGTAATGTAACATGCGGTTTGAATAGAGGAGTAACAATTACTGAGGACGATTTAATGAGTATCTTAAAAAGCATTGAGAGAAAGGTGTAAAGGTCTATGAACGTCAGACAAGATAAAAAAGACTTAATCAATGATTTGCAACAGCGCTATCAATACTTATTTCATTCCGTTTATCCAGATGATATCGTCTCTTTTGAGGAAGAAACCGGAATGTGCTCCGGAGATTTTTATATGTTTTTCACACTTGTGGCAGGCAGTTTGAGTTATGTGGTCGATAACAAACGGATACCGAAAAGACAATTAAAGGTGCTGCAGCAGTCATTTGAAGAACAATATCCACAAATCAAAACGTTTCAACATATTCTTGAATCGTATCCTTTATTACATTCCTATGTTCAATACAATGAAGAAACAAGAAAACGAATCATTGCACTTATACAATAAACTCTTGGAGGACAAACTATGGCATGGTTATTAGATGAAAAAATCCAGCAATTTATCACTGGTTTTGACTTTACCCATCTAAACCAAATCAATGAATCTCACTACTTTAAAGAGTATAATGAACATGACGACTTGATCAATTGTATTGCCCTGCGCATCCCATATAGAATCTGCGACTCAACAAGCAGAAAACCATCTGGAATTCGCCCATATATCGTCTGTACTTAAACATTTATCCTTCCCCATCCCAACACAGAAAGGTGCAATGACATTGAATCGAATCATGAAATGGCTCTTATTTGCGGCGGTCATCGCTGGCTTATTGGTTTGCGCATTCTTTGTGTTCCGTTTCAACCAGCCTAAGCCGACGACGAACATCCATTATGCAGACACACAAAACAAACAGCAAACTCTCGATATGTATATGCCGAAGGGCAAAAATGAAGTCAAAAAGAAGCATCCAGTCATGATCTATCTCCATGGCGGCGGCTGGACAGGCGGCGATAAGAATAGAGTTGCTTCGAAGGCTGACTATTTTACTCGTCAGGGATATGTCTTTGTCTCAATGAATTACCGGCTTCACCCTAATGCCAACTATGAGCAGATGGCAGATGATACGGCACATGCCATTAAATGGGTCAAGGATCATGCGGATGAGTATCAAATCGATCCATCAAAAATCAATGTCATGGGTCACTCGGCGGGCGGTCATTTGACGGCATTGGTTGCCACAGATTCGACCTACTTAAAACGTGTAGGGCTGTCATCAAAAACGATCAATTCCATCGTTATTTTAGATGGACCGCTAAACATCAATCAATTTATACAAGCCATACCATCGTATAAAAAAGTATTTGGCAAACAAGAAAAAAATTGGACAAAGGCATCACCTGTCACTTATATGAATCAAGCGAATTTACCGCCTGTCTATTTGGTGACACGCTGGGAAAATCCTGAAGTGTACCGGTTTGCTGAAAAACTGAATCATGACAAAGGCTCTCGGTTTGTTTTTCGGGTGCATACACTGAGCCACAGTGACCTTAATAAATGGTTTGGATCAGACAGAGCGCCTAAAGAAGCACAAAAAATGACGGAGGCTGTGATGGCTTTTGTCAAAAAACAAAATCAATAACGAAGACCGTATGTTCGACAATCCATTTTGTTGCAGTTATGATAAAACCTAAGTGGTTTGTTATTAAAGGAGTGTATGTTGTTGTCATCACGAATGGAAAATAAAGTGTTCAATTGCGAAAAAGAGCTGACGCTGAATATTATCGGCGGTAAGTGGAAAATGCTGATTTTATGGCACCTTGGCAGAGAAGGGACAAAACGTTTTGGTGAGTTAAAGTCGTTAATGCCAGGGATTACGCAAAGAATGCTTGTCAATCAGCTAAGAGAATTAGAGGAAGATCACATTGTGCACCGGGAGGTTTATCCTGTCGTCCCGCCAAAGGTTGAGTATTCTCTCACAGAACTTGGAGAAAGCTTAATGCCGATTTTAGAGGCGATGTATGATTGGGGAAAACAGTATCTCGATAGCAATTTTTTAAAGGACGATAAATAGTCATACCACCGATTGTAGACAAAGGGCGAAAATAACTTTATTTTCGCCCTTTGTCTTCTTTTCATTCACACTGAGATACTGGCCAAAAGACAGTATCTTTTTTGTAACCATATGCGAAAAAGTATAGTATGTAAAAAAAAAGTGCGTACTTGGATTGCTTCATTTCTGTTGTTATACTCGTTCCATGCAAGAAAGATTCAAGATGCATCATCCGCGGAGCTCTTGAAGACGAGATGAAAAAACGGGAGTGACAGTTGATGAAATTACAATTAGCATTAGATTTAGTGAATATACCAGAAGCAATTGAACTGATCAAAGAAGTAGAAGCATCCATTGATGTGGTCGAAATTGGTACACCTGTTGTGATTAACGAAGGGCTTCGTGCTGTAAAAGAAGTCAAACAGGCTTTTCCGAATTTACGTGTGCTCGCTGATCTGAAAATTATGGATGCTGCCGGTTATGAAGTGCAGCAGGCATCCGAAGCTGGAGCAGATATCGTCACCATTCTTGCAGCTGCAGAAGATATGTCCATTCAAGGAGCGGTGAAAGAAGCGAAAGCAAGAGGAAAACAGATTTTAGTTGATATGATTGGTATCAAAGATATCGCAGGCCGTGCAAAAGAGCTGGATGAGCTGGGAGTCGATTATATTTGTGTACACACAGGCTATGACCTACAAGCGGTTGGTCAAAACTCATTTGCTGACCTTATGACGATTAAACAAGTGGTCAAACAGGCGAAAACAGCTATTGCAGGCGGCATTAAGCTTGATACGTTACCTGAAGTTGTGAAATTAAATCCTGATCTAATCATTGTCGGCGGCGGTATCGCAAGCCAGGACAATAAAGCAGAAGTGGCTGCACAAATGAAGCAGTTGATCGCACAATCATGAAAATTAGTGACTATGTGAAGGCCATTTTGAATGAGCTTTCTGAGCACTCGCCCGCTATTCAAGACGAACAAGCGGAGCGTCTTGTCTCAAGCATTTTAGCTGCAAGAAAGGTCTTTGTAGCAGGTGCAGGCAGGTCTGGCTTGATGGGGAAATCGTTTGCGATGAGACTTACGCATATTGGCATAGAGGCTTATGTCATCGGTGAAACGAATACACCTTCCTTTACAGAAGAGGATCTCTTGATTGTAGGGAGCGGCTCTGGTCGAACAGAGACGTTGCTTGTGCTCACAAAAAAGGCAAAAGCAATTGGCGGAAAAGTGGCAGCTTTCACGCTTTCAGCTGAGTCACCTATAGCTGATCTGTCGGATGAAGTCATCTTACTGTCAGGTGCGCCAAAGGATCAACAGGAAGGAAGTCATCATACCATTCAGCCGATGGGTTCACTATTTGAACAATCGCTTCTTCTCATGTACGATGCGGTTATTTTACGGTTAATGGAAATGAAAGAACTCGACACACATACGATGTACGGTCACCATGCGAATTTAGAATAGATATCTTCAAAGCCTTTCCTTACTAAGAAGGAAAGGCTTTTTTCGTCTAAATCAAGAGCAGAATCTTGACATAAATGATTTGATGTAACTATAATTGTTACATCGTTAAAGAAAAAGCACAGCACGGAAGGAAGATGAAGATGAAAGTACAAATTTGGTCAGATATCGCCTGTCCTTTTTGTTATATAGGAAAAAAACAGCTGGAAACAGCGCTTGGACAATTCCCAGAGAATGAGCAGGTAGAGATAGAGTTTAAAAGCTTTGAGCTGGATCCACATGCGCCTCTTGATGTCGATCATGACGTTCACGATATGCTTGTCAAAAAATATGGCATGAGCCGCAGCCGGGCAATGGCGATGAATGAGCAGGTGAAGCAGGCCGGCAAAGAGAAAGGAATCGATTTTCAATTCGATCCGCTCGTGTTGACCAACACCTTTGATGCCCATCGATTGGCGCAATATGCTGGTCAAAAGGGGAAAGGTGATTTCGTCATGGAAGAGCTATTTCAAGCGTATTTTACAGATGGAAAGCATGTTGGTGATCGTCAAATCCTTCTAGAAATAGCAGAAAAAGCAGGTCTTGATTTGAAGGAAGTACAGCAAGTTTTAAGCGGCGAAGAATTTTCAGATCATGTACGAGAAGATGAAAAGGAAGCGAGACAGCTGGGTATTCAAGCTGTTCCGTTTTTCTTGATCAATAACAAATACTCAGTTGCGGGTGCACAGCCAGCTGAGACCTTCCTGCGTGCACTTGAAACGGCTTGGACAGAGGAAGCAGATCAGGCTGAGAAAGAGGCTGCCAATTCATTTGAAGCGGCCTGTGCAGATGGTGTTTGCGCAGTGCCTACCCCTAAAGAAGAGGCATAATAGACAATTTCCCTATCTTTTTATAAGATGGGGATTTTTTCTTGATTAATCATAAAGTTATGTTTATAATTAAGTTATCTTAACTATGAAGGTGATGACAGTGACACCCAAAACAGCTTTGATCCAAGAGATAAACCATATTGAAGCACGTATTCATCAAAAACTCCGATTAGAATTTGAGGAATTATTTGTAGATGAGTTAACGGATAAGCAGCATATTGTGCTGAATTTCATTGAGCAAAATCGCGGAAGTTCTCCTATTCAAATTGCCCAGCAGTTAGGGATCACTCAAAGTGCAGTGAGCCAGCTGTTAAACACTCTTGAAAAGAAGGAATGGATCCGGCGTAGCATTAACCCGAATAATCGGAGGGAACTGCATGTAGAACTTTCTGAAAAGGCAAAGACGTATCTTGAGAATATGCGAAAGATAGAGCTAGCGATTATTGAAAAATATTACTCAAAGTTAACCCTCGATGAGATCAGCGCATTGAGATCCATTTATGCAAAGCTTGATCAATGGATCGCACAAAAGGGAAAGGATGAGGAATGATGAGGCTTAAACAAGAAGTTCAGCGAATTGCTTCTTCATATACGGAGAAAAAGAAACAGGCACTGCTTATGATTGGTCTCATTCATCAAGGGGAAACATATGTCTTTCATTTCGGGAATCATCCTATTCAAGAGCGGGTCCAGCCAGAGGATGTCATTTTTGAGATTGGCTCTATTTCAAAAGTCTTTACGACAAGTATAATGGCCAGCATGGTGCAAAAAGGACAGATGAAACTCGATGATTCGATTTCGCTTTACTGTCCTCACGTTAGAAAGAATCACCCCATTCAAATAGAGCAGCTAGCAACACACACGTCTGGCCTTCCTCCACATCGACTCCTTAGAGACCTGCAGCTATGTTTCCTCCCTAAAGTTAGAAGAGATATGTACTGTCAATATTCACTCGATGAATTAATGAAACTGTTAAACTCGAAAAAATGGAATCAGTTAAACAACTTTCCATCTCGTTATTCCAATGTGGGCATGGGGCTGCTTGGTTTGATCATGGGCTGGTCTTGTCACAAAACGTATGAACAGCTTCTGAAGGAATATATCGCAGATGAGCTTCATCTATCAAGCACCTTTATTGCCATCAATGATGACGTAAAAGAAAAGATGATTTTAGGTCATCAAGAAAATGGGAAAGAAGTTCCTCCGCTTCACATGCAAGACTATCAAGGAGCGGGCGCCATTCGCTCGACCATCAAAGATTTATTGTCATTTCTCTCTGCCCATCTAAGCGTAGATGCGGATTCTCCGTGGAAGATGACGCACGAACCAAGACGGAAAATGGGCATAAATATGTCAATGGGACTCGGCTGGGTCATAGATGACACAGGACTGATTTGTCATAATGGTGCTACATCTGGCTTCTCCAGCTTTATGGGGTTCCGCCCGAATTCAAAAACAGGTGTGGTCGTCTTATCCAATTACCGCAATCGACTCACACAAGATTCCCCAGACCGAATCGCATATGATCTGATGAATATGCTGGAATCTAAAACAAAATGAGCCCCCGGCTAAAAGGGCTCATTTTTTTCGTGCATTCAGCAGTTTAATCGTTTCACCTGGAATCAATTCAGGCTCGTAAAATGTTTGATCAGGTAGATTCTTTTTTCCTTGAACTTTTTTAATCATCCAGTCTGCTGCATCCCGGCCCATTTTCTCCTGAGGATGGGTCAGTGTTGTCATCTTTACATGGGCATTTTTCTGGGCAATATACGAATTATCCTGTCCAATAATCGAGAGATCATTTGGAACGGACAGTCCGATTTTGCTGCATACATTGGCGACTTCTAATCCAACCTCATCGTTATAGCAAACAAGGGCCGTCAGCTCATGCTGGTGCGTCATTAAGAATGTTTTGATATCATCTCCCAAATGCTGCTTCGATTCTGTATCGAAAAAGAGCACATGCTCAGGCAGGAAATTAAGCTTAGCTTCACCTAACGCTTGAATATAGCCCTTCATCCGATATTTTCCCTGTAAATCATCTGTTTTTGAAATCAGTCCGATTTGCCGATGCCCTGAGGTGATCAGCTCTTTTGTGGCTAAATAGCTGGACTTCACATCATCCAAACAAAGAAAAGGAACCTCTAACTGCTCATAATAAGCATTGATCATAATAAGCGGTACGTCCTGTTCCTTAAAGGATAGATAGTAAGAAATGTTCGGATTATATAAATTGCTTTTCGTCGGCTCGACAATGAGTCCATCCACACCAAAGGACAGCATCATTTCCAGCGCTTTTTTCTCCTGCTCGACATCGTTATTTGTACTTGCCAGTAACAAAGAATAGTTCTCCTCGTTTAATCGACTTTCAATGCCTCGAATGATGGAAGGGAAAATGTAATCAGATATGTATGTTGTAATGACCCCAATCGTCTTCATATGTGCATGTCCAGCCGGTTTTGTTTGATATTGATTGGTCACAAATGTACCCGAACCTTTTTCACTTCGCAAAAATCCTTCGCTGGACAATTCTAAGATGGCCTTTCGAACGGTATGCCGGCTTACTTGATACATGTCTTGCAGGCTTGATTCGGTTGGAATACGCTCTCCGATTGGATAATCCCCTGTGAGTATTTTGCTTTTTATATCATCGATAATGATCTGGTACTTCTTTTTCATCGTTTCACTTCTTTCTCAGTTGATCATCTACTCGGATTGAGAAGAAATTGTATGGACATATTTTAACATGGTTGTCGAACCAAAAACAGGCGCCTTCAGTTTCTGTTATGTCAATTCATAAAAAATGAAGGTTTTTGTCACATTGTGTATGTACAACTATATTAATTATTGACATATGTACGTACAAATATTATATTGTGATTGTGCACATAGAATCAATGAATCTAGAAAAAGAAAAATGAAACCGCTATCAATCATGGGGGTGAACGCAGATTGAATCACGAAGAGACGACCAAAGCCTTGAAGGAAGGACGGACATCTTTAGGCATTGAATTTGGTTCAACACGAATTAAAGCCATTTTAATAGATGAGGCGTTTCAGCCAATTGCACAAGGTGCATTTGAATGGGAAAGTTCTCTCCAGGATGGAATATGGACGTACAACTTAATCGAGATCATTACAGGTTTGCAAGTGGCGTATCGAGAGATGAAGGAACAAGCAAAGCAAAAGTATGGTGTGACCATCCAGACCATTGGTTCAATCGGGGTATCAGCGATGATGCATGGCTATGTCGCATGTGACCATACAGGAGAGGTCCTCGTTCCGTTCCGAACATGGCGGAATGCAACGACAATCGAGGCGAGTCAGAAGCTGACAGATGTATTTCAGTTTCATATTCCAGAAAGATGGAGTATTGCCCATTTGTATCAAGCCATATTAGGAGAAGAAAAACATCTTTCCCGATTAGAATATATGACCACCCTGTCAGGTTACATTCACTGGCTCTTAACCGGAAAGCAGGCCATTGGTATTGGCGATGCGTCAGGAATGTTTCCAATTGACGAACAAACGAAGGACTACAATGAGGTGATGCTCCAGCAATTTGAAGCATTGATTGCAGAAAAAGGCTATCCGTGGAAGCTTCGTCACCTTTTGCCGCGTGTCTATTTAGCAGGCGAGGAGGCTGGCGTCTTAACGGCAGCAGGAGCAGCCATTTTAGATCAAGGTAAACATTTGCAGCCAGGCATTCCATTTTGCCCGCCGGAAGGTGACGCTGGAACAGGGATGGTGGCGACAAACAGTGTAGAAAGACGGACTGGGAATATTTCTGTTGGGACATCGGTTTTTGCCATGATTGTCCTGGAGCAGGATCTAAAAGGCGTGTATCCAGAAGTGGATCTTGTCACGACGCCGGATGGACTTCCAGTCGCTATGGTTCATGCAAATAACTGTACAAGTGACCTAAACGCTTGGATGAATATCTTCAAAGAAGCATTTGAAGCACTAGGTATGCAAGTCGCATCAGAAAGGTTATACGCAGCCTTATTGCAGCAAGCTTTAGAAGCAGATCATGATGCCGGCGGACTGTTAAGCTATGGCTATTATTCTGGTGAAAATATTACAAGATTGCCAGAAGGGAGACCTCTTTTTGTCAGATCTGCTGAAAGCCGCTTTACCCTCGCTAATTTTATGCGAACTCATCTATTCTCTGCTTTTGGTGCAATGAAAATAGGCATGGATCGCTTAAAGGAACAGGAACATGTCGTGATTGACCGCTTACTAGGGCATGGAGGATTATTTAAAACACCGCTCGTTGGACAAAAAATGGTTGCCGCAGCGCTTAATACACCTGTATCGGTCGTTTCAACAGCGGGAGAAGGCGGTGCGTTTGGGATGGCGGTCCTTGCTTCATATATGGCCCATCAACATCAGCAAACATTGGCTGAATTTCTAGACGAGCAAGTGTTTGCACATACAGCAGAAGAATTGATGGAGCCCAATCCACTCGATGTCAAAGGCTTTGACGAATTTTTAAAGCGCTATCAAGAAGGGCTTCCGATTGAACAAGCGGCAGTAGCGCATCTAATGCCAAAGAAAGGAGTGACAACCGTATGCTAGAGCGCTTAAAAGAAGAAGTATTTCAAGCGAATTTGGATTTGCCAAAATACGGGCTTGTGAAATTTACATGGGGCAATGTCAGTGCATGTGATCGTGACAGTGGTTTGTTTGTGATTAAGCCGAGCGGCATTGCGTATGACCAATTATCAGCAAAAGACATGGTCGTTGTCGACTTTGACGGCAAAGTGGTCGAAGGAGAACTCAGCCCTTCATCAGATACCGCTACACATGCAGTTCTATACAAACATTTTGAGGGAATTGGCGGCATTTCACATAGCCATTCCATGTGGGCAACTGTTTGGGCGCAGGCAGGTCTCGATTTACAGGCAATGGGCACAACACATGCCGATACATTTTACGGCGCTGTTCCGTGTGCTCGATTTCTGACAGAAGAAGAAGTCAATCGCGGTTATGAGGTAGAAACTGGCCGATTGATCATCGAAACGTTTGAGAAAAGAAACCTAGATGTGATGGCAGTGCCGGGTGTATTGCTACAAGGTCACGGTCCATTTACATGGGGGAAAGACGCAAAAAGTGCAGTCACAAACAGTGTCATTCTAGAAGAAGTTGCGAAAATGAATCTTTTTGCCAAGCAATTGAACGAATTTGCTGAGCCATTGCCGCAGCGAATTTTAGATAAACATTACTTAAGAAAACATGGCAAGCATGCGTATTATGGACAAAAACCTTCAAGATAAAGAAAAGAGGGATTTCTATGTTAATAAGTCAGAGAAAAGAGTTTTGGTTTATCGTTGGGTCACAGCATTTATATGGTGATGAAGCATTGCAGAAGGTAAAAGCAAATGCACAAAAGATGACAGATGCTTTAAATGAGAGTGGCTTACTTCCTTATCCAGTGATTTTGCAGGAGCTGGCTGTCAGCGCAGATCAAATCACAAAGCTGATGAAAGAGGTCAATTATCGCGATGAAGTCATTGGTGTGATGACGTGGATGCATACATTTTCACCAGCGAAAATGTGGATACGCGGGACCAATCTTTTGCAAAAACCTCTTTTGCATCTTGTCACACAATATTATGAAAAGATCCCTTGGGACACGATTGATATGGACTATATGAATCTCCATCAATCCGCACATGGCGACAGAGAATATGGCTATATCAATGCACGCTTAAATAAACAAAACCAAATTGTAGCCGGTCATTGGTCTAAGCCGGAAGTGCAGCAGCAAATCGCTGATTGGATGGACGTTGCGGCTGCCTATCATGAAAGCTTTCACATCAAAGTAGCCCGGTTTGGAGATAACATGCGCCATGTGGCGGTAACAGAAGGCGATAAAATTGAAGCGCAGATTCAATTAGGGTGGACCGTTGATTACTTTGGAATAGGTGATCTCGTTGAATATGTAAATGCAGTAGAAGAAGCAGAGGTAGATGCATTATTTGCTGAGTATTTAACGCAATATGATGTGAATTATGGAACGTATTCCGTTGAAGATTTTGAAAAAAGCGTCAAGGTACAGGCACGATATGAAATCGCCATTAAACGTTTCTTAGATGAAGGCGGCTATCATGCCTTTACAACAAACTTTGAAGATTTACATGGGATGAAGCAGCTGCCTGGCCTTGCGGTACAGCGGCTGATGGCAAAGGGATACGGTTTTGCTGGGGAAGGCGATTGGAAAACGGCCGCACTGGACCGCTTATTAAAGGTGATGAGTCATCATCAATCCACTGGATTTATGGAGGACTACACGTATGAAATGACCTCCGGACAGGAAGCGGTGCTGCAATCTCATATGCTAGAAGTAGACCCAGCGCTCGCCCATACGAAACCTGTCATAGTCGTGTCTCCACTTGGAATCGGAAACCGGGAAGATCCAGCTCGTCTTGTGTTTGATGGCAAAGCAGGAGAGGGCGTAGTTGTCTCTATAGCCGATTTTGGAACTCATTTCAAATGGCTTATACAAGAAGTCGAAGCCTTTGAGCCGGAGGAAGCAGCACCTCATTTACCAGTTGCGCGTGTGCTGTGGAAAATCAAACCGAATTTTCAGGATGGCGTCAAAGCATGGATTAAGCAAGGCGGGGGCCATCATACCGTCGTGTCTCTTCATTTAACAGTTGATCAAATTGTTCAATTTGCAAAACTTGTCCATGCAGAATATGTGGTTTTATAGAAGAAGGGTGAAAGGTCTTCTACTGTTTACAGTGGAAGCACAGGGAGAAATGAAAGCGGTTAATTAAGTGAGGGGGTCATCCACTTGGAGAAAAAAGTGTCAAGCAAATTTATCTTCTTTTTCGGGTCCTTTGCAGGCATCCTATTCGGGTATGATATTGGTATTATTGCAGGAGCAGAAGGCCATATTCAGGAAGAATTTCAGCTCAGCCCATTATGGCTTGGAATCGTTGTCTCTTCATTAATGGGCGGAGCCATCATCGGGTCAATTTTAAGCGGTCTTTTAGGGGATAAATTTGGCCGCAGAAAGCTCATTTTGGTCTCATCCGTTATCTTTTTTGTCGGAGCTATCGGATCAGCTATCGCACCAGAAGAGATTTCACTAACGATTGCTCGTATCTTTTTAGGGACAGCGGTAGGAACAGCCTCATCTTTGGTGCCGGCTTACATGTCTGAAATCGCTCCTGCTAAAATCCGCGGGAAATTATCTGGACTTAATCAGCTCATGATCGTGAGCGGACTATTACTGAGTTATATTGTTGCGTTTGTGTTTGAACCTATCCCAGACAGCTGGCGCTGGATGCTGGGAAGTGCCGCTTTATTTGCGATCGTGCTTTATATTGGTATGCTTAAACTTCCTGAATCTCCGAGATATTTAATTAAACACGGAATGGCTCATAAAGCACGGGAAGTATTAGGATCACTGCGTTCTTCTCGTGAAGAAATCGAATCAGAAATGCAGGAAATTTTAGAAGTCGCCAAAGAAGAACGCTCGGGTATTCGTGAATTGTTTCAAAAGAAATTCAGAATGGCTCTTTTCATTGGAGTTGGGATGGCTACCCTTCAGCAAATTCAAGGCGCGAACTCCATTGTCTACTATGCAACAAGTATTGCTCGGAATGTAGGACTTGCGCCGCAGGTCGCAGCAGGATTTACAGTCATTGTTGGTGTCATTTTTGTCGTCACGACCGTCATCTTTTTACAATTTGTCGACCGTTTCGACCGCCGCACAATTCTCACCGTAGGGGGATCCGGCATGGCTCTTTCTTTCTTTGCTCCAGCCGCTTTAGGTGCACTTGGCGTAAGTGAAGGTATTTTAAACTGGGTGACATTGATCTCACTTTGCTGCTTTATTTTGTGTTATGCCTTCTCGTGGGCACCGATTACATGGATTATCATCGGGGAAATTTTCCCGCTTTCTGTCAGAGGCATCGGAGCAGGTATTTCTTCTGCCTTTAACTGGACGGGATCATTAGCAGTTGGACTCGTTTTCCCTATCCTGGCAGATCAATTCAGCTTTGGGGTCATTTTCTCCTCATTTGGCGTCATCTGCTTAATCGGACTGTTGTTCACCCGATTCGTACTAGTCGAAACAAAAGGACGAAGCTTAGAGCAAATCGAAACCGATATGGCTGCACGTGTATAAAGAAAACCATCTATCCCATGTGTTATCTAGGGTGAAATATTTATAATCAAACTATTAAAAGGTATTACATTTTAATGATGTAGTACCTTTTTTATTATAGTTATACATAAACATCTGTGGTGTTATATGTAATATTATAATCAAACTATAGTATAGGAGGATATAGATGAGATATGTTCAAGTATCTTCAAAAACATATAGGAATAATACAGGCAGGAGCATAGATTTTCCTACTCTTCTAGTTGAGTATAATGGAGAGACAATGTTTTTTGAGCAATTACATAGATATCAAATAAAGAATCATAGTAAAAGCAGAAGCTGGCATAAGAAGTTAGTACAAGCTGTTGGACTATTGCTTGATTATATGGAAGCTAATCAGAAATATTATTCTTCTCCAAGTTTGATACATTTACGGAGTCTGTTTATTCAGGAACAATAAATGAAGAAGGTTTAGACCCATCGGATATGCTTTTATCTGCTTTAAATGGGTTTTCAGATTGGTTATATGAAGAATATGGAGTTGTTCAATTAAATTCTTGGAGAAAAGCCACAAGATATGAAGAACGACTTAACTGGATGGCACAGATAAACAAAAGTCAGAACTCATTTCTAGGGCATTTAAATGATGTTCATGAAATCTCTGAAACTGCAAAATTAGCTCGTAATACTGTTAAATGAAAACAGACGCATTTCTTAGAGAAACGCGCCCGATTGCTGAATATCGTTATTGAAGTAAATAAGACAGATAGTTTAAGTGCAATATTTCACAATATCATTTTCCTATATTATCCTATCACTGGATAGCCTTCCAATCATTGCGCAAGACTCCCATAACAATAACATCGTATCTTTTTCCGTCCCGATATACTACCGACCTTTTTCTACCTTCCTTTTGAAAACCAACCTTTTCGTACGCTCTTATTCCACCTTTGTTATACTCAATAACTTCCAAACCAACTCGATCCAAATTTAATTCATGGAAAGCATAACGAAGTATCAGCTTCAAAGCATCTGATCCGTAACCTTTATTTCGATTAGAAGATTCCCCAATTCCTATGGACAAGAGTCCCGTACGATTGTTCCATTCAATACTATGAATAGCAACAAATCCAATTAAACGATCTTTATCAATTGTTCTTAGTCGGAAATACACTTCATTTAAGTCCGTTTTTCCTTCTGAAACCAATTGTTCTTTAGTTTTAGGAAGGGCTATTTCTGTATCTACATTACGAAGATATTCAGAATCTTCTCCCCACTTCAGCATAATTTCAACGTCTTCTTCTCTAGGTAATGAAAGTTTTACACTATTCCCGTAAAAAAGATTAGAATTAATAGTTGTCATGTGAATCTCCTTAATAGTATTTAGTTTTATATACCTCACCGTTATGTGATAAATCTCTAATCGTACGCAATACCTCAGCCCCTTAATTTTTTGATAATTTAATCTTAGTGATTTATTAAATTTTTAGCAATAAAATTTCTAAAAATAGGTTTACTTCCTTTTTATTGATTTAAAAACAATCCTTCTTCTACTAAACTGCCACGTTAGTTAAAGTGAAAATCTTGAAATTTTTCATACTTGTTATGCAACAATATGGCCCGATTGTGGAATAAGAAAACTGCTAAATGATCGAACTTAATTATAAATTATCAATCTTTATTAAAAGAACACAATAAAAAATACATCCATTATCTCAATAAAGATTTAATGGATGTATTTTTAAATACAAATAAAAGGTCGGGTTTTATTTTATTATACTATTTACCTTAAAAGATAGGTGGTTTTTTTACTCAATCGTCTGCTTTAGCTCATCTGGAAGTAAATCAATCAATTGATCATAGGAAGACAAATCCAGCACTTCAAGCAGTGCGTAATATTTCGCATAAATTTTACTCAGCTGATCAGGATGATTCGTTTCATATTGATTCAAATGCAATTTGGTCAGTTCAAGTGCGATGTCTTGCTTGTTTCGTTCAAATGGTTGTGTCGTGTTGATCATATCGTTCACCTCTATTTGATATGAGTGGAAAGGTTATGGTGCAGTTCCGCAGCTCACCTTATATTCCTTTTCCTCTATCTTTTTTGTATAGCAGACAGAAGGCGTCATCCCTGTTTCACTTTTCCAAGCCTGCCAATACACATCATAAAGCTGGCCATACTCAGGATCTACATGCTTCGTTTTTTTCAAAATAGCAAAATAGCTTTGATAAGGATACCCTTCTTGATAGATGGCCTGCCGGATGGCGCCTTTTTCAGTTGCATTTGTAAAGATCATAGGTGACAGCAGTGGAAGAGCCATGATAATGACGATGAATGTAATGAATAAAAAGAACTTATGTTTTGTTTTCATGAGTGTCCTTTCTGCGTAATATATCATTTGTATAATATGTTAAAATTGTCCTTTTGTAAAGAAAGAGAAAACAAGAGAGATAGTGGATTTTTTAGAAAATAGACAGGCATCTAATCAGAAAAGGGGCCCCTTACATACGATAGAGTGTAAGTGAAAGACAACTTGAAGGGGTGTTGAGATGAGCCGGAATCGATTAGATGATTTTTTCTTTGGGCCTCGCAGAGAAGAAACGGTTGTTTTCCCCACACGTCAAATTGTCAACACAAGAACGAATGAACAAACGATCAGAAAAATTCATCCAACGCATATCACAAACGTCAACAAAAACATCAAAAGAATTGAAAACTACTATCCTGTGACGGAATCGACTCATAACGAGTATATTGTGGAAGAATACGACTGCGGCAGAGATATCAAAAACCCTTGCTGCCGTCCAGTAAAGCGCTGTAAGTGGTAATGAAGGGGGCATCCTGTTATGGGGTGCCTTTTTATTTTCAAGAATAAAATTTTGATCAAAATCTCCTTTCAAGATAAAATTGGAAGTATCCATCATATGTTTGGAGGCGATTTTCTGAATATTCGATTGTTAACACCAGATGATGCTGAAGAATATACAGCACTCAGACTAGAAGCACTGCGAGTAAATCCAGAGAGTTTTGCGATGAGCTATGAGGAAGAGCAATTCAATACAAAGGACAAATATAAAGAGCGTTTTGCTTCGGCTCAATCTATGTGGACGTTTGGCGCATTTCATCAAGGGCAGCTTGTGGGGGCGGTCACGCTCATCCAAGAATCCTTGCAGAAGTTAAAGCACCGAGCGAATCTGACAGCAATGTATGTAACAGCTGATGCCCGCGGAATGGGCGCAGGCAAGGCCTTAATGACGAAAGCTCTTTCCTTTGCGCGAGAACGGCAGGACATTGAACAAATTTATTTGTCGGTGGTGACAACTAATCACTCAGCCAAACGTCTGTATTGCTCTGTTGGATTTGAATCGTACGCTGTCGAAGAAAAAGCACTAAAGTGGACTGATACATATACAGATGAGGAGAAAATGGTTTTATTTTTATCATAGTCTGGAGGAGATAGAAATGGATCAACAGGCCATGCACATCACATTAGCAGCAGGACCCAATAGTGAGCTAGAATCTTTTGCACTGCGTGCAGCACTTGAAAACTTCGGCGTAAAAGTCGACATGCATTGGATCGGAAGACCAAATGATCTGATCAATGTGTTATCTGGAAAAAATAGAGGAGAAATAGATTACATTCTCCTATCGTTTCATGGAGAAGAAGGAGCATTTCTCATGCCGGAATTAGGGGAAGATGTTTACGAAGATGGGGAGCCAAGAGGCACTGCTTTTAGAGCGGAAGAAATCAAACGGTACGCCTCATTAAAAGGAATTCATATCATTTCTACAGGCTGTACACTAGGAGAGAAAAATCTTGCACATGCCTTTATAGAGGCAGGGGCAGCATCTTATACGGCGCCGGATGATTACATTGATGGGAATGCAGCCTTTATCTTTGTTTTAACGATGCTGTACGAGCTTATTAACAATACAAAGACAGTGAGAGCGGCATTTGATCAAGCACGTTCCATTGATGAAGAAACGAAATTGTTTCAACTATATATGCAAAAATAAATCAAAGGGCTGAGACATCAAGTCCTTTTTTCTATTCCTCTCTATAAATGTGTCGAAAATGTGACAAGTGTGTATGTTGCAAACTAAAAAGGAGGCTTGCAAAGTCTATCCTACAAACACACGTCATTCAGTTATGACGGCATCACGAGAGGAGAATCATTGTGTCAATCAAATGGAAAGTCAGTCTCGTCCTATGCGTACTTGCGGTCATCATCGGGACCGCTGCGTTTTATCATAACCAGCAGGCAAACGGGACAGAAAAGAAGAAAGTAGAACCAGATGCGAGCTATAAAGAAGTTGAAATTGTCACCCTCGTGAATGACGGGAGATACATGAGATATGCTGTCAACTATCCGGTGTTTCATCAAAAAAAGCTAGATCAAGAGATGAAAAGATTTGCAGAAACAGCACTGGACAGATTCAAAACATCATTTAGCGAAGCAAGCGATGTCGATGAAGAGAATCGATATGAATTAAACATAGATTACGAGATCACTCATTATGCCAAGCAAACCGTTGCGGTCAAATTCAATACATATGAATTGAAAGGCGGAGTAAAAGGCGTACATCAAACGAAGATGTTCAACTTTGATTTTAAGAAACAGCATTTTTTATCGATAGATGATCTATTTTTATCAAAAAAAGAAAGTCTGCAAAAACTATCTCATATGACATTTGAGGAGTTAAAAAAGGATCACTCTCTTGCTAAAAATGAGGATTTACTCAAACAAGGAACCTCTCCTGCCGCAGAGCATTATCAGCATTTTGCCATCAAAGATCGTTTTATTGAATTCTACTTTCCGGCAGGACAAATCGCACCAGACAGCCAAGGCCCTCAAGTGCTGGCGATTAAGAAAACCTTGCTTAAAGGAATGTTAAAGCCAGAATATATCAATAAAGAAAAGAACAAAAACGAGAAAAAAGAACCGATTCCAAAAAGAAAGATCGTAAAATTACCTAAACAAGCAGTGTTCAACCCAAATCAAAAAGCCATTGCCCTTACATTTGATGATGGTCCAAATCCATCAACGACCTCAAAAATTTTAAAAGCTTTAAAAGAAAACAAAGGCCATGCGACATTTTTTGTACTAGGCAGCAGGGTTCAATATTATCCTGATATGCTAGGTGAAATCAGAAAAGGTGGAAATGAAATCGGAAATCATTCCTATAGCCACCCTTTACTCACAAGGCTGCCATTAAAACAAGCCGTCAAACAAGTAGAAGAGACGCAGCAAATCATTGAAAAAGCAGGCGGATTCACACCGACTCACTTTAGACCGCCATATGGTGGAACAAACGGGCAAATCAACGAAGCAGTCAACATGAAAGTCACACTTTGGGACGTAGATCCTGAAGACTGGAAATATCGTAACAGCCAATACGTCGCAGACTACATTCTTACACATGCATCGAGCGGAGAAACCGTCTTAATGCACGACATCTATGACACTTCAGCAAACGCAGCTGTCACGATCATCAAAGAATTAACCAGACAAGGATATCAATTACTGACAGTCTCGGAGCTTGAAAAGTGGAAGGAAGCGCGAGCGAAAAAGGGAAATTAAATACGTCATGAAGATGCGAATTTACAAAAATTCGCATCTTTTTTTAAGATGAAATGTGAAAATATGTTAAAGTGAGTGTAGAAAGGGAGGGCTTCGAATGGTATTGATGAGGTTGATCAGCATATATATGCTGACAGCGTTTAGTTTAGCATTTGTCATAAACTATGTACCTGGTTTGATGCTGCCCATCTATATTCTTGCGATGATTGGGCTCATTTTATGTCTCGTTCATATTGCGCTCCATTATATTCGGAAAATTAGATATATGTTATTTGATGAGAAACGCTGAGATGATTGCTTTCTAAAAAACCTCCTGCTGGTAGAGTGAGGTTTTATTTTTTTGCTCCCACTTCCATTATCTTGTACCAAGGATACAGTATAATAAGAATAGAAAAAATGAACAGTTCGTGTCATATATTAGACAATTGATGTGAACAGAGAATGAGTGAGGGGGGTTCACTTGAAACGAGTAGACGTCGTATCAGCTCTTATTTTTGATGAGGAAGAAAATATATTAACGGTCAAGAATGTAAAGGGGTACTGGGAACTTCCGGGCGGTGCTGTGGAAAAGGGTGAACACCTGCAGCAGGCTGTCATCCGTGAAGTGAAAGAAGAGACAGGGTATGTTGTCGAAGTAAATGAACTTCATTCGGTTCGAGAAGCATTCTTTCAAGATAAAAAGCATCATGCGCTTATCATTACGTTCTTTGCGGAAATGATCGGGGGAGAGATGAACATTCTAGATCCGGATCATGATATTGAAGAAGTAAAATGGGTCAGCACTCAAACCTTTCAAAAGCTAAACCCAAAGCTATATCACATGCTAAAATTAAACCAACAAACACAAGCTTTTTATGATTTTGAGGGAAATAGAACAATCGGTTAAATCTAAATTGATAGAGGCATGAAGGAGCGATATTGATGTATTTGTACTACGGCCCCACAGGAGCTCCAGTAAAAAATCCAGGAGAAGAATTCATGAAAAGAATTTTCTTTCAGGAGGGTGAAGAGTATTGGAAACAAGGAAATGGAGAATCTTCTATTGAGATAGAGGAAGATTGGGAATGCGAAAGTCTAGTTTTCTTTTATACTGAACCATATGGATTCTTTATCATGAGATATCCAGATTTTTTAGTTCCTTTTCAAATGGTAGAAAAGATTGAAACCATTGAGCACTTCGTCGCAGGATCACCATTGAATGTGCCATCGTGCAGCTTTGTCGATCGCAATCAGGCGTATCAAATCGTTCAACAGTTTTTGGACGACAAAAAAGCACCTGATCTTGTTGAATGGGTCGAGTTGAGGAATATTGATTTTCAGCATGATTAAAAGGTATATAGGTGAAAAAATTCATAGTTTCGATGATTTTTATAGGAAGATGGTTATTGTTTTTTGATCAAGAAAGTTACGGGATTATGTTTTTAAAAAAACATGAAAAGTGGAATGATGTAAATTGGATTTATTAGCCGATATGAATAAAGGACAGCTATTATGAAAAGAAATGCAGAGAGACAGTAGCTTAGTGCTGAAATTAAAAACAGGCCTAATTAGGTCTGTTTTTGTTAGAAGTTAGGAAATTTATTTTCACTTCTCCGCCCGGTAAATCTCATGAAACATCTTCATTTTCAAAATTTAGTATATCTATTAATGAAATATCGTTAGCTCCCATTTGTTTAGAAGGCTTACTGGTTCCGGTTAGGTTTATTCTTTAATATGTTTTTACTTAATATGAAACTCAACTATGAATCAAGGGATTAATTCTAATAAAATTGTCCCTAATAGGATAGATACAATAGAGATCAATTTTAATTTGCTTTTGGATTCTTTGAACAAGATGATTCCTAATGTTGTTGTTAACACGATTGTTAACCCAGACCATATAGCAAATACAATTGCAACCTCGAAATAGCTTGTTGCTAAAGAGACAAAATAGATACAAGTAATAAACAATGTGAATGCCAATAAAGTTGGAACCTTGATTTTAAATCCTTTTGACAACTTTACGCATATTTGACCGGAAACACCCAATATAATACTGAATAAAAGAAAGACATACCCCATATTCAACTCTCCTTGCACATGTCTCTATTGTTTTCTAACCGTAAGTTTATTGAAACGGCTCCGGTTATGATAAGACTAATCCCTATTAGCTTTAATGTAGAGATTGTTTCATTGAAAAAGACAATTCCAATGATTGTTACTAAGACAGTACCGGTTCCTGCAAAAACGGCATTTACAGTTCCGACTTCTCGATGAGCTGTTAATAATATATATATCGCTATAGAAGAACAATAAAATAGAATGGCTAGGATTGTCGGTACAAAGTTAGTAAAACCATTTGCTGCATTTAAACAAAAAACGCCAATCACTTCTAATAGTATGGATATCATTAGTAAGATATAATAAGTCATAATATTACTCCTTCGTAAGGATGTGTCGATCATTGAATTTAAAATCTATTGAATACTTTATTGCCGTTGCGGAATATGGTTCACTTACTCAGGCTGCTCATCATCTCTACATAACCCAACCAGCTTTAAGTAAACAAATAAAGTTATTTGAAATAGAGATTGGTCATAAGTTGTTTGTTCGTTCACCAAACGGTATGATCCTTACGGAAAAAGGAAAAAACTTATTGGTGGATATCCAGCCGCTTTTGTATGCTTTAAAGCGTAAAATGAGTGAGCACATCAAAACAAATATGATCCGTTTTGGTGTTTCGCCTTTTTTAGCAACGTATTATCTCCCAGAATTAGAAGGACCGAATATAAAGATAGAGCTTACTGTGACAAGGGAGGAGTGTTTTGAATTTATTCAAATGCTGGAATTAGGCGAAATTGACTCAGCTATCGTTCAAGATTGTCCTGACCATCCAAATCTGTTTTCAAGGTTTCTTTATGAAGAAGAATTTCAATTAGTTGCACCAAAAGGGCATCCCTTAACAGTAAAAGAAACAGTTGAATTAAGAGATTGTTTAAAATACCCTCAAGTTTTACCACCAAACGAAAGTCGTTTATACAACAACATTCTTTCTAAATTAAAAGAGGAAGGCAGTCTTAATAATAAAATCATTTCTGTCCCATATCAGGCGATCATCGATTATGTGATGAAAGGTTACGGTATCACTTATTTACCGTCTCTTCTTGTCCAGCATTACTCCTACCGCAATTTGGAGTTTGTCAATATTAAGAATAAAGAATTGATGAGAAAATTATATCTTTATGCGAATAGCCGGCATAATCTTGAACTTGTATATAATCATTTAGAAAAACCATCTTCATAAAATTATAAACACAAGAATCTGATAAAAAAAATAATGGTTTTTCATAAGGGTATAACTATAAGTTATACCGTGGTGAAAAATAGGTTTTGGAAATGAAAAAGTAGTGACTTTGAGGAAAGTAAAAATGCTCATACATCGTTTTATAAACGTTTAATGGGCAGCAAAGCAATGAAAAGAAGCCGGAAGTTTAGACCGGCTTCTTTTCATTATTTCCCCTTCTCCCGCTTCCGTTTCTCCTTCTCCGCCCGGTAAAACTCATGAAACATTTTCATCAGCGCCCGCTTCTCAATACGTGACACATAGCTCCGCGATATCCCGAGCTCTTTGGCTATTTCTCGCTGCGTTTTTTCTTTCTTTAAATCAAGGCCGAACCGGCCGACGATGACTTCTTTTTCTCGGCCGTCGAGAATGTCGATATACTCCTTTACTTTTTCAAGCTCCATGTTGAGCTGAATGGTATCAATCACATCTTCATTTTCGGATTTTAAGACATCAATTAATGAAATTTCGTTGCCTTCTTTATCCTGACCGATGGGGTCATGCAAGGAGACATCTTTTTTCGTTTTTTTGAGCGCGCGTAAGTGCATGAGAATTTCATTTTCAATACACCGCGCCGCATACGTTGCCAGCTTTGTTCCTTTTCCAGAGGAATAGCTTTCGATGGCTTTAATGAGTCCGATCGTCCCGATGGAGATGAGGTCTTCAGCGTCTTCCCCGGTATTTTCAAATTTCTTTACAATATGGGCGACGAGCCGAAGGTTATGTTCAATCAGCATGTTTCTTGCGTGTTCATCGCCCTCTGCCATGAGGGCTAAGTATTTTTTTTCATCATCTCCCGAAAGGGGCTGTGGAAAGGCATTGTTTTTGACGTAGGACACTAAAAACACCAATTCTTTGACCATCAATCCCATCGCTGTAAATACTCCTGCCACGATTTTCACCTCCACCATGTTTAGGCTACTGCCTATATCCTCAAATGTATGTGAAGGAGGGATTGTCTGTGTCTGTACGATGAAAAAATCATCTTTTTCAAAAATTCGTGCTTCTGTTCGTCTCTTTTTTATGTTTGCGGTTTCTTTGCGGTGCTTGGCGGTCAAGAAGCGTGCTAAAATATGTAATATTAGACCGAAAAGGAAGGGGTTTTTTCGGAACATGGGGAAGGTTCTTTCTTCACATGTAGGTATGAAAATTAATGAATGGTATCGAATGATACGGCAGTTCAGTGTACCAGATGCGGAAATCTTGAAAGCGGAAGTCGAAGCGGAAATTGAACGGATGGAAGAGGACCAGCATTTACTGATTTATTATCAGCTCATGTGTTTTCGGCACCAAATTATGCTTGACTATATACACCCTTCAAAATATCAACCTTTCTCAGTATCTAATCTAGTCGATAAAATCGAAAATTCCAATCATGAGTTATCTGATATGCTGCATTATTACCATGCATTTTTTCGTGGCATGCATGAATTTAGTCAAAAAGAATATTTAGAAGCCGTCAAATATTATCGCGTGGCAGAAAAACAGCTATCTATGGTATTTGATGACATTGAGCAGGCGGAGTTCCATTTTAAAGTAGCAGAAGCCTACTATATAATGAAACAAACACATGTCTCCATGCACCATATTTTAAAGGCGCTGGAAATATACGATCAGCGTGATGCGTATACCATTCGCATCATTCAATGTCTCTTTGTCATCTCAGGAAACTATCAAGATTTAAAACGAAAAGACCGGGCACTGCCTCATTTAAAAAAGGCAAAACAGCTCGCTTCTCAAATTGATCACCCGCGCATTTACAGTTCAGCGCTCTATAATTTAGGAAAATGCTATGGTGAGCTGGGCTATAGAGAGGAAGCGGAACGATATTTAACGGAATCCGCTGATCTTGCCCGCAAAGAGGTACTTCCAACGCTTCCGCATACGCTCTATACACTGGCGAAGCTGCTTTTTAGACAGAATGAACAGGCGGATGCGCTGCGCATATTAGAAGATGGAAAATTGGCCGCAAAGAAGCATGAAGACCAGCTGTTCTGTCATATGTTTGAGTATCTGGATGCTTTATATGTTCAGGGTATCAATGAAGACCAACTGCAAAAAACCATTGATTATTTGGAAAAACTTAGCCTATACTCTTATATAGAGGACATCTCACTAGAAATTGCAACAGCCTTAGAAGCCTCTCAACAATATAAGAAGTCCAACCAGTATTATCAGAAATTATTATGGGCTCAAAATCAAATCCAAGAAGGAGAGTGTCTGTATGAATTCTAAGCAACGTTCGACAGTTGAAGAGAGAAACCAAACGTGAAACAAAAAGCGGGCCAGTAGGGCCGGCTTTTTTTATGTAAAAAGAGACCAGAAAGCAGCAGATATGCTCATGAAGCTTGCATGAATTGATGAGAAAGCGGGCAATTTAATCTGTAATGATGTTCTGTGGAGGAGTCGGTCGAATGAGAGGGCTGCATATCTTGATGTGTCTATTGCTGCTATGTGCTTTTGTTCCTCATGAAATAGAGGCACATACATTAAAACGAGTGGATCTTGAAAAAACGGGACGTGCCTTTTGGGATATAAGAGCGGAACGGAAAAAGATTGCGATCACCTTTGATGATGGACCTCATCCAGTGTATACGAATCAAATATTGGATGTGCTGAAGGAGCACCAAGTGAATGCCAGCTTTTTTGTTATAGGGAGCCGGATTCATGCATATCCAAAGATCGCAGAACGGTTGGTGGACGAAGGGAATGAACTCGGCAATCATACGATGAATCATACGTATTTTGACCTGTTATCATCAAAGGAAATCAAGCGGGAATTAAAAGAATCAGCGGCTCATATCGCTTCACTTCAGCCTGGCGGTCCCTTATTGTTTCGCCCTCCTGGTGGGCGCTTAACAATGAAGTCCTTCCGCATTTTGTCAAAGCAAGGGTATGATGTGGTCATGTGGTCCTTTACACAAGATCCGAAGGACTGGTCAAGACCAGGCGCGCATAAAATTGCGAGCCGGATTATCGATCATATTCAGGGCGGCGATATCATCCTTTTACATGATGGCGGGGGGAACCGAAAGCAAACGGTAGAAGCACTGAAACAAGTGATTCCTGAATTAAAGAAGAGAGGCTATGAATTTGTGAAAGTAAGTGAGTTGCTGCATCATCACAATGCATATAGGCCAGTTCAACTGCAATAGAAAGCATTCGTCAAAAGCAGTCATTCATTGAAACCAAAAGTCTTGTCGTTTACTATATGAAGAAGGCTTTTGGAGGTGAATGTTGTGAAGAAATATGTTTTCCTTTTCATCCTAATGTGTGTTGCTGCTGGGTGCTCAAAGCCAGTACAAGAAAGCGTCATTGCATTTGGTGACAGCAATACAAGAGGATCAAACTGGGACTTTCGAGATTATCCAACATCTGAAAAATGGGTGAATCTCATGAAAAACGTCGAGCGCGGCCAAATTCAAGTAAAGAATGCAGGAATTGGCGGGCAGACGACTGAAGATGCGAAGCTTCGTTTTGAGCAGGATATTTTAAAGCAGAAACCAACTTACGTCCTCATCATGTTCGGTACGAATGATGCGGCGATTTTAGACGGGAAACATCCCCGGGTGACGAAGAAACGGTTTAGAGAAAATGTAAACTACTTCATTTCTGAAAGTAGAAAAGAAGGTATTACCCCGATTCTCATGACCTGTGTTCCTGTTGTAGAAGGCGGGAAAAAGGGCCTGTATTATTACTCTAGATATAAGTCATCTTATTTTGCTGAGAGAGGCGGGGCAAGAGCTTGGCAAAACTCTTATAATGACATCACGAGAGAAGTAGCGAAGGATCAGCACGTGCCACTTGTTGATAACTGGAAAGCTTTCATCCGAGAAGCTGGTGAAGATAGTGACAATGCTTTGATTCAGTCAGGTTTGATCGACCCTTCTGGCAATCATATGACGCCAAAAGGTGCGCGAATTATTTATAACGAAATCAAAGAGCGTGATGTCATTAAACATTTATAAATGATGGCCTTCTGCCTAAACAAGACCATCCATTCAGCATAGTCTAACAGTATATCTTCCTATAAGGAGGTAACTGATATGAGGGGATGCCCTTATCCTTACCCTGCGTGTTCGCCTTATCCAGCTCAAGGAGCAGGAATCGGTTACGCTTTTCTTGTTGTGTTCCTTGTGGTCATTTTGGTCGTAGGCGGAGGGTTATGGTTTTGGAATGAACAGCCTTGTAAATAAGACACCTCTTCTTTCATCAGAAGGGGTGTTTTTTACGGAAAATAGTAGTAAGCCTATAGCGCAAGTGATATAATATCAGTCACCTGAGTTTAAAAAAGGAGAGTGCTCGGGAGGCATGGTTCCTGTGATATGGAATTAAGAGGAAACAGAGAGCATATGCCCGAGCGAACGTCTTTTCATTTCTGTCTCAATTAATTCAATGAAGTCGCGATTTAAGTTCATTTCATTTGCTTTATAATACGATTCTATAAGTAAATCATCTGACAGCTTTTTCATACTAGAAACCCATATGATGGGAAAAACACCTCCCCTGAAAAAGTTGGCATAAAATTTGAGGAAAAGACATATCATCATAGGTTGATCGACTGTCTTTGAAGTACCTTTAATCTACCATGAATGGGAAACAAGAACAATCGTTCTGTTATCCACATGGTTACGTGGATAACTTGTGGGTAGAGTGTTTATAATTGAATGAAAGCGTGATGAAATATAGGTGGATAATGTGTGTAAAATTATCCACACCTGTTGAAGGTACTCATCATATGTCGAAAACTTTTTCATTGTATTCGATAGACAGACAAATTGTGATTTGATTCGACACAATCGCTGAAAACCAATGGAAGAAAGGGTGCAAATTGTGCTAAAGAAGTATTTCTTACCGGATGAATTTGTGAAAAGTATTTTCCACATTTCGCCGCAAAAACTAAAAGAACGAAACGTAAAAGGAATTATTACCGATTTAGATAACACACTAGTAGAATGGGATCGTCCAAGTGCGACACCGCGCTTAATTGAATGGTTTCAAGAAATGAAAGATCACGGGATACAGGTGACGATTGTATCGAACAATAATGAAAAAAGGGTCAAGCTTTTTTCTGAACCGGTTCATATCCCGTTTATTTATAAAGCGAGAAAGCCTATGGGAAGAGCCTTCAATAAGGCAGTCGCTGATATGCAGTTGAAAAAAGAAGATGTGGTTGTCATTGGGGATCAACTCATGACAGATGTTCTTGGCGGGAATCGTCATGGCTTCCATACGATTTTGGTCGTTCCTGTTGCTGCCTCGGACGGATTTTTCACAAAGTTTAACAGGCAGATTGAACGCAGAATTTTAGGAGCCTTAAAGCGTAAGGGCCACATTCAGTGGGAGGAAGAGTAATAATGGAAAAGGTTGTTTGTATTGGCTGCGGTGTAGCCATTCAGACGGAAGATAAAGATCAATTAGGATATGCGCCGGCAGCATCTCTATTGAAAGAAGATGTGATCTGTCAGCGCTGTTTTAGGTTAAAGAACTACAATGAAATGCAAGATGTTTCTTTAACAGAAGACGACTTTCTCAATATTCTGCACAGCATCGGAGAGACAGATTCTCTCATTGTCAAGGTCGTTGATATTTTTGACTTTAACGGAAGCTGGATTAATGGATTAAGCCGTATTGTCGGTGGGAATCCGATTTTACTTGTCGGCAACAAAGTGGATATTTTACCGAAATCCGTGAAAAAAGATCGTTTGATCCATTGGATGAAACGGGAAGCAAAAGAAAACGGATTAAACCCCATTGATGTTTTCTTAATCAGTGCAAGCAGAGGCCAGGGCGTGCCTGAGGTGATGGAAGCGATTGATCATTATCGTGAGGGAAGAAATGTCTATGTCGTCGGGTGTACGAATGTTGGAAAATCAACATTTATCAATCGAATCATCAAAGAAGTGTCTGGCGAGGAGAACGTCATTACTACATCCCAATATCCAGGTACAACACTTGATGCCATTGAAATTCCGCTTGATGACGGATCTGCTTTATTCGATACACCTGGCATCATCAACCGCCATCAAATGGCGCACTATGTCAGCAAAAATGACTTGAAGATTTTAACGCCGAAAAAAGAATTGAAACCGAGAACGTTCCAATTAAATGAAGCACAAACGCTTTACTTTGGCGGGCTTGCTCGATTTGATTATGTAAAAGGCGGCAGAACGTCATTTGTCTGCTATATGCCAAATGAGCTGAACATTCACCGGACAAAGCTGGAGAATGCAGATGATTTATATGAAAAACATGCAGGAGAACTGCTGTCACCGCCATCAAAAGAAGGAATGGAAGATTTTCCGCCGCTCGTTCCGCATACCTTTACCATTGATCAGCCGAAAATGGACATTGTCTTTTCAGGTTTAGGCTGGGTCACTGCAAATGATGCAGGTAAGCAAATCAAAGTCTATGCGCCAAAAGGCGTGCATGTGTTTATGAGACGTTCGTTAATTTAAATGTTCAGAGGGGGAGAGACCTTGAAACCTTTATACGGAGTAATCGGAAACCCTGTTGGCCACTCAATGTCTCCGGATATTCATAATGCAGCATTAAAGGATGCTGGAATTGATGGACACTATCATGGCTTTCAAGTAGAAAATGATGACCTGAAAGATGCGATTAGCGGTATGAAAGCTTTAGGAATCAGCGGCTTTAACGTCACTGTTCCGCACAAGGTAGACATCATGCAGTACCTTGACAAAATAGATGTGACAGCTGAACGCCTGCGTGCCGTCAATACGGTGCGGCTTGAAGGAGATCAGCTCGTTGGATACAACACAGATGGAGAGGGCTTTCTTCATTCATTGCTTGAAGCTTTGGATCAGCCATTATCAGAGCTGTCATTTCTCCTGCTTGGTGCTGGAGGAGCAGCAAGAGCGATTTATACGACAATCGCTGAGTATGCACCGAAAAAGTTTGATATCGCCAACCGCACCATTGAAAAAGCGGAGGCTTTAATTGAAAGTGCAGATGGGAAAATCACATCTCATGCTATTGCATTAGATAAAGCAGAAGAACGGCTTGGGGATTATGATGTCATCATCCATACGACCTCTATCGGCATGTATCCGAATGTTGAAGAGACCCCGATTTCTTTAGCGAACGCAAAAAAAACAGCGGTCGTTTGTGATATTGTGTATAATCCAATAGAAACAAAACTGCTTAGTGAAGCAGCAGGGTTAGGCTTGAAAACAGTAGATGGCGTTGGCATGTTTGTTGGACAAGCAGTAAGAGCCTTTGAACTGTGGACAGGTATCACGCCTGACGCCGGAAAAATGAAGTCAATTGTCATAGAGAAATTAGGAGGAACACCATGTTAAAAGGTAAGCAAAAACGTTTTTTACGTGCACAAGCACATCATTTATCACCTATTTTTCAAGTGGGAAAAGGCGGGGTAAATGACAATATGGTCAAGCAAATTTCCGAGGCGCTTGAAGCAAGAGAACTGTTAAAAGTCAGCGTATTGCAAAATTGTGACGAGGACAAAACGGAAGTTGCAAAAGCACTTGTAAAAGGTGCAAAGGCTGAACTCGTTCAAACGATCGGAAATGTGATTGTCCTTTACAAAGAATCGAAGGAAAATAAACAAATTAAGCTGCCGTAAAGGTGGATGTGATATGAAAAAAATAGGATTGTTCGGCGGTACGTTTGACCCTCTCCATAATGGGCATTTGCTGATGGCGAATGAGGTGCGGATTCAGGTGGGGCTTGATGAAATTTGGTTTATCCCAAATCATCAGCCTCCTCATAAAACAGACCGAAAACGAGCTGAAAGTCATCACCGGGTGAAAATGGTGGAGGCGGCGATTCAGTCTAATCCGCATTTTCGGCTTGAGCTCATTGAAATGGAGCGAGAGGGTCCGTCTTATACGGTAGATACAGTGGATTTGTTAAAGAAGCGTCATCCTGAGGATGAGTTCTTTTTTATGATAGGAGCGGACATGGTCGAGTATTTGTCAAAATGGCACCGGATCGATGATTTGCTTCAAATGATCACCTTTATTGGGATGAAAAGACCGGGCTACGTTGGAAGCACGGCATATCCTCTTTTATTTGCAGATGTTCCAGCTTTTGATGTATCATCGACATTGATTAGGCAGCGAATAGAGCAGGGAATACCTGTCGATTATTTGATTCCGAAAGCTGTTGAGCGTTATATAAAGGAGCATCATTTATATGAATCGTGAAGAAGCATTGAACTGTGTCAAAGAACAGCTAACAGAGCATAGATATACACATACACTTGGAGTCATGGAAACAGCCATTTCTTTAGCAGAACGGTTCGGTGCAGATGCGAAAAAAGCTGAGACCGCCGCTATTTTTCATGATTATGCGAAGTTTAGACCGAAGGAAGAAATGAAGGGGATTATTCAACAAGAACAAATGAACCCTCTATTGCTTGAATATTCGCCCGAGCTTTGGCACGCCCCGGTTGGAGCCTATTTGGTCAAAAAGGAAGCTGGAATTGACGATCAAGATATTTTAACAGCCATTGAATTTCATACCTCCGGCAGACCAGACATGACTTTACTTGAAAAAGTCATTTATGTTGCTGATTATATTGAACCAGGACGTCATTTCCCTGGTGTTGAAGAGGTAAGAGAGCTAGCAGAGCAAGATTTGGATCGGGCACTGATCCAATCATTAAAAAACACTATCAGTTTCTTAATGAAAAAGAATCAGCCTGTCTTTCCAGATACGCTTGCTACTTACAACTCGCTTGTGCGTAAGAACAACTAAGGAGGAATTTTGGATGGATTCATCATCAATTTTAAACGTCGCAGCAGGAGCATGCGATGATAAACGGGCTGAGGATATTATCGCCCTGAATATGCAAGGCATCTCACTTGTTGCAGATTATTTTCTCATTTGTCACGGGAATTCTGATAAACAAGTCCAGGCTATTGCAAGAGAAGTAAAGCATCTTGCAGAGGAAAGTGGAATCGAAGTGAAGAAGATGGAAGGCTTTGATGAAGCAAGATGGGTCTTGATTGATTTAGGTGACGTCATTGCCCATGTGTTCCACAAAGAAGAAAGAGGATATTACAATCTAGAAAAGCTATGGGGAGATGCGCCGAGAGAAACGCTTTCACTTGGCATTAACTCATGATTTATCAAGGGTTTGCAGGTGTGTATGACGAGCTCATGACACATGCTCCTTATGATGAATGGGTTCAGTGGATCCAGCAGTATGTTCAGCCGAATGCGGCCATTATCGATGTAGGCTGTGGAACGGGAGAGATTTCTCTTCGGTTAGCTGAAAAGGGCCACATGGTCACAGGAATTGACCTCAGTGAAGAAATGCTCGCCTTTGCGCAGCAAAAAGCGCAGGCGAAAAAGCAGCCAGTCCAATTTTTACATCAAGATATGAGAGAGGTTACTGGCTTTGAGCAAGCCTTCCAAGCGGCCGTTATTTGCTGTGATTCCTTGAATTACTTAAAAAACGAAAATGACGTCAAAAAAACCTTTAAAAACATGTTTCAGCTTTTAGAAGCAGATGGGGTTTTACTGTTTGATGTCCATACGCCTTATAAAATGGAAGAGGTATTCCCCGGCTCGACTTATGCAGATCAAGATGAAGAGATCAGCTACATTTGGCAGAGCGATAAAGGGGATGACATGTATTCTGTCATTCATGATTTAAGCTTTTTTGTAAAGGACGGAGACGTGTATCAGCGTTATGATGAGACACATGAACAGCGCACATTTTCATTTGAGACATATGCGGCGTTCCTTGAGTCCGCTGGCTTTGAACATATAGAAGTGACCGCTGATTTTACAAATGAAGCCCCCGGGGAATTCGCTGAAAGATATTTCATCTCAGCTAAGAAACCAAAAACCATCGTTTAATAGAACGATGGTTTTTTAAAACCCTTTTTTCGCTTGTTGCAAAGGTCATTAATTTCTGCGATCATCAGTAAACACACTTGGTGGGTACTGATGCGCAACCGCTTCAAGATCTTCAGCGAATTTTTCATGGGTGTTTTGAAAGAGGCGGTGAAACATATCTTGAACACCCGCTTCAAGTGCTTTAATTCCTTCACCAGTGACGCCGCCTTTCACACACACTTTATCTTGCAGTGTCGGAAGGGTATAAACTCTTTTTTCAATCAAACGGCCAAGCCCAACAAGCATATCTTCTGATAAGGTGGTGGCTTCTTCTTTAGATATATCTGTTTCTTCGACGGCTGCTTCAATCATTTTCTGAACGAGAAAGCTGATAAAAGCAGGTCCGCAGCTGACAATATCGGATGCCGCTCTTGTAATCGAATGATCGATCTCAATTGGTGTTGAAATAGAGGAAGCTAACTGTCTTAACGCTGTTTTCGTCATGGCATTGCAAGATGAACCAAAAGTTAAAAGTGATGCGCCTGATAAAGCGCGGTTTGTAATGCTTGGAATCAGCCTGGCTGTTTGACAAGGAACGATATCCTGAAGCTGCTCAGGATGAACCGGACTTGTAATGATGACAATGGTTTGCTGCTCCGTTAAAAGAGGGCTCAGCTCTTTTAAGAGGGGATAAATATCAAGTGGTTTGACACAAACAAAAATGAAATCTTTATTCGTGACAGCCCCTGAAAGCTGTTTTGTTACTTCAAGCTCTGGATGGTTCTTTTTTATATTGAACGCTTTTTCAATGGTTCGGTTTGTAATGGTGATGGATGAGGGATTGACTGCCTTTGATTCAATAAATGCCTCAGTAAGTATGGTACCCATGTTTCCTGTACCGATTAACCCTATATTCAAACGTTCTCCCTCCTTAGACGCATAGGATCTGTTATCTTCTAAACAGTATGTTAAGCAGTGGAAAAATATGATTGAAAGAAGCGTGAGCAAGTGAAACGACTCCTTCCATTAAAAAAATACAGTCTTTATATTACAGCTGGACTTATAGTCGTGATCATCTTCAGTTTCTTCTTTTTCGCAGGAAAAAGGGAGGGCAGCAAAGAGCCAAGTGTATTGAAGGGAAATAAAGACACGCAAGTCACATTAGAAGACAAACAAGAAAAGGCGGAAAATGAACCATCATCCATTTTTGTAGAGGTCAAAGGAGCTGTAAGAGAGCCGGGTGTTTATACGTTTCAATCTGATGCACGGGTAGAAGAAGCGATTCAAAGGGCAGGGGGCTTTACTAGTAAAGCAGACACGTTTGACATCAATCAAGCAGCAAAATTAGAGGATAGTATGATGATTTATGTTCGTAGCGAGGGAGAAGCGGAGAGACAAACGCAGACAGCATCAGCTGACGCGTCATCGGGTATTGAAAAGAGCCAGGGTGTCAATGTCAATCAGGCCGATGCATCGGAATTGCAAACCATTAACGGCATAGGGCCGGCTAAAGCAGAAGCCATCATTGCGTATCGAGAGGAACACGGAGAATTTCAGCAAATTGAAGATTTGCGGAACATTTCTGGGTTTGGGGAAAAGACCATTGAACGGCTGAAAAGTCAATTGACCGTCAAGTAGAATTGACGGTATAGAAGAAAGGCATGTACACTTAATACCAACCATCATTCTGGAGGGATCAGCTCGTGGAAAGAATTTCATGGAATCAATATTTTATGGCACAAAGCCATTTGCTTGCTTTACGAAGCACGTGTGAGAGGTTAGCTGTTGGGGCGACCATCGTAAGAGACAAGCGCATCATTGCAGGAGGATACAACGGCTCCATTGCCGGTGATGTTCATTGTGCGGATGTAGGGTGCTATGTCATTGATCATCACTGCGTTCGAACCATACATGCGGAGATGAACGCTATTTTACAATGTGCCAAATTTGGAGCACCTACAGCTGATGCTGAAATATATGTTACACATTTTCCTTGTTTACAGTGCTGTAAAGCCATCATTCAAGCGGGCATACGAACAGTGTATTATGCAAAGGATTATAAAAATCATCCATATGCTGTTGATTTATTTGAGCAGGCGGGTGTTCAAACGGAGCAAGTTGAATTAGATGAAATGATTATTGACTTAAAAAATCAAGAAAAATTGGCCTTTGTTGCAGATTTAATCGGCAAGCTGAGTGAATCAGGACTTAGCGAAACAGAAATTCGTGAAATGCATGAGAAGGCGAATCAATTATTTACTTCCTATGTTTAAATATTTGCCGTTTGGGGCAATTTCAGCAGCTGTTGGAATTGCTCTGGCTGCATATCATCTTCATATGTATTTCCTACTCTTTTTTCTCATCATATTACTTCTCAGCCTACAGAAAAAAATGCCCCAGCTCTTTTTGATGGTCAGCCTCTGTGGGGCTGTCTATACACTCATTTTTATGGTTCATGAGTCTCTTGAAGCGGATCAACCCACAATAGAAAAACCCCTTTCCGGTTCCGTTGTCATTGAAAGCATTCCGAAAATAGATGGTAATCGTTTTTCAGCGACTGTATCAACATATCATGAAAAACTAGCCACTTTTTATACAATTCAAACAGAGCAAGAAAAAGAGGCGTTAAAAGAGGTAGAACCTGGTATGAGCTGTCTCATGACAGGTGATGTTCGTCCAGCTAAACACGCCAGCATTCCTAACGGATTTCAATACGATCAATTTTTAAAAACAAAGGGCATTGATGCTATTTTCCTGCCACAGTCAATCGAAAACTGTACAAAAAAAGGTGGTTCTTCCTATTACTTTCAAATGATGAGGCAAAAGGGCTTGCAATTCTTAGAGGAACATGTACCAAAACACTCTGTTGGGATTGTACAGGCACTTATTTTTGGCGAGCGTGAGTTGATAGATCCTGATACGTTAAGAGACTATCAAATGCTCGGCATTATTCATTTACTAGCGATCTCAGGATTACATGTGCAAACGCTTCTTGCGTGTTTATTTTGGTGCCTTCTTCGTGCCGGCGTCACAAGAGAGACAGCACGTATTCTTTTATTATGCTTTCTCCCTGTTTATGCTTGTTTGACAGGTGCTGCACCATCTGTTTTAAGAGCTTGTCTCATGGCAGGAATCTATTTAGTGATTACGAGTCTGCCAAAAGAAATGAAACAGCCTTCAGCGGTGGTATTAAGCGTCACGTTTTTACTTCTATTAGCGATTCATCCTCTTTATTTATTCGATATCGGATTTCAGCTTTCATTCGTGGTGACGTTTTTTATTTTGTTATCGACTAGGATTCTATCAAAAGCGAAAAGTTCGGTGATGCAGTTATTCCTTATCTCCTTCATAGCGCAGCTTGCTTCGCTCCCTGTTCTTTTATATCATTTTCATCAATTTTCTTTGCTGAGCGTCCCTTTGAACATGATATTTGTCCCTTTTTATACGACAATAGTGATGCCTCTGTCCTTATTCTTTTTTCTTCTGTCTATCGTTTATCTTCCGCTTGGACAAACGCTGTTTCAGCTGCTTGATTTGGTGATCCAGCTTAGTCATCAATTGTCAGCTTATCTGGCTGTTTTTGATGGATTCAATTTGATTTTTATGAAATCGACTTGGTGGCATCTTCTTCTTGAGGTGATCGCTATTATTTTTCTTTTATTTGTGATGGAGTGCAAAACTCCTGTGACATCGTATGCTTTGCCAATTCTTCTTATTATTGGTGTCTTAAGTGCCCACTATTTCACCCCGAATTTTCTCCAAAAAGGGGAGGTTACGATGCTGGATGTAGGTCAGGGAGATAGTTTGTTTATTCAGCTGCCCTATCGAGAGGGGCACCTGCTTGTAGATACAGGGGGCAAACTTTCTTTTGAAGAAGAACCGTGGAAAAAAAGACGTAAAGTGTCTACGATCGGTGATCAAACGCTGATTCCATTTCTGCATTCTAAAGGTATAGCCAAACTTGATGTCCTTATTCTGACGCATGCAGATCAAGACCATATGGGAGAAGCGGTTCGTTTAATCAAGCGAAATAAAATAAAGCGTCTGGTCATACCAAAAGGTTTTGCCAGGAGTCCAGAGGATAGAGAGCTGTTAAAAGAAGCAGCTGATCAAGGGATCCTAATTGATGAATTAGAAAGAGGAGATCAGCTTCAGGTTGGAGAGCAAATATTTGAGGTTCTTCATCCGTCGCATGATCGGGTGACAAGTAAGAATAATGATTCACTTGTTCTCACCTTGACTCTTGGAGGGAAGCGTTTTATGCTCACTGGAGATCTTGAACAAGAAGGGGAGAGAGACATCATAGAAGCCTTTCCTCATCTGCGAGCAGATGTTTTAAAGGTTGGACATCATGGGAGTAAAGGGTCAACAAGTGAGGAATGGCTTCAGCAGCTGAAGCCGTCACATGCACTCATTTCCGCAGGTGAACACAATCGTTATCAGCACCCTCATCAGGAAGTCTTGAAAAAATTAAAGGATCATCAAACGAAGCTGTATCGTACAGATATCAATGGAAGTGTGACCTATGAATTTCTCGGTGAGGATGGAACGTTTTACACTCATCCTCCATATGATATCTTACAAAATCAATAAAAAAACTGCCGAAATGGCAGTCGTGTAACATTCATGAAGTTAAGATCCAACGAGGTGTATAATAGTTGCCAAAATAAACATTGAGGCGAAAAATCCGAATGTGACAATAAAACCAACGGCTGAGTCGGTCACATCATTCCGCTTGCTTTGAACATTTTTTTCAAATTCATTCATTTTCATCCCTCCTGGCTATTTTTAGTATACTTGAACTCATTTGGAATTGCTAGAAGGTAAAGTAACCGTTTTCCATTTTCATGATCATTTTATGAATATCGTCTGACTGCAGGCTGACCCGGGAGCTTGCGCCGGACGTTTACTATAAATGAGGAGGCGGCACTTTCAGCTTCCTCTTTACTAATGTCTTCACACACTTTAGGATAGAGGAGGAAGTGAAAGAGAGGGATTCAATTTATGGTCTTTGATGTATGGAATAATTTAAAACGAGGGGATATCCATCCCGTTTATTGCTTATATGGGAAAGAAACATATTTACTGCAAGAAACTGCTGCTAAGTTAAGACAAGCTGTGGTAGACGAGGAAACGAAGGATTTTAATTACTCTGTCTTCGATATGGAAGAGGTGCCGCTTGAACAGGCTGTAACGGATGCAGAAACATTTCCGTTTATGGGAGAAAGGCGTCTCGTGGTGATCAAGAATCCTTATTTTCTTACAGCCGAAAAGAAAAAGGAGAAGATTGAGCACGAGCTATCTGTGTTAGAAGCTTATTTGGAAAAGCCAGCGCCCTATACCATTCTTGTGTTATTAGCACCATATGAAAAGCTGGACGAGCGTAAAAAAATAACCAAATTGCTGAAAAAGAAAGCGGCTGTCGTTGAGGCGAAAGAGTTAAACCCAAAAGAAACAACTGATTTCACCATCACACTGGTGAAGACTGAAGGAAAGGCGATCACATCTCAGGCGGCTGAGCAGCTTGTGATGTTATGCGGAGGGAGTCTATCCTCTCTGTTCCAAGAGGTTCGGAAGCTAAGTACATATATTGGAGAGAGGAATGAAATTGAGTTAGCGGATGTCAATCAGCTCGTTGCAAGAAGCTTAGAACAAAATATTTTCGAACTGATTAATCAAATTGTCAACAGGCGCCGCTCTGAGGCCATGCAGATGTTTTATGACCTGCTGAAGCAAAATGAGGAACCTATTAAAATTTTGGCACTCATTTCAACTCAATTTCGATTGATTTTACAGACGAAGTACTTCGCTCAGCAAGGCTATGGGCAAAAACAAATTGCTTCAAACCTAAAAGTCCACCCATTCCGTGTCAAACTCGCTATGGATCAGGCAAGACTGTTTTCAGAAGAAGAGCTCAAACAGATCGTCAAAGAACTCTCAACGATTGATTATGAAATGAAAACGGGTAAAAAGGACAAACAGCTATTGTTAGAATTGTTCCTGCTTCGACTATTAGGTGCTTAAACATAAAAAAACGACCTTCTAAAAAGAGGGTCGTTTTTGTTTAGATGTATAATTGCCAGTCTGTCCTTAAGGCTGAGCCGGTCAGGACGGACGTACAGTTAAACAGTGCCTCATCTCTGAGGCGTTGCAATCATTATGCAGAAAGTCCGTTTACTTGTTTAGCAAGTCTTGATTTGTAACGCGCAGCTGCGTTTTTGTGTACAAGACCAGTTTTCACGGCTTTGTCAATACGTTTTGCAGCAGAAGAAAGAGCAGCTTTTGCTTGCTCAGCATCGTTGTTAGCTACAGAAACTTCAACTTGTTTAATCGCAGTACGCATCGCAGACTTGATTGTAGTGTTGTGTGCACGGCGTTCGTTATTCGTTTTTGTACGTTTGATCGCTGATTTAATATTTGGCATGTGTTTCACCTCCTAAGATACAACCTAAACACAATTGTCTTAAGGTTAAATCTTCACAATAGAACAAATTGTATTCTACCAAACACACCTTTAGAATGCAATATAAATGTAAAGTATTTTTCATTGATGAAGCGCTCGAATGTTTCTTCAAAGAGATGGAAAGACTACTGTTAATTACTTGGTGGAAGGAGTCTTTTGATGGAGAAACAGAAACTCGATTTAAGTGCTTATCAAATTAGGACAGACTTGGCTGTTGAAACAAAAGAGATACTAGAACAAGAGAACGATCCGAATGTCGTCAAAAAGGATGGGATTCAAGGGATTGTCGAAAAGGAAAAAGATGAGCAGGGCATTCGTATACGCACGGTGGAGATCACAAAAGAAGGGGAGGAGCTGACCGGCAAAAAGGCAGGAACCTATTTGACGTTTGAGGCGCAGGGCATTCGGGAGAAAGACTCTGAGATGCAAGAAAAAGTCGTCGAAGTCTTTGCCCATCATTTTGCTCAGTTTTTAAAAGACCGAGGCATTCAGGCGGATGCGAGCTGTCTTGTAGTAGGACTGGGAAACTGGAATGTCACGCCAGATGCATTAGGTCCTCTCACGGTTGAAAACCTTCTTGTGACCCGCCATCTCTTTGAATTGCAGCCGGAAAATGTACAGGAAGGCTATCGCCCAGTTTCCTCTTTGTCACCTGGTGTAATGGGGCTGACTGGTATTGAAACAAGTGACATCATACAAGGCGTGATTGAGCGGTCCAAGCCTGATTTTGTCATTGCTGTCGATGCCCTTGCTGCTCGTGCGGTGGAACGAGTGAATACAACGATTCAAATCTCAGATACAGGCATTCATCCTGGTTCTGGTGTAGGGAATAAGCGTAAAGAATTAAGCAAAGAAACATTGGGGATTCCAGTGATTGCAATTGGTGTCCCGACAGTGGTTGATGCAGTGACAATTGCAAGTGACACGATTGACTATGTGCTAAAGCATTTTGGTAGAGAACTAAAAGATGATAGACCGTCCCGCTCTCTTGTGCCGGCTGGTCTGACATTTGGAAAGAAAAAAGTGCTGAATGAAGAAGATTTGCCTGATGAAGAGACGCGGCAATCCTTCTTAGGCATCGTAGGAACCCTTCCTGAAGAAGAGAAAAGACAGTTGATCCATGAAGTGCTTGCGCCGCTTGGACAAAACTTAATGGTCACACCAAAGGAAGTAGATACATTCATCGATGACATGGCGAACGTACTCGCCAATGGATTAAACACTGCGCTTCATCAAAAAATCTCTCAAGATAACATGGGTTCATATAATCATTAATCGGTTCTACTTTCTCTAGCTCGCTCATAGTGTAATTACTAGAAAGCGTGCTGGAGGGAGTAAATCATGAAAAAAAGACCCCGCCGTCCTCGACAGTTGGTCGTTGCGATTAATGGAACCAAAGTAGTAAAGAGCATTTTCTTATTTATTGCCTCTCTTGCTGTAGTGTTTGTGATGTCAGGGGCTTTAACATCTTTAAAACCTGAGCTGAGGCCGCAAGCCTCGTTATATGGTGTAGCAGATGAGCTCTCGGGAGCATTTTTTGCCACATTAATGGGCATGGAAAACCAATATTTCGCCTCAGCAGTTCCGAAAGATCAAAAAGGATTTCATTTCTCTGGACTGTCACTCAAGCTTGCAACCAGTATCAATTTAGAAGACCCGCGCAGCTTTTTGGGAAGAGAACTTCCAGGCTTTGAACACTTTGATACAAAAATCATCTTAGCGGGTGAAGGTACAGATTATACCAACATGCCAATGGAATCTCCTCCGCCAAGTGAAGTCATCCAAGATGAAAAAGAAGCCAATTTGGCTGAGCTGGACAAGCTCGATGAAGATGTGCCGGAAAAGCCTGCCAAAGAGCCGGACCGGTCAACAGGAAAACGAAAAGCTGTGTACATTTATCACACACATAATACGGAATCATACTTACCATTTTTAAAAGGAGAAACGAATCCAAACAATGCACGGCACTCAAAAGTCAATGTCACACTTGTCGGCGATATGTTTGGAAAGGCGCTTGATCAGCAAGGAATCGGTAATACGGTCGACAAAACGGAAATTGAAAAAAGGCTGCTGAAAAAAGGATTAAAGTATCCGCAGTCGTATAATGAATCAAGATTGGTCGTGAAAGAAGCCTTAGCGAAAAATGATGATCTCGATTATTTAATTGATATTCACCGGGACTCAAGAAGAAAGAAAGATACGACTGTCGAAATCAATGGGAAGAAATATGCGAGAATTGCGTTTGTTGTAGGGAAGAAGAATCAAAGTTATGAGAAAAACCTAAAGCTTGCGACAGAGTTCCACCACTTGATGGAGAAAAAATATAAAGGTCTCAGTGTCGGTGTGTTTGCCAAAGGAGAAATTGGCGATAATGGAATCTATAATCAGGATTTATCCGACAAAGCTCTTCTTTTAGAATTCGGCGGAGTGGATAATAATATGGAAGAATTGAAAAATGCATCCAATGCAGCGGCTGATGTATTCAGCGACATTTTCTGGGACGCAGAAAAGGTGGACGGCAAAGCAAAGGATGAGAAAAAAAGCTCTTAAGGTGGTGACGGGAATGGGCTCATTTATTGGAAAAACCATTGTTTTAGGATTGGTCTTGCTATTTGGCGTCTTTTTAGGAATGCAGCAAGCGAATAATGGCATGCTGCAAATGAAGGGTTACCATGATCCCCAATTAAAAGGGGCTTTCTCCATTCAAATGAACGACGATGAAGAAAAAGAAGCTTCTATCTTAGGGACGGCTGTTACAGAAAAGGATCTTGCTGAAAAACAAAAGCAGCTTGAGGAAATAGAGAGCTTTAATGCCTTTTCCAAGGCAGGAAAAGCCCTGTCTGATGGCATGACACATGCAGCCCGTTCTCTTTATGACTGGGTGAATGGGAAATAAACGAATCCATTACACACGATATAAATTGTATTTCATGAGATATCACCCTTTTGATCAAAGCCGCTGACCGTTGAGCGGCTTTTCTTGATTTCGATTGAATCTTTACAGCCCTATTGATATAATCTAACCTAGCGCAACCCGCGTTTTATAGTAGGAGTGATAGATTGTGACAGATAAAGAAAAACGATTAGAACGGCAATCAAGAATTCGAAATTTCTCCATTATCGCCCATATTGACCATGGGAAATCCACATTGGCGGACCGTATTTTGGAAAAAACAGCGGCGATTACTCAACGGGAAATGAAAGAACAGTTACTTGATTCCATGGATTTAGAGCGTGAACGCGGCATAACGATTAAATTAAACTCTGTCCAGCTGAAATATCAGGCGAAGGATGGAGAAGAATATATTATGCACCTGATTGATACACCAGGGCATGTCGACTTCACCTATGAGGTATCTCGAAGCCTTGCTGCCTGTGAGGGTGCGATTCTCGTAGTAGATGCAGCACAAGGAATTGAAGCACAGACACTTGCGAACGTTTATTTAGCTCTTGATAACAACTTAGAAATTCTTCCGATTATCAATAAAATCGATCTGCCAAGTGCAGAGCCTGAGCGCGTAAGAGAAGAAATTGAAGATGTCATCGGGTTGGATGCGTCTGAAGCTGTTCTCACCTCTGCTAAGGCGGGTATCGGGATCGAGGATATTTTAGAACAGATCGTTGAAAAGGTGCCGGCACCCGCTGGTGATCCAGAAGCACCTCTTCAAGCCCTCATTTTTGACTCTCTTTACGATGCGTATCGCGGCGTCATCGCGTACATACGAATTGTTGAAGGAACCGTCAAGCCTGGTCAGAAAATCAAAATGATGGCGACAGGTAAAGAATTTGAAGTACTTGAAGTCGGCGTATTCACACCAAAAGCCATGCCAACAGACGAACTCACCGTTGGAGATGTTGGCTACTTAACAGCTGCCATTAAAAATGTCGGTGATACTCGAGTAGGGGATACGATCACAAGTGCAGAGAACCCTGCGAAAGAAGCACTGCCAGGATACAGAAAGCTAAACCCAATGGTGTACTGCGGACTTTATCCAATTGATACAGCGAAATACAACGACTTACGTGAAGCGTTAGAAAAGCTTGAATTAAATGATTCTTCACTTCAATATGAGGCAGAAACATCCCAAGCACTTGGCTTCGGTTTCCGTTGCGGGTTCCTTGGAATGCTTCATATGGAAATCATCCAAGAACGGATTGAACGTGAATTTAAAATTGATCTCATTACAACAGCGCCAAGTGTTATTTACGATGTGTATATGACAGACGGAGAAAAAATCGTTGTAGATAACCCGTCCAATCTTCCTGATCCTCAAAAGATTGAGCGAATTGAAGAACCATACGTGAAAGCAACAATGATGGTGCCGAATGACTATGTAGGCTCTGTGATGGAGCTTTGCCAAGGAAAGCGCGGTAATTTCATTGATATGCAATATCTTGATGCGAACCGCGTGAGCATTGTGTACGAAATTCCTTTGGCAGAGATCGTATATGAATTCTTTGATCAGCTAAAGTCCAGCACAAAAGGCTATGCGTCCTTTGATTATGAGCTGATTGGCTACCGTCCATCGACGCTAGTGAAGATGGATATCATGCTGAATGGCGAAAAAATCGATGCCCTTTCCTTTATCGTTCACCGAGATTACGCATATGAACGAGGTAAGATCATCGTAGAAAAGCTAAAAGAACTAATTCCACGCCAGCATTTTGAAGTACCGATTCAAGCAGCAATCGGTCAAAAAATCGTTGCTCGTTCTACCATTAAAGCGATGCGTAAAAACGTACTTGCAAAATGTTATGGTGGAGACATTTCCCGGAAAAGAAAGCTTCTTGAGAAGCAAAAAGAAGGGAAAAAGCGCATGAAGCAAGTGGGCTCTGTTGAAGTCCCGCAAGAAGCATTTATGGCCGTGCTAAAAATGGACGACAGCGCACCGAAAAAATAACATCCTCAAGGCAACCTGCTTTACAATGTCTGCCTTGACGTTTATAGTCGAAAACAAACAAAGGTGCCGCAGCGATAAAACTGCGGCTCTTTACCTGTAAAGAAGGTGTCATCAAATGAAAGCAGCATACATTCACATTCCATTTTGTGAGCACATTTGTCACTATTGTGATTTCAATAAATTTTTCATTAAAACGCAGCCAGTCGATGAATATTTAGCAGCTCTTGAAAAAGAGATGCAGCACACAATCGATCAAAAAGGTGAGCAGGAACTAAAGACGATTTTTATTGGCGGGGGAACCCCAACGTCATTGACCGTCAGCCAGCTAGATCAGCTTATGAACAGTATTCACCGCGTATTAAAGCCGACAAAAAACCTCATTGAATTTGCGGTAGAGGCAAATCCGGACGAATTATCGCTTGAGAAACTGCAAGTGCTAAAAGCAGCCGGCGTCAATCGGCTAAGCTTCGGCGTCCAAACCTTTGAAGACGATTTGCTCAAAAAAATCGGACGAGTTCATCAAAAGAAAGATGTCCTCACATCTTTTGAGCGAGCAAGAGCGGTTGGTTTTGATAACATTAGCCTCGACCTCATGTTTGGTTTGCCGCATCAAGAACAGCATCATGTGATGGATTCACTTAAGACGGCTTTCTCGCTTGGTGCAGAGCATTATTCGGTTTACTCACTTATCGTGGAGCCAAAAACGGTCTTTTACAACTTAATGCAAAAAGGAAAACTTCATTTACCGCCGCAAGAACGTGAGGCAGAAATGTATGAGCTTGTGATGGATGAGATGGAACGCCATGGGTTAAAGCAATATGAAATTAGCAATTACGCCAAACCTGGCTTTGAAAGCCGGCATAACCTGACCTATTGGAGCAATGAAGATTACTTCGGTTTTGGTGCAGGAGCACACGGGTATGTAGATGGCATCCGTAATGTGAACGCAGGGCCAGTGAAACATTATTTAGAGCTGATTGACCAAACAGGGTTCCCGTATAAGGAAACACACAAGGTCACAAAAACAGAACAGATCGAAGAAGAAATGTTTTTAGGTCTACGAAAGATCGAAGGGGTGAAAAGCGCTGATTTCCAAGCGAAATATGGTGCTGCACCAGAAGCTCTTTTTTCCACTGTTCTTGAAGAATTAGAAGAAAAAGGTCTCATCGAAAAAGATGATATTGGGATTCGTTTAACAAGAAAAGGAAAATTGTTAGGGAATGAAGTATTTCAAGCGTTTCTCGATGAGTTATAATTGACATTTTAATTTGAGTTTGGTAATTTTGTTTATACAATTAGCACTCGTTGAAAGAGAGTGCTAACAGGGGTGATGATGATGTTAACAAATCGTCAGCTTTTGATTCTGCAAGTCATCATTAATGACTTTATTCGTTCGGCGCAGCCAGTTGGATCAAGGACTCTTTCAAAAAAAGAAGACATTACATTCAGCTCTGCGACGATTAGAAACGAAATGGCTGATTTGGAGGAACTTGGTTTTATTGAAAAGACCCATTCTTCATCAGGAAGAATTCCTTCCGAAAAAGGATATCGTTATTATGTAGATCATTTGCTCTCTCCGCGAAAACTGTCGTCTAAAGAGCTTGTGCTCATCCAGTCGGCTTTTCAGGAGAAAATTTTTGAGCTGGAAAAGACAGTTCAAAAATCGGCGGAAATTTTATCAGATCTCACAAACTATACATCGATTGTGCTTGGTCCAAAGCTAAGTGAAAATCGGTTAAAGCAAATTCAGCTTGTCCCTGTTCAGCCAAACAAAGCAGTGGCGATCATGATTACAGACAGCGGTCATGTTGAAAACAAAACCATTACCTTCTCTGAGCATCTCGATGTCTCCGATATTGAGAAGCTGATGAATATTTTAAACAGCCGGCTAGCCGGCGTCCCGATGGATCAACTGAAGGACAGAATGTATAAAGAAGTCGTCATGCTTCTTCGCACGCATTTAAAAGATTACGATCATATTTTAGATGCGCTCGGCAATACATTTACATCGACACAAAATGAATCAAAACTATTCTTTGGCGGGAAGATTAATATGTTGAATCAGCCAGAGTTTCATGACATTGACCGTATTCGTGCTCTTATGATGCTGATTGAGCAAAAGAATGATGTCATGCAGCTGTTTCATCCAAACCAGCAAGGAATCACCATTAAAATCGGTTCAGAAAACAATTTGGAAGCGATGGAGAACTGCAGCTTAATTACAGCTACGTATTCGATTGATCAAAAATCTCTCGGCTCCATTGCCGTCATTGGTCCAACCCGTATGGATTATGGCAGGGTCGTCAGTCTCCTGCATCATGTATCAAAAGACTTGTCAAACGCACTTTCCAATTTGTATGATGAGTAAGGTGATAAAAGATAGGGGCACAGCCCCTTTGTATTTTGAATCTTTTGAGGGAGGTGAACACAATGTCAGAAGATAAACAGACACCTGAGCAAGAAGCAGAGGTTGAAGCACAAGAAGAAGCAGTTCAAGCAGATACTGAGGAAGTAACGCATGATGAACAGTCTGCCTTCCAAGAGAAAATCGATGAATTGCAGCAGCTTCTAGATGAAAAAGAAAACAAAATTCTGCGTGTTCAAGCAGATTTTGAAAACTATAAACGCCGTGCTCGAACTGAAGTAGAGACCGTGCAAAAATATCGTTCTCAACATGTTGTCAGTGATCTGCTCCCAGCTCTTGATAACTTTGAAAGAGCGCTTGGAATTGATCCAGACAATGAGCAGACGAAAAGTTTGTTAGAAGGAATGCAAATGGTTTACCGCCAGCTGGTAGAAGCGTTGAAAAATGAAGGCGTTGAACCAATTGAAGCTGTCGGCAAAGAGTTCGATCCAAACCTTCATCAAGCTGTCATGCAAGTTGAAGATGAAAACTACGATTCAAATATCGTTGTAGAAGAATTGCAAAAGGGCTATAAACTCAAAGACAGAGTTATTCGTCCATCAATGGTAAAAGTAAATCAATAACTACATAATGGGAGGTCATCGAATATGAGTAAAATCATTGGGATCGACTTAGGAACAACAAACTCATGTGTTGCAGTACTTGAAGGCGGCGAGCCAAAAGTTATTGCAAACGCTGAAGGAGCACGTACAACACCATCAGTTGTCGCTTTCAAAAACGGAGAGCGCCAAGTGGGTGAAGTAGCAAAACGTCAATCAATTACAAACCCGAACACAATCATGTCTGTGAAAAGACATATGGGTACAGATTATAAAGTAGAAGTTGAAGGCAAGAACTATACACCGCAGGAAATCTCTGCAATCATTCTTCAACACCTTAAATCTTACGCTGAAGGCTATCTTGGCGAAGAAGTAACAAAAGCTGTTATCACAGTTCCTGCTTACTTCAACGATGCAGAACGTCAAGCAACTAAAGATGCTGGTAAAATTGCTGGTCTTGAAGTAGAACGTATCATCAACGAACCAACAGCAGCTGCACTTGCGTATGGTTTAGATAAAACAGACGAAGATCAAACGATCCTTGTATACGACCTTGGCGGCGGTACATTTGACGTGTCAGTTCTAGAACTTGGAGACGGCGTCTTTGAAGTGCGCTCAACTGCTGGGGACAACCGTCTAGGAGGAGACGATTTTGACCAAGTCATCATCGATCACCTAGTGGCTGAATTCAAAAAAGAAAATGGTATTGATCTTTCTAAAGATAAAATGGCGCTTCAGCGTTTAAAAGATGCGGCTGAAAAAGCGAAAAAAGATCTTTCTGGTGTATCTTCTACACAAATCTCACTGCCATTCATCACAGCTGGAGAAGCAGGACCTCTTCACCTTGAATTAACGTTAACGCGTGCAAAATTCGAAGAACTTTCTGCTGAGCTTGTAGAGCGTACAATGACACCTGTACGTCAATCTTTGAAAGATGCTGGTTTATCTGCTAGCGAGATTGATAAAGTCATCCTTGTCGGTGGATCAACTCGTATTCCTGCAGTACAAGAAGCAATCAAAAAAGAAACAGGCAAAGAGCCACATAAAGGTGTAAACCCTGATGAAGTGGTTGCACTTGGTGCAGCGATCCAAGGTGGAGTCATCACAGGAGATGTGAAAGACGTTGTTCTTCTTGACGTAACACCACTTTCTTTAGGAATTGAAACAATGGGCGGCGTATTCACGAAGCTGATTGAACGTAATACAACAATTCCAACAAGTAAATCTCAAGTATTCTCAACGGCTGCTGACAACCAAACAGCTGTAGATATCCATGTCTTGCAAGGTGAGCGCCCAATGGCTGCAGATAACAAAACATTAGGCCGCTTCCAATTGACTGATATCCCGCCAGCACCACGCGGCGTACCACAAATCGAAGTATCTTTTGATATCGATAAAAACGGTATTGTTAACGTACGTGCGAAAGATATGGGTACAGGCAAAGAGCAAAACATCACAATCAAATCTTCTTCAGGTCTTTCTGATGATGAGATCGAAAAAATGGTCAAAGAAGCAGAAGAAAATGCTGAAGCAGATGCGAAGAAAAAAGAAGAAATCGAAGTGCGCAATGAAGCAGATCAATTAGTGTTTACAACTGAAAAAACATTAAAAGATCTAGAAGGCAAAATCGATGAAGAGCAAGTGAAAAAAGCAAATGACGCGAAAGATGCACTAAAAGCTGCGATCGAAAAAGGCGAGTTTGAAGACATCAAAGCGAAAAAAGATGAACTGCAAACAATCGTTCAAGAATTAACGACAAAGCTGTATGAAGAAGCTGCAAAACAAGCACAAGCTCAGCAAGAAGGCGCTGAAGGTGCTCAAAAAGCAGATGACAATGTAGTGGATGCAGAATACGAAGAAGTAAACGACGATCAAGAGAAAAAATAATCACCTTTACTTTTGAAAAAGACTGCTGAAACGTACCCGTCAGAAAGTCAAAGTCAGGATCTCTTGGCTTTGACTTTTTTTCTTTTCAACGATGAAAGGAATTGAAAAAGGTTAAATCAAAATGATACAATCGTATTTATGTGAGAAAATCGGGAGTGTGAAGAGATGAGTAAGCGTGATTACTATGAAGTGCTTGGCGTGGGTAAGAGCGCCTCAAAGGACGAGATCAAAAAGGCATACCGCAAGCTTTCAAAAAAGTATCACCCTGATATTAATAAAGAAGCTGGCTCAGATGATAAATTCAAAGAAGTAAAAGAAGCCTATGAAACCCTTTCTGACGATCAAAAACGTTCGCATTATGACCAGTTCGGTCATACCGATCCAAACCAAGGCTTTGGCGGCGGCGGTTTTGGCGGTGGAGGAGACTTTGGCGGCTTCGGCGGCTTTGACGACATCTTCTCTAGTATTTTTGGCGGCGGAGCCAGAAGAAGAGATCCAAATGCACCGCGCCAAGGGGCTGACCTGCAATATACAATGACGCTTACGTTTGAAGAAGCGGCATTTGGGAAAGAAGCAACGATCGAGATTCCCCGCGAGGAATCATGTGAAACATGTCATGGATCAGGTGCAAAGCCTGGGACGCAGGCGAAGACATGTTCACATTGCGGCGGGTCTGGTCAATTAAATGTTGAGCAGTCCACTCCGTTTGGTAAAGTGGTGAACCGCAGAGTATGTAACTACTGCAGCGGAACAGGAAAACAAATCGACGATAAATGTTCAACTTGCGGCGGATCTGGTAAAGTACGTAAGCGCAAGAAAATTAACGTGACGATCCCAGCAGGTGTTGATGATGGTCAGCAGCTCAGAGTGTCTGGTCAAGGTGAACCAGGTGTAAATGGAGGACCTCCAGGCGATCTATTCGTTGTGTTCCATGTGAGGGCGCATGAATTCTTTGAACGTGATGGAGATGACATTTACTGCGAAATGCCGCTCACCTTTGCTCAGGCTGCATTAGGCGACGAAATTGAAGTGCCGACATTACATGGTAAAGTAAAATTAAAAGTTCCTGCTGGCACTCAAACTGGCACGAAGTTTAGACTCAAAGGAAAAGGTGTGAAAAATGTACGCGGCTATGGCCAAGGCGATCAGCATATCGTTGTACGTGTTGTTACACCGACAAATTTAACGGACAATCAAAAAGATATCATAAGAAAATTTGCTGAAGTGAGCGGAAATAAACCGGACGAACAAGAAATGAGCTTTTTCGATAAGGTTAAACGCGCATTTAAAGGCGAGTAAGACGGATAAGGAGTTGGTAGTATTGAAGTGGTCAGAAATTAGCGTCCATACAACAAATGAAGCGGTGGAACCGATCACCAATATTTTGCATGAAGCAGGTGCAAGTGGTGTCGTGATTGAGGACCCGCTTGATTTAGTCAAGGAACGTGAAAATGTATACGGTGAGATCTACCAGCTCGATCCGAATGACTATCCGGATGAAGGAGTCATTGTCAAAGCCTATCTTCCGATGAACAGCTTTTTAATGGAAACGGTAGATGAGATCAAAGAAGCCATCAACAATCTTCTTCTATACGATATTGACCTTGGACGAAATACGCTGTCAATCTGTGAAGTAAACGAAGAAGAATGGGCCACCGCATGGAAGAAATACTATCATCCTGTGAAAATCTCTGAAAAATTCACCATCGTACCAACGTGGGAAGAATATACACCGGTACATTCTGATGAATTGATTATTGAAATGGACCCTGGAATGGCATTTGGAACAGGTACGCATCCAACAACCGTCCTTTGCATTCAGGCGCTTGAGCGCTATGTGAAGGAAAACGATACGGTCATTGATGTTGGAACAGGATCTGGGATTTTAAGTGTGGCAGCAGCGATGCTTGGTGCAAAAGATATTCATGCCTTTGATCTCGACACCGTTGCGGTAGAAAGTGCGAAGCAAAATATCGAACTAAATGGTGTAAGTGAAATAGTGACGGTTAAACAAAATAACTTACTTGATGGAATTTCAGGTGAGCGTGATGTGATCGTCGCCAACATTCTGGCAGAAGTGATTTTGCGCTTTACAGATCAAGCCTATGATTTATTGAAGAAAGATGGCTATTTCATTACGTCAGGCATCATTGGACAAAAGAAATTACAAGTCAAAACAGCTTTAGAAGAAGCAGGTTTTGACATTGTTGAAGTGCTGTCAATGGAAGATTGGGTCAGCATTATAGCGAAAAAATAAAGCGAGTAGGTGTCAGGACACGTATGCAACGATATTTTATCGACCTCACGAAAGAAGAAGTAATCGCAAAGGGAGCCATCGTCATAAAGGGTGAGGATGTACATCACCTTTCCAATGTCATGCGAATGAAAGCAGGACAGGAAATCCTTTGTTTAACGACAGACGGCTTTGAAGCGCTCAGTAAAATTGATACAATAACAAAGGAAGAAGTGATTTGCCGTCTTGAAAGCTGGACAAATCAGGACAGAGAACTTCCAATCAAGGTGACGATTGCAAGTGGTCTTCCAAAGGGAGATAAGCTGGAGCTGATTATTCAAAAAGGCACAGAGCTTGGTGCAAGTGCTTTTATCCCGTTTCAAGCGGCTCGTTCCATTACAAAGCTAGACCAAAAAAAGTCACATAAAAAACGAGAGCGCTGGGAGAAAATTGCGAAAGAAGCAGCCGAGCAGTCCTATCGGAATATCATTCCTCGTGTTGATCCCGTATTAACGTTTAAAGAGCTGACGCAATTAGCTGGTGAATTCGATAAATGTGTCGTTGCATACGAAGAATCATCGAAAGAAGGAGAGCAAAGCCGTTTTCAAACTGTGCTTCAACAGATGAAAGGCGGACAAACCTTGTTACTGGTTTTTGGCCCAGAAGGCGGTTTGGCAGAAAAGGAGATTGAAGAGCTTGAAGCGCTTGGTGCAGTCATTTGCGGGCTCGGACCACGCATTTTAAGAACGGAAACCGCTCCTCTCTATGCGCTTTCTGCTATTTCCTATCAAACAGAGTTATTAAGAGGTGAATCATTATGGGAACAGTAGCGTTCCATACACTTGGCTGTAAGGTCAATCACTATGAAACAGAAGCGATCTGGCAGCTGTTCAAAGAAGCTGGCTATGAAAGAAAAGACTATGAATCAAAAGCAGACGTATATGTCATTAATACATGTACTGTCACAAATACAGGCGATAAAAAAAGCCGCCAGGTCATTAGAAGAGCCATTCGTCATAACCCGGATGGTGTCATTTGTGTAACAGGCTGTTATGCGCAAACATCTCCAGCAGAAATCATGGCAATTCCTGGCGTTGATATTGTGGTTGGAACACAGGACAGAAATAAATTGCTAGGTTATATTGAAGAATACCGCAGAGAAAGACAGCCGATTAACGGGGTTGGCAACATTATGAAAGCACGTGTGTTTGAAGAGCTGGATGTTCCTGCCTTTACAGACAGAACGCGCGCTTCATTAAAAATCCAAGAAGGCTGTAACAATTTCTGTACTTTCTGCATTATTCCTTGGGCTCGCGGCCTTCTTCGTTCTCGTGACCCTGAAGAGGTCATCAATCAAGCGCAGCAGCTTGTTGATGCCGGCTATAAAGAAATTGTGCTTACAGGCATTCACACAGGCGGATACGGAGAAGACTTAAAGGATTATAACTTTGCGAAGCTTCTCAAAGAATTAGATGAACGTGTCATTGGCTTAAAACGAATCCGTATTTCATCTATTGAAGCAAGTCAAATTACAGATGAAGTCATTGAAGTGCTTGATCAGTCAGATAAAATTGTCAGACACTTGCATATTCCGCTTCAATCTGGCTCAAATACTGTACTAAAAAGAATGCGCCGTAAATATACGATGGAATTCTTTGCAGAGCGTTTAACAAAGCTGAAAAAAGCATTGCCAGGACTTGCTGTAACCTCTGATGTGATCGTTGGGTTCCCTGGGGAAACAGAAGAAGAGTTTTTGGAAACGTACAATTTTGTCAAAGACCATCAATTCTCTGAGCTTCACGTATTCCCTTACAGCAAACGTACAGGCACGCCAGCTGCAAGAATGGAAGATCAAGTGGATGAAAATGTGAAAAACGAACGCGTCCACCGTTTAATTGCTCTTTCTGACCAGCTTGCGAAGGAATATGCATCAGCATATGAAGGAGATGTCCTAGAAATCATCCCGGAAGAATCCTTTAAAGAACAAGAAGGAGAGCACAATCTTTATGTAGGTTATACCGATAATTATATGAAGGTTGTATTCGAAGGGACAGAGGACATGATCGGCCGCTTGGTCAAAGTGAAAATTACGAAAGCGGGTTATCCTTATAACGAAGGACAATTCGTTCGTATCAGCGATGATGTGCAACCAGAAAAAGTGAGAATGACCTCATAATAGATAAAAAACCGGCAGCCAAAAGGGCAAGTCGGTTTTTTATGTTGATTGATTTGGTAAAAGACATAAGATCAATGCGTGAAAAGGGCGTATGAATGGGAAGAAGAGAAGAGAGCTTGCCACATTAAACAGTAGGCTGAAGTGCGCAATCTGCTGGGCTGGAGAGCTTGCGAGAAGAGCGACGACCTCTGTGATCATGGCGAGAAACGGGAGGCATAAAAGAACTCCGAGCACATTAAACACGACATGTGCGTAAGCCGTTTGACGTGCTGCGTAGCCGCCAGATATCGCAGCCATCACAGCGGTAATACATGTCCCAATATTGGATCCTAACACAAAGCTGATGCCTTCCTGAAGTGCCACAGTTCCCTCATTCATAAATCCCATTAAAATGCCGATACAGACGGAGCTCGAATGAACAATCGCTGTGAAGATGGTACCAGAAAGCAGTGCTGTCCAGTCTGAATGCTGCATCATTTCAAGAAAACGCAAGGTCTCAGGCTGGCTTGTCATCATCCCTGCAATTTTTGAGAAGCCTTGAATGCAAAAAAAGATCATCCCGAGTCCAAATACACTTTTTCCTGCATGCCTAAAAGATGTTCTGCCAAATATGATGCATAGAAGACCTGCTATGATCAAAACCCACATAAAAACGTCCATTTTAATGGCGATAAATTCTGTCGTAAACGTGGAGCCGATATTGGTTCCAAGAATCATTGGGATTGATTTTCTAAAAGAGAGAATGCCTGTACTGACAAAGCCGATGACGATGACCATAAATGCTGAACTGCTTTGAAGAACCCCTGTAAACACAATACTGACTAAGAATGCTTTGACCGGGTGATCTGTAAAGAGAAGTAATGATTTCTCTATACGAGACGATGTAAGCGCCATTAATCCTTTTCTCAGCAAACCCATTGACCATAAAAAAATGAAAATAAGTGCACAAAAATAAATGATCGTCATCATAGAAAAGTCCTCCTCTTATCAATGAATATATGGACTTGTCTACCTGCTCATGACGAAAATATATTTCCAAATCACTTAGTTGACCTCACACAAGGCTTATATTATAATGTCTAGGTACATGTTTTGCATGTATATCTTTTTTTAATGCAGTCGATTGGTGTATTCGGAGGGAGGGAAAGAGAATGTCAAAAACGGTCGTTAGAAAAAACGAATCGCTTGAAGATGCTCTTCGTCGCTTTAAACGCAGTGTATCCAAAACTGGAACATTGCAAGAAGCAAGAAAGCGTGAATTTTATGAAAAGCCTAGCGTAAAGCGTAAGAAAAAGTCTGAAGCAGCTAGAAAACGTAAATTCTAAAGAGGGTGGATTTTATGAGTCTTCTTGAGCAATTAAATTCTGATATGAAGCTTATGATGAAAAACCGTGAGAAAGACAAGCTTGTTGTCATTCGTATGGTAAAGGCTTCGCTCCAAAATGAAGCAATTAAGCTTAAGAAAGACAGTTTGACCGGCGATGAGGAACTAACCGTCCTTTCCCGCGAGATTAAGCAACGTAAAGACTCCCTCCATGAATTTTCGAAAGCTAATCGCTTAGATTTAGTAGATAAAGTTCAAAAAGAGATTGACATTTTAGACGTTTATTTACCTGAACAGCTTTCTGAAGAAGAACTGCAAACGATCGTGAAAGAAACGATCGCTGAAACAGGTGCTTCCTCAAAGGCTGATATGGGTAAAGTGATGAGCGCTATTATGCCAAAAGTAAAAGGTAAAGCTGATGGATCTGTCATTAACAGACTTGTCAGCGAACAGCTGTCTCAATAAAAAAGTATCCTTCTATTGCTAGAAGGGTACTTTTTTTATGCCCTTATAAATCTGTCATATAAAAATGAAACCTATGATACATTTGTAACGTATGTAAAGGAACGGTAAAATGGAAAAAGAGAGGAGGGATCACCAAATAGATGAAAAAAATAAAAATTTCTATTGCTCTCTTCAGTTGTTTTATAATATGCTTATTATTAGGGGTTCAATTGACCGCGAAATCAGCAGACCAGAAAGTTCATGTTATCCCAATTGAAGATACAGTAGAAAAGGGACTTTCTAAATTCATTGAACGATCGTTTGAGCAGGCAAAGTCGGAACGGGCGAAACATATTATTCTCGACATCAATACTCCGGGTGGTGCTGTCGATGCAGCCCTTGAGATTGCAGATACCATTCGTGCCTCCGATATCCCAGTGACAGCGTTTGTCAATCATAGAGCGCTTTCAGCAGGGGCCTTCATTGCGCTAAATGCCGATCAAATTTATATGACCCCGAACGGAAAAATGGGGGCTGCTGCGATCATTGATGGCGAAGGCAATGCTGCCGATCAAAAATCTGAATCTCTATGGCTTGCCGAAATGAGTGATGCTGCCGAAAAGCAGGGGCGTGATCCAAAGTATGCTCTCGCAATGGCGGATGTGGATATAGACGCAAAAGAAGCTGGTGCACCAAAAGGAGAATTGCTCACCTTCAACACAAACCGGGCGCTTCAATTCGGTTATGCAGAAGGGGAAGCAAAAAATATGGATGACTTGCTTCAGAAGCTGAAATTAACAAACGCTTCTGTTCAATACGATGAAGTGAGCTTTGCCGAAAAGGTTGCGCGTTTTCTAACGCATCCAATTGTCATTCCGATCCTTTTATCCATTGCAAGCTTAGGGTTAATTGTTGAGCTCTATTCTCCTGGCTTTGGCGTTCCAGGCACCATGGGAGTGACAGCGCTTCTTTTATTCTTTTATGGTCATCTCGTGGCAGGTTTTGCAGGATATGAGACGTTGTTCCTGTTTTTAGCCGGGATTGCGCTCATCATTTTGGAATTGTTTTTGCCAGGGGGAATCGTAGGTGTCATTGGACTGATCTGTGTCGTTGTCAGCTTATTTTTAGCAGCTGGAAGCTTTACAGAAATGGCGATTTCCATCTTGATTGCCACTGCTGTTTCAATCATAGCAGTTATATTATTGACAAAGGTGTTGGGGAAACGTATGAAATTTTTTAAAAAGTTCATTTTAACCGATTCAACCAATAAGGAAAGCGGTTATGTCTCAAATGAAACAAGAGAGGATCTTGTTGGACAAATCGCAGTGACAGCAACCGCACTACGTCCATCTGGTACGATTGTATTCGGAGATGAGCGCATTGATGTTGTGTCAGAAGGTGCATTTATCGATAAGGATGAACAAGTAAAAATTGTGAAAGCGGAAGGCTCACGCATTGTCGTGAGGAAAGTATAGATATACTGATTTTAGAGGAGGAATAAAATGGATCCATCTACTTTACTATTATTTGTGATTATCGCAGCAGGTTTGATTGTTCTATCGATCTTTTTCACCTTTGTACCGGTGATGCTGTGGATTTCTGCCCTAGCGGCTGGCGTAAAAGTGAGCATTTTTACACTTGTAGGAATGAGACTTCGCCGAGTAATTCCAAACCGAGTGGTAAACCCGCTCATCAAAGCACATAAAGCAGGTCTTGATGTGACGATTAACCAGCTAGAGAGCCACTATCTTGCAGGTGGTAACGTGGACCGAGTTGTGAATGCATTGATCGCAGCCCAACGCGCGAATATTGAATTGAACTTTGCACGCTGTGCAGCTATCGACCTAGCAGGCCGTGACGTGCTTGAAGCGGTGCAAATGAGTGTAAACCCTAAAGTCATTGAAACACCATTTATTTCTGGTGTTGCGATGGACGGGATTGAAGTGAAAGCAAAAGCACGTATCACAGTTCGTGCAAACATCGACCGACTTGTCGGTGGTGCAGGGGAAGAAACAATTATTGCTCGTGTAGGTGAAGGGATTGTCTCTACAATCGGTTCATCAGATAATCATAAAAAGGTTCTTGAGAACCCTGATATGATTTCTCAAACGGTTCTTGGCAAAGGATTAGATTCAGGTACTGCGTTTGAAATTCTCTCGATTGATATCGCAGATGTTGATATCGGTAAGAACATCGGGGCGATTCTGCAAACAGACCAAGCAGAAGCAGACAAAAACATTGCACAGGCGAAAGCAGAAGAACGCCGCGCAATGGCTGTAGCACAGGAACAAGAAATGCGTGCGAAAGTTGAAGAAATGCGCGCGAAAGTTGTAGAAGCAGAGGCTGAAGTACCACTTGCTATGGCTGAAGCATTACGTGAAGGCAATATTGGTGTCATGGACTATATGAACATTAAGAATATCGATGCTGATACAGATATGAGAGATTCCTTTGGTAAAATGACAAAAGGTCCATCTGATAATGAAAACAAATAAGCATCCTCTCACGCTTTAAGGAGGGAGCCCATTGGACATTCTATTTGAAAATCCGCTATTAATTGCGATTATCATCGGTATCATCTCTGCCGTGTTTGGGAAAATCGGCAAACAAGAGGAGAACGAACAAAAGAATCAACAAAAGAAACCCGCTCCTCAGCGTAAGCCGGTGCCCCAAAAGCAAACAAAACAAACAAGTCCAGATCCAGTCGTGACGGATCAGCTGGACGATTTCGGTGATGTACATGATCATGGCGGGATGAAGAAAAAAACATCTCAGTCCTTACAGGATCGCTATACGGCTACACTTGCCGAAATGGAAGAAAGAAAAAGCGAGCTGAATAAAGAGTTTCAATCGCTTGAAAGAGAGCTGACAAGGCCAAAGGCTGCATCTGCTGAAGTGAGGCCAAAAATCATTGAGAAGCTGAACCAAGATACAATTGTTCAGGGAATGATCCTCGGAGAAGTATTTGGAGAGCCGCGCGCCAAAAAGCCGCATAGAACGATGAAACGGCCGTATAAAAGATAAAGAAGAAAGTCCCCTTTATAAAAAGGGGGCTTTTTTTGGTTTGAAGGGGCTTTTTACACGCAAAATGATGAAACGGCTGTTTTACGGGATTCATTAGCATGATATGAACCACCGAGGAATAGGATGATATAGAGGCTTTCTCATCAGTCTCACCATCTTTCAGTTTGATCTCATACACATGAGGTGGGAAGGGGTTCTTATTGAATGGGTAAAAGAAAAAATCGACTTAAAGCATGGCTGACAAGAACACTTGAAATCCCTCCAGACGTGATGATGGATCTTCCCCGTATTACGATGGTTGGCAGACTCCACATTTACATAGAGAATCATAAAGGGCTTTTACTTTTCAGTGATCAAGAAGTAAGGCTGATGCTCAAACAAGGACAATGCATTATTTCAGGGAAAGACTTTGTGATTAAAACGATTTTGCCAGAAGAGATCTTATTAGAAGGGAAAATCGATGAGGTCCGTTATATTGATTCTTAACTGACGGAGGGGAGAAGCGTGAAGAATAAATGGTTCGCCTATTTTATTGGCAGAGTGGAAGTGGAGATCAAAGGAAACGGCATTGAGCGGCTCATCAATGAGTGCACGAGACAGGGGATCACAATGTTCCAAGTGAGCCGCCGTCAAGACAGTGTGCGCTTATTTATTCGCTTATCAGATGTACATGCCTTCAGAAAAGTACGAAGACATCATGAGGTGACATGTTCATTTCATCAAAAGAAGGGCTTTCCGTTTCTACTCCTTTGGTCAAGGAAGAATATTGGATTTACGCTTGGGATAGTATGCTTTCTAGTGACGATATTGGCGCTTTCAAACATGGTGTGGAAAATTGATATTAAAGGAGCTAACCCAGAAACTGAACATCAAATGAGAAAGCATTTAGACGACATTGGGGTCCAAAAGGGCCGTTTTCAATTTCTTATGGGAACACCTGAAAAAATTCAAAAATCCCTGACAACCAATATTCAAAGCATTACATGGGTCGGCGTTGAACTAAACGGCACAACATTTCAAATGAAAGTCGTAGAAAAAAATGAACCTGAAAAAGAGAAATACACAAGTCCTCAGCACATCGTCGCCAAGAAAAAGGCTGTTATCACAAGAATGTATGTGGAAAAAGGGGAGCCGCTTGCTGCGGTAGATGAACATGTGAAAAAGGGGCAGATGCTTGTCTCTGGACTCATCGGGAGCGAAGATCGGCAAAAAACGGTCGGAGCCAAAGCGAAAATCTATGGAGAAACGTGGTACCGTTCTGAAGTTTCTGTCCCTCTTCGAACATCTTTTGATGTCTTTACGGGTAAAATGAAGACAAAGCACAAGCTCTCCGCATTTGGAGGTTCACTGCCATTTTGGGGTTTTTCCTTTAAAAAGGATGAGTTTAAGCAGCCAAAAACGGAAACAGAAGTTCACCCGCTTCATTTCTTAAACATGCAGCTTCCATTCTCCTATGAAAAAGAAATCACACGTGAAAGTGAAAAAATAAATCGAGAATACACAAATAAAGAAGCCGTTCAAGCAGGGATTAAAATGGGTAAAAAAGAATTAGAAGAGAAGCTAGGTCAAACAGGAGAGGTGAAAAGTGAAAAAGTTTTGCACGAGACAACAGGGAATGGTAAAGTTAAGTTAATCATCCTTTACCAAGTAATAGAAGATATTGTTCAACCAACACCTATTGTTCAGGGAGACTAGAGAATGACAGAACATTTACTTGAGATTCAACAAAAATTGGATAGTCCAAACGAAGCGATCGCTTTATTTGGCAATCAAGATTCTTATCTGAAACTGATGGAAAACGAGCTGAACGTCTCCATTATTACGCGTGGAGAAAAAGTGTATGTTTCTGGAGAGGAAGCATCAAGAGAGACAGTAAGCCGTTTGATCACATCTCTTTTACATCTTATCCGTAAAGGAATTGAGATTTCCGAACGAGATGTCGTCTATGCCATAAAAATGGCGCAAAAAGACAAGCTGAATTATTTTGAAAATATGTATGAAGATGAAATTACGAAAAATGCCAAAGGCAAGTCGATCAGGGTGAAAACAATCGGCCAGCGGGAATATGCTGCGGCGATGAAAAAAGATGACTTAGTATTTGGAATTGGACCTGCTGGTACGGGGAAGACATATTTGGCAGTCGTCAATGCGGTTCATTCTTTGAAAAATGGACATGTGAAACGGATTATTCTCACAAGACCAGCAGTTGAAGCAGGAGAGAGCCTTGGCTTTTTACCAGGTGATCTAAAGGAAAAGGTAGATCCTTATTTAAGACCACTATATGATGCCTTGCATGATGTGCTTGGCAGTGATCATACGGAACGATTAATCGAGCGCGGTGTGATTGAAATAGCGCCTCTTGCCTATATGAGGGGACGGACGCTTGATGATGCATTTGTTATTTTAGATGAAGCGCAGAATACAACGCCTGCTCAAATGAAAATGTTTTTGACGAGACTTGGGTTTGGCTCTAAAATGGTCATTACAGGAGATATTACACAGATTGATCTGCCAAAGGGCATGCAGTCAGGCCTTGCGGCTGCAAAGGACATGCTTGCAGAGATCAAGGGCATCTCATTTATTGAATTAGACCAGACAGATGTGGTCAGACACCCGCTTGTGGCGAAGATCATTGGCGCATACGAAAAGCAAAAATGAACTGAGTGACCCGATCGTCTTCATCGGGTCATTTTGTTTCGATCGTGGTTAAAGTAAAAAAGGAGGTACTTTCCTTGAGAAAGAATCAGAAAGGCAGTAAACGCAAAAGAATGCTGTCTAAAAAAGAACCTCAGAAAATGGAGCGCTCACGTTATTTAAATGTTTTGCTTTACGCTGGTTTAGCAGCCATTTTATTCGTAGTGCTCTTCTTCCATGTAAAGCCTGAATCGCTCGATTTAGATTTGTTTGCAGTGAGTGAACAGACCATCTATTCTCCGTCAACCGTTGATGATCAAGAAGCGACAGAAGAAAAAAAGCAAGAAGCAACAGATCAAGTAGAGGATCAATATACTCTCAAAAAAGCGTATTCTGATAATCGTGTAGACCTCATCTCATCCCTCTTTGAAGCCATTAAAGAAGAGGAGAAAGCAGCTGATGAAAAAGAGAATGCGCCATCAGATCAAGAAATGGTCAAGCATGTCAAAGAGAAACTCACAACAGATATGCAGGAGGCTGTTTCCGATCAATCCATCAAAGCATTGCTCCAGGCAAGTGAGGAAAATCTCTCTTTCACTAAGGATTCCATTATCACAGTGGTCAATTCATTGATGAGTAAAGAAATCACAGCAGCAAAATTACAAGATGAGAAAAAACAAGTGAAAACAGAGCTTGAAAACAATTCAATTCCATCAAAATACTTAAAGGCAGCAAAAGAGATCGGTGAATTTGCGATCATTCCAAACTATGTATTTGACCCTGTGGCAACAGAGAAGAAAAGACAGGAAGCCGCTGATAATATTCAGCCAGTGCAAATCAAACAAGGGCAAATTTTAGTCGAAGAAGGAGAACTCATCGACCGAGAAGTTTATCGTAAATTAGAACTGACAGGCCTGTTAAACAGCTCAAATTTATTTAAGCCGGTAAGCGGTCTTTTCATATTAATTGGCCTTTTCTTAGCAGCGATTATTCATTCCCTTGAATCGAGAAAAAAATCGCTTGTCCATAAGAATAAATCGTTATTGCTCTACTCGCTTATTTTCACGATTATATTAATAATCATGGAAGTGTTCAGCCTCTTCCAGGAAACGAAGTATACGACGATAGGCTATGTTGTGCCAGTGGCACTTGGGACGATGCTGATCAAACTGCTCATCAATGAGCGGCTGGCGATCTTTTCTGGCCTTGTATTTGCTCTTTGCGGCAGTATGATGTTTAATCAAGGAGTAACAGGCGTCTTTAACTATGTGATCTGCGCTTATTATCTGATGAGCGGGATGGCGGGTATTTTATTTTTGAGAAAACATAATGCAAGATCAAAAATATTGCAGGCCGGGCTTTTGGTGGCATTGGTGAATGTACTTGTGGTTTTATCCATTACACTAATCCAAAACTCCTCACCATCAGGTCTTGAAATCGGTGTAAATCTTATGATGGCGATTGTGTCAGGATTTGCATCGGCTATTTTAGTCATTGGGTTAATGCCTGTCTTTGAGAGCATGTTTGGCATTCTTTCAACCATGAAACTGATTGAATTATCCAACCCAAATCATCCGCTTCTCAAAAAGATTCTAACCGAAACACCAGGTACATATCATCATAGTGTCATGGTGGCAAATTTAGCGGATGCTGCCTGTGAAGCAGTCGGTGCAAACGGTCTTTTAGCACGGGTGGGCGCTTATTATCATGACATTGGGAAAACGAAAAGACCACAATACTTTATCGAAAACCAAATGAACATTGATAATCCGCATGACAAGCTTTCTCCTCAGCTGAGTAAAAATATTATTATTGCCCATACGACAGATGGGGCTGAGATGCTGAGAGAAAAGAAGTTTCCTGAAGAGCTGATCGACATTGCCGAACAGCATCATGGGAAGTCACTTTTAAAGTTCTTTTACTATAAGGCAAAAGAGCGCGATGATCAGGTGACAGAAGAAGAATTTCGTTACCCTGGTCCAAAGCCGCAATCAAAAGAAGCAGCGATTATTTCTGTAGCTGACAGCGTCGAAGCAGCGGTTCGTTCGATGCATAATCCAAATCCAGAGCGGATTGAAAAGCTTGTCAAAGGCATTATTTCAGATAAAATGCAGGACGGGCAGTTCAGTGAATGTGATCTGACATTTAAAGAATTAAACATTATCAGCCAAACAATTTGTACAACATTAAAGGGGATTTTCCATTCTCGGATTGAATATCCAGATGCCCCGAAGCAGAAGGTGAAGTAAATGACATTGTTAATCGATTTAATAGATGAAACAGGACAAGTATCAAAAGAGCAGCTTGAAGAAGTGGAAAAGCTTCTTCAGTTTGCTGCAGATGCACTTGAGGTCAAGGATCAAGCGGAAGTATCAGTGACGATCGTCTCAAATGAAGAGATTCATCAAATCAATAAAGAATACCGCGGAAAAGACGCACCAACGGATGTGATTTCCTTTGCACTTGAGGAAGAAGGAGAAGGGGAAATTGAAATCATTGGTGCTGATGATATTCCGCCTGTACTCGGTGACATTATCATTAGTGTCGACCGAACGAAAGAGCAGGCAGAGGAATATGGACATTCCTTTATGAGAGAGCTTGGATTCTTAACGATTCATGGCTTCCTTCATTTGCTCGGGTTTGATCATATGACAGAGGAAGATGAAAAAGAAATGTTCGCCAAACAGACAAAGATCTTGGATGATTATGGTCTTTCGAGATCATCGTAAGAAAAGAGGGCCGCTTGCTCGTTTTTTTCGGAGTTTTTATTATGCGTTTAGAGGAATATGGCGAACTTTCTTGAATGAACGGAATTTTCGATTTCACACAGTCGCAGCCATCATCGTGGTGATCTGCGGCTTTTGGTTCCACATTGAATCGTTTGAATGGCTGATCGTTCTTCTTCTATGCGGTGGGATGTTTGCGCTTGAACTTGTCAATACAGCCATTGAACATACAGTGGATCTCATGACAGAAGAGAAGCACCCGCTTGCAGAGAGAGCGAAGGACGCAGCAGCAGGCGCTGTTTGCGTTTACGCGGCAATTTCGGTTATGATTGGGTTGATGATCTTCTTACCGAAGATCATGCAATAGAACAATATTACTATTTATTAACATTTTTAGAAATGGGCGTGAAAATGTCACATGAATTATGTAAAATATAAATGTGACAGTGGTACCATTTCTTCTGAAAGTGGGAACTAGGAATGAACAAACAAGAGTTGATTTCAGAAGCAGTCAAAGCAAGAGATTTTGCATATGTACCCTATTCTAAATTCAAAGTCGGTGCAGCATTACTGTCTAACGATGGAAAAGTGTATGGCGGCTGCAACATTGAAAATGCGGCATATGGTATGTGTAATTGTGCGGAAAGAACAGCACTTTTTAAAGCCTACTCAGAAGGCATCACATCCTTTCAAATGCTAGCAGTAGTGGCTGATACAGACCGTCCTGTTTCGCCGTGCGGCGCATGCAGACAGGTCATTTCAGAGCTATGTGCACCTGATATGCCAGTGATTCTAACGAACTTAAAAGGACATATATACGAAACAACAGTAAACGAACTATTGCCAGGCGCATTTTCACCGGAGGATTTAAATGACTAACGAAAGCTTCAAATCAGGATTTGTATCAATTATTGGAAGACCAAACGTAGGGAAATCAACCTTTCTTAATCGTGTTATTGGACAAAAGATCGCCATTATGAGTGATAAGCCCCAAACGACACGAAACAAAGTGCAAGGTGTCCTGACAACAAACACGTCACAAACGATTTTTATAGATACACCAGGGATTCATAAACCTAAGCATAAGCTTGGTGATTTTATGATGAGGGTGGCTCAAAATACACTGAAGGAAGTCGACCTGATTTTGTTTATGATCAATGCACAGGAAGGCTATGGCAAAGGTGATGAATTCATCATTGAACGACTAAAGCAAACATCTACACCAGTGTTCCTTGTCGTGAATAAGATTGACCAAATTCATCCAGATGAACTGTTCCTTTTAATTGATGAATACCGCACACGTTATCCATTTAAGGAAATTGTGCCAATTTCAGCTCTTGAAGGAAACAACATTGACACGCTTCTTCAGCAGATTGAAGGTTATCTTCCAGAGGGCCCTCAATTTTATCCAGCAGATCAAGTAACAGATCATCCAGAGCGGTTTATTATTTCTGAATTAATACGTGAAAAAGTGCTGCATTTAACGAGAGAAGAGATTCCGCACAGTATTGCTGTTGCGATCGAATCGATTAAGCCAGATGAAAATGGTAAGATCCATGTCGCGGCAACCATTGTCGTAGAACGTGATTCGCAAAAAGGGATCGTCATTGGTAAACGTGGCAGCCTATTGAAAGAAGTGGGACAAAAAGCGCGTAGAGATATTGAAGCACTTCTTGGCTCAAAAGTGTATTTAGAGCTTTGGGTCAAAGTTCAGAAGGACTGGCGTAATAAATCCACTCACCTGCGTGACTTCGGATTTAGAGAAGACGAATATTAAAAAATCGCTGCATTTGTCAGCAAATCTGACAATGGTGCGGTTCGATTAGTAAAAATTGTTTATCATGAAATGGAGGTAGCCTGGTCAAGATAAAATTAATATGTTGGATGTAGCGTTGCTGCTTCTAATAAAGAAAGGTGGGGTTTTTATGTTGAATTTTACATGGAACGTATTTTCACAAACAGGAAGCGTTGACACGTATCTGCTTTTCAAAGAGTTAGAAAAGGAGAACCTGGAAAGACCCGATGTACTTGAAGAAGAAATAGCACGATTTGATTTTCCAATCTTATAATTTTTGACCCCCTCCAGCGCTCGGAGTGTAGACAAATGCTCATTAAAAGTGAAGGAATCGTCCTTAGAACAACAGATTATGGCGAAACAAACAAAATTGTCACGCTGCTCACTAGAGAACATGGGAAAATTGGCGTGATGGCAAGAGGCGCTAAGAAATCAAACAGCCGCCTGTCAGCCATAAGCCAGCCGTTTTTATACGGAACTTTCCTGATCCAATCATCAACAGGACTTGGAACGCTCCAGCAAGGCGAAATGATTGAAAGTATGCGGGCCATTCGGGAAGATTTATTTCTGACTGCATATGCCGCATATATGACAGAACTACTTGATAAAGGAACAGAAGAAAAAAAGCCAAATCCTTATTTGTTTGAGCTTCTGCTTCAATCTCTGCGTCATCTCAATGAAGGCACAGATGCTGATATTATTTTATTTATCGTAGAGGTCAAAATGTTATCAGTGATGGGGATGAAGCCTGAACTGGATCAATGTGTCCACTGCGGGCAAAAAGAAGGGCAGTTCCATTTCTCGATCAGAGATAACGGATTCATTTGCCAAAATTGTTTTTCAAAAGATCCATATAAACTGCCCTTATCTCCAGCAGCTGCAAGGCTGCTCCGTTTGTTTCATTATTTTGATTTATCAAGGCTTGGTCAGGTTGATGTGAAACCGCAGACGAAACAAGAAATTCGTCAAGTGCTTGATCACTACTATGACGAATATTCAGGCCTCTATTTAAAATCAAAAAAATTCATGAATCAGATGGAATCCATGAAAAAGCTAATGGGCGACGAAAACAAAAGTTGACATCTCCCATGACTTTTTGTAAGATCATCTAAGATAAAATATGTTGCATTGACAGAAAGAAGTACTTACGTAAAATCCATAAAAGCGACCTTAGGGCGGTGTGAGCTAAGGATGGACACGTAACGAAAGGCATTCTTGAGCAACGTAAAACAAAGCGGCTGGATGCTACGACACCAGCAAATAGGGTGGAACCGCGGGAAAAACTCTCGTCCCTATGTTTGCAAGGAACCTTGCGAGCATAGAGACGGGAGTTTTTGTGTTCTCTCATGAGGTTCTAACCCCAATCCGCCATACATAGCGGTTGGTGTAGAAAAGATGGAGGTGCGATCATTGAATATTCAAGACATGATTTTGACGCTGCAAAAGCATTGGTCAAATGAAGGCTGCGTTTTAATGCAGGCGTATGACACAGAGAAAGGTGCCGGAACGATGAGTCCATACACGTTCCTCAGAAGCATCGGCCCAGAGCCGTGGAAGGTAGCGTATGTAGAGCCTTCAAGACGCCCGGCTGATGGCAGATATGGAGAAAACCCAAATAGATTGTATCAGCATCATCAATTTCAAGTGATCATTAAACCATCACCTGACAATATTCAAGAACTGTATCTTGAATCATTGAAGGCGCTTGGCATTGACCCGCTGAAACATGATATTCGTTTTGTAGAAGACAACTGGGAAAACCCATCTCTTGGCTGTGCAGGACTTGGCTGGGAAGTATGGCTTGATGGAATGGAAATTACGCAATTCACGTATTTCCAACAAGTCGGCGGCTTAGAATGTAAGCCCGTTTCCGTTGAAATCACATACGGTATTGAACGTCTTGCTTCTTACATTCAGGACAAAGAAAATGTCTTTGATCTTGAGTGGACAGACGGATTTACGGTTAGAGATTTATTCTTAATGGCTGAATATGAGCACTCTGTTTATACATTTGAAACATCTAATACTGACATGCTGTTTGAGCTATTTACGACCTATGAGAAAGAAGCGCACAGCCAAATGGACAAAGGGCTTGTGCACCCGGCATACGATTATGTGCTCAAATGCTCTCATACGTTTAACCTGCTCGACGCAAAGGGTGCTATTTCTGTGACTGAGCGAACTGGCTATATCGGAAGAGTCCGTCAGCTAGCAAGAAAAGTAGCCAAAACATATTATGAAGAACGCGAAAAACTGGGATTCCCTATGCTAAAAGAGGAGGCGGCTTCTCATGAATAAACAAGATGTATTACTCGAAATCGGCTTAGAAGAGATGCCCGCTCGTTTCATGCCAGAAAGCACGAAGCAGTTAGGTGAGAAAGTAAAAGCATGGTTTGAAGCGCAAAATATTTCATTCGAAGAGGCTGTTTTATTCAACTCACCAAGACGTCTTGCTGTACTCGTGAAAGGTGTCGCAGAAAAACAAGAAGACATCAAAGAAGAAGCAAAAGGCCCAGCTAAAAAGATTGCCCAAGATGCTGAAGGTAATTGGACTAAAGCAGCCGAAGGCTTTGCTCGTGGCCAAGGTGCTTCAACAGATGATCTCTATTTCAAAGAGATCAAAGGAGTGGACTATGTCCATGTCCAAAAGTTTCAAGAAGGTAAGCAAGTCAAAGACCTTCTGCCAGCGTTAGGTGAGATCGCTGCTTCATTAAGTTTTCCTAAGAACATGAGATGGGGAAGCGAAGATTTACGCTATATCCGTCCGATTAAATGGATTGTTTGTTTATTTGGACAAGAGATTGTACCTGTTGAAATTGCTGGGGTGAAAAGCGGACGTGAGACAAGAGGGCACCGCTTCCTTGGTACGACAGCCAGCATTGATTCGCCTGCTTCTTATGAGCAAACATTAAACGATCAATTTGTGATTGCAGATTCAGATAAAAGAAAGCAATTAATTACTGAGCAGCTCAATGCGCTATCTTCAGAAAAGGGCTGGGTCATTCCTGTTGATCCTGAGCTATTAGATGAGGTTAACGATCTTGTAGAATACCCAACTGTGTTATTTGGTTCCTTTGAAGAAGAGTTCCTTGCATTGCCGGAAGAAGTATTGGTGACGACAATGAAAGAGCATCAGCGCTATTTCCCTGTGAAAAATGAGCAAGGGGAATTATTGCCGCACTTTATAACAGTTAGAAATGGAAATAGTGAGGCGCTGGAAAATGTCGCAAGAGGAAACGAAAAAGTACTTCGCGCGCGTTTATCAGATGCTGCCTTCTTCTATAAAGAAGACGAAAAACTAGTGATTGAAGACAATATTAAAAAGCTTGATAAGGTTGTATTCCATGAGAAGCTTGGAACAATTGGCGATAAGCTGAAGAGAGTGACAGACATTGCAACTCGTTTAGCGGCGCATGTCGGAGCAGATGACGAAACGACAAAACGTGTGGCAAGAGCAGCAAGTATTTCGAAGTTTGACCTCGTGACGCAAATGGTCTATGAATTCCCAGAATTACAAGGGATCATGGGTGAGAAATATGCAAGAGCACTTGGTGAACATGAAGAAGTGGCAAGAAGCATCAACGAGCACTATATGCCGCGTTTTGCTGGTGACGAAGCGCCATCCACTTTGATTGGTGCGATTGTGGCAGTAGCGGATAAACTCGATTCTATTTGTTCATTCTTCTCAATTGATGTGATTCCAACGGGCTCTCAAGACCCTTATGGACTTAGAAGACAAGCAAGCGGTATCGTGCAAATTCTACTTGACCGTCATTGGAATATTTCATTTAAAGAGCTGTTAGCACTTGCTCAAGTAGAGACAGAACATGAAGCTGCCCTCATTGAATTTTTGACGCAGCGTTTAAAATATGTACTTCAAGCAGAGCATATTCGTCATGATGTTGTCGATGCAGTGCTGGATGTTGAAAATATTGAGCCATATGCAGTCGTCAAAAAAGCAGCAGTTCTAGAAGAGAGTGTGAAACAAGATAGCTTCAAAGAAACTGCTGAAGCATTAGGACGCGTCATTTCAATCAGTAAAAAAGGGGAAGACGCAGAGATTCAGCCTGAACTGTTTGAAAATGACCATGAGCAAAAGCTATTTGAGGCGTATCAGCAAGTAGAGTCAGCTGTCAAGGAACATGTAGCAGCAGGACAATACAACTTAGCACTTGAGGCGCTGGATACGTTAAAAGCACCAATTGTTCATTATTTCGATCACACAATGGTTCATGCGGATGATGAAAAACTGAAGCGAAATCGTTTGGCACAAATGGTCAAATTAGCTAGAGTCATTCAATCATTTGCGAATATGAACAATTTAATTGTAAAATAAATACCTAAGAACGGTTGCCTTTTTTCGAAGGGCAATCGTTTTTTACTCATTTAATTCACGGTTTTTGAGTGGATTTTTGTTTCATTCGGACAAAGATGCGCTATAATATGATGAGTTATGAAAATGATATACATAAAGTAAAGATTCGCTCTCTCTATTTAAAGGTGGTGAGTACAATCGAGTTAAATAAACGGCAAGAGCAGATTTTACAGATTGTCAAAGAGAATGGTCCGATCACTGGAGAGCATATCGCCGATCGGCTGAACTTAACTAGGGCGACCCTCAGACCGGATTTAGCCATTTTAACAATGTCAGGCTTTTTAGAAGCAAGACCAAGGGTCGGCTACTTTTTCACAGGAAAAACAGGCACGCAGCTTCTCGCAGATAAGCTGAAAAAACTTCAAGTGAAAGATTTTCAATCCATTCCAGTGGTGATACATGAGAATGTTTCGGTTTATGATGCGATTTGTACGATGTTTCTAGAGGATGTGGGCACATTATTCGTTGTGGACGATCACTCTATTTTAACAGGTGTGTTATCAAGAAAAGACCTCCTTCGTGCAAGTATAGGGAAACAGGAACTTCCATCTATCCCTGTCCATATTATTATGACAAGAATGCCGAACATCACCGTTTGCCGCAAAGAAGATTTCATTATGGATGTGGCGAAGCACTTGATTGAAAAGCAAATAGATGCACTTCCTGTGATAAAAGATACGGATAAAGGCTTTGAAGTGGTCGGTAGAATTACGAAAACAAACATGACGAAAATACTTGTTAGCTTATCGGAGAATGAAATAATTTAATGACAGAAGACTGCGAGGGGATGTTATGAGTAATCGCGTAATTTTTGTGGTATCAGATTCAGTAGGAGAAACGGCAGAGCTCGTGGTCAAAGCGGCACTTAGCCAATTTGATGGCGGCTCATCAGACCATTCAAATATTAGAAGAATCCCGTATGTAGAGGATGTTGGTACGATTAAAGAAGTCATTTCACTGGCGAAAGCAGATAACGGGATCGTTTGCTTTACTCTTGTTGTGCCAGAAATGCGTCAATTCTTAATTGAAGAAGCAGAAGCAAACGGCGTCGTTTATTATGACATCATCGGTCCACTCATTGATAAAATGGAGACCGCATATGGAAATGAAGCGAAACAAGAACCGGGTCGTGTACGTCAATTAGATGAGGACTATTTTAAAAAGGTAGAAGCCATTGAATTCGCTGTGAAGTATGATGACGGCAGAGACCCAAGAGGCATTCTTAAGGCTGATATCGTGCTCATTGGTGTATCACGTACGTCTAAGACACCACTTTCTCAATATTTGGCGCATAAACGATTGAAGGTCGCAAACGTTCCAATCGTTCCTGAAGTAGATCCGCCAGAGGAGCTATTTTCAGTTGATCCAAAGAAATGTATTGGTCTGAAAATTAGTCCAGACAAACTAAATCATATTCGTAAAGAGCGTTTAAAATCTCTTGGTTTAAATGATCGTGCCATCTATGCGAACATTGAGCGGATTAAAGAGGAACTAGAGTATTTCGAAAAAGTGGTTGACCGCATTAACTGCCAAGTCGTTGATGTATCGAATAAAGCAGTTGAGGAAACGGCAAATGTCATTCATCAAATGCTGACCAAAAGAGGTTCCGAATAAACTCAGGATGCTCCTCCTGGGTTTTTCCTATGGTGGGAAACGGGTAAGCAAAAACAATAGCATATTTGCTGCATTTGTATTATAATAAAAAATTGTGATAAAATGATTGATTTTAGGTTTAAGTTAAGTCAAGAACGAATAAACTAATATTGGCAGAAGTCAAGTGATTCTGAACATAACTTTTCGACAAAATGAGTTTTACTGTTGATTGCTTTATGGGGGAAAAGTATGGTCTTTTTGCTTCTCTAAAGCAGGAATAAGGTGGAGGGATGGAGAATTAGTCACCTGAATGAACGTAAAAAAGAGAGGACGATTTATGTCGATGCAGATGCTTGTCCTGTTAAAGACGAAATCCTTTCTGTCGCATCTCAATTTCAAGTACCAGTGACATTCATTGCTTCATATGAGCATTTTCAAACCAAAAGATCTCCACTTGAAGATTGGCGGTTTGTAGATACACATAAAGAAGCAGCGGATTTAGTCATTGCGAACTCAGCTGCCGCACATGATATTGTCGTTACACAAGATATTGGTCTTGCCTCCTTACTGCTTCCGAGACAGGTCATTGTTCTGTCTGAAAGAGGACGAATGTACACAAACGAAACAATTGATTTTGATTTGGAACGCAGGCATGTTTCCAGCAAACAGCGAAGAAAAGGTGTATACGGAAAAGGTCCCAAAAAGCTATTAGAAGAGGATAAGAAGCGATTTATGGCGCAACTACAAAAAATCCTGTCGAATCATGAAGGATTTTTGAATTAAAAGGCGAATAATGTACGACGGAGTGTTAATAGGATGAGCAAACGTATACCAGATGAACTTTTGGAGCAGATCCAAAAAAACGCAGACATTGTCGAAGTGATTGGAGAATACGTACAGCTTAGAAAGCAAGGTCGAAATTACTTCGGTCTTTGTCCATTCCATGGTGAAAATACTCCTTCATTCTCTGTTTCAGCAGATAAGCAAATCTTCCATTGTTTTGGCTGTGGTGCAGGAGGTAATGTGTTTTCGTTCCTCAGACAAATGGAAGGCTACTCATTTATTGAGGCCGTTTCACATGTTGCTGATAAGTACCATATTGATTTGCCTGATCATGTAGCGACTGCTCAGATTGGTTCCTCTCAGCAAGAGGACACGGCAGATCATAAAATGATTGAGGCCCATGAGCTTCTTAAGAAATTTTACCACCATTTGCTGGTAAATACAAAGGAAGGTCAAAGCGCACTCGATTATTTACGGTCCAGAGGCTTTACAGACGAAACAATTGCCAAGTTTGAGATCGGTTATGCTCTTGATTCTTGGGATTTTATGACCAAGTTTTTAGAAAAACGAGGGTTTGATCCTGTGATGATGGAGAAGGCAGGTCTTTTGATTCAACGTGAAAACGGCACAGGCTTTTTTGACCGATTTAGAGATCGTGTCATGTTTCCCATTCATGATCATCATGGGACAGTTATCGCTTTTTCCGGAAGATCCCTTGGTGATCAGCAGCCTAAATATATGAATAGTCCTGAAACGCCACTTTTTCATAAAAGTAAGCTGCTTTATCACTTTCATGACGCGCGTATGCACATTCGTAAACGCGAACGTGCGGTTCTTTTCGAAGGATTTGCAGACGTCATCTCAGCTGTCACATCAGGTGTCGGCGAAAGTGTTGCAACAATGGGTACGTCTCTTACAGAAGAGCATGTCAAGCTTCTCAGACGGAACGTAGAAGAGATTATCCTTTGCTATGACTCTGACACAGCCGGATATGAAGCGACCATGAAAGCGTCAGATTTGCTTGGGAAAAGAGGATGTAAAGTTCGCGTTGCCATGATACCAGATGGACTTGATCCAGATGATTACATTCGTAAATATGGCGGCGAGAAATTTAGGAATGACATCATAGATGCAAGTGTGACATTAATGACGTTTAAGATGAATTTTTTCCGAAGAGGAAAGAATTTATCAGACGAAGGAGACCGCCTTGCTTATATGAAACAGGTTCTTCGAGAAATCAGCCGGTTAAACGGCTCTTTGGAGCAAGAGATTTACATGAAACAGCTTGCTGGAGAGTTCTCGATCTCACTTGATTCATTAAAAGAACAACTAGAGCTGTTTGAAAAACAGCAGAGGCAAGAAGCCAAAAGCACGCAGGAAGAAAACGGGCTTGAAAAAAGGCGTGCACATCTGTCAACACAAGTAAGAAGAAAGCGTCTTCGACCGGCATATGAAAATGCAGAGCGAATGCTGCTTGCTCATATGTTAAAAAGCGATGATGTGATCCGCAAAGTGCTTGACAGAGTCGGGATTGAATTTAATATAGATTCTCACAGGGCGCTGGCAACGTACATTTATGCCTTGTATGAAGAGGGAAGAGAACCAACGCCGCAGCACTTGATGAACCGTATAGAAGATGATGTTATGAATCAGCTTTTGACGGATATATTGATGATTCAAGTCGGAGACGAGTTAAGTGAAGCTGAATTAAGTGATTATGTAAAAAAAGTGTTGAATCATCGGAATTTGTCAATGATAAAGGAAAAAGAACTAGAACGTGCAGAAGCGGAGAGGCAAAAAGATTTCTTCAAAGCGGCAACACTTGCAAAAGAAATTATTCAGTTGAATCGTTCGCTGAAGTAATACGTCTATTATTAATGACAGGACTTACGGCTGGCAATGAATCCTTTACGGGAGGAGCATAAGACCGCAAGCATCTTGCCTTCATCATTATTTATTTTATTCCTATTTGCTTGGCTCATGTTTGAAAGAGAGAGAAAAGCAGAGCGGAAGCAAATCGCAAGTTATTTTAGAATTCGTTGCAAGCTTTGGAAGGAGGGATCCATAATGGCTGATAAACAAGCCCACGAAACCGAAACTGAATTAACCTTTGAACAGGTGAGAGATAAGCTCACTGAAACGGGTAAAAAACGGGGCGTTTTAACATACGAAGAAATTGCAGAGCGTATGTCTAGCTTTGAAATTGAATCAGACCAAATGGATGAATACTATGAATACTTAGGCGAACAGGGTGTGGAGCTCATTAGTGAAAACGAAGAGACAGAAGACCCAAATGTTCAGCAGCTGGCTAAAGCAGAAGAAGAATTTGACCTGAATGATTTAAGCGTACCTCCAGGTGTCAAAATTAATGATCCTGTTCGTATGTACTTAAAAGAAATCGGACGCGTCAATTTGTTATCTGCTAAAGAAGAAATTACGTATGCTCAAAAGATCGAAGAAGGTGACGAGGAATCAAAAAGAAGATTAGCGGAAGCAAACCTTCGTCTCGTTGTCAGCATTGCAAAACGCTACGTTGGTCGTGGTATGCTGTTCCTTGACTTGATTCAAGAAGGAAACATGGGTCTGATGAAGGCAGTTGAGAAGTTTGACTACCGCAAAGGATATAAATTCTCAACATATGCGACTTGGTGGATTAGACAGGCGATCACGCGTGCAATTGCCGATCAGGCGAGAACAATCCGGATTCCGGTTCATATGGTCGAAACCATTAATAAATTGATCCGCGTTCAAAGACAGCTTCTGCAAGATCTAGGCAGAGAACCAACGCCTGAGGAAATTGCTGAAGACATGGACTTAACTCCAGAAAAGGTAAGAGAGATTCTTAAAATTGCGCAAGAGCCTGTATCTTTAGAAACACCTATTGGTGAAGAAGATGACTCGCATCTTGGTGATTTTATCGAAGACCAAGAGGCGACATCTCCATCTGATCACGCTGCTTACGAACTCTTAAAAGAGCAGCTTGAAGATGTATTAGACACGCTAACGGACCGTGAAGAAAATGTGCTGAGACTACGTTTTGGACTAGATGACGGAAGAACACGCACGTTAGAAGAGGTTGGTAAGGTGTTCGGCGTAACAAGAGAGCGTATCCGCCAAATTGAAGCGAAAGCTCTTCGTAAATTAAGACACCCAAGCAGAAGTAAACGATTAAAAGACTTCTTAGAGTAGAAACCGGACGGATCTTGAAAGAGATCCGTTCTTTCTTATCAAAAATGAAAACGCTTTTTTCAATCTGATTATATTTTACTGAATAACAAATGAATTTGCAACGTTCTTAGAGAAAAGATGTATAAAAAATACATCAAAATGTGCTGAAGGCTTCATTTCTCTTCTTGATTCATTTTTGTCTAATCTGTGAACTTGACCAAAGTTTTGTATCATAATTCGTTTACTTTTTGTAAAATTAAAGTAGAATTAGAATTGTTTGCATAGTCTCAAAGGGGTTTTTCACAAAGGGGAGGATGAAAGAAATGAAACGGAATCCACTTATACCATTCTTATTGATTGCCATTTTAGGTATTGGACTCACTTTTTTCTTATCAATGAAGGGGCTGAAAGATGAAGACAAAATCGCCTCTGGGGGCGAAGAGCAAAAGCAAGAAGAGACAGCAAATGCAACGCCGGAAGAATTATATAAACAGAACTGTCTAAGCTGTCACGGGGAAAACTATGAAGGCGGCGCAGGTCCTGCATTAAAGGGCGTTGGAGACAAGCTTGAAGTAGCAGACATCAAGAAGAAAATTCAAGAAGGCGGCAACGGGATGCCAGGCGGGTTGATTCCGAATGAAAAGCTAGATGAAATGGCGGAATGGGTGTCTAAAATTAAATAATCTCACACAAAAAGCTCTTTTTCAAAAGAAGAGCTTTTTTCATTTGAAAACGACTTTTAAAAAGTCCATAATTTATATAAGATAGACAAGTATGAACATTAAAGAAAAGTAGTGATACGTATGAATGAAATGAATTTATCCAAACGATTAAAAAGAGTCGCCGACTTTTTACCACATGAGGCAGTCTTTGCTGATATCGGCTCAGACCATGCCTATTTGCCATGCTATGCGATCCTGCATCAAAAAGCAGTGAAAGCCATTGCTGGTGAAATTACAGATGGCCCGCTTCAATCGGCACAGCAGCAAGTACATAGACTTGAATTAGATGAACAAATTTCGGTCAGAAAAGGAAATGGCCTTGAAGTCATTGAAAAAGGCGAAGTGAGTGCAGTGACGATTGCAGGTATGGGCGGGGCGCTCATCACAAGTATTCTAAATGAAGGCAAGCATAAGCTCACAGGCCGTGAGCGGCTCATTCTTCAGCCGAATATCCATGCTCACCATATTCGTTTATGGCTCTATCAAGAGGGGTATGAATTGAAGGATGAAGTCATTTTAGAAGAGGACGGCAAAATATACGAAATCCTGATCGCCGAAAAAGGCGACAAAGATAAAGCTTACGAAGGGATGTCAATGGAAGCAGGCATGCTGGTTGGCCCGTTTCTTGCGAAAGAGCAAAATGACGTCTTCCGGCGCAAGTGGATGCAAGAGCTTCAGCATATGGAGAAGATAGAAAATCAAATTCAGCAGGCAGCGCGGGCAGAAGAAAACAAAGAGCGCCTTGAAGAACTGAATGCGAAAATTAAGATGCTAAAGGAGGTTTTGACTGTTGGCTAAAACAGTAAATGGGCATGAGATTATCCAATTAATTGAGCAATTTTCACCAAAGGCATTTGCTATGGAAGGTGATAAAATTGGTCTCCAGATTGGGACATTAAATAAGAAAGTAACCAATGTCATGATCACCTTGGATGTTTTAGAGAATGTAGTAGATGAGGCGATCGAGCGAAAAGTGGATCTTATTATTGCTCACCATCCGCCGATTTTCCGTCCATTAAAACATGTAGCGACAGATCAGCCAGCTGGACGGATCATTGAGAAATGCATCAAGCATGATATTGCAGTATATGTGGCACATACGAATTTGGACGTAGCTGATGGAGGAGTCAATGACTTGCTTGCTGAGGCTTTAGAGCTTGAAGAAACAAGTGTGTTAGTGCCGACATACGAAGATCAAATCAAACAGCTTGTTCTTTATGTCCCGCATGAATTTGAGGAGGCCATCAGAACAGCTTTAGGCAATGCGGGCGCCGGCCATATTGGCAATTACAGCCATTGTGCGTTTTCAAATGAAGGGACAGGCAGCTTTCTGCCATCAGAAGAAGCTGAGCCGTTTATTGGTGAGCCGGGCCAATTAGAATTTGTGAAAGAAGTGCGGATTGAAACCATTTTCCCAGCAAGTATAGAAAAACAAGTGATTCGTGAAATGATCAAAGCACATCCTTATGAAGAAGTCGCCTATAGTGTACATACGACAGATCTTGCACCTATTCAAAAAGGTCTTGGCCGTATTGGAGAGCTAAAAGAGCCTATGACACTTAGAGATTTCACGCAATTTGTGAAAACGAAGCTAGATGTAAATGGTGCTCGTTTTGTAGGGGATCAGGATGCTGTTGTGAAAAAAGTGGCTGTGCTTGGCGGAGACGGAAATAAATACATCCATCAAGCGAAAAGAATGGGCGCCGATGTGTATGTGACAGGAGATCTTTATTTTCATGTCGCTCATGATGCCATGATGCTTGGACTGAACGTAGTGGACCCAGGGCATTATGCAGAAAAGATCATGAAAGAGGGCGTAAAGGCGAAGCTTCAATCGTTATGTGCGGATAAAAAATATGACGTACAGCTCTTTATTTCTGAATCAAACACAAATCCATTTCAATTTATGTAAACAAAAAACGTCAGAGCATATTCACTCTGACGCTTTTTTATTTTTTTGTTTTGACGCGAGGTAATATTTTAGAAAGAGGAACCGTCCGTTCAATCTTCCAAGTCGTTTCATCATCTGGTTCATAGTTTTCTAAGAAACGAATGACTTCCTTTGTAATAGGTGTTGGTGTTGAAGCACCAGCAGTAATCGCAACGGTTTTGACGTCCTGAAGCCACTCCAGCTTAAGCTCACTTAGGTCACCAATACGGTAAGCCTTCGTTCCAGCAATCTCCATTGATACTTGTGCGAGACGGTTGGAGTTGTTGCTTTTTGGATCACCGACAACAATGGTTAAATCGGCTTGACCAGCTTGCTGCGAAACAGCTTCCTGGCGCACCTGTGTGGCAAGACAGATTTCTTGATGATACTCGACATGAGGGTATTTTTCTTTAATAAGCTCCATCAGATCGTGGACATCCCATTGGGACATGGTTGTCTGGTTGGTGATGAGCAGTTTATCTGATGTTAAATCAAGCGCCTCAATGTCGGCTTCTGTTTCGACAAGATGTACCTTGTCAGGGGCTACTCCAACAGCTCCTTCTGGCTCAGGATGACCCTTTTTCCCAATATAAATAATGTCATAACCATCGGCTGTTTTCTCTGAAATGAGTTCATGAGTTTTCGTTACATCGGGACAGGTCGCATCTATGGCAACAAGGCCTTTTTCTTCTGCGATCTGACGAACCTCAGGAGAAACACCGTGAGCCGTGAAAATAACTGTTCCGCTTTCAACCTGCTTTAAAATGTCTAAGCGGTTTGGTCCGTCCAGTGTGTAAATCCCATCTTCTTCGAAGGCATCAGTGACATGCTTGTTATGCACAATCATACCTAATATATAAATTGGGCGTGGCAAGTTTTTATCAAGTGCGGCATTTTTAGCAATGACCATTGCATCCACAACGCCATAGCAATAGCCACGCGGCGATATTTTAATTACATTCATTTATTCGTCCTCCTGTAGGGAAGTGCTGCTAGAGAAGAACAATATAAAAAGCCGTAAAAAACGGCTTTTTATCATTCTCTTGCTTCCATTATAGCCAAAGTAAGCGTATATATCAAAGATTGTTATACGCGGTGTACACTTCGCCGTTAAAAGATCACTAGACATATAGTTTTGGAACAGAGCTGCCCGATCTTTTTTTCGGTTTTGCTTTAGGAGCAGGTGATGTGTGAGGGACTGCTTTTTTGACGAGGATGTCTTCTGGTTCTTCGTTTTCTTCTATTTCGTCAGTTGATGCATCTTCTTGCGGCGCTTCCGTTTCCGCACTGATCTCTTTTGATTCTGCATCATCATCATTTGCTTCGTCATCATCCGCACTGCCGAGCTGACTGTACAGTTTAATCATCGCAGGCAAATTTCTCACTAAAGGACCGTATTGCTGAATCATTGGCGTAAATTGCTGCGCCATCCCGAGCACTTTTTGCACATTTCCTAACATGCTTGAAAGGGTCGCCGGATTTGTGAAGCTCTGGATTCCTTGTAATCCCGCACCGCCTCCAGAGACTCCTGCTCCTCCTGCGCCAGGAAGGAATTTAGAGAGCATGCCTTTAATTCCTGCTCCGCCGCCTAGTGCACGGCTCTCGCCTCCTGGAATTCCGCCCATTCCGCGTAAACCGCCTCCCTGCACAGACGGGGAGCGGGGCATCATTTGCTGAAACGGATTCCCTTGCCCTTGAAAAGGCTGTTCGATAGGAGCCTGCTGCCTCCTTAACATTCCGGGTTGTCCGCCATTTCCAAGGTGCCGGCGTGAGGGACGGCGCGGTTGAAAATCGCCCATAGGCCTTTGCCCTAACATACTTGTACCTCCCTTACTGCATTCTCTTTCTCTTCATAGGTTATGCAAGGAAGCAACAATTGGTTTCCTGTAAGAAAAGCGGACATGGTTTTTTTGCTGAAAATCAGCTATAATGAGGAGATGAGCAAAAAGGCATTGCCTTAAGGAGTGAAAACATGAAAGAAACGAAATTTACGACATATGAATTAAAGCCTTTTATTATAGATGCTATTCATGAACTGGGCTTTTATGAGCCGACTGATATTCAAAAAAGAATTATCCCTGCTGTTTTAAAAGGAGAAAGTGTAATTGGGCAGTCACAAACTGGAACAGGAAAAACCCATGCGTACTTATTGCCGCTGATTCATTCAATTGATCCAAGCAAAGAACAGGTACAAGTGGTGATTACTGCACCAACAAGAGAATTAGCGAATCAAATTTTCAAAGAAGCCCAAACCATTATAAAAAATGCCTCTCCAGAAGAAGAGATCAAAGCAAAGCTTTACATTGGCGGAACGGACAAGCAGAAATCGATTCAAAAGCTAAAAAACCAACCGCATTTGGTTGTCGGCACTCCTGGACGTATTGCTGACCTCATTCATGAGCAGGCGCTGAATGTTTACAAAGCGACCTCTCTTGTCATTGATGAAGCGGATTTAATGCTGGATATGGGATTTTTAGAAGACGTGGATCGTATTGGCGCCCAAATGCCAGAACAGCTGCAAATGCTCGTTTTCTCTGCAACCATTCCAGAAAAACTAAAGCCTTTCCTGAAAAAATATATGGACAATCCTAAATATGCGCATGTTGAGCCAAGACGGATTACAGCTGAAAACATTCAGCATATTTTAGTCCCGTCTAAGCAGCGTGATAAATTAAAATTGCTTCATGAAATGGTGACGAATGTACAGCCTTATTTAGGGATCATTTTTGCCAATACAAAAACAACTGTTGATGAAATCGCATCGTTCCTACAAGAAAAAGGAATGAAAATCGGTGTGCTTCATGGCGGATTAACGCCGCGAGAACGTAAAAAAGTCATGAAACAAATTGAAGATCTGGAGTTCACTTATATTGTGGCATCTGATCTTGCAGCACGCGGGATTGATATTAAAGGCGTCAGTCATGTGATTAACTATGAACTTCCATCTGATCTTGATTTTTATGTTCACCGCGTAGGAAGAACAGCTCGTGCTGGTTCATCTGGCATTGCCATGACCATTTATGAGCTTGCGGATGAGGATGCACTCATTCAAATTGAGAAAATGGGCGTTGTGTTTGAAAACAAAACGATTGTTCATGGCGAATGGCGAGATGCAGATGACCGTTTGAAGCGTCAAAGACGTAAAAAGGCACCAAATGAAATTGAAGAGAAAGCAAAACGTCTTGTGAGAAAACCGAAAGCCGTCAAACCTGGATATAAAAAGAAAATGACACGTGAGATGGATAAAATCAAAAGACAGGAACGTAGAAAGTCAAAGCGTAATGGAAAGTAGGGGGAAACATTGTTGAAGATTGGTTCACATGTATCCATGAGCGGAAAACATATGCTTCTTGCAGCGAGTCAAGAAGCTGCCTCTTATGGTTCGAATACGTTTATGATTTATACAGGTGCACCGCAAAACACGCGCCGTAAAAAAATTGAAGATCTCAATATTGAAGCTGGCCAAGCACATATGAAAGAGCATGGCATGACAGATATCGTCGTTCATGCTCCGTATATTATCAATATTGGAAACACTGTGAATCCTGCGACATTTGAGCTTGGCGTAGACTTCCTGCGCTCTGAGATCGAGCGTACGGAAGCGCTGGGTGCAAGGCAAATTGTTCTTCACCCAGGTGCGCATGTTGGAGCAGGGGCAGAAGCAGGGATTCAAAAAATCATTGAAGGTTTAAACGAAGTTATTGTGAAAGGGCAAGAGGTCCAAATTGCCCTTGAAACAATGGCAGGAAAAGGATCAGAGTGCGGGAGAAGCTTTGAAGAGCTTGCTCAAATTATCGATGGAGTGACACATAACGAAGCTCTTTCTGTCTGCTTTGATACGTGTCACACGCACGATGCTGGTTACCCGATTGTGAGTGACTTTGATGGTGTGTTAGAAGAATTTGACCGGATCGTCGGTATTGATCGAATCAAAGTTCTTCATATTAATGACAGTAAAAACGTTCAAGGCGCAAGAAAAGACCGACATGAAAATATCGGTTTTGGTGAAATTGGCTTCGATGCACTGAGTTATATTGTGCATCACCCTCAGCTTCAAGATGTGCCGAAAATTCTAGAAACGCCTTATGTAGGTGAAGATAAAAAGAACAAAAAACCACCTTACAAATTCGAAATTGCCATGTTGAAGGAAAAGCAATTTGATAAAGGTTTACTAGATAAAATTACAGGTCAGTAAAAAAACATGCAACATGATGAGGTGCCGCTAAATGCGGCCCTTTTTTTGCTTAACCTGTAAACTGGTTGAACAGATCATTCACAGTCTGTGCTGTTTGTTTAGAAGTAATCGCTTCCACTTGTTTAAGAAGGCGGTTACGCTCTGAATCATTAAAAATATTGACATTTTTCCCATTCATGAGTTTGGCAACCTCGGCAGCTTGATGAGACGTTAAACTGACACCATACTGTTTCGCATACCTTAACAGATCATTTGCTGTGATCTGATTGAGCCGTTGCAGAACAATTTTTTGAATTAAAATCAATTCCATTCCTCCCCTCTGTAACAATGTATGGGCGAAAACGGAAAATGTGCAAAAAATTTTATTTTATTCTGTTAAATGATAAAATAGTAAAGTGGATAAAATGTTCATTGAAAATTTAACATGTGTAGAAGGGAGAACGTATGGCAAATAGTAAACAGCATAGAAAGGAATCAGTGCCTCATTTTATTTTGAGAATTTTTCTGATTCTAGTAGGAGCTGCATGTGCAGCAGTCAGCATTGAATTATTTTTAGTGCCAAACAATATTATTGATGGAGGCATCATCGGTATTTCGCTTATTTTGGATTATCTTTTTACAGATAACCCATTCATTAATTTTGCGACGATTGTTGTCATTTTGAATATTCCATTTATGATATCAGGATACAAGCATATTGGGAAAACGTTTCTTGTTTCCACTGTGATTGGGATTGTCAGCTTAGCCGTGATGGAATCATCACTTCATCATGTAGAGGCATTTACAACGCAGCCGATCTTAGCCACTGTATTTGGCGGGCTATTACTTGGTTTTGGTGTTGGACTTGTCATTCGTAATGGGGGCTCAATGGATGGAACAGAGATCTTAGGAATTCTTCTGACGAAAAAAATTCCTTTCTCCGTCGGTGAGTTTGTTATGATCGTCAATGTGTTCATTTTTATTTGGGCGGGCTTTGTCTTCGGACCAGAGCAGGCAATGTATTCTGTCATGACATATTATTTGGCAATGAAAACAATTGATGCTGTTATTCAAGGGCTTGATGAAACAAAAGCTGTCATTATCGTATCAGATTATTATGATGAAATCTCAGATGCTATTCTGCATCGACTTGGCAGGGGAACGACAAAGCTGAGAGGAAAAGGCGGCTATACAGATGAAGAAAAAGATGTCATCTATGCCGTTGTCACAAGACTTGAAATTACAAAGCTGAAATCCATTGTATTTGAAATTGATGGTCAAGCATTTATTACGATTATGGATACGCATGAAACAAAAGGCGGAAAGTTCAAAACAGCCATTCATTAGCTTTTATTTTACTTTTTTATCTTTCTTTTATATAATGAAATGTATGTATGGACAGAGAAAATGGCAAAAGCCATTTTCTTTTTGTTGTATAAATCGTAATCATTCTTTTTATATTGATAAAGGTGGAAAGATTCATGGCAAAGCCAATTATTGAAATGAAGGACATTTCTTACTCATATGGGCAGCGAAATGTCATTGATCACATTCATTTAACAGTAGAGGAAGGAAACTTTCTAGCACTTGTTGGACCGAATGGATCTGGTAAAACAACCTTATTAAAGTGCCTGCTTGGGCTTATTAAACCACAGCAAGGTGAATTAAAGCTATTTGGCACTCCTGTTTCAAAATTTAGAGACTGGGATCAAATTGGATTTGTTTCTCAAAAGGCGAATAGTTTTAATACGGGTTTCCCTGCTTCTGTATACGAGGTCGTTGCAAGCGGACTAACCGCGAAAATTGGTTTATTCAAACGAATGAGCAAGCAGGATAAATGGCAAGTTGAAGATGCTATTCGCTCAGTTGGTATACAAGATTTAAAGCACCAAAACATCGGTGAGCTCTCAGGTGGTCAGCAGCAGCGTGCATTTATTGCCCGTGCGCTCGTCAGTCAGCCGAAGCTGCTCATTTTAGATGAGCCGACGGTTGGGGTAGATCAGCGGACTGTAGAAAGCTTTTATCAGCTTTTAGAAACGTTGAACAAAGAAAAAGGAATGTCTTTAATTCTCGTCACACACGACGTCGGCACCGTTTCTGATAAAGTCACCCATGTGGCTTGTTTAAATCAGAGACTGCATTTCCATGGAGATGCAGAAACATTTGATTCAATGGATGATCAGGCGTTATCTCAATTTTACGGGCATGACATTCAAGTGATTCATCACGACCACGACCATCACCATCATGGGGGACATGAATAATGCTATTTCCATTTTTTCATTATGAATTTTTACAAAATGCATTTATCGCAGGAATGCTGATCGGTTTTATTGCGCCCTTACTTGGTGTATTTATTGTCGTAAGAAGGCTCTCGCTCATTGCAGATGCCCTCAGTCACGTATCACTTGCCGGTATTGCCGCAAGCCTATTCCTTGATAAGAAGTTTGGCCTGTTGACAGGGGTGAGCCCGCTTTACTTAGGGATGGCTTTTTCTGTTGCTGGCTCATTGTTTATTGAACGACTGCGCTCTGTGTATAAGCATTATCAGGAGCTTGCTATTCCCATTATTTTATCAGGTGGTATTGGAATTTCCGTCATCTTCATTTCACTAGCCAATGGCTTTAATACAGATTTGTTTAGTTATTTGTTTGGAAGTGTCAGTGCGGTTTCAAGACTTGATCTTTGGATTATTGTGGGGATCTCACTTGTTGTTGTGTTAGTTGTTGTGCTTTTATATAAAGAACTATTTTTGCTTTCTTTTGATGAAGAGCATGCAAAGGCTTCTGGTATTTCAGCAAAATGGATTCATTTTATTTTTATATTAGTCGTCGCACTTGTCATTGCGGCATCCATGCGTATCGTCGGTACACTGCTTGTGTCTGCGCTCATGACGCTTCCTGTTGCGGCAAGTATCCGCATAGCCAAAGGATTCAAACAGGCGATTTTCCTTTCGATCTTGTTTGGTGAATTGTCTGTATTGGCTGGACTGATCTTGAGCTATTATCTTGATTTAGCGCCAGGCGGAACGATTGTGATACTGTCCATCTTGATTTTAATTGGGTGTATTAGTATTGGGAAATTCAGAAGGGGGAATCAACATGAACGTACAAGAAGCGCTTGATTTATTAAAGGAAAAAGGCTACAAATATACAAGCAAACGTGAAGATATGCTTCAATTGTTTTCTGATTCTGATAAATACTTGACCGCTAAAAATGTGCTAACGGCACTAAGTGAAGACTATCCGGGTCTCAGCTTTGATACAATTTATCGAAACCTGTCACTGTATGAAGACCTTGGAATATTAGAAACAACGGAATTATCAGGGGAGAAACTATTTCGATTTAAATGTTCTTTTTCCCATCATCACCATCACTTTATTTGTCTTGCATGCGGTAAAACAAAGGAGATCGATGCCTGTCCTATGGACAAGCTAGACGCTGATTTAGAGGATTATCATATTAGCGGACATAAATTTGAAATATACGGAACTTGTCCTTCCTGCGAACCGAAGGAAGTCCACTCATAAAAAAGCCAGCCGCAGAGCTGGCTTTTTCTTTTGTCTTTTTGAAAACGTTTTACAAAGGACGGCTGTTTCATTAAAATGAGAACAAGGTACTGAAGCAATTTGTGTCTTTTGAAGTAAAGGGAGGGGTCAAAAGTGGCATATTATGTCGTGTTCGATGTAGGCGGGACGAGAACAAAATATGGATTAATGGATCAAGATGGGGAGCTTGTCACGAGCGGTGACTATGAAACGAACTGCCGGCAGCTTGAACCGTTTTTAGAAGCGATGGCGGATGTGGTCAAGCAATATCAGAGAACGTCGGATGTCAGCGGAATTGCCATTAGTCTTCCGGGCTTTGTGGACAGTGATACAGGTTATACAGAATTTGCAGGAGCTATTATTGCCTTAAATGGTCAAAATGTAAAAACACTTTTAGAAGCGAAAACATCTCTTCGTGTGGAAGTCGAAAATGATGCGAACTGTGCAGCTCTTGCAGAAAAATATAGTGGCCATGCGAAAGAGTGTGACAGCTTTATTTGTATGACGCTTGGTACAGGTGTTGGCGGTGGTATTTTCGCTGGCGGTCAGCTTGTACGCGGGGCTTCCTTTCGCGGCGGTGAATTTGGCATGATGCTGACTGAAACGGAAAACGGACAATTTACTACACTAAATAGCAGTGCATCAACGGCTGGATTAATTCGAAGCTATAGAGAAAAGCAAGGAATTCCCCAAAGTACTCCAATAGACGGTCAAGAGATTTTTGAAAAGGCGAAGCGTGATCCGGTCATTGAAGAGTTGGTGAATCAGTGGTACAAGCGAATTGCCATTGGCATTTACAATGTAGCAACTGTCCTTAACCCAGAGAAAATTCTCATTGGCGGAGGCGTCAGTGCAAGGCCGGATTTATTATCAAACATTGAAAAACATTTACATACACTGCATGCATGGAAGAACATTCAGGTGAAGCTGGAAACCTGCTACTACTTGAATCAAGCAGGCATGAAGGGGGCACTGTACCATTTTCTAATGAAAGAAGGACACCTTGCTCCATCAAACAAGCCGAAACATTAAATGAATCGGCTTCAGCGCGTAGGCAAACCCTCACATTCTTTGCCAGGTCTGCGCGCTGGTGCTCACGAATGCTAAATTCGCTCCGCGCCAGTGCTCGCCCTTCCTAGACTGCAAAGGTTTTCTATCACGCTGAAAAGAAGACAAATGGCTAAAATCAAGATCATGTTAGCCATTTGTCAATAATATAAAGCCGATACATTAAATGTATCGGCTTTTCTACCTTAATAAGCAGTTTGCAGACGCTGCTCGTATTGTTTGATCCATTGAGATGCTTCCTGCCAGTTCTTGACGCGAATAATCCTGTCGTCAACAGGCATTTGATTATAAGGGGAGTTAAAAAGAATAACCGGAATGTCAGCCTCTTTTGCAATCATTGTGGCATTGCCATGATGATCCTCAAAAAATACATCAATCTTGTGCTTTTGAACGGCTTCCAGCTTATGATGACCGCCAACGAGCTCAATGTCATCATAGTGCACATGGTGTTCTTGAAACCATTTGTAGGTGATATCTGCATGCTGCTGTCTTCTTGCTGTAATATAAATCAGCCTATGCTGCTGCTTCAATTGATCGAGGATCTCTTTTGCACCCTCAGCAGGCTTTGCCTGTTTATAAATAAGAGGCTCATGCTCATTCATCCAGCCCCAAAACTCTTCTTGAGAAATCTTCAAAAGCTTCGTCAAATCATACTCTGTCATATCATCTAGTGTCATGGCACATTTGAACGACTCATTTAAGTAGGGAACAAAGGTATCCTGCGCCGTCACTGTACCATCAATATCAATTCCTAAACGTAACATGCCCACACTCCTCATTTTTATACTCTTAAAGTGTAACATAATCAATTCACAATTCCAGCAAGTTTTAGCAAACATGAAACAGACATTTTTGCTCATACTAAAAAAGCTCCTTTCTATTAACCAAAAGGGGGAATTGATCATGGAAAGAGACGAGGATTTCAGAAGAAATGACCGTGAAATCGACACACACTTTAGTAATGATGATGGCTATTTAGAGGAAACAGCTGCTGAAATTGCAGAGCCATATCAAGCATCAAGAGATCGAGAAGGCAGACGAGAACGAGACCATGCAGGTGACGATTCAGGCAGTAAGGGGATAGGCTATACAGCACTCGCGATTGCGATTATCTCATTATTTGTCTTGCCGGTGCTATTAGGAGTAGCGGCAATCGTCGTTGGTTATATTGCAAGAAGAAAAGGAGCACATGCGCTTGGCGCGTGGTCAATCGGGATCGGAATTGTTTCCGTCATCCTAGGCATATTTATCACCCCGTTCTTTTAACAAGAACAGAAAAACGCCTGACAATGACGTCAGGCGTTTTTTGTTATGCATTCGCTTGTTTTTCTTTTTCAGCTTCCATTTTCGCATAATGTTCTTCAGCGATTTTATCGATTTCTTTTTTCAGTTCTTCCACCATTGTTTCTTCCGGTACTTTACGAACAATTTCACCTTTACGGAACAATAATCCTTCGCCTCTAGCGCCTGCGATGCCGATATCTGCTTCACGGGCTTCACCTGGACCGTTTACAGCACAGCCGAGAACTGCTACTTTAATCGGTGCTTTAATGGTGGAGATATATTCTTCAACTTCATTTGCAATGCTGATGAGGTCGATTTCAATTCGTCCACAAGTTGGGCAGGAAATCAGTGTTGCTGCATTTGCTGCAAGACCAAATGACTTCAACAATTCACGTGCTACTTTTACTTCCTCAACAGGGTCAGCACTTAATGAGATACGGAGTGTGTTCCCAATTCCCATATTCAAAATAGCGCCAAGTCCAGCTGCACTTTTCACTGTACCTGCAAATAACGTACCTGATTCTGTAATCCCAAGGTGAAGAGGATAATCAAAGGCTTTCGCCGCTTTTTCGTATGCCTCAATTGCAAGGTTGACATCAGATGCTTTCATACTGACGATGATATCATGAAAGTCTAGGTCTTCTAGAATTTTAATGTGATGCAGTGCACTTTCGACCATACCATCTGCTGTTGGGTAGCCGTATTTATCAAGAATCTTTTTCTCTAATGAGCCGGCATTTACCCCGATACGAATCGGAATGCCTTTTTCTTTTGCTGCTTTGACAACTGCTTCGACTTTTTCTCTTCTTCCGATGTTTCCTGGATTGATTCGGATTTTGTCTGCTCCTGCTTCAATCGCTTTCAGTGCAAGCTTGTAGTCAAAATGGATATCCACAACAAGCGGGATGTTGATTTGTTTTTTTATGTCCGCAATCGCATTTGCTGCACGCTCATCTGGACATGCGACACGTACGATTTGACAGCCTGCCTCTTCTAAACGTTTAATTTCAGCGACTGTCGCTTCGACATCATGTGTTTTGGTTGTTGCCATACTTTGAATGACAACCTCATTATTTCCACCTATAGTTAAAGGTCCCACTTTGACGGGACGCGTTTTAGTACGATGTGTGACTTCACTCACTTGTCAATCGCTCCTTAGTGTACACGCAATCATTTGCTATGTACGTCTTGTTTTACAGTTCATATTGTAACAGTCTCTTTGTATGAATGACAAGGAATTAACGTTTTATCTCTTATAGACCGGAAACTTATATGTGCTGCCTGCTCGGATTTCGTTCGCTTTAACCCCTTGATTCAGCTCTTCAAAATCCTTAATGACATCATCGAGGGGCTTGCTTGTATGGACAATGGAGAGGACCGTTTCACCTTGTTTAACAGTGACGTTCTTATATGTCTTTTTCTCAGCTGTTTGAAAAGCACTTGCTGGGACGGCTTGATTTTCCTCAACAGGAATGGTTCCATTCTTTAAATCAAAAAAGATAATGAAGAGGACAAACAAACTGATTAGTAAAAAAAGAATTCGCCGCATTTTACTCACCGCTTTTAAGAGTTTACTTCAGTCTATGCATGTCCTGAAATGATAGAACCAAAAAGAGGAGAAAAGCTGGAAAGAGGGGTTCTAGTTCGCTCTAGTTCGTCTTGTAATAAAAAAACAGTTAGATAACAGATGCCAGTTTGTGAATGTCATCTGGAGGCTGAAGCAACAGGTGAGCATCCTCATAGGGCTATTATGATAAAATAAAAAAAGGGGGAGATCTTATGAAGAAAGTTAGTCAGCATATATATGTGAGAACATTAACAGAACATGATGCAGAATCACTATTAACATTAGAGCTTGAGAATCGTTCATATTTTCAGCAATTTACACCTTTGGTCAACGATGATTTCTTCACGTTACCTCGTCAAATTGAACGTATTCAGCGCAGCGTACATAGAAGTGCACAAGATGAAGCTTACATGCACGGTATTTTCTTAAATGAAACAGATGCTTTAATTGGGACGATTTCATTAAGTTCAGTCGTAAGAGGCCCGATAGAAGGAGCTTTGCTCGGGTATGTCCTCGATCAAAAGCAAGGTGGAAATGGATATATGACCGAGGCAATCCGTTTAATCATTGATTATGCCTTTTTTGAATTGAATCTCCATCGAATTGAGGCAGGAGTGAAGCCGGATAACATGGGTTCCATTCGAGTGCTTGAAAAGACAGGTTTTGAAAATGAGGGACTGAATCGTAAAAAAGTAAAGATTAATGGAGTGTGGGAGGATCACTATTTGTTTGCCATCATCCATCCAGACGAGTTATAGAGCATGAGCATACATAAAAAGCTCCTCCAAGTCGGAGGAGCTTTCAATGTGTAGACAAACCCTTGTTGAATTCGACAAGCGGTTTATTTTTTTGCAGGTATTTCTTTTACCACAAGATATAAGAAGATAAAGTTAATGACCCAATTTAATAAAAATGAGTTTGCAACAGGCGTGTTTAATGCACTCATGATCGCGAAAAAGACCGTTGTTAATGTGAGTGAATAAGCAGAGAGCTTCCAAAGCATTTGGAAGGACAGCTCTTTTTGCTGCATTCGTTTAATAAATGTACCTAGCATCGCAAGGAATGTTGCGCTGATAAACATGAGAGCCGCAGTTGATAGATATAGCAGTACACAGATGACCGGGATAATAATTGCTTGGTTCTGATTTGTGACGCGAGCGAGCTCGTCTTTTGTCAGTGTTCCACCAAGGAGCTGGTATGGAATATCTGTCATTTGCCCATCAATGGCAATCACTGCTTTTTCCTTTAATAAAGCGATGGCGGTTTGCTTTGATTCAAGCTCACTTGCTTTTATTTTTTCAGCAGGATCAAAGATGATGGTGATGCCGTTTTCTTCTTTTTCTATCGGTGTACTTTGATCGGCCTGTAGCTTTCCTTTTTCAATTGAAAATTCGGGTAAATCTTTTTTGATCACGTGCTGAAATCCTGACATCGCATTCGAGATCTCCTGACTCATATGATACCCCTGAGGAACTGCTGCGATGATCGAAAGGATAAAAATGAATAAAATCGCTTTTCCGATCCCTGTAAATCTTGCTTTTGCAATATCTTTTGGTGAGTAAATTCCTTTTATCAATAGATTAAATACGTTCAATACCCATTCACTTCCTACATTCTTTTCTATTTCTCATATTGTATCAATGTCTATCCATCCAGTACAAGTATGGCCTTCATCGCTGGTTAAGAAAGAAGGAATGAGGCATAATGTATACAGCATATAAAAAGGAGGCGGCAAGGTCTTGGACGTGCTGTATTGGATATTGATTGGCTGTGCATTTATCATTGCGTTTGTTGGACTTGTTTATCCAATCATCCCTAGCGTGGTTTTTATGGTTCTCGGATTTATTCTATATGGTTTCTTTTTCAGCTTCGAGCCGCTTACACTGACGTTCTGGCTCATTCAAGCCATGTTTACTGCGGTATTATTTGCGGCAGATTATGTTTCAAACCTCATTGGAGTAAAGCGCTTTGGCGGCAGCCGGGCAGCAATTTGGGGAAGCACCATTGGGTTATTAGCTGGTCCTTTTGTGATTCCCATTGCAGGAATTATCATTGGTCCATTTATCGGCAGTGTCATTGCTGAGCTCCTTGTTCATCAAAAAGATCTGAAAACGAGTGTGAAAGTAGGATTAGGCTCTTTAATTGGTTTTGTATCAGGTGTCTTTGCAAAAGGATTGATTCAAGCGCTGATGCTGGGTATCTTTTTATTTTATGTCCTTCGCTAAGTTGAAAAAGGGTGTTTAAAACTTTTTCTAAAGGGATAAATACAAAATAAACACTGAAATGTTTCAGAACATGAGCAATAACGTTGAAACAAGCTGTTTCTTTTGATACTCTTTGAGTAGGGTGAATTGCTGACTTACAAAGGAAGCATTTCAGTACATACATTTTAAGGAGGAAATTAACCATGGCTTTTAAACTTCCAGAATTACCATATGCTTACGATGCATTAGAACCACATATCGACAAGGAAACAATGACGATTCACCACACAAAACACCACAACACATATGTAACAAACTTAAACAAAGCAATCGAAGGTGTATCAGCTCTTGAAGATCAATCAATTGAAGAGTTAGTGGCTAACTTAAACTCTGTACCAGAAAACATCCGTACAGCTGTACGTAACAATGGCGGAGGACATGCGAACCACTCATTATTCTGGACGCTTCTTTCACCAAACGGTGGCGGCGCACCAACTGGTGAACTTGCAGATGCAATCGAAAAAGAATTAGGCGGATTTGAAAAATTCAAATCTGATTTCGCTGCAGCAGCTGCAGGACGCTTTGGTTCTGGTTGGGCATGGCTAGTTGTGAACAACGGAAAACTTGAAGTCACAAGCACGCCAAACCAAGATTCTCCTTTAACTGAAGGAAAAACGCCAATCCTAGGACTAGACGTTTGGGAGCATGCATACTACCTAAACTACCAAAACCGTCGTCCTGATTACATTTCAGCATTCTGGAATGTTGTAAACTGGGATGAAGTAGCTCGCCTTTACAGCGAAGCAAAATAATGATTTGAGTCGAAAAGACCTGCTTTCAAGAGAAGCAGGTCTTCAGATTTTTGACAAAGGGCTAAAATGATTTTTATTTTAGCCCTTTGTCTTCTTTTTCAGCGTGATAGAAAACCTTTGAAGTCTAGGAAGGACGAGCACTGGAGCGGAGCGAATTGAACATTCGTGAGCACCAGCGCACAGACCTGACAACGAATGCAAGGGTTTGTCTACACGCTGAGACCTGCTTTCAAGAGAAGCAGGTCTTTTTATATTTTCCCCTCCTTTTTTTACATATCTGCCTTTTGATGAGACAGACTATTGTGTAGAAAAGGAGAATGAATTGTATGAGCAAATTAAAGAAAATGTTCGGGGACATGGATGTCACAAGAGATTTATTGCTCCTCCTCACGATTGGTGGATTATACGCACTTGCCATTGCGCTTTCGAATACATTTGTAAATGTGTACTTATGGAAACAGTCTGGAAAATTCACAGACCTTGCGATTTATAACTTGGCCATTGTGGTGCTCCAGCCCATTACGTTTTTATTCGCTGGCCGGCTCGCTAAAAAAATAGACCGGGCGTTTGTCCTCCGTTTCGGAGTCATCTTCTTAGCCGCTTTTTACTTAATCGTCTTAATGGCAGGAGAGCAAGCGGCCGCGCGCCTTGTTTTATTGGGAAGTGTGCTTGGGATCGGCTATGGTTTTTACTGGCTTGCTTTTAACGTACTCACCTTTGAGATCACCGAGCCTGAAACAAGAGATTTCTTTAATGGATTTCTCGGGGTGCTTACTTCAACTGCTGGTATGATCGGTCCTCTCATTGCGGGAATTGTTATTTCTCAATTAACGGATGATACAGGCTATACAGTGATTTTCACGTTATCGCTTTTCTTGTTTTCACTAGCGGTTGTGATGAGCTTTTTTCTCAAGAGAAGGCAGTCAAAAGGCAAATTTATCATTAAACAAATTTGGAAAGAACGCCATGCAGACGAGAATTGGCGTAAAATTACCACTGCTCACTTCTTTCAAGGGCTTCGCGAAGGGGTCTTTGTGTTCTTAATCAGTGTCTTTGTGTTTATTGCAACAAACAGTGAGCTTGCTCTCGGGACGTTTGGTTTAGTGAACTCTGGTGTTGCCTTTTTTGCATATTTCTTCGCAACACGTTTGATTAAGAAAAAATGGCGGAAGAAGGCCATTATGCTAGGTGGGCTGATTTTATATGGCGCCTTGTTTTTAATCGTCTTTCACTTGTCCTATGTATCACTTCTCATGTATGCGGTAGCGATTGCGATAGGATATCCGCTCCTGCTTGTTCCTTATGTATCCCTAACATATGATGTCATCGGACATGCAAGGTATGCTAGAAAAGCCCGAATTGAATACATTGTGGTCAGAGAGTTATTTTTAAATGCTGGCCGTATTAGTTCGATTGTTTTGTTCCTGCTGTCTGTCACCTTACTAGGTGATGAGATCGGAATTCCGGCATCTCTTGTTGTGCTCGGGGCGGGACATACCCTCATTTATTATTTTGTAAAAGATATTCATTTAAAAGAAAAAACAGCTGATATGAAAGAGGCTGACGGTCAAAAGCCAGTATCTCACACGAACCTTATTAAGGGAGAAAGGTAAAATTTCTTACCAATGGAACATCAAATTTCTAGATAAATAATAGAAAAACCGCTAAAATGATGATGGCACCTTTTATACAGAAAAAGGGGTGCCATTTCTTTCTTGATAGAAAAGGTGATGTGATGAGAAACAAGAAAAACAAAAAAGACGCGAAGGAAGGGCGCAAAACACTTCCGATCCGGCTGAATTTGTTATTTTTAGCTGCGTTTATTATTTTTACTGGTGTTGTCGTTAGACTCGGGTTTGTGCAAATTGTCAATGGAGAAGATTATAAAAAGCAGGCAGAAAAACAAGAGGATGTAAATGTCAGCTCATCTGCTCCACGCGGAAAAATTTACGATCGAAACTACAATACGATTGTCAGCAATAAAGCGCTAAATGCCATTACATATACGAGAACCTCGACGACTTCACAAGAAGAGCGGCTCAAAGTGGCATCAAAATTAGCGGATATGATTCATGTGAGTACGAAAAAAATCACAGATCGCGACAAAAAAGATTTCTGGATCTTAACGCATCCGAATGAAGCGAAAAAGCTTGTTCAAAAGGAATCAGATTTAAAGGGTGACAATAAGGTCTCTGATGATAAACTATATGCGCTTCAGCTGAAACGCATCACAGACAAGGAATTAAATCAACTGACGAAAAAAGACTTACAAGTGCTTGCGATTAAAAGACAGATGGACGGAGGCTATGCACTTACGCCTCAATTCATTAAAAATGAAGATGTAAAGCCAAGCGAAATTGCTTACGTCTCTGAGCATTTGGACGAGCTGCCAGGTGTAGATGTGACGACAGATTGGTCCCGCAGCTATCCTTATAAAGGACTGCTCCGCAGTATGCTCGGCAGTGTGTCTTCAAGTGATGAAGGTCTTCCGCAGTCACTTCTTGAGCATTATCTATCACTCGGCTACAGCCGAAATGACCGTGTAGGAAAAAGTTATCTTGAATATCAATATGAAGATGTCCTGCAGGGCCAAAAGGAAAAAGAACAAAGTACAACTGATAAACAAGGCAATGTTACAAGCTCTAAAGTGTTAACAGAAGGAAAGAGCGGAAAAGACCTTGTACTTACAATTGATATTCAGCTGCAAAAAGCGGTTGAAAAAATTATTGAGAAGAACTTGAGAAGTGCGAAACAAAGAGGGGGAACCGAGCTACTTGATCGCGCCTTTGTGGTCATGATGGACCCGAGAAATGGAGAGGTTCTCTCTGTAGCGGGTAAACAGATCTCAAATAAAAACGGAAAATACAAATTCGATGACTACGCATTAGGAACAATGACATCCTCATATGCGATGGGATCAGCTGTAAAAGGGGCAACTGTACTGACAGGATATAAAACAGGGGCTATTCACATCGGAAGTACACAATACGATGAACCGCTCTATATCGCGCAGTCACCGCCAAAGAAATCCTATGCCAATATGGGACTCATTAATGATTTAACAGCGCTAGAGCGTTCATCAAACGTGTATATGTTCAAAACAGCGATCGCTATCGGAAAAGGGGAATACCGTAAGAACCAGGCGCTCCCAATTGATACGAAAGCATTTGATACGTTCCGCTACAATTTCAGTAAATTTGGTCTTGGAATCAAAACAGGTATTGACCTGCCAAACGAAGCAACAGGCTACCGGGGAACGTCTACACAATCGGGTCTCTTACTTGACTATGCAATTGGTCAGTATGATACGTTTACACCGCTGCAAATGGCGCAGTACGTTTCAACGATTGCAAATGGCGGATATCGTTTACGTCCGCAGCTTGTCAAGGAAGTAAGAGAGCCAGACCCGCAGCGCGGCATTGGAGCTGTGACAGAATCAGTCAAACCGGATGTATTGAATAAGCTAGACATGACAAGTGATCAAATCAAGCGTGTCCAGCAAGGCTTCAAGCTTGTGATGCAGAATCCAAGAGGGACAGCCTATTCAAACTTTGGCAACAAAAAGTACAATCCAGCTGGCAAAACAGGGACTGCTCAATCATTCTATGACGGCCCAATTAAAAGCAAACGTGGAACCCCGACGTATAACACAACTCTTGTTGCGTATGCGCCTGCCGATAATCCAGAAGTGGCCATTTCTGTTGTTGTACCATGGGTGTATCAAGACTACAACCAGCGCTATCCGATTACAAACGATATTGGTGAACAAGTATTAGACAAATACTTTGAACTGAAATCAAAACAGGAAAGCAATGATACACAGGAGAAAAATAAAAACAAAATTGAAAATGAAGCAGAAACAAATAACTAGACCTTTACTAGGTAAAAACGCTCACTTTTTGTGGGCGTTTTTTTACGTTATCTTCAAAAATTCCGATATAAATTGACAAAATTCATAAAAAACGCCGCAAGATCTCTACAAAACTTCGACATTTACAAAACCTTAACATTCCATTTAAACGAAATTAATAAAGAACCTTTAATGTATTACTCGTAGGACAAATTATTCAGGGGGTATTCTTGAAATGAAAAAGAACAAATTATGGCTGCTTACTTTCCTTACTATCGCATTGTTAGCATTCGTCACAGCATGCGGAAACAGCAGCTCAAGCGGAGATTCAAAAGACAGTAAAGGAAATGCTTCAAACAAAGATGAGGCATCAGGTTCCATTACCATCTCAGGATCATCTGCGATGCAGCCTTTAGTTCTTGCGGCAGCAGAAAAATTCATGGATAAACATCCAAAAGCCGATATTCAAGTACAAGCCGGCGGTTCAGGAACAGGACTTTCTCAAGTTTCAGAAGGATCTGTACAAATTGGTAACTCAGATGTATTCGCAGAAGAGAAAGACGGAATCGACGCAAAAGCTTTAAAAGACCACAAAGTAGCAGTTGTTGGAATGGCAGCAGCTGTAAACCCTGAAGTTGGTGTCAAAGACATCACAAAGGACGAATTGAAAAAAATCTTCACTGGTAAAATCAAGAACTGGAAAGAGCTTGGCGGGAAAGACCAAAAAATCACGCTTGTAAACAGACCTGATTCTTCAGGAACTCGTGCAACATTTGTGAAATATGCACTTGATGGTGCAACACCTGCAGAAGGAATCACAGAAGATTCTTCAAACACAGTGAAAAAACTGATTGCAGAAACACCAGGTGCGATTGGATACCTAGCATTCTCTTATTTAACAGATGACAAAATTACACCGCTTAGCATTGATGGTGTGAAGCCAGAAGAAAGCAATGTAGAAAGCGGTAAATATAAAATTTGGGCATACGAGCACTCTTATACAAAAGGTGAGCCAGAAGGTCTAGCAAAACAATTTTTAGATTACCTCATGAGTGACGAAGTACAAAAAGAAATCGTCAAAGATCAAGGCTACATCTCAGTCTCTAATATGAAAGTAGAAAGAGACGCAGCAGGCAAACAATCAGATAAGTAAGAGGTCTTGAATTGCTGATGAAGGAAAAGTGGAGCTTTTCACTTTTCCTTTTATGACATTCATAGGAGTGTAGAAAAAGATGAAGCAGATAGAACAGACAGAAGCGAGCGATCGACTGATCAGCTCGAAGAAAAATAGGCAAATGGATGAAGTAAGAGGAAGTATTTTGGTCAGGTTCTGCGCATTCTTAATGATTGCAGTATCCATCGCCATCACGATCTTCCTTAGCATTAAGGGTTTACAATCTTTCATCGTAAATGGTGTAAGCCCAATTGAGTTCTTAACCAGTATCAATTGGAACCCCACAGCAGAAAATCCGGAGTACGGCGCATTTCCTTTTATCTTTGGATCAATCGCCGTCACGCTTCTATCGGCACTCATTGCAGCGCCGCTAGGCATAGCAGGAGCGATCTTTATGACAGAAATTGCACCTGCATGGGGCCGGAAAATTCTCCAGCCAGTCATTGAATTGCTTGTAGGGATTCCATCCGTTGTTTACGGATTCATAGGTCTTACAGTATTGGTGCCGTTTATCGGACATTTCAAGTCAAGCGGCTCAGGACATAGCGTGTTAGCAGGAACGATTGTCCTCTCTATTATGATTCTGCCGACCGTTACATCTATTGCAACAGATGCAATGGCCTCTCTTCCAAAAAGTTTACGTGAGGGCTCTTATGCACTAGGGGCAACAAGATGGCAAACGATTAGACGTGTGCTTGTACCGGCAGCTCTTCCAACATTAATGACAGCAGTCGTTCTTGGAATGGCAAGAGCGTTTGGAGAAGCCCTTGCCGTTCAAATGGTCATTGGAAATACGCGTAATTTACCAGAGAGCATTATGGATACAGCTGGTACATTAACAACCATTATTACGTTAAACATGGGTCACACAACGTATGGAAGTGTTGAAAACAATACACTTTGGTCAATGGGTCTTGTCCTTCTAGTTGTATCGTTTATGTTCATACTCATTATCAGATACTTGTCGTCTAGGAGGAAGATTTAATGAATAGCAAAATGACCGATCGTTTTGCCACATTTGTTTTTGGGCTATGCGCCGCCATTATTACGGCGATCCTAGTTGGTTTGTTTTCTTATATCATTTTCAACGGTGCAAAAGAATTAAACTTTGACTTTTTGACAACTCGCTCAAGTGCGATTGGCTCTGGCGGTGGCATTAGGGATCAGCTGTTTAACTCGTTTTACATTTTGTTTATTACAATGCTGATTACAGTGCCACTCGGTGTCGGCGGTGGAGTGTATATGGCAGAGTATGCACCTCAAAACAAAGTCACTGATTTTATTCGTACATGTATTGAAGTGCTGTCTTCACTTCCTTCCATTGTCATTGGTATGTTTGGTTTACTCATGTTTGTTAATTTAACAGGCTGGGGCTATAGGATCATCGGAGGAGCTCTTGCGCTCACGGTGTTTAACCTGCCGGTGATGGTCAGGGTGACAGAAGATGCGCTTCGCTCTGTACCGAAGGATCAAAAAGAAGCATCACTTGCGCTTGGTGTGACGAAATGGCATACAGTGAAGACAGTCCTCATTCCAGGTGCGATTCCTTCTATTATTACCGGTGCGATATTAGCATCAGGAAGAGTCTTCGGGGAGGCGGCTGCGCTTCTTTTCACAGCAGGTCTCACGACACCGCGTCTTGATTTTACAAACTGGAGCCCATTTTCTGATACGTCACCGCTGAATATTTTCAGACCGGCAGAAACATTAGCCGTTCATATATGGAACGTCAATACACAAGGAATTATTCCAGATGCAGAGGCCATTGCAAATGGTGCATCAGCCGTACTTGTGCTTTCCGTTTTAGTATTCAACTTAGCAGCTAGATGGCTTGGTTCATTTATTCATAAAAAGCTTACGTCAAAATAATGTGAGAGAGGTGTGAAGGGGATATGGTTCAAATGCTAGCAGAAAAAAAAGAGATTGCAGCAAAAAAGGCTCCACTTCAATCAGAACAGATTTTACAGGTGCAGGATTTAAGCATTTATTATGGTGAAAAAAGAGCGGTTAATCAAATATCATTTGAAATTGAGAAGAACGCTATTACAGCATTGATTGGCCCATCAGGCTGCGGGAAATCAACCTTTTTACGAAGCATTAACCGCATGAATGACTTGATTCCAGGTGCGAGAAGTGAAGGGGCAATTATGTACGAAGGGTTAAATATTTTAGATGACCGTATCAATGTGGTGAATTTAAGAAGAGAAATCGGCATGGTCTTCCAAAAGCCAAATCCATTTCCTAAATCAATCTACAACAACATTACACATGCGTTAAAATATGCGGGTGAAAAAAGAAAATCTGTACTTGATGATGCGGTGGAGGAAAGCTTAACAAAGGCGGCGCTATGGGATGAGGTGAAAGACCGTCTGCACCGCTCTGCTTTGTCATTATCAGGCGGTCAGCAGCAGCGCCTTTGTATTGCGCGTACACTTGCGATGAAACCTAGTGTGCTTCTATTAGACGAACCTGCTTCTGCCTTAGACCCGATCTCAAATGCAAAAATTGAAGAACTGCTTACACAATTAAAAAATGATTATTCAATCGTCATTGTGACGCACAACATGCAGCAGGCGCTTCGTGTATCTGACCGTACAGCCTTTTTCTTAAACGGTGATCTAGTGGAATATGATGCTACAGAACGTATTTTTACACGTCCTGCGCAGCAAAAAACAGAAGACTATATCAATGGTCGATTTGGATAAGGCGGGTGATTTTGATGAATGCAGTAGCAACTGAAACAGCTAAAAAAGAAGTGTTTCGTGTGAATGATATGAACCTATGGTACGGGCAGCATCACGCACTGAAACATATTGATTTAGACATTAGAGAGCATGAAGTCACAGCGATTATCGGCCCGTCTGGCTGCGGAAAATCAACATTTATTAAGACCTTAAATCTCATGGTCAAAACAGTGCCAGGTGTGAAAATCACTGGGGATATGATGTATAACGGCGACAACATTTTAAAAGGCCGTGTTGACTTAGTGGAACTGCGTAAAAACGTCGGGATGGTCTTTCAAAAAGGAAACCCATTCCCTCAATCTATCTTTGATAATGTCGTCTACGGACCAAGAATTCATGGAGTAAAGAGCAAGCAGCAATTGAAAGAAATCGCTGAAAAAGCGCTACGTGATGTTGCGCTTTGGGATGAAGTGAAGGATCGATTAAGTGCGCCTGCACTAGGTCTTTCCGGCGGTCAGCAGCAGCGGCTTTGCATTGCAAGAGCGATTGCCACAAGCCCAGACATCTTATTAATGGATGAACCAACATCAGCGCTTGATCCTGTCTCAACATTAAAGATTGAAGAACTGATTATGAAATTAAAAGAGAAATACACGATTGCCATTGTGACGCATAACATGCAGCAAGCGGCTAGGGTATCAGACCGAACGGCTTTCTTCTTAATGGGGGAGCTTGTTGAGACCAATGATACGAATGTGATGTTCTCTGAGCCAAACGATCAAAGAACGAATGATTATATATCTGGTCGATTTGGATAATAAAAAACCCTCTGGAGGTCCGCGCCGCCAGAGGGTTTTGTTGTTATTTTGTTAAGGCTTTGACGATTTGTTTAAACGTCATCCCTGTTTTTAAATTGAACTTGCCTGCACGAATTTCTTTATGATAGCCGGCGTCAATCACGTAATCATTAAAATCTTTAGACGAATTGATGATTCCGTCCTTTTCAAGCATGTCTGAAACATCACTTGTGCTCATCCCGTTTTTAATCACGAATTTGATCGATTTGCCTTTAGGCTTGTCCGATGCTTGTTTATCATTCGTTGAATCGCCGTCTTCATTTGCCTTCAGTGCTTTTTCTTTATAATCAAGAAGCTGCTGATATGTTTCACGGCTGACGGAGACTTCTTTTTTAGAGTCTAAATAGTTCTTCACGTCAGTGTCTGTAACTTTTGCTGCAAGGGTTTCTTTTGTTGTTGTATCAGCTTCCGCTTCATCTTTCCCAGTGAGGAAAAAGACGATCGCCAGAACACCAGTTGCAAGAATCATACCTGCTGCAAACGTTTGGATGCTTTTTTTCGTCATACAAGCACCTTCTCGTTGTCTTTAATGATCATGTTGACCTCTTCTACAGATACATGCTCAGCACGCGCAATGGCTTCAGGAGACATGCCATTTTGGTGCTTTGAAATGATTTGTCTTGCAATAGATGGATCAATTTCTGAATGTTTGCGGACGACGATGTTTGTTTCAAGCAATTCTTCTTCAAGAACCTTCATTTTCTTTTTCAGTTTATAGATTTCTTGCATTGCAGATAGTTGAAGTGTTTCAAGTTCCTGCTCGACTTCTTTAATTGGCTCTCTTTGAAAATATGAGAATGCGATCAGTACGATACTGACAACAAGCAATCCGATAATTGCAATTTCCATGTTTCATCACCTTTTATTCATATTTTAATGCGGAAAGCCATAAAAGGCTTTCATGATTGTTTCAGACAGTTTTCGACCCTTCTTTTTTATACCATAAAAAAGCTAGTTTCAAAAGGAATTGGTGAAAAAATCACCTTTTTTTCATCTTTTTTCTTTTTATATGTAAAACGAGTATGAAAACCTTGCCCGCTGTCAAAATAAAAGTGGGGTTAAAGAGGGATTCTCATGTATACAGTACGACAAAGGTTGAGGTTTTATAGGGGAGCAGGCCATTTTTCATGAAATGACTGTGCGATATGGATAAGAAGGCGGACAGATTGCACTGAAAATGAAATTGGTGAAAAAACATTCTAGCATTCCTAAGCTATAAGTGGTATTATAGTTAGGTCTGAATGTGAATTGATTTTAGTTTGGAGGGAAAAACATGCGCGTAAATATTACTCTAGCTTGCACTGAATGCGGTGAGCGTAACTATATTACTAAAAAGAATAAGCGAAACAATCCAGATCGCGTTGAATTCAAAAAGTATTGCTCACGTGATAAAAAACAAACTTTACATCGTGAAACAAAGTAAGCAGCAGGGAATTTTCCTGCTGTTTTTTTATGATGGGAGATGAACTGTGTGAAAAAAGAGCTTCGCCTTCAAACATTAGCTAAGCTTGATCAGATGACTGATGAGGAATTTGAGCGAAGCACCGCTTTCCTTCATGAGCACTTGTTTCAGCTGCCAGCATGGAAACATGCAAATACGATTGCACTCACCATGTCTAGAGGAAAAGAGATACCGACAATGCCTCTGATTGAAAAAGCATGGCAGGAGGGGAAAACAGTATGTGTACCGACCTGTTTCCCGGAAACAAAAGAGATGACGTTTTATGAATATACACCGGAAACGAAGATGATATCCCGCTACTTTGGGCTGTTGGAACCCGATCCTGCGTCATCGTCAGCTGTACATAAAAAAGCGATCGATCTGATCATTGTTCCTGGGGTGTGCTTCGATCAGCACGGCTACCGTATCGGTTACGGAGGCGGCTATTATGACCGCTATTTAGCTGATTATCACGGCGCCACGCTTGCTCTTTGTTTGTCTGTACAGCAAGTAGACCATCTTCCAGCTGAACCGCATGACATACCAGTATCTATAATGGTCAGTGAGAAAGGCGCATTTTATCAAAAGTAAAAGTCCGCTGCTTATGCGTAAGAACGGGCTTTTTTGTGTTGAGACCGTTTGGTTTGATTTATGAGTTGGTCGAAGTGAATGTTGAGTTGATATCTCTTTAAATTTAAGTTGCGGCTTCACTTGTCTGTAATTTAACCGATTTTAATAATAGTTTGCGTTTATTCATTTAATGACTTTTTAGCTATTAGGAGGCATATATTGAAAAAATTTCGAGGAAAGAAAAGATACTTCCGTAATTTGTGGAAGGAAGTTAATACTTTTGACTTACAGCTGGATCATGATTATTGGTTCGATTTTTTTCATACCCATCTTGATTTTTTTGGTGTTGGGAAAAATAGTTTGAAAATAAGAAGAGAGCATATTAAAGCTCATATCTCTTTATACAATAGACTGCTAAAGCAGCTTGAAGCATTTGAAAAGCCATACCAAACATGGATCTGTATTCACGAACAAGATCCAATGTTAGATGCTGTGTATGTCCATTCACCAAATCCAAATGATGATGACTTCCCGCACAAGCTTGAAGAGTTAGACCCGAATTGTAAGCTGCCTCATACGTTCAAGGATTTAGTGGACCTTCATCAATTTGATGTTTCCTGTTATCGATCAGAGTGTGAAGAGGTCTATTATATTCAATCAAAAGAACAAGGGATTAGTTTGTGAAGGCTGGCTAACGAATGGAACCATTGCAAGCGATAAAAACACTGGTTCATGCATAAACAAATCCTATTTAAGCCACGATACGAACATAGGAGGGAATATGATGAATAAAATGATTTGGAGCATTGTGTTCACACTTTTTGCATTCGTACTCGTGCAAAATCGTTATCGGCTGATGAATTTGATTTTAGGTCAAAATCAAGTGCGTCACTTTTTTATTAAATGGCTGATGAAAATTCCATATTTTCGGACGAAATTTATTCGCCAAGCATTCTAATCCCGCAAACGCCGGGATTTTTTTGTTTAGAAATGCGGATCAGAACGATTCTTGTTATAATAATGTAAAAAATGGAGCGCGAATGAATGAATGTCATAGATAGTCTATTTTGGCGAGTTGTTGATGAACTAAGACGAAAAGGATACGAGATGATTCAAAGTCCGTATCCAGAAGATGAAATCTTTTTTGAAGCACCACGAAACTCAGGGTATGATCTCATCCGTCTATATAGAAAAGATGTGAATTTTAGACAGGAGATCGTTCGAGATATAGAGGAGCAAACGTATCGGATCGATCAGCTGAGAGAAGCTATGCGTAAACGATCTCTTCATCTCTTACAGCTGCAATTTACAACTGATGTTCCAGTAGATGATTGGGAAGACCTAAACGGTCACCCGCAAAAAGAGAAAAAGGTGACAGTTACCCCTGTATTACTGAGCGCAGATGCTCTTCAAAACGATGTAAACGAACTGCAAAAATGGTTGAATACATCGCTTACAGTTGATGTAGAAGAAGCGAAGAGAGACACACTTGAGGATACAATGCAGCTTAAAATGAACGTGCTTCGAGCCTTTCATGATCAGGAAAAGCAGCGTGAACGAGAACGGGCCGTTTTTCAAAATGGCAGACCCATCTTTACATATTTGCTGATCGCTGTTCAAGTGGTGATGTTTCTTTTACTTGAGCTGTCTGGTGGAAGTACCAATACGGCGACTTTAACTGCGTTTGGTGCGAAAAATAATGCGCTAATCTTAGATGGAGAATGGTGGCGCCTCATTACACCAATGTTTTTACACATTGGCTTGACACATTTACTCTTTAATACATTTGCTCTTTGGTCCGTCGGAGCGGCCGTTGAGAGAATTTATGGTTCGGGGCGATTTTTGCTTATCTATTTGATCTCCGGTATTTTTGGCTCGATTGCGAGCTTTGTGTTTAATACGGCGATTGCAGCAGGTGCATCAGGTGCGATCTTTGGCTGTTTAGGTGCACTGTTATATTTAGCAATTTCTAACCGAAAGCTTTTCTTTCGGACGATGGGAACAAATATTATTGTAATTATCCTCATCAACTTAGGGATTGGCTTCACCGTGTCAGGTATTGACAATGCAGGTCATCTTGGCGGCCTTGTTGGCGGATTTTTCACCGCTTTAGCTGTCCGGCTGCCTAAACAGGTGCAGCCAGTCAAAATGCTTCTTGCGAGTGCTGTTCTGCTCTTGATTGGAGGCTTTGGATTGTATACAGGGTTTCATTCAGACGATCAAAAGGAAGCAGCGGCAGTAAGTGAGGCAGCGAGTTTATTTGATGAGAAGAATTATAACGAAGCAAGTAAACGTTTAGAGGAATATGTGCACGAAAAGGATGCATCAGCGGAGGCGCTTCATATCTATGCACTATCAGAAGCGCAGCAGGGGCGCCTTGATAAAGCCATTCAATTTTTGCAAAAGTCGCTTGAAAAAGATCCAGATGAACCAAATAAACTGTATCATTTATCGTTGTTGTTCGTAGAAAAAGGGGACACAGCGAAAGCAGAGGAACTATTAGAGAAAGCGTTAAAACAGGATCCTCAAAATGATCAATTTTTAAAGCTGAAACAATATATCGAAAATAGTCAAACACGTTGAATGACTTGACTGAAAGCGCATTTATGAATACGCTTATCCTATCTGGTGATGAGAAGAAATGGTGGAAACAATGAAAACGTTATATGATGTACAGCAGCTGCTCATGAGATTTGGAAATTATGTATATTTCGGAGATCGTGAAGTAGAATTAGAATTTATGGCAGACGAATTGAAGGAAATGTATACATCGGGCGTCATTGACCGAACCGAATTGTCAAACGCAATGACCATCCTTCAAATGGAACTAGCCAAATTAAATCGAAAAACAATGTGAAGGTGGAGGGCATATGACAGGGGATTGGTTTGTAGGGATTGATCTTGGCGGTACGACAATCAAGCTTGCGTTCATTAATTTATATGGAGAAATTCAGCATAAGTGGGAGATTCCTACGGATAAATCTGGGCAGACGATTACAGTCGATATTGCCAAATCAATTGACCATAAACTGGTTGAGATCAGTATGCCAAAATCAACACTTATTGGGATCGGAATGGGTGCACCTGGACCTGTAGATAAAGTATCTGGAATTGTCTATAAAACAACGAATCTGGGCTGGACCAACTATCCCTTGAAGGATCACCTAGAGGCAGAGACGGGACTTCCATCTGTCATTGAAAATGATGCGAATATTGCCGCACTCGGTGAAATGTGGAAGGGTGCAGGAGATGGTGCAAAAAATATCCTGATGGTGACACTTGGAACGGGTGTTGGCGGCGGCATCATCGTAAACGGTGAAGTTATTCAAGGGGAGACAGGTGCTGGCGGTGAAATTGGTCATATTTGTGCCGTTCCATTCCAAGGAGCACCGTGTAACTGCGGGAGAACAGGCTGTATTGAAACGATCGCATCTGCGACTGGCATCGTCAGGCTTGCAAAGGATCGATTAGCAGCCGAGCAGCAGACATCTTCACTTCGTCCGCTCACGCGGCTGTCTGCAAAGGATGTGTTTGAGGCGGCAGAAAACGGAGATGATCTTGCAATGCGTGTCGTAGAAGAAGTAACGACACATCTTGGACTTGTCCTAGCCAATCTTGCCAGTGCTTTAAACCCAACAAAAATTGTGATTGGCGGCGGTGTTTCAAAAGCAGGTGAGCTTCTTCGGTGTAAAGTAGAGCGTGTTGTCAAACACCATGCATTCCCGCCTTGCGCGGACGATGTCGAAGTAGTCATTGCATCACTCGGAAACGATGCGGGTGTCATCGGCGGTGCATGGATGGCAAAAAACAAATGGCTGTCTTGAACAAAAAAGTCATAATGATGTCATTTTTATTAAAAAAACCGATAGATGGGCATGAATTTAAAAGTTTAGCATATTCATAAGTTTGTCATGAGGAAAAAGACATTGATTTTCCAGCATATACAGGATAAGATATACTTTAGTTATTTTTGCAGAAGCACCAATAATTGGGGTGTATCCCCAGAGAAGGTGCGTGCTTAGCATAAGGAGGTTACAATGCGAAAGAAAAGATTAAAGGCGATTTCATTTTTACTGATTGCGACATTGCTAATGTGGGTCAAAACCTACGTTATCTATAAATCTAGCTTCAATATAAAAATTGAAAATTTCATGCAGGAGTTTATCCTGTTTATTAATCCGCTTAGCTTTCTCTTGTTTATCTTCGGTATCGGTTTATTTCTAAAAGAAAAAAATCGCAATCGATATATCATCGTGACGAGCTTTATCCTGACATTCATTTTGTTAGCCAACATTGTGTTTTATCGATTCTATAGTGACTTTCTAACCATCCCCGTCCTATTTCAAACAAACAATATGGGTGACCTCGGGTCAAGTATTACCTCTTTGATTGAACCAGTCGATTTTCTGATGTTCGTTGATATCATCATTTTAATTTGGCTCTATAAAAAACAGCCTTCCTTTAGAACAGATGTCACAGTTTCACGAAAAGAACGAGCAGCATATTACTTATTTGTGGCAGCCACTTTCTTCTTTAACCTTGGTTTAGCTGAAACAGAAAGACCAGAACTGCTTACTCGCTCATTTGACCGTGAGATGCTGGTGAAAAATATCAGCTTATATAACTTCCATATTTATGATGGGGTATTGCAATCGAAGCAGTCCGCTCAAAGAGCCCTTGCTGACAGCAATAGCTTAACGGAAATTGAAAACTATGTAAGCGCAAATCAAACCGACCGTAATGAAAAGACATTTGGTCAAGCAAAAGGACGAAATGTCATTTTAGTATCACTTGAGTCTACACAGAGTTTCGTGATCAATGAAAAATTAAATGGGAAAGAAATTACCCCGTTTTTAAACAAATTGATCAAGAAAAGCTATAACTTTACAAATTTTTACCATCAAACAGGTCAAGGGAAAACTTCTGATTCAGAGTTTATTGTAGATAATTCTCTTTATCCACTTGGAAGAGGCGCTGTGTTCTTTACAAATCCAAGCAATGAATTTACAGCGACACCTGAGCTGTTAAAGGATGAAGGTTATCACTCTTCTGTTATTCATGCGAATAACAAAAGCTTTTGGAACCGCGACCTTATCTACGATAGTTTTGGCTATGACAAGTTCTTCGATATTAAATCATTTGATGTGAATGAAGAGAACTCAGTTGGCTGGGGACTGAAAGATGGTCCGTTCTTTGAGCAGTCCGCTGAATTAATGAAATCAATCCCACAGCCTTTCTATACGAGATTAATTACATTAACGAACCATTTTCCATTTGATTTAGATGAAGAAGATAAGCTTATTGATGAATATGATTCAAAGAGCAAAACGCTAAACAAGTATTTCCCTACAGTGCGTTATCAAGATGAAGCACTTAAGCTTTTCTTCAAAAAGATGAAGGAAGCTGGGTTATACGATAACTCCATTTTTGTTTTGTATGGGGATCACTACGGAATTTCTGAAAACCATAACGAAGCGATGGGACAATTTTTAAATAAAGAGATTACGCCGTTTGAAGAAGTGCAGCTTCAAAAAGTCCCGTTTGTTGTACACATTCCAGGGGTAACTGATCAACATCCACAAGAAATTGATACGGTAGGCGGTCAAGTCGATATCCGTCCAACAGTACTGAACCTTCTAGGAATAGATACAAGTAAACAAATTCAATTTGGTCATGACCTTTTATCGAAAGATACGAATGACTTTACAGTCCTCCGTGATGGAAGCTTTATTACGAAGGACAGCATCTTTACAGATGGTGTTTGCTACAATAAAGAGACGGGCGAGCCAGCAGATGATAAAGCTGTTTGTCAGTCTTATGAAGAAAAGGCGAAGCAGGAGCTTCAATTCTCTGATCAAATCATCTATGGGGACCTCCTTAGATTTTATGACAGAAACAGCCCGGACCATTCACCATCCAAAAAAGAAGATAAAACGGAGCTGAAAAAGGCGTCCTAATATATGAGAAAACCTCTGCTATTTTAGAAGCAGAGGTTTTCTTTTTTTATGTGCCGGCTCATATAGTATGAGAGGAGGGATGTAGATGAAGACAACGTCGTTTGGAAAAATTGCATGGGAGCTGGATGAAGCGGGGAGGGATGGTGTGGCAAAGCGGCTTGGCATAGGTAAAGCGGCTTTTCATTTATCTAATCAAGCAAGCACTGATGACCTTGTTTTACCGGGATATAGACTTCCAGAAGGAGTCCATGTATTTGATTCTATAGGTGATGTGCAGAGATTCATTGCACCTTACAGGCTGCAGCAATCCGATGATTGGATCAGTGGGACCTTTGAATATGACAGTGCTCAATTAGAAGAAGAGCTGAGATGTTTGAAAGCGGCATTTCCTTTCCTTCATATCAGCGTTATTGGCCATTCAGTGCTTGATACACCTATTTATGAAATCCGAACAGAGCCTGTTCAGCATTTACATTCTATTCATCTCAATGCCTCTTTTCATGCAAATGAATGGATTACGACGTCTGTTTTATTAAAATGGCTGAAATCGCTTTGCTTAGCAGCGTCTGACCCGGTGCAAGCAAAACATTATGAAGCGGTTCATATCCTGCAAACCACCGCTTTATCTATTGTGCCAATGGTTAATCCAGATGGAGTGGATTTGGTTCGGAATGGTCCAGAGTCATTAGGTCTCAGAACTGAAGAATTCGCACCGCTAAATGGTGGGAATTCCGATTATCGGGAATGGAAAGCAAATATTCGGGGGGTGGATTTAAACAATCAATTCCCTGCTTATTGGGAGATTGAGTACTATCGTCATCAGCGAAAAGCGCCTTCCTACCGGGATTTTCCTGGTTATCAACCGTTAACAGAACCAGAAGCGAAAGCGATGGCAAATCTAGCGTTACGAAAACGATTTGACCGGCTGATTGCCCTTCATACACAAGGAGAAGAGATATATTGGGGCTTTCTTGGTCACGAGCCAGCCATCTCAAAAGAAACCGTCAAACGACTCGAACAAGTGAGCGGCTACAAACCGGTCCAATACCTCGACAGCTATGCCGGCTACCGTGATTGGTTTATTTATCAATGTCATAATGAGGGTTATACAGTCGAGCTTGGTCTAGGGAAAAATCCTCTTTCCATGAATCAATTTGATACGATCTATGAAAAAACAAAGCGTCTTTTATGGGAAGCGTGTAAATGTTAAAAAAAGCACCGAACAGGTGCTTTTTCATATTTGAAAAACAATCAATTGCTTATTGTCAATAAAAACAGTGTTGAAGGAATTGACGAAGACTTGCTTGTGAGCTATTGTGAAAGATATGGGTGTAAAAAAAAGGATATGTTTTGGGGAGATGTCGATCATTGAATGCTCAAAGCCTGTGGAAAAGGAATTTTACTTACTTATTTGTTTCTAAAATGTGTAAAATCACAGCGGATAGTTTATCTTTCAACTCTATCTTGTGGTTGTTGGTATTAGGCGGGAAAGGCGCTATAGGGACAGCTTTTTTTATTGCGGTCAGCTTTGTGCCTCAAGCGATTGTTGGGCCATTTATTACGCCCATGATGAAGCCGCATCAATTGAAATTTTGGATGTGTTTTGCTGATTTAACACGAGGAGCGATTATCCTTGTGATCGTAGTCGGTTACTTTTATGGCTTCACACCGCTAGTCCTCATCATTGGCTGTATGCTGCTGCATTCGGCGACTGGCGGCTCTTATGAACCGGCATCCGTTTCCATTATTCCAAAGCTTGTTCATGAGGATCTCATACAAAAAGCGAATGCAACCATCCAATCAGCAAGCCATGTGGTAAGACTTGTGACGGTAACCATTTGTGGTGTGATGATTGCATTTGTAGGGGTAGGGTATACAATGCTTGTGATTATTCCGCTTTACCTCTTGTCTGCTTTATTGGTTTTCATGATTACCTATCAAACAGAAGCTATTATGAATACAGCCAAAAAAGGATTATCTTACGGGAAAAGGTTAATTCGGGGCTTTTCACTTGTGAGAGGTCATCATATTTTGTTTCCATTAGCGATTTTTTGTGTCTGCTCAAACTTTGCTGCGGCACCATGGGAAGCATTGTCTGTTATTTATTTAACAGAAGACTTACATAGCGGGCCGGTCGTTTATTCTTTCATTAAAGTCACAACGGCATTAGGCGCATTTTTGATGGGATTTGTTTTGACAAAGGTAAAAGTGAATCGGTATGGATTGCTGTTTATAGGTGCTGGAATTGTTGATGGAATCGCCTTCTTCATCACAGGCATGAACGCATTATTGCCACTTGTATTTATATCAGCTTTTGCTTTAGGGGCAGCCATTAGTGCAGTCAACGTACCCGAACATACGATGATTCAATTGTCAGTAAAGGCAGAGGATCAGCCGCAGGTGTATGCGATCATCAACATGATATCCTACTTAATGATTCCGTTAGGCGCCCTCTTAGGCGGCTATATGGCAACACGATTTGGGTCTGGGTATGTCATTGCGGCGGGCGGCATCATTGAAGCTGTTTCAGGTATATGTCTGCTTCTGTTCACAAAGATTGGAAAGGTAGAGAGAGCGGACTTGACGATAGAACGAGACAAACCTTCGTTAAACGCAACGTAAGCATAGCGTGATGGAATGGGAATAGGTTACAATGAGGACGAGAAAACATGAGAATTCGATTGAAAGGGGCAAGAAACTTTGGCTATAGCAGACGTCACGATCATTCCAATAGGTACTGAAACACCAAGTGTCAGTGCTTATGTAGCAGATGTACAACGAATTTTAGAGGGCTTTCAACAAGAAGGGAAAATCAAATATCAATTAACACCGATGAATACGTTAATTGAGGGCGAATTATCCGTTTTATTTGAGGTCATTCAGCGCATTCATAAAGCTCCTTTTGAAAAGGGACTGCACCGGGTAGCAACCAATATCCGCATCGATGACAGACGTGATCAAACCACAACACTTACAAGCAAATTAGAAAGCGTCAATAAGCATTTGAATCAATAAAAAAAGCCTGCTATATGCAGGCTTTTAATGTGCTGTTGGATAACCGCTATAGATGATGGTCATGACAGTGAACCATCCAAAAACCAAAAATGTAGCGCCAGCAAAAGCGATGGCAAGTACGTTCACTTTTTTAAGTGAGCGATAGATGCCGAGCGCAGCTAAAATCGTGACTAGACCAAAAATAATGACGAGCATCATATGAACGTCCCCCTTTGTCATCAATCCCCTTGATTTCCTTTCTTTTCATTTTAACCGTTTTCATAAAGCTTGTCGAGTAGATTCCAGTTGACGATTGTTTGAATTTTTTTTGAATAGCCTTCATAATAAAAAAGAATGAATAAAGTAGGTGATGAAAATGAATTGGAGAAGAATGCCACTTGGCTATGTACAAGCAAATGCATATATTTGGAAGAATGAGCAAGGAGAATGCTTAATTTTTGATCCAGGCGGTGAAGCACAAAAGCTGATTTCATATATAAAAGAAAAACAGCTCACACCGCTTGCTGTCTTATTAACACATGCTCATTTTGATCATATTGGTGCGGCAGATGAGGTGCGCGAAGAGTGGGGAATTCCGCTATACGTACACGAAAATGAAAAAGAATGGCTTACGAACGCTGAATTAAACGGTTCAGCTCGATTGATTGGGAATGGCATTACGGTCAAAGAAGCTGAAAAATTGATTACGCAAGAAGGAACGCTTCAAATTGGATCATTTACATTAGACATGTTCCATACACCTGGGCATTCGCCCGGCAGTGTGTCTTACTACTCTGCCGAAGAGGGATTTGTTATTTCTGGTGACACGCTATTTGCAGGTGGCATAGGGAGAACAGATTTAGCAGGCGGCAGTCAGGAAGTGCTGCTTCAATCAATCCATAACAAATTATTGTCATTGCCAGAATCCACGCTTGTTTTAAGCGGACATGGCGGGGAAACCACTGTGCTTACGGAGCAGGAACAAAATCCGTTTATTAATGGATTTTCTCTTTAAACAAGGCATAAAAAAAGCATCTCTTCTAAAGAGATGATCAGCGTGTAGACAAACCCTCGCATTCTTTGTCAGTCTTGCGCGCTGGTGCTCACGAATCTTATATTCGCTCCGCGCCAGTGCTCGTCCTTCCTCGACTTCAAAGGTTTTCTATCACGCTGAAAAAAAGGAAGACAAAGGGCTAAAATAAAAAACATTTTAGCCCTTTGTCAACAATCGGAGCATCTCTTCTAAAGAGATGCTTTTTTCAATTAATGTCCGGTACCGGGAACCATGATGAAAATCGAGTAATATGTAAATCCGGCAAAGAAAATCGTCAAGTACGCTCCGAAAATGTAAATATACATTCTTTCGGATAAATTCAAGTAGGATAAAAATACAAAAAGAACGGTTTGACCGAAGAACAGCAGCGATGCATCTTTCATATGTCCTAAATAGAACATGACAGCAAAAATACCCGTCCAAAAGCCAAGCACGCGGAACATGCGATTCATTTCTTTCCCTCCCCTTAAAAAAACCCCTTTGATTCATATTATAGCCGATCATTACTTGTTATGTAAACATTTACATTTTTGACAACGTGTGAACATTTTTTTGAATGTAGAAAAAAATTTTTTGAAAAAAAGATGAAAAAGTGTTTATGCCGAAATACATGAGGGTACTTACTCCATAAGAGAAAAGGTTAACGACCTAAGGAGGAAGACTAATGAGTGACATTACTTTTTATTCATACCCAAGCTGCACGTCTTGCCGCAAAACAAAACATTGGTTAAAGGCGAATCAAATTGATTTTAAAGAGCGTCACCTTTTCAGAGAAACACCAACTCTAGATGAATTAAAAAAGATTCTTTCTCTAACAACAGAAGGAATGGATGAAATTTTAGCGACACGAAGTCAAGCTTTTAAAAGCTTAAATTTAAATATTAACGACTTAAAAGTAAATGAGGTTCTTCAGCTTCTCATTGAAAAACCAAAGCTGCTCCGAAGACCAATCATCATTGATGGAAATAAATTAGTGGTTGGCTATAATCCCGGGGAACTCATGAAAATATCAAAGAAAAAAGCAATTCATCAATCGGTATCCTAATAAAAAACGAAGATCAGCTGAAACATGCTTCAGCCGTCTTCGTTTTTGTGCTGAACTGGGCTAGCTGGGTTCGAACCAACGATCACGGAGTCAAAGTCCATTGCCTTACCACTTGGCTATAGCCCAATATCAAACGTATAATGATATTGTTTACCATCTGCGGTCATTTATACATAAAAGTTATATGTCACTAGTAGTGAAAAAGGAGCGAAAGAAGTAAATGAAAAATGAGAAATCAAAGCAATTATACGAATTTATCCTAAAAGAAGCCCCTGTCATGACCGAAGAATGGCTAAAGACAAGAACTGAAAAAGGCTCATTATATTCTATACATGCTTCAGAGGAAACGGAAAAGAAGCTGAAGGAACAGAACACAGCGTTTATTCAAACCATTGCAGCAACGCTTGTGACGCTATCAGACAAAGTAGAAAACCATTTGAAAAAGTGGTCAGTTGATATTGCGCGTGATCGAGCAGTGCACGAGGTTCCTTTATATGAAATCATTGGACAATTTAAGATATTCCGCCAGATTTTCTGTTCGAGAATTGAGAAATTCACACAAGAAACAGAGCTTGTAGTGACGCTGCAAGATGTGTGTGGATGGAATCAGCATTTTCACGCCACATTTGATGATATGATTGAACGTTTATCAGAAGAATATGATCGAGTAACACTCAGTCAGCTCAATGCACAAAGAGAGATGATTCAAGAACTGAGTGCTCCTGTTATTCCAGTATCAAAGGAAATCGGGATTTTGCCGCTGATCGGCGAGATTGATACATACCGGGCCAAAATCATTCTGGAATCCGTATTAGAACAGGCATCGAGACTGCGTCTGACGCACTTATTCATTGATATATCAGGCGTACCAGTTGTTGATACGATGGTGGCTTATCAGCTATTTAAAGTGGTGGATAGTGCGAAGCTTTTAGGAATTGAGACAATTATTTCAGGCATCCGCCCAGAAATTGCTCAAACGGTCGTGAAATTGGGCATTGATTTCTCAAAAGTAAATACTGAGCATAGTCTTGCAAAAGCGTTAGAAAAAAGAGGATTTCGTATCTTTGAAGAGCAGCCGCAAGAAGCCACATCATGATCAAAAAACCTGTACTTGTAAAAGTCAGGTTTTTTTGTATGCTCTTTACTAAAAAATGCTGTGATACATCGTGAGTTGATTGTTTTCGTGCTTGATTAGTCATGAAAATAATAAAATGCTCTTTTGTGATTTTGGTTTCTCCATCTTACAATGTGGTCAGAGAAAGGAGTGAACCACTTGTATGGTATTGAATATTTGGGACAAGAGCTACTAGAAGAAGCGTGCCGCATGAGGGCATCAGATGTGCATATTGTGCCAAAAGAAAAGGAAGCTTCGGTCTCTTTCCGTGTAGACTCTGATTTAATCCAGCAGCGTACCATTGATAAAAAGAGAGGGGAGCGGCTCATTGCCCATTTTAAATTTTTATCTTCTATGGATATCGGGGAAAAAAGGAGACCGCAAAATGGCTCACTGGCTGTGAAATTAAGAAGCTGTCAAGTGTTTATTCGGATGTCAACCTTGCCGACTGTGAATGATGAGAGCTTAGTGATTAGAATTTTACCGCAGGATCATGTTCCAAAAATAAAACATTTGTCATTATTTCCGAAAGCCTCTGCCAGATTATTATCATTTTTGAATCACTCACATGGACTCATTTTATTTACTGGGCCAACAAATTCAGGAAAAACAACAACATTATATTCATTGATTCAGTTTGCAAAAAAGAATTTTAACCGAAACATTATTACCCTTGAAGATCCTGTAGAAACAAGAAATGAAGAAGTGTTACAGGTTCAAGTAAATGAAAAAGCCGGCATCACGTATGCCGCAGGGTTACGCGCTATTTTGAGGCATGATCCAGATATGATTGTGCTTGGAGAAATAAGAGATGCTGAAACGGCCAGAACGGCGATTAGAGCAGCACTGACAGGTCATTTAGTGCTGAGTACGCTTCATGCAAAAAATGCAAAAGGAGCCCTTTACCGCATGCTTGAATTTGGTGTCACGATGAATGAACTCGAACAAACCATGGTTGCGATTGCTGCTCAGCGATTAATTGAGCTCACATGTCCTTTTTGTGGGGAAACCTGTCAGCTTTACTGTAAACTAAATCGGCCTGTCAGACGAACAAATGTATTTGAATTGCTTTTCGGAAAGGAGCTTGGGGAGTGTATAAAAGAGGCCAGAGGAGAATATATTCATTCGTCATATGAAACACTGCAAAGATTAATTCGTAAAGGAGTGGCACTCGGCTATCTATCGAAAAACACATATCATCGCTGGGTTTATGAAGAAGCGAGCCTCTAAAGTATGGTCTAAACAGGCCCAAGCCGAATGTCTATCAAAACTGGCTCAATTGATTCAGGCTGGATATACATTAATTGAGGCATTAACGATGGTGAATATCCAGTTATCGAAACAACAACAGCAGCAATTAACACGAGGTATTCAGTGGCTGCTCAAAGGAGAGCCTTTTTATGTGGTACTAGAGAGACTCCATTTTCAGCGGGAAGTGATCGCCATCCTTTCTTTTTCTGAGAAGCATGGGAGTCTAGCCCGTGCTCTAGAACAAAGCGCCCGTTTTTTAGAGAAAAAAATCAAACAGCTAGACACATTTAAACGTATGTTACGTTACCCGCTCTTCCTCATCTTTACGGTTTTAACCGTGCTGATACTCGTTCAGCAAATGATCATTCCTCAATTTTCTGTTTTATACTCATCGATGGATACCCGCATGTCATGGCTGATTCAAGGGATGTTTGGACTTTTTCAATTTCTTCATGCTTTTCTGCTCATCATCGCCTGTATGTGCATCTGTCTTATCGGGTATTATGCTTTCTTTTTTAGGAAAAAGTCGACCCTTGAGAAACTAAAGGTGATGAGCAGACTGCCCTTTTTATACAAAGGGATGCAGATGATGCATACGTATCTTTTTTCTCTTCAGCTAAGTGGGCTGCTCCATGCTGGATTATCGATGTATGAAAGTTTGCGGGCTTTTAAACAGCAAAGCTACTTACCCTTTCTTCAAGAAATAGGTGAACAAATGATTGAAGAGTTAAGAAAAGGAGAAAGCATGGCGCATCAAGTAAAGGAATCTCCTTTTTTCGAAAAACATTTTGCATCTGTGATTAAGCATGGTGAAGCCAGCGGAATGCTTGCAAGAGAAATGTACACGTATAGCCAATTCCTTTTAGAGAATGCAGAGCTGAAAATTGAAAAATGGATGTCTTGGCTGCAGCCGGTGATATATGGTGTGACAGCACTTCTTATACTCATCGTGTATTTATCTATTCTTTTACCAATGTATCAACTAATGGAGCAAGTGTAAGAAGGAGGACAGAGACATGAATGATAAAGGATTTACCCTACTAGAAATGTTAATTGTCATGCTCGTGATTTCCATTCTTTTACTCATTACCATCCCGAATATCACACGTCATCACCAATCAATTCAAGCAAAGGGCTGTGAAGGGCTTAAATCAATGGTCAGCACTCAAGTGATGGCATATGAATTAGAGCATGATGGGAAGACACCATCTTTGGCTGAATTAGAAAAAGAAGGCTATGTCAAAAAGGGATTAACTTGTCCTAATGGAAAAGCGATTGTCATTCAAAACGGCGACGTGAAACATGAATAAATTGCTTTCGCATGAAAAGGGCTTTACCCTCATTGAACAGCTGATGATTCTCCTTGTTTTATCAGCTTTACTGTCGATGATAGGAGGAAAAATTCCCAATATCATAGAAAGCACTGAAGCCAAAAGACAAGTTAATATGATGAAACAAGATCTCCAATTGGCTGCTTATGCAGCATTTATCAAAAAAACACGAGTGCATGTTGAGATCCATCCGCCACAAGTATCTTATCAGGTAATCGATCAAAAGAGTGGCGAAGTCCTTGCTTCTTATCAGCATAAAAAGGGGAGCATCAAGGCTTCTACATTTCCGCAAGGAATCTATTTTAATGTAAACGGACATCCAAGCAGCGGCGGATCTCTCATTGTCAAATTTGGCAGTCAAACGTATAAACTCACCATTTATTTAGGAAGCGGGCGAATCCATGTTCAAAAACAATAGAGGGTTTAGTACATTTGAGACGCTGTTTGCTTGTCATCTCTTTCTATTTGCTGCCCTTGTGCTCATGCCAGCCTATGAAAAACTCATGATGGGGAAAAAGGAAATAAGAGCTAAGCTTGAAGCTTATCAGGTCTTGCATGAACAGATGAATGAAGCGTTCATAGATGGTACAACATCTTCTGTCAAAAAGAAAAGAGGCGAGATCACGTATGTACTCAATTGGCGTAATCAGAAGGGGTGTGTTTCATACAAAGTACAAAAAAAGCAGACGATATGCTTTCAACATGTGGAACGATGAACAAGCTTTTACTCTTGTACAAGCTTTGTGGCAATTGAAGCTATTTCTGTTTCTTTCTCTTGGCTGTGTGCTGCTCTTTTCAGCAGCAGAGAAAGCCCATCCATTTGAAGACATCAACCGCTTTTCACAAATGGAGTGGAAACAGACTGTCCTGCAATTAGATGAGGAATTAAGTCGTGCAACTGCTGTTCATTCGGTGAAAGGAGGAGAAGCGTTAGAATATATGTCCGATCAAGGGCGAGTGGTAACCATTGAGCTATACAAAGAGATGCTTCGAAAACGAACGGATCAAGCTGGACATCTTCCTTTACTGCAAAAGGTGACACAATTCCGTGTGAGAACGAGCCAGCATAGAACTATCCTTAAAGTCACAGATGAATCTGGTAAGGTGTATGAAGCCGTTTTTTTCACATATAAAGGGGTGGTTCCTACATCGTGAAAAGAGAGGAAGGGTTTATCTATCCACATGTGCTTGCTGCGATTCTATTTTTCCTCTTAATTTTAGGATCGATAACGATGGGGTTTCAAAAAGAGCTGAAAAGTGCAGAGCTAACGATTTCTTTTTATCAAAAACAGCAGCTTTTTAGGGTGGGTGTAAGTGAAGCTGTCAGCACAGTCAAACGTATTTGTGAAAAGCAGAAGATCCATATTGATACTGAAGAAGGTCGTGTGACACTGAAGCGGATGAACTGTGATCAAAAGAAACAGCATGTCTTCGTTTTAGTGAGTGTGAAAACAAAGGACGGTTTATCGGATGAAAGGGAACTGATGCTGGATTGGAGAACTGGTGAAATCATGAAATGGGCAAACCCTGATTAGCTAGTGTATAAAATCATCCTCTTCCTGGTAACACTTGAAGAAAGAAGAGGTGAGTGTGCTTGAAAACAAATGACTATGTAAAATATATGACGCAGGAAATTATTAAATATATGAATACCCCACGTGACGAACGGAAGGAACACAAACAAGAAAAAATAGAAACGAAACCTCCATTTTCACAGCGTTTATTTGGGGTTCTGCCGTTTGGCTTCTCCATGATGCTAAAAAAACGTCAGCGACACCGACGAAAGTAAAAAGCCGCCAGCAGGCGGTTTTTTTATGCACCTTTAGCTGTATTCCTCTACAACAATTACTTTATTGACCTTGTTTGAGTAAGGGTTATAGGAAATGGTGACAAATACCCCAAATTCCTTGGTATTGTCTTTTAACGTAATATGATACTGTTTCACAGATTCCTTATCACGATGCCGGTCCCATACTTTTTGTTTAAATAGGACTTGTGCCAGCGGGTACCTCTTCTTTGCTTCTTTGACTGCCCGAGTTTCCCATTGATCTGCGGCGGCAACAGTGAAACTATCCGCATCCGCAGGTTTGACGTTTTGAAGCAAAGGGCCCAGCAGTAAACTGAGCATGATAATGATTGTTCTATATTTCATTTCACATCACCTCACCTATTATTATTCTGACCAAATCCTCCATTTTTATGTAAGTTTTTAAGAAGTACAAATGTCACACAAAAAAATATTGAATATGGCGAAAGAATGAGAAAATGGAAGAATTTTCTCGTAATGGTTCTTGTTTAAGAACAAATTGGACTAATTTGGCGTTTTGGGTTTTATAGGTATTTCCTTATACTGTATGTAATCGTTCTTTTTAAAGAACAACTGTTCAAGGAGTTGAAGGGATTAATGAAACAGCCGCTCTTTGTACTCTTTTGTACCATTTGTTTGCTTTTGACGTCTTTGCTCATGACACCGACGAACGCCTCTTTTAACGATGTTGAGCACACAAACTTTGTCATGAGAACATGTACTCAATTTGAACAGACAGACAAGCATTGTCAGCCTCTAAAATGGGATCGAAGTCAATTAGATCTCATCGATCAAACGATAATCAAAGGAACAGTTTGCGCACCTCAAAGGCTAAGCATGACACTAAAAAATAGTGGACAGCCTATCGCGCACTCTGAATGGAAGTGGGAATTACATAAATTGGAAAGTGATCAGAAGCCGTTACAAGATGGTCATGTTCTTGAAAAGGGCTCTATACAGTCCCTCTTGTCGAAAGAAACGACAACTGTCACGACAGATAAAGCAAAAACAAATGGAATCTATGCTTTTAAAATCTATTATCCTGAAGGATTTGGCGCATCTGATAAGTCTTACTTTTGGTCTAAACAGATGCAGCTCTCAAAGTGTGAAGAAAAGGCGTCCTAAATAGAGCGTCTTTTGGATGAAAAAATGATAGGCGAAGGGGAGAATAGTCATGAAAAAATGGATGAAAATGTCTGGGAGTATTCTTTATGTGTTGGTGTTCACGATGATGATTGCCTGTATTATTGTCGTGTTGTCATCGAGAACAACAGGAGGAGATCCTCAAATTTTCGGTTATCAATTGAAGGAAGTATTATCTGGATCGATGGAACCAGAATTTTCAGCTGGGTCACTGATTGTCGTAAAGCAGGTGGCCTCGCCTGAGAAGCTCAAAAAAGGTGATATTATCACGTTTCAAACGAAGCAGGAACAGTCCTTTGTGACCCACCGCATTATTGGAGTAAAAGGAAAGGGAGCAAATAAAGCTTTTGAGACCAAGGGTGACCACAATATGTATCAGGACGGTACGCTCGTAAAAGCGGATCAAGTGACTGCGCAGTATATGGGAGTGAACATCCCTTATGCAGGAAAGCTTCTTTCGTATGCAGGGACATCAGCAGGAACAGCTTTGCTGCTCATTATACCAGGTGTGATGCTGCTCGTTTATTCAACAATTCATTTTGTGGGCGCAGCAAAACATCGTAGACACAAAGCTGATTTACATATGTCAGAGGAACAAGCTTAAATTCTCGTTTGTAACCTAATTAGGTTTCAATAAAACAATTTATTAGGGGGTTTATTCATGGCAATGAAAAAATCAATTCGTTTAGGTGTTTTATCAGGGGCTTTAGGTCTTGCATTAATCGGCGGGGGAACATGGGCGGCGTTTAATGATATTGAAAAGGCAAACGCGGTCTACTCGACAGGAGAGCTGGATTTATCTGCTAAAGAGAACTCTGGCGCCATCAACCTTGCGAACTTAAAACCTGGAGATCGAATCAAAAAAGAATTTCATTTTGAAAATAAGGGGTCACTTGCGATAAATCAAGTGCTGATGAGTCTTGATTATAGCCAGTTTACAGATGGAAGTTCCGCAAAGAATGGCGGTAATAATACAGCTGAAGAATTTCTCAGTCAATTTCAGGTAAGTGTTCTGACGGTTGGAGCCGAAGGTGGAAATGGTTATCCAAAAAATATTATTTTAGACGATGCAAACCTGCTTGACTTGCATCAATTAACGTCAAAACAGGATCAGACCGCATTTGATAAGCTTCGTCATGCCGTCGATGAGAAGTTTTTACATGAAAGTGGAAAAATTAATGTAGCAACTGTTGATGGAACAGTGGCTCCAGAGTATGACGGCATTCCAAAGAATCCGTTTGATTACGATAAAATGGAAATGACCATTGAATTTGTTAATGACCAAACGAAGGATAAAGCGGGTCAATATATCCAAAATAAATACCAAGGCGATGCGATTCAAATTGATCTTTCCTTCGAAGCGACTCAGTGGAATGGTTTAACGATCAATCCAAATAAGCATACGGATGAAAAAGGCTACGTGAAAGAAAACGAAAAAGCACACAGCGAAGATAAAAAATAAAGACAGTCTTTAGACTGATATCAAGGTCTGCATAGCAATTGGAGGAGTATGCGCTAAAACGTGCGCTTTACTCCTCTTCTTGCTTTTTTTTCCAGATTTGATAATCTAAAAATTCACGAAATTGCTTTTTCGAAACCCCTGATGTCATTGCATCTCGAACTAGTTTTTCCCATTCACTATCTAATTGACCATCGTATTCGGTTTCATCTTTTTCGTTTAAAAGTGTATGAACCGAGACGTCCAGAACAGCGGAGACTTTTTCAAGAAATTGAATGGAGGGGTTTGTTTGCAAGTTTCTTTCTATTGAGCTTAAATAAGACTTCGCTACCCCAGCCTTTTCGGCCAGTTCTGATAGTGAGTAGCCTTTTTCATTGCGGTATTGTTTAATACGCTGGCCAATCAATGTCATCACCTTCCTTTCGATATTATAGCACATTCAGAAAGGTTTGATAGAATGACTTCTTACCAGAGGGGTTGACTCAGAGGACTTTTCATTTGATTTGAGGAATTGACGGACTTCTTCGACTGTTAGTCCTGCATTGCGGGCTTTGCGTAATAATTGAACCCATTCACTGTCTAATTTGTTCGTTTTCTTTTCCATACAAATACCCTCCTAAAATACTGAATGATGTATTTCAGGCACTTAACGCATGAAATGGAAAGACAAAGGTGGTAAGACCTCATAGTTTGCTTGCGTCATGTTTCCGCCCAATACAAACAGACAAACTGTGCTTTAGACTGATCGAAAATTGTATGTCACATAAAAGGGAGGGACCATGAGTCAACCTCCTCTTTTTTGCTGTAAGTAAAAAAGACCCCCATTTTCAATCGTAAGACTGATTTTTGGTTCGTATAAAGTTTTGAGTGCTTGTCTTTCTATTTCATATTCTACAGATGTGTCTGAAGTCCCTTCATAAAATTGGTTTAAAAGTTCGGAGTCTTCTTTCCATTTTTGAACAGCTCTCACTGCCCAATCGTTCGGTTCCTCATAGGCATAACGCTCCATTAGGCTATAGAGCCGTTTGACTCCGCTTTCTGGTTTAATCATTGTACTCATCGTAAAGCAATAATCGGGAATTTGAGACGACAGCTCACGAGTTTCCAGCTTTTCTTGAAATTGTTCAATGACTTCTCCGCGTATGAGGTGAAGGCCTAGTGATAAAAGCTTATCCTTTTTCCGATCTGCAAGGTAAGAAATTTTTACATTGAGACCCAGCCACGGCTCAAGTGCGATTTGGTTGTTTGTGAGCGGGCTGACTCGTTCATAAAGCCGGATAAAACGGCCCTGTTGTTTGACTGCCTCAAATATTTGAAATAATCGAGGGGAGCCGAAGTGAATAAATTCACCACTGGCCGCATCACCAGCTTTTTTTTGATCTGTGATGAAAGTCAGTTGCCGCGGTTCAGGGATACCGCCAGTTTTTTCAAGCCAGTGCCAGTAAAAAGGGCGGTTCATAATCAATTTATCCATTTCAGTTGTCAGCTGTACGGTCATATGTCCTGCACTTTCTTCTAATATGCTGCATTGATTCGCCTGGAAGAAACGGAGAAGAAAGGTGTGAATGTCATGCTGCTCCATTGATCAACTCTCCTTTATGAGCCTTGCTGTCTTTTTTCTAAAAGTGGTGTCTGAGCTTCTGTTAAATAAGAAGCAAACTGGGTTAATTTCTTTTTCATGTCTCCATCCGATTCATGCTGGAAGAGAATCTGATGCAATTCTGTTTCGGCATCATTTATATCAATCTTTGTTAAAATATCATCTAAATCGCCTATGACGTTTTCAAACAGCTGAATTTTTTCATATAAAAGCTTTAAAATATGTTCCTCAACGGTTCCGTTCGTTGCCATATTGTAAATGTGGACATCCCGCTCTTGGCCAAGACGGTGGATACGTCCAATTCTCTGTTCTAAACGCATCGGGTTCCAGGGAAGATCATAGTTGATGATTTGGTTACAAAACTGAAGGTTAATTCCTTCGCCGCCAGCTTCTGTCGCTATTAACACTTGCGCCCGTTCTCTAAATAAATCTTTCATCCAATCTTTTTTGCCCCGCTTAAAGCCGCCCCGAAAAGGAACGGAGCTGATGCCATTTTGCTGAAGAAACCATTGTAAATAAATTTGTGTCGCGCGGTATTCGGTGAAAATAATGACCTTTTCATTTAACTGCTGAATGAGCTTCACCACTTCAAGCGCCTTAGAGTTTTGCTCAACTTGGTTGATTTTCTCCATGATTTGCGCTATAGCAGAAGATCCTAGAATATGTTTTTCTTCTTCTTGCATTTTTTTAATTGTCATATACACCGCCTCACGGCTGGAACAGCATTCTCGTTCTAAGGTCATAATGGAAAACATGTGCTTTGTATAAGACGGATTCTCTTTCAGCTTGCAGATTTCATCATACAATGCTTGTTCTGTTGGAGAGAAATCAATGGAAATTGTTTTGACATGCCGTTTTGTCCACTCGATGCCAGTGTCCTCTCTTCGGTTACGAATCATGACTTTATTGACTAGCTGTTTTAATCGATCATGGTCTTCAAGCTGCAAGTCTTTTTTGGCAAAGGCATCTTTAAACTGATGTTCATTTCCCAGGTGGCCTGGCTTCAGAAGGGAAACGAGATTAAATATTTCCCCGATTCGGTTTTGAATAGGTGTCGCTGTCAGCAGCAGACAGAACTTCTTATTCAGGTTTCTCACAAATTCATAGTTTTTCGTTTTATTGTTTTTCAGTTTGTGTGCTTCATCGATAATAACCATATCGTAGGCAATCGATAAAATCGTGTCTCGATGCGGCTGTCTTTTGGCTGTATCAATGGAGGAAACGACAACGTCACATTGCTCCCACACATAGCTCTTTTTTTGTTCAACAGCATCAATATAAAATTTCGTCCGCAGCTCCTGTACCCACTGAGACACAAGGGAGGCAGGGACGAGAATGAGAATCTTTTTGGCAAGTCCACGAATCATGTATTCTTTCATTATGAGTCCTGCTTCTACGGTTTTCCCAAGTCCCACTTCATCAGCCAGAATGGCTTTCCCATTCATCTCTTCTACGACTCTTCTGGCTACTTCGAGCTGGTGCTTTAAAGGCGTGAATGCAGGTAGGTGCGCGGGAGCTTGCAGCCCTTCAAATGAATCAATGGCTGTGATGTTTTGAACCTGCGCCGCTAAACGATACATATCCCAGTTCGCCCAAGGGCCGTCTGCAGAAAGCCGCTGCTGAAATTCACTTGCCCATTCCTGATCAAAAATCGTTTGAATATTCAATGTGACCGCCTGCCTTTCTAGTAGGGTTCTAATGAAATTGTTCTGTTTTCAAACGCTTCATTTTTTTATAGGTCTTTAAAAGACTAGATATATGAATAAAAGCGAACGATATTGAAAGATTATTTTAAAAATGTTAATGATTTTTATGTTGCTCTTCATCCATTTCTAGTGGTAGGATGTTGGTAAGTGATCTAGAGAATAAGTCACCCATTTTGATAGTATGTCCAATAAATGTGAAGAATATGAGCGGATGATGGTATGGGGAGAGACTTGGCGGTTATTTTGCACTGACAGGCGCCGAAGGAGCAAGCTGAATGGATTCAGTGAATCTCTCAGGCAAAAGTACTCTTACCGGACGCAACTCTGGAGAGTGTTTGCTCAAGGGTTTTAGCAAACCACCAAAGGGGAAAGCGCACAATGATATTGTGCTGTAAACTTTCAGGTGCAAGGACAGAGACTTCTTTTTGATAAAAGGGAGCGCTCTGTCCTTTTTTGCTGTGATTTTTTCTGAAAATTCAGCTTGTCATCTGCACTGTAAGAAAAAAGGGGGAAACGATTGATGTTGAAACGAACACCGCTTTTTCATGCGTATGAAACGTTTGGCGCAAAAACCATTGACTTCGGGGGCTGGGAATTACCTGTCCAATTTTCTTCCATTAAAGAAGAACATGAAGCTGTTCGAACAAAGGCTGGGCTTTTTGATGTGTCTCACATGGGTGAGGTGGAGGTTAAAGGTCAAGATGCCCTTCCTTTTTTACAAAGGTTATTAACCAATGATGTGTCTAAGCTGACAGACGGTAAGGCACTATATACAGCCATGTGTTATGAAGATGGCGGAACGGTAGATGACCTGCTCGTCTATCAAAAAGAAAAGAATGACTATTTGCTTGTCATCAATGCATCAAATATCGAAAAAGACGTGGATTGGCTCTTTAAGCATCAAGGTGAAGATGACGTATTGATCAAAAATATGTCCGATCAAACCGCCTTGCTAGCGTTTCAAGGACCTCTCGCTGCTGACATCATCAAAGAGGTGGCAGATGAAGAGGTGACATCCCTTAAGCCATTTACGTTTTTATCAAAAGCTGTGATCGCAAATAAAGAAGTGCTTGTTTCCAGAACAGGCTACACAGGAGAAGACGGTTTTGAAATCTACTGTCAGTCAGAAGATGCCGTCCATCTTTGGTCAGCTTTATTAGAAGCAGGGCAGCCAAAAGGATTAATACCGTGCGGACTCGGTGCACGTGACACCTTGAGATTTGAAGCAAGACTCCCGCTTTATGGTCAGGAGCTGACTAAGGAGATCTCTCCATTAGAAGGCGGTATTGGTTTTGCTGTCAAAACGGATAAAGAAGCTGATTTTATCGGAAAAGCCGCACTCAAAAAACAAAAAGAAGAGGGACCGAAGCGAAAGCTTGTCGGCATTGAAATGATCGATAAAGGAATTCCGCGTACTGACTATCCGGTCTTTGCAGGAGAAAAGCAGATCGGGGTTGTTACAACGGGCACACAATCCCCAACATTAAAGAAAAATGTCGGGCTTGCTTTAATCGAATCCTCAGAGGCAAAGCTTGGGGCAGAGGTGGAAGTTCAAGTTCGCAAAAAACGTCTAAAAGCCAAAATCGTCGCAACACCATTTTATAAAAGAGCCAAATAACGAGGGGGAATAGAGGATGAAGCATAGGTATTTGCCGCAAACAGAGCAAGATCAAAAAGATATGCTGGATGTCATCGGCGTTCAGTCGATTGATGAGCTTTTTTCAGATATCCCAGAGAAGGTCAGATTCAAAGGAGCATACAACATCAAAGAAGCCGCATCGGAAACAGAGCTTCTAAGAGAATTGTCCCGATTAGCTGCAAAAAATAAGGATACAGTTTCCTATGCATCGTTTCTTGGTGCAGGTGTATATGATCATTATCAGCCTGTCATTGTCGATCATGTCATCTCGCGTTCTGAATTTTATACAGCGTATACTCCTTATCAGCCTGAGATATCCCAAGGTGAACTGCAAGCCATCTTTGAATTTCAAACAATGATTGCTGAGCTGACTGGTATGGACCTTGCCAACTCCTCGATGTATGATGGCGGGACGGCACTAGCTGAAGCGGCGATGCTGGCTGCGGGTCACACAAAGCAGAAAAAAGTGGTTGTTTCTGAAACGGTTCACCCTGAATCAAGAGCGGTACTGAAAACATACGCCAAAGGACAAAACATTGAAGTTGTTGAAGTACCTGCGAAAAAAGGGCAGACCGATTTAGCTGCATTGGAAAAGGCTGTCTGCGATGATACTGCAGCAGTTCTTGTGCAATATCCAAGCTTCTTTGGTGTAGTCGAGCCGTTAAAAGACATTGAACCTATTGCACATAAAGGAAAAAGCCTGTTCATTGTCTCTAGTAATCCACTCGCACTCGGGCTATTAACACCACCTGGAAAACTTGGGGCAGACATTGTTGTTGGTGATGCACAGCCGTTCGGTATTCCGGCAGCTTTTGGCGGACCGCATTGCGGGTATTTTGCCGTGACGAAAAAATTAATGAGAAAAGTGCCAGGTCGTTTAGTCGGACAGACAGAGGACGAAAATGGGGTTCGTGGATTTGTGCTGACCCTTCAAGCACGTGAGCAGCATATTCGAAGAGATAAAGCGACGTCAAATATTTGCTCAAACCAAGCATTAAATGCGTTAGCCGCTTCTGTAGCCATGACTGCACTTGGAAAAGCAGGTATCAAAGAGATCGCCTATCAAAACGTACAAAAAGCCCACTATGCCAAAACGCAGGCAGAAAAATATGGTTTGAAGGCTGATGTAGAAGGGGCCCATTTTAATGAATTTGTGATCAAGTTACAGGAGCCTGTGAAAGAGGCCAATAAACGATTGCTTGAAAAAGGAATCATCGGTGGATACGACTTAGGGCTGGACTATCCAGAGCTTCAGCATCACATGCTTGTAGCTGTGACAGAGCTAAGAACAAAGGAAGAAATTGATACGTTTATAAAGGAATTGGGGGATCGCCATGAATAAACAAGATCAGCCGCTTATTTTTGAATTATCCAAAGTAGGAAGAATTGGGTACAGCCTGCCTGATTTAGATGTACCTGAACAGGAGATCCCGTCTTTATTTGATGAAACGTACATTCGTCATGAGCATGCTGAGCTTCCTGAAGTTTCTGAGCTTGATATCATGCGTCATTATACCGCATTATCAAGACGCAATCATGGGGTCGATTCCGGATTTTACCCTCTTGGCTCTTGTACGATGAAATATAATCCGAAGATTAATGAAAAGGTCGCACGCCTTGCAGGCTTCTCGCAAGTCCATCCGCTACAGGAGGCAGACACTGTGCAAGGGGCATTAGAATTGCTGTATGACCTAGGTGATCACCTAGAAGAAATTACGGGAATGGACGCTGTGACCTTGCAGCCTGCGGCAGGAGCACACGGCGAATGGACGGGACTTATGATGATCCGCGCGTACCATGAAGCAAGAGGAGATCATGAGCGTACGAAGGTCATCGTACCTGATTCTGCTCATGGAACGAACCCGGCATCTGCGACAGTGGCTGGATTTGAAACCATTACGGTTGCGTCTGATGAAAACGGGCTTGTTGATTTAGAGGATTTACGCCGTGTTGTCAATGAAGAAACAGCTGCTTTAATGCTTACAAATCCAAATACACTTGGGCTATTTGAAGAAAATATTTTAGAAATGGCGGAAATTGTTCACGGAGCTGGCGGTAAGCTTTATTATGACGGAGCTAACTTGAATGCCGTTTTAAGCAGAGCAAGACCGGGGGATATGGGGTTTGATGTCGTTCACTTGAACCTTCATAAAACCTTTACAGGCCCACACGGAGGCGGAGGTCCTGGTTCAGGTCCTGTAGGTGTGAAAAAGGATTTGATTCCTTACTTGCCAAAGCCGGTGCTTGTGAAGAAGGAAGGGCGTTATTACTTTGATGATGATCGTCCAGAATCAATTGGACGCGTGAAGCCATTTTACGGAAACTTTGGCATCAACGTCAGAGCATATGCGTATATCCGCTCTATGGGACCAGACGGCTTAAAGGCTGTAACTGATAATGCGGTGTTAAATGCGAACTATATGATGCGCCGCTTAAGTGCTCATTACGATTTGCCGTTTGATCGTCACTGTAAGCATGAATTTGTCCTTTCAGGTAGACGTCAGAAAAAATTAGGTGTGCGGACACTGGATATTGCCAAACGATTACTTGATTTTGGCTACCATCCGCCAACAATCTACTTCCCGCTTAATGTAGAGGAATGTATCATGATTGAACCGACTGAAACAGAATCGAAAGAAACGCTTGATGCATTCATTGAAGCAATGATTCAAATTGCCAAAGAAGCAGAAGAGAATCCTGAAGTGGTACAGGAAGCGCCGCATACAACGGTTGTGAAACGAATGGACGAAACAAAGGCCGCTCGGAACCCTGTTCTCGTTTATGAAAGAAAATAAAGAAAAAAGACTCAGGGGGAATGATGCTCCCAGAGTCTTTTTTGTTAGTTCTTCGTTTTAATGCGGCCGCCCCATTTTTTAAAGCCGCCTTTTAAATTATAAATCTCACGGCAGCCGTTTTTACGTAAAGTTTGGGCTGCTTTACCGCTTCTAAGGTTGTTTTGGCAATAGAGATAAACAGGCTTGTCAGGACGTATTTCATTTTTGCGCTGCTTTAGTTGGGAAAGAGGGATATTTCTTGCCCCTAAAATATGTCCGCCTTCAAACTCATTTGGCTCTCTCACATCAATGAGTTGAGCTTTGCGGTAACCTTTAATAAATTCTGCTTCCGTCAGCGTTTTCATAATGCGCTGCTGATAAATGTAGCTGCCGATGGAATAAAGAACGAAAAGTCCACAAAGTGAGAGGACGATATAGTTGAATATTGACAATACAACTCGACTCCTTCTTGAGCATCAGCACAGTAGCCTGTCTGATGGTACGTTTTAGACAAATACTATTATAGTAAAGCAAAAGAAACTTGTCATCATAAATGGGAAGAATTATTTTCAATTCCTTCCCTATTTGATAGACTGATGAAGAGAGAAAACCGGTGGTCACGACCATCATCTAACATTGACTACGTAAAAGAGAAGGGATTTTTATATGCAAAAAGAGAAATGGTGTTTCATTGATTCAGGAAACCAAGACCCTGCCTTTAACATGGCAATGGACGAAGCTTTGCTTTATTGGCATAGCGAGAAGCTTATCCCACCTGTCATCCGCTTTTATGGATGGAATCCGGCGACATTGTCTGTTGGGTATTTTCAGAACGTTGAAAAAGAAATCAACCTAGAAGCCGTCAAACGCTATGGTCTTGGTTTTGTCCGCAGACCAACCGGAGGACGGGGGGTACTTCATGACCAGGAGCTGACCTACAGCGTCATTGTGTCAGAGGAACATCCAGAAATGCCTGCAACGGTGACAGAAGCGTACCGCGTCATTTCAGAAGGTATTTTAGAGGGCTTTAAAGAGCTGGGACTCGATGCATATTTTGCCATTCCTCGTACTGATAAAGAAAAGGAAAGCTTAAAAAATCCAAGATCATCTGTATGCTTTGATGCCCCTTCGTGGTACGAGCTTGTTGTTGAAGGCAGAAAGGTAGCAGGCAGTGCTCAGACGAGACAAAAAGGTGTCATCCTCCAGCATGGCTCTATTTTAATTGACCTCGATGAGGACAAATTGTTCGATTTGTTCCTTTATCCAAGTGACCGGGTAAGAGAGCGGATGCAGCGAAGCTTTAAAAACAAAGCGGTCGCTATCAATGAAATCTCAGACCGAACATGTACAATTGACGATGCACGTACTGCGTTTAAAAGAGGGTTTGAAAAAGGGTTAAATATTGAGCTTGTACCTTATGAGCTGACAGATGAAGAATTAGCGTTTGTCCATCATCTCGCCAAAACGAAATATGCCTCAGATGATTGGAATTACAAGCGTTAAGACGAGGGACACTCCTTGTTTTTTAATGAGCGATGGTGTAGAATTGGGATGATTATTAAGTAAAGGTGCATTATGGAGGGGTTTTATGACTACACCTAGTATGGAAGATTACATTGAACAAATTTATATGCTGATAGAAGAAAAAGGATATGCCAGAGTCTCTGATATTGCAGAAGCACTCGCTGTCCATCCCTCCTCTGTAACAAAAATGGTTCAGAAGCTAGATAAAGATGAATACCTCATTTATGAGAAGTATCGTGGTCTAATTTTAACCCCGAAAGGCAAAAAAATTGGAAAACGTCTCGTATACAGACATGAACTGCTAGAGCAATTTTTAAGAATCATTGGTGTAGATGAAGAGAAAATTTATGATGATGTAGAAGGCATTGAACATCATCTCAGCTGGAATAGCATTGACCGCATCGGTGATCTCGTTCAATTTTTTGAAGAAAACGATGAGCGTTCTGTTCAGCTGAAAGCGATTCAAAAGAAAAACGAACAAACAAATCAAGAATCTTAATCAAAAAGGACACCCTGCGCATGGGTGTCCTTTTTGATTAAAGTTCTAATTGAAAGTAAATGCTCCTACACTATTAATAGCGTGAAATCAAAGGGGGCTCCTTGATGAAAATAGATGGTGTGTTCTCAGGTGGAGGCATTAAGGGGGCAGCGCTTTTAGGTGCCTATGAAGCGCTTGAAGCAAGAGGTTTTCAATTTGTCCGCCTTGCTGGTACAAGTGCTGGAGCAATCATTGCTTCACTCATCGCAGCAGGTTTTACAAGCCAGGAAATTCGGGAGCTTTTAGATGAAATGGATGAGCATCAATTGCTTGATAGAAGATGTCAATTCATCCCGTTCAAAATGCTTAGGTGGGTATCCATTTACTGGCGTCTTGGTCTTTATAAAGGAGACCGGCTGGAAAAATGGCTGACTGATGTGCTAAAACGAAAAGGGGTCACCGTGTTTGGAGACCTCAAAAAAGATTCGCTGAAAATTGTTGCGTCCGATTTAACGAATGGAAAAATCCTCGTACTGCCAGATGATCTTCCTTCATACGGCTTAAATCCAGAGCGATTTTCCGTTGCGAGGGCCATTCGAATGAGCTGCAGCCTGCCTTATTTTTTCGAGCCTGTCAAACTGAGGTCTTCAAAAGGCATTTGTACGATTGTAGATGGGGGAGTGCTGAGCAATTTTCCAATTTGGCTGTTTGCTGAAGAGAAAAAAAGACCGTTCGTCGGTGTCACATTAACCCCAAACGAAAAAGAACGCCCTCAACACTCCATCCGCAATGCGTTTGAACTGTTTGGCGCTCTTTTTGAAACGATGCGTGGTGCTCATGACGAAAGACATATCGCCACAAAACACGAACGTCATATTATTTTTATTCCTGTAGAACACGTCATTGCCACTGATTTTCATCTCATGACAGAAAAGAAAAAGGCGCTCGTCGATCTAGGCAGACAGAAGGCCGAGCAATTTTTAAAAAGCTGGACATTTTAAAATAAGGCGCGATTCTTCTTTTTGTTCTTCTTGCCTTCAATCACAGTCAAATGTGTTTGGCTTTTCTTTTTGAGAAGGACGGGCTTAGACTTGTGGTCAGTCGGCACGCTTCGCAAATGAGTGACCCGATTTTTCATCTGGCTTTTCGTTTTTGGTTTAGGCTGCTGGTAGCGACGTTTTGATTGTTTGACTGCTTTACGATAAAGATTACCTTCTGTTCCAGTTCTTCGATTCATCAGCCATTTAAATAGGAAAAATAGGGCCGCTCCAATGATCACAACTGATAGCAGCATTGTAAAAAGTCTGCCTGGATTCGTTGTGAGTAAATACACAAATCCCAAAACACCTAAAGCGAAAATAATGGTAAAAGCAGGATGTACTCGGCGATTCATAACTGTCCACCTCCGAAGGAATTTACCGGATTTATAAGTTAGATCACTTGATGAGCAGAATCTGACGCTTGTTTCTCAGCCGCTTCCTCTAAACGAAGAAGTTCATTAAAACTTGCAATGGCTACCTCGACTTGATCGTCAGAAGGTTCTTTTGTTGTGAGCAATTGCAGCCAAAGGCCAGGATAGCCAAGCACTTTAAGCACAGGCACTTCTCGGAGTTTGTTCGTGAGCTGAAGCACTTCAAATGAAATGCCCAGAACAACCGGAATGAGCGCCAAGCGATTCAGAACTCTCACCCATAAAGGATCTGTCGGTACGAGTAAATAGACGAACATTCCGACAATAACAGTGAATAAAATAAAGCTGCTGCCGCATCGATAATGCAGACGGGATTGCTTTTGAACATTTTCCACTGTGATGTCAAGGTTCTGTTCATAGCAGTTTATGACTTTATGTTCTGCCCCATGATATTGAAATACTCTTTTAATTAAAGGGGTCATGGAAATAAAGTAAATATAGCCTAATAAAAGGACCAATTTGAAGAACGTTTCAACTGCGATTTGTGCAAAATTCCCTGAAAAGATGGGACGCACAAGCTCTGCTAAAAAGACAGGCACTAGGGTGAAAACAAATTTACTAAAGAGAAGAGAGAGAACTCCGATCACAGCAATGCCGAAAATCATGGATAATTTCGAGCCTTTTTGTTCTTTTTCAAGAGTATGATCTTCAGAAGGATCTAAGTCATATCGCTCACTGGAGAAATTTAAGTGCTTACTGCCGTTTGCGCTTGCTTCAACAAGTGCAGCAACGCCCCTGACAAAGGGGATCTTCTTGAGAAAGGCGGTTCGTTTATTGGAGGTCCGGGGAAGCTTCAAAAACTCAATGGACTGGTCCTTTCGCCGAATCGCTGTCACATAGTTCTTTTTGCCTCCGAACATGACACCTTCGACAACTGCTTGCCCTCCATATGCTGGGGGTTTTGTTTGATTGGACATATTTCATCAACCTGCCTGTTTCCTGTAATTTACATGCATTTCCTTATACCTTTATTGTACAGGAAATGAGGGGAAATCACTAGCGCACAGGTCGATTATCTACTAGAATTCTATCTACCTCTTTTTAGCCAGTATACCCTGTTATAAAATTTTTACACTCACGCATGGAAATCCTTCTGGAAATCCTTTTTTTTCATGACATTTTGGACATACTACTTGCTGGAGGTGTTCACAAATGAAACGTGATGAAAAGAAAAACCAAGAAGAAAAAAATCAGGCAGTGCAGACATCGTCACTGGTGGCAAGAGCAGCAGCAGCTGGCTTTGTTGGCGGTGTTTTTTGGGGCTTTATCGGATTTCTGACCTATGTGTTTCATTTTTCAGAGGTGAGTCCTAATATGCTTCTTCAGCCATTTGTGCTTGGAGAATGGAAAAAGGGAGGACTTGGCACTTTTATTAGTATTGTGCTGTTAGGCATTTTATCTATTGGAGCGGCCTTTATTTATTATGGGCTGTTAAAAAGAATCAAAGGTTTTTGGATGGGACTCATTTATGGTGCGCTTTTATGGCTGCTCGTATTTTACGTATTCAATCCCATTTTCCCAGATGTAAAGCAAGTGCAAGATTTGCAGCAAAGCACCATTATTACGACATTTTGCCTATATATTTTATATGGCATGTTTGTCGGGTACAGCATTTCGTTTGAATATAATGAATTAACGAGTCAGAAGCTTGCAAGGGCACTCGGGAAAAAGACAGAATAAAGTGTAAATCACCCATTCATATGATAAAATATTTTTGGAAACGAAAGGTTTCTAAGGAAAAAGAAACAGATATCGATATAGATTGAATTAGAGTGAAGGAGTGGTCATATGCCTCATTTTCTAGTACTGAATGGGCCCAACTTAAATAGGCTTGGCAAAAGAGAGCCTGCTGTTTATGGAAGTAAGACGCTGACAGATTTAGAAACAGATTTGTTCCAGTTTGCAGAACGGGCAAATATCCAATTAACGTTTTTCCAGTCGAATCACGAAGGAGATTTGATTGATGCGTTCCACGAAGCAGAAGATCAGTACGACGGTGTCGTGTTTAACCCCGGTGCTTTTACACACTACAGCTATGCGCTGAGAGATGCAATTGCAAGTATTTCTTTACCTGTCATTGAAGTACATATTACAAATGTTCATAAAAGAGAGGAATTCCGCCATCATTCTGTACTTGCTCCAGTATGTCAAGGGCAAATCGTTGGACTTGGTCTTGAAGGGTATAAATTGGCGATTCGTTATTTAGTCAGTGAAGGGGGAGCGGTATCATGAAACTTGAAAAGCTAAGAACACTTTTAAACGAATTAGAGATTGATGGCCTAGTCATTACGAGCAGCTTTAATTTACAGTACATGACCAGCTTTACTGGATCAGCCGGTCTTGCCGTCGTTTCAAAGGACCGTGCTGCTTTTATCACAGACTTCCGGTATACAGAGCAAGCAAAGGACCAAGTCAAAGGCTATGACATCATTGAACATAAAGGAAACATTGTGGAAACCGCTGTCCAAACGGCAAAGGAATTTGGGGTGAAACGTCTTGGGTTTGAACAAAACCATATGACATTTGCCACGTATCAGCAGTACGCAGCTAAAGCAGGCGGTATAGAGCTTGTTCCAGTCTCAGAATCCGTTGAAAAGTTGCGCTTGATTAAGTCTAGTGAAGAGATTAAGATATTAGAGGAAGCTGCGAAGATTGCAGATCACGCCTTTGATCATATTCTCACTTACATCAAGCCGGGCCTGACGGAAATTGCTGTCATGAACGAGCTTGAATTTTTCATGAGAAAAGAAGGTGCTGAAGGATCTTCATTCGATATGATTGTCGCCTCAGGTGTTCGTTCAAGCCTGCCACACGGAAGAGCGAGTGAAAAGGTGATTGAATCTGGTGATTTAGTAACACTTGATTTCGGTGCTTACTATAAAGGCTATTGTTCTGATATGACAAGAACAATTGCTGTTGGAACACCAAGCGACAAACTAAAGGAAATTTATCATATCGTATTAGAAGCAGAAAACGCTGGTGTGGATAGAATCAAGCCAGGCTTAACAGGAAGAGAAGCTGATCGCATCACACGAGACATCATTGAAAAGTATGGCTATGGTCAATACTTCGGGCATTCAACAGGCCACGGGCTAGGTATGGAAGTACACGAAGCGCCAGGCCTTTCCTCACGATCAGACGTCGTCTTAGAAGAGGGAATGGTCGTCACAGTTGAGCCGGGAATTTACTTGCCAGATGTCGGCGGCGTGAGAATTGAGGATGATATTGTCCTGACAGCTGACGGCAATAAACGATTGACCCACTCACCGAAAGAACTTATCATATTATGATGGTGAAATGTAGGAGGATGACAAAATGATTTCAGTAAACGATTTTCGTACAGGCCTGACAATTGAAGTGGATGGCAGTATTTGGCGTGTAGTGGATTTCCAACACGTAAAACCAGGGAAAGGCGCAGCGTTTGTTCGTTCGAAACTGCGTAACCTGCGTACTGGTGCCATTCAAGAAAAAACATTCCGTGCAGGCGAAAAAGTAGCGAAAGCTCAAATTGAAACAAAAACAATGCAATACTTATATGCTAATGGCGATCAGCATGTCTTCATGGATACAAGTTCTTATGAGCAGCTTGAACTAAGTGAAGCACAAATCAAAGATGAGCTGAAATATTTACTTGAAAATATGTCTGTTCAAATCGTAATGTACGGTGCTGAAACACTTGGTGTCGAACTACCAAATACGGTAGAACTAGAAGTAGTAGAAACAGAGCCTGGTATTAAAGGTGATACAACATCAGGCGGGTCAAAACCTGCAAAAACTGAAACTGGTTTAATCGTCAACGTTCCTTTCTTTGTGAACCAAGGAGATAAACTAGTGATTAATACATCAGACGGTTCATACGTTTCAAGAGCGTAATGAACGGAAGAAAGACTGTAAACCTCGTGTTTACAGTCTTTTTTTATTGGAAAAATGACTCCTCAAGGCAAGTCTTCTCTCAATTCTCTCATTCATCTCTCTTCCTTCCTGAAAAACAAGACTACTTCCAGATAGTCAAGCATATAGTGTAAAAAAAGCTGGAGGTTCTATATGAAACAATTTCTCCCAGGTCTACACCCGTCAGTTGCTGCAATGGCAGGGATGAGATTCTTATCTGCCGCCATTGAACTGACGGCCGCTATTCTCATTTTAGTCACAAATGATGTACGGAAAGCGGTGGTCATCAATAGTATATTGGCGATCATCGGTCCGCTCATTTTTATTATCACGATGACAATTGGAATCTATCAAATTGCAGGGCAGTTATCCTATGCCAAGCTCGTGTTTATTTTCATTGGTGTCGTCTTTATTCTAGTTGGGATCTATAAGTGAAAGGCTTGGCATAATTAACAGCTCACATCATACATTTTAGAGAAGAAAAAAAGGAGGGGAATTCGTTGCGGAGTTTGTTGGATATTCTCCCGCACTCAATTGGACAAGAACTCAGCCTGCTGCAAGAAGAAGAATGGGCGCAAATAGAGGAAATCCGCATTCGTACGGATCGCCCTATTGAATTGATGCAAGGAGGAAAGCCGCGTTTTCTTTCTTATCACACAACAGGTGAAGATGCGTCTCAGCTATTAGGCAGACTGAGCAATTACAGCATGTACACACTTGAGGAAGAGCTAAAACAGGGCTATATCACGATATTTGGCGGGCACCGTGTAGGACTTGCAGGAAAGGTGATCGTTGAAAATGGGTTCGTCAAAGGATTAAGAGATATCTCTTCATTTAATATCCGGATTGCAAAAGAAAAAATCGGGATAGCACTTCCCTTTCTACCTTATTTATATGAAGAGCGCTGGCACAATACACTTATCATCGGTCCGCCTCAAACGGGGAAAACCACATTGCTGCGGGATATAGCACGTCTTGCTAGTACAGGAACAAAAGCCATTCCTCCTAGAAAAACAGGAATTATTGATGAGCGCTCTGAAATCGCCGGATGTATAAGAGGGGTGCCGCAGCACCATTTTGGCCACCGAATTGATGTACTCGATGCGTGTCCAAAAGCTGAAGGGCTGATGATGATGATTCGGTCTATGAGCCCAGAGGTCATGATTATAGATGAAATTGGGAAAAGCGAGGATGTACAGGCACTTCTAGAAGCGATTCATGCAGGAGTCAACATCATCGTCTCAGCTCATGGATATTCACTTGAAGATGTATACAAACGTCCTTCATTTAAGCCGTTATGGGAGCTTCGTGTGTTTGAACGGTATATTGAATTAAATAGAAACAATGGGCCTGGCACAATCGGACGGATGTATGACCAAGACGGACATGAGGTGAAATGGAGGCGGGGAGTGGACGTATGTTAAAGCTCATTGGCGCTATTTTCATTGTTGCGGCCACGACATGGGGAGGCTTTGAGTTTGCCAAACGATACAGCGACCGGCCTAAACAAATTCGGCAGCTGCGGTTTGCTCTCCAATCTCTTGAAGCTGAAATTATGTATGGTCAAACCCCTCTAGCGCGGGCTGCAAAGCAAATTGCTTCGCAGGTCGGTCCTCCTGTGAATGAGCTGTTTGAACAATTTGCAGAAAAACTTAGAGTGGGGACTTTTTCTGCACGACATGCATGGAACGAGAGCCTTGAGGATGTTTGGAAAAAAACCGTATTGAAAAAAGGCGAATATGAGGCCCTGAAGCACTTTGGAGAAACACTTGGTCAGCATGATGTCACTTCTCAGCAAAAGTATATCAAGCTTGCTTTAGGCCATTTGGAATCAGAGGAGAAAGAAGCTGAAATCGCTCAAGCAAAAAATGAAAAAATGGTCAGAAGCCTCGGATTTTTAAGCGGATTACTACTGATTCTTTTATTGATGTGAGAGGAAGGGAGTCGAGAGCATGGGCGTTGATGTAAACGTCATTTTTCAAATTGCGGGAGTAGGCATCGTCGTGGCCTTTCTCCATACGATTTTAGATCAAATGGGAAAAAAGGAGTATGCTCAGTGGGTGACGCTGCTTGGGTTTATCTACATTTTATTTATGGTCGCAACCATTGTAGATGATTTGTTTAAAAAGATTAAAGCCGTATTTCTATTTCAAGGATAGGGGAGGGCTTACAAATCGAAATCATACAAATTGTTGGACTTGGTTTAATCGCTACTTTTTTAGCATTAATCGTCAAAGAACAAAAGCCAACCTTCGCCTTTATGCTTGTTGTTTTTACAGGATGTGTGATTTTTCTTTATTTAATTGATCAAATCTATGCCATTATCTCGATGATTGAAAAAATTGCGGCAAGTGCCGGTGTCAATATGAAGTATGTTGAAACCATATTGAAGATTATTGGCATTGCCTATATTGCGGAATTTGGCGCTCAGCTGACGAAAGATGCTGGACAAGGCGCCATTGCATCAAAAATAGAGCTTGGCGGTAAGATCCTCATCTTGGTCATGGCAGTCCCGATTTTAACAGTCATCATTGAGACGATCTTAGGTATGATCCCGTCCATGACGTAATTGAAAAGAGGTGATGACAATGAAACGGGTGACAGCTGTAATGGGACTGATGCTTTTCTTTTGGCTGATCGCTCCGCAAGCAGGTGGTGCAGAAGAAAAAGTACCTTTATCAAATGAAGAACCAGCAGCAGAGGAAGTGGCGAGTGGACAGGCTGATGCACTAGAGCTTCATTCCATCAGTGACTTTTGGGAAACCATATTGGACGAGTATGGCGGTTTCTTGCCAGAGAGCCAAAAAGGCACAGTGAAGGAAATGATTGACGGTGATAAAGAGCTGTCTCCCCAAACATGGCTGAAAGCCTTTGTTCATTATCTTTTTCACGAGGTCATTGCAAACGGAAAGCTCCTAGGCACATTGATCTTACTCACCATCTTTTGTTCGCTTTTGCAGCTTTTGCAAAATGCCTTTGAGCAAAGCACCGTCAGCAAAGTCGCATATGCTCTTGTTTATATGGTCTTAATCATTATTGCGCTCAACAGCTTTCATGTGGCGATTTCCTACGCAACAGAAGCCATACAAACGATGACTAGTTTTATTCTTGCTCTTATTCCTCTTTTATTAGCGCTCATCGCTTCATCAGGCGGGCTTGTCTCAGCTGGATTCTTTCATCCCGTTATTTTATTTTTAATGAACACGAGCGGTGTTTTCATTCAGTATGTCGTTCTTCCGCTCATTTTTTTATCAGCGATATTGAGCATTGTTAGTACGTTGACCGAACAATACAAGGTCACCCAGCTTGCCCAATTGTTAAGAAATGTGGCAATTGGCGGGCTTGCCGTTTTTTTAACCGTGTTTCTCGGTGTCATTTCCGTGCAGGGTGCATCTGCGGCCATTACGGATGGAATCGCTCTTCGTACAGCCAAATTCATTACAGGAAACTTCATCCCTGTCCTAGGCAGAATGTTTACAGATGCGACGGATACTGTGATCAGCGCCTCTGTTTTACTTAAAAATACGGTTGGGCTTGTTGGAGTTGCCATTTTGATTTCAATTGCCGCCTTCCCGGCGATTAAAGTACTCTCATTAGCTCTTATATATAAGCTTGCCGCTGCCATCCTTCAGCCATTAGGGGGCGGACCCATCATCAGCTGTCTTGATGTCATTTCAAAAAGTGTTCTGTATATATTTGCCGCACTTGCTGTTGTGTCGCTCATGTTCTTTTTAAGTATTACCGTCATCATCACTGCTGGTAACCTGACCATGATGATGAAGTAAGGAGGGGACATCTGTTGAGCTTTCTCACGGAATGGATCACAAGTATTATTCTCTTTATTTTATTTGCGATTGTCATTGATCTTCTGCTTCCCAATTCGAGCATGCAAAAGTATGCAAAAATGGTCGTCAGCCTGCTGCTAATCGTGGTGATGCTCAATCCGATTTTTGCTTTATTTCGAGCGGATCCTGATCAAATTTTCTCAGAATTGATGAAAGGGAAGGAAGAAGCGCAGTCAGAAGAAATAAAAAATCAGATGAATTTAGAAAAAAAAGAAATACAAGCCTCTCAGCGTGCATATATTTTAAAGCAAATGGCTGTCCAACTAGAAAAAAGCGCAAAGGAGCCACTAAAGAAGGAGAGCTATGAAATGAAACACGTAGAAGTGCTGGCTGATGAGGAGCATCTGGATCAGAATATGGAGGCGGATCAATTTCGCATCAAAGCAGTTCTTTCCCCGCTCACAGGTGATGCTGTAGAAACGGTGGCAAAGGTGGACATTGATCTCTCCAGGCAAAAGGAGGAAAGCGCTGGATCTTCTAGCAAAGAGATCACAAGGGTAAAAGAGACACTTGCTGATGTTTGGAATACGAGTCCTGAGCACATCGCGCTGAACATTGAGGGAGGTGACGCAGCAGATCATGAATAACAAGGACTGGAAACAAAAGCTGAAATCATTCTTACAGCCGCCTGAAAAAGGTGAAGGGAAACCAAAATTAACGAAGCATCATTACTTGCTGCTTGTCTTCATCATCGGCGTATCTTTCATGTTAGTCAGTCAGATCTTGTCACCGCCATCAAGCAAACAGCAGGCTGCGGTTCCTGCTTCTAAAAAAATATCCTCAGAAGAGCAGGAGGTATTCAAACCGGCATCCTCAGGTAAATCAAAGAATTCGATTGAGGACGTGGAGCAAGAATACGAAAATCAGCTGAAAGAAATTTTAGAGACAATCATTGGCGTTGAGGATGTATCAATTGTGGTCAATGTCGATGCAACGTCTTTAAAAGTGTTTGAAAAAAATAAATCCAATAAAAGCACAACGACCGAGGAAACAGATAAAGAAGGCGGCGTACGAAGTGTTACAGATCAAACAAAAGAAGAAGAAATCGTCATCATTAAAAATGGCAATGAAGAAACACCCGTCGTTGTTCAAACGAAAAAACCAGACATTCGAGGTGTCCTCGTTGTTGCTCAAGGAGTAGACAACGTTCAAATAAAGAAAACCATCATTGAAGCGGTTACAAGAGTACTTGATGTACCGAGCCATAGAGTGGCTGTTGCCCCTAAAAAAATCAAGGAGGATTCGGAATGATGTTAAAAAAACAAACGGTTTGGCTATTAACGATGCTAAGTTTAGTTGTCGTATTAAGTGTGTACTATATCATGTCTCCACAAGGTGAAAATGCTGTGACAGTAGAAGATACGAAATCAAAAGGTATGGAAGAGAAAAAGACTGAAACAGAAAAAGGAATGGACAAAGGAACGGAAAAAGGTGCTGATAAGAAGTCCACTGACAAAGAAACAAGCGGCAAACAAGAGGATATTGAAACAAGCGGTGAAGAAGGAAAGGCTGTGTCAGAGCAAACAGACGATGAGCTGTTTACAACATACAGACTAGAGCTTGAAGATAAACGAAGCAAGCAGCGCGAAGAATTCAACGAAATCGTCTCCAGTGACGATGCAACAGCACAAGAAAAAAGTGAAGCGTATGACCAAATGACAGCGCTTAGTGAAGCGGAAGGAACTGAGCGTCAGCTCGAGACCTTAATTAAAACAAAAGGATATAAAGATGCGCTGGTGAGTGCTGAAGGAGATAAAGTGAACATCACGGTTCGTTCTGACAAAAAATCCAAATCTCAGGCGGCCGACATTATTGATATGGTCACAAAAGAAATAAGAGGTCTTGACAACGTAGCTGTCACATTTGAGCCCTCTAATCAATAAAAATTGAACGAGCGCCCTTTGCCGAAAAGGGCGTTTTTTTATGCGGTTTAACGGCCTTCCCAAAGTGCGCTTACGAGGCGCTTCACCACAATAGTAGTTGAATTCATTGAAATCCTCCTGTAAGATGGGTATAGTACGTACTTTTAGTACTAGCCTATAATAAAAAGATAAATCCATACATAGGGGTGCAAATCCATGTTAAAAATTGAAGAAATTCATGAACTGATTAAATTAATTGACGACTCTACAATCGATGAATTTACGTACGAAAACGAAGGTGCGAAAATCAAACTAAAGAAAAACAAAGAAGTCGTTCAGCAAGTTGCGGCACAAGCACCAGTGGCTCCTGTCCAAGCAGCTCCAGCTCAACAAGCTCCTACAGCACAAGCTCCAGCTCAGACCGAAGCCCCTGTACAAGAGGCTGCTGTGTCTGAAAATCTGCATAAAATCACATCCCCAATGGTTGGCACATTTTATGCTTCATCTTCACCAGAAGCAGATCCATACGTGACAACAGGTTCTAAGGTGAAGGAAAATTCAGTTGTATGTATCGTTGAAGCGATGAAACTGTTCAATGAAATCGAAGCAGAAGTAAAAGGTGAAATCGTCGAAGTATTAGCTGAAAACGGTCAGCTTGTAGAATTCGGACAACCCCTCTTTCTAGTGAAAGCAGAGTAAGGAGTACGATCATGATTAAAAAGCTATTAATTGCAAACAGAGGAGAAATCGCAGTTAGAATTATCCGCGCTTGTAAAGAGCTTGGAATTGAAACTGTTGCGGTATTTTCTGAAGCGGATCGCGATGCGCTGCATGTACAAATGGCTGATGAAGCATATTGCATCGGACCAACTGCTTCTAAAGATAGTTATTTAAATGTCACAAATATTGTGAGTGTAGCAAAATTAACAGGTACAGATGCCATACACCCAGGATACGGCTTTTTAGCAGAAAATGCAGACTTCGCAGAGCTTTGCGAGGAATGTAACGTAATCTTTGTTGGACCAACTGCGTCAGCGATTTCCAAAATGGGAACAAAAGATGTTGCGCGAGAAACAATGAAGAGTGCAGGCGTCCCGATTGTTCCTGGTTCTCAAGGAATTGTAAAAGATCTTGATGATGCTGTTTCAACAGCAGCTAGTATTGGGTATCCTGTCATTATTAAAGCAACTGCAGGCGGCGGCGGTAAAGGAATCCGTGTGGCTCGTACAGAAGAAGAGCTCATTAACGGTGTGACCATCACGCAGCAGGAAGCTGCGCAAAACTTTGGTAACCCAGGTGTCTACTTGGAGAAATTCATTGAAGACTTTAGACATGTGGAAATCCAAGTGTTAGCAGATCAGCATGGCCATACCATTCACTTAGGAGAGCGTGATTGCTCGATCCAAAGAAGAATGCAAAAACTGCTTGAAGAAACGCCATCACCAGCACTGAATGCAGACATCCGTGAGCAAATGGGTGAAGCAGCCGTAAAAGCAGCTGAAGCTGTTGAATACACTGGTGCTGGAACAGTTGAATTCATTTATGATTATAATGAAGAGAAGTTCTACTTCATGGAAATGAATACTCGTATTCAAGTAGAGCATCCTGTAACGGAAATGGTCACAGGTGTAGACTTGATCAAAGAACAGATCAAGGTCGCATCAGGTGAGAAGCTTTCTCTTACACAAGAGGATGTCGTATATGAAGGCTGGGCAATCGAATGCCGTATTAATGCTGAGAACCCAGAGAAAAACTTCATGCCTTCAGCTGGTGAAATCAAAATGTATCTTCCGCCAGGCGGACTAGGTGTACGTGTTGATTCTGCCGCTTATCCGGGCTATGTGATTCCGCCATATTATGACAGCATGATTGCGAAAGTGATCACATATGGTAAGACGAGAGAAGAAGCGATTGCGAAAATGAAACGAGCGCTTCAAGAATTCGTCATTGAAGGAGTCTACACAACCATTCCATTCCACCTAAGATTGCTTGAGCATGAAACATTTGTGAGTGGTAATTTTAATACGAAGTTTTTAGAAACATACCAAATCATGAAATAATCACAGCTTTCGGAGGTGAATGATCGTGTCAGAAAACAATTTGCTTGAAATGAACCTTGATGAAGATCAATTGGGAAAAGTGCAAATTGCACCAGAAGTGATTGAAGTCATTGCTGGGATCGCCGCTTCAGAGGTCGAAGGCATTGCCGAAATGCGCGGCAATTTCGCTGCTGATGTAGCAGAACGCTTTGGTAAAAAAAATCACCGTAAAGGTGTAAAAGTAGATGTCTCTGATGAAGGCATCACAGTTGATGTATATTGTGTGGTTGAATTTGGCTTGTCCATTCCAAAGGTATCCACTGCTGTACAAGAAAATATCCGTCAAACCCTTTTAAACATGACTGCCTTAACAATTAATGAAATCAACATTCATGTCGTTGGCATTCAATTTGATACAAAAGCACCTGAAGCTGAAGTAGATCAAGAAATGTAAAAAAGGGTTCAATTGAAACCAAGGAGGCATTGCCTCTTTGGTTTTTTAAAGCTCATTTTTGGGTGATTTCCGAATAATAATGATGTCACGTGTTGATTGATTCGTTTTTCGTCACAGCTCGCATGGATCTTGGTGCGACCACGGACAAAATATGTTATGATCTCTGTATGGCTTAACGACAAGCGGATAAAGTGGTTAAAGGAGTAAATAATGAAAAGAAGAACTGCAAGAGAAAAGGCGCTACAAACATTATTTCAAATTGATGTGAGCAATATTGATCCGAAAGAGGCCATTACACATGCGCTGGATGAACAAGAATCAGATCCTTTTTTCGAGGAACTGGTTTTCGGTGTGCTTGAACAAAAGGACAAGCTCGATGACATGATCTCACAGCATCTAGTGAATTGGAAACTCGATCGTATTGCAAACGTAGACAGAGCCATTTTAAGGCTGTCTGTTTACGAGATGGTGTATCAAGAAGACATCCCAGTTAGTGTCTCAATGAATGAAGCGATTGAACTCGCCAAACTTTTCGGCGATGATAAAGCACCGAAATTTGTAAATGGTGTACTTTCAAACATTAAAAATGACCTAAAGCAGTAATAGGAGGATTCGACATGACAGCAACAATCATCGATGGGAAAGAAACAGCAAAAGAAAAACGTGAACAATTAGCAAAAGAAGTAGAAGAGCTAAAACAAAAAGGAGTCACACCTGGTCTTGCCGTTATTCTAATCGGTGATGATCCGGCTTCACTTTCTTACGTACGCGGGAAGAAAAAAGCGGCAGAAGCAATGGGCATGCATTTCCAGCTTGATCATTTAGACGCTTCTTTAACAGAAGAAGAATTGCTTCAGCTGATTGATCAGTACAATGCGAACGATCAATTCCACGGGATTCTTGTTCAACTTCCACTGCCAAAACACATTTCTGAAAAAGCCGTCATTGAACGTATTTCACCTGAGAAAGATGTGGATGGTTTTCATCCATTAAATATCGGGAAAATGCTGCTTGGGGAAGACACATTCCTTCCTTGTACACCAGCAGGCATTGTTGAATTATTGAACAAAACGGGTGTCGATCTTTCTGGAAAAGAAGTGGTCGTTGTTGGACGCAGCAATATTGTCGGCAAACCAGTTGGACAATTGCTGTTAAACGAAAACGCAACGGTTACTTACTGCCATTCAAGAACGGCGAATATTTCAGAACATACGTTAAAAGCGGACATTTTAGTTGTTGCCGTCGGTCGAGCAAACTTTATTAAAGCTGACCAAATCAAAGAAGGTGCAATTGTCATCGATGTAGGAGTTAATCGTTTAGATACTGGGAAGCTTGTTGGAGATGTTGATTTTGAAGAAGCAAAAGAAAAAGCTTCCTACATCACACCAGTTCCTGGCGGAGTCGGTCCAATGACGATTACGATGCTTGCACACAATACGGTTAAATCAGCAAAACGTACATTAGCATAAGCTTTATTTCATTCATCCACCTGCATGCTGCTGGTGGATGAATGTGCGTTTTTGAAGAGGAGGAATACGTCATGAGTGAAAAAGCCTTTGTGACGGTCACAGCCCTTACAAAATACATAAAAAGAAAATTTGATGTGGATCCGCATTTAGAAGACATTTGGATCAAAGGTGAATTATCTAATGTAAAGATTCATTCAAGAGGTCATGTTTACTTCACCTTAAAAGACGAAAACGCACGCATGCAAGCTGTGATGTTTCAGCGCTCCGCATCGAAGCTGCCTTTTTCACCAAAGAGCGGAATGAAAGTGTTTGTACGCGGCGGGATTCAAGTATATGAACCAAGCGGCAACTATCAATTATATGCAAAAGAAATGCAGCCTGATGGTGTTGGTGCTCTTCATCTCGCTTACGAAGAGCTGAAGAAAAAGCTGGCAAGTGAAGGCTTATTTGATGCGCGCTATAAAAAACCAATTCCTGAATACCCGGAGGTTGTTGGTGTCATTACATCTCCAACAGGAGCGGCTGTTAGAGATGTCATCACAACGATTAACCGGCGCTACCAGCAAGCAAAAATCATTGTGCTTCCCGCACTGGTCCAAGGTGAAAATGCGACGCGTTCAATCGTAGAGCGGATCAAGGAAGCGAATGATAAACAGCTCTGTGATGTATTGATTGTCGGAAGAGGAGGCGGTTCGATTGAAGAACTTTGGGCCTTTAATGAAGAAGCCGTCGCAAGAGCGATTTTCGCATCAAACATTCCCATCATTTCTGCAGTTGGGCACGAAACGGATTTTACGATCAGTGATTTCACTGCAGACATGAGAGCACCCACACCAACAGGAGCAGCCGAGCTCGCTGTTCCGAGCACAGCCGATTTAATTGAACGAATCAAATCCATCGACATTCGGCTCACAAGGGCGGTAAAAAATCGAACATCTCAAGCGAAGGATCGCCTTGTAGCGCTTCAATCTTCTTACGCCTTCCGTTTTCCGAAACGATTACAGGAGCAAAAAGAGCAGCAATTCGATTTGGTATTTGACCGTTTTCAAAAACAGCTGACGAGACAAATTGATCAAAAGCGCAGTCAGTTAGACCGCCAGACATACAGACTGAAGCCGCTTCATCCAAAAGAACAGCTGCTTCAGGCGAAAAAACGCCACGCCAATGAAACAGAACAGCTCATTCGCAGCATGAATGTGCAAATGAAAACAATTCATTCGCAGTTCCAATCTGTTCTTGGTAAACTAAATGCATTAAATCCACTTCAAGTGATGGAAAGAGGCTACAGTTTAGCCTATAAAGACGATGAACTGATTAAAAGTGTGAACCAAGTCGATACGAAGGATCAGCTGACCATCACCATGAAGGATGGCCGTCTGATTTGTGAGGTTATTGAGAAGGAGGGGCAATCATCATGACAGACTCAAATAAACAAAAAGAAGAACAAATGACATTTGAAGAGGCGATGAAAGGTCTTGAGGAGATTGTTGGGAAGCTCGAAGAAGGAGATGTACCACTTGAGCAAGCCATTCATTATTTCCAAGAAGGCATGACACTTTCAAAACTTTGTCATGAAAAATTACAGCACGTTGAAAAGCAAATGGATTTCATTTTGAAAGAGGACGGTGAGCTAGCTCCTTTCTCAGTGAAGGAGGCAGATGCTGGTGACAAGTAATTTGCATGATTTTTTAACAACACGAAAAAAGGCAATTGAAGATTATTTATTTACATATGTTCAGGAATTGAATATTCCAGAAGACCTAAAATCTTCGATGCTTTACTCTCTAAAAGCTGGAGGAAAAAGACTCCGTCCTGTTCTCGTTCTTGCTTTATTACATGCCTACGGAAAAAATGAAGAAGATGGCATACCAGTTGGCTGTGCAGTAGAGATGATCCATACGTATTCATTGATACACGACGACCTTCCTTGCATGGACGACGATGATCTTCGCAGAGGAAAGCCGACCAACCATAAAGTATACGGCGAAGCAACAGCGGTGCTAGCGGGTGATGCACTTTTAACAGAAAGTTTCCGCCTGATTACATCGCAGCTATCCAGCAGTGTCTCTGCTGACCAAAAGCTCAGAATCATAGATGAGCTTGTCAAATCAGCAGGTGCACTAGGAATGGTTGGCGGTCAATTTGATGACATGGAAGCAGAGCAAAACCAAGTGCCGCTTGCTGAACTAGAATCCATTCACGCCCGGAAAACAGGAAAGCTTCTCACATTCAGCGTTGCAGCAGGTGCAATGCTGGCTGGGGCATCAAATGACGATATCGAAAAGCTAAGAGAGTTCAGCTATCATATCGGCATCGCTTTTCAAATCCGTGATGATATTTTAGACCTTGAAGGCAGTGAGGAAAAAATAGGGAAACGGGTTGGCTCAGATACAGCGAATGAAAAGTCGACATATCCTTCTTTATTAACGCTTTCAGGAGCAAAAGAAAAACTGAATGAGCACATTACACGTGCAAAAGAAATTGTCTCAAATCTTAAATTAGAGCAGCAATTGCTGCATGAGTTATGTGATCTGATTGCCTCAAGAGATCATTAAAAACAGCCTAGATTTGAGGGTCTTCGAGCAATTGTGGTAAACTGTAAACAGTTTATCATGATGAGACAACTCTTATTCCTACTTGGTTTTCACCGGAATAGGGCATTATATATGTAGATAGAAATTTTGTTGAAAGCGAGTTGATCCTGATTGGATCTTTTATCAATAAAAAATCCAACGTTTCTAAAAGGAATGTCAAATGCAGAATTAGAGGAACTAAGTGCTGACATTCGTATGTTTTTAATTGAGTCCTTAGCTAACTCTGGCGGGCATATCGGTCCGAACTTGGGTGTTGTTGAACTCACTGTTGCCCTTCATAAAGTATTTGACAGCCCGAAAGACAAATTCCTTTGGGATGTTGGACATCAGTCTTATGTTCACAAGCTGTTAACTGGAAGAGGGGCGGAGTTTGATACACTTCGTCAATATAAAGGACTTTGCGGTTTTCCTAAACGAAATGAAAGCGAGCACGATGTTTGGGAAACAGGTCACAGTTCAACCTCATTATCTGGCGCAATGGGTATGGCAGCAGCACGGGATATTAAAGGGACAGATGAATATATCCTGCCGATTATCGGAGATGGCGCATTAACCGGAGGTATGGCGCTTGAAGCCTTGAATCATATAGGTGATGAAAAGAAAGATATGATCGTCATCCTAAACGATAATGAAATGAGTATTGCACCAAATGTCGGTGCGATTCACACAATGCTTGGCAGACTTCGTACAGCGGGTAAATACCAATGGGTAAAGGATGAGCTCGAATATTTATTCAAGCGAATTCCAGCTGTAGGTGGAAAGCTCGCTGCCACAGCAGAGCGTATTAAAGACAGCCTGAAATATTTACTTGTTTCCGGGATGTTCTTTGAAGAAATGGGATTCACATACTTAGGCCCTGTTGATGGACATTCTTATGAAGATCTTTTTGAAAACCTTGAATATGCAAAGAAAACAAAAGGTCCTGTCCTTCTGCATGTCATCACGAAAAAAGGAAAAGGATATCAGCCGGCAGAATCCGATAAAATCGGGACTTGGCACGGCACAGGACCATACAAAATTGATACAGGTGACTTTGTGAAACCGGCAGCTGCTGCACCGTCATGGAGTGGTCTTGTCAGTGAAACCGTCAGAAAGTTGGCGCGGGAAGATGAGCGAATTGTTGCCATCACCCCTGCGATGCCTGTTGGATCAAAACTTGAAGGTTTTGCAAAGGAATTTCCAGAGCGAATGTTTGATGTTGGAATTGCCGAGCAGCATGCAGCGACAATGGCAGCTGGGCTTGCGACGCAGGACATGAAGCCATTTTTAGCAATTTACTCAACGTTCCTGCAAAGAGCCTATGACCAGGTGCTACATGATATTTGCCGCCAGAACCTCAATGTATTTATCGGAATTGATCGTGCGGGACTTGTCGGTGCAGATGGAGAAACGCATCAAGGTGTGTTTGATATTGCCTTCATGCGCCATATGCCGAATATGGTGCTCATGATGCCGAAGGATGAGAATGAAGGACAGCACATGGTCAATACAGCCATTCAGTATGATGACGGTCCTATCGCTATGCGCTTCCCGCGCGGAAACGGACTTGGCGTGAAAATGGATGAACAGCTTAAAACCATTCCGATTGGATCTTGGGAGGTTCTTCGTCAAGGAAAGGATGCAGTCATTTTAACTTTTGGAACAACGATTAAAATGGCGATGCAGGCAGCAGAGGAACTTCAAAAAGAAGGAAAATCAATCCGTGTCGTCAATGCCCGGTTTATTAAGCCGCTTGATGAAGCGATGTTAAATGACATTCTTTCTGAAGGTATTCCGATTTTAACGATTGAAGAAGCTGTGCTCCAAGGCGGGTTTGGCAGCAGCGTATTAGAATATATACATGACAAGAAAGCATCACATATCAAAGTAGAACGTATGGGCATCCCAGATGAATTTATTGAGCATGGAAGTGTTGATGCCCTGCTTGAAGAAATTGGTCTAACGAAAGCAAAGGTTGCTGAGACTTTACGTGACCTGCTTCCCGCAGCACCAAGAAAAGGAATTGGATCATGACATCAAAGAAAGAACGACTTGACGTTTTATTAGTCGAACAAGGACTAATGGAAACGAGAGAGAAAGCAAAACGTGCCATCATGGCAGGGATCATTTACTCAAATGAAAACCGTTTGGATAAACCAGGAGAGAAAATTGCTCGTGATACACCACTCACAGTGAAGGGGAATCCTCTAAAATATGTGAGCCGCGGTGGGTTAAAGCTTGAAAAAGCGCTAAAAGAATTTGACCTAACAGTTGAAGGGAAATTACTGATTGATATTGGTTCATCGACAGGCGGATTTACAGATTGTGCTCTTCAAAATGGAGCGGTCAAATCATATGCTGTAGATGTTGGCTATAATCAGCTTGCGTGGAAATTAAGGCAGGATGACAGAGTGATCGTTATGGAGCGCACCAACTTCCGTCATTCCGTCCCGGCTGATTTTACTGAAGGATTGCCAGAAGTGGCTTCCATTGATGTCTCTTTTATTTCACTTAAACTTATCCTGCCGGCTTTAAAGCATATTCTTGTTCCGGGTGGTGACTGTATTGCGCTCGTCAAGCCTCAATTTGAAGCGGGCAGAGAGCTTGTCGGAAAAAAAGGCATTGTGCGTGAGCCGTCTGTTCACCTTGGTGTCCTTGAAGAGATGAATCAATTTGCTGCAAAAGAAGGCTATGATGTAAAGGATGTCTCATTTTCGCCTATTACTGGTGGAGACGGGAATATTGAATTCCTGCTCCATTTAGTGCTTCATCCTGATCAAGAGGAGAATACAGCACTTTCGGTTTCAGAACTTGAGAAAGTCGTCAAGGAAGCCCACTCCGTATTGAAAGAAAAGAAAAACAGCCCTGAGCCGGCTGACACATGAGATGATTGAAACAAAAGGAATAATAGCTCGCTATTATTCCTTTTCAGATTGTGACAAAGGGTTAAAATGATCTTTATTTTAGCCCTTTGTCTTCTTTTCAGCGTGATAGAAAACCTTTGAAGTCTAGGAAGTTCGAGCACTGGAGCGGAGCGAATTTGACATTCGTGAGCACCAACGCGCAGGACTGACACCGAATGCAAGGGTTTGTCTACACGCTGAAAGGAATAATAGCTCGCTATTATTCCTTTTTACATGGTCAAAAGACGAGAATCAGCCGTTTCTTACGTAATGCTTGTTTTTTGAAGTGTGCATCATATAACATAGAACGTAAAGACAAACTGTGAATGAAACGCCTAGGGGGGTCAAACATGAATAAAGGTCAAAGGCATATTAAAATCAGAGAAATCATTGCAAGCCAAGAGATCGAAACACAAGACGAATTGGTCGATATTTTAAAAGCCGATGGATATAACATCACACAAGCGACCGTTTCTAGAGATATTAAAGAATTACATTTAGTGAAAGTTCCGACGAACAATGGAACATATAAATACAGTCTTCCGGCAGATCAGCGGTTTAACCCGTTGTCAAAGCTGAAGCGATCGCTAATGGATGCATTTATTAAAATGGATGCTGCCAGTCATTTAATCGTTCTTAAAACAATGCCGGGGAATGCACAAGCCATTGGTGCTTTAATGGATAATCTAGATTGGGAAGAAATTATGGGAACGATCTGCGGGGATGATACCATTTTAATCATTTGCCGCACGCCAGATGATACAGAAACAGTTTCGAGCAAAATTTTAGAACTTCTATAAAGAATCAGGTGACTAAAAGAGGTGTCAAATGAGTGTTAGCAGAATTAACCATTAAAAACTTTGCGATCATTGAAGAGTTAACGGTTTCATTTGAAAAAGGACTGACGGTTCTAACAGGGGAAACAGGTGCCGGAAAATCTATCATGATTGACGCTGTCTCCCTTCTTGTGGGAGGAAGAGGATCTTCTGAATTTGTTCGCTACGGTGAAAAAAAGGCAGAGCTTGAAGGGCTTTTTCTTGTACCAGCAGATCATCCAGTCTTTTCACTATGTGAAGAGCAAGGAATTGACGCTTCCGATGAGATGATGATCCTTCGTCGTGATATTAACAACAGTGGGAAAAGCATCTGCCGCATTAATGGAAAGCTTGTCACCATTTCAGTTTTACGTGAAGTAGGGCGGCTTTTACTTGATATCCACGGACAGCATGATAACCAGTTGCTCATGGAAGATGAAAATCATCTGCATTTGCTTGATCAATTTGGGGCAGAAGAAATTGGACCTGCTTTATCGCAATATCAAGAAGCGTATGATCAATATATGAAGACAGCTCAAAAGCTAAGACAGCTATCTGAGAATGAGCAAGAAATGGTGCACAGGTTAGATTTACTGCAATTTCAGCTAGAGGAGATAGAGGCGGCGCAATTAGAGCCGGGAGAAGATGAGAAACTTCAGGAAGAGCGTCATCAGATCAGCAACTACGAGAAAATCTATTCCTCACTTCAAAATGCATATAACGCATTGCGTAATGAGCAAGGGGGACTTGATTGGGTTGGTATGAGTTCAAGTGAGCTCGAGCAGGTATCTGAGATCAATGATGATTTGAAAAAGCTATCTGAACAAGTGTCGAACTCCTATTACTTATTAGAGGATTCGACTTTTCAAATGAGAAACATGCTGGATCAATTAGAATTTGACCCGGCACGTCTTGATTTTATTGAGTCTAGGCTGAATGAATTGAAGCAGTTAAAACGAAAATACGGCACAACAGTTGAGGAAATTTTGGAGTATGCAGCGAAGATTGAAGAAGAAATAGATCAAATTCAAAATCGAGACAGCCATCTGCAAACACTCAAAAACAAATTGGATGCGATGAGCCGTGATGCCCTGCTGGAAGCGCTCAACGTTTCGGAGCTTCGTAAAAAATGGGCCAAAAAGCTGGCGAAGCAAATTCAAACGGAGCTCAAGGATTTGTATATGGAGAAGTCATCATTTGACACAGCTTTTTCTATTCGGTATGCGCCTTTTGGCAGTACAGATTGTCCATTATTAGACGGAAAGCCTGTTCAGCTCGGGAAAAATGGAATCGATCAAGCACAATTTGTCATTTCTACAAATACAGGCGAACCAATGAAGTCTTTATCGAAAGTAGCCTCCGGTGGAGAAATTTCACGTGTTATGCTTGCTGTGAAGAGTATTTTCTCAGCCAAACAAGAAGTCACATCCATTATTTTTGATGAGGTAGATACAGGCGTCAGTGGCAGAGTCGCTCAAGCCATCGCTGAAAAAATTTACAAAGTAGCTGCTGGCTCACAAGTGCTCTGCATTACACATCTGCCTCAAGTAGCAGCAATGGCTGACACACATCTCTTCATTTCGAAACGCTCAAAAGCAGGCCGAACCCTAACGAGTGTTAAGCCATTAAGTCATGAAGAAAAAGTGAGTGAAATCGGCCGGATGATTGCGGGTGTGGAGGTCACTGAGCTGACAAAACAGCACGCAAAAGAACTATTGCACCAAGCAAATGATGTCAAAACAACAGGGTAGCTGATTCATCAGCTGCCTTTTTTATGTTGTCTAAAAACCTGCGTATATACCCATAAAATCGTCTTTTTCTTTTATCAATTTATCCAATCATTTTCTAAAGCTGCCGGTTATAAATCCTCTCGAAGAAGGCAAAAGTAAAGATGTAGCCAAAACATGAGTGTTCTGGTGTGGGTAAGGAGCGAGGAGAGTGAAAAATGAATGCCCGAAAAGATGAGAAAAGCCATTGGTGTGATTCTCCTTGTTTCTTTAATAAGTACAGGGTTTATGAGCATAGTGAAAGAATACATCAGTATTCCAACAAATGTTGCGGTATTTGAAAAACAGAAGCAATCAATTGACACATCAATTGAAGCGTCAGCCAATGCTTCTTCACCAGCCTTTAGTCTCTCAGAGAAAAAGAAACAGCTTGAAGTAACAGGACAAAAGGCGGGAAAAGCCGAAATTGTTTATGATTTTAAAGGATTTCCTATTAAGAAAACAAAAGTCGACGTTCTCCCTGAATTAAAAGTCATTCCTGGAGGACAATCCATTGGCGTCAAGCTCCACTCTGTTGGAGTTCTCGTTGTAGGTTTTCATCAAATCACAACAGCAGACGGCAAAAAATCACCAGGTGAAGCTGCAGGCATTCAATCAGGGGATATGATCATTGAAATCAATGGTCAAAAGATGGAGAAAATGAATGACCTCACCCCATTTATCCAGAAAGCAGGGAAAACGGGTGAAACACTTCGTTTACTCATCAAAAGAGACCATAAAACCTTTCAAACAACATTAACACCTGCAAAAGATGCAAGTGAAGGCATCTATCGAATTGGCCTTTACATTCGTGATTCCGCAGCAGGAATTGGCACGATGACCTTCTATGAGCCGACTTCTAAAAAATATGGTGCCCTTGGGCATGTGATTTCTGACATGGATACAAAAAAACCAATCGTTGTCGATAATGGTGAAATTGTCAGATCAACTGTGACATCGATTGAAAAAGGCACAGGTGGCAACCCTGGGGAAAAATTGGCGAGATTCTCCTCCGAACGTAAAACGATCGGTGATATTTCTCGAAACAGCCCATTCGGTATCTTTGGTACGTTAACCGAAAAGCTTGAAAATCATGTAGCAGACAAACCGCTTCCAGTTGCTTTATCAAATGAAGTAAAAGAAGGACCCGCAGAAATCTTAACCGTTGTGGATCATGATAAAGTGGAGAAGTTTGATATAAAAATCGTCAGCACGACACCGCAGAAATTCCCAGCAACAAAAGGGATGGTATTAAAGGTGACAGATGAGCGTCTTTTAAGTAAAACAGGCGGAATCGTCCAAGGAATGAGCGGAAGTCCGATCATCCAAAACGGCAAAGTCATTGGTGCAGTCACACACGTATTTGTCAATGATCCAACTAGCGGGTACGGTGTACACGTTGAATGGATGCTGTCAGAAGCAGGAATCGATCTTTATCAAAAAAACAAAAAAGCAAGCTGATCATCAAACTGCCGCGAATCTTCCGGCAGTTTTTTTCTACCCTTTCTTTCTCTGCCATCATGTTATAAAATAAGGAAAAAGAGATTTTTCGACAAAATGAAAAAAAGCATGTTGTCAAATTGCAATAATCGTCGATTCGTTAAGAAAAACGTAGAAAAAGCTAGATAATGCTCTATTATTCGGAAAATTAAAGTTTTTTAAAGGGGATAGCATGGTTTTGTCGAATTGAACACTCAGAAGAGAAATGCAAAAGACTAAAGGAATCGACATTGGGGAGGAAAGAACGTGGAGAAAATTAAAGTGTGTGTAGCTGATGATAATCGAGAGCTTGTTGGCCTTTTGACAGAGTACATTGAGGGACAGGAAGATATGGAAGTACTTGGCGTGGCGTATAATGGTCAGGAATGTCTGACATTATTTAAAGATAAAGAGCCCGACGTTCTCCTCTTAGATATTATCATGCCTCATTTAGACGGTCTTGCTGTATTGGAACGCCTCCGTGAAAACAATGAAATGACGAAACAGCCAAGTGTTATTATGCTGACGGCATTCGGACAAGAAGATGTCACGAAAAAAGCAGTTGATTTGGGTGCATCCTATTTCATTTTAAAGCCATTTGATATGGAAAATCTAGTAGGTCATATTCGTCAAGTCAGTGGAAACGGCACACAAGTCACCCATCGGTCTTCATCTATCCAAAACAGTGTTCTTCGTAACAAACCTGAACCAAAACGTAAAAACTTAGATGCGAGCATTACGACCATTATTCATGAAATTGGCGTACCAGCTCATATTAAAGGTTATTTATACTTAAGAGAAGCGATTTCTATGGTGTACAATGACATTGAACTTCTCGGCAGTATTACAAAAGTATTGTACCCAGACATTGCGAAGAAATTTAACACAACCGCCAGCAGGGTAGAACGAGCGATTCGTCATGTCATTGAAGTCGCTTGGAGCAGAGGAAACATCGATTCCATTTCTTCACTCTTTGGTTATACTGTCAGCATGTCAAAAGCGAAACCAACCAATTCAGAATTTATTGCCATGGTGGCTGATCGTCTTCGATTAGAGCATAGAGCAAGCTAGTATATTTTTTATGAAAAAACGTTTCTTTATAGAGGCGTTTTTTTATTTCGGAAAAAGTTGTCAAAATATGGTCGTGTTGGTAAAATCAACTTAGTGTTTAAATTGGACAAACGGGCTGCTTTATTTTCAGAATAAAATGAAAAATAAAGCATGAAAAAATAAAAATGACATAAAGTATTGGTAATCAGCTACGCCAATCAGTTGTTAGGTTTCAATAATAGAAGAAGAAAACGCTCATTCGTAAGAAAAAGGATGAGAGGATAAGGTCTGATGGATTTGGTAATTAAAGCAAATGAGATCGAAAGTTCTATTTCTATTGACCCGATTGGTTGGCGTTTTAAAGTCACTGGCTTCTTAGAGGTTGTGCCATTTGAACTGAATATTCCCATTGTCGAATTTAATAATTTTCACATTCTTTTACTATGCTATAATAATGAAAAGAAGAGGGTGAGGTTATGGGAAAGCTGAAAATCCACTCTGCTGAGGTGGCCAACGAAATTAGCAAGTGGACGAGGGTCATTTCTCAGAATGACCTAGAAAAATCTGCTGTTTATAAAGAGAAAATTCAGAATTTGCTAAAAAATACAGATGAGGACCGCGAAGTTCTCCTTTATTATCAGCTTGTTGACGGCAGACATGAAATGTTACTTGGAAATATTGAAAAAGCCAATCAAATTATGAAAAGTGTCGGAACGCTCGATGAGAAAGCAGATGACATTATTAATTTTTATTTTTACTTTTACAAAGGCCAATATGCTGCATATGTGAAAAAGTATGATGAAGCCATTAGTTTTTACAAAATTGCAGAACAGCGGCTAAAACGTGTGAATGAAGACCTTGAAGTAGGAACTTTTCACCATAAGGTTGCTTCGGTCTATTACGAACTGAAACAAAATTTCATATCCATTAATCATATTAAAAAAGCCATCGATACATTTAAAGCGCATGAAGAGTATACAGCGCAGGCGATTGATAGCTTGATTTTACACGCAAGTAATTGTATTGATTTGTTCCAATTTGATGAAGCAGCGGAAAAGTATCAAGAAGCACTCGAAAAAAGTAAGCGTATGAACAATGAAGTGCTGATTGGGAAATGTTATCACAATTTAGCCGTTCTTTATTATGCAAAGCATGATTATGAAAAATGCGCGCAATACGCCAAAAAAGGAATGGGCATTCAAATTCACCGCGACAATAGCCATTATTACATTCAATCTTTATATGTTCTGGCAAATGCCTTAGTTCATCTAGGAGATCAGGAGGCGAAGGAATATATTAAAGAGGGTATTCACTACAGTTGCGATATCCAAAATAATGAATATATAGTAAAATTTGAAATTTTGGATTTGATGTGCGAGAATAGTGGGGCAGCAGACGTATTCTCTGAAAAATTAGACTACATAGAAAAAAATAGATTATATGTGGAGCTTGAGGATTTGTCTGAGCAAATATCGAAATACTTCAAGGAACGAAATGATTATCAAAATGCTATACGTTTTCTTGAAAAGAAATTCGATGCACAAATACTTCAAAAGAAAGTGGAGGTTATCTTATGAAAAAGTTGTTGTTAGGTGTAACCGTCGTTACAGCAGTCGCAGTTGTTTCTTCCCTTTTTGCTCTTGACGCAGAGACGACAGAGCAAGCCATCAGAGCGATTACGTGATCGAATTTATGTGTCAACCTCTTCGTACCAATCAGAAGAGGTTTTTTTATGTGCTCAAACTGGAAAAAAGAAAAAAAACACGTCATAATGAAAGGAAGCATCATTTTTAGAGGTGACCTATGACGAAAATTTTTGCACACAGAGGCTTTAAAGGCATCTATCCTGAAAACACCATGATAGCCTTTGAGCATGCACTCCATTCTGGAGCTGACGGAATTGAACTGGATGTTCAACTGACGAAAGACGGCAGACTTGCTGTCATTCACGATGAGAAACTGAACAGAACCACGAACATGAAAGGGTTAGTGAAAGACCATACATATGAGGAATTAAAAGTAGGAGATGCGAGTCATTCTTTCTATGAAGAAACCGGGGCTGTATCCATTCCTCTTTTAGAGGAAGTATTAGAACTAGTGACCCAGAAATCATCATTGATCATCAATATTGAACTAAAAAACTCCATTTACCGATATCCGGGTATCGAAGAGAAAGTAAAAGAACAAATTGAGTACTTTCAAATAGAAGACCGTGTCCTAGTCTCATCTTTTCATCACGGCAGTTTAGCTCTTTTTCACAAGCTGATGCCGCAAATTGAACTTGCTGTTCTCACAATGGATGTGATTCATCAGCCGGAGATGTATTTAAAAACAGTACCAGCAAGAGGTTATCATCCAAACATTAAGGGTGCAGGCGTGACGAAAGAGGTCGTGTCAGCTCTCCATGCTGCAAAGCAAGCGATCAGGCCGTTTACAGTAAATAGTGAAAAGCAAATGAAAAACATGTTTTCCTTAGGTGTCGATGGAATTTTTACTGATTTTCCTGACCGAGCCGTGAAAATAAGAGAAGAAATGAAATAAAGACCTGCTATGAACAGCGGGTCTTTTTTCGTGTTTATCTCTACTTAAAGCGAGCAGTTACTTTATTCCGTTTACGGTCTCTATATAAAATAAACCCCGCAACGACATAAAGACCCACTCCTAAAAATAACAACCCTGCAATTCCTTGCAGCCATAAAAATGGAAATGGTGCAATGATGATGCCGAAAACAGTGTCACGCAGCAGCTTAATCCCAAGTGCTGCAAGCGCGCCAGGTATTAAAATAATCACTAGTGCAAGTATTCTCCCCATCAAATGTCCCCTTAAACGTCATTTACTTCCATTGTCTAATTCAAAAAATATTTTGTCAAGAAAGGAAAACGTGGTAATATAAGAGTTGTGCAATTTTTTGCAACGGAAAATTATGGTGTGCAAATTTTTTCATATAAAGGGGTAACGGGATGCAGAGAGTCTTGATTGTCGGTGCAGGACAGGGTGGATCAGCATTACTTGAAACATTGCTGAAAACAAATATGATTCAAATCGTTGCGATCGCCGACCTTGACCTTGAGGCACCGGGGATGGTAGAAGCGAAAAAGAATGGAATTGATACGACAACAGATTGGAAAGAATACATAAAAGATGACATTGATATCATCATTGAAACAACAGGCAGTTCTGCTGTGCATAAAGAACTGATTGAAGTAAAGCCAGAGCATGCTGTTATTGTTCCAAGTTCGATGGCATACGTCATATCAGAATTAATGTCAGAAAAACAGCAACTGATTCAAATGTTAAAGGAACAAACCTATAAACATGACCGCATTTTTAATGCAACGAACGATGGCATGATTTTTATCAATATGGATGAAGAAGTCGTTTTGTTTAATCGATCAGCCGCCAAAATGGTTGGGCGATCGCAAAAAGATGCGATTGGCTGTCACATACGAGAAGTGATTCCAAACACAAAGCTTCCTTACATTTTAAGATCGAGAGAGCCAGAATTTAATCAAAAACAATTTCTCAATCAGCAAATACAAATTGTCACAACACGTTTGCCAATTATTGATGACGCAGGGAGAATGTTAGGCGCTTTGTCTATCTTTAAAGATATTACAGATGCCGTGGAGCTCGCGGAGGAAGTAACGAACCTCAAAGAAGTGCGAACGATGCTTGAGGCGATCATTCAATCATCAGATGAAGCCATATCGGTTGTAGATGAGCAGGGAAAAGGAATCTTGATCAACCGAGCTTACACGAAAATGACGGGTCTGACAGACAAAGATGTTGTTGGCAAACCAGCAGGTGCGGATATTTCTGAAGGAGAAAGCATGCATTTGAAGGTGCTTGAAACAAGAAGACCGGTTCGAGGCGCTAGAATGAAAGTCGGGCCAAATAAAAAGGATGTGATTGTCAACGTAGCACCAGTCATCGTTGATGGCATTTTAAAAGGCAGTGTTGGCGTCATTCATGACGTATCAGAAATTCAATCGCTCACGAATGAATTGAATAAAGCGCGGCAGCTCATCCGGACGCTTGAAGCAAAGTATACATTTGAAGACATTATTGGAGAAAGTGAGCAAATGCTTGTGGCACTTGAACAGGCAAAGCTAGGGGCAAAAACGCCAGCTACTATTTTACTCCGGGGAGAATCAGGTACTGGAAAAGAGCTGTTTGCGCACGCTATTCACAATGAAAGTGACCGGAAATATAATCGCTTTGTACGGGTCAACTGTGCGGCTTTGTCAGAAACTCTTTTAGAGTCAGAGCTTTTTGGCTATGAGGAAGGAGCGTTTTCTGGTGCAAGGCGCGGCGGAAAAAAGGGACTGTTTGAAGAGGCGAATCAAGGCAGTATCTTTTTAGATGAAATTGGTGAAATGACCCCAAGTACACAAGCGAAGCTGCTTCGCGTGATGCAGGAGAAAGAAATTGTCAGGGTAGGAGGAACAAAGGCCATACCGGTTGATGTTCGTGTAATCACGGCAACAAATGTCAATATTGAAAAAGCGATGGCGGAAGGAAAGTTCAGAGAGGATTTATATTATCGCATGAACAGATATCCGATCTCCATCCCGCCGCTCAGGCAGCGCCTTGAAGATATTGACTCGTTAAGCAAACGTCTCATCCAGAAGATCAATTTAGACTATGGCCGGAATGTGAGCGGTTTGACGGAACAGGCACTTCATCGACTGCGATCATACAGCTGGCCTGGGAATGTAAGAGAACTTGAAAATGTACTTGGACGAGCCATGATCTTTTTGAACCCGCAAGAAGAATGGATTGATGAAGAGCATATTTCGTTCATGGAGTCAGAAGAACCGGAAGAAAAAGAGCAGCAGGAACTTGCTGTCAGTCAATTTGAGGGAGAGACACTTTCAGATGCTGTTGAGGCATTTGAAGCGCAGCTCATTAAACAAACCCTTGAAAAGCATCAATTCAATCGTACGAAAACAGCGAAAACGTTAGGGATCAGCATTCGGAACCTTTACTATAAAATGGATAAATATCAACTTGCAAAAGATAGCATGCAATAAAATGCATATTGCCTGCAAATGATTGCATGAATGTCATGCAAAAAGCCTCATTTCACTGCATTTCAAACTGGCACGGAACTTGCATATGAAAACATGAACCGAGCATAAGGAAAGGTGGGCATATATGAAGCTTGATGATCTGATTATGAAAGCTGCCCAGCTGCAAAATAAAACGGCGGCTGTGGCTCATGCAGAAGACGAAGAAGTGCTTCATGCCATTAAGATGGCAATTGAACGAAGAGTCGCTCGCTTTCTGCTGGTTGGGAACAAAAGCAACCTGAAGGAGCTAGTGAAACAGCATGAGATCAATGAGGACTGGATAGATATCATTCATTCAGATTCTCCCGAAGAATCTGCCAAAATTGCCGTGCAGGCAGTCAGTGAGAAGCATGCAGATATTTTGATGAAGGGACATGTCCCGACAGCCGTCCTTTTAAAAGCGGTACTGAATAAAGAGTATGGGCTTCGGACAGCGAGTGTCCTATCACATGTCGCGGCATTTGAAGTACCGGGCTTTGATCGCTTTATCTATGTGACGGATTCTGCGATGAACATCGCGCCCGATTTAAATATGCTGAAAGAAATTACGATCAATTCTGTTCAAGTAGCACAAGCTGTCGGAAACGACATGCCCAAGGTTGCCGTGCTTTCTGCGGTAGAGGTTGTGAATCCAGCAATGGATTCCACTTTAACTGCGGCAAGTCTGGCGCAAATGAATCGTAGAGGTCAAATTTCTGGATGCCTTATTGATGGGCCTCTTGCTTTAGATAATGCCATTTCTCATACGGCAGCTTCTCATAAAAATATTACGAGTGATGTAGCCGGCCATGCAGATATTTTGCTTGTGCCAACAATTGAGGCAGGAAATATTCTTTATAAATCTCTCATCTACTTTGCACATGCAAAGGTGGGAGCTGTGGTGGCAGGAGCGAAGGCGCCGATTGCTTTAACTAGCCGGTCTGATTCAGCCGAAAGTAAGCTTTATTCAATCGCGCTTGCCATCTGTACATCAAATTAAGCGGAAGTAATAGGAGGAATAATACAATGGAACTTTTTAAATATATGGAACGATACGATTATGAACAGCTTGTATTTTGTCAGGATGAGCAATCTGGCTTAAAAGCCATTATTGCGATTCATGATACAACACTTGGACCAGCACTAGGTGGAACGAGAATGTGGACGTATGAAAACGAAGAAGCAGCAATTGAAGATGCGTTGCGTCTAGCAAAAGGAATGACGTATAAAAACGCGGCAGCAGGTCTTAACCTTGGCGGTGGAAAAACAGTCATCATCGGTGACCCGAGAAAAGATAAAAATGAAGAAATGTTCCGTGCATTTGGGCGTTACATTCAAGGGCTGAATGGGCGTTATATTACAGCGGAAGATGTCGGTACAACGGTAGAAGACATGGATCTTATTCATGAAGAAACAGACTATGTAACAGGTATTTCTCCTGCATTCGGTTCGTCCGGAAATCCGTCACCAGTCACGGCTTATGGCGTGTATAAAGGAATGAAAGCAGCTGCAAAAGCAGCATTCGGTACAGATTCATTAGAAGGAAAAACAATTGCCGTCCAAGGCGTTGGAAATGTAGCCTACAATCTGTGTAAACATCTGCACGAAGAAGGCGCACAGCTCATTGTCACAGATATCAACAAAGACTCTGTCAAGCGAGCTGTTGAAGACTTCGGGGCAAAAGCTGTCGATCCAGAAGATATCTATGATCAAGAATGTGATATTTATGCACCGTGTGCACTTGGCGCAACCATTAACGATATGACAATTCCTAAGTTAAAAGCAAAGGTCATCGCAGGTGCAGCGAATAACCAGCTAAGAGAAACGCATCACGGAGATCTTATCCATGAAATGGGGATTGTGTATGCCCCTGATTATGTCATCAATGCCGGCGGTGTGATTAACGTTGCTGATGAGCTTTACGGCTATAATGCAGATCGTGCGATGAAAAAAGTCGAAGGCATTTATCAAAATATTGAACGTGTGATTGAAATTTCTAACCGTGATGCCATTCCAACCTATAAAGCGGCAGACCGATTGGCTGAAGAACGAATTGAAAGAATGCGTAAATCAAGAAGTCAATTCCTGCAAAATGGTCAACATATTTTAAGTCGTCGCTAATTTGAAGAATGAGTTGAAACGGAGGTTTTGTTTTTGCTGACAAAAGAATGGCGTATTCTCACGATTAATCCTGGCTCTACTTCAACAAAAATCGGTGTGTTTCACAATGACCGTTCTATTTTTGAAACGACACTAAGACATACAGATGAGGAATTAAAGCAGTTTCCACATATCATTGATCAATTTTCATTCCGCAAAGAAGTTATTTTAAAAACACTGCATGAACAGGGGATGAACATCTCAAAGTTTGATGCGGTTTGCGGACGCGGCGGCCTTCTTCGACCAATCGAAGGAGGCACCTATGAAGTCAATGAGCAAATGGTGGAAGACCTAAAAGAAGGATATGCCGGCCAGCATGCATCCAACCTCGGCGGGATCATCGCAAGAGAAATTGCCCTTGGCCTGAATATCCCAGCTTTTATTGTCGATCCAGTTGTGGTGGATGAACTAAAGCCAATTGCTCGTATTTCAGGACTGCCAACGATCGAAAGAAAAAGTATCTTTCATGCATTAAATCAAAAAGCGGTCGCAAGAAAAACAGCTGCTTCTTTTGGAAAAAGTTACGAAGAGTTGAACATGATTATTACTCATATGGGCGGCGGTATCACCATTGGTGTACATGAAAAAGGGAAAGTCATCGATGTCAATAACGGTCTGCATGGTGAAGGTCCTTTCAGCCCTGAGCGAGCGGGAACCTTACCAACAGGTGACCTCGTGAACCTTTGTTTTTCTGGTGAGTATACCCAAGAGGAAATGCTCAAACGCATTATTGGCGAAGGTGGGCTTGCGGGTTATCTTGGCACGACAGACGCTGTAAAAGTAGAACGCATGATAGAAGCAGGTGATGAGCGTGCAGCACGGATTTATGAAGCAATGTGCTATCAAATTGCCAAGGAAATTGGTGCAGCGAGTGCTGTGTTAAAAGGAGCAGTGGACGTCATTGTATTAACAGGCGGACTTGCATACAGCAAACAGATTACGTCAAGTATTAGAGGGTATATTGACTGGATTTCAGATGTTGTTGTGTATCCAGGTGAAAATGAACTGCAGTCCTTAGCAGAAGGTGCACTTCGTATTTTAAAAGAAGAAGAATCACCAAAAGAATACCCAAATGATCAACGGATGAAGAAAGGAGTGACAAGTCATGGCAACTGAATATGACCTCGTCATTCTTGGTGGGGGCACAGGCGGCTATGTAGCGGCCATCCGTGCCTCGCAGCTTGGATTGAAAACAGCAGTTGTAGAAAAAGCAAAGCTTGGCGGAACATGCCTTCATAAAGGCTGCATTCCGTCAAAAGCGCTTCTCAGAAGTGCAGAAGTCTATCAAACCGTCAAACGTGCAGCTGATTTTGGTGTTGAGACGGGCGGCATTGCCTTGCAATTTGCGAGTGTGCAGAAAAGAAAAACAGAGATTGTAGAAAAATTAGCAGGCGGCGTCAAACACTTAATGAAACAAGGGAAAATTGATGTATATGAAGGGATCGGCCGTATCCTTGGTCCATCTATTTTTTCGCCAATGCCAGGAACGATCTCCGTAGAAATGGCAAATGGAGATGAAAATGAGATGCTGATTCCGAAGCAGGTCATCATTGCGACAGGATCAAGACCACGTGTGCTGCCAGGGCTTGAAGCGGATGGAACACACATCCTCACATCAGATGATGCACTTGAAATGTCAGAGCTTCCGCAGTCGATCCTGATTGTCGGTGGAGGTGTCATTGGAATTGAGTGGGCATCCATGCTCAACGATTTTGGTGTAAACGTCACAGTGATCGAATTTGCAGATCGCATTTTGCCAACAGAGGATCATGATATTTCCAAAGAAATGGAAAAGTTATTATCTAAAAAAGGCATCACCTTTGTGACAAATGCGAAGGTACTGACAGATACTGTAGAAAAGCAGGGAAATCACGTTGCGATTCAAGCGGAAAAGGATGGAGACGTACAGACCTTTGAAGCGGAAAAACTTCTTCTTTCAGTTGGCAGAGTACCTAATATCGAAGGAATAGGTCTTGAAAACACAGACATCCAAACCGAAAAACAAGGCATTGTCGTAAATGAGCATTATCAAACGAAAGAATCGCATATTTACGCAATAGGAGATGTCATTGGTGGACTTCAATTGGCACATGTGGCTTCACACGAAGGTATGATTGCCGTAGAACATATGGCTGGGAAAGATCCAAAACCGCTCGATGAAACACTCGTATCGAAATGTGTTTACTCTCACCCGGAAACCGCTAGTGTTGGACTGACTGAACAGGCGGCAAAAGAGCAGGGCTTTGAAGTCAAAATAGGAAAATTTCCATTTATGGCGATTGGAAAAGCGCTTGTGAACGGGGAGTCTGATGGATTCGTCAAAATCATTGCCGATCAAAAGACAGATGATATTTTAGGAATTCATATGATTGGTCCTCATGTAACAGATATGATATCTGAAGCTGGATTAGCCAAAGTACTTGATGCAACGCCGTGGGAAGTGGGGCAAACGATACACCCTCACCCGACCTTATCAGAGGCGATTGGCGAAGCAGCCCTTGCTGTTGACGGGAAGGCGATCCATTTTTAATCAAGGAGGGAAACATGATGAGTAACATGCGTCATCAGGAACTAGGATTATCAGATGAACAAGCAATTGATATATATAGAACAATGCTTCTAGCAAGGAAAATTGATGAACGGATGTGGCTTTTAAACCGTTCTGGGAAAATTCCATTCGTTATTTCTTGTCAAGGACAGGAAGCGCAGCAAGTCGGCGCTGCTTTTGCGCTGAATAGAGAAGAAGATTACGTCTTACCTTACTATCGTGATATGGGGGTTGTTCTTGCCTTTGGGATGACAGCAAAAGACTTAATGATGTCTGGTTTTGCAAAACAAGACGATCCAAACTCAGGCGGAAGACAAATGCCGGGTCATTTTGGACAAAAGGCAAATCGCATTGTGACCGGATCATCGCCTGTTACAACGCAGGTTCCTCATGCGGTGGGGATTGCACTTGCTGGACGTCTAGAACAGAAAAATTTTGTCAGCTTTGTCACGTTCGGTGAAGGTTCATCAAACCAAGGCGATTTCCACGAAGGCGCTAACTTCGCTGCTGTGCATAAACTGCCTGTTATTTTCATGTGTGAAAACAATAAGTACGCGATTTCTGTGCCGTATGACAAACAAGTGGCATGTGAACGTATTTCAGATCGTGCGATTGGCTATGGAATGCCAGGCGTAACCGTTGATGGAAATGATCCGCTTGAAGTATATGCCGTAGTCAAAGAAGCGAGAGACCGTGCAGCAAGAGGCGAAGGCCCGACATTGATTGAAACAATCTCTTACCGTTTAACTGCGCATTCAAGTGATGACGATGATTCAAGCTATCGAGAAAAAGAAGAAGTGCTCGAAGCGAGAAAGAAAGATCCGCTCATCCAATATGAAACGTATTTAATCGAAGGAAACGTCATGACTTCTGAAATGAAAGAAGAAATGACAAAAGAAATCATGCAAATCGTAAACGAAGCCACTGATGAAGCGGAAAACGCAGCTTATGCTGATGCAGAAAGCGCACTTCGTTACGTGTATGCGGAGTAAGGGGGAAGAAAAATGCCTGTTATGTCATATATAGACGCCATTACACTGGCAATGAAAGAAGAAATGGAGCGAGATCCGAAAGTGTTTGTGCTCGGAGAGGATGTCGGGAAAAAGGGCGGCGTATTTAAAGCGACAGCGGGACTTTACGAGCAATTTGGAGAAGCGCGCGTCATGGATACACCTCTTGCAGAATCAGCCATTGCGGGTGTAGGTATTGGGGCAGCGATGTATGGGATGCGTCCAATCGCAGAAATGCAATTTGCGGATTTTATTATGCCTGCAATCAACCAAATCATTTCAGAGGCTGCAAAAATTAGATACCGCTCAAATAATGATTGGAGCTGTCCAATGGTTATCCGCGCACCTTACGGGGGCGGTGTACACGGGGCACTTTATCATTCACAATCGGTCGAAGCGATTTTTGCCAACCAGCCTGGTTTGAAGATTGTGATGCCTTCTACTCCTTATGATGTAAAAGGTCTTTTAAAGGCAGCAGTGCGTGATCCAGATCCTGTATTGTTCTTTGAACATAAACGTGCATATCGTCTTATTAAAGGAGAAGTGCCTGAAGAGGATTATACACTTCCGATTGGAAAAGCAGATGTGAAACGTGAAGGCGATGATATTACGGTCATTACATATGGCCTGTGTGTCCATTTTGCGCTGCAAGCAGCAGACCGCCTTGCAAAAGACGGTATTTCCGCTCATATTCTCGATCTGAGAACAGTGTATCCGCTTGATCAGGAAGCGATTATTGAAGCTGCATCAAAAACAGGCAAAGTGCTTCTGTTAACGGAAGATACAAAAGAGGGCAGCATCATGAGTGAGGTTGCGGCGATCATTTCGGAGCATTGCTTATTTGATTTAGACGCACCAATCAAACGCCTGGCAGGACCAGAGATTCCGGCAATGCCTTATGCACCAACTATGGAGAAATTCTTCATGGTCAATCCAGATAAGGTAGAAGCTGAAATGAGAGAGCTAGCGGCGTTTTAAGAAAGAGGAGGGTTTCAAGTGGCAATTGAACAAATGAAAATGCCTCAGCTAGGTGAAAGTGTAACAGAAGGAACGATTAGCAAATGGCTCGTTTCACCTGGCGATCATGTGAATAAATACGATCCGATTGCGGAAGTCATGACAGATAAAGTGAACGCAGAAGTTCCGTCATCCTTTACAGGAACGATTACAAAGCTATCGGCTCAAGAAGGCGAAACGCTGCAAGTAGGAGAAGTGTTCTGTGAAATTGAAATAGAAGGTAGCGCGCCTCAGAGTGTAAAAGAAGCAGCAGCACCTGAGCAAAGCGAAGCGCCTGAAGCAGATCAAACTAAAGAGAATCAAAGTCAAAAGAAACGTTACTCTCCAGCAGTCCTTCGTTTAGCAGATGAGCACGGAATTGATTTAGCGGCTGTTCAAGGAACAGGAGCAGGCGGCCGAATCACAAGAAAAGATCTGCTGCAGCTCATTGAAAATGGCGGCGTTCAAGAGAATACAGCACCTATCAATGAACATGCTGTTCAACCGAAGCCTGAACAGCCATCAAAAGCAAAAGCAGCGCCTTCCATCTCTTCCATGCCTGGTGATGTTGAACTGCCAGTCACGCCAATTCGGCAGGCAATTGCGGCAAATATGCTGAGAAGCAAGCATGAAATTCCGCATGCATGGACAATGATGGAAGTCGATGTGACAAATCTTGTGACAAGAAGAAATCAGCTGAAAGATCAATTTAAAGCAAAAGAAGGCTTTAATTTGACGTTCTTTGCGTTCTTTGTCAAAGCAGTGGCTCAAGCCTTAAAGGAATTCCCTGAAATGAATAGCATGTGGGCTGGAGATAAAATTGTGCAAAAGAAAGCAATCAATGTTTCGATTGCTGTCGCTACAGAGGACGCTCTTTTTGTGCCAGTCATTAAGGATGCAGATGAAAAAACCATTAAGGGCATCGCCAAAGAAATTCATGAGCTTGCGTCTAAAGTGAGACAAGGAACACTGAAGCAAAGTGATATGGAAGGCGGTACATTCACTGTCAACAACACAGGATCATTTGGTTCGGTTCAATCTATGGGAATCATTAATTACCCGCAAGCGGCGATTTTACAAGTAGAATCGATCGTGAAGCGTCCAATGATTGTAAATGGCATGATTGGGGCTAGAGACATGGTCAACCTTTGTCTCTCATTAGATCACAGAGTACTAGATGGTCTTGTATGCGGCAGATTCCTTCAACGAATTAAACAAATTCTTGAAGGCATCGACGAACAGACATCTGTTTATTAATCATTTTTTCCCCCCTCCCGGTCATGAGAGGGGGATTTCCACATCTAAGAGAAAGGAGCGATGATATGTCTGGACTAGACTTTTTTGCTTTTCTAACGATTGGACTCATGTTTATCACAGCGATTGCGTTTGCTTTTCTGCGGTACATATCTAAATCACGCAATCATCCTGAAAGATTACTGCTCATCATATCGATCGTTTCAATTATTCAAATTGCGTACTGCTTGCTGATTGTCGGCGGGTTTAAAGGAGTAGCCAATAGCTTTTTAGGAATATCACTTCTCGCCGGGACATTGCTCGGATATGTACTTGAATATTTATACAGACGCTATATTAAAAAAACGCCCGAATCAAAATGATGTCGGGCGTTTTTTATTCTGCTGGAACAATAAAGGTCAAATGCTGTTTTAACACCTCTAAAGATGAGGGGGCCTTCATATAAACTTCACCATCCGTATCGGCATCCATTTCTTCTTCCGTGTGGATACGAATACTGGACGCTTGAATGAGAGATAGATCGCCAGTGAAATCCTCTAACTCTTCACGGTTCATCGAAAAGATTTCCTTTAAAGCGGAGAAACTCGTATTTCTGCAAATTAAGATTTCCGCTTTTCCATCATCAATAGCTGCATTTGGCAAATCAATTTTATTTGTACCAATAAAATGTCCATTCATTACAAGAACAATGACAGCTTCCTCTTCCCAGCTTTCCTTTTCAGTCTCAATCCGTACGGGAAAAGGATTTGTTTGCTGCAGGGTGCGCAGGGCACTTGTGAAGTAGCTGATTTTACCGAGTACGGCTTTTTCCTTGTCATTGATATTGTTGGAGGTTTCTGCAATAAGCCCAATTCCCCAAAAGTTTAATAAGTATCGATCTTCTGCCTTGATTAAGTCGACCTTTTTTTCTAAGCCGTCAACAATCATTTGAGCAGCTTTTTGCATTTGTTGAGGAATTCCAAGCGTTCTAGAAAAATCATTGCATGTCCCGCCTGGTAATATCGCTACAGCGGGCCTTTTTGCTAAACCGCCGATACCGTTCATGCATTCATGCACGGTCCCATCTCCGCCTAAAATAATAAGCAGTTCCACCGTTTCATCGATATGGCGGCAGAAATCATAGGCGTCTTTTGGCTGTTTTGTTGGTTTAAGAATGAGTTCATCAATATGTAGAGAAAGAAGAGGCACTGTTTGACCAAGTGTTTTTTCCATGTTTTTTTGTCCAGCATTTCCATTATAAATGAGCATCGCTTTTTTGAATTTTGCCATCACGCAGTTCTCCCTTTCATCTCTTTATCATCACTTTTCCCCAATTTGACAGCTCATAAACGATGTTCAAAAAAAGGTTGCGAAGGAAAAGACAACACATTTGCCCGCAGGCGTTTTCCTTGATATGATGGAGTTAAAATGGTTATGGTACGCAAAAGGAGTGGACGGACATGAATATTGATTTTAATTTATTTATGAATGATATTGTGAAACAAGCGAGAGAAGAGATTAAGCAGGCAGGCTACACTGAGCTTACATCAGCTGAAGAGGTAGACGAAGCCCTGACTCAAAAAGGAACAGCACTTGTCATGGTGAATTCAGTATGCGGCTGCGCAGGCGGTATTGCAAGACCAGCTGCAGGCTATTCTGTTCATTATGATAAGCGTCCAGATCAATTGCTGACAGTGTTTGCTGGACAAGACAAAGAGGCAACAGCAAGAGCCCGTGAATACTTTGAAGGCTTTCCACCATCTTCACCATCCTTTGCATTATTAAAAGACGGAAAAATCATCAAAATGGTTGAACGTCATGAAATTGAAGGGCACGAGCCAATGGAAGTAGTGTCAAAACTACAAGCCGCTTTTGATGAGCATTGCGAAGAAATCTAACATGTGACTTTTGAATGAATAAATAGAAGCAGCTCGGTCTTTAGATCGGGCTGCTTCTTGTTTTATAAGACAATGGAATCAAAATAATTTTAGCAAAATACTATTGCATCTTAAAAAGAAAGTGTTTAAAATACATTATAGTGAATAAATATTCAAATCAACACATGATTTTAAATACTGGGAGGCATCATCATATGAAAAAGTGGTTATTATTACTTATGACAGCTGGTCTTGCAGCTGCACTCGCAGCTTGCGGAACTTCTTCTAATAATTCAAACGCATCAGGAGACGACAAAACACTCGTTATGGCGACATCAGCAGATTATCCGCCATTTGAATCAAAAGACGGAGATAAAATTGTTGGATTTGATGTAGACCTGGCAACAGCAATAGCAAAAAAGAACGGCTACAAGCTAGAAATACAAGATATGGACTTTGCAAGCCTTGTATCCGCCCTTAAAACAAACAAAGCTGATATTGTCCTTGCAGGAATGACACCTACAGAAAAACGTAAAAAACAAGTGGATTTCTCTGATGTTTATTACAATGCTAAAAACTTAATTGTATCAAAAAAATCTAGCGGAATTAAAGCAGAGAAAGACTTAAAAGACAAGACAGTCGGCGTTCAATTAGGTTCTATTCAACAGGAAGAAGCAAATGGTTTGCAAAAGAAATATAACCTAACAGTTGAAGACCGTAATAAAATCTCTGATATCATTCAAGAGATCAAAGCAGGCCGTTTTGATGCAGCTATTATTGAAGATAAAGTAGCTGCTGGTTACTTGAAAAAGGAAAAAGACTTCCAAGCATTTGGATTGAATAGCTCAAACGAAGGTTCAGCCATTGCATTCAAGAAAAATAGCGACTTAACAGCGAAATTTAATAAATCATTAAAAGAAATGCAAGATAATGGTGAACTTGATAAATTAATTAAAAAATGGTTTGCTGATGAAAAGTAAGTCAGGAAAAGAATCAGCGTCATACATGAAAATCAAGTAGAAAGCGCTGAAAAGTTCAACACGAGTTGAACTTTTTTCCTGTTTTGATGTCGTATGAAAGCAAAAAAAGGAGAATGTCATGTTGGATTTTAAAGATGTAATACCTCAGATGCCCTTTATTTTAGAAGGACTTAAGGTCACGCTTTCTATTGTAGTGGTATCGCTTTTTCTTGGATTTATCTTAGGAATTTTATTAACCCTTTGTAAGATTAGTGTATTTAAGCCGCTCATTTGGCTTGCGGATTTCTATACGTCAATTTTCCGAGGCACACCGCTCGTGCTTCAATTGCTCATTATTTATTTTGGTCTTCCTCAGCTTCTTGGGTTTCAAATCGATCAATACTGGGCTGCTGTAGCGGCATTTTCACTCAACTCAGCGGCATACGTCTCTGAAATCATTCGTGCAGGTATTAATGCAATTGATAAAGGTCAAAAAGAAGCAGCCGTTGCGTTAGGTATTCCTTATGCTAAAATGATGAAGGACTTATTGCTTCCGCAGGCATTTAAAAATATTTCACCTGCACTTGTGAATGAAACGATTACACTGACAAAAGAATCAGCTATTGTGACAGTCATTGGACTGGGCGATGTCATGAGACGAGCCTATCAAGCAGGGGCCGTTACGTATAATTATCTTGAACCGCTTATTTTTGCGGGTCTTATCTATTATGTCATCGTGCTTGTTCTCACCTTTGTCGGCAAATCGGTGGAAAGGAAGTTAAAATCAAATGATTAAAATAGAGAAACTCACAAAATCTTTTGGGAAAAACGAAGTATTAAAGGGGATCGACACCACCATTAAAGAAGGGGAAGTTGTAGCGGTGATTGGACCATCTGGTTCAGGAAAATCGACATTTCTTCGCTGCATCAACTTACTTGAAAAGCCGACTTCCGGTGTGATCACAATTAAGGACACCGAAATCACAAATCCAAAAACGAATGCACTTAAAGTGCGTGAGAACATCGGAATGGTGTTTCAGCATTTCCATCTGTTCCCGCATAAAACTGTGCTGGAAAATATCACGTATGCGCCAATGAATGTGAAGAATCAATCGAAGGAAGAGAGCATCAAACAAGCTGAAGATCTGCTGAAAAAGGTAGGGCTTTTAGAGAAAAAAGATGACTTCCCAAACCGTTTGTCCGGCGGTCAAAAGCAGCGTGTGGCGATTGCGCGTGCGCTTGCCATGACACCAGACATTATGCTGTTTGACGAACCCACTTCAGCACTAGATCCTGAAATGGTGAAGGAAGTGTTAGAGGTTATGAAAGAGCTGGCTCAATCTGGTATGACCCTCGTCATCGTCACACATGAAATGGGCTTTGCAAAAGAAGTGGCTGACCGCGTGATCTTTATGGATGACGGGAAAATTGTAGAGGATGCAAACCCTGTGCAATTTTTTGAATCACCGTCTTCGAAGCGTGCGCAAGACTTCTTACAAAAAATATTATAAAGAAAAAAGAGAAGGAGACTTAACATCTCCTTCTTTTTTTGATTATAATGGGGAAAGTAAAAAAAGTTCATCACTTCACAAAAGTGAATGGAAACAAGACAGAAAAGAGTGAATCACATCATGTTTAAAATCGGCTACCGAACGCTGAAAACAGCATTAGGAACAGCGATCGCTATTTATATTGCACAATTGCTTGGCTTGCAAAATTATTCAGCTGCAGGGATTATTACGATCCTTTGTATTCAGGTGACGAAGAAAAGGTCCCTCTTAGCATCGGGAGCCCGCTTTGCCGCATGCAGTCTTGCTATTTTGTTTTCTTACTTATTTTTCGACCTGATTGGGTATCATCCTTTTGTCATTGGTTTGATGCTGCTTGTCTTTATTCCAACAACGGTTTTGCTTCGAATTAAAGAAGGGATTGTGACAAGTTCAGTCATCATCCTCCATTTATACATGTCTGGCGGGATTACCCTCCATCTCATCTGGAATGAACTACTGCTGATTACCATTGGTGTTGGGGTTGCACTAATTATGAACCTATATATGCCTAGTGTTGATAAAAAGCTTAAACGCTACAGCGAACAGATTGAAGCCAACTTTGCAAAAATCTTTGAGGAAATTGAGCAATACTTAATGACAGGGAAACAAGACTGGACAGGAAAGGAAATACCAGAGACACATCAGTTGATTAAAGAAGCGAAAGCTCTTGCATATCGTGATGTTGAAAACCATGTGTTAAGACATGAAAACCTGTATTATCATTATTTCAACATGAGACAAAAGCAATTTGAAATCATTGAGCGTGTGCTGCCCAAAATTACGTCCATTTCCGTCACAACGGAGCATGGACAAATCATTGCAGAATATATTAGAGACTTACGCGAACATATTCACCCTGGGAACACAGCGCATAAGTTTTTAAGACGCCTCATTGATATGAAAGAAGAGTTCGATGCACTTCCTCTCCCGCAAACACGAGAAGAATTTGAGGCAAGAGCTGCACTCTTTCATTTCCTCGGGGAAATGGAACAATATTTAGTACTGAAAAGCTATTTTAAAGGGATGAAAGAATAGAGACGCATGAGTTCCTCCTTCATTGGTCAATCTAATGAAAAAGGAGGAGCCTATGCGTCTTTTATTTTATACCGTACTAACCATGTCCCTTTCGCCTATCTGGCCGCTCGGACAAAACCCGCTTCCAGGAGACCCGTTTGTCATTATTAATAAACAAACAAATGAATTAGCCTTTATTGATCAAGGAAAAATACAAAAAGTATATCCTGCTTCTACAGGAAAAACAGCGGATTTAACGCCAGAAGGTGAATTTACCATTATGATCAAAGCGAAAGACCCCTATTACAGGAGGAAGAATATTGAAGGCGGTGCGAAGAATAACCCTCTTGGGCGAAGATGGATTGGATTTGATGCACGAGGAACAGATGGTAGAACCTACGGAATTCATGGAACGAGTGACGAAACATCGATTGGGAAATTTATTACAGCAGGCTGTGTGAGGCTTCATAATCAAGATGTAGAGCTTCTGTTTGATCAGCTTCCAGTTGGTACAAAGGTATGGATTACAAAATCAAGTGATTCTTTTGAAACGCTTGCCAAAGACAAACAGGCCATTCGTTGATGAAAACGAATCACCTGCTTGTCTGCTTTTATAGAAACCTTATAAAAAGGCTGCCGCTCCTGCTAAAAGTGAAGAAATTAACAGCAGGCTAATCATAAGCAATACCATAAATTTCATGAATTTCTGAGACATATCGCACCCCTATAACCGAAGATTTTTGCGACAAGCGCACCTGTCTTTATTCTATCTGGTTTTTTCATATGCGACAAGTGATCTATAAAGGAAGTGAACGGATGAAGCAAATCGATCATATTGCCATTGCGGTCTTCTCTATTAAAGAAACATCTCAAACACTTCGCCGGCTATTTAACTGGCATTTTTCAGACATACAAGAAATTCCTGAGCAGGAGATTAGAGCGTCCTTCGTTTCACTTGATAAGCTGCTCATTGAATTAATTGAACCGATGTCAGTGCGCAGTAAACTACATACCTTTTTAACAAAAAGAGGAGAGGGGCTCCATCATATTGCGTTAAGGTCAGGTGACATTCAGGCGGATCTTAGCCGTCTTGATCACCTTGGTGTGCAGCTTCTCCAAAAATCTGCACAGATGGGCGCCAGCGGAAAGCAGATTGCTTTTATTTCACCTAAAGAAACATCAGGTGTGTTATTTGAGTTGTGCGAGTCCTTGAAAGGAGAGGAACATGGCGATGAATGAATCGTTCAATGACTTGTCAAAGTGGCGAGAGCAAGCATTAATTGGCGGTGGTGAAAAACGAGCTGCGGCTCACAGAAACAAAGGAAAGCTGACGGTTCGTCAGCGGCTGCATGAGCTTCTAGACGAGGGCAGTTTGATGGAAATTCAATCATTTGCAACCGGCGACTTGTCAGAGCATGTCGGTGACGGCGTTGTCATTGGAACGGGACTCATTCATGGAAAGCCAGTATGTGTTTATGCACAAGACGCAACCGTTTATGGGGGCTCCTTAGGTCACATGCATGCTAAAAAAATTGTGTCTTTAATGGATCTGGCGGCTAAAAATCACATGCCGGTCATCGGTCTAAAAGACTCAGGTGGTGCGAGAATTCAAGAGGGTGTGGTATCATTAGAGGGATACGGACAGATTTTTAAACGGAATGTGTTGTACTCTGGTCAAATCCCGCAAATATCTGTTATTTTAGGTTCTTGTGCTGGAGGTGCGGTTTATTCACCTGCATTAACTGATTTTGTTTTCATGACAGAGCAGACAGCTCATATGTTTTTAACTGGTCCGAAAGTAATAGAAAAGGCAACAGGAGAAACGGTCTGTCCTGACCGTCTTGGCGGTGCAAGTGTTCAGCATCAGACAAGCGGGAATGTGCACTATACTGGGAAAGATGAGAAAGACGTGTTAAAAGCGGTTCGAACTCTTTTAACGTACATACAAACGAAACAACAGGCGGTCATGCATACTGAAGCACAAACGCATGATACTGCCGATCCGGGCAGATTACTGCCAAAGGATCCATCACGCACCTATGATGTCAAACAAGTGGTGGCAGGGATAACTGATTCAGGCTCATTCTTTGAAACGCAGCCTTGTTTCTCAAAAAATATCGTCACAGGTTTTGCCAGATTACAAGGGGCCTCAATTGGTGTTGTTGCCAATCAGCCAAAGGTGCTGGCAGGAAGCCTTGATCTTAACGCAGCCGATAAAGCGGCCAGGTTTATTCGATTTTGCGATGCGTTTCATATTCCGCTCTTAACCTTTGTGGACGTTCCTGGTTTCTTACCAGGGGAGAAAGCTGAGCATGCGGGAATTATCCGCCACGGCGCAAAACTTTTATATGCGTACGCTGAAGCGACTGTTCCAAAAATCACTGTGATTTTAAGAAAAGCGTTTGGCGGTGCATATGTCGCGATGAACAGTAAGGGCTTAGGTGCTGACTTTGTTTATGCATGGCCAGAAGCTGAAATTGATGTGATGGGGAAAACGTTCGCAGACGAAATCGTTCATCCTGATTTGCGTGAGATTGATAAGAAACCAAGTGTATGGAAAGCGGCTCAGGCAGGGCTCATAGACGATATTTTCATGCCAGCTGAAACGAGAGAGCGATTGATTCGCTCATTTGATGTGCTTCGCAGTAAGGAAGAAGATAGACCGTTAAAAAAACATGGCAACATGCCGCTATAAGAGGAGGAGCATGATCATGATTAATGAAAAACGCTTACTAGACGAATTTTTAGAATTAGTTCAGATTGATTCAGAAACAAAACACGAAGAGAAAATTGTTGAAGTATTAAAAGAAAAATTTTCGCAGCTTGGTCTTAAAGTGGTTGAAGACGATTCAAAAGCAGTAACAGGCCACGGTGCAGGCAACCTCGTCTGCACACTGGAAGGAAATCAAGAGGCAGATACGATCTATTTCACCTCTCATATGGATACAGTTGTTCCGGGAAATGGTGTAAAACCAGTCATTGAGGACGGCTATGTAAAAACAGATGGAACAACAATCCTAGGGGCTGATGATAAAACAGGGCTTGCCGCTATGTTTGAAGCGATCCGTGTGCTGAAAGAGAAAAATGTACGACATGGGACGATTGAATTTGTCATCACAGCTGGTGAGGAATCAGGACTTGTTGGAGCAAAAGCGTTAGACCCGAAATTGATGACAGCGAAATACGGCTATGCCCTTGATTCAGATGGCAAGGTCGGTACGATTATTGTAGCTGCGCCAACTCAGGCAAAAGTACGTGCAACGATTTACGGAAAAACAGCTCATGCGGGTGTCGCCCCTGAAAAAGGCGTGTCTGCAATTACCATTGCTTCAAAAGCGATTGCGAGCATGCCGCTTGGCCGAATTGATAAAGAAACAACAGCGAATATCGGCCGTTTTGAAGGCGGAACACAAACGAATATTGTGTGCGATCAAGTCGATATTCTGGCTGAAGCACGCTCTTTAGAGCCTGCAAAAATGGAAGCTCAAGTAGCGAAGATGAAAGAAGCCTTTGAAAAAACCGCTAAAGAAATGGGCGGAAGTGCCGATGTACAAATTGACATCATGTATCCAGGCTTTAAATTCTCACACGGCGATCAAGTTGTAGAAGTGGCGAAAAAAGCGGCTGCGAAAATTGACCGACCATCAGAACTACAGACAAGCGGCGGAGGCAGTGATGCAAACGTCATTGCAGGGAACGGCGTACCAACTGTCAACCTAGCTGTTGGATATGAAGATATTCATACAAAAAATGAGAAAATGCCGATTGAAGAATTAGTCAAAACAGCTGAAATGGTTCTCGCCATTATCGAAGAAACGACAAATCCATCGTAAAGGCAGGAGACTCTGTGAGCACGCAAAAGATCATTATTTTTCAGGTGGGGCAAGAGGAGTTTGGCATCAGTGTAGAGCATATTCGTTCGATTGAGAAGGTCCCTTATTTACAAGAAGTATCGAATCTTCCAAAAGAAATTAAAGGGCTGATGTCATTAAGAGGAGAGGTTATTCCTGTCAGTGACACAGGCGTGATGCTTCACGGAAAGCCTCTTGATGTGAACGAACAGTCCAAGGTGTTACTATTTGAATTAAACGATCAAATGATTGGCTGTCTTGTCTCAGATGCAAAAGATATCATCGATATTGAGCAAAGCGAGATCAAGCCATTTCATATGAACACGAAAGCCTCTGAATATTTCTTTGGCGTTGTGGAGAGAGAAAACAAAATGATTTTACAAGTGGACCCAAATAAGTTCCTTGGGAAAATTGAGGATCTCGAACAATTGCCAGAGCGGTTGAAAGAAGAATTGGCATAATGAAAAGCCCCTTATCATTAGATAAGGGGTTTATTTTTATTCAGCAGCTGGTTTGGCTTGTTCGTTAGCGGCCGCTTTCGTTTTTGATTTTTGGTACATCACATTTAAAATAATCGTTTGAATCGTGAGTAATAGTCCGCTTGTCATCCAGTATAAAGGAAGAGCAGCGGGTGCATTGATTGAAAGAAACAGCATCATGATTGGGAAAATCATGCCCATCACTTTTGCCTGCTTCAGCGCAGCCTCTGTCTGGGTACCAGACTGCTTCGCATATTTTTGCGTAACATAAAATTGCAAGAAATACATAGCCCCTGCAAAAATTGCTACCAATAGATCAGTTTGTCCTAAGTTAAACCATAAGAACGAGTGTGTTGCGATCTCAGGTGTTGAACGGATCGCTGAGTAAAAGCCAAGAACAATTGGAATTTGAATCAGCATAGGCAGACAGCCCATTGCCAGCGGGTTCACGTTGTTCTCTTTGTATACTTTCATCATTTCCATTTGCAATTCTTTTTGTTTTTCAGGTTCTTTTGTTTTTTTCAATTTGCTTTGTATTTGGTCAATCTGTGGTTTCACCAGTGCCATTTTCTCCTGCATGACTCTTTGCTTCTTAAATTGATTCGCAAAAAGCGGGAAAATCAGCAGACGGACAATCAAGGTGACGAACATAATGGATAAACCATAATCATCATTGAAGAAGTTCGCAAGCCAAATGATCAGTTCAGAAAAAGGCTGGACAAAATAATGATGGAAAAACCCATCAGAGTTCGTATTCGTTTGCGCACTCGCTGCAAATGCAGGTGACGCAATCATCATCAAACATAAAGTCGTAAAAACAGTCAATAAACGTTTCAATTCGTTTCCTCCTCATGATTAAAAAAATTTAATTAGTGAGAGGAAGCGAATGGTCTTCATCATCATTTGATGATCTTTTCATTCGAATGACTTTACTAATCCAAGTTGTAATGCGATCATATATGATAAACAGAAAGTCTGTTCGACTCAAGCAAGATGCGTCCAACTCTTCCAAACGATGTCCGCCAAGATGTTCGTTCATTCGGCAGTCTTTTAATAAAAACGCAATGCCGATGGCCGTCAGCGCTGGAAGAATAATCGTAAAGAATTCAACAAGGAAAAAGACTTCATTGAATGTATCAATAATCATGATTATCACATCCATTTCATTACTCACAGTGTACTATACACATTGTTAAATGTCTAACAGAAGCCAGTGGTTTCTCTATTAAATAAAAATCCTTTATTTGTATAAAATGTCAATTGTCATCCAAACTTCATAATTCCCATCTTATAATGAAGGGGAATAGAAGAAATGGAGGTTTTGAATATGACAAGTATTTACCCAAAGTTTCGAGCAGCTGCGGTACAAGCAGCACCTATCTACTTAAATTTGGAGGCAACCGTTGAGAAATCGTGTGAACTAATTGATGAGGCAGCTTCAAATGGCGCAAAGCTTGTGGCATTCCCAGAAGCATTTTTACCTGGTTATCCTTGGTTTGCTTTTATTGGTCATCCAGAATATACACGAAAGTTCTATCATGAATTGTATAAAAATGCAGTTGAAATTCCTAGCTTAGCTATTCAAAAAATAAGCGAGGCAGCAAAAAGAAATGAAACGTACGTTTGTATATCATGCAGTGAAAAAGATGGTGGTTCTCTCTATTTAGCTCAGCTTTGGTTTAATCCAAATGGAGATTTAATAGGAAAACATCGGAAAATGAGAGCTTCTGTAGCAGAAAGACTGATTTGGGGGGATGGAAGCGGAAGTATGATGCCGGTTTTTCAAACTGAAATTGGAAACCTTGGCGGATTGATGTGCTGGGAGCATCAAGTCCCCCTAGATCTTATGGCGATGAATGCCCAAAATGAGCAGGTACATGTAGCATCCTGGCCGGGTTATTTTGATGATGAAATTTCAAGCAGATATTATGCCATCGCGACTCAAACCTTTGTGCTGATGACTTCATCTATATATACGGAAGAAATGAAAGAGATGATTTGTTTAACGCAGGAACAAAGAGATTACTTTGAAACATTTAAGAGTGGGCATACGTGCATTTACGGTCCGGATGGAGAACCGATCAGTGAAATGGTTCCAGCTGAAACAGAAGGAATTGCTTACGCAGACATTGATGTAGCAAGAGTCATTGATTACAAGTATTATATTGATCCAGCTGGACACTACTCCAATCAAAGTTTGAGCATGACGTTTAATCAACAGCCTACCCCGGTTGTGAAACATTTATATCAACATAAAAATGAAGTATTAACATATGAAGACATTCAATATCAACATGGTATAATTGAAGAAAAAGTTTAAATGTCCGTGGAACCTTCTCTTTTTTAGAGAAGGTTTTTTTAAGGAAAGATGAAATAAATCAATGTATAATCGAACATAAAAGAGATCCATCATGTTTGATATATGAGGAACAACTGATCAAAAGATAGGTATACTAGAAAATGGGGTTATGCCAATGTCAAATATTATTTTTCATATAGACATGAATGCTTTTTATGCCAATGTAGAAATGGCGTATGATCCTTCCTTGAGAGGGAAACCTTTAGCCATTAGCGGTAATGCGAAAGAGCGAAAAGGGATTGTTGTGACGTGCAGCTACGAGGCAAGAGCGTTAGGTGTCAAGCCCCCGATGCCCTTGTGGGAAGCGAAGCGGCTTTGTCCGGGACTAATTGTCCGTACACCGAACTTTGACCGTTATCGCAGTTCCTCACAGGAGATGTTTACAATCCTAAGAGAATATAGTGATTTAGTCGAACCTGTATCGATCGATGAGGGCTATATTGATATAACGCATACGCCATATGCTGAGCATGCGGTCAAAACAGCTCATGATATTCAAACGAGGCTTGTAGAGGAGCTGATGCTTCCTTCAAGCATCGGCATTGCACCGAATAAATTTTTAGCGAAAATGGCGTCTAATTGGAAAAAACCAATGGGCATCACCATTTTACGGAAACGAGATGTTCCGAACATGCTTTGGCCGCTCCCTGCTGGTGATATGCACGGGGTGGGACAAAAAACGGCAGATAAATTGAAAACCATCGGAATTCATACCATTGAAGACTTAGCGAAAGCGAATGAATATACGCTAAAAGAATTGCTAGGCATTAATGGACCGAGATTAAAGCAAAAGGCGAATGGTGACCATGACGGCATTGTAGATCCTGAAAGGATTTACGAATTTAAATCTGTCGGCAATTCATCAACCCTTCCTCATGATTCTGATGATTCAGATGAACTTGTCACATTAATTGATAAGCTGTCACAATCTGTGAGTGCAAGATTAAGGAGAAAAGAAGTGATGGCGAATCGGCTACTTATTATGATTCGATATGCAAGCTGGAAAAACATCACACGAAGTGTCATGCTCACAAATCCAACAGATCGAAAGGAAGACATATTTGAAGCAGCAAAGCAGTTATTCCTTAAACATTGGAATGACCAGCCGGTGAGGCTCTTAGGTGTGACGGGTACAGACCTTGTAGAACGAAAAGCAGCCGTCAAACAGCTGGATTTATTTTCATATAAAGAAGATGCAAAAGAAGAGCCACTCCAAACCATTTTAGATGGACTGAAAGAAAAATATGGGAAATCATTGGTTCAAAGAGGGATGACGATTAAGGAAAAAGAGAGCAAAACAAGCGGTACAAGTTTTAATAAAGACTTTTTTCAGGACGAAAGAGGAAATGACTAGACTGAAAACTTGATAAAAGAGGTGATGTTGTGGTAATTTCAAAGGGTACATCATTTCAGCAGTAATCAATATAGTGTGTTAGAAGGGACGTCAGAATTATGTCAAAACAACAAATCGGTGTGGTTGGACTAGCCGTTATGGGGAAAAACCTTGCCCTCAATATTGAAAGCCGCGGTTTCTCCGTATCAGTTTATAACAGATCTAGCAGCAAAACAGAAGAGTTTCTCCAAGAATCCGAAGGGAAAAACGTTGTTGGCACATACAGCATCGAAGAATTTGTTCAGTCGCTTGAAACACCGCGTAAAATTCTTTTAATGGTGAAAGCTGGTGCAGCAACAGATGCAACCATTCAATCATTACTCCCTCACCTAGAGAAAGGTGACATTTTAATTGATGGTGGAAATACATATTACAAGGATACACAAAGACGTAATCAAGAGCTTGCAGAAAGTGGTATTCACTTCATTGGTACAGGTGTTTCTGGCGGTGAAGAAGGTGCTCTAAAAGGTCCTTCCATCATGCCAGGCGGTCAAAAAGAAGCGCATGAGCTAGTAAAACCAATTTTAGAAGCGATCTCTGCAAAAGTAGATGGCGAGCCTTGCACAACGTATATCGGCCCAGATGGAGCAGGACATTATGTCAAAATGGTCCATAATGGCATCGAGTACGGAGATATGCAATTGATCTCTGAATCATACTTTATCTTGAAGCATGTTGCTGGATTGTCAGCAGGGGAGCTTCATGAAGTCTTCTCAGAGTGGAACAAAGGCGAGCTTGACAGTTATTTAATCGAAATTACAGCTGACATTTTCACAAAAGTGGATGAAGAAACAAACCAGCCGCTTGTGGATGTCATCTTAGATAAAGCTGGTCAAAAAGGAACTGGAAAATGGACAAGCAAAAGCTCACTTGATCTAGGTGTTCCGCTTCCGATCATTACTGAGTCTGTTTTTGCGCGCTACATTTCAGCAATGAAAGATGAGCGTGTGGAAGCAAGTCAATTGATCCAAGGTCCTGAGCCGGCACAATCAGCTGAGAATAAACAAGAGCTGATTGAAGCGGTTAGAAAAGCCCTATTCATGAGTAAGATCTGCTCTTACGCACAAGGCTTTGCGCAAATGAAAGCTGCGTCTGATGAATATAATTGGGATTTGAAATACGGTGAGATTGCGATGATCTTCCGCGGTGGATGTATCATTCGTGCAGCCTTCTTACAACAAATTAAAGAAGCTTATGACCGTAATCCTGAACTGAAAAATCTATTGCTTGATCCATACTTTAAGGATATTGCTCAAAACTATCAATCATCACTACGTAAAGTCATTTCACTTGCAGTGGAACAAGGAGTTCCTGTTCCTTCATTCTCAAGTGCACTTGCTTACTTTGATAGCTATCGCACAGCTGTCCTTCCAGCGAATTTAATTCAAGCACAGCGTGACTATTTTGGTGCACATACGTATGAGCGTACAGATAAAGAAGGCGTATTCCATACTGAATGGATGAAATAAAAATAGAGCGACTGAAAAACCTTACCTTTGGTAAGGTTTTTTTGTTTGCTTATTTTCGGCTAAAAATGTGAAAAAGAGGGATGCTATAAAAAAAGATAGGAAAGTAGGGATAGAAGTGGGCATCTTATATGCACTTCTCCCAGCGATATTTTGGGGAAGTATTGTTCTCATCAGTGTCAAACTTGGCGGGAATGCGTATCAGCAAACCCTCGGCATTACGATCGGCGCGTTTTTGTTTTCAATAGCAGCCTTTTTCATCAAAATGCCAGAGCTGACACCGCTTATTTTTGCGGTCTCCGTCATTTCAGGTATCTTTTGGAGTATTGGACAAATGAATCAGCTTTCAAGTGTTGCTTTTCTCGGAGTGTCCAAGGCTGTTCCTTTATCAACGGGTATGCAGCTTGTGAGCACAACCCTATTTGGCGTCATGGTCTTTAAAGAATGGCAAACGATGACGGTCATACTCATTGGTTCTTGTGCCATTTTACTGATCATTGCAGGTGTTGTCATGACATCGCTCGGTCAAAAAAGGAATGAAGGCGAGAGTGGCGGAGGCAATTTTAAAAAAGGAATCATCATTCTGCTCATCTCAACCGTCGGCTACGTCGGATATGTCGTTATTTTAAGATGGTTTGATATTGACGGCTGGTCTGCCCTTGTTCCGCAATCTGTCGGCATGCTGCTTTCATCCTTAGCGATTAGTTTAAAACAGGATCCGTTTAGCAAATATACGTTTAGAAATATCATTGCCGGTCTTGTTTGGTCGACAGGAAATCTAGGGCTGCTTTTAGCCATTCCCCTAATTGGCGTGGCTGTAAGTTTTTCAATGTCACAAACAGGTATTGTGATCTCAACTTTGGGCGGTATTTACTTATTAAAAGAGAAAGCATCTAGAACAAGCTTTGTGATTACAGGCTGCTTGATGATCATTGCAGGCGGCGTGCTGCTAGGCTTTACAAAATAGGAGGTTACACAAATGTATCCAGATTTAAAAGGAAAAACAGTCCTGATTACAGGCGCAGGTACAGGGATAGGTCAAGCGATGGCCCGCCGGTTTGGACAAGAAAAAGCCAATGTGGTGATCAATTACTTCTCCGATAAAGAGAATCCAGACGACACCATTGCAGATATTCAAAAAAATGGCGGACAGGCTGTGAAAATCAAAGGTGATGTTTCAAAGGAAGAGGATATGCAGGCGATGATTGATAAAGCCATTGATACATTCGGCAGTCTTGATGTCATGATTAATAATGCAGGCATTGAAAATGAAGTGCCTTCCACTGAAATGACGCTGGATAATTGGAACAAAGTCATGTCTACCAATTTAACAGGTATGTTTCTAGGGTGCCGTGATGCACTCAAGTATATGACGGAACACGGGATAGAAGGCTCGATTATTAATATGTCGTCGGTTCATCAGCAAATTCCTTGGCCTCATTTCGTGCATTATGCAGCAAGTAAAGGAGGCGCCAAACTTTTGACAGAAACATTGGCATTAGAATATGCACCTAAAAAAATCCGTGTAAACAGCATTGCACCAGGCGCCATTGATACCCCGATCAATGCAGAGAAATTTGATGATCCAGAATTGAAAAAAGGTGTGATTGAGCTGATTCCAATCGGCTATATTGGAAAGCCAGAAGAAGTGGCAGCATGCGCTGTCTGGCTGGCGTCAAAAGAGGCGAGCTATGTCACAGGCTTGACGTTATATGTAGATGGGGGCATGACAAAGTATCCTGGGTTTCAGGCGGGAAAAGGATAAAGACAAAGTCGAAGAGCGTATTGTACGCTCTTTTTTATATTAAATACAGACAAATAAAATTAAATGTCTAGACATTTAGAAATAAAAATATATAATATTAAATGGAAGCGCTTTTATTACAACGATGGGGTGAGAGAAATGAAACGTATTTTATTAGCATGCAGTTCTGGAATGTCTACGAGTTTACTAGTCACAAAGATGAAAGCTCATGCCGATTCAATTGGGGACGAAGCAGAAATTTGGGCAGTAGGGCAAGATCAAGCAAGAAAAGAAATGGCAAATGCAGATGTTGTGTTAATTGGACCGCAAATGAGCTTTTTAAAAGGAGACCTTCAAAAAGAAGCAAAAAAATATGGGATTGAGGTAGAAGTCATTGATATGCAAGCGTACGGTCTTGCCGATGGACAAAAAGCGTATGAACAAGCGCTAACATTGATGGGGGAATCTTAAAGCATGGAAAAGAAAACACTCGAAGGGCTCACGGAGGAACAAGTCAGCTTTCAATTGATTTTACACAGCGGAAATGCACGCAGCAAATTGCTTCAAGCTCTTAAACAATTTCGAGAAGGTGCAGAAGAAGAGGCATTTGGTCTCATGAAAGAAGCACAAGAAGATTTACAGGATGCACACGACATTCATTTTCAGCTCGTGCAGCGAGAGGCGGGCGGGGAAACAACATCCTTCTCCCTGCTGCTCATGCACGCCGAAGATCACTTAATGTCGACCATTACCATCAAGGAGCTTGTGGGAGAGCTTCTGCCGATATTCCAATCGCTTAAACAATAAAGGGTATAAACAAGGGGGGAAACCAATGTTTGATAGAATAAGTGCCATTTTGGTTCCGATTGCTGGGAGATTGAACAACAACCGCTATTTAGGTGTATTACGGGATGCCTTTATGCTTGCGTTCCCGCTTACCATCTTTGGTTCTATTATGGTCGTGCTAATGAATTTGCCATTCTTAGATAAAATCATGAGTCAAACTGTACTGGAAGGCGTCCAGTCTGCACTGAGTATCGCACCGAGTGCGACCATCAGCATTATGAGTGTGTTTGTTGTATTTGGGATTGGCTACTATTTATCAAAAAGCTATGATGTGGAAGCTGTATTTGGCGGTGTGATTGCTTTAGCCTCTTTCTTGCTTTTGACTCCGTTTTTACTAGAACAAGAAGGCGGTGCAACGATTGCAGGCGTGATCCCAGTCGATCGTTTAGGCGCAAAAGGGATGTTCCTTGGGATGATCACAGGCTTTTTGTCTGCTGAAATTTATCGTTATTTTGTCCAAAAGAAATTTGTGATCAATATGCCGCAAGGGGTTCCGCCGGCTGTTTCAAAGTCTTTTGCTGCATTGATCCCGGCTACCTTGACACTCACAACCTTTTTATTGATCAATATCATCATTACACAAGTCTTTCATACAAATATGCATGACCTGATTTATCATGCAATTCAGGCGCCGCTTGTCGGTCTTGGAAGCGGTCTTATTCCGACATTGATCGCTGTTTTCTTTATACAAATTCTTTGGTTCTTTGGGCTCCACGGTCAAATTATTATCAACTCTGTTATGGACCCGATTTGGAATACATTATCCATTCAAAACCTAGAGAGCTATACAAAAACAGGTGAGGTTCCTAATATCATCAGCAAGCAGTTTATCGAAATCTATACGGTTGGAATGGGTGGAACCGGTATGACGCTGGCTGTTGTGTTTACGATTTTAATTTTCCTGAAAAGTAAGCAATTAAAACAAGTAGCAAAGCTCGGCTTAGGACCAGGATTATTTAACGTCAATGAACCGATTATCTTCGGTTTGCCGATTGTCATGAACCCGCTTATTCTCATTCCATGGATTTTGGCACCAATGGTCATTACATGTATTACTTATTTTGCGATGGCATCAGGCATTGTACCGCCGCCAACAGGCGTGAATATTCCATGGACAGTGCCGATCTTTATTAGTGGAATGATGGCAACAAATTCACTAGCGGGCGGTCTGCTTCAGCTGTTTAATCTCATGATTGTGTTTGTCATTTGGTTCCCGTTCCTGAAGTTTATTGACCGGATGAATGTAAAAAATGAAAAAGTAACGACAACAGAAAAAACGAAGACAGCAAACATCAAAGGTGAAGGAGACTCAATACATGTCGATGGAAACTAACAAGCAATCATATACATTCCCAGAAGGTTTCTGGTGGGGATCTTCTGCTTCTGCGACGCAAACAGAAGGAAGTGTCCCTGGAGATGGAAAGGGACCGAACATTTGGGATCATTGGTTTGAACAAGAGCCGACTCGCTTTTTTGATGGTGTAGGGCCGAACGTGACATCTCAATTTTATCGAAAATATAAAGAGGATATCCGTTTAATGAAAGAAATTGGGCACAATTCGTTTCGGCTATCCATTTCATGGTCGCGCCTTTTACCTGAAGGAACAGGTGCCGTCAATGAAGAAGCGGTGTCCTTTTACAATGATGTGATCAACGAACTGATTGCACATGATATCGAGCCATTTGTGAACCTGTATCATTTCGATATGCCCATGGCGCTGCAGGAGAAAGGCGGCTGGGTGAACAGACAAGTAGTGGACGATTATGTCAGCTATGCGACATTGTGTTTCCAATTATTTGGCGACCGGGTGAAAAAATGGTTTACGCATAATGAACCGATTGTTCCTGTAGAGGGCGGATACATGTATAGCTTTCATTATCCAAACGAAGTCGATTTCCAAAAGGCAGTACAGGTCGGTTTTCATGAACTCTTATCAAATGCGAAGGCGATTGCGGCTTATAAAAAATTGCAGCAAGACGGTAAGATTGGCATCATCCTAAATCTTACTCCTTCATACCCAAGAAGCCAGAATCCACGCGATGTAGAAGCAGCTGAGATAGCGGATGCTTTCTTTAACCGTTCCTTCTTAGATCCTGCGGTGAAAGGACATTTCCCGGAAAAACTAGTAGAAATTTTAAAGAAAGAAGGCTTTATGCCAAGGATAGAAGAAGGAGACCTTGAGCTCATTCAAGAAAATACGGTCGACCTTTTAGGCATCAACTATTATCAGCCAAGAAGAGTGAAAGCGAAGGAGCATCTGCCTCATCCTGATGCACCATTTATGCCGAACCATTATTTTGATTCTTTTGATATGCCGGGTAGAAAAATGAATGTGTATCGAGGCTGGGAAATCTATGAAAAGGGCATTTATGATATATTGAAAAAAGTCCAAACAGACTATGATAATATTGAATGCTTTATTTCTGAAAATGGAATGGGTGTCGAAGGAGAAGAGCGGTTTAAGGATGAAGAAGGAATGATTCATGACGATTACCGCATTGACTTTATTTCTGAGCATCTCAAATGGGTGCATCAAGCCATTCAAGAAGGAAGTAATGTGAAAGGCTATCATCTATGGACGTTTATGGATAACTGGTCATGGTCAAATGCATATAAGAATCGTTATGGATTTGTCTCAGTTGATCTTCAAGAAGACGGGAAACGAACGATTAAGAAAAGCGGATACTGGTTTCAATCAGTTTCAGAGAATAACGGTTTTTAATCAAAATACTTGCTCTTTCCTAGAAAAGGGCAAGTATTTTTCTTATGTGACGGTAAGTGGATGAAACAAAAATGGCTGCACCTTTTAAGCTTACATCCCTTAGTGTAGAATGAGAGGAAGGCTAAAGAAATGCCATCCTTCTTTCTAGAAAGAAGGCGCTAAGAAAAAACAAGTCAGTTGGTGGTGTGAGATGAAGAAGTACGAACTCATTTCAGAAGAAATCAGAAAACGAATAGGAACAGCATATTATCCAGAAGATCAACCCATTCCAGATGAAAACTCGCTTGCCGCTGAATTTCAATGCAGCAGAATGACGATGAAGCGTGCACTCGATCTTCTCGTTGCAGAAGGTCTTCTCTTTAGAAAAAGAGGTCACGGTACATTTATTGTGAAGGCAGCGCTCAATCAAGGGGCAATCAATGTATCAGGCCATGAAAATAAAGGGTTCACAAAAGTCATGGCAGATAAAAACGTCACGACCCAAATCATTCACTTTGATGTCCATTTTCCAAGCGAAGAGGTGGCAGCCCACCTCTCTATTGACGCAACCACACCCGTCTATGACATCATCCGGCTCCGTCTTGTAGATGAAGAGCCTTATGTATTAGAAAAAACGTTTATGCCCGTCAATCTCATTAAGGGTATAGATGAAGAGGTTCTACTAGGTTCTATCTATGGCTACATTTCAAATCAACTTCATTTAAAAGTAGCAGGAGCGCATAAGAAAATTAGAGCAGCTAAATCAGATCAGCTGGATCAGCAGTATTTAGGCTGTGACCCAACGGATCCAGTGCTTGAAGTCGAGCAGGTCGCTTATTTAAACACAGGTCGGCCATTTGAATACTCCTTTAGTCATCATCGCTATGATAAGTTTGACTTTTCAACGGTTGAAATTACGAAAACAGGACGTTAAAAAAAGAGCAGAACCCCCGAGGGAGACTGCTCTTTTTTTATATGATTTTATATATTCCACCAATGGTACCCGTCTTTTTCTAGAAGCTGATCCGCTTCTTTCGGTCCCATTGAACCAGCAGGGTAGTTTGGTTTTAATGTGTTGTTTTCTGCCCATTTCTCAGAAATCGGATCTACAAAGTTCCAAGAAAGTGCCACTTCATCCCAGTGAGCAAAGTTTGTCGCATCGCCTAGCAAGCAGTCATGAATCAGTTTTTCATATGCTTCTGGTGTATTCATGATGTCGTTATAGTTCGTTTGGTAGTCGAGTTTAATCGGTTTCGCATACGTGCCGCCATCAAGCTTGCGAGCGTTCAGGTGAAGGGTGATGCCTTCATCTGGCTGAATGTGAATGACAAGTAGGTTTGGATGCATGGAATTTCCATTTCCATAGTACAGGTTCATTGGAATGTCTTTAAATTGAACCACGATTTGAGTAGATTTCTTTTCTAATCGTTTTCCTGTACGAATGTAAAAGGGTACTCCGGCCCATCTGAAGTTATCAATCAGCAGTTTTCCTGCCACAAATGTTTCTGTATTTGAGTTCGGGTCAACATTCTGCTCTTCAAGATAAGAAGGAACCACGCTGCCATTCATCGTACCAGCATCATATTGTCCGCGGACGAAGAATTGATCCACCTCATCTTTAGAGATAGGACGAAGAGCGCGTAATGCTTTCCGTTTTTCGCTGCGGATTTCCTCTGTATTGAGTTTAATTGGCGGCTCCATTGCTAAAAGGGCGACCATTTGAAGCATATGGTTTTGAACCATATCTCTTAATGCACCAGAGTTTTCGTAATATCGAGCCCGGTCTTCAACCCCTAATGATTCACTGGAGGTAATTTGAATGTTTGAGATATAGCGGTTTGTCCAAAGTGGTTCAAAAATGGCATTCGCAAAACGGATGACCTCAATGTTTTGGACCATTTGTTTACCGAGATAGTGATCAATACGATAAATTTGATCTTCTGTGAATGCATCACGAATTTCTTCATTTAACGTTTTTGCACTTGGCAGATCATGCCCAAATGGTTTTTCAATCACTAGTCGTGACCAGCCAGTTGTTTCTGATACGCCTTCGCTCTTTAGGAACTTCGCAATCGTTCCGAAGAATTCCGGTGCCATAGCTAAATAGAACATCCGGTTATTCGGGATACTGTACGTATCTTCAAGGCCTGTTAGAAGTGTGTTAAGCGATTGATAGGAAGCGGGACTTGATACGTCAAAATCGTGATAATAGAAATGTGAAATGAATTCCTCTATTTTCGCTTCTGCATCATCAGAAGAAACAGATTCCTTTACCACAGCTCTGAGGTCCTCATGAGACCACGGACGGCGCCCAACTCCGACAACGGCGAATTGATCACCGAGCTTTCCGCTATGATAAAGTCTATGTATAGAAGGGTAGAGCTTGCGTTTTGCAAGGTCTCCTGTTGCGCCAAAAATGACAATAACTGCTTTTGGGTTGTTAGTTTCTGTATTCACGAGAAGTACCTCACTTTATTCGTAGCGTTGTTGTAAAAACCGAGAATGTATGTACATTTTCTTTATTTTAAAGGTTCATTGTTCGTAAAGCAAACATTTGATTCGACTTTTTCTACTCTCGTTTGACTTTTTTCAAAAATTCCGCTGAATTCACATTTCTCTTGTCTTCATGTATTCTATATGAATGAAGATATTGTATACCGGCTTTAGGAGGAAAAGTAATGGAACTGCTCTTTTTAGGAACAGGTGCAGGCATTCCTGCAAAAACAAGAAACGTCACTTGCACAGCGCTAAAGCTCTTAGAAGAGAGAAAAGCAGTGTGGCTCTTTGATTGCGGAGAAGCGACGCAGCATCAAATCTTACATACAACTATTAAACCGAGAAAGATCGAGAAAATATTTATCACACATATGCACGGTGATCATGTATACGGCCTTCCGGGACTGCTTGGCAGCAGATCTTTTCAAGGCGGGGAGGATGAATTGACCATCTATGGACCAAAGGGTATTAAAGCCTTTGTGGACGCAGCCCTTACAGCTACACAAACGCATTTGACATATCCACTGCATATGATAGAAATAGATGAAGGGGTCGTGTTTGAAGATGATACTTTTCAAGTAGAAGCAAGAAGAGTATCTCACGGCATTCCAGCTTACGGTTATCGGATTGTGGAAAAAGATGTGCCTGGTGCATTAAAAGCCGAAGACCTAAAAGAAATCGGTGTAAAACCCGGACCTTTGTATCAGAAGTTGAAAAATGGGGAAACCGTGACACTTGAAGATGGAAGAATCATCGATGGAACCGATTATTTGGAACCCCCTAAAAAAGGGAGAATTGTTGCATTTTCAGGAGATACCCGTTTGTGCGAGAATATAACAAGGCTTGCCAAAAATGCGGATGTGTTAGTCCATGAAGCAACATTCGGTAAAGAAGATGCAGATTTAGCCTACAATTATTATCACAGTACAACAGAACAAGCAGCGAAAACAGCGCAGGAAGCAGGCGCAAAAAGACTCATTCTGACCCATATTAGTGCACGTTACCAAGGAGAAGAGGCACTGAAACAACTGTTGAAAGAAGCCCGCGATATATTCCCGCTGACAGAAGCTGCACATGATTTCTCTTCTTTCCCCATTGAACGCACCCTGTAAAAATTGGATGAATCGTCAAAAAAAGTTGTGTGACTTTTTTGATATTTATGATGACGCTCTTTTTCAGGTAGTGGTAAAATGGTGAAGAAAAAACAAATGATGAATCAAACTATGAAGAATACGGGAGGCACAATCAAAGATGAGCGGTTTTACAGCATTAAGTGAAGCAGAATTGAATGACCTATATGTGGCACTACAAAATGAGTATGAAACTTACAAAAGTAAAAACTTGCACTTAGACATGTCTAGAGGGAAGCCTTCACCAAAACAGCTCGATTTGTCTATGGGCATGCTCGATGTTGTGACATCAAAGGATGCAATGGTAGCTGAGGATGGCACAGATGTGCGAAACTATGGCGGCTTGACAGGCCTTCCTGAAACGAAGAAATTTTTTGCAGATGTACTTAATTTAAAGCCAGAACAAATCATCATCGGTGGTAATTCAAGTCTGAATATGATGCATGATACCATTGCACGTGCCATGACTCACGGCGTATTTGACAGCAAAACACCTTGGGGAGAGCTGCCAAAGGTAAAATTCCTTGCACCAAGTCCAGGGTATGACCGTCATTTTGCCATTTGTGAGCTATTTAACATAGAAATGATCACGGTCGATATGAAGGCTGATGGACCTGATATGGATCAGGTAGAAAAATTAGTCGCAGAAGATGAAGCCATTAAAGGCATTTGGTGTGTACCGAAATATAGCAATCCAGACGGCATTACGTATTCTGATGAGGTCGTTGACCGTCTAGCTTCAATGAAAACAAAAGCAGAAGACTTCCGTATTTTTTGGGATGATGCATATGCAGTCCATCATCTAACTGATACACCTGATACGTTAAAAGATATTTTCCAAGCAGTAGAAGAGGCAGGACATCCAAACCGTGTGTTTATGTTTGCGTCTACTTCTAAAATTACATTCCCAGGCTCAGGTGTTGCATTGATGGCGTCTAGTCAAGATAATGTGAGTTTTACTCAGAAGCAATTAGCGGTTCAAACGATCGGACCAGACAAAATCAATCAATTAAGACACCTCCGCTTTTTCCAAAATCTAGAAGGTTTGAAAGAACATATGAAAAAGCATGCAGCGATCATTAAGCCGAAATTTGACCTCGTTCTTTCCATTCTTGACGAAAAACTTGGCGGGAAAGACATTGCTGAATGGCACAAGCCAAATGGAGGATATTTCATTAGTTTAAATACACTGGATCATTGTGCAAAAGCTGTTGTGCAAAAAGCAAAAGAAGCAGGTGTCACGATGACAGGTGCGGGCGCGACATATCCATATGGAAAAGACCCGCTTGATCGTAACATCCGCATTGCGCCAACGTTCCCAACACTTGAAGAACTAGAGCAAGCGATTGATATCTTTACATTATGTGTTCAGTTAGTCAGCATTGAAAAGCTGCTTTCTAAGAAAAATCAATCTGCTCCAACGGTATAAATAAAAGAAACTCCTTGACCCATAACCGGTCAAGGAGTTTTTTGTTTTTAATTGGCTGTTTGATAGTAGGAGACAGGTTGTTTGGCAGCGCACCATACATCATAGATAGCAAGTTGTACAATATGCGGTTCATCGTGATGAATATAGTGCGAGCTGTTCTGCGCCTGGATCCACCCACTTTGGGATGACAAAGACAGCATGCGTTTATGAAGTCTAAGCCAAGCTTCGTGCGCTGGATGAAACAATCGGCTCTTGCCTGATGAAATGACAAGGAGCGGCATCATCCCATAATGTGTTTGCTCCTCTTTCATTGTGCTTAGCATTTGCTGAAAGCCCTCATGTGTACATTCTGCTGTAAACTGCGCCATATATGAAGAGCGTTCTTCCTTTGATAAAAGCGGCAGGATCACCTGCTCTTGCTCCTCACTTGCCGGGTCTAGCAGCACCATGCCGATCACATCATCTTTTCTGCGGCTTGCCCATAACCGGCTGACAAGAGAGCCAAATGAGTGAGCCACAATGAGAAATGGCGGCTGAATATTGGCTTCTTTCAGCAGCGCATCTAAATCATCGGCGAGGTCATGCAAGGTTCTTTCTTCACCGCTGTGACTGCTCTTCCCATTTCCTAAACGGTCATATAAGAAAACCCCAAGCTCCGGGTCAATATCACGGGCTATGTTCGACCACGTATCACCGGAAATGCCGTAGCCTGCTTCAAAAATAATCGTGGCTTGCCTATTGCCTTGACGATGCTTTGTATAAAAGTGATGTCCATCTATATGATAAATTCTTTCAATCATTGCCAAGTTCATTCTTCCATCTCCTCTAAGTGGTTCTTTAGCTAAAAGACGGCACAAAAGGCAGAGATGTTTCTCTTAAAAACAAAAAAGATGCCTATTTCGAAAAATAGACACCTTTTTCCTATGAGTTTTTACCAAGCGGTACCATATTGACGAGGGCCTTCAATCGATGTACGAAGCTCTTGAGCAGCTGTTTTGGGGAAGTACGGATCCCGTAAAAATTCTCTGCCGATAAAGATCAAATCAGCACGCTGATTTTGTAAAATTTCCTCTGCCTGTACACCGGATGTGATGAGACCGACAGCTCCTGTTTGAATGCCGGCACCTTCTTTTATTTTCTCTGCGAATGTGACTTGGTAGCCGGGGAATGTGTTGATTTTCGCCTGTACAACAGCGCCTGAGCTGACATCAATTAAGTCGACACCTTGTTCTTTGAGCCAAGTGGCAATGCCAATATAATCGGCAATATCAAGGCCTTTTGTCGTGTAATCAGAAGCGGACACACGGACAAATAAAGGTCCGTCCCATACGTCATTGACTGCATCTATTACTTCTCTTAGGAAACGATAACGATTCTCTGGTGAACCGCCATAGTCGTCTGTTCGGTGGTTCGCAAGCGGTGAAAGAAATTCATTGATCAAATAGCCATGTGCAGCATGAATTTCAATGATGTCAAAGCCGGCTTTTTTTGCCCGTACAGCTGCATCTTGAAATGCTTGAACGATATCTTTGATTTGAACATCAGACATCTCAATAGGGGTTTTAGATTTTTCATCAAATGGAATGCTTGATGGTGCAAGGATGTCTCCATCAAGTTCAGCCTTACGTCCTGCATGGGCGAGCTGGATGGCTGTTTTGGTTCCATATGCTTTCACTTGTTCGTTTAATGAAGCAAATCCCTCAATGTGCTCATCACTCCAAATGCCAAGGTCTTGATCACTAATTCTTCCCTCGGGAGAAACAGCACTTGCCTCAACCATGATGAGGCCAGCTTGACCTTGTGCGCGTGAAATATAGTGTGTAAAGTGGAAAGGCTGTAATTTCCCATCACGATCATAGGATGAATACATACACATCGGAGACATCACGATGCGGTTTTTCAGTGTTACACCTTTTAATGTCCAAGGTGAAAAGAGTTTTGTTTCCAAATACCTTCGCCTCCTCATGGAATTGTATAGCCGATTATAACAGCCATTCAAACTTTCGTCATAAAAGGTGCTCAATGAATATAGCTTTTATATACGTTTTTGTATAATGGAGAGATAGAGACATCAAAGGGGGAGAACGGATGAAATGGCAAACAGAGAGTGAACTAAAGGAGCTGCTTACAGCTCTTATGCAGTATGAAAGTATATCTGGTACAACAGGAGAAGTTGCGTTAGCGGAATATTTATATTACTTGCTGAGGGAGCGGCCTTATTTTGAGCAGAACCCTGACCATTTGGCCTTGCATCCAATGAAAGATGGCAGGTATTATTTAACGGCACTTGTGAGGCGCAGCACGCTGTCTCGTACTGTTTTACTTCTGAGTCACTTTGATGTCGTCGATACAGAAGATTACGGCGAATTTCAAAACATGGCCTGCAAGCCTGAAGAGTTAATGGCATCATTTACGCAAAAAAGTGCGCTTCTTCCAAAGAGGGCAAGAGAGGACCTTGCTTCAGGCGATTGGTTGTTTGGAAGAGGTGCCATGGATATGAAAGCAGGTCTCACCGTGCAGCTTTCTATGCTGGAAAGAGCGATGACAGAAACATTTGATGGAAATGTCCTGCTCGTCACAGTTCCTGATGAAGAAGTGAATTCACAAGGAATGCTTGAGGCTGTTCCGAAATTAAAGGAGCTGAAAGAAAAGTATGATCTTGACTATACAGCATGCTTAAACAGTGAGCCGATGTTTGAAAAATATCCAGGTGATGAACATCAATATTTGTATACAGGCAGTATAGGGAAGGTGCTTGCCGGATTTTTCTGTAAAGGAATTGAAACGCATGTAGGAGAGCCATTCTCTGGTCTAAATGCGAATTTTATGGTCTCTGAATTAAACCGGCTGTTAGAGCTAAATAGTGATTATTGTGAGGAAGTAGATGGTGAAGTAACGCCGCCTCCAACCAATTTAATGCAAAAGGACTTAAAAGAAGCCTATTCCGTTCAAACACCTCATACAGCAGTTTCTCTATTTAACGTACTCATGATGAAACGTTCAAGTGAAGAACTGCACGGCCTTCTCTATGATACTGCCAAACAAGCAGCAGACCAAATTGAGGTCAGTCTTAAACAAAAAACAGCTGAATTCCAGCGCTTTAAACACTTTACACCGATTGACACGCGGGTCACAGTTCTCACGTATCGTGAGCTGTATCAAAAAGCCGCAGAACGCTCTGGCGAACAGGAGGTTGAGCGCATTGTCAACTATGCCTTTGCCAACAGGGGTGAGCTTGGAGATCGTGATTTTTCAACGAAAATTGTCTCAGAGCTGACGACGCTTTGTAAGGAAGAAGGGCCGCTCATTGTTCTATTTTATAGTCCGCCATTTTATCCTTCTGTGTCCTCAACAGAAGATCCGCATATCCAGACGGCACTAAAGAAGATTCAAATAGAGGCAAAAGAGGTGTATGGACTTGAAGTAGAAGAAGTGAAATATTTCCCGGGATTGTCTGATTTAAGCTACTTACAGCTCGAAAAGCAGGATATAGGTCATTACACGACCAATATGCCGCTTGATCAAAAAGGCTATTCTTTACCGCAAGGAGAAAAGGAAACACTTTTCGTTCCAGTTATCAACGTAGGTCCATTAGGAAAAGACCCGCACAAATGGACAGAGCGGCTGCACGTTCCGTTCTCTTTTGGCATTTTGCCATCATTACTAGAATCAACGATTCATGCTTTGTTAGAGAAGAAGTAAGTCAGATAAAATTAATGTGCTTTTGAGTGAGAGATGTAAAGAGAAAATGAAGGTTAAGATGATGAAGGGTATACAATGTTTCGTTACTTTAAAATAGATAAAGGGAGCCCTAGGCTCCCAGTTAGGATTATACTCGTCTACCCTCATAATGAGCTGTCCAAGTTCCATCAGAATTTTTAGTGATGCCTTTTAAATACCATTTTATTCCATCTTGTTCGAACGAGTTGGCAAAAATACCAGTAGTGTTGGTGATATCCCATGTGTAAAGTTGAGCTTTAAAATCACTTGTAACGTGGACATCCTCTACTTTAGAATGTGCACTTGTAGCAAATGCCGGTGCTGCGGAAAAAAGTAAAGCAAGTGACAATGCGGATCCAGTAAGAACTTTAACTAACTTCATTCAAAACACTCCTCTTCCTGATTTTTTGTGGTACATATAAGTAATTCTACAAAAGGTAATAAATCCCTTGTTAATATTTGTTAATTTTTTGTGAAGAAACCCTTGTTTTAATAAAACAATATTCACTTGATTAAAATAAAAAAGCACCTGTCATCAAAACAGGTGCTTTTCTCTATCATTTATACGTACTTGCTGAAAACATTTCGTTTAATTCTGCTGCGCGTTTAGTGGCTGTTTTGACACAATCGACAACGGCTTCTTCAAAATGATAGGCAGCCAGTGTGTTCAGGCCGGCTTCTGTTGTCCCGCCTTCACTTGTGATTTCTTTGCGCAGTTCAGCAGGTTCTTTTCCGCTGTCTTGAAGCATATTGGCGGCGCCTGCGATCATTTGGCAAATGAGTAATTTTGCTGTTGCTTGGTCCATTCCAAGTTCCGAAGCGCCTCGCTCCATTCCTTCAATCAAATGATAAATGAAGGCAGGGCCGCTGCCTGCGATGGCTGTCACAGCATTTAGCTGCGATTCATCTAATACAGTCACATGACCAATTGTTTCAAATAGCTCGACGGCCTTATTCTTTTGCTCTTCTGTGACTTCATGACTTACGGCAACACCTGTTGCAGATTGCTGAATTGCCGCTGATGTATTTGGCATCGCACGAACCACTGCAGTCTTCTCGCCAGCATAGTGTTGAATCGTTTCAATGGAGATACCCGCTAAAATAGAAATGATCAGCTGTCCATGTAAATGTGGCCGTACATCAGAAATCCCGCTTTCCGCATCCTTCGGTTTTAAAGCAAAGACGAGAATATCAGCTTCTTCATAAATAAAGGAACGAGCAAAATCCGTTTTGACCCCATAACGCATGTTTAATTCTTCTAATCGTTTTTCATTTGTTTTGTTTGTGACAATGATATCTTCATTCGACATCATGCCGCTTTTTAATAACCCTTTGATCATAGACTCTGCCATCGAGCCTGCACCGATAAATCCAATTTTACTCATAAGCTGCTCCTCCTTGTAGAAAATAAAAAAACCTCTCGCCTGAAAAGGACGAAAGGTTTTTCGCGGTACCACCCTCAATTAGCATGCAATCATGCATACTCAGCTCTAGTCCCTTAACGCGGGAAACGTTTAGGTTTGCCTAACAGCTCAAAGGGCAGGTTCAGCAAATAAGAGGATGGTGAAGTCTTACAGCCGGCGGACCTCACTCTCTTGCATCATTATTTGCTTACTAATCCTTGTCATCGCGCATCTTATATTTGTTGTTCATTATGCAACGATGGACAAGTTTATGTCAATAGGGGCAGTTAAAAAAATTGCTCATCTAAACCGCATGACAGTCTGCCTTTTGCAGGATACAATGAAGTAAGAAGACTGAGTTCCGACGATCAAGAGTCAAAAAGCAGGAGATGACGTATAAAAGTGAAAGAAGACATCATTCAATTATCCATCCCAACGCCATTTGCCGTTGGGGATGTGCATGCATATGTATTAAAAGGAGAGGCCGTGACCTTAGTGGATTGCGGGCCGATGACAGAAGAGGCAGAGCATGTCTTTGTCACAAAATTAAAGGAACATCGTTTATCGATAGATGATATTGATCAAGTGGTGTTGACTCATCATCATGCAGATCACGTCGGTTTATTAAATTTGATGAAACCTCATGTCCGTGTGATCGGACACCAGCTAAATGAGCCGTATATTAGCCAGGATCCATTGTTTAAGCAGCGTCAGGTGGATTTTATGACTCTCTTTTTTCAGCAGTTAGGTGTGCCGCTTCGAAAAGATGAGTGTGAAAGAATGGTGAAGCAATCTTATACATATTCTTGTACTTCACATGTAGATGAGGTCATAAAAGAAGGTGATCGTTTAAGTGGGCATGAACACTTCTTTGTGATGGAAACACCTGGACACGCACAGTCTCATCTTTCTTTTCTAGATGAAATTACAGGGAATTTTATTGGCGGCGACCTGCTTTTGACGACCATTTCGTCAAATCCTTTAATGGAAGCGCCATATGAAGGCGAGGAACGTCAAAAATCGCTGCTTCAATATAAAGCATCACTTCACCGATTATTGCATCTGCCCATCAAGACAATTTATCCAGGACACGGCCAATTGATCACATCTCATCATGAATTGATCGAAGAAAGATTTAAGAAACAAGAGAAACGGGCAAACACGATATATCAGCTGCTCAAACAAAAAGAAATGACGGCCTTTCATCTCTGCCGCAAGCTATTTCCAGTGCTATATGAAGAGGCCTTATTTTTAACGATGTCAGAGACAGTCGGTCAGCTGGATGTGCTCTTAGCGGCTGGACAAATTGAAGAAGTGCAAAAAGATGGAATCCTCTATTACAGAGCTACTTAAGGAGTGAAACGAATGGGGCGATTGACAGGAAAGAGAATTTGGATTACAGGCGCTTCTGGTGGTATTGGTGAAAAAATGGCGTACTTGGCAGCAGTAGAAGGCGCAGAGATCATTATTTCAGCAAGACGAACGGAAAAGCTTACAGGTGTGAAAGAAAAAATTATGAGCGCTGGAGGAGTGTGTCACATTGCTCAGCTTGATGTCAGTCAGCTTGAGGACATTGATCGCGCGTATGAAGAAGTAGGGCCGGTCGATATTTTGGTCAACAATGCCGGCTTCGGTGTTTTCGATCTCGTCGAAGATGCGTCCATCGAAGAAATGGTGTCGATGTTTGAGGTGAATGTGTTTGGCTTGATCGCCTGCACGAAAAAGGTCATCCCAGAGATGAAACAAAGAGGGCAGGGACATATTATCAATATCGCATCCCAGGCAGGAAAGATTGCGACTCCCAAATCAGCCATTTATTCTGCATCAAAGCATGCCGTCCTTGGATTTTCAAACAGCCTTAGAATGGAGCTGGCAGACTGCGGGATTCACGTCACGACGGTGAATCCAGGACCGATTGCCACAGACTTCTTTACCATCGCTGATCGCAGCGGTGAATATGTGAAGAACGTGGATTTCATGATGCTGAGTGCAGACAAGGTGGCTGGGAAGGTCGTATCAGCCATGATGACGAAAAAAAGAGAGATTAATCTGCCTGGCTGGATGAATGCTGGCAGTAAATTGTATCAATTATTCCCATTTTTATTTGAAAAAGCAGCACGCAAAGCGATGATGAAAAAATAAAAAAGAAACCGGTCATGAACTGGTTTCTTTTTTGATGTAAGGCTTCATTTTGACAGTCTTTCTATATCCGTCTTGCTGCTTGCTGAAGCGGGTCCCATACACTATTAAAAGGCGGTGCATAGCTAATATCTAAATCTTCAAGGTCTGTGATGGTCAGCTCCTGGTAAAGGGCCGCTGCCATCACATCGATCCGTTTATCGACACCGCTTTTGCCGATGATTTGGGCACCAAGCAAGGTGTTATCATCACTTCTGTAGATCAGTTTGACTTTCATTTTCTGCGCATCTGGATAATACCCTGCATGATCCGTACTGTCAATGGTGATGGTGGAGAAAGGAATGTCCGCTTCTTTTGCTTCTTTTTCTGATAAGCCTGTTCGTCCCGCTGTCACGTCCATAAATTTCATGACTGCTGTTCCGGTCACGCCTTGAAATGCCCGGTTTGTCCCTGTCATATGAAAGCCTGCGATTCTTCCTTGTTTATTCGCAGTGGTGCCGAGCGGAATATAATCCAGTGATTTTTTGATGCGATGATAAGTCGCTGCGCAATCCCCGGCAGCATAAATGTCCTTTACATTGGTTTGCATGTATTCATTCACGGCAATGGCACCATTTTGAAGCCTCTTGATGCCTGCACGTTCTAAAAAGGATGTTTGCGGAGTGACGCCGATGGCTATGATCACCATATCTGTTTGAATGGTTTGTTTGTCAGTTTGAACAGCTGTGACATGTGACTGTCCCTCTAATGTCTGCACCGTTTCTCCAAGCGATACGTGGATGCCTTGGGCGTCTGCTTCCTCTTTAAGGTGTGTGGCCATATCAGGGTCAAAGCCCGGTCCAAGTGTTGAACCCCGCTGAATGATATGAACGTCTTTTCCAAGCGCTTTTAAATTTTCTGCCATTTCTAAGCCAATATATCCACCGCCGATGATGGTGACATGTGTGATATCCTTTTTTAATTGATCTAAAATGGACAGCGCATGCGGAATGGTTTTTAATATGTGAACGCCTTCTAATGGCTGTCTGTCTAAATCGAGTGTGACAGGGCTTGCGCCTGTCGCAATTAAGAGCCGGTCATAGCTTTCTGTAAAGGGTTCTTTTGTTTTCGTATGATGACCTGACACTGTTTTTTGCTCTGGGTCAATGGAGGTCACTTCGTGTAAGCATCTAGCGTCAATTCCATATTTGTCACGAAAGGTTTCAGCACTGCGTGCGATCAGCTTTCTGTGATGATCAATGAGACCGCCGATCAAGTAGGGGAGTCCGCACTGCCCATATGAGAAAATTTCTCCTTTTTCAAAAGCGACAATGTGTGCATCTGGATCCTCTCTATATATTTGCATCGCACAGCTCATTCCTGCTGCATCTCCGCCAATCATCACATATTTCATTTGGTGTGCTCCCTTCTATCTATCGTACTGAATACTCTTATTTACCCTCATTTTCCTTTTTTTAATGCTTTTTTTCGCAAAAGAAGCAAACTTTAGTTGAAAAATAAAGACAGCGCCTTCATTTTAAGCTACAATCGGATTATCGTCTTTTTGGGTTACGAGTTTAGTGAAGATTGGTGGGAAAGACTTTGAGTGATACGCGATTAGATTTTAATACGCTATATACGCGCCATACGAGAGAGGCCTGGGCAGCTCTTGGTGAATATATGCCGGTATCTGTTTCAGAAGAGGAAGCGAGAGCGCTTCAAGGATTAAATGACTATTTATCGCTTGAAGAAGTTCGAGATATTTACATACCACTTATTCGTTTTCTGACATTACATGTCTTTGCAGAAAAACAAAAAAATCAGCATGTGAATGCCTTTTTAAACTATCCGCATCATGCCAAAATTCCTTTTTTAATTGGGATTGCTGGAAGTGTAGCTGTCGGGAAAAGCACAACGGCTCGTATCATTGAAACGCTTTTATCAAGACTTGGAGATGGACTGAAGGTGAGTCTTGTGACAACGGATGGCTTTTTATATCCTCAAAAAGAATTAAAAGATCGAGGACTGATGGAAAAGAAAGGCTTCCCTGAAAGCTATGATGTTAAGGCTCTGCTGTCTTTTTTAAATGAATTAAAATCAGGTAAACAAACTGTACATGCCCCGGTATATTCGCATCTGACCTATGACCGGCTTGAAGGGGTGTATGAAACAGTAGAGGATGCTGATATTGTCATTATTGAAGGAATCAATGTGCTCCAATCACCGGCGCTGGATGATCTAAAGGATGAACCGCGTGTGTTTGTATCAGATTTCTTTGATTTTTCGATTTATGTAGACGCCGCTGAAACGCAAATTCAATCATGGTATAAAGAACGGTTTCGTTTGCTAAGGGAAACGGCCTTCCAAGACCCTGAATCCTTCTTTCATCAATATAAAGATTTGACGGATGAAGAGGCAGATCAGATGGCAAGCACGATTTGGAATACCGTGAATCGCCCTAATTTATATCAAAATATTTTACCGACAAAATATCGAGCTGATCTCATTTTGAAAAAAGGCGATCAGCACAAGGTGGAAGAGATCGCCATCCGCCGGGTATAAAGAAAAACCGCTCAAAGGAGAGCGGTTTTTTTAATGACCTCCACTTATTTTAACAGCTACGGCAGCCGCCGATCGTTTTTTCAGGCGATAGTACCCAATGAGTAAGAACGGGACACCTGCGATGGTAATGATCGACAAGACCGAAAAAATGGAGAGGGGATGGGCTGCGCCAAAATAGTCAATACACAGTCCGCCGACAAATGGTCCGACCACGCTGCCGAGCTGAGAAAACCCCATCGCACCAAAGTACGATCCCTTCACTTCAGGCTTGGCAATATTGTCTATAAAAAGATCCATCATCGCAAACAGCAGAACTTCCCCAATTGTAAACACAACAATGATGAAAGCAAGCATGCCGAGACTCTGTGAAAAAGCAATGGCAAACAAACTGCCGGCAAGAATAATATTCCCAGTAGTCAGCGACAAAATGGTGGAGTAGCGCTTGGCAATCATGATGAGCGGGTATTGTATGACAATCACAACGACTGCATTTAAAGATAAAAGATATCCAAACAGTTTAGGTCCATCCTCAATAAGCGGTGACGCTGATAAATATTGAGGAAGTGTTGAGCTTAAATGCGAATATCCGAATGAACATAAGGTAACACCGATGAGAATAATGCTAAAGACCGTATCTTTTTGGATAATGGAAAGAGCTTTTTTGACGCTGATTTGTTTCGTGCTTTCTGGAGCAGCCACTGGATGCCTCTGAAATTGCCAGGCCAGCGTTAATCCGTATAACAAATAAATGAAGGCAGCAACGAGAAATGGAAAGGTCGTTTTCGATGACCCGAGATATAAGCCAAGCAGCGGGCCGAAGATCACACCAATATTAACGGCTGTATACCGTAAATTAAAAACAAACAACCGAATACTAGACGGGGTGACATCAGATAAGAGCGCCTTAGACGTTGGTTCAAACAGTGCCCGGCACAGTCCGTTTAAAGCGTTCATGAGAAAGAAGACCCAAATGGCATCTGCAAACGCAAAGCCAACAAAGACAAGTGACCAGCCGAAAATGGATAGCAGCATCACCTTCTTTCTGCCGATTCGGTCAGAAACATAGCCGCCGTAAAAGCTCGCAACGATCCCAATAAGAGAGCTGACGGCAATGATTAGCCCAGCTGAAGAAGCTGAGGCCCCTTTGACTTGTGTTAAATAAACGGCTAAAAAAGGGATGCTCATGGACGTCGCCATTCGGCCGAATATAGTGCCGATGATGATCGTCCAACTAAGTGGATGTAAAGTACGTAAGTTATTTTTCATGCTGTTTCTCCCCTGAGTGTTAAGATGTTCCAATCATACATGAAAAATTGTGCGAATTAAATACACAATTTGATGGAGGAGACATCCGTCGTATGGTAGAGGAGCTTAAATACTTGCAAATTTGGAGAGCATGTTCTTTGCTCTGGGTCTTTTAGGCGTCATATTTTTTAGAAAAAAGAATTTTGATTGCTTTGATGTCATTGGCAACATCAATCAAGATCAATCGCAACAATTTGCTGCAAGGACAGGTGGAGAACATCTTCATCATTGACGATTTTTATACGCTGCGTTTCATAATGAATGGTTTTCACCCAGCCCCAAAACTGCTCTTTCATACCTGCTTCGGCATATGTCACGCAAATGGCTTGATCCTCGGTAATCGACTGCGTGATCAAAAAATTCATTTCCTCCAGCTGATCGGTACTCAGCGGGGGAGGGGTGTATTCTTTTTTCTTCCGTTTTTGAGCAAGCAGCTGTTCACGGTGCTCTGGCAGCATCATTCGGCTTGATTCCCACATGATGTTGTATCCGGGTGTTAATTTATTGGGATTCATAGCTGTTCGCCTCCGTTATTTGTAATGTCCACCAATTTTTTCGGCGCGGTGATACGCCTGCCCTGCACTTGTCAGTGACGAAGCGTGCAGCAGTGCAGCAGGTCCATACTTCATATGGATCGCATCAAATACTTTGCTGAGTCTGTCTTTTTTAAAAGGATGATCAAATAAACTCAGCTGATATTGGCTGTCAGGCTGCAGCTGTGAGAGCGTAATACCTACACTGCGAATAGGCTGGCCGTCCCAGTGTTTCTGGCATAGCTGAATGGCTGCATCTGCAATATCTGTCCCATACTGTGTGGGGGAATGGAGCTTGATTTGTCGATGAAATCCAGTCGGGTGAGAAAAATCAGCGCCTCTTACGCCAACAGACACTGTTTGCCCAACATAATGCTTAAAGCGTGCACGTCTTGCCACTTCCTCACTTAATTCAAGAAGGGCGACTTTGATGTCCTCAAAAGCCGCATAATCATGGGGGAGGGTCATATGATGCCCGACCGCTTTTTGCTGATCATGTGTGTGAATAGTGACCGGGGAGGGATCATGCCCTAAAGCTGTTCGCTGCAGAAGCTCCCCGTTAATTCCCCAGCGTTTTTTTAGCCGGTCTACCGGATAAGTAGCAAGCGTCCCAATAGTACTGATGCCCATTCGTTTTAAATGGTGCTCCATCCGTCTGCCGACGCCAAATAATTTTCCAATTGGAAGCGGCCATAAATCAGCCGCAACCCGGTCTGCACAAAGCTCATAGATGCCAGATGTGTTTTTTTTAGCAAAATGGTCACAGGCCATTTTAGCGAGCACTTTATTAGGACCGATGCCGACACGTGCGTAAATGCCAGTCTGGTTCATAATGGTTGTTTGTATATTTTGAGCGATCTCCCGGGGAGAACCGAGTAGTGTCAGGCTCCCTGTAATATCGAGAAATTGTTCATCGATTGAATAGGGTTCGACAAGATCTGTGTATTGTTCAAGCAGTTCTGTCATCATGACAGAAACATCAAGGTAGCGCTGCATACGTGGCCGTACAACGACGGCTTCAGGGCATTTCTCCTTTGCTTCCCATAATCTTGATGCATTTTGGACGCCCCGTTTTTTAGCGAGCGGGCACGCTGCAAGTACGACTCCGCTCCGCCGCTCGGGGTCTCCTGAGACGATGAGCGGTACATCCTTCAAGTGGGGAGCCTCTACTTTTTCGACTGACGCATAAAATGACTGCATATCCACAAGCAGAATGGCTCGTTCATTCATTGTTTTCACCTCTTAGAACGTATGTTCTGTATTATTGTAACCGTCAGGAGGCAAAATTGATACTGGTAAATCATTCAAAGAGAAGAGTGTCAATCCATACAAAAAAGACGAAGTGTTTTCCACTTCGTCTTTTTTGATGCAAAATAATCGTATGTTTAAGCGTGTGCTAAGTTGTGGGATGTTTGGAGTGGCTCAGAGCGCAAACGATAGGCCGTTAATTTTTTCTTAGGCTTATGTGTAAACTGCCGCACTACATCCACGTGGTCATCGTAATGGTACAGATAAAGGGTCACATCATGCTTCCCAAGCTTTGTCTGCATCGTAAGCGGTGTCGGCCCTTCCTGCGGATGAAGAAAACGTTCTTCGTCACCAGGGTAAATATAATAGCGTTCAATAAAGATCGCATCATTAAAATGTTGAATAATTTCAGATGTTTGCTGATCATCAAGTGGACGTCCTTGAAACGTCATCGTTGTTTGATCACTTGTTACTTTTGAATGCACTGCATAACGACTAAAAAGGCGTTCAACAACACCAGAAGGCAGTGAAGTGACAAGCAGCTTTAAAAGACTAAACACAACAAGTGAAGTAACAATCCAAACCAATATCATCATCTCCAATAAACTTTTGTTCCATTTCCTACATGAACTAATCTTAACATAAAAAAAGAATGAAACTTTCGCACAAAAAGTGAACTTTTTGAAATAAGTGTGAAGATTTAAAAGGAGATGCCAGCAAAAGGCCGAAGAACCAACAAAGCTAAAAGGAAAAAAGGCTGACACGTGTCTTTACAAACAATTGATTGGACAGGTAGACTATTGAAACAATTGATTTTTGGTGAAAAAGAGAGCGGTAAAACCAAAAATGAAAAGGGGCGAGGCCATCATGATACGTCAAGTGAAGCCGTCAGATTTTTATGCCGTCACATCCGTCATCCAAAGCTGGTGGGGAGGCAGAGATTTGCGTGCAAAATTGCCAAAGCTATTTTTTGAACATTTTCAGCAAACAAGTTTTGTCGTTGTTGAAAAAGGTGAACTGATCGGCTTTTTAGTCGGTTTTTTATCGCAATCTCATTCAGATGAAGCATATATTCACTTTGTTGGAGTACATCCAGACCACCGAAAATTAAAGATCGGCAAAATTCTCTATCAAGCGTTTTATGAAGCGGCTGAAAAGGAAGGAAGAACAACGATTAAGGCCGTCACAGCTCCTGTTAACAAAGTCTCGATTGCTTACCATACAAAGCTCGGTTTTCAGATCGAAAAGGGAGATAAAACAGTGGAAGGCATCTCGGTTTTTTCAGATTACGATGGTATTCATGAAGATCGTGTGCTATTTGTGAAAAAACTGGAGGCAAAAGCATGATCATCAGACTGGATCAAAAAAATAAAGAACAAGCAAAACAGCTATTACATATCCAATTGGCCGCATATCAGCGGGAGGCAGAGCAAATTGGCTATCAAGATTTACCGCCCTTAAAAGAAACGGTTAAAGATATTATGGAAACAGATGAGATTTTCATAGGGTTTGAAAAAGAGGGTCATTTGTTAGGAATCGCTTCATATGAAATGCATGAGGACCGAATTGTCCTCTGCCGATTAGCTGTGCATCCTCAGCATATCCATCAAGGAATCGGAACAGAGCTCATGCAAGCCATTATCCAGCAGCAAAAAACAATCGAGCTCACAACAGCGGAAGCGAATATACCAGCAATCAAGCTCTATGAAAAACTAGGGTTTAAACAGAAGAGCCGTTTGCAGGTGGAAAACAATCTGGTGTTAACAAAGATGGAATGTTCGATGCTTCGAAAGGTGGAAGTGATTGAATACCAATCGAGCTGGTCAGAACAATTTCAAGATGAGCATGACAAGCTGAAAAAGATAGTTGGCGACAACTGGATATATGGCCACCACATTGGCAGTACGTCAGTCAAAGGAATGGCCGCTAAGCCAATTATTGATATCTTGCTAGAGGTCAAGCATATCAGTGGCTTAGATGAATGTAACCACTTATTTCGTCAGCTAGGATATGAACCGCTCGGAGAGAACGGACTCAAAGGAAGACGTTTTTTTAGAAAAGGCGGCTTAAACCAAACACATCACGTTCACGCCTATGAAGCTGGTCATGATGATGTAAAAAGGCATTTGGTGTTCCGTGATTATTTAAAAGCTGCACCTGAGCGTGCCAAGGCCTATGCAAATAAAAAGCGTCAATTGGCAAAAGCTTATCCGGAGGATATGGCAAGTTATATCAATGGAAAAGATGCCATCATTAAAGAAATTGAACAAGAAGCGTACAATTGGTCAAAGCAGTATAAAGACAAATGATAACCATGATATAGAACATGGTATGCTGAAGTGAGAACTGACAGGGCGTGAACATGTTTAATTGATGGCGGATATGTTACAATGTAACAATCAACGAAAAAAGGATGTTCGGCATGTATATTCATATAACAGAACCAGCAGCAGCGTTCCTTACAAAACGACAAGCAGAGCATGAAACAAAAGAACTGCTCCTTCGCTATGATTCAGATGGATGCGGCTGTGCGGTAAGCGGTGTCCCAATGATTTGGCTCACAGGTGAAAGAACAGGTGAGTGGGAAGAGATCAAGCATAATCAGCCCTTTAAGCTGTACATACACACGGCACAAAAGGTCTTTTTTGATGAGGAAATGACGATTGATTTTAATGAAAAAGCCAACACACTCATGTTGAAAAGTCCTCAACAAATACTCAGCCCGAGAATGGGTATACTTGTAAAGTAAGGTGGAAATGTAGTGGATCAAAAGCTAAAAGTGATACAAAACACGGCACAAAATAAAACGTGGGTGTCGTTTTTAAATAATAATCACCCCTATAGCCTTTTGCACTGGTCAATAGGTGGAATGGATTCTGTGAAAAAGGATGTTTGGCTACTTCAGGATGAAGTCACATTTGAAACGGAAGAATTTCCAACGCTCGAATTAGCTGTCAATTGGATCAAAGAGAATATGGATCAAGTAACAGATGTATTATAAAAACCCTTTTTCGGAAGGGTTTTTTTCGTGCATTCATCATCTCATCAAACAGCACCGTTGTCTAATCTAAAAAATGGTCTTTTGAGACAGAAAAAAGCCATTTTTCAACAAAAAACTCGACAAAATGAGAAAACTAGAAATAAAAAATAATGGCTGTGAATGCCGAAAAATAGGCATTTGAAGCGTTTATTGCGGGATACCGAAAACTTTGCGAAAAATGACTTTTCATATTTCTTCCATTCGAGGAAATGTGATAGAATACAACATGTATCGTATATGAGAAGGGAGGTGCTAAAGTGAATTGAAGCTCAAGTTGTCATCGCCTCAGGTTGGAATCAAAATAAACGAATGGTATAGGCAGATTTGCGGATTTCATGTGATGAAAGCAGAGAAGCTGAAGGCGGAAATCGAGCAGGAAATCCTGGAGATGGAGCAGGATCAAAATTTGTTATTGTTTTACCAGCTGATGGATTTTCGCCATAAGGTGATGCTTGAATATTTTGAACCGGCAAAAAAAGCCTCGAATGATGAAGAGATTAAAAATTTGCTGAAAACGATTGAACATTCGCAAACAAAATTAACGGATATGCTTGAATACTATGTTCATTTTTTCACAGGAATGTTTGAATTTGAACAGAGAAACTATTTAAGTGCTATTGCTTATTACCGTTCAGCAGAAAAAAAGCTCAATCTCATATCAGATGATATAGAAAGAGCAGAATTTTACTTTAAATTAGCAGAAATTTACTACCACATGAAACAAACCCACTTTTCGATGCACTATGCCTTGCAAGCGTTAGATACGTATTCTGCCTACAGAACGTACACGCTGAGAATCATCCACTGTGAATTTGTCATCGGTGCAAACTATGATGATTTGAAATGCTATGAACATGCATTGCCCTACTTTAAAAATGCTCTAAAGCGAGCACGCTCAATTGGAAACCCTCGAGTCATAGGTTCGGCCCTTTTCAACTTAGGTAACTGTTATTATCAAATGAATGACCTTGCGGAAGCAAGCCGTTATCTGAAAGATTCTATTGAAGTGTTTGAAAAGGAGAATTTAACCCATCTTAATCGCTCTCTAGACCCACTATTTATGCTGACACAAATCCTGTTTAAACAAAAACAAATAGAAGAGTCGTTAACCCTCTATCAACAAGGTATTATGAAGGCCTGTGAATTAGAAGACGAAATTTACATCTGCAAATTTCAGTTCTTAAAAGCATTATACGTTGATGCAGAAATAACAATCATAGACGATACATTAGACCTGCTGGAGGACAAGCGCTTATACCCGGATATTGAGGAATTGGCACTTGATGCGGCTCATTATTACAATGAGCTTGGACTGTTTGAAGTATCTACCCGGTTTTACGAAAGGAAAATTCAAGCCATATCAAAAATTCAAAATGGGGGTCATTTATATGAAAACGAGTTTGATAGTTCTTTTATTGGCAGCAACTGCAGGATTATCGGTCATGAGTCAGCAGCAATCGGAAGAGAGCCATATGGAGCTTGCGGGCAGACATCATACAACAGTGGTGACTATCGCATAAGTTAGCTCAAAAGGAGGGGGGCGAACTGCTGTTCATTCTCCTCTTTTATTTTCATTCAATTTAAATTTTTGAAGAAATGCTTGAATTTCTTGCTCATAAGCTTCCTTATTTTCACTAAAAGACATTGCATGCGCACCGTGTGGCGCAATAAATAGCTGTTTATCACCCTTTTTTCGTGCAAATAACTGCTGACTTTGCTCACAAGGGATATAGTCGTCATGGCGGCTATGAATAAAAAGTACAGGTTCTTTCACCTGATCGATTACATCAAGAGGGGAAACTTGCCGGATGCGGTATCCGTCCCGCCATTTTAACACTTGATCACTTAGTGGAAGAATCCATTGCCCTGAAAGACGAAAATCTGTTTTTAATCGATGCAAAAGCTGATCCTCAAAAGAAGCAAAAGGACAATCTGCAATGTAAAAATTGGCGTTTGCTTCCGGCTTTGCAGCATATAACAAGGTCGTGACTGCGCCCATTGACTCACCGTGTATCCCAATGATGGCATTTTCCCCGAGTCGTTGTCTAATCCACTTGACGACCTGCGCAAGATCTTCTTTTTCATAGTATCCATAACTCGTGGTTTCCCCGCCGCTCATCCCATGTCTTCTATGATCATAAAGCATCACATTCCATCCGAGCTTTTGGAATAATTTCATATACTTAACGGAATTAATTAAACTGACGGTAACGCCATGGCAAAGCACAATAGTTCGTGTTGTATGTGGATACGGCACAAAATAGCCATGAAGGTTATACCCAAATACTGACGGTATACACACTTTCTCTTTGTAAAGCTGTTGAAATTCCTCGTGATGATAATGCCCTTCATCTGATTCCCGTTTAATAAGCTCCTCATCTGTTAATTTTCGAATATACATCATTTTATTGGTGAAAAAAATGCCGATTGCAGCGAGTGGACACAATATCAAGACAAGTATAGCGATCCATTTCTTCATCTAGCCAATTCTTCCTTTCCGAAGTTTTTTCTATGAAGATCATACCACATGTTAGGAGATTGGCGTGACTCTTGCTTAGGAAATAAAACGGATGATACACTAAGTCAAAAGGAGAGAGTCACAATGAAAAAGACCAATCAAGATCAAGCGAAATTAAAGGATGGCATAAATGATGATGTCAAACAACAGCTTCTTCAAATGAAGCAGAACCTTGCCGTTGAGACAGAAAAAAGAGAAGAACAAAAACGACAAGACCTCCTTCGACAGCAAAAAGAAAAAGAAAAAAATAAAAGCTTTTCAGAGCTGCTAGATGAGAGCCATTTAGACTGGAGAAAATATAAAAGCTAAAAAGAGATCACATCATGTGATCTCTTTTCATTTTATTTGAACCGGTGCGCCTCATACACAGATGGTTTTGTATAGTAAGTTAATGCTTTGGCTTCTTGATCGCTTAAAGAGCGGGCATTTGCCGCTGCCACATTTTCTTTTAACTGTTTTACCGAGCTTGCGCCAAATACAACGGAACTGACCGCAGAATGCTTAAGTAAGTATTGAATGGATAGTTCAGTGAGTGATAGGTCATAGGCGATTTTTTTTAAAGAAGGAATGACCTGCTGGAGCTCTTCGTATGAATATTGAAGATAGCCATTCTTTTGAATCGCTGCACTTGCTTGCGAAAGTGGTTTTTCAGTTAATAATCCTTTCGCTAAAGGACCTCTTGCGACGACACTAATGCTTTGTTCTTCAAGAAGGGAGAACCATTCTTCTGGGCGGCGGTCGAGTAAACTATATTGCATCATCACGCTCACGATGTTCGACTTTTTGGCGTATTCTTTAATGACATTCGGGCGAATAGAAGAGATGCCATAATAACGAACAACGCCTTCTTCCACTAATTCTTCAAAAGCCTCAATGGTCTCGTCAATGGGATCTTCAATCGTGCCGCCGTGCAATTGATATAAATCAATATAATCTGTTTGAAGGCGTTTGAGGCTTTGTTTGACTGCTTCTTTTATGTATGCTTTTGAAGGGTCCCAGTCCCAGCCTGTTTTGCCTTTTTCAAAGCGGTTACCGGCTTTTGTTGCCAAAATCAAATCTTGCCGTCTATTTTTAATGGCTTCTCCGACAATTTCCTCATTTGTCCCAAAATCATATAAATCGGCTGTATCCAAGTAGTTAATTCCAAGATCAATCGCCTCATCTAATAAAGAGAGCGCTTTTTCTTTTTCAGTTCCAAGAGACATACAGCCTAATGCCGCCTCACTCACCAAGAGATCTGAGGTGCCAATTCGTCTTTTTTTCAATTCCATCACACTCCTATCCTTTCACATTAAGTGAAAAAAATCAGGAATTCAAGCTAGGCGATTTCAAATGGCGCATTGAAGCAAGCGATCGCTTTTCGCTTCTCTTAAATCATCTATGTTAAAATAAATGAAGTAAAAAGTGAAAGTAGAACGAGGAGCTGACAAAATTGAAAGACTTTGAAGAAAAAACATTATCGTCGAAAGAATTATATAACGGAAAAATCATTGATTTGGTACTTGAAGATGTAGAATTACCAAACGGAAAACAAGGTAAACGTGAAATCATTAAACATCCGGGTGCAGTAGCTGTCATTGCACGTACAGATGAAAATAAAATCATCTTGGTTAAGCAATACCGTAAAGCACTGGAGAGAGCCATCGTGGAAATTCCGGCTGGAAAACTAGAAAAAGGGGAAGAGCCGGCACATACTGCATTGAGAGAATTGGAAGAAGAGACAGGGTACACAACTCAGCAGCTTCAAAAGCTGACCGCCTTTTATACATCACCTGGTTTTGCAGATGAAATTGTCCACATCTATTTAGCGGATCAGCTAGTTCCGCTTGAAGAAAAAAGAGAGCTGGATGAAGATGAATTTGTCGAAGTGATGGAAGTTTCATTAGAAGAAGCCTTGCACCTCATTGAAAAGCAGCACATTTATGATGCAAAAACAGCCTATGCCATTCAATACTTACAGCTGCAAGAGGTACTAGAGTCAACAAAATGAAAGAGTTTTTTGCAGACATCCATATTCATATTGGCAGAACAAGAACAGGCAGAGCTGTCAAAATTACAGGTGCAAGGTCACTAACAATTGACCAAATTCTCATTGAAGCAGCGCAAAGTAAAGGAATGGGGATGATTGGTGTGATTGATGCACAATCTCCAGAAGTCCTTGAAGAGTTAATAGAGGGTGTCGAGAAAGGTACGTACTCTGAACTAGAAGACGGCGGCCTATCATTTGGACAGACAGTGCTGCTTTTAGGCAGTGAATTAGAAATCAATGACGAGCATTCAAAGGGTCCAATTCACGTGCTTGCATTTATGCCCACACTAGACAAGATGTCTGAGTTTTCTGCATGGCTTTCTCTTCATATGAAAAATGTGCATTTGAGTTCACAGCGCCTCTATGTTGATGGGAAAACACTTCAGCGCAAGGTTAAGGAGCTGGGAGGATTGTTTATTCCTGCTCATATTTTCACACCGCATAAAAGCCTATACGGTAAAGGGGTCAACACTTCTTTAACGGAAGTATTTGATCCAGATCTCATTGATGCTGTTGAGCTTGGTCTTAGCTGTGATACGTCCATGGCGTCTCATCTAAGTGAGCTGGACCGTTATCCCTTTTTAACGAATTCAGATGCTCATTCTTTAGGGAAAATTGCGCGAGAATATACAAAAATTCAAATGAATCATGCTTCCTTTGCTGAATTCAAGCTAGCCCTTGAAGGAAAAGATGGCAGAGCCATCACTGGAAATTATGGACTTGCCCCTCGGCTTGGGAAGTACTATCATACGACCTGCGAGAAATGCGGGGAAAGACCTCGCGCGCTAGACCAAGAAAAGTGCCACGAATGCGGGCATACCCGAATGACAAAAGGGGTGAGTGAGCGTTTAAAGGAGCTTGCTGACCAAGAAAGCGAAAAAGGAACGAGACCTCCTTATATTCATCAGCTCCCGCTTCAGTTTATTCCGGGTGTTGGACCCAAAACGCTAGAGAAGCTAAAATCCGTTTTTCACACGGAAATGAATATTCTTCATCAAGCTACAGAACAAGAACTAAAAGCTGTGCTTCCAGAAAAAACAGCGGGCTACATCATAAAAGCAAGGAAAGGTGAAGTCGGACTGATCGCTGGTGGAGGCGGAGTGTACGGTAAGGTGGATATGAATCATGAATGAAATGAAATGGACATGTCAAACGTTTGAACAGCTGTCAAAAGAGGATCTTTACCTGATTCTTATGGAAAGAGTCAATGTGTTTGTTGTAGAACAAACATGTCCTTACCCTGAAATTGATTACCGGGACCAAGAAGCGCTTCATCTCGTTGCAAAAGAAGATAACGCGATTGTCGCTTATTGCCGCATCTTCCAAAGCGGAATCATGTACAAAGAAGCTTCCATCGGCCGTGTTCTTGTGACGCAGGCCGGCCGGAAAAAAGGCTACGGGAAAATCCTGCTTGATAAGGCAATTGAAAAGCTGAATGAGTTAGGTGAAACAAGGATTAAAATTCAGGCGCAGGCATATTTAAAATCATTCTACGAATCATTCGGCTTCAAAGTCGTTTCAAATTGTTATGACGAAGATGGAATTCCCCATCTTGATATGGTGAGAGAAGAAAGATAGACGTGTATACGTCTATCTTTTTTATGTGACATCGTGTATCATAACGTCAACGAAAGGGGTTTTGCCAAATGGGAAAAAGCAAAGCAAAGAAAAAACGAGAACATATTCAAAGGCAGCACAGCCGAAACCCAGAACTGTCGAGAGGAAATATGCCGCATTTTAGCACACATGAAAGAAAGACAAAAACAAAACAAGAAGCCTTACAGAACATGATGAAGAAACATAAAGGACGAAATGCTTATGATCACTATCAAGAGGATCATAAGCATTTTTATTTTGCTTTTTTATGACAACTAGATCAAATAAATGGTAAAATTTTAAAAAATAGGACAAATGATCGTTTCTTTTTGTCTAAAAATGTAGTTAAATGACAAAAAGAAATGAAAGGGAGAGTGAGGATTGTGAACGTCAAGTCATTTGGAGCAGGGCTTTGTATGGCAAGTATGCTTGTGGCATCGATCACGTTTGGCGCGTCAGATATTTCTGCAAAGGAGCAAGCGAAAAAAGAGTACATGATCGGCTTTTCTTCTTCCGTTCAAGACAAAACACAAAAACAGCTTGTAGAAGAAGCTGGTGGGCATGTAAAAGAATCCATAGAGCAAATAGATATGATGAAAGTGTCATTGAATGAGACATCCAAAGAGAAACTAAATAAAGCAAAAGAAGTAACCTTCATTGAGGAGGACCATAAAGCAAAAACAAGCGGTCAAACTGTCCCATACGGCATCAAAAGCATCAAAGCACAAAAGGTACATAAAAGAGGATACGCCGGACAGAATGTCAAAGTAGCAGTTCTTGACAGCGGCATCGATGGTAAGCATGAAGATTTACATGTTACGGGCGGGATCAGCTTTGTTCCCACAGAGTCAGATCCGCTTGTTGACCCGCATGAACACGGAACGCATGTGGCAGGCACCATTGCCGCATTAGATAATAAGGTAGGTGTCGTTGGCGTTGCGCCAAAAGCTTCGATCTATGCTGTTAAGGTGGCAGATGAGAATGGTGAAGGCTATTATAGCTGGATCATTAAAGGGATTGAATGGGCCATTGAGAACAATATGGATGTCATCAATATTAGTATGGGGGGCGCAAGTGAATCTGAGGCGCTGAAAGAGGCGGTAGATCGAGCGTATGATCAAGGGATTCTCATTGTAGCTTCTGCAGGGAATGCAGGAAGCTATGGCTCTCTCAATACGATTGACTATCCAGCTAAATACAGCTCAGTTGTGGCTGTTGCCTCTGTTGACCAAACAAAGCAAAGAGCCTTTGATTCATCTGTTGGCGAGGAAGTGGAAGTCTCAGCACCAGGCGTTTCAACGCTGAGCACCATTCCTCATAACGAGTATGGTTACAAGAGCGGAACATCAATGGCTTCCCCGCATGTCACGGGCGCTGCGGCTGTCATTCTATCAAAACATCCGAATCTGACAAACGACGAAGTGCGTGAGAGACTGTCACAAACGGCGACAAAGCTTGGAGATCCTTTTTATTATGGTGCTGGGCTTGTGAATGTACAAAAAGCCGCACGATAAACGAAAAGAGAAAGCAGGTTACAGCTGCTTTCTCTTTTTTCTTTCTAATAAAACTGTCATGTTTCGTAATCTCTCTCATAGAATCTAGTAACCTTTACTATTTGGGAGGAAGACGCATGCGGAAAAAGTCTTGGAAGGAACATCTTCTTCAGCACGTAAAAGATCATCTCTCGATTTATTTATTTGTCTCTGTACTCTTTTTAATGGGTGTGATCTTCGGTGCCATTATTGTTAATAGTATGACTTTCAGTCAGAAAGAGGATTTATTTTATTATTTAAATCAATTTTTTGGTCAGCTGACGAATGAGAAAGCAGCAGAATCAAAAGAAATGTTTTTGCAAAGCTTCCTGCATCATATGAAATATTTAGGCCTTATGTGGATACTAGGAATATCTATCATTGGTCTGCCGCTCATCTTTCTCATGATCTTTTTAAAAGGAATTGTTGTAGGGTTTACGGTTGGTTTTCTAGTAAATCAAATGGGACTCAGCGGATTTTTTCTCTCGTTTGTATCAGTGCTTCCGCAAAACATTTTGCTCATTCCAGCCTATTTAGTGATAGGCACCTGTGCGATTGCATTTTCTATCCGTCTCATTGGACAGCTTTTCATGAAGAAAACCATCAGTCAAGCACCTGTTCAGTGGTTTGGCCGGTATGCATCTGTTCTGCTGATGATTTTAGCGCTTGCTGCACTTTCGTCCTTTTTTGAATCGTACATTTCATTTATGCTAATGAAAAAGCTGGCAGGTGTTCTTTTTTAAATATTTTATAATTGTTATTAAATAATAATCAATTTATTTATCAATTTAAAATGATTATAGTTGGCTCTCAGCACATCATTTGATATAATGATCAAGTAATGTGGCGTAGGAGGGAAAGTCAATGGAAAATAGAATTGATCGAATTAAGAAACAGCTTCATTCTTCCAGTTACAAGCTCACGCCACAGCGTGAAGCAACAGTAAGAGTACTGCTTGAGAATGAAGAAGACCATTTAAGTGCAGAAGATGTATACCTCCTCGTAAAAGAGAAGTCTCCTGAAATTGGTCTTGCTACTGTTTATCGGACGTTAGAATTGCTTACTGAACTAAAAGTTGTTGATAAAATTAACTTTGGAGACGGCGTTTCGCGATATGATCTTCGCAAAGAAGGGGCTGCCCACTTCCATCATCATCTTGTCTGCATGGAATGCGGAACAGTCGATGAGATAGAAGATGATTTATTAGAAGATGTCGAAGAGATTATTGAACGCGACTGGAGATTTAAAATTAAGGATCATAGATTGACATTCCATGGTATTTGCCACCGGTGTCATGATGATGAATCCGGCAAATAATCCGAATTGGAACCTTTTCATTTAAGATGAAGAGGTTTTTTGCATTTTCGCTGTATAATCCTTGTCCTACCTGGCATATGCTGAAGTAATGAGAAGATGAGAAAGGACATGAGGATCATGCGAAAATGGCTCAAAACAACAGGTGAAGTGATGAAAGTCTTTATCTTGTTCACTGGTTTTACCGTCCTGTTCTATTATGCTATGATATGGATAAATTCAGAATATGAAAGCTACCATCGTTATGATAAACCAGAGGGTGCAGCAATTAAAGTGATGGAAATGGATCAGCCGAATCATGACAATTGGCAAGACCGATTGATTTATTTTTATCAAAACGGGGAGTAGAAATCATTGAACGATCAATTATCCGACTTTATTCATTTTATGACAGTAGAGAGAGGACTCTCTGAAAATACCATTGTTTCTTATAAAAGAGATTTACAGAGCTATTTGTCTTTTTTAATGACACATGAACAACTGACGGATATCAAAGATGTCACGCGCCTGCATATTATTCATTATTTAAAGCAGCTAAAAGAGGAAGGGAAATCGAGTAAAACGTCTGTACGGCATTTATCATCGATCCGTTCCTTTCATCAATTTCTGCTCCGGGAAAAAGTGACAACGGATGACCCGTCATGGAACATTGAATCGCAAAAAACAGAGCGTAAATTACCGAAAGTTCTATCACTAGGAGAAGTCGAAAAACTGCTTGATACACCAAATCAGCACACGCCCTTTGACTACCGTGACAAAGCGATGCTTGAGCTCTTATATGCAACAGGCATACGCGTTAGTGAAATGCTGGATCTAACCCTTGCCGATGTCCACCTCACAATGGGCTTTATCCGCTGTTTTGGAAAAGGAAGAAAAGAGCGAATTGTGCCAATTGGCGAGACTGCTGCAAGTGCGATTGAAGAATATATTGAAAAAGGAAGAGGCAAGCTGTTAAAAAAACAGCCGGCAGATGCCCTATTTCTCAATCATCATGGGAAAAAGATGTCGCGGCAGGGCTTTTGGAAGAACTTAAAAAAACGAGCCATCGAAGCAGGGATTCAAAAGGAACTGACCCCGCATACGCTTAGACATTCATTTGCTACACATCTGCTTGAAAATGGTGCTGATCTAAGAGCCGTACAGGAAATGCTCGGACATGCCGATATCTCAACAACACAAATTTATACGCATGTGACGAAAACAAGACTGAAAGATGTGTATCACAAATTCCATCCAAGGGCATAAGTAAAGCATGACACGGTGAGCGTGTGTCATGCTTTTTCATGTTTGCACCGTTTATGGTTGTCAACTGGCTTGTAAACGGTTTATACTTGAGATGTCTGACCTCTCTCTTTTTGAAAGGTCAAAAGACAAGAATATTGAAGGAGGCGCTTTTTAATGCCTGATTATCAGTATAAACGCATTTTCCTCGTCGTAATGGATTCAGTAGGGATTGGGGAAGCACCAGATGCTGCTGATTTTAATGATGTAGGTGCAGATACACTTGGACATATTGCTGAAAAAATGAACGGGCTTCATATGCCGAATATGGCGAAGCTTGGGCTGAGTCATATTAAAGAAATCAAAGGAATTCCAGCGGATGAAAAACCGCTTGCGTATTATGGGAAAATGCAAGAAGCATCAAACGGAAAAGACACAATGACAGGACACTGGGAAATCATGGGTCTTTACATAGACACACCGTTTAAAGTCTTTCCAGACGGATTCCCAGATGAACTATTAAATGAATTAAAAGAAAAAACAGGCCGAGGCATTATCGGAAATAAACCTGCGTCTGGTACTGAAATTTTAGACGAGCTTGGCCAAGAGCACATGAAAACAGGCGATTTAATCGTGTATACATCTGCCGATTCTGTGCTGCAAATTGCTGCGCACGAGGAAGTTGTGCCGTTAGATGAGCTGTACCGCATTTGTGAAATTGCACGTGAACTGACATTAGATGAAAAATATATGGTTGGACGCATTATTGCTCGTCCGTTTGTCGGAGAGCCTGGCGCATTTGTTAGAACGCCAAACCGTCATGACTATGCGTTAAAACCATTTGACCGTACAGTGATGAATGAACTGAAAGATGATGGACTCGATGTCATCGCGATCGGAAAAATCTCTGATATTTACGACGGCGAAGGAATTACCTCTTCACTCAGAACGAAATCAAACATGGATGGAATGGACAAGCTGGTCGATACACTTAAAACAGACTTTACAGGAATCAGCTTTTTAAACCTTGTTGATTTTGACGCTCTTTACGGACATAGAAGAGATCCAGAGGGCTACGGAAAAGCACTAGAGGAATTTGACGCACGTCTTCCAGAAGTGTTTGACCTGATGAAAGAGGATGATCTTCTTGTCATCACAGCAGATCATGGAAATGACCCAGTTCATCACGGAACAGATCATACAAGAGAATACGTTCCGCTCATTGCTTACAGTAAAAAGCATCAGGAAGCAAATGAACTGCCAACGGCAAAAACCTTTGCTGATCTTGGGGCAACGGTTGCAGATAATTTCAAGTCAACGATGCCAAAATACGGAACAAGCTTTTTATCTAAACTCAAATAGGGGGAAATCTCGTGGGAGCACAGTTTTCAGAAGCGGCGGCATACATTAAACAAGCATCGACATACGTACCAACAGTTGGGCTCATTTTAGGATCAGGGCTGGGTGTTTTAGCAGATGAGATTGAAAATCCAATCAAATTAAAATACGAAGATATTCCTGGATTCCCTGTTTCAACAGTAGAGGGACATGCAGGGCAGCTCGTGATTGGAACGCTGAAAGGCACTGTCGTTTGCGCTATGCAAGGACGTTTTCATTTCTATGAAGGATATGATATGAAGCAAGTGACATTTCCTGTCCGTGTGATGAAAGAAATTGGCATTGAGACATGTATTGTCACAAATGCAGCTGGCGGTGTGAATACGTCCTTCCATCCAGGAGATCTCATGCTGATCACAGATCATATCAATATGATGGGGACCAATCCATTAATTGGACCTAATGACAGTCAGGGCGTTCGTTTCCCTGATATGTCAGCACCATATGATAAAGCGTTGCTGGCACTTGCAGAAGAAATAGCCGAGCGTCTAGGTATCTCTGTACAGAAGGGTGTTTATGCAGGGATGACGGGTCCTTCATATGAAACACCTGCTGAAGTTCGCTTCCTTAGAACACTTGGAGCAGATGCAGTGGGTATGTCGACTGTTCCAGAAGTGATTGTTGCACGTCATGCAGGAATCAAGGTGCTTGGGATCTCATGCATTTCCAATGCAGCATCTGGTATTTTAGATCAACCGCTGACTCATGATGAAGTCATTGAAGTAACGGAAAAAGTGAAAGCAAGTTTCCTTGATTTAGTAAAAGATATTGTTAAACAACTCTCATAGCAAGTTTCCAGAAGCCTTCTGTTTTTTAAGCAGAAGGCTTTTTTTATGGCAATCAAACGATCTCTGAATAAAACAGCCTGTATAAGGAAAAAATACAAAGGATTACGATAATGGAGGTCTGCCACTTGAAACGTCATATATGTGCATTGTTTATTTTCATGATCCTTATTTCAATGATTTCACCATCAGCGATAGCAAAAGAAAAGATTGAAAAACCAGGAGAAAAACAAACATCAGAATTGGCGCACGAAGCCAAATCAGCCATCTTAATTGAACGTGACACGGGGAAGGTGCTTTACAACAAAAACAGTGATGAAAAACTTGCTCCTGCAAGTATGACCAAAATCATGACGATGCTTCTGATCATGGAAGCCATTGATCAAGGGAAACTAAAAATGACAGATAAGGTCAGAACGAGCGACTATGCGGCATCTATGGGAGGCTCACAAATCTTCCTTGAACCTGGAGAAGAAATGACGGTGAAAGAAATGCTGAAAGGCATTGCCATTGCGTCAGGAAATGATGCATCTGTTGCCATGGCAGAGCATATTGCCGGATCTGAAGAACAGTTCGTTGAGCAGATGAACAAAAAGGCGAAAGAGCTTGGGCTCACCTCTACCGTCTTTCAAAACCCAACGGGACTTCCTGAAAAAGACCACTACAGTACAGCTCATGATATGTCAAAAATGGCAAAAGAGCTATTGAAATATGAACAAATCACCAAATTCACAGGTGTCTACGAAGACTATCTCAGGCAAAACACGGATAAAAAATTCTGGCTTGTCAATACAAACCGTCTGATTAAATTTTATCCAGGTGTTGATGGGATAAAAACAGGTTTTACAGGTGAAGCGAAATACTGTTTAACCGCATCCGCTAAAAAAGGCAACATGCGCGTCATTGCAGTCGTCTTCGGCGCAAGTACACCGAAAGACAGAAATGCTCAGGTAGTTAAAATGTTAGATTACGCATTTAGTCAATATACGACCCATCCGCTTTACAAACGAGGGCAGGATGTGGCGGAGATCAAAGTGAGCAAAGGAAAAAAGAAAAAAGTTCAGCTCGTCACATCTGAACCCATCTCCCTTTTAACGAAAAAAGGCGAAAATGTGGATCAGATTAAAAAAGAAATCAAATTGTCTCATGATGTCACGGCTCCATTTTCAAAAGGAACGGAACTGGGTACGATTGTCTTGAAAAAAGACGGGAAAGTGCTGCATGAGAGCCCTGTACAAGCAAAAGAAGGAATGGAAAAAGCGGGCGTTTGGACTTTCTTCAAACGAGCGATGGCTGAATTTGTAAAATGGAAATAAAAGGCGAAAGGCTGCTGTAATTGGCAGTCTTTTTGCTATGAAGAAGAAAAGAACATCTAAATGTGACGAATGGTCACTAGTTTTGTCATGGTGAAGGATTTACTTCATATAAAAGAGAAACACTCTTTATCCGAAATTAGAGCAAGGAGGAAGAAAAGATGAGCCTTGGTATTGATTTTCAAGTAAAAGAGAGCGTACTTTGCATTCGGTTAACAGGAGAGCTCGATCATCACTCCGCAGAAACGTTGAGACAAAAGGTGACGAATTATTTGGAAACAGAGGACATTCGCCACATCGTGCTGAATTTGGCTGATTTATCGTTTATGGACAGCTCTGGACTTGGAGTGATTTTAGGAAGATATAAAGAAATTAAGCAGCTTGGCGGGGAAATGGTCGTCTGTGCCATCTCGCCAGCGGTGAACCGGTTATTTGATATGTCTGGCTTGTTTAAAATTATTCGTATGGAGCCTTCTGAGCAAACGGCTTTGCAAACATTGGGGGTGGCATCATGAGAAATGAAATGAACCTGACCTTTTCTGCTTTAAGTCAAAATGAATCCTTTGCGAGAGTAACAGTTGCTGCGTTTATTGCCCAGCTTGATCCGACATTGGATGAATTAACAGAAATCAAAACAGTCGTATCAGAGGCAGTAACAAACTCCATCATCCATGGCTATGATGGGAATCCAGACGGCAAGGTGTATATTCATGTCACACTAGATGATCATGTCGTGTACCTCACCATCCGTGACGAAGGCATGGGAATTACAGATCTTGAGGAAGCAAGACAGCCTCTTTTCACTACAAAACCAGACTTAGAGCGCTCTGGTATGGGCTTTACCATCATGGAGAATTTTATGGATGATGTCATGGTGGACTCATCTCCAGAAATGGGCACGACCATCCGTTTAACAAAGCATCTATCAAAAAGCAAAGCGCTTTGTAATTAAAGGAGCTGCTCATATGGATGTGGAGGTAAAAAAGCAAGCAAAAAAAGCCCAGCTGTCAAATGATGAAGTCAAAGAGCTCATCAAAAAAAGCCAAGACGGTGATCAGCAAGCAAGAGACCTCCTCGTAGAAAAAAACATGCGTCTTGTTTGGTCCGTCGTTCAGCGCTTTTTGAATAGAGGATATGAACCAGATGATCTGTTTCAGATTGGCTGTATTGGACTGTTAAAATCTGTTGATAAATTTGATTTGTCATATGATGTGAAGTTTTCGACGTACGCCGTTCCGATGATCATCGGTGAAATTCAGCGATTCATTCGGGATGATGGTACAGTCAAAGTCAGCCGGTCATTAAAGGAACTCGGAAATAAAATTCGGCGGGCAAGAGATGAATTATCGAAGTCTCATGGAAGAATGCCGACCGTTCAGGAAATTGCCGAATACCTTGATATTACACCAGAGGATGTCGTCCTCGCCCAAGAAGCGGTCCGCTCACCATCATCCATTCATGAAACTGTGTATGAAAATGATGGTGATCCGATTACATTGCTTGATCAAATTGCCGATCATTCCGAAGAAAGGTGGTTTGATAAAATCGCATTGAAAGAAGCGATCAAGGAATTAGAAGAGCGGGAAAAGCTCATTGTCTATTTAAGGTATTATAAAGACCAGACACAATCTGAGGTGGCAGAGCGGCTCGGTATTTCACAGGTACAAGTCTCACGGCTTGAAAAGAAAATTTTAAAACAAATCCAAATGCAAATGGATCAGAAAGACAGCTAGCCAATTCGGCTGGCTTTTTTTGTGTGGTAATTACCGGTAAATCGAGTTCTGCCAGTATGAGAACCATTTTTCACCACATACTAATTTTAACCCATCGTATAGGAAGTGATTTGGATGGACGGACAAATCTTTATTCGGCTGCGCCATCGAATCAAGACAGGTATTGATCAGCTCATTTATTTAGAGGATATCGCCCAAATTACTGGTGATGAGTTTGCTGTGCAAAAGCTAAGTAAAATGCCGGTGTATCATGTCAGTAAAAAGGATCGTCACATCGTTGTTCTTGATATTATGCATGTGGTCAAAACGATCAAAAAAACGTGGCCAGATATCGATATTCAAACCGTTGGCGGCTCTGAGGCCATTGTTGAAATTGATACAGGTAAACGCCAGCTTTCTCCCGTTTTATTTGTGTTTGTATGGCTCCTATTATTTGTCGGAGCGGCGCTTGCCATTATGAATTTCCACGAGGATGTCAGTATGCGGCTTGTTCATATCCGCCTATATGAAATGATCACTGGGAAAACGGTTGAGCACCCGTATTTATTACAAATTCCATATAGTTTTGGACTCGGTTTTGGCATGATTTTGTTTTTCAATCATGTGTTTAAAAAGCGTTTAAATGAAGAGCCAAGTCCGCTTGAGGTGGAAATGTTTAAATATCAGCTCGATCTCGATCATTACGTCGCACTCAACGAAAATAAAGAAACATTGAAAGATATCCATGATCGGTAAATGGCTTTTTGTCGTACTCGTTGGACTTGGCGGCGGTTTAACGGTCGGAGCAGGATTTGTGGCATTTCTTACAGTGCTTGGTATCATTCCTCGCTTAATGCAATTAACCAAAACGCAGCGCTTCATACAAGGGTACGAGGCGGCTGTTATTAGCGGGGCGGTCGTTGGCGGATGGGCAACCTTAAGTCAAATGCATCTGCATTTAACCAAATGGCTGGTGCTGCCGGTTGGTCTTTTATCAGGCATCTTCGTCGGCATGCTTGCAGCTGCACTCACTGAAGTATTAAATGTACTTCCTATATTAACGAAGAGAATTGGAATGGACGGGAAAATTGTTTTGCTGCTCATGGCCATCGTCTTAGGAAAGGTATTTGGTTCGTTATTTCATTGGCTTATTTATATTTAAGAAATTGGAGGGAACAACACGTGTCGAGTTTAAAAGAGAACTATCCATCTAAGGTGAAAACGTATCAGCCTAAACCTCCTTATGTCCTCAACTGCATCAAGGCGTTTTTAGTTGGCGGCTTGATCTGTCTGATAGGAGAGGGGCTGCAAAATTTCTATATCCACTTTTTTGATTTTAACGAAAAAACAGCAGGGAACCCGACAGTGGCGACCCTCATTTTAATTTCTTCTATATTAACTGGTATCGGGATTTACGATAAAATTGGCCAGTTTGCTGGAGCAGGATCCGCTGTACCGGTGACAGGCTTTGCAAACAGCATGACAAGTGCTGCCCTTGAGCATAGAAGTGAAGGGCTTGTTTTAGGTGTTGCCACAAATATGTTTAAGCTCGCTGGGAACGTCATTGTGTTTGGTGTTGTCTCGGCATATGTCGTAGGGATCATTCGATACATCTTGGAAAAGATGTTTTCGTAGGAGGAATGAAAGGTGAAACTAACAGGTAAACAGTCTTGGGTATTTGAGAACAAGCTTTATGTCAATGCAGAAGGCACCGCTGCAGGACCGAAGGAAAAAGAAGGACCGATCGGACATTTAATTGATAAAACATACGATGAAATGCATTGTGATCAAAAGAACTGGGAAATGGCTGAAAGGAAGCTCATGGATGATGCGATATCAACCGCTTTATCAAAAGCAAATTTACAAAAAAATGATATTGACCTTTTATTGGCTGGAGATTTACTCAATCAGAACGTTACAGCAAACTATGTGGCAAGAGAACTGAAAATCCCATTCCTTTGTTTGTTCGGGGCATGCTCCACTTCAATGGAATCGGTCGCCATTGCGTCAGCGCTCATTGATGGCGGTTTTGCAAATAAAGCCATTGCGGCGACGAGCAGCCATAATGCGACGGCAGAACGCCAATTTCGTAATCCGACAGAATACGGCGGACAAAAGCCCGATACAGCAACAAGTACAGTGACCGGAAGCGGAGCTGTTATTATCAGCCAAGAGCCCTCTCAAATTCAAATTACGAGCGCAACGGTAGGCAGGGTGATGGATCTTGGCATTACAGATCCATTTGACATGGGATCGGCCATGGCACCTGCAGCAGCAGACACCATCAAGCAGCATTTAAAAGACTTAGGAAGAACAGTTGATGATTACGATCTCATTTTAACTGGAGATTTATCTGGTATTGGTTCACCGATCTTAAAGGATCTTTTGAAAGAAGACGGCATTCAGCTTGGTCGAAAACACGATGATTGCGGATTAATTATCTATACACCCGATCAAAATGTATTCGCTGGGGGCAGCGGCTGTGCTTGTTCAGCGATTGTGACATTTAGTCATATCTTTCAAGAAATGAAAGCAGGGAATCTGCAAAGAGTTTTGGTTGTAGCAACCGGGGCATTACTCAGCCCGATGATGGTTCAGCAAAAAGAGACCATTCCAACCATTGCTCACGGTGTTGTATTTGAGCGTGCAGGAGGAGAGAGCTAATGGATTATCTTATCGCTTTTGTTGCAGGCGGACTTATTTGCGTCATCGGCCAGCTTTTGCTAGACGTACTCAAACTCACACCTGCACATGTCATGACTACTTTTGTTGTGGCGGGTACCATTTTAGATGGATTCGGTATTTATGATAAATTTATTGAATTTGCCGGTGCAGGCGCAACCGTACCAATCGTCAGCTTTGGTCATAGCTTGCTTCACGGGGCGATGCACCAAGCGGATGTACATGGATTCATCGGTATCGGCATCGGTATTTTTGAATTAACCTCTGCTGGTATATCAGCTGCGATTTTATTCTCATTTATTATCGCACTTATCTTTAAACCGAAAGGATAACCTAATATGGGGCAAAGACGGAAGGTCATTTTAGTGACAGACGGAGATATATATGCTGCCAAAACCATTGAGCTTGCCGCTAAAAATGTCGGCGGACGATGTATTTCCAGCTCAAAAGGAAATCCAAGCAAACGGACAGGACCTGAACTTGTTCAGATGATTTTAAAAACGCCATATGATCCAGTCTTTGTAATGTTTGATGATTCTGGTCTGACAGGTGAAGGAACAGGGGAGACGGCGATGAAACATGTGGCACGCCACCCTGAAATCGAAGTCATTGGAGCGATCGCAGTTGCATCCAAGACGCATCAAGCCGAATGGACAAAAGTCCATGTCTCCATTGACAGGGAAGGGGAACTGACTGAATACGGTGTCGACAAGCACGGTCTTCCCGAAATGGAGCCCCATAAAATGAGCGGGGATACAGTGTATTGTCTTGACTCCCTTAATCTTCCGTTCGTTGTCGGGATTGGAGATATTGGCAAAATGGGACGGAAAGATGATCTGAGCAAAGGATCTCCAATCACGATGAAAGCAGTTGAATTGATATTAGAAAGGAGTGGTTTCCGTGAAGAAAGACAAGGTAAGCGTGTACCGAGATCCGAAGAAAAATGAAGATTACTTCAAGGAAAATGTGGGAATGGGTCTCAGCTTCGACCTTGGTGTTCGGAAAATTTATATACACGATCAGGAAATCCAGCTTTACTATGTAAACGGATTGTGTGATACGCAGTATATCATCTACTTATTAAAAGAACTAATCGAAATCAATGACAACGAACCTGAATCAGATGACCTTGCCCGTGTGGTTGAGAACCGCCTTGTCAATCAGCAGGTTTCCAAAGTAGAAACGCTGGATGAAGCGGTGGATCAAGTGCTTTCTGGGCTTGTAGCAGTCGTTGTAGAAGGTGAAAACTACGCATTTATCATTGACGTCAGAAGCTATCCTGGCAGAATGCCGGAGGAACCGGATACTGAAAAGGTTGTCCGGGGAGCAAGAGACGGATTTGTTGAAAACATTATTGTAAATACAGCGCTTATTCGAAGAAGAGTACGAGATGAAAAGCTGCGATACAAAATGCTCAAAGTAGGCGAACGTTCGAAAGCGGATGTCTGTGTTTGCTATATTGAAGATATTGCAGACCCAGATCTTGTGGATATTATAGAAAAAGAAGTATCAGGAATCAAAGTCGATGGGCTGACGATGTCTGATAAAACGGTTGAAGAATTTATTATAAAGCAAGGATATAATCCCTTTCCGCTAGTGCGTTACACCGAGCGCCCAGATGTCGCCGCTAACCACATATTAGAAGGGCATGTCATCATCATTACGGATACATCCCCTAGCGTCATCATTACACCAACCACTATTTTTCACCACGTTCAGCATGCAGAAGAATACCGTCAGGCGCCTGCCGTTGGTACGTTCCTAAGGTGGGTACGTTTTTTAGGTATTTTATGTTCTACATTTCTTTTGCCGATTTGGTTTCTTTTTATCCTAGAACCAAATCTCCTGCCTGACCATTTAAGCTATATTGGATTTAACAAACCTTCTCATATCCCTGTCATTCTCCAAGTATTCCTTGCTGATTTCGGGGTAGAATTTTTAAGGATGGCAGCCATTCATACGCCAACCGCATTGTCGACCGCCATGGGTCTGATTGCGGCCGTTTTAATTGGACAAATCGCCATTGATGTCGGTTTATTTACGCCAGAGGTCATCCTGTACGTTTCGTTAGCTGCGATCGGTACATTTACGACGCCGAGCTATGAATTAAGTGTAGCCAATAAGATTGTACGTCTTATCATACTAGCACTAGTGGCGATCTTTAAGCTGAATGGACTGATCATTGGGTTTACGTTGTTACTCATTTATTTAACGTCCATTCGTTCATTGCAGACGCCTTATATGTGGCCGTTCCTTCCTTTTAATGGGAAAGCTTTGTGGCAAGTGCTGATTCGGACGTCTGTTCCGGGCTCAAAAGTAAGGCCAAGCATTGTGCACCCTCAAAACAGATCAAAAATTCCGCCAAATTCTTAGCGCTCATTGAAAGTGGCTGAAGATTGTGATATTGTATTTTTAACTTTGAGAAACGGCAAAAGGCAGCTCACGCAGCTGTCTTTTTTCAGCCGAGGCGGAGAAAGAGGGAATGACATTGTATTTACACGGCACTTGCAGACAAAATGAACTCGGTCATTTAGAAATTGGTGGTGTTGATGCCGTTTCGTTAGCTGAAACGTATGGGACACCACTTTACGTATATGATGTGGCTTTAATACGGGAGCGCGCAAAAAGCTTTCAAAAAGCATTTATAGAAGAAGAATTAACAGCGCAGGTAGCGTATGCGAGTAAAGCATTTTCCTCCATTGCAATGTTTCAGCTTGCCAAAGAAGAAGGATTATCTCTTGATGTCGTATCAGGCGGCGAGCTTCACACAGCCATTCGCGCTGGATTCCCAGTAGAAAAAATTCATTTCCATGGGAACAATAAAAGCAGAGAAGAATTAAAGATGGCATTAGAGCATGGGATTGGCTGTATTGTTGTGGATAATTTCTATGAAATGAAGCTCATTGAACAGCTTGGTCAAGAGCTGTCAAAAAAAGTGAAAGTATTGCTCCGCATCACGCCAGGTGTCGAAGCGCATACACATGATTACATTACGACAGGTCAAGAGGATTCAAAATTTGGCTTTGATCTTCACAATGGACAAGCAGATGAAGCGGTGAAACAAGTGCTTGGATCAGAAGTCATTGAGCTTTTAGGTGTCCATTGCCATATCGGTTCGCAAATTTTTGATACGGCTGGTTTTGTCCTTGCAGCAGATAAAATCTTTTTGAAGCTGGATGAATGGAGAGAATCATTTGGTTTTATTTCTACAGTATTAAACTTGGGCGGGGGCTTTGGCATTCGTTATACAGAAGAGGATGAACCGCTTCCTGCGACAGAATATGTCGAGAAAATTATCCAAGCGGTAAAAGAAAATGTGGCCCGCTACGAGTTCGATATGCCAGAGATTTGGATTGAACCAGGCCGTTCTCTTGTTGGAGATGCAGGGACGACACTTTATACGATCGGCTCATCAAAACATGTTCCTGGCATCCGTGATTATGTTGCGATAGATGGTGGTATGAGTGACAACATTCGTCCGGCTTTATATCAAGCGAAATATGAAGCGGCAAGTGCCAACAAAATGAGCCAAACGCATGATCACACAGTTTCAATTGCCGGAAAATGCTGTGAAAGCGGAGATATGCTCATTTGGGACATCGATCTGCCAGAGTTATCACAAGGTGATTTATTAGCTGTCTTTTGTACCGGTGCTTACGGCTACAGTATGTCAAACAACTATAACCGTATCCCGCGCCCAGCTGTTGTGTTTGTAGAAGACGGGGAAGCGCAGCTTGTAGTTGAGCGTGAAACATATGAGGACATTGTCAAACTCGATTTACCGTATCAATCAAAAGTGAAATCATCTACTTAAAAAAAGCCGCCTGGTATACAGGCAGCTTTTTTTATGACTTATTTTCCTCCAGTGAATACAGAGACGACTGCGTTCCAAATGGAGACAAAGAAATCCCAAATCTTTTGAAGAAGGTTTTTCCCTTCATCGGATTCTATGAATTTCGTAATCTTGTCTTTTGCTTTATCAATTTGAGATCCGACTTGTTTCCAATCGATATTGATGTTTTTCATTTTATCGAATAGAGAGACAAGCTGATCTTTTTGGTCTTGTGTTAAGTTTAAATTCAAATCGGAAGCAGCTTGATCGACTTTTTCTTCTACTTCTTTTGTTGTTTTAGGGACACCGTTTTTCGCAATGTCATCTTTGATTTTTGCAATAAGGGCAGAAGCGTTGTCTTTCCCGATGGAATCACCCAATTTAGAAGTTGTCACAAGCTCTTCGTTTGCAACCTGCTTCACATCTTCTGGAATGGCTTTGTCACTTGACACTTCATACGCTTTTAATAAGCCCGTCAGTGCGGCTGTACCAGAGACTTCAAATGGAGCAGTCACGACAACCTTCGCATCCTTAACACCTGCTGTCATTAAAGCATTTAAATACATCTCATCTGTAATGGTTTTGATATTGTGTGTATCTACAGTCAGACCAGTACCAGATTTTTCGATAGTGATAGATGAAGATGACAATGCTCTCGTCCCAATTTGTGAACGAGGGATGTACTTTCCTAAATATTCATGCTCTTCATTATTGGTTACTTCAATTTTTGTCGCGTTTTCAGGTGGATTCAACTCGTCAAGCACCTTTTGGCGATCAGCCGGAGTTAAGTCTTGCCCGAGTGTGACGATGACATCGCCTACAGCTGCATCCGCTAAGCTGACTTTTGGCGCACCAATTAGGAAAAGGAGCGCTGCCATCATACCAAGCATCGTTTTTTTAAACATGTTGACCTCCTTCAAGTCGAAAGCGTTCCTCTTTCAAGAGAAACTCATCTTTTGAGTACACGATGAAATGCACTCCATCATTTAGACGTAACAAATCCGTCTGGCGTTTCAATTTTCTTTTGAAGATGTTTTCTTCTTCCAATCAATGAAGACGTTTTGCTCATTCTGTCATCATTTTGTTAGGTAAATAGGATCAAGCTCATTCCATTTTATCAATAATAAGAAAAGAGGTAAATCATTATCATAAAGCAGGGGATGTTTAACATCACCGAAAATGTGCTATAATGAGCGTTGTTTAACCTGAAAGGAGAATGTGAAAAATGGCGAAAAAAGGATACATACAACTAACGAATGGTAAGAAAATTGAGTTTGAACTTTACCCAGAGGCAGCTCCAGGTACAGTCGCAAACTTTGAAAAATTAGCGAATGAAGGCTTCTATGATGGATTGAAATTCCACCGCGTGATCCCAGGCTTCGTCAGCCAAGGCGGAGATCCAAACGGGAATGGAACAGGTGGCCCTGGTTACACAATTAAATGTGAAACAGAAGGAAATCCACATCAACACGAAAGAGGTTCATTATCAATGGCACATGCTGGTAAAGACACAGGCGGAAGCCAATTCTTTATCGTACATGACCCGCAGCCGCACTTAAACGGTGTTCACACTGTTTTCGGTAAGGTAACTTCTGGTATCGAGGCTGTTCTTGATATGGAACAAGGACAAGGCATGGAAAAAGTTGAAGTTGTAGATGCTTAATCTAAAACACCGCTAAACGCGGTGTTTTTTATTTTGTATCTGATTTTACGGTTATTTGTTCTGTTAGGCGGTAGGTGATGATCCAATACAAAATGGCTATGGCGCTGATAGAGGCACCAAATAAACATACCCCATTCCAGCCATAGTTTGCGTATATGCTGGTTGAAACAATTGAACCAGTCGCACTGCCGATAGAGTAAAAAATCATGTAAGCGGCAGTAAGACGGCTTCTCGCTTCAGGCCGGACTGTGAAAATCATACTCTGATTGGTCACATGTACTGCTTGCACAGATAGGTCAAGAATCATGATGCCAATGATTAATAAAATAAGTGAATGTTCAGTTAAACTGATGAAAAACCACGAAATGAATAATAGGACAAGGGCGATGCAGGTTGTAAACTGCCCTAATCCTTTATCGGCAAGACTGCCAGCCCGAGCGGCACCTAATGCTCCGGCTGCTCCAGCAAGACCAAAAGCGCCAATTGCAGTATGTGAAAGAGAATATGGCTCGGTACTGAGAGGCAGGACGAGTGAAGTCCATAATGTACCAAACACGATAAAAATCAGAAGAGCCAGAATCCCGCGGATGCGGAGAATTCGTTCTTGTATGAACAATGTAAACATTGAACGAATTAGGTTTGCATAGGATAAGGACTCTCTTTCGATGTCATCACGAGGGAGGACTCTGAATAACACCCCAGTTATGAGAAGCATAATGACCGCAGACACGAGGTAGACCGATCTCCAGCCAGCAAGATCAGTTAGTACACCAGCAAACGCTCGTGCGAGAAGAATACCGATCACAATTCCACTTTGCACCAAGCCAACTATACGGCCTCGCTCTTCTAGAGCGGCCCAAGTCGCTGCGAACGCTACGAGAACCTGAGTGACCACGGCAAGAAGTCCGACCGCAGCTAATCCTATAAACAGGACAGTAACAATAGGAGCGATGCCAACTAGAATGAGAGACAGCACGGATAAAAGCATCTGACCAATGATGAGCCGTCGTCGATTCACTAGATCCCCAAGTGGTACTAATAGTAGCAGTCCTGCCGCGTAACAAAGCTGAGTAATCGTCATGATAATACCGATGGATGAATAGGTCATGCCAAACTCGTCTGCTAGTGAGTCTAGTAACGGTTGTGCGAAGTATATGTTTGCAACAGCCATCCCGCAGGCCGTAGCAAACAGTAGCGCCATATAGCGGGTCATCGTTGATCTAGGTTTTATTTGTAAATGAGCTGTTTTCATATCACGATGATCGATTGAAGTGATTTTTTCTTTAACCATTCATTGCATCTCCTCTTTTTGTAATATACTGATCGGTATAAAATAATTTTAGTTAAGAATAACCAGCGAAATGTTTTAAAGTCAAGATTTTATTTCAGTTATTCTATGCTGATTTTAAGATCAGATAGACAAATTGACAATGTTACATGAATAAAATAAAATTATTATGTACCGATTGGTAATGAAAACTTACAAACAAAGAAATAGATAGTTGTTATCGAGAAGAGATTTTATTGTTGAAATGGAGGATAAATGATGGTTCGACAGCGTGAATTTGATGAGGAAAAAGCGTTGGACGAGGCAATGATGCTTTTTTGGGAGAAGGGATATAAGGCTACTTCATTGAGCGATTTGACTGCCAAAATGGGAATAAAGCGGCCAAGCTTATACGCTGCTTTTGGGGATAAAGAGGAATTATTTGAGGCTGCATTACGCAAATATACAAAGCAGCATGCAGCTCGTATTCGAACAAAACTTCAAAACAATCGATCTGTAAAAGAAGCATTTTATACATTATTTGCAGATGTAGTGGAAGAGGAATATAAAGATGGTCCGAGTAAGGGTTGCTTTTGCATTAATACTATAGTGGAGCTTGCTCCACACGAAGAGAAATTTGAAATTCTGACGAGAGAGCACCAGATGTATCTTTCTGTCATTTTTGAAGAAAAGATTGTGCAAGGTATTCGCTCGGGTGAACTCGAGAGCAGCCCGAATGCTAAAGCCTTAGCACAGACACTGGTCGTTTCTTTCATCGGACTGACGGTCTTCATGAAGTCTCGTCCAGAGCGTTCATTTGTAGAGAATTCTGTAGCGACGATACTGTCCGTATTAAAATGAATTGGGCAGCACGCTATGAGACCTGCCGTGAAAAAAATCATTCAATATAGCGAAAAGTGTGTTTTGATCTATTCCATCAAAACACGCTTTTTCTTTTAGGACAGCATGCACAGCCCCCTTTTTTATGATATGATAAGAGAACAAACATTCGTATACGTGGATGTCAATACATCCAGCTGCATATGCGGAAAGAAGGGGATACTTTGAAACCATTAACAAAAGAAGAAAAAAATCAAATGATGAATGCCATTCAGCGTTACTTTGCCGAAGAACGAGAAGAAGAGATTGGTGAATTAGCAGCGATTAATATGCTAGAATTTATTACAAAAAATCTTGGAGTCTACTATTATAATCAAGGGGTTCGTGACAGCCGCAGCATCGCTGTTCAGCGGTCGCAATTGTTAGAGGAAGACTTATTCGCACTTGAAAAAAGAATATAATCAAAAAGCCAACAGTCTATGGTTTGTATTGAACGAACGGATAAAGAGGAAAAAGACCCCCTTAATAAAGAACGCATATTCGTATCATATGGCATGATTAAGAGGTGGAACCAAAGGGCCATCTGAATCGTTATATAAGTAACCATTAATGAAAATCAACTTTTTGGGTTTTATTTCAGCAAAAGAAGGAATAAAACATACAAATAGGCGAAGTGCAAATGATGGAGGTTCTAAATATGGGGAAAATTAAATTGAAAATGGCGATTTTATTTGTCTTACTGCTTTGTTTAGGCGCAGGTTATTTATACATGAATGATATGAAAATTGAAGATGTACCAACAGCCATTGGTGAAAGCTTAACAAATAATGATAAAGATTACACCATCTATGAATATACTATTACGAAGATTGATGGAGATGAATATTACGGTCAAGCGAAGAACGGCACAAAAATCATTTTTAATGGAAAGAAATTTGAAGATGATGTGGCTGATTTGAAGAAAGGCGATCATATTAAAGCCTATTTTAGTAATGAAAAAAGAATAGATGGACTGATAAAAGTAGTAAAAGTCGTTAATTAACATGTCTCCTTTCCTATAAGGAGGCTTTTTTTGTGAAATAAATCAAGAAATCTTGATTGTTGCATTTGTCAACAAGGATCGCTATAATAGCCTCTAAGGACAGTTAAATATCGATTGTATCCTTCGGGGCAGGGTGAAAATCCCGACCGACGGTAATAAAGCAAATGCTTTACAGCCCGTGACCCGTTAATTTATTAACGGTTGATTCAGTGAAAAGCTGAAGCCGACAGTGAAAGTCTGGATGGGAGAAGGATAAAGAAAGCTATGAATTAAAAATATTTATTGATCATAGTTCTATTTCTGATGCAAAAAAACCACAGCCCCGGAATTTTTTCCGGGGCTTTCTGTATGTTTTTGTCGTTAGTAGACTGCATGCAGTGTTTATTAGGTGATCCCTCATCTACCTTGTATGGACCATAAAAAGCGACGAAGGTGCTCAATCGATCACATGTCCCAAACATCGCTTTTTTATAAAGTGAGAAATACAAATGAAAAGAAAGGGAGGATCACATGTTTACGGGGATAATTGAAGAAGTTGGCACCGTCCAGTCATTAAGTAAAAAATCAGCGGATGCCATGGAAATTGTCATTAAGTGCAGCCGTGTGCTGGAAGATGTCCATCTTGGAGACAGTATCGCGATTAATGGAGTATGTCTCACAGTCACAAGCTTCACAAAAGAACAGTTCGCGGCAGATGTGATGCCAGAGACGGTCAAAGCGACATCGCTGGATCAGCTGACAGTAGGCAGTCCAGTGAATTTAGAGCGGGCCATGTCCTCGAATGGACGATTCGGCGGCCATTTTGTCTCAGGTCATGTTGATGGAACGGCTGTCATTACCCGAATAGAAAAGAAGAGTAATGCCATTTACTATGATCTAAAGATGAACAAGACCCTCACAGATATGCTCACCCAAAAGGGTTCGATCGCAATTGATGGTGTCAGCTTGACCATTTTCGATTTGCAAGATTCACTTGTCACAGTCTCTCTTATTCCTCATACGCTTGAAGGAACTATTTTCCCGACTAAATCTATGGGGGAAGTAGTAAATATAGAGTGTGACATGATCGGTAAATACATTTATCGCTTTTTAACGAAAGAGCAAGGCGAAAAGCAACCATCCCGATTGACCCCATCATTTTTAAAAGAGCACGGATTCTAGGAGGCGATTGTATGTATCATTCAGTTGATGAGGCAGTAAATGCTCTTAAACAAGGAGAAATCATTATCGTAGTGGATGATGAAGACAGAGAAAATGAAGGAGATTTTGTGGCACTTGCTGAGCATGCCACACCTGAGGTAATTAACTTCATGGCTTTACATGGAAGAGGCCTCATTTGTACACCAGTCGATGCGTCGATCGCCCAACATCTAAACTTGCATCCAATGGTAGAACATAATACGGATGCACACCATACAGCATTTACAGTGAGCATCGACCATGTGACAACGACGACTGGTATTAGTGCTTTTGAGCGCTCTACAACCATGCTTTCCATGTTAAATAAAGATGCAAAACCAGAAGAATTTGCCCGCCCAGGTCATGTTTTTCCGCTCATTGCAAAAGAGGGCGGCGTATTAGAAAGACCAGGTCATACAGAGGCGGCGGTTGATCTTGCTAAACTGGCAGGGTCAGAGCCAGCGGGTGTCATATGTGAAATCATGAATGAAGATGGATCGATGGCACGCGTCCCTGAACTAAAGGAAATCCAAAAACAACATGATTTAAAGATGCTTACAATAGAAGCATTACAGACATATTTAAACAGTCATCAAACAGCGACTTTCGAAACAAAATAAAAATCACAAAAAAGGATGATCAACATATGAATACAATACAAGGGCATGTAGTAGCAGAAGGACTAAAATTTGCAATCGTCGTAGCGAGATTTAATGACTTTATTACAAGTAAACTGTTAGATGGAGCAGAAGATACATTGCTCAGACACGGAGCAAACGGTGACGATATTGATGTCGTGTGGGTACCAGGTGCATTTGAAATTCCGTACATGGCTAAAAAATTAGCGGAAACGAATAAATACGATGCGGTCATTACACTTGGAACCGTGATCCGGGGTGCAACAACTCACTATGATTACGTTTGTAATGAAGCTGCTAAAGGAATTGCTCAAAGTGCTATGTCAACAGGGGTACCGATTATCTTTGGTGTACTGACAACAGAATCCATTGAACAAGCCATTGAAAGAGCTGGTACAAAAGCTGGTAATAAAGGCAGTGAATCGGCTGCAGCTGCTATTGAAATGGCGAATCTAAATCGAACGTTTTCTTAATTTAGTGAAAAAGAGTTTAAAAACGATATAAAAATGTTTATAATGTGTGATGAGCAAATGATTCATGAGACATTTGCTGGACATTAGGATAATTTGAATATTGAGGGGTATATATGTTAATTCGTTACAAGAGGTCTTTTGAAAAAATTGCCATGGGGCTTCTGTCCTTTATGCCAGGTGAGAAAGACGTCAAACAGCTTCAGCAGACGATGAAGTCGTATGAAATGGATGAAGACCGGCAGCTGTTCCTATGGAAAGATGGCGAGGATATTGTAGGTGCCATTGGTGTGTTGAAAACAGACGACCAAGTGCAAATCGAGCATATTAGTGTGAATCCATCCCATCGTGATCAAGGAATCGGTAAGGAAATGGTTTTAGCCGTAGAAGAGGTATTCAAAACCAAAACACTCATTCCAAATGAATTAACGCAAGGCTTTTTTCATAAGTGTCACAGCGAAACAAATTGAATATCACACATGTAAAAGCAGAGGCTACAATCCTCTGCTTTTTTTACGTTCGATTTGTTTTTTTCGTTCAAGCAATACATCTGTCCGGTCACGGAGTCTATGTTTTTCGATTAAAAAAATATGGGATAAGTTGCTTTCCTGTCCAAAGAGCAGTCCTTCTTTTTGGGCCATTTCTTGGCATAAAGAAAGCAGCGCTTCATCCTTGATTGGCAGCATCACACTTTTGTAAGGCATGTCTTCATCCATTTTCTTCTTTAGTGTTCTCAGAAGCATCAGAAATGCCTCATCGTCCAGACCAAGATTCGATAATACGGGACGGTTTGCTTCTAACAAATGAAGACTGTTTGAAATGAGCCGTTTTGCTCCTTTTCCATTTCCCCGTCTTTGATGATACAAGGCAACAGCGAGCTGAATGAGCCCAACCCAATATTCTTTGCGCTGCTCAGGGGGATCTTCCTTCCAATATTCCTCAAGAATTTCATGACACTCAAAATAATCTCTTGTCGTATGAAATTCGTGTAAAAAAGCCACGTACGCGTCAGGATACACAGCGGTCATCTCCTTTTCCACTCTCAGTCTAACATATCGAAAAGAAAAGAAGAAAGAGCGTCCCTTCGTGAAAGGACGCTCTGTTTCTTTAATAAACCCAAGCCGCGCCAACGATGATCAGCAAGATGAAAAGCACGACAATAAGCGCGAATCCTCCGCCAAAGTTATAGCCATCTCCCATAATGATACGGCCTCCTTTTTCATCAGTTCTGATTACAATGGTATTCTATGTATAAATGCCCTCATTGGTATGGGCGAATCCACTGTTTTTCTTGATTTGCCTAGGACATCATGGCCGAAATTATATTGGACGAGAGCTTTATCCTGTCTTATACTAAAGGTTAGCCGGTGAAACGGTACTTAGAAGACAGTAGAAATGGTGAGAAAAAGATGCTGGAATATCAGGTGAAAATAGATTCGTTCGAGGGTCCTTTGGACTTACTTTTACATTTAATCAACCGGTTGGAAATTGATATTTATGATATTCCCGTCGCTAAAATTACGGAGCAGTATTTATTATATGTTCACACGATGAGGGAGCTTGAGCTCGATGTTGCGAGTGAATACTTGGTCATGGCCGCAACCCTTCTCAGTATTAAAAGCAGAATGCTTCTTCCAAAACAAGAGGAGGAGCTGTTTGATGAAGACCTGCTCGAAGAGGAAGAGGACCCTCGAGAAGAGCTGATTGGCAAATTGATTGAATACCGCAAATATAAAAATGCAGCACAAGAACTGAAGGAGCGCGAAGAAGAAAGGCAAAATGCCTTTACAAAACCACCGAGTGATTTAAGCGAATTTGCAAAAGAATCAGAAGCGAAGGACACAAATTTACACGTAACGGTGTATGATATGTTAGGTGCGTTCCAAAAGGTATTAAACCGAAAGAAAATAACGAAACCAGCACCATCAAAGATTACAAGACAAGAAATCCCGATTGAAGACAAAATGAATGAGATTATGAACCATTTAAGAAAAACAAAAAAGCGGACCAATTTCATGACTCTATTTCAACATGATCAAAAGGAACACCTTGTCGTGACGTTTCTTGCTGTTCTCGAATTGATGAAAAGTCATCAAATCATGCTAGAGCAGGAAGGGAACTTTGAAGACATTTATATCATAGGGAGTGAAACGATTCATGACGCTTGATATCGTGAATTGGAAAGCCATCTTAGAAGCGCTGCTTTATGCAGCAGGTGACGAAGGCTTAACAAGAAAACAGCTCATGTCTGTTCTTGAGGTAGATGAGTCGGTATTACTCGACATTATGTCTGCCGTAAAGGAAGAATACCAAAAACAAGAACGAGGGATCGAGCTCATTGAATATGCAGATTCATATATGCTGCTGACGAAAAAAGAATACAGTATTTATTTAAAAAAATTGGTCGAAACACCATCCAAAGGTTTGTCGCAGGCAGCGCTTGAGGTGCTTGCAATTGTTTCTTATAAACAGCCGATTACACGCAGTGAGGTAGAGGAGATCAGAGGCGTCAAATCAGAGCGTGTGCTTCATAGCTTAGTAGCCAAAGCACTGCTATGTGAAGTTGGCCGAGCTGATGGCCCGGGACGAGCAATTCTTTATGGGACAACCCCTACCTTTTTAGAGCAATTTGGTTTAAAAGCCTTAGATGAATTACCGCCTCTTCCAGAGAATGTGGAAGCAGATGGTGTACAAGAAGAGGCTGATCTATTTTTTGAAAACTTCAATCAAACATTTGAAGATATAAAATAGTTCAAAAGAAGGAAAAACATATGATAAAATATAAAAAAGATTTTAGGTCTAAAATCTTTTGATGAAAGATAAAATGGTGACAAAGCCATGAGGGGAAGGTAAACAAGAAACAAATGGCACATATGAATGTAAAGGCTCAAGTTGATCAAGCAGGCGTCTTTTTATCAAAGGTTGCAATTGAAATGAATGGTTTTCTGAACGAAGCCACCTTATCAAGCTTGAAACGATTAAACCCCGAAGCGGAAGCCTATTATTGTGACATATTAAGTACATTACGGAAGCTTGCAGTGTATAGCGAGGATGCAGCAGCAGTTTGTCAGAAAATAAGGCAGCAGCAGACATTCCCGCAGCAAGCCGCACAGCAGATGCTTCACCGTATTTATCATCAATGTATTGAAGAATTTTTTACGCCGAAAAAGGATACATGGTACGAAGACAGCCGTTCGGCTTATACAGGAAAAAGCAGCATTGTTTTTCACCATGAAGTATCCCCGGATATCAAACAATTATTTTCTTCATTAGAAAAGGATTTTTTAGCGATGAGAGAAGAGCTGGAATATACGACATCTCATCCGCAAATGAAAATGGTATAAGTAAGTTTTAAGAAGCGTCTCTACTTTGTAGAGGCGCTTTTTTATGGACGAGGCATCATAACTTTTTCAGCCGTGCATACACTTGTACAAAACGGACAAGGACGTGAATGAACATGCCCTATTTAAAAATTGGAACAGCAGTCCTTCTTCTATTTACACTCTTACTGCCTTTTTCCTCACATGCCAAAGCAGATAGATCATCATTATCAGTGAGTGCAAGAAGTGCCATTTTAATAGATGGACAGTCAGGCAGAGTCCTATTTGGAAAGGACGAGCATGAAAAAAGAAGAATCGCTAGTATTACAAAAATTATGACGGCTGTATTAGCCATTGAATCAGGAAAAATGAAAGACACCGTCAAAGTATCAAAACACGCGATTCAAGCGGAGGGCTCATCCATTTATTTGAAGGAAGGGCAGAAGGTAAGCTTAGAAGATTTGACGTATGGGCTTATGCTGCGTTCTGGAAATGATGCAGCTGTTGCCATTGCAGAGCATGTTGGCGGCAGCTTAGAAGGCTTTATTTTTATGATGAATCAAAAGGCAGCTGAACTAGGAATGAAGAATACGAATTTTCAAAATCCACACGGACTAGATGATCATAAAAATCACTATTCATCAGCTTATGACATGGCCATTCTAACAAAATACGCAATGGAGCATAAACAATATCAAAAAATCGCCGGCACGACCTTTTATAAAGCAAAGACAATGGAAGGCTATTGGAAAAATAAAAACAAGCTGCTCACCGGTTTATATGAGTATTCTACTGGAGGAAAAACAGGATATACAAAACTTGCAAAACGGACACTCGTTTCTACAGCTGCAAAAGGGGATGCTGAGCTGATCGCTGTGACCATAAATGCGCCGGATGACTGGAAGGATCATATCTCTATGTTCGAGTATGCATTTGATCACTACAAAACGTATGTACTTGCTGAAAAAGGAAGGCTTGCTTCGTTAAAAGGAACCTTTTATGAAAAAAAAGCGTTTATCAAGCGTGATGTGGACTATTTTTTAAATGAAGATGAGAAAAAACTTGTCGAAATTGAAACGGAAATGCTCACTCCTAAAAAGAAATGGAAAAAAAACGCCGAAGCCATCCCAGATGTTGTTGGGAAAATGACGTTTATATTAGATGGAAAGGTGATCGAGCAAGTCCCGATTTTTTATGAAAATAAACGAAACCGCATGCCTCAAAAAAGCTTTCAAGAAATGTTTAAGTCTGTCTTTCAGACATCTATAGGCGGATCTTCATGGTCAATTTAATTTGGGTGTTTCTCACTGTCATCGGTCTTGTCTATGCGATGTTTAATGGAACGATGCAGGAAGTGAACGAGGCTGTCTTTAAGGGCTCAAAAGAAGCGGTTACCATTTCAATTGGTCTAATTAGTGTCCTTGTTTTTTGGCTCGGTCTAATGAAGATTGCAGAAGAGGCAGGTCTGTTAAATTTCTTTAGTAAATTGTGCCGCCCATTTATTTCAAAGCTATTTCCGGATGTTCCGCCTAACCATCCAGCGATGGGATATATTTTGTCCAATCTGATGGCGAATTTCTTTGGTCTCGGAAATGCCGCTACACCGCTTGGGATTAAGGCGATGGAGCAGATGAAAGCATTAAACGGTGGGAAAAATGAGGCAAGCCGGTCTATGATTACATTTTTAGCGGTCAACACATCCTCTATCACACTTGTGCCTACAACCGTCATTGCCATTAGAATGACCTATGGCGCAGATCAGCCGACAGACATTGTAGGACCAACCATTTTGGCGACACTCATTTCAGGAATCGGTGCAATTATCATTGATCGTTATTTCCACTATCGCAGAAGCAGGCGGGGGTGATCTTGTGGCATTTATTAATTGGCTGTCACTTGCTTTGATTCCACTGATCATCGCAGGGATTTTAATTGCGGGAACCATTAAAAAGGTACCAACCTATGAAACATTTGTAGAAGGAGGGAAAGAGGGCATTCAAATTGCCTTTTCAATCATTCCCTATTTAGTCGGCATGCTTGTGGCCATTACCATATTCCGTGCATCAGGTGCGCTTGACTTTGTCATGGGGCTGTTAAAACCCGTCTTTACAGCGATTGGCTTCCCGGCAGAAGTGGTGCCGCTTGCGTTTATTCGCCCGATATCAGGAACGGCTGCACTTGGGATGACGTCAGACTTGATTGCAACCTATGGTCCAGATTCTTTTATTGGCCAGCTTGCGGCTGTCATGCAAGGGTCAACAGATACGACTCTTTATATTTTAACGGTCTATTTTGGAGCAGTCGGGATTAAAAAAATGGGAGATGCGCTGAAAGTAGGTCTGTTAGCAGATCTCATTGGTGTCATTGCATCTGTGATTATTGTCAGTTTGTTATTTAGCGGCGTCTAATCAGGCGCTTTTTTGTATTTCATGGATGGAAAATCACTTTTTAGCTGAAATTAGACAGACGATACGCTTATTTTTCCACGAATGCTTGTTTGTTTTAAGTCAAGCAAGTAAGATAGTACATGAGGTGAAAGACAAATGGAACGTTTACAGAAAGTAATTGCACATGCCGGCGTCGCTTCTAGGCGAAAGGCTGAAGAATTAATTAAAGAAGGACGAGTTACCGTTAATGGTCAAACAGTAACAGAGCTCGGAGTGAAGGTGGGCTCTTCAGATAAAATTGAAGTCAATGGATTAAAGCTTGAAAGAGAAGAACCAGTTTACTTTATGCTTTATAAACCGCGCGGCGTCATTTCTGCTGCCGAGGATGATAAAGGACGTAAGGTCGTCACAGACTTCTTTGATGATGTCCCGCAGCGCCTTTATCCGATCGGACGGTTAGATTATGATACGAGCGGTTTGATTTTGATTACAAATGACGGTGAATTTGCCCATAAGCTTATGCACCCTAAATATGAAATTGACAAAACGTATGCAGCGAAGCTAAAAGGCATTCCTTCTAAGGAGCTGATCAGAAAGTTAGAGAAAGGGATCATGCTAGATCATAAAAAGACAGCTCCTGCTCGTGCGAAAATGCTTTCTATTGATAAACGAAAGCAAACTTGTATTGTTCAATTAACCATTCATGAAGGCAGAAACAGACAAGTGCGCCGCATGTTTGAAGCGATTGGTCATGATGTGTTAAAGCTAAAAAGGGAGCAATACTCGTTCCTTCATATTGAAGGCATGAGACCAGGAGACCGCAGAGAATTGTCTCCGCATGAAGTAAAGCGCCTGAGAGCACTTGCGGATCATGGGAAAAGCGCTTTTTAACTTTCACATAAACTTCAAAAAATGAAGAAGCATCAAAAGAAGGAGAATGCTATAATTTACCTGAATGTCTATGGGGAAGGGGTACTTCAGATGAAAAAAAGGCGGTTTTTCATACGGACGGGCATTCTCCTCGTGATGCTTGCAGCGCTATGTTATACAATGTATAACTCAGTATTTGCCAAACAGGATCGAGTCAAAGAAGGATCTATTGCGCCAAATTTTGTCCTTCAATCTGTGGATGGGGATCGGATTGAATTAAAGGACTTAAAAGGCAAAGGCGTCTTTCTTAATTTTTGGGGTACATGGTGTGGTCCATGTAAGCAAGAATTCCCGTATATGGCGAATCAATATGAAGTGTTCAAGGATCGCGGTGTGGAAATTGTTGCAGTCAATGTTGGGGAATCAAATATTGCCGTGAAGAATTTTATGGAATCCTATGGCGTGAATTTTCCTGTTGCCATGGACAAAGATCGTCAAGTGACAGAGGCATATGATATTACGCCGCTGCCAACCACATTTTTAATTAATCCTGAAGGCAAGGTAATCAAAGTCATAAAGGGAACCATGACAGAACGTAATGTCTATGAATATATGAATTTGATTAAACCAAAGGGGTCATAGAATGAAAGAGGTAAAGTGCGAATGTGGACATATTAATCCAATCGGTACTGTTCTATGTGAATCATGCGGGAATCCCATTGCAGCTAAAGAGAAAAATTCTTCAAAACTGCTTGATATGAGATATGACGGCAGTGCGAGACGCTCGCAAACATACAACAAAACGATTGTTGATAAAGTCTGGAACTTTTTTTCTTCCGTTAAAGTGGGTGTGTGGTTGATTGTCATCACACTGTTTGCATCCTCGCTTGGAACCATTTTTCCGCAGGAGCGGTTTATTCCGCCGGGTGCAGTTGCTTCCACCTATTATGAAGAGCAATATGGGTCGTTTGGAAAGCTGTATTACATCCTTGGATTCCATGATCTTTATAATTCTTGGTGGTTTTTAGCTCTTATCGCATCAATCGGAATCTCCCTTGTCATTTGCAGTCTCGACCGGGTTATCCCTCTGTATCGAGCACTCAAAAACCAAGGTGTGATCAAAAAAGAAGGCTTTATGAGAAGGCAGCGTCTGTTCAGTGAGACAGACAAAACGTTAGATCAGCATACATATGAAGGCATCATTAGAGCCATGAAACAAAAGCGTTACCGCGTGCGAGAAGAAAATGGACATATTTTAGCCGAAAAAGGTCGTTTTTCACGTTGGGGACCTTACGTCAATCACATAGGACTCATCATTTTTCTCATTGGATCGATGCTCCGTTTTGTCCCGGGCATGTACGTTGACGAGACGCTTTGGGTCAGAGAAGGTGAAACCGCACCAATCCCCGGCACGGATGGTCAATACTTCTTGAAGAATAATGCGTTTTCAATTGATCGCTATGAATCTGGAAATGAAAAAGAAGTGTTTGAGAATGCTATTGAAAAAGCCGGCGACGGTCAAGTGGTAAAAAGCTATAAAACGGATGCCATCTTGTACAAACGTGAAGGAGAAGTTGTATTTGGTGAAAAGCCTAAGCTGAAGCAGGTAACAGAACACGATATCAAAGTGAACGAACCGCTAAAGTTTGATAATTTCTCATTATATCAAGTGGATTTTAAACAAAATGAACTCGATCAAATGGTCTTTCAGCTGATTCGTAAAGATACAGAAAAATCTTTTGGAACGGTGAAGATTAATCTGCTGGAGCCCAAGTCAGAATATGATCTTGGTAGCGGTTACAAAGTCAAGGTGATGAGCTATCTGCCTGATTTTTATTTTGACGATGATGGAACGCCTAGTACGAAAACAAGGAATCCGAACAATCCTGCTTTCGTGTTTGAAATGATCTCTCCTGAAAAACCTAAAGGGGAAAAAAGCTTTGTAGCGATTCAAGAGACAGTAGAGGGCTCTGATAACAACATTTATAAGATGAAGTTTGATCGCGTTGAAACGAAGAACGTCACAGGATTGACTGTGAGAAAAGATCTAACACTTTGGGTGCTTATCGTAGGCGGGATTATCTTCATGATTGGTGTCGTGCAGGGGATGTATTGGCAGCACAGAAGAATTTGGCTTTCGGCAAAGGATGGAAAAGTATTTGTGGCAGGACACACAAACAAAAACTGGTTCGGCTTAAAATCTGATCTCAAAGTGTTACTGAGTGACAGTGGCATCAAACAGCCAGTTGATCAAAAAGAACTGCCTGATACAACAAGTATCAGCAAAAGCAAGGGGGAAGGATTAGATGGCGGCAGTCAGTGAAAATCTGTTATTTGCAGCTTTTCTATTTTATTTAGTGGCAGTTCCTTTTTTTGGTGGTGCCATGAAAGGAAAAAAGAAGGAAGATGGACCGCGCAAAAATAAGGCGGCACTCATCGGCATTACGCTCACCATCATCGGTTTTTTAAGCCAATTAGGCTATTTTATTTCAAGATGGATAGCGTCTGGTCATGCACCAGTCAGTAATTTATTTGAGTTCACTACTGCTTTTGGCATGATGCTTGTGCTTGCATTCATCATTTTATATTTTGTGTATCAAGTGTCTGTACTTGGTTTATTCACACTTCCAATTGCTTTATTGATTATTGCCTATGCAAGTATGTTCCCATCAGATATTTCACCGCTGATTCCTTCACTTCAAAGTAATTGGCTTTATATTCACGTGACAACTGCAGCACTCGGCCAAGCCATTTTAGCGATTAGCTTTGTAGCGGGTGTTATCTTTCTGTTAAAGCATGTGGATCAAACAAAGCCAGGGAAGAAGACGTTTGGTTTAGAATTTGTCATGTTTATGATTGTGGTGACACTTGCATTTATCGCTGTCACGTCTATCTTTAGAATGACAGGATATGAAGCGACATTTAATTGGATCGATAAAAATAAAGAAGAAAGTGTGATGGTCTATGAGCTGCCAGCTCTAGTCGGACCTCATAAAGGCGAACTTGTGACGCAAGATCGTTTGGAGCCGTTTGTTGACCTGCCGCCTGTTTTTTCAGGTAGAAAGGTCAATACGGTATTATGGTCATTTGGCGTCGGCCTGGTTATATACGGCCTGATTCGATTGATCATTCGCAAACGACTGAGCGCACTGCTTCAGCCGCTTGTGAAACAAGTGAACTTAGATTTAGTCGATGAAATTGGGTACAGGGCTGTTTCTATTGGTTTCCCTGTCTTTGCATTAGGCGGGCTGATCTTTGCAATGATCTGGGCGCAAATTGCGTGGACCAGGTTCTGGGGCTGGGACCCGAAGGAAGTATGGGCATTGATTACGTTTCTCTTTTATGCAGCTTACCTTCATCTTCGCTTGTCGAGAGGCTGGCATGGTGAAAAGTCCGCTTGGCTTGCTGTGATTGGATTTGCCATTATTATGTTTAATCTTATCTTTGTCAATCTTGTGATTGCGGGGCTTCATTCTTACGCATAATTACAAGGAAAAGGCCAACTTTTATGAATCAATTCGGCTTTTTGTTAAAATGAATGTAACAACGGAGAAAGCAGGAGGATTGTCTAATGGAACACACAACTCAAACGAAAATATTAGTCGTAGATGATGAGGCAAGAATTCGCCGCCTTTTAAAAATGTATTTAGAACGTGAAAACTATGAAATCGATGAAGCAGAAAATGGAGATGAGGCGATTCAAAAAGGGCTTCAAACGGATTATGACCTCATTCTGCTCGATTTAATGATGCCTGGCACAGATGGAATCGAAGTGTGTAATCAAATTCGAGACAAAAAAGCGACTCCAATCATTATGCTGACGGCAAAAGGAGAAGAAGCCAACCGCGTTCAAGGATTTGAGGCAGGGACGGATGACTACATCGTCAAACCTTTCAGCCCGCGTGAAGTTGTTTTACGTGTAAAGGCGTTGCTCAGAAGATCGTCTCAAACGTCTTATCTTAATACTGGGACAACAACAAAGGATGTTCTTGTGTTTTCCCATCTTTCCATTGACCATGATGCACATAGAGTGACGGCTGATGGCAAAGAAGTCAGCCTCACACCGAAGGAATATGAGCTGTTATACTTCCTTGCGAAAACACCGGATAAGGTTTATGACAGAGAGAAGCTGTTAAAAGAAGTATGGCAATATGAATTCTTTGGAGACTTGAGAACAGTCGATACCCACGTCAAACGACTTCGCGAAAAGCTGAATAAAGTGTCACCAGAAGCGGCGAAAAAAATCGTCACTGTATGGGGTGTCGGGTACAAATTTGAGGTCGGCGCTGAATGAAACTGTGGAAAAGTGTCGTAGGAAAGTTATGGTTAACCATCCTCTTCCTCGTCCTCATTGTTTTATCTATTTTAACTGTGCTTCTTTTAGAGTTCATTGAGAATTATCATGTAGAAGAAGCAAAGTCTGATTTAACACAAATGGCAAACAAAGTAGCCGTTATTTTAGAAAGCCATGAGGATCAATCGCTTGCAAGGTCGATTACATCAGAGCTTGCTGACAAATTGACGAGTATTGCCATTATCCAAGAGGACGGGCTAGAGTGGTATTCGTCTGAAAAAGACGGGAAGCTTCCTGCGATTACAAAGAAACAAATTGAAGCGGACAGAGATTTAAATCAAGCATTGAAAGATCGTAAAAAGATCAGTAAACGTGCAGAAGCCAATACAGGTAATCAGAAAGATGAACGAATTGTAGTCGGTGTTCCATATGAGGCGAACGGAAAAAAAGGCATGGTCTTTCTTTCTCAGTCACTTCTTGCTGTAGAACAAACAACGAAACACACGACGCGCTACATCTTCTTAGCTGCCGGAATTGCCATTGTACTGACCACTATATTTGCTTTCTTCTTATCAACACGTGTCACCTATCCTCTCAGAAAGATGAGAGAGGGTGCGCAAGATTTGGCGAAAGGGAAATTTGATACAAAGATTCCTATTTTAACGCAAGACGAAATTGGAGAACTGGCGATCGCCTTTAATCAAATGGGAAAGCAGCTAAAATTCCATATTACAGCCTTGAATCAAGAAAAAGAACATTTGTCTAATATATTAAGCAGTATGGCCGATGGCGTCATCACCATCAATATTGATGGAACAATCTTGATGACGAATCCTCCTGCAGAACGATTTTTGCAGGCGTGGTATTACGAGCAAAATATGAAGATCAAAGATGGAGATGAACTGCCGCCAGAAGCGCGAGAGCTATTTCATACAGCGGTCAGCACAGAAAAAGAGCAAATGATCGAAGTCACGCTGCAAGGACGTACCTGGGTTCTTCTTATGTCTCCGCTCTATAATCAGCAGGATGTCAGGGGAGCGGTTGCTGTTCTTCGTGATATGACCGAGGAACGAAGACTTGATAAGCTGAGAAAAGACTTCATTGCCAACGTCAGTCATGAACTTCGTACACCGATTGCCATGCTGCAAGGGTATAGTGAGGCAATTGTGGATGATATTGCAGGATCAGAAGAGGAAAAGAAAGAGATTGCACAAATTATCTATGACGAATCACTTCGAATGGGACGTCTTGTGAATGACCTTCTAGATCTAGCGAGAATGGAAGCGGGTCATATTACGCTGAACCTTGAATCAACAGATACACAAGAGCTGACTGAGAAGATCTACCGCAAGTTTCTAGGGATTGCGAAAGAAAAACAAATCAATCTTACGTATGATATTCAAGTGGATGAACCGGACTTTGTATTCGATCCAGATAAGATTGAGCAGGTGTTTACGAATCTGATTGATAATGCGATTCGTCATACACCAGAGGGCGGAGAGGTTCACTTCTCGGTTCAATCGATGGAAAACGGACTGAAGATGGATGTTAAGGATTCGGGAAGCGGAATTCCGGAAGAGGATCTGCCATTTATTTTCGAACGCTTTTATAAAGCCGATAAGGCAAGAACAAGAGGACGTTCTGGTACTGGACTTGGCCTTGCGATTGTGAAGAACATCGTAGAGGCGCATCAAGGGTCCATTCATGCACACAGTAAAGCGGGTACGGGTACACATTTCACCTTTTATATTCCGAGAAAAAAGCAGGAACTCGTCTAATCCTGACGAAGAATCTTGTTACATGAGAAACACTTCTTTTCGAAAGAAAATGAAGTGTTTTTTTATTTTCATATTTTTAAGGAGAAGTTAAACTAAAAGCCCTTTCCAAATTGCCGAACTTGTAATATATTTGTCATAAAGTTGTAATGTAACGTTTTGTAAGAGTCACTCGACAAAAATAAGTGAACGGAGGGGTTTCCTATGCATGAAACCTTTCAAAAAATATATGATTCGTACCATCAAGATTTGTACCAGTTTTTATTTTATATGGTTAAAGATAAAAATCAGGCAGAGGATCTCGTACAGGAGGTTTACATTCGGGTACTTCACTCATATAAAACTTTTGAAGGAAGAAGCAGCGAGAAAACATGGCTGTTTTCAATTGCAAGGCATGTGGCGATTGACTGGTTTCGCAAACAGCAAACCATAAGACAACGGGTGCTCGGCACGTTTGATTGGGATAAGCAGGATGTCAAAGATCCAGATTTGCTCCCAGACGAGCTGGCTGTACAGGATGAAAATACAAAAGAAATTTATGCTGCACTTGATCATTGTACAATAGATCAAAGAGCTGTCATCATTTTAAGGTTTATCCAGGGCTACTCAATCATGGAGACGGCAAAGGCGCTAAAGTTCTCGGAAAGCAAAGTCAAAACAACGCAGCACCGAGGCCTGAAAGTGCTCCGAAAACATATGGAGCTTTTGAAGGAGGAGCTAGTGAATGAAAACGAACAGGTCCGATTGGAGCGAAGAACGAATCAAGGTGTTACTAAGTCAGCTTCCAAAGGTGGAGGACAACCGTTCATCTAAGCAGATATACCAGCAGATGCTGATGGCAAGCGGGAAGAAAAAGAAAAATGTCAGATGGATCGGTCCAGCGGTAGCAACCGTTGTGGTTTTATTTATGGCGTTTTTGATTTCTCCTCATTTATTTCAGCAGGCTGCTCAGGAACATAAGAAGCAAGTAGAAATGGATTCAATGGCTGACAAAGGACAGGTCAATGCTACATTAGAGTCGGTGAAACAGGCAAACGGGTCCGCGCATGTTGTTTCTCATGAAGACAAGCAAAAGTATATGACGGTTGCATACATAGATGAATCGACATCTCAAGTGGTCCCCATTAGTATTGAAAAAGAGAATGAAAGTAATCATTTACAGGAAATGATGAACACATATGAACAAGTGCAGCTGCCTGAAATGACAAAGCCTCTTCCATCTTATCTTGAAATGGTGGATCTTCGTGAAAAAGGGAATACACTCATTTTTCAGTTAAAAAATGAGTTGTCCCTTGATACGTTAAAAGAAGCCAACCGATTTAAAGATATGGTAAAAGAAACGCTGAAATGGAGCCAATATAAGCAAGTGGAAGTCAAGACAATCAAAGGCTCTCAACTTCAATTAGGGGCGTATGGAAACATTGGAAAGGTATCGATTGATAAACAAACAAAGCACGCTTATTATGTATTAGAAAATAAGAGTGGGACTTTTTTAGTGCCATCAAAAACACATTATTCTTCTTATAAGGATGCGGTAGAGGCCATGAAACGGACCAGCGATTCTGGACTTGATCCGCTAATAAAAGAAGAACCGATTAAAGAAGTGACCTCAAAAGGAAAGCATGTGACCATTACGTTTGGAGCATCAGCGCAATTATCGGACTCAATTGATCATATTCTACTCATTGAAGGTCTGCTGCTCACAGCGAAAGATTTTGGTTTTACAGATGTCACAATCGAACATACAGGAACGAAACAAGTAGGCCCATATGAATTAAATGAACCAATAGAGGTGCCGGCTCTGCCGAATCCAGTTGTCATAAAAGAACGTTAAAGGACGCAATTCATTGCGTTCTTTTTTGATGTATAGAAAGTGACCTCCTTGCTGTATACTAAGCTGTCATGAAAAGAACCTCAAAGAAGGGGAGACACTAATGAAAAGGTATTGCTTCATAGGTGCCAGTTGTTTTTTGCTCTTGATCTTAGCTCCATTTGCCCATGCACAGAAGAAAAACGAATGGGTGGAGCCAGTGAAAGGAGAAGTCACTGACCTATTTGGGACAAGAGGTGGCTCACACAAGGGATTAGATATAGCTGCGCCAGAAGGAGAATCCATTTTTGCTGCAAGTGAAGGGATGGTCTCTCGTTCATATGTGTCAGCTACATATGGAGAAGTTGTATTTATTCAGCATCCAAACGGATACGAAACCGTCTATGCTCATTTACACAAGCGTTTTGTTAAAAAAGGGGAGCATGTACAAGCAGGACAGCCGATTGGTGTTATCGGCAACACAGGAGCCTCTAGAGGCACTCATTTGCATTTTGAGGTGCATCGCGGCAATTGGTCAGTCAGCAAAGAAGATGCGGTAGATCCGCTCACAATCATTGCGATGGATCGTTTCAAAGAGCCGGCTCTTTATGTAAACGGACATGAAAAAGATACATATGTCATTAAGCAAGGAGACACTCTCTGGTCCATTGCTAAAGCGCACGAGATGACTGTGGCACAATTGAAAAAGATGAATGAGCTTACGACTCACCTCATTCAAACGGGAGACCGTTTAATCATTCCAACAAAATAAACCTCATGCTTTTGCATGAGGTTTCAGTATGTAGACAAACCCTCATCATTGAAAGTTCTGCATGCTGGTGTTTACGAATGTAAAAGTAGCTTGGCCAAAGGATTTCTATCACGTTAAAAAGAAAACAAAGTGCTAAAATAAAAGATCATTTTAGCACTTTGTTAATGTATTTTTTATAGATCAATCAGGCGGACAGAAAGAATATCATGCACTTCAGTTAATTTTTTCACAATTTCGTCCTCAAGATGTTTGTCGAAAGAAAGCATCATAATGGCTTCGCCGCCTTTTTCTTTACGTCCTACCTGCATGGTCGCAATGTTGACATCATGGTCGCCTAAAATCTGCCCAACCTTACCAATTACACCAGGTGCATCTGTATGTTGGATGTAGACAAGGTGTCCATCTGGATAAAAATCAATATTAAATCCATTAATAGAAACAACGCGTTCTCCTAGATGCGGGATGTAGGTTGCTTTTAAAGTGAAGGTTGAAAGATCACCTTTGACTTCAATGGAAATGCTGTTTTCGTAACCAGATTCGCTAGAAGAAATTTTTTCACTAAAGCTAATGCCGCGCTCTTTTGCCACCATTCCAGCATTTACTTCGTTTACAGTCGAATCGACGCGCTCTTTTAAAAAGCCTGACAGGAGACTTTTTGTGATAAAGGATGTTTCGAGTTTTGAAATAGAGCCTTCATAAGAAATACTCACTTCTTTCACAGGTTCTCTCATCGATTGAGAGACAAGACGTCCAAGTTTACCTGCAAATTGATGATAAGGCTGAATTTTTTTGAACTCGTCTTTTGTCATCGCTGGTAGATTAATAGATGACATGACAGGAAGACCTTTTGCAAATTGAAGGACTTCTTCAGATACTTGCGCCGCCACATTTAATTGTGCTTCTTTTGTTGATGCACCAAGATGCGGAGTCGCAATGACGTGCGGATGATCCACGAGCGGGTTATCAGTAGGAGGTTCTACCTCAAATACATCGAGTGCAGCTCCAGCGACATGGCCGCTTTCCAGTGCTTCAAGAAGGTCAGCTTCGTCAATAATTCCGCCGCGCGCACAGTTTACAAGGCGAACTCCTTTTTTCGTTTTTGCAATGGTTTCTTTATTAAGAAGTCCTCTAGTTTCTTTTGTTAATGGAGTATGTACAGTAATAATGTCTGATACTTCGAGTACTTCATCCAATGACTTCGCATTGACGCCAATTTTTTCTGCACGTTCCTTTGTAAGAAATGGGTCAAACACGTTGACTGTCATGCCAAATGCTCTAGCACGCTGAGCGATTTCGCTTCCAATTCTGCCTAAACCAACAATCCCGAGAGATTTACCGTAAAGCTCTGCACCGACATATGCGCCTCTGTTCCACTCTTTTGATTTGACAGAAATATTCGCTTGCGGAATATGACGCATGAGTGATGAAATCATGGCAAAAGTATGCTCAGCTGTTGAGATCGTATTACCGTTTGGTGCATTGATGACGATCACACCATGCTTAGTCGCTTCATCAATGTCAATATTGTCTACTCCGACACCAGCACGGCCAACAATTTTTAATGAAGTCATTTTTTCATAAAGCTCTTTCGTTACTTTCGTGGCACTTCTGACAAGTAAGGCATCAAACGTGTGTAATTCATCTTCTGCTTCTGTTACATTCTTTTGAACAATTTCAACAAAATCTGATTCTAAAAGTGGTAGAAGACCATCATTGCTCATCTTATCTGAGACTAATACTCGAAACATCGTAAGATTTCCTCCTAAAATAAACGTCATAAATATCTGATAATTTACCATATTCCTTTTCACTGTGTCAATCAAATTAAAGCAGTAAAGTGAAAAAGGAAACACGAACATTTCTTTGTGTCTTTATAAAGAATGAACACCTTTAAACAAAAGATAACCAATTTTTACGCATTTGTCATTATAATTTTTGGTTTTTTTACGATTTCTTAAAACTGACGAAATTGCTCAGGATTTTTATCTGTACAAATGCTCATATATCATATATAATGATGTCGAATTGAATAATGATCAATCTTCGGGGCAGGGTGTAATTCCCTACCGGCGGTGATGAGCATAGTCTCTAAGCCCGCGAGCCTTTTTTGGCAGGATTCGGTGTGATTCCGAAGCCGACAGTATAGTCTGGATGGGAGAAGATGGAGGTTCATAAACGTTGAAAACATTGCTGTTCACACGTTTATTTGTCTAGCCCAATTTCCCCGCTCCTATCTTTAAGAGCGGTTTTTTTGTGGCTAAAATTGAACAATCCTCTTTTCGAAAGATTTGATCGAAAAGGAGAGAGAATGTTGAATCATAGTAAAGTAAAGCGTTTAGTTGTTATCAGTATGCTTAGCAGTATTTCATTTGTTTTAATGTTATTAAATTTCCCGTTCCCTGGGCTTCCAGGATATTTGAAAATTGATTTCAGCGATATTCCTGCGATTATTGCGATTTTAATTTATGGTCCGGGTGCTGGGATTGCAGTGGAGGCATTAAAAAATGTACTGCATTATCTCATTCATGGCAGTATGTCTGGTGTTCCTGTTGATCAAGTAGCGAACTTTACAGCAGGTGTATTGTTCATTTTACCAGTGGCCTTCATTTTCAAAAAAATTAAATCCGCCAAGGGAATTGCATGGTCTATGATCCTGGGTACGTTGCTCATGACTGTGATAATGAGCATTTTAAATTACTTCCTGTTTATACCGGCTTACACATGGTTTTTAAATGCGCCTCAACTTTCTGATCATGTGCTAAAGACGACAATCACAGCAGGGATATTGCCTTTTAATCTTATTAAAGGAATGATCATTACGATCGTATTCAGCTTCATTTTTGTGAAAATGCGTCCATGGTTTGAAAATAAACGCGGACTTCAAAATAGTTAATATAAAAAAAGCCCCTGTATAAGGGGCTTTTATACTATTCGTGCTTAAGCGGGTCACCCTCGAAAGATTCGTCCGCAACTTTAATTGAATCCGTTGGACATCCTTCAAATGCATCAAGCATATCTTCTTCAAGTACTTCTGGAACTTCTACAGTCCCTTGGTTGTCATCAAGCGTAACAAATGCAATGCCTTCATCATCATAATCATAAATGTCTGGAGCAGCTGCACCGCATGCGCCGCAAGCAATACATGTGTCTTTGTCTACAATTGTATATTTTGCCATGTTAAAAAAATACCTCCCAGATTGTTCGATGGAACAAATGGTCTAACCTTATTAGTTTCACCGATAAAAACAATTTCCTCAAACCTTATTGTAATGATTTTAATTTAACATTTCAACTGTAAAGTGATTGAGAATGCTTATCACATAAGGGTTTGTTCATAACTTTCCCCCATAAATTGAGTTTAAACATTTCTTCTTCTATGAAATCTGTTAAAATAAAGGGAGAAAATATTCGAATTTTGTCAGGAAGACAGGTGCTTTGACGAATGACTCTTCATTACTTGGATGTCATGTTAATGGACAGCGTACATAAATTGAACGGCGAACGCTCCATTAGTGCTGTCTACCATCTTTTTAAAGGAAAAAAATCATCACAAACGATACAGGATGCCAGTTTGTTTCAGCTTGCAAAGTACTTTGGCTGTTACCCGGGGTTTAAGAGGGATCAGCTGAATCGCTCTTTAATAAAGCTTGATGAAAAGCACTACATGATAAAAACAGGAGAGACATTCACTGTTACAGATGAAGGACAGCGTATGCTAACACATCATTTCACACAAAAACCGATGCCTGCTTACTTTCATGGTGCCAAGTATCATGATAAAGCTAAGGTGCTGTGGATGAGACTTTCTTTACTTGTACAAGTGCTTTCACACCATATGGCTGGATCGCATCAGTATATCCCAATACAAAGAGATGTATCGGTGCAAAGCTGGACGAAGTCCTTCTTAAAGCAGCACCACCAGAAGAAAAAGCTTTCAGAAAATCTGCATCATGAACTCGATAAGCTCCTTGCTGATATAAGTGATCAAGACGCACTGATCTTTGTTTATTCATTGACCTCAAATGAAAGGATTGGACTTACGTATCAGCAAATGGCAGAGTGGCTAAAAGAAGATGTGTGGTATGTGTACCTGCTTTTTTGGAATGTCCTCCATTATTTTATTCAATCTGCCCAAAAAGGTGAGGCCCCGATGATGCAGCAGATCATTGGTGATCTTGAATTCAAACGCGTGCTCACAACTTCTACTCACAAAACACTTGAGCTTGTGCAAAAAGGGTTTGGGATTGATCAGATTGCTCACATTCGTTCATTAAAAAAGGCAACGATCGAAGACCATATTGTCGAGCTGTCCATACATGAGCCAAGCTTTTCGGTAGAGCCGTATGTCAGCGCAGAAGAGCAGCAGGCGATCCATGCAGTAGCCAGGGAGCTTCAAACAAATAAAATGAAGCTGATTAAAGAAAAACTCGAACATCCATTTACTTATTTTCAAATACGATTGGCACTGACAAGGATGGTGAAAGCAAATGGATAAGCTTCATCAGACGCTCATGCGATATTTTGGTTACGACTCATTTAAAGCAGGTCAAGAGGACATTATTCAAAGTGTACTGAATCAAAAAGATACGGTTGCCATGTTACCTACTGGCGGCGGGAAGTCCATTTGCTATCAAATTCCTGGGTATATGTCAGAAGGATTAGTTCTCATTATTTCGCCGCTTTTATCGCTGATGGAGGACCAAGTTGAACGAATGAAAATGCGCGGGGAAAAACGAGTGGCGGCACTTAACAGCACATTGTCTTTTCAGGAGAGACGACATATCATTCGGCATTTGCCATCATATAAATTTTTATTCGTCGCGCCTGAGGCATTAATGTCAGAGGTGCTCCTAGAACAGCTCAAGTCGATGCATATTGGTCTGTTTGTCGTCGATGAAGCCCACTGCATATCTGAATGGGGGCATGATTTCCGTCCGGAATATTCCAAGCTGGGAGAATGGAGAGAAGCATTAGGGCATCCAGTTGCCTTAGCACTGACGGCAACAGCAACGAAACAAACGCTAAAAGATACGGTGCAAACGTTAAGACTGCAGCATCCAGACTTTCATATTCATTCTGTCAACCGCCCGAATATCGCATTAGTCAAAGAAACGCACGAAACAAAAGAAGCAAAAGAGAAACGAGCCATAGAACTTGTGGAATTCTTGCAAGGACCCGGCCTGATTTATTGCCCAACCCGGCAAATGACAGAAGATATGGCGCTTTTTATGAAACAAAAAACTCATCAGCGTGTAGAGTTTTATCATGGCGGAATGGATGCTGGAGACCGCATGCTCATTCAGCAGCAATTTATCAGCGGTCAGCTTGACCTCATTTGCTGTACAAGTGCTTTTGGAATGGGAATTGATAAAGCAGATATACGATTTGTCATTCATATGAGCCCGCCTCAATCCATTGAAGCATTTATGCAGGAAATTGGAAGAGCAGGACGGGACGGGAATAATAGTGTGAGCATTCTTTTGTATACAGAAGAGGATGCGGATATTCAACAGCATTTAATACAAACAGAAGGCTTTGATGATCCAGAAATTGATTTCTTCTTAGCTAGGCTGACACAAATGCAGACAAATGATGAAAAAAAATTACGTGATCAATTAATGGAATCAGGCCTTCAGGAGACGCGTGCAAGAATGCTGACACATTATTACATGATGCATCAGTCAGAACAGCCTCGCGTGCTCCACATGACTCTGAAAGAGAAATTGCAGGACAGACAAACAGAAAAACTGAGGAAAGTGTGGCAATTTAAGGAGCGGATCACAGGTCATGGCTGCTTTAGACAATCTCTGTTATCATACTTTGACGAACAGCTTGATCAAACGGAGGATGAGTCCTCTAATACATGCTGCTCTTCTTGCGGAATTGACCTGTCTCTTTATGAAAAAAAAGATCAACCATTGGAGCTGAATGAAATGAAACACTGGAAGACTGAGCTGGATCGTATGTTTCATCTGACAAAAGAGGCGCAGCATTGATTGAACAACATCGCCGAATCATCGAAAAATTAACCGATCGACAAGTCGTAGAACAGCTGTATTTTACGCAGCTGCTGATGCTGATCATTTCTTTTTTACTAGGTATTTTTATGTTCGATCATTGGACAGATTTCACATCCCTTTGGTCGATCCATGATATGCGAATACTGACTTATGGAATTGGCGGCGCTTTGCTTGTCATAATTGTAGATGGGATTGTCATGAAGGTATTTCCTGCTCATATGTATGATGATGGCGGCTTAAATGAAAAAATGTTTAAAAACCGCAGCTTCCTGCATATTGTGTGGTTAACACTGCTCATCGCCTTTTCAGAGGAAATACTATTCCGCGGGATCGTCCAACAGCAATTTGGATTGGAGATTGCCAGTATTGTGTTTGCGCTCCTTCACTTTCGCTATTTATCAAAAATACTCTTGTTTATCCTTGTGGTTTCCATTAGTATTTTTTTAGGACTTTTATACGAGTGGACTGGGAATTTATTTGTTCCTGTCATGACTCATTTTGTCATTGACTTCGTGTTTGCTTGTCAAATTCGTTTGAAATATAGGGGGAGGGATGAACATGGAAGAAATGTCGAGAATGAAGAGAAAGAAGAGAAAGAAGGAGCAGCTGACAAACATCCATGACGATGATGGAGAGGAAATTCTTGAAGAAAAAGTACATCCTTCAGATGATTCTCACTTTCCTACACGAGAAGATTTCCATGAATATAAAAAACAGCGCACGAAAAAGGTGCGCAATCCATTATTTACAACATTGGCTATTATTTTTCCTATTATCGTCATCACGGTGTTCTTCCTTTTGATCTATTACACGTCAAAGGAAATTAACCATAATAATAATCAAGATGTATATAATATTGATTCTTCTTCAAGTGCTGACACAGACCCAGTCCCATCAGCACTTGTCGAAACGAAAAATGACTCAAGCGCTGATAAAGCGGACGCGTCTGATGATGAGAAGCAAAAGAAAGAAGAAGAAAAAGAAAAGCAGCAATCGAAGGAAAAAGCAGAGCAGAAGAAAAAAGAAAAAGCTGCTAAAGAGAAAGAAGAGCGTGAACAAGCAGCTAAAGAAAAAGAACGGGAAAAAGCCGAAGCTGCCAAAAAGCGTGAACAGCAGCAGCTAGCCCTGCAAAAGCAACAAGAAGAGAAAAAACGAAAAGAAGCGGAAGAGAAAAAAAAGCAGGAAGAAAAACCAGTTCGTGTCGTACAGCACACGGTTGGCCCAGAGGAAAACCTGTACAGAATCTCCATGAAGTATTACAAAAACCGTTCGGGTGAAGAGAAAATTAGAGCCTATAATCACTTGAAAGGCAACAGTGTGTATAGCGGTCAAGTGTTGAATATCCCACTAGAAAACTAATCACCTGACATGAATCAATGAAGTAGCACATACATATGTAGAAAAAAGGGACAGGGTGTATGTGATGACATTGCACGCAATCAGCCGCTATATGGATCAGCCCACACAGAAAATGATGGAAACATTAATTAAAAGAAAGTACAAATATGAGGGCTTTGCCAAGCAGTGTAAAAGGTGGCAATGGACAGCCCTTCTATCGCTGGCGGTTCTTTTGTTTTATTTTGTGATATTGGCCAATTCGAAAGGCTCACTTCAGCCGGAAGCGATGATTGCAACACTGCTTGGTCATGAAGTATTTTTGTTTTGGATCATGGCGGAGGTGTTTGCTTTTTACGCTTCTTATTACTATAAGAAAAAAGAAGAGAAGGCTGAGGATGAATATCATCGGCTTAGATGTGAAATTATACAAAAAAGCACAGAATTATGGCCTCAATTGAATCAGTGGAAAGAGCGTGAGGCGGTTTTTCACTATATGCAGAGTCAATATGACATTAATCTCTATTATGAAAGTAAATAAATGAGAAAAAAGACGTTTAACAGTTGAAACGTCTTTTTTCATTCAAGCGTCTTATCAGAGAAAGATATGTAAGGGAGCCATTTGTGATGAAATATGCCATCGGATTTACTGCTGCCATTGCGGCTGTTACAACAGGTGTATGTGTAACGGCAAAAATGGTGAAAACAGCGAAACAAAACAACATCAAAAAGCACTACTTTACAATAGAAGCACTTCAATCAGATCAACCTGCAGTTATTTTCTTTATTTCTGATACACATAGACGCCTCATCAGTGATACCTTATTAGCAGAAGTTAGACAGGAAAAGCCAGATGTGATTATGATCGGCGGGGATTTAGCAGAAAAAGGTGTACCCTATGCAAGGATTGAAGAAAATGTGAAACGTTTATCAAGAATTGCGCCGGTTTATTTTGTTTGGGGAAATAATGATCATGAGCTGCATCAGCAAAAGTTTAAAGAGATTCTTCATGCATACGATGTCACGACTTTGCAAAATGAAACGGCTGTATGGAACTTCGAAGGACAGCAAATCAAAGTCGGAGGAATTGATGATATTCGGCTTGAAAAAGCAGATTATGAAGCGATACGACCTGAGTATGTGAAAGGTGATGTAAATATTCTCTTGTCACACAATCCAGATGTGCATCATTTGATGAGTGAAGAAGAGGGGATCGATCTTGTGCTGAGCGGTCATACACACGGGGGGCAGATCCGAATTGGGAAATTTGGCCCGTATGAAAAAGGAAGAACAGGACAGGTCAAAGGCGCGTTTTTTCTCATTAGTAATGGCTACGGAACGACAAAGATTCCTATGCGCCTCGGGGCAGAACCAGAAACCCATCTGATCTATTTAATGCCCCTAAAAACGCAATAAATTGCTGCACCCTCAATATTTTCCATAAAAGTCACCGTAAGCATAGCTTCATGCTTGTCTTCCGTCTTGACACAGTGTAAACTGAATACAAAATTAAGAACCTATGACTCATCATCTCATATACTACAGTATGATGTGTGTTTAGAAGAGGCAGGAGGGAACGTTATGCGACTGGAGCGTCTGAATTATAATAAAATTAAAATTTTTCTCACACTAGATGACCTGACAGACCGGGGTCTTACGAAAGAAGACCTTTGGAAAGATTCGTTCAAAGTCCATCAGCTGTTTAAAGACATGATGAACGAAGCGAATCAGGAGCTCGGTTTTGAAGCGAATGGACCGATTGCTGTTGAAGTATTTTCTCTTCAGGCGCAGGGGATGGTCGTCATTGTCACAAAGAGTCAGCAGGAAGATGCTGATGATGAGTTTGATGAAGATTACATTGAGATGCAAGTCAAGCTCGACGAGAGCAAGCATGTGCTCTATCAATTTGCCTCGTTTGAAGATGTGATTCAACTGTCCCATAGTTTAAGTCGCATTGGACTTTTAGGGGGTACAGTTTACCATTATGAAGGCCAATATTATCTCAGCCTAGATGATGTTGGAGAACTATCTGCTGATACAGTCATTTCCATTTTAGCGGAGTTTGGCTCGCCTACGACATTAACCATTCACCGGCTAAAAGAATACGGAAAAGTGATCATGCAAGAAGATGCAGTGAAAACGATTCAAATGTATTTTTAATCACTTTTTTCTATTATATTTAATACTGTTGTGATGAAACAACAGTATTTTTTTATATCCTTTTTTATATTTATAAACGCTGATATTTTATTTTAATAAAAAACGCTTTTTACCTTTGCTTTACCAGTACGAAGGTGTATACTATTGCTTGAAAGGGAGCAGTAGATCATGAAAGATTTCTAGGGGGTTTATTTTAATGGCAGCCGATCAAAACGCCGCTCATAACGCAGAAGATAAGCTAGATGTTTTAAAGTCAACTCAAACGGTCATACATAAAGCGCTAGACAAATTGGGATATCCGCAAGAAGTGTATGAATTGCTAAAAGAGCCAATTCGTCTATTAACGGTCAAAATTCCAGTACGTATGGATGATGGATCGGTGAAAATTTTCACTGGTTATCGCGCGCAGCACAATGATGCTGTCGGTCCAACAAAAGGCGGAATTCGTTTCCACCCGAATGTTACGGAAAAAGAAGTAAAAGCGCTTTCGATTTGGATGAGTTTAAAATGTGGTATTGTGGATCTTCCTTATGGCGGAGGAAAAGGCGGTATTATCTGTGATCCAAGAGAAATGTCATTCAGGGAGCTTGAAAAACTAAGCCGCGGCTATGTTCGCGCCATCAGTCAAATCGTTGGGCCAACAAAAGATGTTCCAGCACCAGACGTGTTTACAAACTCTCAAATCATGGCATGGATGATGGATGAATATTCTAGAATTGATGAATTTAACTCGCCAGGATTTATTACAGGTAAACCAATTGTTCTTGGAGGATCACACGGACGTGATACTGCAACAGCAAAAGGTGTGACGATCTGCATCAAAGAAGCGGCGAAGAAAAAAGGAATTGACATTAACGGGGCTCGTGTTGTCGTACAGGGATTCGGTAATGCAGGAAGCTACTTGGCTAAATTTATGTATGATGCTGGAGCAAAAATCGTAGGGATATCAGACGCTTACGGCGGCTTATACGATGAGGATGGTCTAGACATTGACTACTTGCTTGACCGACGTGACAGCTTTGGAACCGTCACAAAACTATTTAACGATACGATTACAAACCAAGAGCTGCTTGAGCTGGATTGTGATATCTTAGTACCAGCAGCCATTGAAAACCAAATCACAGAAGATAATGCGGCAAATATTAAAGCCAAAATTGTCGTAGAGGCAGCAAATGGTCCAACGACACTGGAAGGAACAAAAATTCTTTCAGATCGTGGTGTATTGCTTGTTCCAGACGTACTTGCGAGTGCGGGTGGAGTGACTGTTTCTTACTTTGAATGGGTTCAGAATAACCAAGGGTTCTACTGGACTGAGGAAGAAGTCGAAACTCGTTTAGAAGATATGATGGTGAAATCATTTAATAATATTTATGAAATGGCGCAAAACCGCCGGATTGATATGCGTCTTGCAGCATATATGGTTGGTGTACGTAAAATGGCTGAAGCTTCTCGATTCAGAGGCTGGATTTAAGCGGCTTATTTGCATCGCGCTTTAAAATCTCCTATCCTTAAATAGGAGATTTTTTTATGGAATGGAACAAAGATTCAAACAGCCCAGCAATTGTTATTGCAAGAAACGACAGGAGTGGAACAAATGAAACAAGAAAAAGCGATCATAATAGGAGGCGGCCCGTGCGGGTTATCAGCTGCCATCGCATTCAAGCAAATTGGGATTGATGCACTTGTGATTGAAAAAGGGAATGTCGTGAACAGTATTTATCATTACCCAACACATCAAACCTTCTTCAGTACAAGTGAAAAGCTTGAGATCGGTGATGTTGCTTTTATTACTGAAAACCGCAAGCCCGTTCGTATTCAGGCACTCTCCTATTATCGAGAGGTCGTCAGAAGAAAAAGCCTGCGTGTACATGCTTTTGAAAAAGTAAACGCCGTGACAAAACAAGATGGCCGTTTTACCGTGAGTACATCAAAAGACGACTATTCATGTGATTACGTCGTGATTGCGACTGGCTACTATGATCACCCAAACTATATGAACGTGAAAGGGGAAGACCTTCCTCACGTATATCACTATTTTAAAGAAGGTCATCCGTACTTTGATAAAGATGTGACAGTGATCGGCGGGAAAAACTCCAGTGTCGATGCTGCGCTGGAGCTTGTGAAATGCGGAAGCAGAGTTACTGTGCTGTATAGAGGAACAGAATATTCATCCAGCATCAAGCCTTGGATTTTACCGGAGTTTGAAGCGCTTGTTCGTAATGGAACGATTCGAATGGAATTTGGCGCGCAGGTGCAAGAAATCACAGAAGATGAAGTGATCTTTACAAACGAGCAAAATCAAACGGATCGTGTGAAAAGTGACTTTGTATTTGCCATGACCGGCTATCATCCAGATCATTCTTTCTTAGAAAAAATGGGTGTCGCGATTGATCAAGAATCAGGCCGTCCAACCTTTGATGAACAGACAATGGAGACAAATGTTGAAGGTATTTTCATTGCAGGAGTCATTGCAGCTGGAAATAATGCCAATGAAATTTTCATCGAAAATGGAAGATTTCATGGTGGACTCATTGCAGAAGAAATTAATAAAAGAATCAATGGATAAAAAAAGAACTGGATCCTTAAGAGGGATTCAGTTCTTTTTTTATAAAATGGGATTATATAGAAATTTATTTTAGAAAAATGGGCTGGAGTCATATAAAAAAAGGGTAAATCATGGTACGATAATGAAGGATAATGTAGGGAAAGAGGTCTGGTTATGATCGCAATTATCTCAGCAGGTTTAGCTCCCGGCATCGCACTTTTGAGTTATTTTTATTTGAAAGATCAGTACGACAATGAGCCGGTTCACATGGTCATCAGATCTTTTATGCTAGGTGTCATACTTGTGTTTCCAACCATGTTTATTCAATATGTCCTTCAAGAGGAAAAAATTGCAACGAACCCTCTCTTGATTTCATTTGTGACATCGGGCTTTTTAGAGGAATCCTTAAAATGGTTTATTTTAATGGTCAGCGTCTATGCGCATGCGCAGTTTGACGAACACTATGATGGGATTGTGTATGGAACAAGCGTCTCACTTGGTTTTGCAACACTTGAAAATATACTTTACTTAGTCGGTCATGGGGTCGAATATGCGTTTACCCGTGCTTTATTACCTGTATCAAGTCACGCATTATTTGGTGTTGTGATGGGATTTTATATTGGAAAAGCCCGTTTTTCTCATAAAAAAGAGCAGCGTAAATGGCTGATGCTTTCTTTAACGCTTCCTGTGCTTTTTCACGGCCTATATGATTTCATTTTATTAGGGATGAAAAACTGGGGATATATTATGGTGCCGTTCATGATTTTTTTATGGTGGTTTGGCTTAAGGAAAGCAAAAAAAGCCCGTGCGGTAAAAATGGTGCAAATTTAATTTGGAAAACGTCCTATCTGTTTATAGGGCGTTTTTTTGTCTTTCCATCCAATTCTCTCCTGTGATGAATGTATAAAAATAGGAATCGGAAGAAACATATATTCAAACATCAAAAGTACAGGAGGATCAAATATGGACAAAGCTCGTTTTATGAAACAAATCGTCCTCATCTTCTCAATCGTTCTACTCGTGTCTTCACTTTTGACAGCCGGTAAAAGTGAAGCCTTCACCAGCCAAGTCATCCAGCGGGGGGCAACAGGGGAAGATGTAGTCGAGCTGCAAGCGCGGCTCCAATACAATGGTTTTTACAATGGCAAAATCGATGGCGTCTATGGCTGGGGGACATACTGGGCCGTACGCAACTTTCAAAGCCAATTTGGTGTGAAGAAGGTCGATGGTCTTGTAGGAGAACAAACAAAAAAACTATTAGTTCAAAAGACGAAATACTATAAAGAGTTTGTTCAAAAGCAGCTGCAGCAAGGGAACCAGTTTACCCATTATGGCGGGAAGCCCCTTGATCAGCAAACAAAGGCTCCTGCGCAAAGAAGCTCACAAAAAAAGACAGCTCAAGGTGCAAAAGAAAATCAAAAAAGTCAAAGCGGGACGTCTGGGAATCAGTCAGGCAATCAGCAGGGAAATCAAACACCGAAACAAACAGCAGCCAACATGCCTGGTGGCTTTTCTAGTAATGACATTCAGCTCTTGTCGCAGGCTGTATATAGTGAAGCAAGAGGTGAACCTTATGAAGGACAGGTGGCCATCGCTGCCGTCATCTTAAATCGTTTGAACAACCCAACTTTTCCAAACACAATAGCAGGTGTCATTTTTGAACCGCTTGCGTTTACAGCTGTAGCGGATGGGCAATTTTATATGGCGCCAAATGAAACGGCAAAAAAAGCTGTGTTTGATGCAATCAATGGCTGGGATCCATCTGAGAGTGCCATCTATTACTTTAATCCTGATACAGCAACAAGTCCTTGGATTTGGGGAAGGCCACAAATTAAACGAATCGGGAAACATATATTCTGCGAATAAAAAGAGGTGTAAATAAATGATCAGAGGAATATTGATTGCTATTTTAGGAATTGCTGTCATCTCAACAGGTTACTGGGGCTATAAAGAGCATCAAGAAAAAGACGCTGTACTGCTTCATGCTGAGAACAACTACCAAAGAGCCTTCCATGATTTAACGTATCAGGTGGATCAGCTGCATGACAAGCTTGGCGCAACACTTGCGATGAACAGCCAAACATCCATCTCACCAGCACTTGCAGATGTATGGAGAATGTCATCCGAAGCACATAACAATGTCAGTCAGCTACCGCTTACATTAATGCCTTTTAATAAAACGGAAGAATTTCTTGCAAATGTCGGAGACTTTAGCTACAAATCATCAGTCAAATCCTTATCAGATGAACCATTAAATAAAGATACGCACAAAACCATAACATCTTTATATGATCAAGCGGCAGATATACAAAATGAGCTTAGACAAGTACAGCATCTTGTACTTAATAAAAATTTAAAGTGGATGGACGTTGAAATGGCGCTGGCTGACGGCGACCGAAAGAATGATAACACCATCATTGATGGATTAAAAACAGTCGAGAGAAATGCGGATGCATTTGCAGATGTCGATCTTGGACCTACAAACGTGTCGACAGAATCAGAAACACAGGGCTACAATCATTTAAAAGGTAAAAAAATTTCCAAAAAAGAAGCGATCCGCATTGCCCAGCAATTCACACCTGACCATAACCAACATTTTAAAGTGAGAAAAAGTGGCAGCAAAACCAATCGCGACGTGTACAGTCTATCAATGTCAGACCCAGACAGCCATGCAAACTTTTACTTAGACTTGACTGAAAAAGGAGGACATCCAGTCTACCTTCTTCAAAATCGCGATGTGAAAAAACAAAAAATCAGCTTAAATGATGCTTCAAAAAAAGCACTTAGCTTTTTAAAGAAGCAGGGATTTAATACAGAATCTTTCCATTTAGATGAAAGTGCACAATTTGATAATATCGGCGTATTTACCTATGTGCCTCTTCAAAAAAATGTCCTGCTTTATCCGGATAGTATACGCATGAAAGTCGCATTGGATGATGGCGAGGTCGTTGGATTTTCAGCGAAAGACTACTTAACAAATCATAAGACTCGAGACATCAAAGCACCGAAAATCTCTCAAAAAGAAGCGCAGAAAACATTGAATCAGCATGTAAAGATCGAAGATACTCATTTAGCAATTGTTCAAAATGATATGTCAGAGGAAGTGCTGTGCTATGAGTTCCTCGGAACAATAAAAAATGATACGTACCGAATGTTCATTAATGCGGATACTGGAAAAGAAGAACGAGTAGATAAACTAAAAAATGCAGAACCTATATATAAAGACCTATAGAAAAGGAAGCGAGGAAAAGGCTATTAAGTCTTTTCCTTTTGTTTTATACATGGTTTAATATAGGAGAGGATACGATTTCACAGATGAAAAGAGTGATGAGGAATGTTACAAATTGGGGATGCGATTACAATTGAATATGTCAATGAGAACAAAGAAGTGAAAACAGGGAAATCTAAAGTTTTGGAAAATAATAACGATGATATTTGCATTAATTATCCAGCTGATAAGGAGACGGGCCGCACCATCTACTTAAACCAAAAAACAGAGATCACCGTCTTCTTTTTCGATGAAAATCAAATACCATACAAATGTCCAAGCGAGGTCATTGGAAAAAGAAAAGAAGATATTCCGATGATCGTCATTTCTATTCCACCAAAAGAAGAAATGATCCGGCTTCAGCGCAGAGAATACCTGAGAGTGGATACGATGGTTAAAGCCACCGTCATGCAAACGGATGAAGAGGCCTTTGACACATTTATTGTGAATATGAGTGCTGGCGGCGTAGCGATCGCTGTTCCTGAGGGTGTGTCACTTAAAGAATATGGAGAAGTGGTCATAGAGTTTGCACTTCCACTGAAAGAACCAGTGGAAATTAAAGCGGTTGCAGAAATGAATCGAATATATCAAGATGAACAGTCTGGCAAAACAAGAGCAATCATGGAGTTTTCCGAGATCACAAATGACCATCAGCAGCACATCATGAAGTACTGCTTCCAGCAGCAGCTTTTAACACGTGTGAAAAAAGCATAAGAATAAAGGGTGTAAAAAGCTTCCATACTAGAGGTGAAGAAATCTAGCTTGGAGGCTTTTTGTATGAAGACAATGGAAAGATGGTTAATGAAAATGGTGCTCATTCAGCTTGTTTTATTATTAGCTGTCCAGATTACACTTCATTTGACGAAAGGAGAACTCTTCTTGTCAAAAGTCGTACAATACGAGGGTGTGAATAACATGAGCATTGAAGAATGGATTGAGACGTTCAAGCAGAAGGATTGATAGAAAATTCCCCCGTTTGAGTGGTGATCGTGTTACAATTCATAAGGGAGATTCAATCAAGGAGAGGTATTATGACAAAGAAATTATCTATTGCAATTGACGGTCCTGCTGCAGCAGGAAAAAGCACTGTGGCAAAAATTGTCGCAGCCAAAAAATCTTATATTTATATCGATACAGGTGCTATGTACCGCGCGATTACACTTGCGGCACTCAATCAAGGTGTAGATCTTGAAGACGAACAGGCACTTGATTCATTACTGAAAGAGACAGTCATTGAACTTGTATCAACGGACGAGGGTCAAAAAGTCCATCTAGACCATACGGATGTCACTGAGGATATTCGCACAGACCGCGTAAGCAACCAAGTATCGGTTGTCGCAAAGCATAGAGCTGTTCGGGAAGAAATGGTCCGCAGGCAGCAGGAGCTTGGCAAAAGAGGCGGAGTTGTTATGGACGGAAGAGACATAGGCACTCACGTACTGCCAGAGGCCGAAGTGAAAATTTTCTTGCTTGCATCTGTAGAAGAAAGAGCAAAACGCCGCTTTGAGGAGAATCAGAAAAAAGGTTACGATGTCAATTACGATCAGCTGATCGAAGAGATTGCAAGACGCGACAAGCTTGATTCTGAGCGCGAGATTTCACCTTTAAAGAAAGCGGATGATGCCATTGAAATTGACACAACTTCGCTCTCTATTCAAGAGGTGGCAGGTAAAATTTTAGATGCAGCAGACCGTGTGGAGAAACAGTAAGAAATTTTAGAAAACTTTTATAAGTTAGAGGTTTATCTCTTGACAAACAAGGTCTTTTATTAGAAGTTTATACTAATACTATTTTTATTGATCATTCAAGCAATTATATTGATTTGAATGTTTCTATAATACATATTCGGCTGGCAATCATCATGCTTAAGACACATATTCGCTCAGCCGTTTTAACTAAGCTGTGTAGGTTTGGACCAAGGAGGTTATCGAAATGACAGAGGAAATGAATCAAATCGATGTTCAGGTACCAGAGGTTGGAGATGTAGTGAAAGGGATTGTTTCTAAAGTTGAGGACAAGCATGTCAATGTAGATATCGTCAATGTGAAACAACCTGGTATCATCCCAATCAGTGAATTATCAAGTCTTCACGTTGAAAAAGCATCAGATGTCGTGAAAGATGGCGACGAGTTAGAGCTTAAAGTAACAAAGGTCGAAGACGATGCTTTGATTTTATCGAAACGTGCTGTTGATGCAGACCGCGCTTGGGAAGACCTAGAGAAAAAGTTTGAAACAAAAGAAGTATTTGAAGCTGAAGTAAAAGACGTTGTAAAAGGTGGTCTTGTCGTAGACATTGGTGTGCGCGGATTTATTCCTGCATCTCTTGTAGAAGCACACTATGTAGAAGACTTCACAGATTACAAAGGGAAAACACTCTCACTTGTCGTGGTAGAACTTGACCGCGAAAAAAATCGCGTGATTCTCTCGCACCGTGCAGTCGTTGAACAAGAGCAATTAGACAAAAAGCAAGACTTCCTGCAAAAGCTTGAAGTAGGCAGTGTGATTGATGGTAAAGTGCAGCGCCTTACTGATTTTGGTGCATTTGTTGACATTGGCGGCATTGATGGACTAGTTCACATTTCTCAACTATCCCATGCGCATGTTGAAAAGCCATCTGACGTAGTGGAAGAAGGACAGGAAGTCCAGGTCAAAGTACTTGCTGTGGATCGTGATAACGAACGTATCTCACTATCTATTAAAGAAACATTACCAGGACCTTGGAGCCAAATTGGTGAAAAGGTAAAACAAGGTGATGTGCTTGAAGGAACTGTTCAACGTCTTGTGAGCTTTGGTGCATTTGTTGAAATTCTGCCAGGTGTAGAAGGACTTGTGCATATTTCCCAAATCTCTCATAAACATATCGGTACACCGCAAGAAGTTCTTGAAGAAGGGCAGACTGTGAAAGTGAAAGTGCTTGATGTGAATGAAGATGAAGAGCGCATTTCACTCAGCATCCGTGATTTAGAAGAAAATCCTGAAAAACAAATCGAAGAGGACTATCGTCAATATCAGGCGAAAGAAGAAAACACAAGCGGATTCCAGCTTGGTGACCTGATCGGCGATAAACTCAATAAACTAAAATAATTTGGTGATCAAAATTGACGCGAGCAGAAAGAAAGAAGCAGCATATTGAGCATGCTTTGTCCACTGGTCAGCATGCAGCAACAGGTTTAGAAGATGTTTCCTTCGTTCACGCCAGTTTACCAGATCTTGCGACATCACAAATTGATACACATACGACAATTGGCGGACTGACTTTCGGTTCGCCAATTTTTATCAATGCAATGACTGGCGGGGGCGGAGAATCCACCTATGAGATCAACCGTTCTTTATCGATCGCAGCGAAGGAGACCAATATCCCAATAGCCGTTGGATCACAAATGGCTGCACTGAAAGACAAAGAAGAAAGACGAACGTATGAAATTGTTCGAAAAGTCAATCCAGATGGAATTGTTTTTGCGAATCTAGGCAGTGAAGCGACGGCTAAGCAAGCTCAGGAAGCTGTCGACATGCTGGGGGCAAATATGCTCCAGATTCATCTAAATGTCATCCAAGAGATTGTCATGCCTGAAGGAGATCGCGATTTCAGGGGGGCACTTGAACGGATTGCAGTCATCACACAATCAGTTGGCGTGCCTGTTGTCGTAAAAGAAGTCGGGTTTGGCATGAGCAAGGAAACGGCAAGAAAGCTATTTCATGTTGGGGCTGCAGCCGTTGATGTAGGCGGATTTGGTGGAACGAACTTTTCTAAGATTGAAAATCTTCGCCGCAAAAAAGCGCTTCGTTTTTTTGATCAATGGGGAATTCCAACTGCAGCGAGTCTTGCTGAAGTACATACAGCGTTTCAGAACCAAACCGTTTTAGCTTCTGGAGGTATTCAAGATGCCCTTGATGTAACCAAATCCATTGCTCTTGGTGCATCTGCTGCTGGTCTTGCTGGATTTTTCTTAAAATCACTAACCAGTGGAGGAGAAAGCGGCCTCATCGCTGATATCATTGATCTTCAAGAAGATATAAAGATGATGATGACAGTGCTCGGCGTGAAGACAATTGAAGAACTGAGACAAGCTCAGGTTGTGATTTCTGGGGAAACGAGTCATTGGCTCAAAGAAAGAGGCGTCGACACGACGTACTATAGTTTAAGATCAATAAAAAAAGGCATGTGATCATCACATGCCTCTTTTTATTGATTTCTTTTTCGAGCGCTTTCTGGACCCTCTAATGCTGTTGCACCCTTATGGTGAATGGATTGGTCACGATCAGACTCCACTCTTTTTGACGCCTTTAAACGTTTTTCCTGTCTATCTTTTCCCATCATACATCCCTCCTCAATTAGTAGGGTGTCACCTCTTGTTTATTTCATACAAAGCACGTAACGATCCCGCATGTTTAAAAAATGGAGATTTTCCCATAATGTAATTGAGGTGATGAGGCTTGGAGGCATTGTACTATTATTGGTCTATATGGTTCGTTTGGATTATCGTGACATTTATCATGGAAAAAAGCTCTTGGCGCAGCGTGCTGGGCTTCTGTGTACTTCTCCATATAATATGCAGCAATTTCATGATATCCATTCTCGATATAACGATCAATGCGGGGTTTTTGATGACTTTTTTATATGCTTGTGCGGCTTTCGTTATTTTCCGGTCTGCTCATAAAATGATGAAATTCATGCAATTATCCTCCATGGTGAGCGCGTATGCCTTTTTTATGATTTTTGCATTATATGATCCAGTTTGGTTCACGCTAATAAAAGTGGATTGGGCCGTTTTTACCTTGCTGATCTTGATGTCATTGACATATGGACATCAGTTAGCGGAACGAATCACCCTATGGATGATGTCAGTATGTCTCGGCGAAGCCCTTTATGCGCTGACGATTCATCGCCTCACATCATTTATTGTCATAGGGGATCTCTCTTTTCTATCCCTTGTTGTTCAAGGGACTGTCTTCCTATTAGGTGTCGATCAACTTGAAAAGCTCTTAAACGCCCGTTCATCTAGAAAACCAGTAAAAGGGGCTGCAAAATCAACATGACGGACTATATGTTTCCTGTGATTATTGGTGTCATCTTTGGGATGGCGGCCAGGCTTTATATGTTAAGAACAGACTACCGGCAGTACCCAACGTATATTCATGGACAAGTGATTCACATTGCGCTTGGTTTCATTGCTTCTGGACTTGGTGCGATTATTATGCCTGCACTGATTCAGGAGGAATTCACAGCAATCACCTTTCTCACTTTGGCAGCCACGCAATTTCGAGATGTCCGAAATATGGAAAGAAATACGTTAACTCAAATGGATTCGTATGAGCTTGTGTCTAGAGGCAGTACATATATAGAAGGTATTGCCATTGCTTTTGAAAGTCGAAATTATATTTCGATTCTCACTGCACTTATTACAACGACAGCCTGCATTTTCTTCTCGCTCGTTGTTGGAACAGTGGTCGGTATTCTTTGTTTTTTCATGGCAAAGCTATTAATGTCAGGCAGTCAATTAAAAGATATTGTCAATATTCAAAAAGGGGAGCTTCGCTTTGATGGGGCAGGGCTTTATGTAAATGATATTTACATTATGAATATCGGGCTGCCTGAAAAGCAAAAGCTCATACTAGAGCATGGAATGGGCTTTATTTTAACGCCGAAAAATTTCAATTCAGCGACAACGATTGCCAATCTTGGACAGCGGCAAGCCATTTTATTTGATTTATCCAACGTGCTTGGTGTGTATCGTGATTCTGGTGAACCGTCTCTCTGTCCGCTCGCAAAACGTGATCTGAATAACGGCACACTAGGCGTGTTCATTTTACCGCAATGGTATCGTGAAGATTTGGCTGTCCGTGTATTAGAAGAGGTGCCCATTTTAGAAAATGCCATTAGAATGCCGACAGATTTCATTAAAAAGAAAGTGAGGTAATAGGGCATGGCGAACACCATTGAACAATTTATATTGGCTGTGGCGACAACAAATAAAGAGCGGGTCATTGGCGGAACAGCGGTTTTTTTCTGTGAAAATAAAGAAGAGCTCGACATGTATGCCATGAATTTAGAGGCTATTTTAGATGGAATTGCACACGGCATTGGAGAAGATCTTTACTTGATTGTCAAACATTTTTAAGTTATTCATTGTGGTCTGATTAAAAATTGATATAATATATAAGTTGAACCCTTCATGTTTGAAGGGTTTATTTCATAAAACTGAATGAAAATTATAAATCCCGGTTGAAACATGATGATGAACATATTGAATCGCGGCTGGATTGAAAGGAAGGGTACTATGGGTAAACCTGTCGTAGCCATTGTTGGAAGGCCCAACGTTGGAAAATCTACAATTTTTAATCGAATCGCAGGCGAAAGAATTTCGATTGTAGAAGACACACCTGGTGTAACAAGAGATCGAATCTATAGCTCTGCTGAATGGTTAAATTATGACTTTAATTTAATAGATACTGGTGGAATTGATATTGGAGATGAGCCATTTTTGGCGCAAATTCGCCATCAAGCAGAAATTGCAATGGATGAGGCGGATGTCATTATCTTTATGGTGAATGGACGAGACGGCGTGACATCTGCGGATGAAGAAGTCGCAAAAATTTTATATCGCACGAAAAAGCCAGTTGTACTTGCTGTCAATAAACTGGACAACCCTGAAATGAGAAGCGATGTGTATGACTTTTATGCACTAGGTTTTGGGGAGCCGTATCCGATTTCTGGAACGCACGGATTGGGGCTTGGTGATCTGCTTGATGCCGTTGCAGAACACTTTAAGAACTTACCGGATACGCAGTATGCTGAAGAGGTTGTTCAGTTCTGCTTAATTGGCCGCCCGAATGTGGGGAAATCTTCATTAGTGAATGCAATGCTCGGAGAAGACCGCGTTATTGTCAGCAACATCGCTGGTACAACAAGAGATGCTGTCGATACGATGTTTACGTACAATCAGCGTGACTTTGTCATTGTCGATACAGCAGGCATGAGAAAAAAAGGGAAAGTATATGAAACAACAGAGAAATACAGTGTGCTTCGTGCATTAAAAGCCATTGATCGTTCTGATGTTGTCGCTGTTGTTCTTGACGGTGAGGAAGGTATTATTGAGCAGGACAAACGGATTGCAGGCTATGCGCATGAAGCTGGTAAAGCTGTTGTAATCATTGTGAACAAATGGGATGCGGTTGAAAAAGATGAGCGTACGATGAAGGAATTTGAGCAAAATATCCGCGAGCATTTCCAATTCCTTGATTATGCGCCTGTCTTATTTATGTCAGCTCTCACGAAGAAGAGAATTCATACATTAATGCCGTCTATTATTACAGCAAGTGAAAATCATGCTATGCGCGTTCAAACCAATATTTTGAACGATATCATCATGGATGCAGTGGCAATGAATCCAACGCCGACCCATAATGGACAGCGCCTAAAAATTTACTATGCAACACAGGTGGCCATTAAGCCTCCTTCCTTCGTTGTGTTTGTAAACGATCCAGAGCTTATGCACTTTTCTTATGAGCGTTTCCTAGAAAACCGCATTCGAGATGCATTTGGTTTTGAAGGAACACCAATTAAAATATTTGCTAGAGCGAGAAAATAAAAAGGGTGAGCAGAATGAAGAAAATTACAGTACTTGGTGCAGGCAGCTGGGGAACCGCTCTTGCGCTTGTATTAGCTGATAATCATCATGATGTACACATGTGGGGACATAGACAAGAGCTTATTGATCAAATCAATGAGAAACATGAAAATCATGATTACTTGCCAAATGTCGATCTGCCAGCATCTATTCAGGCAACAACGGATATGAAGCAGGCTTTAGAGGGAACAGACGCGATTATTGTTGCTGTGCCAACAAAGGCCATTCGTGAGGTGTTAAAGCAGGCAAATGAGTTCATCTCATCGAAGGTACCGTTTGTTCATGTGAGTAAAGGGATTGAACCAGATACACTTCTTAGAATTTCTCAAATGATTGAACAAGAAGTCCCAACTGAGAAAAGAGAGGCTGTCGTGGTCTTATCAGGGCCGAGTCATGCAGAAGAAGTAGGCTTGCGTCATCCCACAACCGTCACTGTTTCATCAGAAAATATTGAAGCAGCTCAATTAGTTCAAGATTTGTTCATGAACAACAACTTTAGAGTGTACACAAACCCTGATGTGATTGGTGTGGAGATTGGCGGAGCGTTGAAAAATATCATTGCTCTTGCAGCAGGAATCACAGACGGACTTGGATATGGTGACAATGCGAAAGCGGCGCTCATCACAAGAGGACTCGCTGAAATCGCACGTCTTGGCACAAAAATGGGTGGAAATCCTCTTACTTTTGCCGGTTTAACAGGTGTTGGCGATTTGATCGTGACATGTACAAGTGTTCATTCGCGTAACTGGCGCTGCGGGAATTTACTCGGTAAAGGATATAAGCTGGAAGAAGTACTTGAAAAAATGGGGATGGTTGTTGAAGGCGTCCGCACAACAAAAGGCGCTTATCAGCTCTCCAAAGAATACAAAGTCAGCATGCCGATTACAGAAGCGCTTTACCACGTTCTGTTTGAAGGGAAAAAGGTTGATGATGCTGTTGAATCATTGATGGCACGTGTGAAAACACATGAGATGGAAGACCTTGTGAACATGTTTGAAAATCAAACAAAATAAATGGAAGACTGAACATAGGCATGTAGAGGATGCAAGAAGGGGAAGACTTGCATAACATAGCAATGAAGTTTGAATAGAGCTTTGCCTCTACAGAATGAGGAAAAATAGTCGACCTAATGACTGAAGCAGAGTCCCCCTCTTTGCTTCAGTTTTTTTTATGCGCTTTTTTCTGAATGATTGGAAAAATGATTGATATTTACCTTATTTTTGGTTTAGAATGAAATATAAACGCTTACAATTTGTTCGTTTTGAAGGGGGACAGGCACAATGAGTTTTGCTTTAATCAAGATGTGGTTTGCGCTTGGTTCAATGGGGCTCATGTTTTTAGCCGTTGTAACCATTTATTTCAGCCGGTTTAAACTGAAAAGCAAATTTCTTAAAATAACAGCCTCAACTGTCGCATACAGCTTGATGCTCATATCAGGTATCATTGTGTTTATAGTTGTATTTAGCGGGCCGGTCAATGAATAAAGAAAAAGGAAGAATATGATGATCAAAGCAAAAGTCAGTGTTACGTTGTTAGCACTTATATTACTAACAGGATGTTTGTATCCAGAGAACCGCAAAGCTGAAAATCGGGTCCCATACGAAGAGCAGCTGCAAAGTGTACAGACAGCGATTGAGGAATTTCAAAAAGCAACAAATGGTCTTTTGCCGATTGAAACGAAAGAAGCAGACACGCCGGTTTTTCAGAAGTACGTCATCGACTTTAAGCGATTGTCACCAAGATATTTACACGATGTACCGTCTACATCCTTTGAAGGCGGGGGCGAATATATTTATGTGCTCACAGATGTTGAAAAAAAACCAACGGTGAAACTGCTTGATGTCAAAATGACGCAAACCATCAGTGAATTACGGCTTCGGATCAAAATATATCAAGATGAACATACATATCCGCCATATGGCAAAGTAGTATCCAAACAGTTATATACGTTAAATGAAAAAAAATTAGGGCTAAAAACGCCGCCTACAGTCATGAGTCCAGTAACAGGAAATTCCCTCCCATTACTGATTTCATCAAATGGCGAAATCTATGTAGACTACCGCAGTGATTTTGCTCATATTTTAAAGAATACGAAACAAAAGCCGAAACCAGGTGAAAACATTCAAGATGTATATTGGCAGGAAACCCCGTTTGTACCCGCATTTTCTGTCCCGTATACCATCAACAAAAAAGGTGAGCCTGCCTTTTTAGAAAAAAAGACGTCATAAACAAGAATGAACCTTTTTCCTCTGCATATAAATGAGGAGAAAGGTTTTTTTATGGCTAAACATACTCTCAAAACAAAAAAGGTGTCATATTCAAATAGGACAACGTCATACACATATATTGTCCAGACACCTTTCAAGCACAGTTTGATTGAAGTATAGAGTATTTTATTTGAAAACGAGGATAGCAAGTCCGGGAGGGGATCACTTGGAAAAAGTCGATATTTTCAAGGATATCGCTGAACGAACAGGAGGCGATATATATTTAGGAGTCGTTGGCGCTGTTCGTACAGGGAAATCTACGTTTATTAAAAAGTTTATGGAGCTCGTGGTGCTCCCGAATATCAATAATGAGGCAGACCGTGCAAGAGCACAGGATGAATTGCCGCAAAGCGCAGCAGGAAAAACCATTATGACCACAGAGCCAAAATTTGTGCCTAATCAAGCGGCATCTATTCATGTGAGTGACGGCCTTGATGTCAACATCAGGCTTGTCGATTGTGTGGGGTACACTGTCCCTGGTGCGCGCGGATATGAAGATGAAAATGGCCCAAGAATGATCAATACGCCTTGGTATGAAGACCCAATCCCATTCCATGAAGCAGCGGAAATTGGTACACGCAAGGTCATTCAAGAGCATTCAACCATCGGTGTTGTAATTACAACAGATGGATCAATTGGTGAAATCCCACGACATGATTATATTGAATCAGAAGAACGTGTGATTGACGAACTCAAAGAGGTTGGAAAGCCGTTTATTATGGTGATCAACTCTGTGAGACCCTATCATCCTGAGACAGAAGCGCTGCGGCAGGAACTTAGCCAAAAGTATGATATTCCAGTACTCGCCATGAGTGTAGAAAGCATGAGAGAGCAAGACGTTCTCAGTGTTCTTCGTGAAGCATTATATGAATTCCCGGTTCTAGAGGTGAATGTGAACCTGCCAAGCTGGGTGATGGTGCTAAAAGAAGATCATTGGCTGAGAGAGAGTTATCAGGATTCAGTGAAGGAAACCGTAAAGGATATTAAAAGATTAAGAGATGTCGACCGCGTCGTTGGTCAATTCAGCGAATTTGACTTTATTGAAAGAGCGGGCTTAGCAGGAATTGAAATGGGTCAAGGGATTGCGGAAATTGACCTCTATGCGCCGGACGATCTATATGATCATATTTTAAAAGAAGTCGTTGGTGTGGAAATTAGGGGGAAAGATCATCTTCTGGAGCTCATGCAAGATTTTGCGCATGCGAAAACAGAGTATGATCAAGTATCAGACGCACTAAAAATGGTGAAGCAGACTGGCTACGGAATTGCGGCACCAGCTTTATCAGATATGAGTTTAGATGAGCCTGAAATCATTAGGCAAGGGTCAAGATTCGGCGTTAGATTAAAAGCCGTGGCTCCGTCTATTCATATGATCAAAGTGGATGTAGAGAGCGAATTTGCGCCGATTATCGGAACAGAAAAACAAAGTGAAGAGCTTGTCCGCTACTTAATGCAAGACTTTGAGGATGATCCGCTGTCAATTTGGAATTCAGATATATTTGGGCGTTCCCTTAGTTCCCTTGTCAGAGAAGGCATTCAAGCAAAGCTGTCTCTAATGCCGGAAAACGCAAGATATAAGCTGAAAGAAACGCTTGAAAGAATCATCAACGAAGGATCAGGCGGCTTGATCGCGATTATTCTATAGCATGTGAGACCTCTCATTGATAGGGGTCTTTTTTTGCGTAGAGAATGAGTCATAAAAAGACAATTGTATAAAGATTAGTCAGATTCAGGTTGAAATTAGGAATATTCGTTCGCAAAAGTGCCCTTAATCCTTGACGAATAAGGATTCTTCCCTTTAAAATGCTTGATATGGTATTTCATATGTGTTAATCTACTTACAGAAAATCTTCACTTTGTTGGACAAACATTCCTTCAAAGAGATGTTTTCTAATGAAAAGCCATGTATAACGCTTTCTAGACGCTCTTTTTTTCTGAAAAAGGGTATAGAAAGAAGATGAATTGTGAAGAAATGATAACAATCTACTGAATGCATATTTTTGGGAGGAGGTGAAAGGCATGAACAAGACAGAACTTATTAACGCGGTTGCTGAAGCAAGCGAGTTATCTAAAAAAGACGCGACAAAAGCAGTTGATTCTGTTTTTGATACAATTTTAGATGCACTTAAAAATGGTGACAAAATCCAACTTATTGGTTTTGGTAACTTTGAAGTACGTGAGCGTTCAGCTCGTAAAGGACGTAACCCACAAACTGGTGCAGAGATCGAAATCCCTGCAAGCAAAGTACCTGCTTTCAAACCAGGTAAAGCACTTAAAGACGCGGTGGCAGGTAAATAATCGTTATGTGTAATGATCCTGTTAAAGGAGTTATACATATACAGTTTCACACTGGTCTAGAAAAGCCCCTTTCATAAGGGGCTTTTCCTTTTGAATCAAAAGGTTCGTTTAGAACGCTCTCCTTTGCTTTTAGGATCTGAAGTGTGCTAGAATCTGAATGAAATGTAATCGCCTTTGGAGGATATAATACATGAGTGAAGTAAATAAAGAACTAATCGAACACGCAGTACGCGATATATTAAAAGCAATCGGAGAAGATCCGGATCGTGAAGGACTTCTTGATACCCCGAAACGAGTAGCAAAAATGTATGAAGAAGTGTTCTCTGGATTAAATGAAGATCCAAAAGAACATTTTAAAACCATTTTTGGTGAAGACCACGAAGAACTCGTCCTTGTAAAAGATATTGCTTTCCATTCAATGTGTGAACACCACCTTGTACCTTTCTATGGAAAAGCCCATGTCGCTTATATTCCGCGCGGCGGAAAAGTAACGGGACTTAGTAAGCTGGCAAGAGCCGTAGAAGCCGTGGCAAAACGCCCGCAGCTTCAGGAACGCATTACATCAACCATTGCAGATAGTATGGTGGAAACTCTTGATCCGCATGGCGTGATGATTGTCGTTGAAGCAGAGCATATGTGTATGACGATGCGCGGAGTGAAAAAGCCAGGCGCTAAAACAGTGACATCAGCAGTACGCGGCACATTTGCAAATGATGCAGCAGCAAGAGCAGAAGTGCTTTCCTTTATTAAAAACGACTAATTCAATAGATGGAAGGTGAACAGATTGAGTCAAAATAAAGCATCTGATTTTGTGGTGATTAAAGCCATTGATAATGGTGTAAATGTCATCGGCCTAACGAGAGGCTCTGATACAAGATTTCACCATTCCGAGAAGCTCGATAAAGGTGAAGTCATCATTGCACAATTTACTGAGCATACGTCAGCGATCAAAGTAAGAGGCGATGCAGTCATTCAAACGAGCTTCGGCGAAATTCAAAGCGAAGCAAAGAAATAAAAAACTTGTATGCACTTGATAGCATAAAAGTGAGAGCTGATATGGTATAATAATTCTCTATACAATGTGCAGGGCTACATATGAAACTGTAATTTTTGGGACAAGGGTGATATCTTTGCAAGACATCTACGGAATTTTATCTAATCTAAATATAAAATTAAATAAAAAGCTTTCTCATCCTTATTTGGCGAAGCATTTACGCGCGCCACTCATCGATGAAGACAAGCTCCTTCTTTTTCATGCAATGTTTGATGAAGCTCAAATTGATGCAGAGAAAAAAGAAAATTATATTTTAACGGCGATGCTTGTGCAAATTGCCCTTGATACCCATGACGAAGTCACAACTGCTGCAGCCATCAAGCAAGACGAATTTAAAAATCGTCAGCTGACCATCCTAGCAGGAGACTATTTCAGCGGTCTCTATTATTCTCTTCTCTCTGACATGAAAGACATTTATATGATCCGCACGCTCGCTACGGCGATCAAAGAGATCAATGAACATAAAATTAGACTGTATGACCGGTCCATCCAAGATGCTGCGCACTTTTACAAAAGTGTAGCGACAGTTGAATCTGCGCTATTCCAAAGAATTTCGGAGCATTTTCAATTAACACATTGGAATGAGATTGCAAGTCGTTTCCTTGTTTATAAGCGTTTCATGAAACAAGCAGAAGATGACAAACATTTAAAACTTTTTTTGAACGATAGCTATACGGACGCCTATTCATGTTTTGACAACTTTGAGAATGAAGGCTATGAGCAAGCCAAACGACCGATCAAGGAACATCTTGTTTCATCTCCGGTCGTTCAAAAAGAGCTATTAAATCGCTTGGATCATATTAAAAATGAGCCTGCGTACCATCAGAAAGTGGAAGAAGGGTAAGTCATGCAGCAATCAAAAGAACAGCGAGTACACGGTGTATTTGAAAAAATTTATAAAAACTATGATCAAATGAATTCTGTTATCAGCTTTAAACAGCATAAAAAATGGCGCGATAAAACAATGAAGCTCATGAATGTGCAAAAAGGAGCCAAAGCATTAGATGTATGCTGCGGAACAGCCGATTGGACAATTGCGCTTGCGGATGCTGTTGGAGAAAAAGGCGAGGTCAAAGGTCTTGATTTCAGTAAAAATATGCTGAGTGTTGGAGAAACGAAGGTGAAGACAGGGGGCTATAATCAGATTGAATTGCTTCACGGCAATGCGATGGAGCTCCCATTTGAAGACAACTCATTTGATTATGTCACGATTGGCTTTGGGCTTAGAAACGTGCCTGATTATTTAACTGTGCTAAAGGAAATGACAAGAGTAGTGAAGCCTGGTGGAATGGTTGTCTGTCTTGAAACTTCACAGCCTGAGATGATCGGCTTTAAGCAAGGCTATTATGTCTATTTCAAATACATTATGCCGCTCTTTGGTAAACTGTTTGCCAAAAGCTATCAGGAGTATTCATGGCTTCAAGAATCAGCCAAAACATTCCCTGGCATGAAAGAGCTGGCAGCTCTGTTCGAAGAAGCAGGTTTGTCTGATGTCTCGTATCATCCATTTACAGGCGGTGTAGCAGCAACACATATCGGAAAGAAGCTTTGAATAAACGATATTTGGGTGAAGATAATGAAACTAAAAGCAATGATCTCTTTTTTAAATCATGATATCGATATAATTGAAAAAGAGCTTGAACAGACAGTTCGCTCTGATTATGCATTATTAAGTGAAGCAGGTCTTCATTTGCTGCAAGCGGGCGGAAAACGAATCCGCCCCGTTTTTGTTCTCCTTTCAGGCATGTTTGGTGACTATGATATTAATAAAATTAAATATGTTGCCGTTGCCCTTGAGCTGATTCATATGGCGTCACTCGTTCACGATGATGTGATTGATGATGCAGAGCTGAGAAGAGGCAAACCAACGATTAAGGCAAAATGGGATAACAGAATTGCCATGTACACTGGGGATTATATGTTTGCAAGATCACTCGAGTACATGACAAAAATCAATCATCCAATGGCACATGAAATTTTGTCAAAGATGGTCGTCGAGCTCTGTCTTGGTGAAATAGAGCAAGTGAAAGATAAATATAATATGGATCAAAACCTGCGTACATATTTACGAAGAATTAAACGAAAAACAGCCTTGCTCATTGCAGGCAGCTGTCAATTAGGCGCCATTGCAGCAGGTACGGATGAAAAAACACATAAAGCTCTCTACTGGTTTGGATACTATGTCGGTATGTCCTATCAGATCATTGATGATGTCCTAGACTTCACATCAACTGAGGAAGAGCTCGGCAAGCCTGTTGGGGGAGACCTTTTACAAGGAAATGTCACACTCCCAGTCTTGTATGCACTCAAGAATCCGACACTAGAAGGTCAATTAAAGCTGATCAATAGTGAAACGACGGAGAAACAGCTCAAGCCTGTCATTGAAACTCTTAAACAAACAGATGCGATCGACCGCTCGATTCGAGTGAGTGAAATGTATTTGAAAAAAGCATTTGAACAGCTGGACAAACTTCCTCGAGGACGAGCGAAAACGTCACTAGCTTCCATTGCAAAATATATTGGAAAACGAAAATTCTAATCAACGTTTCGTTGATTGGTTTTTTTGTGAAATTTTTTGTCAAAAATTGATTATTATAAAAAAAAATGATACGATCACTTTGTAACAATGTAAGCCTATACATACATAACGACGGGGTGGAGAACGTATATGGACAAAACATTTCTTATGGTCAAACCTGATGGTGTAGAAAGACAATTAATCGGTGACATTGTATCTAGATTTGAAAAAAAAGGGCTCCAGCTTGTTGGTGCTAAACTAATGCGTATTCCAAAGGAAGTAGCAGAAACACATTACGGAGAGCATAAAGAAAAGCCATTTTTCGGGGAATTGGTTGACTTTATTACGTCAGGACCTGTATTTGCAATGGTATGGCAAGGTGAACAAGTAGTGGACGTGACAAGACAGATTATCGGTAAAACAAATCCAAAGGAAGCGCTTCCGGGCACAATAAGAGGAGACTATGGATTGACTGTTGGGAAAAACATTATCCATGGGTCAGACTCACCAGAAAGTGCTGAAAGAGAAATTAACTTATTCTTCAAACAAGAAGAACTGACAAGCTGGGATCAAACCATCTCAAGCTGGATTTATTAAGGTTCAAGTCAAGGTGTTCATCAAATGAGCACCTTGGCTTTTTTTATATTGATATTTCTACAAATTTTCGATAAAAACAGCTATACTAGGACAAAGATAGATGAGACAGGAGAGGACATTGATGGATCAATATCAAGTATTTGTTGGAAAATGGAAAAAACTAACCGGGGTTGATCTGAATTTATATAAAGAAGCACAAATGAAACGAAGATTAACATCACTATATGATAAAAAAGGATATAAAGACTTTGAAGCATTCGCGTCCGCGCTTGAAAAGGACAGAGCGCTATTAGATGAGACAATGGACCGAATGACTATTAATGTGTCAGAATTTTACCGAAACTATCAGCGCTGGGAAGTGCTTGATCAAAAAATCCTGCCGCTGCTTCTAAAAAATAGCGGCACCCTAAAGATTTGGAGTGCAGCCTGTTCAACTGGAGAAGAACCATATACACTCTCCATGCTGCTGTCAAGCCATCCTCTTGTGAAAGATTTTCAAATTATTGCAACGGACATTGATGATAAGGTCCTGCAAACAGCTCAAAAAGGGAGATATCATGAACGCTCTCTGCAAGAGGTGCCAGATCATATTAAGCAAAAATATTTCACAAAAGAAGATTCTTCATTTTACACTGTGAAGGATGAGGTTCGAAAGCACATTCAATTTAAGAAGCACAATCTTTTAGCAGACCCATATGAAAAACAGCTGGATCTCATCGTCTGCCGAAACGTGCTGATTTATTTTACTGAAGAGGCAAAAGAAGAGATTTACTTAAAAATGAGCAGCAGTTTAAAACAAAATGGCGTGTTATTTGTTGGTTCTACAGAGCAAATTTTTCATCCAGAGAAGTTTGGACTCACATCTGCTGATACTTTCTTTTATCAAAAAAAGGGTATGTAGCTGACTTTTTAGTAGGAAGTGTGTTATTATAGTTTTACTTAAAAGCGTTAATGCGATGAAGGGAGATTAAGTCATGAGGTATTTAACAGCAGGTGAATCACATGGTCCACAATTGACCACAATTATTGAAGGAGTTCCAGCAGGACTTTACATAGAGCAGGATGACATCAATTATGAACTGGCTAGAAGACAGAAAGGTCATGGCCGCGGAAGAAGAATGCAGATTGAAAAAGACCAAGCGAAGGTGTTAAGTGGTGTACGACACGGGAAAACATTAGGTTCTCCTATCGCACTTGTTGTTGAAAACAACGACTGGAAGCATTGGACAAAGGTGATGGGGGCAGAGCCGATCACAGAAGAAGAAGAGAGTGAAATGAAGCGTCAAATCTCTCGCCCAAGACCAGGTCATGCGGATTTAAATGGTGCGATTAAATATGGACACCGTGATATGCGAAACGTATTAGAGCGCTCATCAGCCCGCGAGACAACTGTACGCGTAGCAGCAGGCGCAGTTGCTAAACAAATTTTGGCGCATCTAGGGATTAAAGTAGCTGGTCACGTTCTTGAAATTGGCGGAGTGAAAGCAGCTCTTACAGCATATGAGTCTATTGAAGATTTGCAAAAGGTAACAGAAGAATCACCTGTGCGCTGCTATGACAGTGAAGCAGGTCAAAAAATGATGGACGCTATTGATGAAGCAAAGAAAAACGGCGATTCAATTGGCGGAATTGTTGAAGTCATCGTTGAAGGAATGCCAGTTGGGGTCGGCAGCTATGTTCATTATGACCGTAAATTGGACAGCAAGCTTGCTGGCGCTGTACTTAGTATCAACGCTTTTAAAGGGGTTGAATTCGGTATTGGCTTCGAGGCAGCTTCTAAAAATGGCAGTGAGGTCCATGATGAAATCATCTGGGATGAAGAAAAGGGCTATACGAGAAAAACAAATCGCTTAGGTGGTCTTGAAGGCGGAATGTCAACAGGTATGCCAATTGTCGTCAGAGGTGTGATGAAGCCAATTCCAACGCTTTATAAACCGCTTCAAAGTGTTGACATTGAAACGAAAGAACCTTTCTCTGCAAGCATTGAACGTTCTGACAGCTGTGCTGTTCCTGCTGCAAGTGTTGTTGCAGAAGCAGTTGTTGCATGGGAAATTGCCAATGCAGTTGTTGAGCAGTTTGGTCTTGATCAAATCGATCGCATTAAAGAAAATGTTGAAAAAATGCGCCAGCTTCAGAGGGAATTTTAATGCAAACACTGGAAGTTAAGACGTTCTCAGCTGCTTATCCTGTATATATCGGTGATGGGATTAAACGCAATATCGTCGACTTGATAACTTCCACTGGGCATTCTTATACGAAGCTCTTAATCGTCACAGATGCAGCTGTCGATGCCATTTATGGTGATGAAATAGTTCACTTACTTCAGCAGAAGTGGTCTGTGCACAAAGTGGTTGTGCCAAGCGGAGAGCAGTCGAAATCCTTTGCCGAATTTGAGCATATTCATACGAAAGCGATTCAATATCAGCTCGATCGCTCCTCCTGCATTATTGCGCTCGGAGGAGGCGTGATTGGGGATTTGGCTGGCTTTGCTGCTGCGACTTATATGAGAGGCATTGACTTTATCCAAGTTCCGACGACGCTGCTCGCACATGACAGCGCGGTTGGCGGGAAAACAGGGATCAACCATCCGCTCGGTAAAAATTTAATCGGTGCATTTCATCAGCCGAAAGCTGTGATCTATGATACGAGTATGCTTGAGACCCTGTCTCAAATTGAACGAAGATCAGGCTTTGCAGAAGTCATCAAACATGCGCTGATTTCAAGTGAAGACTTTTTATCAGAACTGATGTCCATTCGTTCTTTGGCAGATTTATCAAAGAGTGAGCTGGCGCATATGTTGTATCAAGGCATTCAAGTCAAAGCGTCGATTGTTCAGGAAGATGAAAAAGAACAAGGTGTGCGTGCATATTTGAATTTAGGCCATACACTTGGGCATGCCATTGAAGCAGAATATGGATACGGTGTGATCACGCACGGAGATGCTATTGCCATCGGCATGCAGTTTGCGCTATATGTGAGCGAAAAGCAGCTAGGACTCAGCCTCAACCGCATGGAACTGAAAGAGTGGATGAAAGAACTCGGATTCCCGGTACAAGTCACACAAGATATTTCAACGGAAACATTTGTTGACCGGATGATTGGGGATAAAAAAGCGAGAGGCGGCAGTGTTCAATTTGTTTTATTAAAACAGGTTGGAGACGTCACCTTACAGTCTTTCACTAAAGATGAGCTGCACTACTGGCTCGAAGAATGGAAACGGGAGGAGGGATGTCTATGATGTTTCGCGGGATACGTGGAGCTACAACTGTGAAAGAAGATACAGAAACAGAAGTGTTAAACAAAACGAAACAGCTGCTAGAAGCGATTATTTCAAGAAATGAAGTAGATCCAGAACGTGTCGTGCAGATCTTAATTTCAGCTACACAAGATATTCACTCCGTTTTTCCGGCAAAAGCACTTCGTCAGTTTGAAGGATGGACATATGTACCTGTTACTTGTATGCAGGAACTGGACATTCATGGCGGCTTAAAGCATTGCATTCGTGTCTTAATGACTGTCCAGACAGATACAAAGCAGGAAGACATACAGCATGTGTACTTGGAAGAAGCTGTGACGCTTCGCCCTGATTTACAGTTGACAAAAAACAAGGAATTATAATACGATATGAACAGCCGAAGTTTACACACAGGTGTAAACGGCATTGTAAGTTTAGAGAAGATGAGAATGAGACTAGGGTAGTTGAGATGAGTAGAGTTGAGCAGAGATACGATACTTCTATTTAATCATACTGCCTAAAAGAGGAACCCTCTTTTAGGCTTATTTCGTATACTCATACAAATCCTCTATATGTCCCCCTCATTCTCCTTAATCCATTTAAGGAGTGTGCATATGATTTCCCAATCAAATCTGACCCAATTTTTAAAGGACAGTGAGTCCCACAAAACAATCCCGATTGTGAAAACCATTACAGTTGATACGATTTCACCCATTCAAATTGTGGAAAAACTCAAACAAGATATTGTGTATTTGCTAGAAAGCAAAGATGAGTCTTCCAGCTGGTCGAGATATTCCTTCATTGGATTACATCCGTTTTTAACCTTACACGATGATCAAAACAAATACATTGCACGTGACGCCGCGGGGCAGAAAGTCATGCAAAAGCAAGAGCTGAAAGATTTGCTAGATTGGATGAAAGAACAATATCAAATTAAGACACCAGATATTGATATCCCATTTACAGGCGGTGCTGTTGGTTACTTAAGTTACGATCTGATCCCAAACATTGAGCCTTCTGTCAGGCCGCACCGGGGCGCATCGACGACAGAAAATTGTACATTATTTGTTTGCCAAACGATGATTGCCTTTGATCATGAAACAAATCATGTTCATTTTATCCAATACACTCAGCTGGCCGGAAATGAAACTGAAGACGAAAAAATACGAGCTTACAAAGAAAATCAAAAGCAGCTTGAACAGATGATTCACAAACTCCATACAAAAATTGATATGAAAGAATTGATTATAACAGGGAATATGAACGAGCCGCCATCCTTTGAGCATGTGACATCAACATATGAAAAAACACAATTTTTAAAGGATGTAGAAAAAATCAAAGAGTACATCCGAGCGGGTGACATTTTTCAAGGCGTCCTCTCGCAGCGCTTTGATATCCCTGTGTCAGTCAGTTCATTTGAATTATACCGTGTGCTGCGCATTGTGAATCCATCTCCATATATGTATTTTATGAAATTAAAAGACCGCGATTTAGTCGGCAGCTCGCCAGAACGATTAATCCATGCCAAAAACGGGCATTTAGAAATTCATCCTATTGCTGGCACAAGAAAACGAGGAACAACAAGAGAAGAGGATGCTGCACTAGCAAAAGAGCTGCTAGAAGATGAAAAGGAAAAAGCAGAGCATTATATGTTAGTGGATCTAGCTAGAAATGATGTAGGCCGTGTGGCAGAATACGGGAGTGTGTCAGTACCAACCTTTACAAAAGTAGTGAACTTCTCTCATGTCATGCACATCATCTCCATTGTGACAGGAAAGTTAAAACAGGATACACATCCAGTTGATGCGCTCATGTCAGCATTTCCAGCAGGTACATTAACAGGTGCACCGAAAATACGAGCGATGCAATTATTAAATGAAATGGAGCCTGAGCCAAGGGAAACGTATGGCGGCTGTATTGCCTATATTGGATTTGACGGCAATATCGACTCCTGTATTACCATTCGTACGATGAGCGTCAAAGATCAGACCGCTTCTATACAAGCAGGCGCTGGCATTGTCGCTGATTCTGTTCCAGAAAATGAATGGGAAGAGACTTGTAACAAGGCAGGAGCGCTTCTAAAAGCCATTCAGCTTGCGGAACATATTTTCTCAGAAAAGGAGAGTGTGCAGGATGAATCAACGACTATCAGCTCTTGTTAATGGCGGCTATTTATCAGAAAATGAAGCAAATAGACTGATGCATGATATGATGAGCGGCTCTTTAACAGATGCTGAAGTCGCTGCAAGTTTATCCATTTTAGCGCATAGAGGAGAAACGGCGGAGGAAATGACAGGCTTTGTGAAAGCCATGAGACAAAATGCAGCACCAATGGAACAATCGTTTGATGTTGTTGATACATGCGGCACAGGTGGCGATGGGCTTTCTACATTTAATATATCAACTGCCGCTGCCATTGTTGCTTCTGCCGCTGGCGCCAAAATCGCAAAACACGGAAATCGTTCAGTTTCTTCTAAAAGCGGGAGTGCCGACGTGCTAGAGTGTCTTGGGATTCATATTCAATCCACACCAGAAGAAACAAGAAGACAAATACAAGAGAAAAACATGGGCTTTTTATTTGCACCGTTGTATCATTCATCTATGAAACAAGTAGCAGTAGTCCGCAAGCAGCTCGGGTTCCGGACGGTCTTTAATCTATTAGGCCCGCTCTGCCACCCAATGCAAGCTAAAAAGCAAATCATCGGTGTGTACTCAAAGGAAAAGGCAAAATTAATGGCGAAAGCCCTTGCGCCATTAGAGCCAGAACATGTCCTATTTGTTTGCGGGGAGGATGGGCTGGATGAATTAACGATTACAGCCAATTCCTATGTGATTGAACTCAAAAAAGATGTGATGACAGAATATACACTAAACCCAGAAGACTTTGGACTGGAAAAAGGGAATTTATCCGATATTCAAGTCCAATCACCGGAAGAGAGCGCCAAATTGATTCAGAATATATTGAATCATCAAACAGAAGGGGCGCCGCTTCATATTACAGCCCTAAATGCTGGGGCGGCTTTATATGTCGGAGGAAAGTCAGAAAGCCTCATGGCAGGAACATTAAAAGCGTTAGAAACGATTAAAAGCGGTGCAGCGAAAGAACAGTTGGCTCGTTTAAAACAAAAAACGAAAGAGGAAGAGATCTATGCTTAATCAAATCATTGCCCGAAAAAAAGAACATATCCAAACGTTGAAATTACCAGAGGATGGACACTTTGACAGACGATCCTTTAAAGAAGCATTAATGAATCCTCATCGCTCAATTGGTCTGATTGCTGAGGTGAAAAAGGCGTCTCCATCTAAAGGGATCATTCAACCGAATTTTGACCCTTTACAAACAGCAAAAGCCTACGAAACATCAAAGGCTGATTGCCTATCTGTCTTAACGGATGAACCGTTCTTTCAAGGAAAAAACGAATATCTTTCACTCATTAAAGAACACGTTGATCGTCCGATTTTAAGAAAAGATTTCATCATTGACTCCATACAGGTAGAAGAGTCAAGACGTATAGGAGCAGATGCGATTTTATTAATTGGAGAAGTACTTGAGCCGCAAAAGCTGTATGAGCTATATGCTGAAGCGGAAGAAAAAGGACTTGATGTCCTTGTCGAAGTACATGCAGCAGATACACTGGAAAAGATTTTAAAGTTGTTTACTCCTGAAATCATTGGGGTAAACAACCGGAATTTAAATACATTTATCACAACAGTTGAACAAACAAAAGAGATCGCACCACTTGTTCCAAACGATGTCTTACTAGTGAGTGAGAGCGGCATTCAAACATTTGATGATTTGACCTTTGTTAAGGAACATGGAGCGAGTGCAGTCCTTGTAGGGGAATCATTAATGAGAGAACAATCACAAGAAAAAGCCGTTCAGACATTGTTTGGAGAATGAACAAGATGAAGCCTTATTTAAAATATTGCGGGGCAGTATCACAAGAAGATGTGGAATGCATTGCGCAAACTCAAGCAGATGCAATCGGGTTTATTTTTGCTCCAAGTAAAAGACAAGTCCATCCAGATCAAGTGAAACAATGGCTCATTCAAACAAAGTGTGAGAAAGAGATTGCTGGTGTATTTGTAAATGAAAAGGTACAAAAAGTGTGCGACATCACAAAGCATATTCCTTTAGATATTGTGCAGCTTCATGGAGATGAAACACAAGATGATGCAAAAGAAATAAAACAACAAACAGGGGCGATCGTTTGGAAAGTGTTTCATCACGAGTCTAATGTAACAAGCACACTTGAAAAAATGACAGCATTTGCGCCTGTAGTCGATGGCTTCCTCATTGATGCGAAAGTAAAAGGGATGAGAGGCGGCTCTGGAACAGCTTTTGCTTGGGAGGCAGTGCCTCTATATGTTCAGCATGCAAAACAACTGGAGAAAACTTGCATTATTGCGGGCGGCATCACACCAGAAACGATAGCAGAGCTGCTCGCCTATGGTCCAGAAGCGATTGATCTTTCAAGCGGAATAGAAGAAAACGGGAAGAAAAGCAGCGCGAAGATTAAAGCGCTCGAAGAAAGGATGTTAAACGATGTACGCATATCCAAATGAGATTGGAAGATACGGAGAATTCGGAGGGAAATTTGTCCCGGAAACGCTCATGCAGCCACTTGCAGAAATCGAGCAAGCATTTCGTGAACTAAAAGAAGATCCTGCTTTTCAAGCAGAATATGTATCACTACTTCGAAACTATTCAGGCAGGCCGACTGCGCTTACACATGCCGACCAATTATCAGCATACCTCGGCGGCGCAAAAATCTATCTAAAAAGAGAAGATTTAAACCACACAGGCGCTCATAAAATTAACAATGCGCTTGGGCAGGCCCTGCTTGCGAAAAAAATGGGGAAATCAAACATTATTGCAGAAACAGGCGCAGGTCAGCACGGAGTAGCTGCTGCAACGGTGGCCGCAAAGTTCGGGTTATCCTGCACGGTATTTATGGGAAAAGAAGATGTAGAAAGACAATCACTCAATGTCTTCCGAATGAAACTGCTTGGTGCTGAGGTCATACCTGTCACAAGCGGGAATGGCACATTAAAAGATGCTACCAACGAAGCCATCCGTTATTGGGTTCAGCATTGCAGTGATCATTTTTATATGATTGGCTCAGTTGTAGGACCTCACCCCTATCCTCAAATTGTCAGCGAGTTCCAGCGGATGATTGGTGATGAAGCAAAAGAGCAGCTGCTTGAAAAAGAAGGAAGACTTCCTCATAAAGTCATAGCCTGTGTCGGCGGGGGAAGTAATGCCATTGGAATGTACCGGGCATTCTTAGATGAAGAGGTAGATATCATTGGGGTAGAAGCAGCTGGAAAAGGAATCGATACGCCGCTGCACGCAGCAACCATCACGAAAGGTACAAAAGGAGTGATTCATGGCTCTTTGACATATTTAATCCAAGACGAATTTGGTCAAATTATTGAGCCGTATTCTATTTCCGCTGGTTTAGATTATCCTGGGATTGGACCAGAGCACGCATATTTACATGCAAGCGGCCGGGTTCAATATGTGAGTGCGACAGATCAAGAGGCACTAGATGCCCTAAAGCTGCTGACTGAAAAAGAAGGAATTCTGCCAGCGATTGAATCTGCACACGCGTTAGCCAAGGCGTGTGAGATAAGTAAGACGATGAATGAAGATGAAATCGTCCTTGTCTGCCTGTCAGGAAGAGGCGATAAGGATGTGCACACATTAATGAAGGTGCTTGAAAGTGAGGGTAAAACAAAATGATTACATTTCAATTAGAGCAAGGTGAGAAATTATTTATTCCATTTATCACTGCAGGAGATCCGTCAGAAGAGATTACAATTGATTTAGCTATCTCCCTTCAAGCAGCCGGTGCACATGCGATTGAACTCGGTGTTCCTTATTCCGATCCCCTAGCGGATGGTCCTGTTATTCAAAGAGCCTCGAAAAGAGCTCTAAATCATGGCATGAATATCGTAAAAGCGATAGAATTAGCAGGGAAGATGAAAAAAAACGGTGTAAAAATTCCTGTAATTCTATTTACGTATTATAATCCTGTGTTACAATTAGACACAGAATACTTTTTCGCTTTACTGCGCAAAAATCATATTTCGGGACTCTTAACACCCGACTTACCGTTTGAAGAGAGCAGCGAGCTGCAAAAGAACTGTCAATCACATGGCATTTCATATATTTCACTCGTTGCACCAACAAGCAAGGAACGATTAGTAAACATTGTAGAGCAGGCAGAAGGTTTTGTGTATTGTGTTTCATCTCTTGGTGTAACAGGTGTCAGACAATCCTTTGATGCATCGATTACTGATTTTATTCAACAAGTGAAACAGCTGAGTCACATACCGGTTGCGGTCGGTTTTGGCATCTCAACTAGAGAGCAGGTAGACTCAATGAATAAACTGAGTGACGGTGTCGTTGTAGGCAGTGCACTTGTGAAAAAAATTGAAGAGCTTCACGAACAATTGTTAGCAAGTGATACACGTCAAGATGCTTTAAGAGAATTCGAAACATATGCAAAAACATTTAGTCCCCTCTATACATTCAAATGAGGTGAAAACATTTTGCAAATCAAAGAACAATTAAAACAACTAAAACCGTATCAACCTGGGAAACCAATTGAAGAGGTCAAAAAAGAATATCAATTAGACAAAATTGTGAAATTGGCTTCAAATGAAAACCCTTTTGGATGTTCCGTACATGCAAGAGAGGCGATACAAGCTGAGCTTGAACATTTAGCGATTTATCCAGATGGATACAGCGCAAGTTTAAGAACAGAACTGGCCGAGTTCCTTCAAGTAAATGAAAAACAATTAATATTCGGGAATGGCTCAGATGAACTTGTACAAATTATTGCTAGAGCATTCCTTGACCAACATACAAATACCGTCGTCCCATCTCCATCTTTTCCGCAATATCGTCATAATGCAGTGATTGAAAAGGCAGAAGTTCGAGAAGTGTCTCTTTTAGATGGAGGAGCTCACGATCTGAAGGGCATGCTGGATGCGATTGATGAAAACACGAAGGTTGTCTGGGTGTGCAACCCAAATAACCCGACAGGAAATCATTTGTCCGAAGCTGAGCTTGTGGCGTTTTTAGACGAAGTACCAGCTCACGTGCTTGTTGTACTTGATGAAGCGTATTTCGAATATGTTCGTGCTGAAGATTTTCCGAACAGTTTATCTTTATTACAATCCTATCAAAACATCATTGTACTTCGAACGTTTTCTAAAGCATATGGGCTTGCAGCGCTGCGAGTAGGCTATGGGATTGCTTCAGAAGAGCTGATTACGGCCATTGAACCAGCGAGAGAGCCGTTTAATACTAGTCGCATCGCTCAGGCAGCTGCGCGTGCAGCGATAAGTGATCAAGACTTCATTCAATCATGCAGGCAGAAAAATGAAGCAGGTCTCAAGCAATATCAAGATTTTGCTGACCGTTTTGGACTATTGATCTATCCATCTCAAACAAACTTCGTGCTGATCGATTTTAAAAGAGATGCAGATGAATTGTTCAATGCATTGTTGAAAAAAGGCTACATTGTTCGTTCCGGGAAAGCACTTGGTTTTCCTACTTCTTTACGTATTACTGTCGGAACAAAGGAGCAAAATGAAGACATTCTAAGTACACTTGCCGATTTAATGCAAGGCATTCGTGCGTAGCATAACCATAAAGTCATATCCTAAGACAGGATATGGCTTTCATTGTACCAACCTTATATACATATAAGTTTTAGAAATGGTTTGTTTAATTTTCGCGAAAAATCAGGTGATGAATATGAATGATGCAAACGAAACAATATTAATCGCTGGACTCGGTTTAATTGGAGGCTCCATTGCACTCTCCATAAAAAAAGAGTATCCTCATAAAAAAATTGTAGGATATGATGTTTCAAAGGAGCAAATGGTTGCTGCAACAAAGTTGGGTATCATTGATGTAGCAGCTGATTCGTTTATGGCCGGGTTAGATGAATCTTCGATGATTGTTTTGGCAACACCAGTCCAGCAAACAGTGAAGATGCTTAGTGATATTGCAGAGTCTGGGATTAAAAGAGAGCTTACAATCACTGATGTCGGCAGCACAAAGCAAAAGGTCGTCCATTTTGCTGAAAAAACACTGCCTAAGCATTACCAATTTATTGGTGGACATCCAATGGCAGGCTCTCATAAATCAGGTGTCATTGCAGCAAAAGACTTCTTATTTGAAAATGCGTTCTACATTTTAACGCCGGCAAAGGAAACAAACCGCCAGGCTGTTGATCGTTTGAAGGACTTGTTAAAGGGGACAAATGCTCATTTCATCGAGATGACCCCAGAAGAACATGATGCTGTGACAAGTGTTATTAGTCATTTTCCTCATATTGTCGCAGCCAGCCTTGTGCATCAAGCGCATCATTTTGAAGAACAATTCCCACTTGTCAAACGGTTTGCTGCTGGAGGCTTTCGTGATATCACACGCATTGCTTCAAGCAACCCTGCAATGTGGCGGGATATCCTTCTGCACAATAAACATAAGATTTTAGACCGTTTCCATGAATGGAAAAAAGAGATCGACCGTATTGAAGCCTTTGTCCAGCAAGAAGATGCTGAAGGATTGTTCTCTTATTTTCAGGATGCAAAGAAATATCGCGATGGACTTCCTCTAAGGAAGAAAGGAGCGATTCCTGCTTTTTATGATCTGTATGTGGATGTTCCGGATCACCCTGGGGTCATTTCGGAGATTACAGGGCATCTAGCAAGTGAAAACATTAGTATTACAAATATCCGTATTATTGAAACGCGGGAAGACATTAACGGGATTTTACGCATTAGTTTTCAAACAGATGACGACCGTAAGCGTGCAGAAATCTGTATAAAAAATAGAGCGAACTACGATACATTTTATGCTGACTGAGGTGACAAACATGAAAATTCATAAAAATGCTCCTATGAATGGAGAGATTCATATCCCAGGTGATAAATCTATTTCGCATAGATCAGTGATGTTTGGTGCAATTGCTGATGGGACAACAGTAGTGAAAAACTTTCTTCCTGGAGCAGATTGTTTAAGTACGATTGATTGCTTTAGAAAGATGGGCGTTGAAATTGAACAAAAAGGGACAGATGTTGTCATTCATGGTAAGGGGCTGAAAGAGCTCAAGGAGCCATCCGACATCCTCGACGTTGGTAATTCTGGTACAACCATTCGATTAATGATGGGAATATTAGCTGGATGTGAGTTTCACAGTACACTAATCGGTGATGAGAGCATTGCTAAAAGACCAATGAAACGAGTGACAGGGCCGCTTAAACAATTGGGAGCTAAAATAGATGGCAGAGCAAACGGCGAGTATACGCCACTATCCATTCGCGGCGGTCATTTAAAAGGCATCTCTTATGAGTCTCCGGTGGCAAGTGCACAAATTAAGTCGGCTGTCCTTTTAGCCGGGCTTCAAGCAGAGGGAACAACGACGTTAACTGAACCACATAAATCAAGAGATCATACAGAAAGAATGCTCTCAATGTTTGGTGTAAAACTAGAAGAAGATGAACAAAGTGTTTCTATTGAAGGTGGCCAAACATTAAAAGCAACAGATATCTTTGTTCCTGGAGACATCTCTTCAGCTGCATTTTTCCTTGTAGCTGGAGCGATCGTTCCTAACAGCCGGATCGTCTTAAAAAATGTTGGACTAAACAAAACAAGAACAGGTATTATTGATGTGCTGAAACAAATGGGCGCAAATCTTGAGATTAATGAAGGAGATGCCAAAGACGGAGAACCGTATGGTGACTTAATCATCTCTACTTCTTCATTAAAAGGGATTGAAATTTCTGGTGACATGATTTCAAGACTCATCGACGAGATTCCAATTATTGCGCTTCTTGCGACCCAAGCAGAAGGAACAACGATCATTAAAGATGCTGCTGAGTTAAAAGTAAAAGAGACCAATCGCATTGATACGGTAGTATCTGAACTTAAAAAACTTGGTGCTGATATTGAAGCAACAGATGATGGTATGAAGATTCATGGGAAAACCACGCTTCAAGGCGGTGCAGTCGTCTCAAGCTATGGAGATCACCGAATCGGGATGATGCTCGGGATTGCAGCATGTATAACAAAGCAAGCGGTTGAGATTGAAGATACAGATGCTGTTCGTGTCTCATACCCGAATTTCTTTGAACACATTGAATATTTAACGAAAACAGTCTGAGGATAGCCTCAGGCTTTTTCTTTCCTTTTGCATATTTGTCAGAAATATAGCATAGCTTGTCTCAAGGTGAAACCTTGAAAAAAATCATTTTGAATGATAAAAAAAGTGCCTGCAGTTTACAAATCGTCAGTTTCGTAAAGGATGGAATGAAAAACAGTCTTTAAAACACAAAAATGGGCTCATTTTAAAAGAGCAACATATTTGCTGGATGTGTATCTGTCGATTATGATATGAAGTAACAATAGTTTTGGTTTTTGGAAACAGAAGGGAACGGTTTGATTTGAATAGTTCATTACAAGAAGCCATAAAATTAGTTGAGGCGGGTGAGACTGAAAAAGGACTCCAAACACTTGCTCAAGCAGAGAAGCATTTGCATGATGAAGAAAAGGCGCAGGCGGCTCAGTTATATTATGATTGGGGAGATATCGATAAAGCGCGGAATCTCATCAGTGATTTACATGATTTATATCCAGAGGAAACAGGTTTAACGTGTTTTTATGCAGAGCTATTGATTGACTCTGATGAAGAAGAGAAGGCGATTGCGGTTTTAGAAACGATTCCTGAAGATGATGATGCATATCCAGAGAGTTTATTGTTAATGGCCGATTTGTATCAAATGCAAGGACTATTTGAAGTGAGTGAACAAAAGCTCTTAAAAGCGAAAGAACTACTTCCGAATGAAGCCATCATCGATTTTGCATTAGGTGAATTGTATTTTTCTCAAGGTCTTTCAAAGAAAGCCGCCGATTATTTCTACAAAGTGGCAGATCAACAGCATGAAGTTGGCGGTGTCAATGTGTATCAACGGCTTGCTGAATCACTCAGTACAGCTGGAGAATTTGAGGATGCGCTTGAGTGGTATGAAAAGGCAGTAAAAGATCAAGCAGACCCGAATACACTCTTTGGCTACGGCTTTACAGCGATGAGGGCTGGCAGAACGAAAACAGCCATTCAGCAGCTTTCAGAACTAAAAGATATTGATCCGTCTTATTCGTCTCTTTATATGCCTTTAGCGAAAAGTTATGAGGAAGAAGGACTATATCACGAGGCTTTAGAGGTAGTAAAAGAGGGTATTAAAGTTGATGAGTATAACAAAGAATTATATTTATATGGTGCCAAGATTGACTTGAAAAACGGGGATTCAGAAGATGCGAAAAAGCTGCTTCAAGAAGCACTTGCTCTCGATCCGGGATATATTGAAGCGGTTCAAACATTGCTTGCGATTTATTTAAATGAAGAGCTGTTTGATGAGATTTTGGATGTTATTAAAGAGGTTAAAAGCTTTGGGGAAGATGATCCAAAATGGAATTGGTATGCTGCATCTGCTTTTGTCGGGCGAGAAGAATACAAAGAAGCCGCCGAATATTTCAAGCTGGCCCTGCCTGATTTTGATGAGGAACGTGACTTTTTATATGAATACGCTTCGTTCCTTTTAGAAGAAGGCAGACAAAAAGAAGCATTGCCGTTATTACGCAAAGTTCTTCAGAAAGATGGTACGAATGAAGAAATCGAAGAAACGATTTTAAGAATTGAAGACGAAATTTCCTTATAGTTTGCAGGAATGAAGAACTGGTTTGTTGAATAATTCATGTATAGCAATTTAATTTACGATAGAGGAGGGAATAACATGCAGACCCCTGTTTCTGTCAATGAAAAAAAGGAATTTATCCGGTGGTTCTTAAACCATTATCAGCTAAAGCGAAGAGAGTGTGTTTGGATATTAAATTATTTAATGAGTCACGACTCTTTGATGGAAAAGGTTCATTTTGTAGAGCAAGCAGAATTTTGCCCAAGGGGGATTATTATGTCAACACACTGTGTGGATGAAGTTCCCTTTAGATTTTATAAAGAAAACATTATGACGACAGATGCTGAAAAGTCATTTCATGATATTCGTTTGAATAAACAGCAAGATTTGTTTATTCAATTGAATTTCCGTTCTGCTTATCGTTCACCGGAATATGCAGCTGTTCTTGAAACAAACCCTCATATTCCAAAGGATCTTTATGAGAACGAAAAAGATAAGGATCTTGCTGAGAAAGTGCTTGAGCACTCGATCGCAACTTTCCAAAAAGAACGGCTCATGAAAGAAATAGATGAAGCACTTGACCGGCATGACCAAGAAACATTTAATAAGTTAGCTAAAGAATTAAGTCTATTGTCATAAACTGAACAAATAAGCCTTGCCCTTTACAGGCAGGGCTTATGTTATGAAAGAGGGGAAATAGATGAAGTTTCAAGCGGAGGATGCGGATCGCTTTTTGCAATCTAAAGATTACATTGATACCGCTATCATTCCATTAGTTGGGATTGATGCAGATCAAATTAAACACACCGTGTCTTTAGGGGAGTTTACAATTCTTGTAACAGATGAACTTGAAAGGCAGCTAAAAGGGCGGGTTTTTCTTTTTCCATCCCATACATATTTGGAAGTGAATGACCGAAAACAAGAAGACATACTTACAATGAAGCAGTCACTTAAAGATCATTTTCAGCATGTCGTGTTTATCACATCGGATCACCACTTTAAAGAGCGTACTGAAATCAGCGAATCGCTATTTTTGCTCAAGCCGGTTCCGCTGGAGCATTTAAAGATTGAATTAAAGCAGAAAGTCATTCAAGACAGTGTAGAACAAATTTTGAACTTTTTGTTACAAAAATGGAACCCTTCATAAAAACCCTTACATTTGCTTTGTACATAGCTTTTTAGGCTGTTGACCTTGTGAATAGATTGATATATTATGAGGGTGTCCTAGTTTTATGAAATTTTTTCTAATTCAGTTATAAAGTAGCTGACGACCTGAGGGGGGGAGAAAAAAATGAGCGAGAAGAGACATGGAGTGTCCAGGCGTCAATTTTTGAATTACACGTTGACCGGCGTGGGGGGATTTATGGCCGCTGGAATGCTCATGCCTATGGTTCGCTTTGCGCTTGACCCTGTACTAAAAGGAACAGAGGATCAGGATATGGTTCAAGTTGTCAGTGTAGATGAACTGACAAAGGAACCGAAGCGCTTTGACTTTAAAATTGATCAAGTAGATGCATGGTATGAGTCAAAGGAATCTAGGTCAGCATGGGTGTACAAAGAAGGGGATGAAATTGTCGCTTTATCGCCAATCTGTAAACATTTAGGATGTACAGTGAACTGGAACAGTGATCCGAAAAATCCAAACAAATTTTTCTGCCCGTGCCACTACGGGCTGTACGACAAGGATGGTACAAACGTACCCGGAACTCCACCGCTTGCACCGCTTGACCATTATAAGCAGCAAGTGAAGGACGGATACCTCTATCTTGGAAAAGCTGTGCCGAAAGGGGAAGGGTAACGATGCTTAACAAGATTTACGATTGGGTCGATGAGCGGCTAGACATTACACCAATATGGAGAGATATTGCGGATCATGAAGTGCCAGAGCACGTCAATCCAGCACATCATTTCTCCGCTTTTGTGTATTGTTTTGGCGGTTTAACGTTTTTTGTGACAGTCATTCAAGTCCTTTCTGGCATGTTTTTAACGATGTATTACGTGCCGGATATTAAAAATGCCTGGGAATCTGTCTATTATTTGCAAAATGAAGTAGCATTTGGTCAGATTGTCAGAGGGATGCACCACTGGGGTGCGAGTTTAGTTATTGTCATGATGTTTTTACATACGCTAAGGGTCTTTTTCCAGGGGGCGTATAAAAAACCTAGAGAGCTGAACTGGATTGTTGGTGTGCTCATTTTCTTTGTGATGCTTGGACTTGGTTTTACAGGTTATCTTTTACCATGGGATATGAAGGCGCTGTTTGCGACGAAGGTTGGACTTCAAATTGCAGAAGCAACACCTTTCATTGGTAAAGAGATCAAAACGCTGCTTGCAGGTCATCCTGACATTGTAGGGGCACAAACGCTGACGAGATTTTTCGCTATCCATGTCTTTTTCTTGCCAGCGGCATTATTTGGGCTGATGGCTGCCCACTTTATTATGATTCGTAAGCAAGGAATTTCTGGACCGCTATAAAATGTTGCGTTTGATGAATGTTCAATGAGGAGGGGATGACTGTGCATAGGGGAAAAGGGATGAAGTTTGTCGGAGATTCCAGAATACCGGCAGAAAGAAAACCTAACATACCTAAAGATTATTCCGAATATCCGGGAAAAACAGAAGCCTTTTGGCCGAACTTTCTATTAAAGGAATGGCTTGTAGGTGCCGTTTTTTTAATTGGATTTCTTGTCCTAACTGTTGTTCATGCGCCTCCGCTTGAGCGGATGGCTGATCCAACAGATACTGGCTATATTCCGCTGCCAGACTGGTATTTCCTATTTTTGTACCAGTTATTAAAATATGAATTTGCTGCAGGAAGCTATACTGTCGTTGGCGCAATGATAATGCCTGGAATTGCGTTTGGTGCCCTTTTGCTTGCACCATTTCTTGATTCTGGTCCTGAGCGCAGACCGTATAGAAGACCGATTGCCGTGGGGATGATGATCCTTGCAGTCGGAGCCGCCACATATTTAACGTGGGAATCTGTTGCAACTCATGATTGGGAAGCAGCTGCGAAACAAGGTGAGATTAAAAAAGAAGCAGAGATTGATACCTCAGCTGAAGAGTATAAAATTTATCAAGAGCAGACATGTATCTCCTGTCATGGGGATAACATGCAGGGCGGAGCCGCCGGACCATCACTCGTTGACAACGGTCTTTCGCCTGAGGAGATCGCTAAAATCGCTGTAGAAGGAAAAGGCAACATGCCTAAGGGTGTCTTTAAAGGCAGTGATGAAGAACTCGAGAAGCTCTCTAAATATTTATCTGAGGTCAAATCTAAATAATTCAGTTGTTTAAATGTAAGTACAAGGATATACTCAAAAGAGAAAAAGCTGGCGCTGTCAGCTTTTTTCTGATTTTAACAGATCGTGAGTGAAGAGACATATGAGATGGATTCAATATTTGCTAGCTACGCGCTACATGCTTGTGCTGGTGCTTATTGTCAATTTCCTTGGCACTGTGTACGGATACTATTGGTATATTCCGCAGCTCGTAGAGACGCCTGCTATTTTTTTAGCTTTTGTTCCAGACAGTCCAACGGCCAGTTTTTTCTTTTTATTTGTATTACTTGCGTTTTTGATGAAACGAAACGCTCCTTATTTTGAAGCACTTGCTCTTGTGACCTTGATCAAATATGGGTTATGGGCTGTAGGAATGAATATCTTTGTGCTTTTATCGATTGATGACTTTCCATGGGAAGGCTACATGCTGATTGGGTCTCATTTTGCGATGGCGGTTCAGGCTGTATTGTTTGCGCCGTATTACCGTTTTCAAATGCGCCATTTGGTGGTAGCTGGCATTTGGATTTTACATAACGATGTGATTGATTATGTATTTGGTATGATGCCGCGTTATTCTATGTTGTCTGCCTATTCAAACGAGATCGGCTACGTGACGTTTTGGTTAAGTATTGCGGTTCTTCTTGTTTCGTATTATCTCGTTCTATCGAAAAAATCGGTTAAGCTGGAACTCCCTTAACAATGTTGGTCTAACCTTGTCCTTTTCTTCATACGCTGTATGGAGAAGGGCTAGGAGGGACTTGCATGAAACGAAAGCCAATCGCGATGATTCTATTATTTTTTCTCGTATTACAGCCGGCTGTTGCCAAAGGTGAGGAGACAGCTGCTAACGCGCTGCAAGAATTAACGGAACTATCAGATTCAATCTTTCAATTAACGAGACAAGCTAAATATGATGAGGCGTTACAAGTCGCATTATATGTTGAAAAGACATTTAAAGCTGAGAATTGGCGTGGAACTTTGACGAATACGCAGATTCGGCAAATTACACTTGGCTATCAAGATATCATAAAAGGGCTGCCGCAGGAAGAATTGAATGAGCGCGAAAAGCTTCGTTATGCCGCTCAATTTAGAATGCTGATCGATGCAATCCAGTCGGATTCTGAGCCGCTTTGGGGTTCGCTCGAAAAGCCTATTTTGGGATCTTTTCCCACTTTGAAAAAAGAAGTGAAAGATCCAGAATCGACAACATTCTATGAAACTTGGAATGAGCTGGTTTCTTTATACGATATGATCTATCCGAGTTTAACCATTGATATTTCGCCTGAAAAGCTGCAGACGATAAAGCAGCACATGGAAGTGATTGAGCAAGGTGAATTTTTAAAGGCATCAAATGGGACAAAGCTTGAACGTCTCACGAAGCTGGAAGAGGATTTATCGAGTGTGTTTGCTCATGTCGATCAAGATGAAGCGGATCCATCACTTTTATGGGTCATTTTAACAACCGGGAGTATCATTTTATTAACGTTAACGTATGTTGGGTTTCGGAAATATCGTGCTGAAAAAGAGAAGAAGCAAAAACGTCAGGCTGATTATCCAAAATCATAAAAAAGAAGCACCAGTTTTGGGCTTCTTTTTTTAATGCGGATTGAGCGGCTTTTTGTGTTCATCTAATGTGAAGCCTTCGCCGAGTACATCATGCACATCACTGACGGAAACAAACGCATGAGGATCGACTGAGGTCACGACGCTTTTGAGATGGACAAGCTCGTTTTTCGGAACGACACAATAAAGGACGTTGCGCTCCTGTTTCGTATAGGAACCAATCCCTTTTAAGATGGTCACACCGCGCTCCATTTCCTCTGTGATTTTCTTTTGAATGATATCATCTTTTTCAGAGATAATCATGGCGCCTTTGGCTGCATAAGCGCCTTCTTGCATGAAGTCAATGACCTTCGCAGCAACAAAGACTGCGACGAGAGTATACATCGCTTCTTTATAATTTAAATAAGTAAGAGAAATCGTAATGACGCATGCGTCAAAGATGAACATTGTTCGTCCCATGGCCACCTGATAATGCTTGTTAATGAGTCTAGCAATGATGTCCACGCCGCCTGTTGTACCGCCGAATTTAAAGATGATTCCGAGGCCTGTTCCGATAAACACACCTGCAAAGAGGGCAGCTAAGGCTAAATCGTGCTGGAGAGGCATATGTATTTGAAAGCGCTGGAAGATGGCAAGAAAAACGGAAAGACTGACTGTTCCTACAATTGTGTATGTAAACATGGTTCTGCCGAGCATTTTCCAGCCGATAAAAAAGATTGGAATGTTTAAGACAAGGTTTGAAATGGATGGATCAATGTGAAATAAAAAATATAAAAGCAGTGTAATACCTGTAAATCCGCCTTCCGCCAAATTGTTCTGCATATTAAAATGAACAAGACCGAAAGAAAAAATCGCCGATCCTATTAAAATAAATACGATATTTTTAAGACGAATTTCTTTTAGCAAGAGATCACTCCTTTTTTTGCTTAGACAGCGATAATATTATATGGTATGGGAGAGAAACAAGCAAACTGAGTTTTAAACATTTGTCAAATATTTATGATTTCGCTAACATGTAAGAGATGGATAGGAGGATGAGCTTCATGACGAATGAAAAAACGCTGCGTCACGTGCAGCAAGAAGTAGATGATTACATAGGTCAATTTAAAGAAGGCTATTTCAGCCCACTTGCCATGATGGCCCGTCTGACAGAAGAATTAGGGGAACTGGCAAGAGAGGTTAACCATTACTATGGAGAAAAGCCGAAAAAAACAACAGAAACAGAAAAAAGTATGGAAGAAGAAATTGGTGATGTGTTGTTTGTGTTAACATGTCTCGCTAATTCACTCGATATTTCACTAGAAGAAGCACATGATCGTGTAATGCATAAATTCAATACAAGAGATAAAGACCGCTGGACGAAAAAAGAAGGGAAGTAGAGACAATGACAAGCAAAACCATCAAAGTCGTAATTGCTGGAGCAAGAGGGAGAATGGGAATAGAGGCTGTGAAGCTGGCGGAAGAAACAAGCCATTTTGAGCTGGTGGCAGCACTTGATCACGCGCACGAAGGAAAAAAATTATCTGATGTGATTCATACGACATCAGATGCGCCAATTTATACGGATATTGATGTGTGTCTTTCAGAAACAGCACCAGATGTATTAATTGATCTGACGACACCAGAAATCGGGAAAGTACATACAAAAAAAGCACTTGAACATGGCGTGCGTCCAGTCGTAGGTACAACTGGATTTTCAGAAGCTGACCTGAAAGAGCTTCAGCAATTAACAGAAGAAAAGGGCATAGGCTGTATTATTGCACCAAACTTTGCTGTAGGTGCAGTCTTAATGATGAAGTTTGCCAAAATGGCAGCGAATTACTTCCCTGACGTTGAAATCATTGAGCTTCATCATGATAAAAAACTGGATGCTCCGAGCGGTACAGGATTAAAAACGGCGGAAATGATTGCCGAAGTAAGAGAAAGCAAAAAGCAAGGACATCCCGAAGAGAAAGAATTAATTGAAGGGGCACGAGGCGCAGATTATGATGGTATTCGTCTGCACAGCGTAAGACTTCCAGGAATGATTGCCCATCAAGAGGTACTGTTTGGAATGGACGGACAGACGCTCACCATTCGTCATGATTCTTATAACCGTGCATCCTTTATGTCAGGTGTGAAGCTTTCAGTGGAACAGGTCATGCACATTGATCAGCTCGTCTATGGATTAGAAAATATCATCGACTAATAAGGAGTGGATTCCTGATGAATATTGCTTTAATCGCTCACGATAAGAAAAAAAGTGACATGATTCAATTTGCCATTGCGTACCGTGATATTTTGGCAGATCATACACTTTATGCAACAGGGACGACAGGTTTGAGAGTGAAAGAAGCGACGGGGCTTCCCATTCATCGTTTCCAGTCAGGACCACTTGGAGGAGATCAGCAGATTGGTGCTTTAATTGCTGATAACGCAATGGATCTTGTGCTCTTTTTTAGAGACCCGCTAACAGCGCAGCCGCATGAACCGGACGTATCTGCGCTCATACGGCTTTGTGATGTATATACCATTCCATTAGCCACCAATATGGGAACCGCTGAAATTTTAGTCAGGAATTTAAATAAAGGTACGTTTGATTTTCGAGATGTAGCAAAAAACGGAGGAACAAATGAAACGACTTGATATCCTTGCATTCGGCGCCCATAGCGATGATGTAGAGATCGGAATGGGCGGAACGATTGCAAAATACGTAAAAAAAGGCGCGCGTGTCGGGATTTGCGACTTGACCCAGGCTGAATTATCTTCAAATGGAACGGTAGAGAGCCGCAAGGAAGAAGCAAAAGCCGCCGCCGCTATTTTAGGTGTGACAACGCGCATCCAGCTTACACTTCCAGATAGAGGGCTGTATTTAAATGACGAAGCAATGAAGGAAATTGCAGGCGTGATTCGAACATACAAACCGAAACTGATTTTTGCTCCGCACTACCAAGATCGTCATCCAGATCATGGTCATGCGGGCTCACTTGTAGAAGAGGCCGCTTTTTCTGCAGGTATACATAAATTTGAAGATTCATACAAGCAGCCAGCGCATAAAATAAGCCAGATGTACTATTACATGATTAACGGTCATCATCGTCCAGACTTTGTGATCGATATTTCTCGGGAGATGCATCAAAAGGTCGATAGCTTGCATGCGTATAAAAGCCAATTTGTTAAATCAGCAGATTCAGTAGAGACACCTCTTGTGAACGGTTATATTGATTTTGTCAAAATGAGAGAGTCTATGTATGGAAGAGAAGTCAACAAAACATATGCAGAAGGGTTTATCACTAAAAAACCTCTTTTGATGGATGATGACTTACTTGGGGGGTAATTATGAAAAAACTGAAGATCGGAATTACTTGTTATCCAAGTGTCGGCGGCTCGGGTATTATTGCTACTGAGCTTGGGAAACGTTTAGCTGAAAAAGGGCACGATGTTCATTTCATTACCTCAAGCATTCCGTTTAGGCTTAATAAAGTGTATCCGAATATTTATTTTCATGAGGTGGATGTGAATCAATACGCTGTTTTTCAATATCCGCCTTATGACCTTGCGCTGGCAAGTAAGTTGGCAGAAGTCGCAAAACGAGAGAAGCTCGATATTATTCACGCACATTATGCGGTCCCGCACGCCGTCTGTGCGTTCTTAGCCAAGCAAATGACTGGACACTCTGTGAAAGTCGTTACGACGCTTCACGGGACGGACATTACGGTTTTAGGCTATGATCCATCTTTAAAGGAAGTCATCCGATTTGCCATCGAATCATCGGATCGCGTGACGGCGGTGTCGCATTCATTAGCTGCGCAGACGTACGACTTAATCAAACCTGATAAAAAGATCGAGACAATCCATAATTTCGTCGATGAGCGTGTATACTTGCGTGAAGATCACGAAGTGCTGAAAAGACATTATGGTCTTTTGCGCGATGAAAAAGTCGTCATCCATGTATCGAATTTCCGCAAGGTGAAGCGGGTGCATGATGTCATTCATGTGTTTAAAAAAATCTCTGATCAGGTGAATGCAAAACTACTGCTCATTGGGGACGGTCCAGAAAAATCGGTTGTTTGCGAACTGGTGAAAAAACTGGGACTGACGGACCGCGTGTTATTTTTAGGAAAGCAGGAGAAGGTTGAGGAGCTTTATTCAATCAGTGATTTGAAGCTGCTTCTTTCAGAGAAGGAAAGCTTTGGACTTGTGCTCCTTGAGGCAATGGCGTGCGGTGTACCTTGTATCGGGACAGATGTCGGCGGTATTCCAGAGGTCATTACGCATGGAGAAACAGGGTTTCTTGTCCCGCTCGGCGATATAGACGGAGCAGCAAAGCACGCGGTGTTTTTGTTGAAAGACAAATCGCTTCATGAACAAGTGTCAGCAGCAGCCCTGTCTAGTGTTCAATCTCAATTCTCTTCTGAAAAAATTGTGAGTGAATATGAAAAGCTTTACCTAGAATTGATCGAAGGTGATGATGCAAATGAATGAACCATTCACACATGCGATCCCTATTTTACATACACTGCACGAACATGGGCATCAGGCTTACTTTGTCGGTGGAGCGGTGAGAGATGTTCTATTAGGACGGGAAATTGGCGATATCGATATTGCGACAGATGCAACTCCTGATACGGTCGAGTCTTTGTTTGAAAAAACGGTGGATGTCGGCAAGGAGCATGGCACTGTCATTGTTCTACATGATGGGGTCAGCTATGAGGTGACGACGTTTCGGACGGAGTCAGAATATGAAGATTTTCGCAGACCGAAAGAAGTAGCATTCATCACATCCTTGAAGGAAGATCTTTTAAGGAGAGATTTAACGATCAATGCGATGGCTATGGATATAAATGGGGAAATCATTGACCATGTAGGCGGTAAACAGGATATTGAGCGGAAACGAATTCAAACCGTAGGAGATCCTGCGTGCCGCTTTCAAGAAGATGCGCTCCGCATGATGAGAGCCGTTCGTTTTTTAAGCCAGCTTGGATTTGAACTCGCGGATGAGACGGCTGAAGCCATGAAAAAAGATAAGCACCTGCTTGCCAACATATCGGTTGAACGTAAAAAAATTGAAATGGAGAAGCTGTTAAAAGGCCGTCATTGTCAACAGGCCATTCAACTGCTCATTTCAACTAAATTATATGAAGAATTGCCAGGGCTCAAAGCGGATCGTCTTCATGAATCCTTCCAAGCATTTCCGTATTATTTACTCGATGGATTAGACGAAATTTGGGGGGCTTTCATCCATTTGCTTGGCCTAGATAAAGAAGAGGCTGTGTCCTTCTTAAAAGAATGGAAGCTGTCAACAAAGCTTTTGAAAGACGCAATAGCTATTAGCCAATATGTCGATTGTGACTGGGATGCGGAAAACATGTTTAAAGCTGGTGAACACGTGCTCTTATCTAGCTTGAAGATCACGCAGCTAAAACATGAGCGCCGCATTTTCTTTGATGAACTGGAGGCAGCAAAGCATTCATATGATGCACTGCCAATTAAGAAGCTCCAAGACCTTGCTGTTTCAGGAAAAGATTTAATGGCCTTTCGGCAAAAGACCTCAGGGAAATGGATTGCAGAGGAGCTTGATCTTGTGAAAAAAGCCGTGTTGCAAAACCGTTTAGAAAACCGAAAAGAAGCCATAGAGGAGTGGCTTAAAGCATGCGATCAGCAATTAGAAAACGATTAATTGAACTATTTACAGCATCTAGCCAGGATTTTGTCTCAAGTCAACAAATTTGTGATGAACTTGGCTGCTCCCGAACAGCTGTATGGAAGCATATAGAGGATTTGCGAAAAGAGGGGTATGAGGTAGAAGCCGTCAGAAGAAAAGGATACCGTCTGCTTCGTAAACCGGACAAAATTAGTGAGGACGAAATTTTGTTTGGCCTGGAAACGAAAAGCTTTGGCAGGCATATTTATTTTCAGGAAGAAGTCGCTTCAACTCAACTGATTGCCCATGATCTTGTCAATGAAGGTGCGCCCCACGGCACGATCGTTGTCAGCGATCATCAGACAAACGGAAAGGGACGTCTTCAAAGAACATGGCATTCACCCAATGGGACAGGCATTTGGATGAGTCTCATTCTGCGGCCTGAAATTCCACTGCATAAGGCGCCGCAAATGACGCTTTTGGCATCTGTAGCTATCGCAGAGGCTATTGAGAAGCAAACAGGACTCAGTCCATCTATTAAATGGCCAAACGATATTTTGTTGAACGGAAAAAAGGTGGTTGGCATTCTGACAGAATTAAAAGCAGAAGCTGATCAGGTTCATGCGGTCATTATTGGACCGGGTATTAATGTCAACCAAACCGCTGATGATTTTCCGGATGAACTAAAGGATGTCGCCACAAGTCTGCGAATGGAATTGAATGAAAAAGTGGATCGTGCTGGACTCATTCAACACATCATGTCCACCTTCGAACAAAGGTATGCCGATTATATGAAGCTTGGATTTGCACCTATTAAAAAATTGTGGGAATCGTTTGCGATGACGATTGGTCAACATATTGTTGCACGCACCGTCAACGGGCAATATACAGGAAAAGCGCTCGGAATCAACGAAGAGGGTGTTTTATTGCTTGAAACAGAGGCCGGTATTCAAAAAATCTACTCCGCAGACATCGAGATAAAGTCAACTTAAGTGGAACACCCGGCACATTTTTGATATACTTCGTGTGGGCAGTATCTGAAAAGAACTGTACCTGTTAGGAAGAAAAATATGATAAATTTCTGCCTTGATCCTAAGGGACTTGGACAGAGGGATGATTCGCCGCACATGAGAGATCAAACCATGTGATGTGAGGCAAGCCATTTCCTCTCCAGAATGAGGAGGAACAAATGAAGACAAAGCTAGATTTTTTCAAAATGAAAGAACAAAACGAACCAATTGTGATGCTGACCGCATACGACTATCCATCTGCTAAGCAAGCGGAAAAAGCGGAAGTCGACATGATCTTAGTTGGTGATTCACTTGGGATGGTTGTACTTGGACTAGATTCAACTGTACAAGTCACGATGGAGGATATGATCCACCACACAAAAGCAGTGAAAAGAGGCGCAAAAGACACATTTGTTGTGACTGATATGCCATTTATGTCTTATCATTATTCGTTAGAAGAAACAATGAAAAATGCAGCACGCATCATGCAAGAAAGCGGTGCCGATGCCTTAAAGCTAGAAGGCGGAGATGGAGTGTTTGAATCCATTCAAGCCCTCACAAGAGGCGGAATTCCTGTCGTCAGTCATTTAGGCCTCACACCTCAATCAGTTGGTGTACTTGGCGGGTATAAAGTGCAAGGAAAAGACCACGAAAGTGCTCAAAAATTGATTGAAGACAGCTTGAAATGTGAGGAAGCTGGTGCGATCGCACTTGTGCTGGAATGCGTACCTGGCGAACTGACAAAACGAATAACCGACATGCTGAAGATTCCTGTGATCGGAATTGGTGCAGGGGCTGAAGCAGACGGACAAGTTCTCGTTTACCATGATGTGGTAGGATACGGGGTGTCTAGAACACCTAAATTTGTGAAACAATACGCGCAAATTGATACTGTTTTAGAAGAAGCGCTCATTCAATATACAAAAGAAGTCAAAGCACGAACATTCCCAGAGGACATGCACACGTTTCATATCAAAGAAGAAGTCCTTGATGGCTTATATGGGGGAATCAAAAAATGAACGTTGTCACCCATATTCACGAGTTGAAAGAATTGATCAAGCAGCATCAAGTAAAACAGCGCTCCATCGGCTTTGTTCCGACGATGGGCTTTCTTCATGAAGGACATCTGACTTTGGCGAAAGAGGCAAGAGGTCAAAATGACATTGTCGTGATGAGCATTTTTGTCAATCCTTTGCAGTTTGGACCGAATGAAGACTTTGAATCCTATCCAAGAGATATCAAAAGAGATCAGCGTCTTGCAGAAGAAGCGGGTGTGGATATTTTATTTACACCTGATGTAAAGGAAATGTACCCAGATGAACCATCTATTACGATGACGGTTCAAAAACGGACAGATGTCTTATGCGGGAAAAAACGTCCAGGACATTTTGACGGCGTTGTCACTGTGCTCACGAAGCTATTTCATCTCGTATCACCAACAAATGTCTATTTTGGTCTAAAGGATGCACAGCAGGTCGCTGTGATCGATGCGATGATCAAGGATTTCTTCTTCGATCTTCACCTTGTATCTGTACCGACAGTTAGAGAAGAAGACGGTTTAGCAAAAAGCTCAAGGAATGTGTATCTTTCTGAAGAAGAAAGACAAGAAGCACCCGCTTTATACCGCGCATTAAATAAAGGACAGGCAGCTGTTGAAAAAGGCGAACGTGATGTCAGTCGTGTGTATCAGCTGATTAAAGAAGAGCTTCTTCACACGGGCGGAGAAATTGATTATATTGAGATCTACTCCTATCCAGAGCTTGAGCCGCTTCAGCAGTTAGCAGGTCAGGTCATTATTGCAATTGCGGTGAAATTCTCACGGGCAAGACTGATTGATAATGTGATATTCCATGTTCCTGAAAGCGGTGAAAAACATGTATAGAACCTTTATGACCTCTAAGCTTCATAAAGCGACGGTGACTGAAGCAAACTTACATTATGTAGGAAGTATTACAATTGACGAAGATTTACTAGATGCGGCAGGCATGATGGCAAATGAGAAAGTACAAATTGTCAATAATCATAATGGCGCAAGACTTGAAACATATATTATTCCCGGCGAAAGAAAGAGCGGCGTCATTTGCTTAAACGGTGCCGCAGCGAGATTGGTTCAGCCAGGGGATGAAGTGATTATTATTGCTTATGGGATGTTGTCAGAAGAAGAAGCAAAGACACACACACCAAAAGTAGTCGTTTTAAATAAACAAAATCAAATTGAACAAATGATTGGGCAAGAGCCTGCGAGAACGATTTTATAGACGCAAGCTATATGGAAACAGAACAGTTTCATGAAAAGGAGCTGTTCTGTTTCATCTATTTTGTCCAGAGCGTGTTTCACTTCAGGGTGAAACGAGGAATTGAGGTGTCCATTTTATGACCGATCAAAGGTTTGTTGTCGTTGATATTGAAACCACCGGGAATTCACCTAAAAAGGGTGATAAAATCATTCAAATTGCTGCGGTGGTCATTGAAAATGGACAAATTGTCGAACGGTATTCAAAATATGTGAACCCGGGAAAAGCAATCCCTGGATTTATTGAACAGCTGACAGGCATTCAGCAGCACATGGTTGACGATGCGGTGTTTTTTGAGGACATTGCCCAAGAGGTGTATGACCTCATACATGGCGCTTATTTTGTTGCGCACAATGTTCATTTTGACTTGAATTTTTTAAATGATGAACTAAAAGCATGCGGGAAAAATGAGCTGGATGTGCTAGCAATTGATACAGTTGAGATTTCTAGAATTCTTTATCCGGAGCTTGAAGGATATAAGCTCACTGAATTAAGTGAAGAGCTCATGCTTCCACATGACCACCCGCACCGGGCGGATAGTGATGCGGAAGTTACTGCCATGCTATTTTTGAATTTATTCCATCAATTAAAACATACACCGCCAAATGTGCTGAAGCAGCTGCGCAGATTATCCTCTTATCTCTTAAGTGATATAGGACTTTTAATTAAGCAGCTTGAAACGAGCCATGCCAGCCGGGAAGATTCTTTGGTGGAAGTCGGCTCTTTTGCTGTAAAAGATGTCACCAATCCTATCACTGAGACGACACATTCAGTAGGTGAGGATGATGAACAGCTGTTTGAGGAAATCAAAAAGAAGCTGCCGCAAACGGTAGAAGGCTATGAAGTAAGAGAAGGCCAGCTCACGATGATGAATAAAGTGAGAGACGTGTTTCATGAAAGGGCCTATGCATTAATTGAAGCGGCACCGGGTATTGGGAAAACACTGGCTTACCTCATCCCAGCGGCTCTAGAAGCGAAGAAATCAGGAAAACCTGTCATTATTAGTACATATTCCATTCTTTTGCAGCAGCAAATGCTTCAGCGCGATGTGCCGATCTTGAATCAATTGCTCCCGTTTGAGCCTGCTGCCTGTGTATTTAAAGGACGGGCACATTATATTTGTTTAGATAAGTTTGAGCATGTGCTTCATGAGGAAGATGATAACTATGATGTCGTCTTAACGAAGGCGCAAATATTAATGTGGCTCCTTGTAACAGAAACGGGTGATTTATCTGAACTGAATTTACCGTCAGGAGCTGCCAATATAAAAGACCGAATTTCCTGTGTGCACATGCCGTTTACATCGAAAAAGCGCCGGTTTAAAGAACATTGCTTTTATGAGCGTGCCAAAAGAAGAGCAAAAACAGCTGATTTGATTTTAACGAATCATCGCCTGCTCTTATCACAAACAGAAGCATCATCTATTTTTCAGCATGCAGACGTATATGTGATAGATGAAGCCCATCAATTTGAGAAAACAGCCAATGAAACCCTTGGGGATAGTGCGTCTTATATCCAGCTTCATGCGAAATTAACGCAGCTTGGCTCCTTACAAGGCGGATTGTTAAAGAAGCTGAAAAAGAGATTCCATGGAGCCGGTTTACAGACCGACACCTTTATCGAAATGGATGAGTATCTCAATCAGCTTCAAATGGAAAGTGATGCTTTCTTTAGCACAGTTCATTCTTTTGTCAAAAGAACAAAACCAAAAGCAGACATCAATCGTCTCATTCATAGAGTACGTCATCATTCAAAACATGCTCAGTGGAAACGTATTAAAGAAACGGCAAGTAAACTTTGTTCCTTGTTAATTGCTTGTGAAAAACTGTATGAGCAGCAAAAAAATGAGCTTCTTCAAAAAAGTGCACACCTGACAGAGCATTTTGCCTTTGAAGCAGAGGAATACGATCAAGTGATGTCATTTATGCATACATTTTGCAGTACACTGTACCGGTTTATTTTTGAGCCGAAAAACGATGAAACGGTTTGGATTGAAATTGATGCAAAGGGTGCCAAAAACGCTGTCTTTATGTATGCACAGCCACTAGATACAGGCGAACTTTTGGCTGATCGATTCTTTATGAACAAAAAAAGTGTCGTCCTCACATCAGGGACACTTACCATCAATCACCGCTTTGATTATTGCTTGGAACGGTTTGGCCTGCAAGATTTTTATCCGCATCTTGTCCAGATTGATTCACCGTTTGAACTTGAAAAACAGCTCAAAGTGATTGTGCCGGCTGACATGCCGCCGATTACGAACCGTGATGAACGAGACTATGTAAAGCAAGCAGCTCGATATATTAAGATCATGGAAAAGCAGCATCATGCAAAAATATTGGTGTTGTTTAATTCACATGAGATGTTAAAAGCAGTCTATGAAGAGCTAAAAACAGAAGGGATGCAATCAGCCCTTTTTGCTCAAGGTCTGACAGGGGGCAGCCCGGTCAAATTGACGAAAATGTTTAAATTAGCAAAACAAGCCATTTTGCTTGGTACGGGTAGTTTCTGGGAAGGTGTTGATTTTCCAGGCTCAGAGCTCACAACAGTCATCATGGCACGTCTTCCGTTCCGGCCGCCTGATTCACCGCTCATTGAAGCAAAATGTGATGCAGCAAAAAAACAAGGGAAGAATCCATTTAAAACCGTCGCTCTCCCAGAAGCTGTGTTAACCTTTAAGCAAGGAGCTGGCCGCTTGCTGCGATCTGAAAAAGACATAGGGACATTGCTAATTTTAGACCGCCGGGTGAAAACTGCTTCATATGGAAAGTTATTTTTAGAATCACTCCCACATGCGCCGGTTCACGAGATGTCAAAAGAGTCCCTTGAGGCGTATATAAAAAACCTTAACAACGAAAAGCCGCTGTCATAAGCGGCCTTTAGCTGGTGTGGGTTTGGAGTTAATTTATCGTAAACGGCTTTTTGTGTTCCGTTGTAAAAATAGTATCGGTTCCCGTGCAGAAAAGTATGACTAACAATATTTACGTACCGAGGAGGAATTAGAAGTGGAAAGTAAAATAGAGGTACTTTCAACTGTTCAAATTAAGCATTCAGAAGACCTGTACAAAATCGTTGACGTATTGAACAGAACGCTTAAAAGAGAAGATCTTATGTTTGGATTAGCATTAGATCAAGAAGACCAAAATCAAGCGATATTTACGATTTATCGCACATAGGGGAAGCTTGACATGAAAAAAATAGTCTGGATCATTTCATCCGTTGTGGCTCTCGTTCTGCTGATTGGCATCATCAGCTTTACGTGGATTTATCAGATTGCCATGGGACAAAGAGAACAAGGTCACGATGCAGCGATTGAACGAGCAAAAGAACAAGCAAACATCGTACAAGTGGAGCAAGTGGAAACCTTTGTCGGGAAAGAAAAACAATTTATTGTTGAAGGGAAAAACAAACAGAATGAATTGACTTATGTTTGGGTACCTGCCAGCAAAAAAGAAAAAGTGATCACAAAAAAAGCAAAAGAAGGCATTACCTCGAATCAAGCAGTACAAGCCGTTCAAAAGGAGAATACAGTCTCTAAGCTAAAAGATGTCAAATTAGCGAGAGAAGGTGACGTTCTCCTTTGGGAAGTGACGTACTTAAATGAGAACAATCAATATAGCTTTAGCTATGTCGATTTCTCGACAGGACGCGTGGAAAAAAATTTAACACCGTAGTTTCTCCTGTCTTGCGTTGACCATGCTGATTTAGAACGGTTATAATAAAATGTATGAAAAAAGATTCACACCAATCGAAAAGGTGAGTTTCTTTCTGGCTTTGGAGGGAATTATGTTGAAAACAACGATTAATCAAGTGTTTAAACACGTCGATCAAGAAGTAACCATCGGCGCATGGATTGCCAATAAACGTTCAAGCGGAAAAATTGCATTTTTGCAGCTGCGAGACGGGACAGGCTTTATTCAAGGAGTCGTAGTAAAAGCAGAAGTGGAAGAGGAAATCTTTAAACTTGCGAAATCAGTCACACAAGAAACATCTGTTTATGTGACAGGTCAAGTGACAAAAGACGAGCGTTCACCGCTTGGTTTTGAATTACAAGTGAAATCCATTGAAGTGATTCATGAAGCTACAGATTACCCAATTACACCAAAAGAGCATGGAACAGAATTCTTAATGGATCACCGTCATTTATGGCTGCGTTCTAAAAAACAGCATGCCATTATGAAAATCCGTAACGAAATTATTCGTGCTACATATGAGTTCTTCCATCAAGAAGGTTTCGTGAAAGTAGATCCGCCAATTTTAACTGGAAGTGCTCCTGAAGGCACAACGGAACTATTTGCTACGAAATATTTTGATGAAGATGCGTACCTTTCTCAAAGTGGTCAGCTTTACATGGAAGCGGCCGCAATGGCACTTGGAAAAGTATTCTCATTTGGCCCAACATTTAGAGCTGAGAAATCAAAAACAAAACGCCATTTAATTGAGTTTTGGATGATTGAGCCTGAAATGGCTTTTGTCGAATTTAATGAAAACCTTGAGTATCAAGAAAATTATGTGTCTCATGTTGTTCAAAGTGTACTTGAAAACTGTAAAGTTGAACTGCATACACTAGGCCGTGATACAGCGAAATTAGAAAACATCAAAGCGCCATTCCCGCGCATCACTTATGATGAAGCGATTAAATTCCTGCAGGAAAAAGGCTTTGATGATATTGAATGGGGAGATGACTTCGGTGCGCCTCACGAAACAGCGATCGCCGAAAGCTATGATAAACCAGTGTTTATCACTCATTACCCAACATCACTAAAACCGTTTTATATGCAGCCAGCACCGGATCGTGATGATGTCGTCCTTTGTGCAGACTTAATTGCACCAGAAGGCTACGGAGAGATCATTGGCGGTTCTGAGCGTGTTCATGATTTAGAGATGCTTGAAGCAAGATTGAAAGAGCATGGACTCGATCAAGAAACTTACAAATGGTATACAGAATTAAGACAATACGGTTCTGTACCGCATTCAGGTTTTGGTCTTGGACTTGAACGTACAGTTGCTTGGATTAGCGGAGCGCCGCATGTGCGTGAAACAATTCCTTTCCCAAGATTATTAAACCGTTTATATCCTTAAGACGTGAAGCCTCCAACATATGGAGGCTTTTTCAAACGTCTTTTTAGGCGGGCACGTGAAATAAAACGTGATATACTTAAAGTGAAGAGGTGTATCCGATGAATAGGCAGCAATTTATTAATATGCAGCAAATGGGTTCGACAAGTTTACCCAATTTGCTGATTGCTCATTATGAGCAGTTAGGACTGAATGAATCACAGATGATGGTGATGCTAAAGATTAAAATGAATGAAGAACAAGGCGTTTTCTTTCAAACATTTGAAGAGCTTTCAGGTGGTATGACCATTTCAGCGGAAGAGTGTGCGTATATGGTTCAGCATCTCATTCAAAAAGGATTTATTTCGATTCAGCCATTTGAAGACAGATCTGGTATTCAGCATGACCGCTACTCAGTAGAGCCTTTATGGGGCGTGCTGTATGACTTTTTAGAAGCAAAACAGGCGAAAGAAGCTCAAACACATCATGTACAGGCTGAAAAATCTTTATATGCTTTATTTGAAGATGAATTCGGCAGACCGCTGTCTCCTCTTGAAGGAGAAACACTTTCGATCTGGATGGATCAAGATCATCATGATGCTGAAATGATCCGTCTAGCGCTTAGAGAAGCTGTTTTATCAGGAAAACTAAACTTCCGTTATATTGATCGAATTCTGTTTGAGTGGAAAAAGAAAGGGCTGAAAACAGCGGAAGAAGCAAAAGAGCACAGCCAGCATTTCCGTTCTCAGCAAAAAAACCCACCTTCAAAAGAAGAGACGTCAACTTATAAACGACAAGTTCCTTTTTATAATTGGCTGGAACAATAACCAATAAAGGAGAAGGCATGTTATCAAAAAAACAAATTAATGAGTGTTTAGATATTATAGGAGATATGTTTCCAGAGGCTGAGTGTGAGCTTGTTCATGACAATCCATTTGAGCTTGTGATTGCTGTCGCACTCTCAGCTCAATGTACAGACGTGCTTGTAAACAAGGTCACGAAAACGTTATTTCAAAAATATAAAACACCAGAAGACTATTTAAGTGTACCGCTTGAAGAACTACAGCAAGATATTCGTTCGATTGGTCTGTATCGCAATAAGGCTAAAAACATTCAAAAGCTGAGTAAAATGCTGATTGAAGAATATGGCGGTGAAGTGCCGAAGGACCGGGATGAGCTTGTCAAGCTTCCTGGAGTTGGCCGAAAAACAGCAAATGTCGTTGTTTCGGTTGCTTTTGGTGTACCAGCAATTGCAGTAGATACACACGTAGAACGAGTCAGCAAGCGTCTAGGAATCTGCCGCTGGAAGGATTCTGTGCTTGAAGTAGAGCAAACCTTAATGAAAAAGGTACCAAAAGAAGATTGGTCTGTGACGCACCACCGTCTGATTTTTTTCGGCAGGTATCATTGCAAGGCGCAGCGGCCGCAATGCGAGTCGTGCCCGCTTCTTGATATGTGCAGAGAAGGGCAGAAGAGGCTGAAAAAAGGATTGGTGAAGCTAGCATGAGCAAAGCAGTGGCTTTTACCTCATATGTCGAAAAGCTAAAAGAGAAAAAGGTTGAGATCAAAGGCGATCGAGTAGACATACTTAGAGCCAATCCCCTCGCATATGATCTATCTTCAGATCCTTTAACAGAAGAACTGCCGTGGCAGAAAACAGAAGAATTTGTTCCTGTAATGTTTGAACTGTGGAATGAATTAAAAGAAAAAATGCTTCCTCGTTTTCAAACAAGAAAATCCCGTTGTGAAGAAGATGATATGCTGCAAGGAATCATCAGTATGATCGCAATATTTTATTGGGTCAAAGGGGAGAAGCTGCAAACGCTTGAATGGGAAGATATCAAGAAAGACACATTTCCCGTTGCCCCCATTAATTGGACGGAACGTTTAGAGTTCATTTTGCTAAAACCTACTCAATATCATTGCTTTATACAACTGGACGAGCTATACACAGAATTAAAAAAGCAATACGGAAAATATGAAGCACTTAAGAAAATCAGACAGCAGCGTTAAAAAAAGCACTTGCCATAGGAGGCAAGTGCTTTTTGTTTATTCATCTTCTTTTCGAGAAGTAGAATTTGATGGCGAATTTGAGCTTTGAGCGTTGGTTTTCGCATCATCTTTCTTTTTATCTTTATTGTCAGTCTGTGAGTTGTTGCTGTTCCCATTTGTACTGTCTGAGCCATTATCGGATCCGTTATTGCCGTTTTCCGTATTTCCACCTTGATTTTGATCGTTATCCTGATCTTTTTTATCATCTGGCTTTTGCTCGTCAGTGCCTGGGGGCTGATTTTTGTTATCGTCAGTCTTGTCAGTTTGGTCTGTTTGCTCGTCGTCAGCAGGCTGCTGAGGTTCTTCTTCTTCTTTATTCTCATCATCTGCTTTTTCTTCTTCATCATCTTTAATGGTGAGGAAGGTAGAAGCTGCTTTACTTGTGACATCCTCTACAGTTGCTGTCACTTGGAATTTATAGGTAGAGCCAGGCTTCACATCAGAGATGACTGCTTCTTTAGCAGAGCTGTTTTGAATGTCTTTATAGCCGCCGTCATCGACTGCTTGCTTCACATTAAATGTAGCGTCTGCATCATCGTCATAGCCCCAAGTCAGCGTGATGGATTTTTTCTCTTCATCATATACTGCTTTTAGATCTGATGGTTTATCTGCTTCTTTTTTCTCATATGTGTCAGAAACTTTAGTTGGTACCGTTCCTCTCACAAAGTATTCTGTTGTCTTCTTGTCGCTTGGTGTATTCGGTCCGGCTAATTTCGCTGGGTCTGATCCTTTTTCAACCGTAGCTTCAACAACACTATCTGGTTTTTCAAATGAGCCGCTTCCATCATCAATTTGAGAAATTAAGCGCTGGAAGACGATTTTGGCAACACGCTGCTCGTAACTTGTGAGCCACATTTTGCCGTCTGCATCTTTTGAATTACCGATTCCAGTCCAAACAGCTGCTGTATATTGCGGCGTATAACCGACAAACCACGAATCTTTTGCGCCGCCAGAAGGAATATTGTATTTATTAATGTCATCTTGCGTGAAGTTCGTTGTACCTGTTTTACCAGCTACTTGTACGTTCGGTACTTGAGCAAGTGTACCCGTTCCAGATTGTACAGCCGTTTTCAGCATGTCTGTGATCATAAATGCTGTGTAATCACTCATAGCCGCCTTAGAATCTGGCGTAAGGTCAAGCTTTGTTCCGTCATTAAATTCAACAGACGTAACAGCGTGCGGTTCGTTATAGTATCCATTATTACCGAATGCACTAAAGGCACCAGCCATCTTCAGGGAGGAGACACCTTCGTCAAATCCACCGATAGAGTAGGACTCTGGAATATCAGACGGTAAGTCCATACCTAAGTTATTGGCGAATTGAACAGCATTGTCAGTTCCAGCTTCTTGGAAGGCTTTTAGGGCAGGGATGTTTCGAGATTGTGCCAAAGCACTTCTCATTGACATTTTCCCTAAATGTCTTCTGTCAAAGTTATTAATCGGTGTTCCATTTGAGTACGTATACGGTGCATCATCAATTTGCTGATATGTTGACCATTTTTTGTTTTCAATGACTGGTCCGTAATCTAAGATTGGTTTGATTGTGGACCCTGGCTGGCGTTTTGCATCAGTCGCATAGTTGAAGCCGCCTGCTGGGACATCACGTCCACCGCCAATAGCGCGAATTTCACCGTTCTTCGTATCAAGGAGAGTGACACCGGCCTGCATGCCTTTCGTAAATCCAGCGCTATCTCCATTAATGATATCATCTAGGTGATCCTGCGCTTTTCGATCAAGTGATGTGTAAATTTTTAATCCATCGGTGGATACATCCACTTTGGCTTTTTTCTGTACTTCTTCCATCACTTCTTCAATGTAAGCAGAATACTTACTTGAGTTTTGGCTCTTATATTTATCAGCTGAGACAACTGTCTTGCTGACAGGGGTTGCTTTAGCAACATCATAGTCTTTTTCTGTAATATAGCCTTGTTTTTTCATAAGGCCTAAAACGATATTACGGCGTTTTTCCGCTGCCTCGGGATGTTTCACTGGATTATAGGCAGAAGGACTTTGCGGCATACCTGCAAGAGTGGCAGCCTGTGCAACAGTTAGTTTATTTAAATCTGTGACGCCGAAAAATTGTTCAGCCGCTTTCCCAACACCATAAGCATAAGGAGAGAAGAAAATCCGGTTTAAATACATTTCTAAAATTTCATCTTTAGAATATTTTTGCTCAAGCTGAATTGAGAGCCATACTTCCTGTACTTTCCGTTTTAACGTTTTCTGATTGGTAAGAAGGGAGTTTTTTACAACCTGCTGTGTAATTGTACTTCCACCTTCAGCACCAAAGCCGTCCTCGACGTTTGCGACAAGTGCACCGCCAATACGGATTGGATCAATCCCATGGTGTTTATAAAAACGTGCATCTTCAGTCGCAATAAACGCTTCTTTTACTACATCGGGTATATCTTTAATCGAGACATACGTTCTTTTTTCCGCACCGACTTCTGCAAACATTTTTTTGTCTTTATCATAAAGCTTTGAAGAGTATGGTGTTTTAAGCTTACTATCATCAATAGAAGGAGCGCTGGATGCAAAAACGGCAAAAGTTGTGATTCCGGCTACTAAGCAAAGAAGACCGATCACGAGTAAAGATAAAAATATTTTTTTAAATAGACCTGCTTTCTTTTTGCCTTTTTTGTTCTTTTGCTTCTTATTGTTTTCTTGACTTGCTTTACGTCGCTGTTCGCGACTTGTAAATTGATCAGACATGACATCTCAACCTTTCGTGTTAAACCTTTTTCGAACGTAATTGCTGCGCACTTTCATCCGAAAAATGAAGTGTCTCCACTACTTTAATATAATCAATTCTTGGCGAATATCCAAGTGTCATTAAGTGGCCAGCTTCCATTAATTCGTCTTTGCTAATGGATTTACGGCCGTTTTGCTGCTGCCGCTCCCAGAAGAAAAAGAGATCCGAAGCAGGCAAATAATAAACGGAGCCAAATGCGGATATAATAACGAAACAAATACCGCCTTGCTTTTCTACCTGTTTCATATGCTCAATTTGATGGTCGTGGAAATTTTTGAGCGGAAACGAGGTCATGCTTTTGGTTTCCTTTGCTTCAAAATCGATATAGCGGCCTTTGTACACTCCGTTATAGTCTGTTGTGGATGATTGTTTAAAATAAGCTTCTTTAATAACAGCAGCGCTTCTTTTTGGATAATCCACATTCACTATTTGAACTGGGGTAGGCTTTTTATGAATGACTGCGATCCCGTTGACCAAATAATATTGGTTCGTTTCATTTAAGTCAGCCTCAAGCGTCATCCCGCGGTTACTATAAGAGGATTCGCCGCTGATTCTTTTTTTTGTCCCAATTTGTTGAATGGGCTGATACGATTTTCCGTTTGGATACCGAATCATCAAGTTTCAGCCTCCTTTTAATGCATTTTGTATTGGAGAGATCACCATGTTGTCACAAGAAGAGCACATCATCACTCAGCACATTTTGCGTGAAACGAAAGCGAAAAATAAAGACAACCTGACGAGGACAAATGCTTACAAGCGCTTTTATGACCGTCATCCTGAGATGAAATGGTCACTGCTCGCTTCCTTTGTTTCAAGAAATGCTGGATGGTCCATGACGGATTTAAAGGGCGAGCTTTTTCATCCAGGTTTAACGGATCAGCAGGGGCATCTTTTTTTCACAGCATATGAAAGAGCAAATTGGCTGATCTTTTCTGATGCTTATCCTCAGCTTCTTTTGTATGAATGGTCTAAGAAATGCAGAAAACCTTTGTTCCACCTGCTGCCTTATTTCTCCGTGTCTCGTTTCATGAGCGCTGAGTGGGAACGTTTCTGGCTAAAGCGTGACACAGAGCGTCTGCTTTATGCACTCATCATAAATGAACAATATACTATACAATCTCCTATTATACAAAATCCTCTTCTGAAAAAGAATGTTTTTCACTCGATTCAATATCTTTTCAGCGAGTGGGGACATTTCCAAACTGTTGTTTTTCCAACGGTGGACGGGCATTTGTACGGATTAACCATACGGAAGTTTTCCCATGTTAAAGAGCGCATTACATTAGGAAAAAAATTAGCGAAACTATTATTTCGAGCCGATTTGTTTTCGGATTTTTATCATTTTTTGCATACCGTTCCGCATACGGGGTCTCGGTTTGATTTTGAGCCGTTTTTAGGGATCGCTAGAAGGTCAACACCTTTTCTTCGAACGGTTTATCCGGTGATGACACATTCATTAGACGATCAAAGAGAGGATTGGTTTCAGAAGAAATTGAGTCCATCTTTATTCGATGCAGAGCCGCTGCCAAAACAAATTGAGCTGACAGACTGGTATTTCCATAAAAAAAGACAGCTTCGATTTCTCTTCTCATTAGAGCACTATTTTTTGCATAAATAAAAAGCAGGGGGTACCTGCTTTTTTTACGTAGATGGACGATTAGGACCGCCGAGCTTTTTATCAAGCTGGTCTGTACTGTTTTCTTTCCCTTTTGGCTTTTGCTCTTTTGGTGCTGGCTGTTTTTTCATGAAATCTACCTCCTTTTGTCTTTAGAATTTACACAATCGGACGCAATCATACAAAGAAGGACAAGCATATGTCGAAAAGGAAGAAATAGCGCTCATCTACACTTAGATTGGCGATTTGCTTCTAGTTTTGTCATGTGTGAAGGAGGGTGTGAAAGAAAAGAGAATGTAACGAGAGACGATAAAGGAGGAATCTGATGATGAGCGAATTTGTATCAAAAGAATCCATTATGCAGTTGTTAGAGGAAATTGAGCGTAAAATTGATGCGGTGGAAGAAGAGCTATCTCTTGCTGTGAAGCAAACAAAACGAGCAGCCATTGAAGAGCAAGAACAAATGATTGACCGGCTTGAATCAGAAGTAAAGGACTGTGAATTGAAGATTCATGCAGCAGAGTATAAATTAGCAGCAAGACCTGCATATCACGCCGGATAGCTTTTCTATTTGAGCAATAAGTAAACGTTTGGTAGGATGGTTCATAGAGGTGAACACTTTGGATAATCAAACATTACTTGAACATACACTAGAGCTCAGAATATGGATCGAAGAAGCGTATGAGCAGTACCAGAAGGGAAAGGCAGAAGAGGAGTACCCATCATATGATTTTTATACAGATATACAGCCGGCCGTTGTGACATTTGATCAAAAAATGGAAGAGTGGCTCACCGCTGCAATCTCATTTATTGAGCAGGCCAAACCTAGATATTTACACCAAGAACAGCTTGATGCCGTAAAAGAAAATGGTAAAGAGGTTGTCCTGCAATCTTATTTTGGCAAACAGCACGCACCCCGTGTGAAAAATTTAGTTGAATCAGTGGTTTACACACTGAACCTTTTAATAGAAGAAATCAAAAAGCGCAGCTGAAGATATGATGCTGCGTTTTTCTTATGGCTTCTTTAGGCACATCTTCTGCTCTTGATCATAATATATGAGTGACATCAATATGTGTTGAGAGCGAGAGGAGCGAGATAGATGTTCCCTTATTCAAACCAGCCGCCTTATGAATTCAATCAATTCAAGCAAGGGCCTTTTCCGTATCCAGATATGCAGCAGCCTCCGCAGCCTCCAGATTATTTTATGCCGCCATACCAAGGTGGAATGAGCCAGGCACCTTCTACTGGCTATCAGCCGCCTTATGGATACCAAGAAAACGTGCCGCCTTTTCAGCCGCCCGAAGCGATCAATCAATCCCAAATGCAGCAGCTAGGCATGATGCCTATGCAGCACCCTATGAATCCTTATCCTTTGCCAAGACCGCAAAAACAGCAGCCTTCTCAATTTAAAAGTGTGCTGTCACAATTCAAAAAGACGAATGGACAATATGACTTTAACAAAATGTTTGATACAGCTGGCCAAATGATGAGTACGATGAATCAAGTAGGTTCATTGGCGAAAGGATTTACAAGTATTTTTAAAGCATAGTAAAACCCAATAGATCAATCTATTGGGCTCTTTGCTTTGGCGCAGTTACACGAAGCGTTTGATCTTTCCACACACTCTTCATTTTTGTTTCCTCTACTTTTGCCGGCATTAAAATGGTTTTGGTAAAACTCGAATACGAGGAGGTCGTATCTGTTTTGATTTTTTCCTGCACTGATAAGTGTAAATATTGGGCTTTGACTTCTAGTGCGATATCCCCTTCGACAAAATGGTCTGGAAATTGAATTTCGATATACACAGACTGATCATCCTCGGTCACATCGGTTGTAATGGATGCAAGTGAATGAGATGTGGTCATGAGTGCTTCTGCGCTATTTAAAATCTCGTGAAACGGGGAGGATGCAAAAAATTGTTCAATCGCTTCATATAGGATATCTTCATTCGCCAGCAATTCATGTTTGTTTTCGTCATTTTGTTTCATTCGAATCACCTCTCATCTACAGCCTATGCAAAAAGGGCTCAGGCGGTTATCAATTGATGAGAGGAAAAAATTATGATTAAATAGTGTTGAATGAAGCAAGGTGTATGGGGGTAAAGTTTCATACGCTGAATAGATCTAGAAGCAAAGCTTGAAGGGAGCAATTGACATTGCTGAAAAAATTATTCGGTTTCGGAAAAAACCAAGATGATGTAAAGGAAGAAGTCATTTATTCTCCCGCTGATGGAGAGTTAATGGATATGACTGATGTACCAGATCCTGTTTTTTCTCAAAAGATGATGGGAGATGGTGTAGCAGTAAAACCAAAAAATGGCACGGTTGTGTCACCAGTAGAGGGTGAAATCATTCAGCTCTTCCATACAAAACATGCAATTGGCATTCGGACACTCTCAGGGCTTGAGCTTCTGATTCATATCGGACTTGAAACAGTTGGGTTAAATGGTGAAGGGTTTGAAGCGCACATAAAAGAGGGGGATAAAGTGAAGATCGGTGATCCTCTCATTACGTGTGATTTAGAATTAATTGAAGAAAAAGCGTCAAGTACAGTCACTCCTATTGTCATCATGAATGGTGATCTTGTAGAGAGGCTTGATAAAGAACCAAAAGGGTCTGTAGAAAAGCAGATGTCCAAGCTCTTTACAGTGAAAATGAAATAATCCAGGAATATAAAAAAACTACCCCATGATAGGGTAGTTTTTTTATTGAGGAAGTTAATCCTCCATTGGAACCCAGCCTTGACTTGCTTCCATGACAGTCCACAATCCCTCTGGAATGAGATACTTGTCTTTTTGGCTGCGTTTAATGACAGTTTCAATCTCTTCTTCTCTGCCTTCTTTAATTTTCTTTGCCCAATCTGGGTCGACGATCAGCTCTCGAGCGACAGCGATGAGCGGAATTCCTTGATTGTAAGCACCCAGTGCATCTTCCGCTGTAATGACACTTCCCACTCCGATGAGAGGAAGGGAATCGCCGCAGCGTTCTGCTAGCAATTCCATACGTGTCTTAGTAGAATCTGCGCCTCGTCTTGCTTTAGAATCAATCTCCATTAAAGAGATATGCAAATAATCGAGGTTTTTTGTTTTGAGAACATCCACTAATGTAAACGTCTCTGTCATTGTTAAACCAGGTGTTTCTGGTTCTTCAGGAGATAGTCGGTATCCAAAGATAAACGGTTTCGCTGCATGCTCTTTGATGGCTTCTTTGACTGCATCTACAACAGCAATCGGGAAGGCTAGACGTTTTTCTTCATTTCCTCCCCATTGATCTGTACGCTGATTGCTATGCGGAGAGTAAAATTGCTGTAATAAATAGCCGTTTGCTCCGTGGATTTCCACGCCGTCAAACCCTGCTTGAACAGCTCGTCTTGTAGCTTCTTTAAAGGAGTCGATAATATGATTAATCTCCTCTTCTTTTAAAGCACGAGCAATTTGTTTTCCATCTTTGAACACATCACTTGGCGCAACGACATCACCGTTTGGCACTAAATGAGGGAGAGCCTGAGAGCCGCCGTGATGAATTTGAATGATGGCTTTTGTTCCTTTTGCTTGGATCGCCGCAGCCAGTTTTTTCAAACCTGGTATATCTTCATCTCTTGCGACAGAAGGTTGTCCTTCAAATGCCTTCCCATCTGGAGTCACGTTTGCACATGCTGTAATCACCATGCCCATTTCACTTGATCTAGCTGTAATGAAATCAATTTCTTCATTTGAAATGGTGCCATCGTCATGAGAACCGAAGTGTGTCATCGGAGCAACCACTAATCTGCCATCTATAGAGGCGCCTCCTGGAAATGTAAATGGTTCGAATAAAGGCTTAAATTCGTTTTTCAATCTCATCATCTTCTTCCTTGATAAAATCATTTCACTATAGAAGTGTAATAGATTCTGTTACAACACTTCAAAGTATATGCTCATAAGGTGCGTATCAAAAAATTGCCGCCTAGTCATGCAAACAAATATTCGGTACACTAGAATGAGAGGTGGATGCAATATGAAAAAGAAAACAATGAACGAACTCATAGAAGATTTAAAAAAGGACGAACAGGTAGAACATTGGCATGAAATTGAAGCGAAGCCTGCTCAGACCTCTCCAATTCCTGAACGAGTGAACGACAGGCTGAAAAAAGCGCTTGAAAAACGAGGCGTGAAAGAGCTGTACATTCATCAAAGAGAAGCCTTTGAACGTGTGATGAATGGCGAGCATGTAGTAACTGTAACACCAACAGCTTCAGGGAAAACCCTTTGCTACAATCTGCCTGTACTTCAATCGATCGCAGAAGATCAGACAAACCGCTCTCTTTATTTATTTCCAACAAAAGCACTCGCGCAGGATCAAAAGAGTGAATTAAACGAAATCATTCACGAGATGGATATTCCAATTCATAGTGAAACATATGACGGGGACACCTCCCCAGCTATTCGGCAGCGGGTTAGACAAGCAGGACATATTGTCATAACAAATCCGGATATGCTGCATTCAGCCATTCTGCCTCATCATACGAAATGGGTCAGTTTGTTTGAGAATTTGAAGTATATTGTCATTGATGAGCTTCATACATATCGAGGAGTGTTTGGCAGTCATGTGGCAAATGTGATTCGCAGGTTAAAGCGAATTTGTGCATTTTACGGAAGTGATCCGGTGTTTATTTGTACTTCAGCCACAATTGCAAATCCAAAAGAGCTTGCGCAGCAGCTGACGGGGAGCAAGATGCACCTCATTGAACGAAACGGAGCGCCTAGCGGTAAAAAGAATTTTGTGTTTTACAACCCGCCAGTTGTAAATAAGCCATTAAATATTAGACAAAGTGCTGCCACTGTCGTCAATCAATTGGCTAAAACATTTTTAAAAGAAAAAATCCAAACGATCGTTTTTGCTAGAAGCAGAGTACGAGTAGAAGTGATTTTAAGTCATATTCAAGAGCTTGTAAAAAAAGAGATTGGCCCAAAATCGATTCGAGGGTATCGCGGAGGCTATTTGCCAAAAGAGAGGCGCGTCATTGAAAAGGGATTAAGAGAAGGAGACATTCTAGGTGTTGTCAGCACGAACGCACTAGAATTAGGGGTGGATATCGGTCAGCTAAAGGTCTGCATTATGACGGGCTATCCTGGCAGTGTGGCGAGTACATGGCAGCAGGCAGGACGAGCTGGAAGACGCCATGAAGAGGCGCTCATTATCATGGTGGCAAGCTCCTCACCCCTTGACCAATATATTGTCAGACACCCTGAATATTTCTTTAATAGGCCGCCTGAAGCAGCCAGAATCAATCCTGAAAACCTCATTATTTTAGTGGATCATCTAAAATGTGCTTCCTATGAGCTGCCATTTCGAAAGGATGAACAGTTTGGCGAAATGGGAGTAGAAGAGATTTTGCAATACTTACATGAGGAAGGGGTTCTTCATTTAAGCGGAAACCGGTATTATTGGTCAGACCAATCGTTCCCAGCTCATGGCATCAGCCTGCGGTCTGCAAGCCAGGAAAATGTGGTCATTGTGGACCAATCAGATGTAGCGAATGTTCGAATTATTGGAGAGATGGATCGATTCAGTGCAATGACATTGCTGCATGATGAAGCGATTTATTTACATGAAGGGGTTCAGTATCAAGTAGAAAAGCTAGATTACGAGCATTTGAAGGCTTATGTGAAACAGGTGGATGTCGAATACTATACAGATGCTAATTTAGCTGTTCAACTGAAGGTGCTTGAAATCGATCAGACGACAGAGAAAGAAGCGGTATCTGTTCACTACGGTGATGTCACTGTCAATGCCATGCCGACGATTTTCAAAAAAATCCGGCTGAGTACCGGTGAAAATATCGGATCTGGCCCGATTCACTTACCTGAAGAAGAAATTCATACAAGTGCCGCCTGGTTTGAATTACATGAAGCAGAGCGGAGATTTGAAGAGAAAACACTTGAACAGCTGCTGCTTGGCATCGCAAATGTTCTTCAGCACATCGTACCTGTTTTTGTGATGTGTGATCGCTCAGATATTCATGTTGTTTCACAAATTAAAGCAGCAAATACCGGCAAACCGACGGTCTTTTTATATGACCATTACCCTGGCGGAATAGGCTTAAGCAAAGAAGTTCAAGCCCGTTTTGATGAAATAGCAGGTGCTGCCATTCAGCTCATTGAACGGTGCCGCTGTGAGAATGGCTGTCCATCCTGCATTGGCATGGAAATGAATGAAATCAACGGGAAAAGCAGTATTGTTGAATTGATGTCCGTATTTTAAGGGAAAGGAGGGAGACACCTACTCATGTCTTTAAAAGGGAAATTAAATAGAATGAAGAAACACCTATCGCATCATCACACAAATGATATACGGCAAAAAGCAGTGGAAGGACAACCTCAGCCTGTGTTGGCAGAAAATATCCCATTTTTAAAAGAATGGGAGCAATTAGGTGCAGTTCCTTATCACTTTGAGGATTCCTTTTGTCTCATTCGAGAAGTTATCTATTCATTGGATGATCAGCATGGACTCTATTCGTTTGCGGAATTGCCGAAGGTTATCGAGGCGTGGAACAAAAGCGATATTCAGCATTCTCTATCAGCTAAAGGTTACAAGCCGCACGAGCTGTTTTTCTTTGATACAGAAACAACTGGATTGTCTGGCGGGACAGGAAATATGATCTTCTTGCTAGGACATGCGCGGGTTTTTGCTGACAAAGTGGTGGTGAAACAGCATCTGCTCACAAATCCGGGAAATGAAGCGGCTCTTTATAAAAGCTTTCTCGATGAAGTGAATGTAGAATCTCTTGTTACATATAATGGTAAATCATTCGATTGGCCGCAAGTGAAAACGAGACATACCTTATTACGAGATCAAATCCCTGCACTTCCAGAGTTTGGCCATTTTGATCTTCTGCACGGATCTAGACGACTGTGGAAGCATAAATATGAACGAATGGCGCTTTCCGTGGTAGAAAAAGAAGAGCTGCACGTCCACCGGGAAGGCGATACGCCGGGGTTCTTGGCACCGATGATCTATTTTCATTTTTTAAAGGAACAAAATCCGAAGCTCATTGAAGGGATTTTGACTCATAATGAATTAGACGTCTTATCATTAATCAGCCTTTACATTCATCTATCTAAAAAAATCCTATCGATGGATGCGGTAAAGGAACACGATGAAAAATATGCGCTGGCAAGGTGGCATCTTGCACATCGTGATGTACAGGAAGCAACGAAGCATTTGCGGGAATTAACAGGTGCTAATTTTAAACATGCAAATCAGGCCGCCTATGACCTCTCTTTACAATATAAACGTCTAAACGAGTGGGATGAAGCGATTCGAATATGGGAAACATTATTTGAATCAAGCGATGTCCACTTAGCATTAAAAGCAGGTATAGAGCTTGCGAAGTTTAGAGAGCATCGTCAAAAAGATGCAAGGTCAGCTCTTTCCATCACTGAATCTTTATTAGCTTTCTCATCGTTAAGTCAGCGAGATACGGAAGAACTTGAGAAGCGCAAAAAACGGCTTTTGAGAAAAGCTGAACAATAAATTTTATTGCCCGGGAAAGCGCAAAAAATGACATCGTTCGGCTCTCGACCGAAAATAAAAATTGTTTAGCACTTTTATTGTAGAAAGGACACGAATCCTGTAAAATAACGTTAGATATTGAATGAGGAGCGTATAGCATGTATAAGGGTCTTTTCTACTTGTTTTTTCTTGTGGTTATTTTGATTGCTTTTGTGTTTTCAAACTATAAAGATATTTTTCTTGCAAACTTTTAAAATAGGTTAATGCATTAGTACATGTACACCTCTTGATTCATACATTGTTAATGTAAGAAAATCAAGGAGAGGGGAATGCTACATGTACCACCACCATCATCATTGCAAGCCGAATGTTACACAGCCAATTGTTCACCCGACGAATCATTGCTGTACACACAGCCAGTCAACAACAATTGTGCCGCATATCCATCCGCAGCATGTGACAAATGTTCATCATCAAAATTTCCAACATGTTCACTACTTCCCGCATACGTTTTCTCAGGTGGACCCGGCAACACATCAACACTTTAACTGCGGTGGACCTTGCTGTAACAGATAAAGTGAAATGGGACTTTCATAAGTCCCTTTTTTTAAAAGCAGGTGAAAAAATGAAGATTATTGCTGTCACAGGGTACAAGCCATTTGAACTTGGGATATTCAAACAAGACGAACCTGCACTTCAATACATAAAAGCGGAGCTTCAAAAAAGGTTGACAGCCCTTATCGAAGAAGGTCTGGAATGGGTTCTCATATCAGGCCAGCTAGGGGCAGAAATCTGGACAGCCGAAGTGGTGTTTAAACTTCAAGAAGAATATCCAGCATTAAAACTTGCAGTCATTACGCCATTTTATGAACAGGAAGAGCGCTGGAATGAGCAAAACAAAGAGCTGTATGAAGGGATTCTTGCCCAGGCCGATTTTGTAGAAAGTGTTACACACAGACCGTATGAAAGTCCGGCACAATTTAAACAAAAGAACCGCTTTTTTATTGAAAAAACAGATGGTCTTCTCGTCTTATATGATCCCGAGCATGAGGGATCGCCGAAGTTTATGATTAGAGAGGCGGAAGCCTTTACGGATTACCCCATTATGTACATCACGATGGATGATCTAAGAGCGCAGGTTGAGGCGGAAGATCCGTTTTTTGACTAAAAGCAAGAGAAAATTTGACAACGTCACGTATTTCTGAAAAAATATACTATGAATTCACGATATGAGGTGAAAAAGATGCTTGCTGATAAAGTAAAGCTTTCTGCGAAAGAAATTTTAGAAAAAGAATTTAAAACAGGTGTTAGAGGGTACAAACAAGAAGAAGTCGATAAATTTTTAGATATGGTCATTAAAGACTATGAGACATTCAACCAAGAAATCGAAAAACTTCAACAAGAAAACCTTCACTTGTCAAAACAGCTTGAAGAAGCGGTTGAACAAGGGAAAAAACAGCCTGCACAGTCTAATACAACAAACTTTGATATTTTAAAAAGACTATCGAATCTTGAGAAACACGTTTTCGGCAGCAAACTTTATGATTGAGTCTTGCTGAAAAGGCTTGTGTCAGATGTCATTGTCGTTTATAATAACGCTTATTGATTAACGTTCGGGTAATCGCTGTAATGCTATTTAGGGCATTGCAGAGGAAAGTCCATGCTCGCACGGTGCTGAGATGCCCGTAGTGTTCGTGCCTGGCGAAAAAATAAGCCAGGGCAGCCTGGGAAAGGCTGACGGCAGGAAAAATGCCTACGTCCTTTTAGGATATGGCAAAGTATCCTTGAAAGTGCCACAGTGACGAAGTCTCACTAGAAATGGTGAGAGTGGAACGCGGTAAACCCCTCGAGCGAGAAACCCAAACTTGGTAGGGGAACTTTCTCAAAGGAACCAAACGGAGAGAAGGACAGAGATTTCTGTAGATAGATGATTACCACCTGAGTACGAGGCATTTGCCGTTTGCAGTACGATGGAACAAAACATGGCTTACAGAACGTTATATCCGTTATAATAAACATGATGAAAACAAAGCTCTCCTATTTCAACATATGGAGAGCTTTTATCTTGAATACATAAAAGGACGAGAAAACAGGTGATAAATCAATGAAAACCTATACACTCATCGCAACAGCCCCAATGGGCATTGAAGCAATTGTTGCAAAAGAAGTAAGAGAGCTTGGCTATGAGTGCACAGTCGACAACGGAAAAGTGATTTTCAAGGGAGATGCTCTTGCCATTTGCCGTGCAAACCTTTGGCTGCGTACAGCAGATCGGATTAAGGTACAAGTTGCTGAATTTTCGGCAAAAACATTTGATGAGCTTTTTGAACAGACAAAAGCAATTGACTGGGCTGCTTTTTTACCGAAAAATAGTACGTTTCCTGTCATCGGTAAATCTGTGAAATCTCAGCTTGCCAGCGTGCCGGATTGTCAGCGTATTGTCAAAAAGGCGATCGCACAAAAGCTCAAATCCTCCTACAACATTCAGTCTGAATGGCTTGAAGAGACAGGACCTGAATATAAAATTGAGATCGCTCTTTTGAAAGATAAAGCCGTGCTCACGATTGATACATCTGGTGTGGGTCTTCATAAACGCGGGTACCGAACAGATCAAGGCGGAGCACCTATTAAAGAAACGCTTGCTGCTGCACTCGTCTTATTAACGAACTGGACACCTGACCGTCCGTTTGTTGATCCTTTCTGCGGATCAGGAACAATCGCCATTGAAGCAGCTATGATAGGACAAAACATTGCCCCAGGATTTAACCGGGAATTTGCGTCTGAATCATGGGAATGGATTGGTGAAGACGTATGGAACAAAGCACGTGTGGAAGTAGAAGAAAAAGCAAACTATGATCAGCCGCTTCACATTATTGCAAGTGATATCGACCACCGTATGGTAGACATTGCAAAATTGAATGCAGAAGAAGCTGGCCTAAGTGAACTGATTGAGTTTAAACAAATGCAAGTAAAAGACTTTCAAACAAAAGAAGAGTACGGTGTGATCGTTGGAAATCCTCCTTACGGTGAACGACTGAGTGATAAACCAGCAGTTGAAAAAATGTATCAAGGAATGGGTGAGGCACTGAAGAGCCTAGACACTTGGTCCATATACATCTTAACGTCACATGAAAAATTCGAAGAGTGCTTCGGAAGAAAAGCGACAAAAAAAAGAAAGCTGTTTAATGGATTTATCAAAACAGACTATTATCAATATTGGGGAAAACGTCCTCCTAGAAAGCAAACAACCGAATCATGAAAAATGGCCGCACAGAAAGAAGGTGCGGCTTTTTTATGTTCAAAAGGTATAACTCCTCACGAGTCGGAATAAACTGAACTTGATTTTAAAAAAAGAGGTGTCTCCATGATTCATTATGATCAAATTCAGTTAATCCAAAAAGCACTCGCTTCGACTGCTCAAGAAATAGAAGGGCATGAAGGTGGACAATCTGCTCAGCTTACGGCAGCCATCGAAGATTTAGCGCTGGCTCAGGCATACATAGAACGTTCTGAGCATGCATTTTTAATGAAGGAAAGCTACCAGTATCGTCTGCGTTCATAAAAAAAGATTGTCTTTCCCCCGCGTAAATGGTACTATTGAATGTCTGAATGATTCAAAAGTTGGGGGTTGAAGCAGGTGACAGCATCTCGTTTGCCTTTTTCATTATCAAAAGAACACAATTTTTACGAAGAACTGGGCAACTGGATTGGTGATGTGTTTTATGACATTTTGCCAGAAAAGGGCTTTGATCTTCGAGATGAACAAATATTCATGGCTTTTCAGCTAGAAAGAGCCTTTAAAGAAAAAAGTGTAATGTTTGCCGAAGCTGGGGTAGGCACAGGCAAAACAATCGTCTATCTTTTATTTGCAGTCACATATGCAAGGTATACAGGGAAGCCTGCAATTATTGCATGTGCAGATGAAACGTTAATTGAACAGCTGGTTAAACAAGAAGGTGATATCTATAAAATTGCCAATCACCTTGATATTCAAATAGATGCGAGATTAAGTAAATCGCACGATCAATATTTATGCTTAAAGAAGCTAGAGAAAACGATGCAGCGTGAAGATGATGAGAAGTGGCTTGATATTTACGAATCGCTTCCTTCATTTGTTCATGAATCACATGGCATGCAGACTTTTTATCCGTATGGCGATCGAAAAGAGTATCCAGAACTATCAAACGATGAATGGTCACGAATTGGTTATGACTCGTTTCAGGACTGTTTGACGTGTGATATGCGTCATCGCTGCGGTCTGAATTTATCAAGAGATCATTACCGGAAAGCGACAGACCTCATCATCTGTTCACATGATTTTTATATGGAGCATGTGTGGACGAAGGAATCCCGGAAACGTGAGGGACAGCTTCCGCTCCTTCCTGAACATAGCTCCGTTGTATTTGATGAAGGACATCTTCTTGAATTTGCTGCACAAAAGGCGTTAACTTATCGAGTGAAGCAATCAACACTCGAGACATTTTTGGAGCGTCTTTTGCAAAACGATATACGTGAAGAATTTGCAGAGCTCGTTGAAGATGCGCTTGCAACAAACGATGAGTTCTTTTATCTCTTAAAAACACATGCTAAAGAAGTCAAAGGCTCACATCGACTTGAAATTGGGCGTGTCGATGAGGTGAAGCGTTCTGCTAGTGAATTGTGTGACTTACTCGAGAAAATCGGAGAAGCGCTCGTGTTTGAATCTGAGATGTATACGATCGATCAATACGAATTGTCTGTTGTAGAAGAGTACATTGAACAAATGGCGTATTCTTTATCGCTTTATCAAAAAAATGCCATCAGCTGGCTGGAAAAGCAGGAATTAGATACAACATTTGTTGTAATGCCGAAGACGGTTGCAGAGGTGCTTGGCGAAAAAGTATTCTCGCAAAAAAGACCATATATTTTCTCTTCAGCTACATTATCTGAGAATCAATCCTTTGATTATTTAGCTGAAAGTCTTGGGATAAAAGATTACTTATCAATGAGTGTCGCTTCGCCGTATGATTACGATGAACAAATGAAGATTTATTTCCACGGAATGCAGCAGCCGGTTCAAGAGCAAGAGGCAAAAGGGCAGCAAGTGATCGCGCAGTTGAAAGAAAATGGAGGCCGCTCTCTTATTCTATTCCCTTCATTTGACGAGCTCCATCTCTTTAGAAAGCACCTTGAAGCATCAAATGAATCACTGCCTTTCCACGTGTATTTTGAAGGAGATGAGGAAATCAGCACGATAGTTCAAAAGTTCCAAGCTGATGAGACGTCTGTGTTATGCTCTGTTCATCTGTGGGAAGGACTGGATATCCCAGGTCAATCATTAACGAATGTGATCATCTGGGGGCTTCCTTATCCGCCGCATGATCCGGTATTTGAGGCAAAACGGAATGAAGCAAAGGATGCACATGCTGAAGTTGACCTTCCGTATATGCTGCTTCGCTTACGCCAAGGTATCGGAAGACTGATCCGGACAAGCCAAGACGCAGGAAGTATTCATATTTACTTTGATCGTAAGGAAGATATAGCGCTTCAAAGTAAAATTGAATCCGTCCTGCCAGTGAAGCCAATTATCACATCTTAAATAGCTGAAAAATTGTAAAAGAGGAGGAGGATACCACTGTGTATCCTCCTTTTTCATTGACAAAAGAACATTCATTGAAGTAGCCTTGAAACGTACATACATATTTTATTGATTGGGGGAACAAACGTATGAGTCTTGAAGCAACAGAGAAAGCGTTTTATCAATTACTAGGGAAAATTGCCCATTACACAGAGGCGCTCCATTTACTTTATTGGGACTCTAGAACACAAGCACCTAAAAAAAGCGCGGATTTCAGAGCTGAAACCATCGGTCAATTATCAAGTGATATTTTTAATATGAAGACTTCTGATGAAATGAGAGATCTTCTTCAAGCATTAAACAACCATCGAGATGAGCTGTCAAAAGATACACAAAAGGCACTCGAATTATCACAAAAAGAGTATGATGAAAACAGCAAAATTCCGAAAGAAGAATTTAAAGAATACTCGGTTTTACAATCAAAAGCAGAGCATGTCTGGGTTGAAGCAAGGGAGAAATCAGACTTTTCACTTTTTGCACCATACTTAAAACAGCTCATTGATTTTAACAAGCGTTTTATCCAATATTGGGGTGTGAAAAAAACGCCTTATGATGTACTACTCAATAACTATGAGCCAGATATGACGGTTGAACAGCTTGATCAAAAGTTTGGTGCACTTCGTGATGCCATCGTTCCTCTCGTGAAAAAAATCGAAGCCTCTCCTAATAAGCCGGATACTTCATTTTTATCGAAAAGCTTTCCAATCGACAAACAAAAGGAACTGAGCCTCTTTTTCTTAAAAGAATTGGGATATGACTTTGACGCAGGACGTCTTGATACAACGGTTCATCCATTTGCTGTGACATTAAGCAGAGGAGACGTGCGTGTGACGACTCGTTATGATGAGCATGATTTTCGGATGGCGATCTTTGGCACCATTCATGAGTGTGGTCATGCCATCTACGAGCAAAACATTGATGAATCATTGAGCGGAACGCTTTTATGTGATGGCACGTCAATGGGTATTCATGAATCTCAGTCTCTTTTCTTTGAGAATTTTATCGGCAGACATGAAGACTTTTGGAAAACGTATTATCAAAAGCTGCAGGAAGCGTCTCCTGAACAATTTAAAGATGTCTCTTTAGAAGACTTTGTGCATGCTGTAAATGAATCGAAGCCGACTTACATCCGCATTGAAGCAGATGAACTGACGTATCCGCTTCACATTATCATCCGCTACGAAATTGAGAAAGCGATTTTCAATGAAGAAGTAGCGGTTGAAGATCTTCCTGCACTTTGGAATGAAAAATATAAAGCGTATCTTGGCATTACGCCTCCTAATGATGCACTTGGCATCTTGCAGGATGTTCACTGGTCAGATGGAAGCTTCGGATATTTCCCATCATATGCCCTTGGTTATATGTATGCGGCACAATTAAAGCAACAAATGATCAAAGATTTACCAAATTTTGATGAGCTCATTCAAAATGGGTCTTTCGCACCGATAAAAGAATGGCTCACGGAGCATGTTCACCAGCATGGAAAACGGAAAAAGCCATCTGAAATCATTCAAGATGCAACAGGCGAAGAATTAAATGTACAATATTTAATCGACTATTTAACAGATAAATATACGAAACTGTATTTATCATAAAAGAATGGCACCCTTTTGTCAGAAGGGTGCTTTTTTGATGCTTGAATTTTCTAAAAACGAACATTCAGGTCTAATGTATTATTTAAGTTCGGTATTTTTCTAGAAAAGTGCTTTCCAAGCGTCTGAAATCTTGTTATAATTTGAACATTATAACACTCATATAATCGCGTGATGATGGCACGCAAGTTTCTACCGGACACCGATACGGTCCGACTATGAGTGAGCAAAATGAAACAGCTCTTGTTTGAGCTGAAGATCCGTGGATCGTTTTCGCATTGCTTGCTCCTCATGGACAGCAATGCTTTTTTTATGCAAAAAAAAGAATGTTTGCCAATATGCTAGGGGGAAAAATGATGGAATTGTTACGTCAGAAAATTGAGAACGAAGGAATTGTTCTATCAAATCAAGTGTTAAAGGTAGATGCCTTTTTAAATCATCAAATTGATCCTGTTTTAATGCATGAGATCGGTCAAGAGTTTGCTAGATTATTTAAGCATGATGGCATTACAAAAATCATCACAATCGAATCTTCAGGTATCGCACCTGCTGTGATGGCTGGACTTGCTCTTCAAGTACCTGTTGTGTTTGCAAGAAAACGTCAATCACTCACATTAACGGATAACCTGTTAACAGCCAGTGTGTACTCTTTTACGAAAAGAGTAGAAAGCACCATCGCTGTTTCAAATACGCATCTTAGTGAAAAAGATTGTGTGTTAATCATCGATGACTTTTTAGCAAATGGTGAAGCTGCTAAAGGGCTTGCTGCTATTGCAAAGCAGGCAAATGCGACAGTAGCCGGATTCGGTATTGTGATTGAAAAATCATTCCAGCCTGGAAGAAATGCGCTTGTGCAAATGGGCTACCGCGTCGAATCCCTCGCACGAATTGAATCATTAGAGGAAGGGAAAGTCACGTTTGTACGGGAGGTACAATCATGAGTGCCGCTAAAAAAGCCAAAACACTCTCGCTAGGCATTCAGCATGTACTGGCCATGTATGCAGGTGCAGTGCTTGTGCCGCTTATTGTTGGAGATGCGCTCGGGCTCACGCCTGCACAGCTGACTTACTTAATCTCGGCCGATATTTTCATGTGCGGTGCTGCCACACTGCTTCAAGTATGGAAAAACCGCTTCTTTGGGATTGGTCTGCCTGTTGTATTAGGCTGTACATTTACGGCGGTTTCTCCTATGATTGCGATTGGCTCTAAATATGGAATTTCGTCTATATATGGAAGTATTATCGCTTCAGGATGTATTGTCATTCTCCTTTCTTTTTTCTTTGGGAAGCTTGTGAAATTCTTCCCGCCTGTAGTGACAGGTTCTGTCGTCACCATTATCGGGATTACCCTCATTCCTGTCGCGATGAACAATATGGCAGGGGGAGAAGGAAGTGCAGATTATGGTTCCTTTGAAAATCTAGGGCTTGCTTTCCTTGTGCTGTTTATCATTGTGTTGCTCTATCGGTTCACGAAAGGGTTTATGAAGGCGATCGCCATTTTAATCGGTATTCTTCTTGGGACAGCCGTTGCTGCGTTTATGGGAAAAGTAGAGACAGCTGAGGTGGCGAATGCCCAAATTTTCCGCATGATTGAGCCATTTTATTTTGGTATGCCAACCTTTGAATTTGCACCGATCATGACCATGACATTAGTTGCAATTGTGTCTTTAGTTGAATCAACAGGCGTTTATTTCGCACTAGGGGATTTAACAAACCGCTCTTTAAAGGAGAAGGATTTGGCTAAAGGATATCGGGCAGAGGGGATTGCTGTGTTATTAGGCGGTATCTTCAATGCTTTTCCGTACACGGCCTACTCACAAAACGTTGGATTGATCCAGTTAACAGGAGTCAAGAAAAACCAAGTCATTGTCGTAACAGGGGCGTTGCTCATGTTATTTGGTCTTTTTCCTAAGATCGCTGCGTTTACGACGATTATTCCAAAGTCAGTTCTTGGCGGCGCAATGGTTGCTATGTTTGGAATGGTCATTGCATACGGTATTAAAATGCTCACGCGCGTGGATTTTGCAAAGCAGGAGAACTTGCTGATCGTCGCTTGCTCCGTGGGAATCGGCTTAGGTGTTACCGTCGTACCGCAAATGTTTGAGCATCTGCCAGAATCGATTAAATTATTAACAAGTAACGGCATTGTGGCCGGAAGCTTTACCGCTATTTTGCTTCATATTATTTATCACATGATTCCTTTTAAAAAAGAAGCCGGGCATGACCTGGTAGAAGAACCTAAGCAATCTGTTATGTAAACCCCTCTCTTGGAGAGGGGTTCAGATTATGGACAAAGAGCTAAAATGACCTTTTATTTTAGCTCTTTGTCTTCTTTTTAGCTTGATAAAAAACCTAGGATCCTAGGAAGGAGCGTGTGAGGGTTTGTCTACAAGCTGAAAGCCCGCATCTTTTGGATACGGGCTTTTTGTGATTAGCACTATTAATGTTGTACCGGCGGCATTGTTTCGTTAATGACTGCAAATGTATAGCCTTTTGCTTTTAGCTGTATAATCAGGCTATCTAAATAGTTTGTGGTAGAGGGTTGATCATGCATTAATATAACTTTTGGTTCCCATGGTTTATTTTTCTCAAACATTTCCAATTGATTCAATACCTCTGGAACATATTGTGAGTTTTTATATCTCCAGTCAAGGCTATCAATCGTCCAGTCCCAGTAAATAAAGCCATTTTGGTTTAAACGTACTTTTTGATGATATGTTAAATTTGGAACACTGCCATAGGGGGTTCTTACAAGACGGCTGTAGACGCCTGTAACAGAGGCAAGAATACGCTGAGCTTCTCTCATTTCATTTGCGGGAGACTCGCTGTTCTGATAAAAGAGGTTTATATCATGCGTCATGCCATGAAGACCTAATTGATGTCCTTCTTGATAAAGTCTTTTCACAGCTGATTGGTGTGCTTGGATTTGCGGTCCAAGCATGAAGAACGTCGCCTTCACGTGATGTGCTTTTAATACATTTAACAGCTGATTTGATGTAGCAGAAGGACCATCATCAAATGTTAAAAAGACCGTTTTATTCGTTGCCTGTTGGTTTGGATTGGTCTTAAAATGTGTATCCAATGTTCTTGTAGACTGATCTTTTGCTTTCAGACTGATGCTTGTGTCACGGAAGTCACTGCTGGCAACATTTTTTGTTTGCCCATTTGTCGCCTGCAAATGGGGTTTAGACATATCCCAGATAAAAAAGAGAAACAGTGTAAGAAGCACTAAACCAATTACCTTTGAGAGAAGTATCGTGTTGTAGGGTGTCTTTTTTTTGGAAACCTTTTTCATTATAATCACTCCAGTCAATTAAATTTTGAGCTGAACCATGTTGTAGATTCTTTCTTTTTTCACTGTTTTTCTTGGTACTCATATTGATTATGTATATAGTGGAAAAAATCCTTCTTAATATAGAAAATTCAAATGAATTAGAAATTTATGGTTGTTACTTTGTGTTGATCAGCAAAAAAAGGTGATCCATTCATGTTTAAATAAAATCCTTCTGAATAATGATCGAAACGTTAACATTTATACGCTAAGATAGCAGCAGATTTGACCATTAATTCGAAGCGAAAGGGAGATTCCTTATGAAAGTGTTGTATAATGACGATTTCATTGAAAAAAGGGTGCTTATGTGGAAAGTGGAGACAGAGGCGATTAATCTCAAAAAACATAGAGAAAAGCTCGTACCACTACAAAATAAAGAAGAAACAAAAGAAATCAAAGTCAGTACAACTGAATCAGAGATTGGCTACTATGTAAAAGGTGAACGTGAAAAGTCATTTGCTTATTCATTTCATACGCTTGTGATTCAAAAGGATTTATTTTGTTGGATATAAAACACCTTACATCGAAAACACTATGTCCAGCGTAAACCCTTTATAATTATAGTGAAAACCCCACTTTTATTTAAAGTAAAGGGGGGTTCTACGGTCTGAACACTTCTCTTTTAGAAGTGTTTTTTTGCATAAAAAAAGCAGGTTCGCTTGGCTTAGAACGAACCTGTGAAGGAGGAAAACTACATCATGTTTTCACCTACATTATCCAATATTTATCAATTGTCGTCAAGACAAAAAGTTAGACGAAGGAAAATATTTTGACTGAATTGTGACAAATTGGCATGTATATCCTTTTTTCATTAGGGGATATTAACCGAAAAAAGAGGTGAAGCCAATGGCGTATATTCTTTCAGCTGGAACAAGTCTGCCAAAGAATCATGTAGATCAGAAAACAGCGGCTGATTTCGCTAGATCTCAATTTAAACGATCGTTTAAAGATATTGACCGGCTGCTGAGAGCTTTTCAAAATGGAGAAATCGAGAGCAGACAGTTTGTGCAGCCTATTGAATGGTATCAGAAGCACCACTCTTTTGAAGAGAAAAACAATATCTATTTGGAAAAGGCATTGGTTCATGCAAAAGAAGCGATCGTACACTGTCTTCAGGAGAAAGCATTTCTGAAAAAACCGATTCCGTTTGATGAGATTGATGCATTGTTTTTTATTTCAAGTACCGGATTGTCAACGCCAAGCCTTGATGCAAAACTGATGAACGTTCTTCCTTTTTCGCCTTATACGAAACGAGTACCGATCTGGGGTTTGGGGTGCGGGGGCGGAGCGGCAGGATTGTCCCGGGCTTACGAATACATAAAAGCATTTCCAGAAGCAAAGGTGCTGGTCGTCGCCTGTGAGCTTTGCAGTTTAACCTTTCAGCCGCAGGATCAATCAAAAAGCAATTTAATCGGTACATCCTTGTTCGGAGACGGGACAGCGGCGGTACTGTTAACTGGAGAAAAAGGGGTATCTGAATACGCTCATCTAAAAACAGTCCCTAAAGTGCTAGGTACACAATCCGTCACAATGAAAGAGTCTGAGGATGTGATGGGCTGGAAATTTACAAGTGACGGCTTTCGGGTCATTTTCTCCCGCGACATTCCTTCCATTATTTCAGGCTGGTTAAAAGAGCAGGTCGATCAATTTTTAGAGCAGCAAGGGTATTCGGCAGAAGACCTATCGGTTTTTCTTGCCCATCCTGGAGGAAAAAAAGTAATTGATGCTTATGTTGAAAGTTTATCCTTAAAAGAGGATCAGCTTTTTTCTTCAAAAGAGGTACTCAAACAACACGGAAATATGTCCTCTGCCACAGTGATGTATGTCATCAAGCATTATCTTGAGCACCAATCAGCTGAAAAAGGAGATATGGGTCTTTGCGGAGCACTAGGCCCGGGCTTTTCCTCAGAGCTGCTGCTCATGAAATGGGAGGAGGCCCTGTCATGATCATTTGGCTCGTCATTGGTATCTTCGGTTGTCAGCGGCTCATTGAAATGCTCGTGGCTAAAAGAAATGAAAGGAAAGTAAAAGCAATAGGTGCCATTGAATTTGGTGCTAGTCATTACCCCTATATGGTCGCTATGCATGCGGCTTTTTTTCTCTCACTCATCGTTGAGGTATGGGTGTTCAATAGGGAGACGTCCCGCTATTTTCTTGTGCTGCTTGTTTTCCTGCTGGCAACACAGGTCATTCGATACTGGGCATTGTGTTCTCTTGGGACGTACTGGAATACAAAGATTTTAGTCGTGCCAAATGCGATAATTGTCAAAAAAGGGCCATATCGCTGGTTAAAGCATCCTAACTATGTAGTGGTAGCGATTGAACTTATGCTGATCCCGCTTTTGTTTAATGCCTATTTTACAGCCATTTTGTTCACATGTTTAAATGCATGGATGATGGCTGTGAGAATTCAAACAGAAGAGAAGGCGCTCAATCAGTATTTGTTAAATTAATATTGAAAATCATTATCAATTGTGATACACTTTCATTAATGATAAGCATTCTCAATCATGAAGGATGGACGGTGATCACATGACAATGGTTTTCTTACTCGGTACGGTCTGTGTATACAGCCTGCTAATTGGCTTCGTATTAAAAGGTGTTTCTAAAAAATCTGCTTCCTGATCGCAGTCAATTGCGACTGATCGGGCAGCAGATTTTTTTTATTTCCTCAGATCAGAAGAAATATCTCTTTATTTTGTGTAAAATGGTATCACATACATAACTGACTTTTCTAAAAACAAAGGGGTATCGTCATGAAAGACTTGTCTATTCGAGATTCGCTCGTTCAAACTACAGGTGCTTTATATCAAAGCCTTCTCAAAAGGGATGATCATGAACGCGCAGCCAAACTTGCATCGATTATTAAAAAGGAAGCAGAGGAAGAAGTATATATCGCATTTACCGGCCACTATTCTGCCGGCAAATCATCACTTGTGAATCATCTGCTCCATGAGCACATCCTGCCAACGAGTCCAATCCCAACAAGTGCAAACTTGGTCGTCGTGAGGAAAGGGGAGAGTGAAGTACAGCTTCACACCTCTGATGGCCGTTTTGCAAAAATGAGTGGGACTTATGATAAAGAAGCCGTACAGCGTTTTTGTAAGGATGGGGAACAAATTGAAATGGTGGAAATCAGCGGTGACTATAGAGGACTAGAAGAAAAAGTGGCGCTGATTGATACGCCCGGAATTGATTCAACGGATCATGCCCACTTTTTATCTGCTGCGTCTATTCTTCATCAAGCAGATGCTCTTTTTTATGTCGTTCACTACAATCATGTTCATTCAGAGGAAAACGTCCGTTTCATTCGTTCCATTAAAGAGAAAGTGCCAAATCTTTATTTTATCGTAAATCAAGTCGATCGACATGATGAGCATGAGACAGCGTTTGAAGACTACAAAAGTCAAGTGGTTGACATGCTCCTTAAAGAGGGCATTGAAGAAGAACATCTATACTTTACATCCGTAACCGATGCGGCGCACCCTAGAAACGAAATGCTTCGTTTAATCGAGAAGCTGCAAGAACTGCAAACGTTACCGAAAGCATCGCTCCGCGCCTATACTGAGCAGAAAATTGAGCATGTCTTAAAAGAACATATTGACTCGTTAAAAGAAGAGCTGCAGGAAGAGGACCTTGATTCACAGCTCCAAGAAAAAAGAAAAACAGTCAAGGAACTTGAAGAGAAAAGCCGCTTCATAGAAAATGGAGCAAAACAGTTAGAAGATAAAGTGTCTTCTGAAGTCGAAAACATTTTAAAAAATGCAAACCTAACCCCGTTTAAAATGAGGGAGCTCGCAAGTGACTATATAGAATCGAAAGCACCTGGCTTTAAGGTTGGGCTCTTGTTCGCTAAAAATAAAACCGAGCAGGAAAAAGAAAGACGGGCAAACGATTTCTTAGCAGATGTCAAAGCGAGAATGAAAGCAGAAGTGGACTGGCATATTGCTGAGCTGCTAAAAAAAGAAGTCAAGCATTATGAGCTTGGTGAAGAGTTATTAAATCAAGTGATGTCATTTGAAACACCTGTAGAAGAATCACTGCTTGAAAACGTCATTCATCATGGTGCGACGTTCTCAAATGAATACGTGCTTCAATATTCGAAAGATGTTGGTGAAGCCCTAAAAAGACAGGCCAAACAGAAAGTAATGCCATTGATTGAACAAATGACGGAGACACTGAAAACCCAGCTCATGAAGAAAAAGGCGGGACAGCAAGAAAATTGGACTCAAGCAATACAAGAGCTCCAAACGCTGGAGAAATGCATTGAGAAAAATGAACAAATCAGAAGAGATATTGAGCATGTGTGGGATATTTGGCAAAATGGAACGGATGAACAGGTCGAAGAAGGCTGGTTCTATGAGAAAAAACAACGGATGCAGCACGACCAGCTAAAAAAGAATCAGGCGTCAACTCATGCAAAAGAAAGCGAGAAAGACAATCAGCAGCAGGAGCTTGATCAAACGCGTCGGTCACAGCATATTACCACTGCGCAGTCGATTGATCAGTTTGAGCGGCTTTCTCACATGTTATTGCCATTAGACGCGCTTCAATCTCAAAGAAAGTCCTTTGAAAAACGAACAAAGCGGCTTCAAGCGAAAGAATTCACTCTCGCCTTATTCGGCGCTTTTAGCTCGGGGAAATCTTCATTTGCCAATGCCCTTGTTGGGAGAAAGGTGCTGCCATCGTCTCCTACACCAACTACGGCAACGATCAATAAGCTGACGCGGCCAACGGATGATCATCCGCATGAAAGTGTAAAAGTGGTGTTCAAATCCGAGCAGGATATATTAGACGAGCTCGATCAGATACTCGGTTTTTCTATCACAGAAGAAAAGGGCGATACGTTTAAAGCGAAACTAGAAAGAACGCTGAAAAAAAGACAGCTTGAACAGGATCACTACATCATTGTTGACCATTTTTTAAACGCGCATGAAAGATTCCATGAATACATTCAAAAGCAAACGCCGCTCAATGTCACCCTTCAAGAATTAAAGCCATATGTGGCAGAAGAGGCTGTTTCTTGTGTAGTGAAGGAAGTGACGGTGTATTTACATACACCTTTAACAGATAAAGGACTGACAATTGTTGATACACCAGGTGCCAGCAGTATGAATAAGCGTCATACAGAGATTGCCTTTCAATATATGAAGGACGCAGATGCGCTTCTTTATTTAACTTACTACCAGCATTCTTTTTCAAAGGCAGATCGGTCATTTTTACGTAAACTTGGGCTTGTAAAAGATTCATTCAGCATGGATAAAATGTTCTTTATTATCAATGCAGCTGACCTCGCAAAGGATCAAGCAGAGCTTGAAACTGTGTTTGACTATGTGAAAAATGAGCTAACAAAAGAAGGCATCCGAAACCCAAACCTTCATCATGTATCCAGTAAAGAAGAGATCGAAGGAAAGGGGCAGTCACCTTATAATCGATATGCACAGCTTAGAAAACAGCTCGACTATTTTATCGAGGAAGAATTAACGAAAGATGCGATCGAGCTTCTATATTTTGAAGCCAGTACATTATGTAGGACAGTCGACAAGCTGCATGAGACGCTGCATCAGTCAGAAGATGAAAAGCAAGTAGAAAAGAAAAAGATCGACACATCCTATGACGCCATCGTTGATCAAATGAGTCATATAAAACAATCTAAACTAGTGACGGAAAGTGTGAAAAAGGATTTGCTCGAACAGCTTTACCATATTGTTCAGCGCCTGTCACTATTTGCGAATGATCTGTTAAAGACAGCTTTTTACCCTGGAATATCTCAAGGAAACTTCAGGGAGCAGCTAAAAAAAGCGCTTGAACAGGCGCTGAAGGATTATGAATTTGAATTTGTGCAGGAGATCAAGGCGCTTGATATTCGAATGGAATCGTTTATCCTTCAATACTTCCAAGAGGAGTGGGAGAAAGGTTTGCAGGCGGCATGTGCAGAAGATCCTTACTTTTCTCTCCGGCTGTCGCCGCCAGATGAAAAAAATGCGGAGCTGAAACAAATTGAAGTCGAAGCGGATCTGGCGCCGTTTGAGCCGCTTTTAAAGAAGCAAAAATCAGCGAAAGCTTTCTTTGAACAGAACGAGAAGGCTGCGTTTATTGAAGCAGTTCGAGATGTTCTTCTCGAATTAACGACTAAATGGGCAGATAAAGAAAAAGAAGAATTATTGAGCAGATATGACATGATGGTAAAGGCCTTTACTGAAAGATATGAAAAAGAAGCGCTCGAGCAGCTAAGTGAACAAAAACAAACATTTATCATGAGCTTGACAACAGATGCGAAAGAGCAGGCGATGATAGAACAAGTATTTGAACAAACAAATGAATGGAAGAAACAGTTGAAAACCATTTGATTCGTGATAGACTAGATAAAAAAAGAAAGCAGTTGATAAAAATGACGAGCGTACACGAAGACATTTCCGCACACTCACAAAAACAGCATGCTCATATCAAGTCCTTTCTTGCACTTGAGCAAAAAAGAGAACAGGCAATAGAGACAGCAGTATTCAAGTGTGAACAAAACGAACCATTTACAACTGACGACATCAATGCGATTACTTCGAAGATGAATGAGCTTGCACGAGGCGGAATTGTTCCACTGCGTAAGCATGTGACGATAGATATGGTCAAGGAGTATGTCGAACGTAAACAGAAGTAAAGAGTAACTTTCTCTTTTTTGGTCATCTTAACAAATGAACCAAGAAAGGGGAATGATCATGGAAAAAAAGCAGCAAGCAAAGCAGAAGGATGAGCGTGTCCCTAAACAAAAAGAGATGCCGTCCTACGCAGAAGCAGAATCGAAAAAAATGCAATACGGGCAAAAGTAATCCAGAGGTGCCTCTTCTTTTCCAAAAGAAGAAGGCGCCTTTTTTATGTCGAATTCTATGTTCTGTGATAGAATAGGAGTATTGTTTTGAAAAAGGGAGTTTATAAGAATGAATAAACACGTACTGCTTGTTGATGGCATGGCACTTCTATTCAGATCGTTTTATGCGACAGCTGTCCATCGCAATTTTATGATAAATGATCGCGGCGTCCCGACAAATGGAGTGAATGGTTATTTGAAGCATCTGTTAACGGCTGTTCAGACATTTGAGCCAACTCATATTGTCTGCTGCTGGGATATGGGAAGCCAAACTTACCGAAATGAATTGTTTCAAGATTATAAAGCAAATCGAGGAGAGGCGCCTGTCGAGCTCATTCCTCAATTCGATTTAGCAAAGGAAGCGACAGAAGAACTAGGAATTGTGAACGTTGGTTTAAAGGGCTTTGAGGCAGATGATTGTATCGGCACGCTTGCGGCAATCTATCAGAATGAAGCGCGTGTGACCGTCCTAACTGGTGACAAGGATTTGCTGCAGATTTTGAACGATCAAGTGACAGTAGCTTTGATGCAAAAAGGGATCGGAAATTATAAGCAATATACAAAAGCCTTGTTTGAAGAGGAGATGGGCATCTCTCCAAAGGCGCTGATTGATATGAAAGCACTCATGGGTGATTCAAGTGATAATTACCCAGGAGTAAAAGGGATCGGAGAAAAAACGGCATTAAAATTTATACAGACGTATCAAACCATTGACGGGTTGTTAGAAAATATCCATGAACTAACGGCTGCACAGCAAAAGAAAATGCAAGCAGGATTAGAAGATTTGAAGCTTTCCCGTCTATTGGCAGAGATCAAATGTGATGTCCCGCTTAGCTGTCCAATGGATGAGACGAAAATGAATATCAATCAAGAGCGGGCTGCTGCCATGCTGCGGTTACATCAAATCAAAGGAATTGAGCCGATGGTAAATCGCTTAAGTAAAATAGAAATCAGCTAAGTCGATCTCTCACACGCTGAAGAGAAGACAAAGGGCTAAAATAACGATCATTTTAGCCCTTTATCAACAATCTTAGAGATCAGATTTTTGTATTGGTTTTCTTCGCTCTATTTTCCAGCTGAGATACAGGCTGTTTGTCTTTTGTTTGCGCATCACCTTGAGGGGTTGTCCCATTTGTGACACGACCTTTATTGTCCTTATCCAATCAGTATCACCTCATACATTAGGATAACCGAAAAAAAGCGATTCATCCTTTAGAAAGGTGAATCGCTTTTCTAGCGAGCTGGTCAGCTACTTGATTTTCCTTGCTTGGAATCCACTTAATGAAAAATAAATCAAACTGGTTTTGCAGCTCGATCATCTCCTTTATAAAATGCTGAAAGGCTGGATTTTTAGCAAAGCCTGCATTGGCCGCGCGGTCGACTATCTGTGAATCTGTTCGAAACGAAACGGAACGCAGTCCTTTTTCTACACAGATTTTCATCCCTTCGATAAGAGCAGAAAATTCTGCTTCGTGATTGCTCATAAATCCAAGAGGAATCGAGAAAGATTCAGCCTTTCCGTCATACTTCATAAAAATGCCGATGCCAGAAGGACCGGGATTACCTGCACTTGCACCATCAATGTATATTTCAGCTGGCAATTTATTTCACCCTTTCATCAAGTGGAACCATTTTTTTCGCTGCATAAGCGTATGGTGTCCCAATCGCGGCGACGATAAATTTAATCACATAGGTCGTGATAAAGATTTCAATCCATACATGAAATGGATAGGTACCAAGAAAGGCTATGGTTGTGAAGATCAGTGTATCAATAAGTTGGCTAATCATCGTACTTCCAGCGTTGCGCACCCAGAGCGCACCATCGGAAGGAAATATCCGGCGAATAAACGAATATACATAAACATCTAACATTTGACTGATGATATAAGCAGCAAGACTGCCAAGTGCGACCCTTGGCATAAAGCCAAATATCGTTTCTAACGATGTTTGTGAGATGTCAGATGGAGCTGGGTGGAAAAGCAAGGCCTCCTGCATGACAACTGTCAGCGTTAAAAGGGTGGCAAAACCAATCCAGACAGCTTTTCTCGCTTCATTTTGTCCATATTTTTCATTCAAAACGTCTGTTGCGAAGAACACACTGCCATACAAAATATTTCCAAGTGTTGCCGTTAAGCCAAATAATTCAACGGTTTTGACCACTTGTAAATTTGCAGCTACCGTCGCAAAGCCAATCCAGACGAAAAGCCCCATCTTGCCAAATCCTTTATAAAATAGAAGAACAATGATAAAATTAATGATCGCAAATAAGAACCAAATACCTTCATTAAACAAGTGACATGAACTTCCTTTCTCATTGTAAAATGTAACTTTTTGATTATAGCATAACGAACGTTTACCTTAAAAGCACGGGAAGGCGATGTGATCAATGAAATTAAGAGCGCACTATACAATGAAAGTGAAATCGATTGGGTCCATTGCTTTTTTCCAAGAAGATTGGATGGAGCTAAAAGAGGCCTTGATTTTAGCAAAACATATCGACAAAAAAGAACCACAGTCACTCCTATCATTTGAAGATGAAAAAGGGGCCATGTGGTCCATAAAAGAACTTGAAAAGCTAAATGAAGAACTAAAGCTTGAACCTGACCAGCTCCAGGTCTATTTTGATGCAAGCTTTCGTAAAGAAACAGGGGACTCTGGCCTTGGCATTGTCGTCTACTATAGGCTCGGAAAAGATGCTTATCGGTTGAGAAAAAATCATCCATTCCAAGGAACGACCAATAATGAAGCAGAGTATGCGGCTTTATATGAGGCAGTAAAAGCTTTAAAAGACCTTGGGGCAAGCAGAAATTCTGTTACGATTAGAGGCGATTCACTTGTTGTCATGAATCAATTAAAAGGAGAATGGCCTTGTTATGATGATCTTCATAACAAATGGCTCGACCGGATTGAAGCGGCTTTAAAGGAGCTGAAGCTCTCGCCAACCTATGAAGTCATTGATCGTAAACAAAATGCAGAAGCGGACCAGCTTGCAAGACAGATCCTTGCAGATGTCCCAATCGAAAGTAAATTGAAATTAGAAGCAGACGGAGCTGAATAATGTGGATAAAAAAACAGCAGTACAAGAATTGACGGATCTTCAAGACACGTATTGTTCAGATTGTTTAATTAAGAAGCACTTTCGAAAAGAATTTGGTAAAAAATACGCGCATGCCTTTTGTATCCAGCAATGCACAGTAGGAGAGAAAATAAAAGAATACGGCCAAACGCTGCTTAAAAAGTAAACAGGCGGCCCGGTTTTCCTAACGCAAACATCCAATCATGAAAAAAAACGGATAGAATGTGTAAAAAAAGAACATATTCTGAAAAATGAGCCGATATAACTATAGAAAGTTTTGGTTGAGTTACTTTTTGACTAAGTGACGGATAATAGAGGAAAAGGGGAAGGCCGGTATGGATAACAAGGATTTCGAAACGGTATTACATCGAACATTTCAAGAGGTGTACAGCGATCTAGAGCAGTTAGTAGATGTAGCAAAGAAGGGAAGACCTTTTCTCGAAAAAGATATTTCTGAAATTGAACAGCGATTGAAGCAAAATATTTTAGCAATTGAAATACAGCTTAAAATCAAATAAGAGAGGCATATGCCTCTCTTTATTTTGTCGTTTCATCATTGATTTAGTTGATTAAAGTTTTGTTACGTTTGCTGCTTGAGGTCCACGATTACCTTCAACGATTTCAAAAGAAACTTCTTGTCCTTCTTCTAAAGACTTGTAGCCGTCACCTTCGATAGCTGTGAAGTGAACGAATACATCGTCTCCGCCTTCAACTTCAATGAAGCCGAAACCTTTTTCATTATTGAACCATTTTACTTTACCGTTTTGCATATTGCTTTTTCCTCCTAGTACTGTAGCACACCTTTTGGGCATACTAAAAAAAATTTTCATCACCTAACGACTTTGCAGTTGTTAAATGATGGTTCCACTATACACCATCAAAAGTAACGCGTCAAGCAGGCGAGCCAAATTTTGAGCAGAATGTTTGATTTTTTTGTTTTTTTGGTGAATGACAAAGCAATGAAATATAAAACGTTCTCATTTTTCGAAACCTAACGTGCAGCTTGTCCGTATATAAAAAATAATACAGAAAGAGGTGCAATCATGAATCGTTATACACTTGAAGAATTTGTTCAGAATACGCAGCAAGAAGATAAGGGAGAAGGGGTCTTTGAACTTGAAACATCAAGGCTTCTAGAAATTAATTTGACTGACACCATTTGGGCAAAAACCGGTTCCATGGTTTCTTATCGAGGGAAAATCAAGTTTGAGCGTGAGGGTGTTTTTGAACATGGCGTCTCTAAAATGTTCAAAAAAATGCTGTCAGGAGAAGGCACCTCACTGATGAAGGCAACAGGTCATGGGAAATTATATGTGGCTGATCAAGGCAAAAAAATCTCGATTCTTCGTTTGGCTCAAGGAGAATCCATTTTTGTTAATGGAAACGATCTTCTTGCATTTGAACCGTCTGTCCGATGGGATATCAAATTGATGAAAAAAGTGTCTGGCATGCTTGCAGGCGGATTATTTAATGTCAAATTAGAAGGACCGGGTTTAGTTGCAATTACGAGTCATTATGAGCCGCTTACGCTCATTGTTCAGCCAGGTGACTCTGTTTATACAGATCCGAACGCGACAGTTGCATGGTCAGGGGACTTACAAACTGAATTTGTGACAGATGTTTCATTTAAAACCTTTATTGGCAGGGGAAGCGGGGAGTCTATTCAAATGAAGTTTAGCGGAAGCGGCTTTGTTGTCGTTCAGCCGTTTGAAGAAGTATACACAACCAATGGAAATCAAGGATAAAGAAAAGGTGTCCGTCAATGACGGACACCTTTTTATGATAATGCACGAGCATATGTTTTATTATTCATGATGAGATCTGACTGCTCAACGATATCTTCTAAAATGGTTTGAGAAGATTGTTTTAGATGCAGTTTTTTTATATTTTGTTTCATTGCTTCAAGTTTTTCTTCATCTTGCAGCAAGTTGGTCACAGATTCTAAAATGTCTTCATGTCTGTTAATGACAATGGCCGCACCATAATCCTCAAAGAAAAGAGCATTTTCCTTTTCTTGTCCAGGGACAGGCTTGTAAAGAATGACCGGGACACCGATTGCTGTTGCTTCTGTTAACGTAATGCCGCCTGGTTTTGTAATCATACAATCTGTTACTCTGAACAATTCATCAATTTGTTCCACATATCCAAGCGCCTTCAATTGATCTGGGTGTGCTTGCTCAAGATCGCTAAGCGATTGTTTCAGCGCTGCATTCTTTCCGCATACAACAACAATTTGTACTTCACTGTCGAGAAGTAACGCTTCACATAATTCCTTCACATTTTTTAGTACACCGTGAGCACCGGCCATGATGAGAAGAACTTTTTTGTCTGATGATAATCCATATTTTTTATAGATCATCGATTTTGGCACGTCTGCTTCAAACTGTGGTCGGATAGGAATGCCTGTCACCTTGACATCGCTTGGATGTGTGCCGATTTCTACTAATTTTTGTTTCACATAATCGGTTGCAACATAGTATCGGTCGATGTTTTCATGTACCCAAATTTTATGAAGACAAAAATCTGTCATGACATTAAAAGTCGGGATTACTTTCCCTGTTTTGTTTCGGTATTCTGGCACAACAATCATCGGGAATGTAATAATAATGATATCCGGATTGTGTAATTGAATTAATTCATCAAGACGCTTATTTCCCATCTTTAAATAAATGTTAAATTTGCGTTTATTGTAAATTTTATCTACACCGTAATAAAACAAGCGATAAAATTGTTTCCCAATGGAAAAGCTCTTCAAGTATAAATATTGAGTCACTTCTGACACAATGGGATTCGATTCTTGATACAAATTAGAAACTACAACATGTTCAAACCCTTGGGATTTGCATTCATCATACAGTGTTTTTGCCACCTGCATATGTCCATTTCCATAATTTGCGGTCAAGATTAATATTTTTTTATTGGTATTCAAGAATATTCACCTCAAATGTAATCAACAACAACAAAACTTCGTACGAAAACTATTAATCTCATAGGTCTACATATACATAAAGATAACATATAAACAGTCAGAGCATATCATTCGTTACGAAAGAATTAAACTAAATTTAAAAAACAAACAGACAAAATTGATAATGGAAGACAGAGCCATTTGTATTTTAACACATTTTGACGATTTATCATCGGGCCACAGTCTATTTTTATTCCCAAACGTATGGTGTTTCTTGATAAACATAATAGTTAAGCCAATTCATAAACAGTAAGGTTGCATGGGCTTTCCAGCGATTCACAGGGACTAATGTGTCACCATCTTCTATAAAATAGTGGACAGGTTTTTGGACTGTATCATGTTTCAACAAATCTCTTTCATATTCCTGCATCAATGTGTCTGTATCATATTCAGGATGTCCAGTTAAAAATACTTGTTTATCATCATCTGAAACAATCAAACAAACACCCGCTTCTTCAGACATACTTAATACTTTCAAATTCGGAGTGTTTTTTAATTGTTCTGTATTAATATCTGTATGCCTAGAATGTGGGACATAGTATACTTCATCGAAACCTCTGACTAATCTTTCTTTTTTCTCTTTCACAAGATGCTCAAATACGCCAAATTTTTTCTCAGGAAGCTTGGTTTTTTCAATACCGTAATGGTGATATAAGCCTGCCTGTGCACCCCAGCAAATATGAAGGGTAGACGTCACATTGGTTTTACTCCAGTCCAAAATATCCTGCAGCTCTTTCCAATAGGACACTTCTTCAAAAGGTAAATGTTCAATTGGCGCGCCAGTGATGATCATTCCATCAAATTTTTTATGGCGAATCGATTCAAAGGTCGTATAAAATTCATCTAGATGCTCTCTCGATGTATTCTTCGGTGTATGTGTACTTGGAATCAAAAACGTAAAGTACACTTGCAAAGGAGAATTACCGAGCATTCTCAGCAGCTGCGTTTCAGTTTGTATTTTTTTTGGCATTAAATTTAAGATCACGATATTCAAAGGACGGATATCTTGCTTGAATGCCCTTGTCTCATCCATGACGAAAATATTTTCACTCTCTAGTATTTGTTTTGCCGGCAGATGAACTGGTATGTTAATAGGCAACTCGCCACCCCCTGAATCAAAGCTAATTTCACTTCATTATAGGAACTTTCTGGCGATATTTCAATGTTTCAATTATGTTACAATGAAAAATAGAGCAAAAAAGAATGCTGTTTCTGTAAAAAAAGGAGGCCCTTTCGTTATGATCACAAAGCATTTATCAGATATTGACATTGCCCAAAAGGCTCAGCTAAGACCAATTCAAGACATCGCAGCAAAGCTGCAAATACAAGACGAAGAATTAGAATGCTATGGTTTCACAAAAGCGAAAATATCTTTGACTATTTTTGACCGTCTAAAAGAACAAAAAGAAGGACACGTGATTCTTGTGACTTCAATCAATCCTACTCCAGCAGGTGAGGGGAAATCCACCGTAACAGTCGGCCTTGGTCAAGCCTTCGAAAAAATTGGCAAAAAAGCGATCATTGCGATGCGTGAGCCTTCATTAGGTCCAACAATGGGCATAAAAGGCGGCGCAGCGGGTGGAGGTTATTCACAGGTGCTTCCAATGGAAGAAATCAATCTTCATTTCACAGGAGATTTTCATGCCATCACATCAGCACATAACGCCTTATCTGCCTTTATTGACAACCATATCCATCACGGAAATGAACTCGGTATCGACACGCGCCGCATTGTGTGGAAGCGGGTGCTTGATTTAAACGATCGTGCATTAAGACAGGTCGTGGTTGGACTTGGCGGTCAGTTAAATGGGTATCCTAGAGAAGATGGGTTTGACATTACGGTTGCTTCCGAAATGATGGCGATCCTCTGTTTAGCAGAAGACTTAAAAGACTTAAAAAAACGTCTTTCTTCTATTGTTGTTGCCTATAATCAAGAAGGCGAGCCAGTCACAGTTGGAGCGCTTGGATATGAGGGTGTTCTGACGTTACTTTTAAAAGACGCGCTCAAACCGAATCTTGTTCAAACGATTGAAGGAACCCCTGCCCTTGTACATGGCGGTCCTTTTGCTAATATTGCACATGGCTGCAATAGTTTAATTGCAACCAAAATGGCTGCAAAGCTAGCCGATTATGTCGTAACTGAAGCTGGATTTGGAGCGGATCTTGGTGCAGAAAAGTTTCTGCACATTAAAACAAGAGCAGGTGATTTCAAACCTGGTGCAGTTGTCATTGTGGCGACAGTCAGAGCATTGAAAATGCATGGCGGAATGAAGAAAACAGACCTCAAAGAAGAGAATGCAAATGCCGTATTAGAAGGTATACATAATTTAGAAAAGCATATTGAAACCGTGCGGGCTTTCGGTCTTCCATATATCGTTGCAGTGAACCGATTTATAACGGATACAAAAGAAGAGATTCAAGCGATAGAAGATTGGTGCGGCAATCATGGCCATCCAGTCAAAGCCGTGAATGTATGGGAAGAAGGAGGCGAAGGCGGGACAGCACTAGCCGAAGAGCTTGCGGAACTCATTGAAAAGAAGAAGAACAGTTTTTCTTATTTGTATGAAGAGAATGACTCCATTGAAGAAAAGTTATCTAAGGTTGCCCAAGTGGTTTACGGGGCAGATGGGATCGCGCTCACATCCAAAGCAAGAAAGCAGCTGGCGGCCATTGAGCAAAACGGCTGGGCTCATTTTCCGGTTTGTATGGCAAAAACACAGTATTCCCTTTCGGATGATCCAGCTTTAATCGGCAGACCTAAAGGCTTTACTATTACGATTCGAGAGTTGAAGCCGTCTGTAGGGGCAGGATTTATTGTTGCCTTAACCGGAAGCATTTTGACAATGCCTGGACTTCCTAAAAAGCCTGCGGCGCTCGAAATGGATTTATTAGAAGACGGCAGTGTGACAGGACTCTTTTAACCGGAAGCATAAAAAGCGATTTTCTAAAAAAAGCATGTTACGATAGGAAAAAGTGAATCCAGGAGGCTATGAGATGTCAATTTATGATATTCAGGTCAAGACCATTAACGGTCAGGAAAAATCGATGGCAGACTACAAAGGAAAAGTGCTTGTTATTGTTAATACAGCAAGCAAATGCGGACTGACTCCTCAATTTAAACAATTACAAGAGCTATATGATCAATATCATGAAAAGGGCCTTGAAATTTTAGGATTTCCGTGCAATCAATTTATGAATCAAGAGCCTGAAGGAGAAGAAGCCATTCAAGAATTCTGTTCTTTGAATTATGGAGTGACCTTCCCTATGTTTGCGAAAGTAGATGTCAATGGCGAAGAGGCACACCCGCTGTTCAAACATTTAACAAGTCATGCGAAAGGTGTGCTTGGGACGAAAACAGTGAAATGGAATTTCACAAAATTTATCGTGGACCAAAACGGAGAAGTCACTGAACGATTCTCACCGAAAACACCACCAAAAGAATTAGAAAGCTCAATCATCGCTCTTTTGGACAAATAAGATGCTGACGATCATGCAGAGAAAGCAATTGGAGGCAGCTGCCTCCTTTGTTTCAGATAGGCTTAAGAATGAACCGACTGGGCACGATGCGGCTCATATTGCTCGTGTACGCCAGCTTGCCGTCCATATTGCCAATCAGGAAGGCGGCTCTCTTTTTATTATCGAAATGGCAGCGATTGTTCATGATTTAATTGATGAAAAGCTGTCAAGTGAATGGAAGGTCACCGAGGAGCAGCTTGAGCACCAGCTCCTTTTATGGGAAATGAACACGCGGGATATCCGCTATATCATGGACATCATTACAACAATGTCTTTTCGTCATCGGCATAAGCAGTTTAGACCAATGACATTAGAAGGGGCCATTGTTCAAGATGCGGATAGGCTGGATGCGATAGGAGCAAGCGGCATCGCAAGGGTGTTTACGTATGCGGGTGTAAAAGGTGAGCCCCATTTTACAAAGGACACGAAGCAGGGCTCCGTACTAAAGCATATGGAAGAAAAATTACTCAAATTAAAAGACTTGATGAACACTCATGCAGGAAAGCAGCTTGCTAATGAGCGGCATGCATTGATGAGTTTATTTATCAAAACGTGGAAAGAAGAATGCGGCCTTACAGATGAGTAGGGTCTTTATGTGTGTAAGGAGGATGTATCAATGAAAATAACAGCCATAGAACCGACGCCAAGTCCGAATACGATGAAGGTGATTTTGACAGAAGCACTTGCCGGCGGTAAAAGCAACAATTACAAAAAGGATCAGAAAGACGAAGCGCCAGAGATGATTCAGCGTATTTTAAACATTGAAGGGGTAAAAGGGGTCTATCATGTCGCGGATTTCCTAGCTGTCGAACGGAATGCAAAATTTGACTGGCAGGGTATTTTACAACAGGTCAGAGAAGCGTTTGGACAAGAAACGGAGGGCCTTCAGGAAGGATCGTCATCAGGTGATGACACATTTGGCGAAGTGAAAGTGTTTGTCCAAATGTTTAATGGCATTCCGATGCAGGTGAAACTGTCAGACGGTGAAAGAGAAGAACGGTTTGGCATGCCTGAACGCTTTCAAGCGGCCATTTTAAAACTTAGAAGCAGCTCAGACAATGTTGTGTTTGAACGAGTGTGGAAAGAACATGGCGTTCGTTTTGGGGAATTTGCGGATATCGGGCAGGAAGTCACAGAAGAGCTGCAAGCCGCCTATGATGACGAGCGTTTAGCCCGATTAACAGAAGCCGTTAAAGAAGGTCAAGAAGCTGTAGATAGACAGGTGAACCGAAAGGCATATGATGTAACAGAAGATATGCTGCGTGAGGAAGATTGGAAAAAACGTTTTGCCCATTTAGAGCAAATGCAGCCAGAAGAAAAGGATATTCCTGTTTTAATGAAAGCGATGGAGGACCCAAAAACGTCTATTCGCAGACAAGCCGTTGTGAATGCTGGCATGATTGAAGATCCTGCCATTCTGCCTATTTTATATAAGGGGCTCGAAGACAAAACAGTGACGGTCCGCAGAACGGCTGGCGACTCTATTTCTGACCTTGGTGACCCAAGCGCTATTGATGCTATGATCGCTGCCTTAAAGGACCCGAGTAAGCTTGTCCGCTGGCGTGCTGCTATGTTCCTTTATGAAGAAGGCGACGAAACGGCACTTGAAGCACTAAAAGAAGCAGAGCAAGACCCTGAGTTTGAAGTTAGTCTTCAAGTAAAAATGGCGATTGAGCGCATTGAGCATGGGGAAGAAGCGAAAGGCTCTGTATGGAAGCAAATGACAGAAAGTAGAAAGAATGCGTCCGAATGATGGGGAAAATGAACAAGCTGCCAATGAAAAGCAGCTTGTTTTTCTAAAAATGATAGACAGAAAAATTTTTTTAGAAAAATTATTTTGAATATTGTTGAAATATGCGAAAAAACTCTATATAGTAGTACCAATATAGAATATTGGAGGTCAGATTTTATGACACGAACCTTGCTGAGCGCTTGCTTCAGCAGCCATGTTGGTCATCAGTCATTCATAGGTGGCTAAATAAACAGAAAATTTGTAAAATAAAATCAACTCAAAATCATGCAGTCAACAAGACTTGTAGTATAGGAGGCTTTTTAAACAGATGGCAGAACTACGCAGTAATATGATTAAACAAGGAATCGACAGAGCACCTCACCGAAGCTTACTAAGAGCAGCGGGGGTAAAGGATGAGGATTTCGGCAAGCCATTTATTGCCGTATGTAATTCCTATATTGATATTGTCCCAGGACATGTCCATCTTCAGGAATTCGGGAAGATTGTCAAAGAAGCCATTCGTGAAGCTGGAGGGGTTCCATTTGAATTCAATACGATTGGCGTCGATGATGGAATTGCGATGGGGCATATCGGAATGAGATATTCATTGCCAAGCCGTGAAATCATTGCTGACTCTGTAGAAACCGTTGTATCTGCACATTGGTTTGATGGAATGGTTTGTATTCCTAACTGCGATAAAATCACACCAGGAATGATGATGGCAGCGATGCGCGTGAATATCCCAACTGTTTTTGTGAGCGGCGGGCCGATGGAAGCGGGTAGAACAAGTGATGGCAGAAAAATCTCTCTTTCTTCTGTATTTGAAGGGGTTGGCGCATATCAGTCAGGTAAAATCAATGAAGAAGAATTAAATGAATTAGAGCAGTTTGGCTGTCCAACCTGTGGATCTTGTTCTGGTATGTTTACAGCTAACTCAATGAACTGTTTGGCAGAAGCACTCGGTATTGCTCTTCCTGGAAATGGAACGATTTTGGCGACATCACCAGAGCGAAGAGAATTTGCGAAAAAATCAGCAAAACAACTCATGGAGCTCATTAAAAAGGATATTAAACCACGAGATATTGTCACTGAAAAAGCAATTGATAATGCATTTGCATTAGATATGGCTCTAGGTGGTTCAACAAATACAGTTCTTCACACACTGGCAATTGCAAATGAAGCAGGTGTTGAATATTCACTTGAACGTATCAATGAAGTAGCAGAACGTGTGCCTCATTTATCAAAGCTTGCACCAGCTTCGGATGTTTATATTGAGGATTTACATGAAGCAGGCGGCGTTACAGCGGCACTCAATGAATTGTCTAAAAAAGAAGGAGCTCTACATTTAGATACAATGACCGTCACTGCGAAAACGCTTGGCGAGAACATTGCGGGACATGAGGTAAAAGATTATAACGTCATTTATCCAATTGACAAGCCATTTACTGAAAAAGGCGGCTTAGCCGTTCTATTTGGAAACCTTGCACCAGATGGCGCGATCATTAAAACGGGCGGGGTACAAGACGGGATTACACGCCACGAGGGACCTGCGATCGTTTTTGAATCTCAAGAAGAAGCCCTTGAAGGCATCATTAATAGAAAAGTAGAAGCAGGACATGTTGTCATTATTCGCTACGAAGGACCTAAAGGCGGACCAGGTATGCCTGAAATGCTTGCACCTACTTCACAAATTGTCGGAATGGGGCTTGGGCCAAAGGTTGCATTAATTACAGACGGACGTTTTTCCGGCGCTTCTCGCGGATTATCGATCGGACACGTCTCTCCAGAGGCAGCTGAGGGCGGCCCGCTTGCCTTTGTTGAAAATGGTGATCACGTCGTTGTCGATATTGAACAGCGCATTTTAAGCGTAGATGTTCCAGAGGAAGAATGGGAAAGAAGAAAAGCAAACTGGAAAGGCTTTGAGCCAAAAGTGAAAACGGGTTACCTTGCTAGATATTCAAAACTTGTGACATCAGCCAATACAGGCGGAATCATGAAAATTTAATCTGATATCGAACATTTGAAAATTGCCTCTCTCTATAGTATCCTTTATTCACAACATAAGGATTATAGAGGGGGCTTTTTTATGTCAATGGCATATGAAGAATACATGCGCCAGCTCGTTGTACCAATGCGTCAAGAGCTGACAAGTGCAGGATTTCAAGAACTAACAACGGAAGAAGAAGTAGAACAAACGATGCAGGAAGCAGAAGGAACGACATTTGTGGTAGTCAATTCTGTATGTGGATGCGCTGCTGGATTAGCACGCCCAGCTGCTACTCAAGCAGTGATGAAGGCAGAAAAAACACCAGATCGAATCGTGACCGTTTTTGCTGGTCAGGACAGGGACGCAACGGCGAAAATGAGAGAATACTTCACAGGCGAAGAGCCATCGTCTCCATCTATGGCACTTTTAAAAGGAAATGAACTCGTTCATTTTATCCCACGTGACGAAATTGAAGGTCATGAAATGGAAGACATCATGAAAAACGTCTTATCTGCATTCGAAAAACATTGCTAATACAAGTGTTGAAATGCCCTGTCATTTATTCAGGGCATTTTTTCTTAATCATGATGGAGGCACAGCATGCTGATTACAACAAGCTTTAGAGCAAATGACCAAACGATTGAAACAGCAAAGGCACTTGCAGAGGAGTTACATGGTGAGTATATCGAGAGGCGCAAACAATCTGTCAAGCAGCTTGCGTTGAAACGAGGGGACGTCCTTGTTGTGGGGAAAGAAAGATTCGAATGGTATCAGCCAAATGGTGAAAAGTTCTTCTTTCATCCAAGCTCAGCGATGTTCAGAGTGAAGCGGCTCCTGCGCGGAGAAAAGGATCCTTTAATTGAAGCCACGCAGCTTCAGCCGGGCGATTCTTTTTTAGATTGTACGCTTGGCTTAGGGTCAGATGCCATTACAGCAAGCTCGGCATTAGGAAAGAATGGAAAGGTCGTCGGTATCGAAAAGAATCCCATTACAGCATTACTCGTACGAGAAGGACTAAACACATGGGAAACAGGGATAAAAGAAGCAGATGAAGCGATGAAACGGATTTCTGTTTTAAGCGGAGACAGTATCGAGCAGCTAAAGGAGCTCCCTGATGATTCATTTGATGTCGTCTATTTTGATCCAATGTTTGAGGAAACCATTCAAGAATCTGCAAGTATCGCCCCGCTTCGTCATGCGGCAGAGCACCAATTTGACAACGAAATAGCCGTACAAGAAGCGCTGAGAGTAGCGAGAAAAAGAGTGGTTTTAAAAGATCACTGGAAAAGCACACGATTTCTAGCAGACTCTTATCAATTTCACGTCTTAAAACGAAAAACAGCCCAATTTCATTATGGATATATAGAAAAAGAAAAAAGCCCTCATTAAGGGCTTTTCAGCGTGTAGACAAACCCTCGCATTCGGTGTCAGTTTGCGCTCCGGTGCTCACGAATATCAAATTCGCTCCGCTCCGCTGCTCGTCCTTCCTAGACTGCAAAGGTTTTCTATCACGCTGAAAAGAAGACAAAGGGCTAAAATCAAGATCATTTTAGCCCTTTGTCAACAATCTGAAAAACCCTCATTAAGGCTTTTAATCCGTAATCTCCATATAGACAAAATAAAATAACGTCAGCAAGGAAGCCGTAATGAAAAAACCTTCAAGCATATCCATTCCTCCCAAATTTTAGTCGCCTTTATTGCCATTGTAAACGTTTTATTATGAAAAAGAAAGTCTCTTATCGGTGACCAAATTGAATGACTGAAAATTCATTATATGCTAGAATAGCAGTATGATAACTTATGGAAGGAATTAGATATCATGAAGATGTGGATGAGAAAAACACTTGTTGTGCTCTTTACGATTGCAACTTTTGGTTTAGTCTCTCCTCCGTCGGCTTTGATGACAGACAAGCCCTCTGAACTTTCTTCATCTGATAAAACGCCTTATACAGCGGTTTATGAGACATCAGATGAAATGCGCAGCTGGGAACTATCGCAAGAGGACAACAAAAAGCAGATAGACTCCTTTGAGAAATATAAGCAAGAGGTGCTATCAAGTGCAGAAAATCAATCCTTTCTCAAATTTGGTCGTAAAATTACACCTGTCATTGAGGACGAGTACAGAGAAGAGATTCAACCGAAGATTGAACAAGTGTTAACCGACTATTTAACAAATTTCAAAGATGACGAAAAATTTCAAGATGTTGTTTTAACTGATCAGCCTTCAAGCGGAAATGGTGAAAAAATCTTTCATATTTATAACCGCAAGACCGGAGAAGATTTGCTCCGTTTCCATGTAAGAAGAGATCAGCCGCCACACAGCGGATATTGGTTTAACTTTCATTACCATACAGCAGATGATGGATTCCAGACGCATCATGAACTCGGTAATATTTACTGGGACAAAAACACCCCGCCGAGCTGGATGAGCCACTAGAAGGAGATGTCATGCCAATTGAAAAAGTATACAATGAACGAAATGGTGCAGATTACAAAACAAATGTTAAACGAGCGCGGTGTGAAAATTGAAGATATCGCACACATTGTGCTGAAGCTTCAAGAAAAATATCATCCAAACCTTCCACTTAGTGTCTGTATTGAAAATGTTGAAAAAGTGCTGAATAAAAGGGAAATTGTCCATGCAGTTTTAACAGGTCTTGCCCTTGATCAGCTGGCAGAACAAAAGCTTTTGCCAGAACCTTTACAGCACTTAGTTGAAACAGATGAGCCGCTATATGGAATTGATGAGATTATTCCGCTTTCCATTGTCAATGTATATGGATCAATCGGTTTGACCAACTTCGGTTATTTGGATAAAGAGAAATTCGGGATTATTCGAGAATTAGATGAAGGCCGTCCAGGTGAAGTGCATACTTTCCTTGATGACCTAGTCGCTGCACTTGCCGCAGCAGCAGCAAGCCGCATTGCTCACTCACACCAAGATATTAAGGATGAAGAGCAGGATCGAGTGAATCAAGTATAAACAGAAAAACATGTCTGCTCATTACGCAGGCATGTTTTTTTGGTTTCAACAAAAGCAGAAATAAGGTAAACTACAACAAGAACATAAATAAAGGATGAAAAAAATGAAACAATACAAAGAGTTATGCCGTCATGTATTACAGCACGGGGATGAAAAAGGTGACAGAACGGGAACAGGTACAATCAGCACGTTCGGTTACCAGATGAGATTTGATTTACAGGAAGGATTTCCTCTTTTAACGACAAAGAAATTGCACCTGAAATCGATCATTCATGAGTTACTGTGGTTTTTAAAAGGTGATACAAATGTCAAATATCTTCAAGAAAATGGTGTCCGGATTTGGAACGAATGGGCAGATGAAAATGGAGAACTGGGCCGTGTGTACGGAGCGCAGTGGAGATCATGGGCGAGCGGAGACGGCGAGACCGTGGATCAGATCACAAAGCTGATCCATGATATTGAGCACAACCCGAATTCAAGAAGACTGATCGTCAGCGCTTGGAACCCGGGGGAAATTGATCAAATGGCGCTGCCTCCTTGTCATTGTCTGTTTCAATTTTACGTATCAAATGGGAAGCTTTCCTGCCAGCTTTATCAAAGATCGGCAGATATCTTTTTAGGCGTGCCATTTAATATTGCTTCATATGCTCTTCTAACGATGATGATTGCCAAAGTGACAAATCTTGAGCCAGGAGAGTTTATTCATACACTTGGAGATGCTCATATTTACCAAAATCATCTTCCGCAGGTGAAAATGCAGCTAGAGCGCGAGGAACGCACGCTGCCTGAGCTTCGCATCACAAGAGATGTAAAGAGCATTTTTGATTTTACATTCGATGATTTTGTGCTTGAGAACTATGATCCGCATCCGCATATTAAAGGAGAAGTCAGTGTATGATTTCCATGATTGTGGCGACAGGAAAAGACCGAGTCATTGGTCAAGATAATCAAATGCCATGGCATTTACCCGCAGATTTAGCGTATTTTAAAAAAGTCACAGGCGGGCATACGATTGTTATGGGCAGAAAAACATTTGAATCCATTGGACGAGCGCTGCCTAACCGCCGAAATATTGTGCTCACCACAAGTTCTTCTTTTGAAGCGGAAGGATGCGAGGTTGTTCATTCAATAGCTGATATTTTGGCAATTGGGGAAAGCGAAACCGAGTTATTTATCATTGGCGGGTCTAAGCTGTATGAAGAAATGATGCCATATGCAGATCGTCTATATATCACGCATATTCACCATGCGTTTGAAGGAGATCGCTACTTTCCTGATTACAATGAAGACGAATGGACGGTTGTATCACGCGAAAAAGGCCATCGTGACGAAAAGAACCCCTACAATTATGAATTTGTCGTTTATGACAAAAAAGGATAAATGAGTAGGAGGAGTACGGTTGTTTCGTTATTGGTTTTTAACGATTTATGTTGTTGTATCCTTTTTAAAAAGTATGAGGCATTTGTACGATCATGAATTAACAGATCCACGCATTTCCTATACGAAACGAATGCATCTCATTCATGAGCATGCAAAAAGATTTACCCGAGGTTGTATTGATCAATCAGGATCAGTCATGACCATTCATCAGCAAAAAAAGCTGCCAGAAGGCCCCGTAATTTATATCACAAAAGAGCTGAGTCCAGTCACGACGACATTATTGATTGGCCATCTTGAGAAGCCATTTGCTTTCATGACAAAGCCGAATCTTTTTCGGTATCCCATTTTAAAACAATGGCTGAAAAAAATGGCCGTCATTCGTCAGAACCAGTCTGATGAGGTCTTATTAGAAGAAGCAAAGCAAAGAATCGTGTCTGGGCAAAGTGTATTGCTTGCAGAAGCATATTGTCATTTTGCAGAGGCGCTTGCTGAAGAATATAATTGTCCGCTTGTACCAATTGAAACGAGCGGAACGGATCGTCTTTTAACTGGGAAGATCGTAAAAAGAATGCGTCCTGTCAATGTCGATATTCATATTAAAGCACCTGTCATGATCAGTGATTACGTACAAAAGCGTGCATAGAAAAACCAGCATCCGAATAGTGGATGCTGGTTTTTTTATGCAGTAGGAACGTTCACGCAATAAAATAGAATACAGAAGAACATCGACGCACTGCCGCCAAGGACAAAGCTGTGCCAAATCGCATGATGATAGGGGATTTTCCGCCAAATATAAAAGATGGTTCCGACTGAATATAATATTCCGCCTAACAGTAAGAGGCCAAATCCTGCACCTGTTAATTGGATGTAGAGCGGTTTAATAGCGATAATAATCATCCAGCCCATTAATAAATAGACGAGGGTGGATACGATAATAAAGCGTTTGACGAAAAAGATTTTAAAGACAATACCGCCAGCAGCAAGGGCCCACACAATTGCAAGCAGTGTATAGCCGAGTGCACCTTTTAATGGTCCAAGTAAAAAGGGGGTATATGTACCAGCAATCAATACATAAATGGCCGAGTGATCAAGGATTTCAAAAATATCTTTTGTTTTTTTGTGCCGGATGCTATGAAGCAAGGTCGAGCTTAAATAAAGCAGAAGCATGGATGCACCGAATATCGAAAAGCTGATAATATCTGTGACGGTGCCGTATTGAACAGCGAATAATACGAGAAACACAATGGCTGGTATGGATAAAATAACTCCAATGCCATGTGTAATGGCATTTGCAATTTCTTCTTTTACAGTAAACAATGGATGTCCTCCTTTTATTGAACCGGTATATAACCATCAAGCGACTTCAGAAATGAAAGACCTTCAAGTGTAATCTTCGTTCCGGCCCTGCCTTTTCCTTTCGTCACATATGCTTTTTTCTCAAGATCATCTAAGCGGTTTCTCACCTGCTGAGGGGTCAGCGGGATATCTCCTTGTTTGCTTAATTCAGATAAGATTCGTCTGCTGGCAGCTTCTCCTTTTTCATTGAGAGATTTAATGGCTTCCAGCAAGAAAACAAACTCTTGTTTTTCCATTAGTGTAAGCTGGTGTTCTTCCTTTTTTCCTTTCACAGCTGACGGAAGAGGTGCTAACACAAAGGGCGGTAAATGATGTAAAAAGACCGTTTGTCCCTCTAGTATCGCTGCAGCGTAATGAACGATATTTTTGAGTTCTTGCACGTTTCCTTCAAATGGATACTGCTGCAAGGCCTCCCAAACACTTGAATCAATACTTGGTGCCATGTTCAGCTCTTGAAAGAAAGCATTTGTTAACACAGGAATGTCTGTTTTTCGTTCGGCTAAAGCTGGAAGAGCCAAATGAAGAACATTCAGACGATAAAACAGCTCAGGTAAAAAGGTAGAGGAAACCCTGAGTGCCTCTATTGATAAAGACGAAGAAGCGATCACTTTTGTTGCAGGTGAAGCGTCTAGAAAACGAATGATCTGGTGCTGCAGTGGAATACTTAAGGCACCAATCTCGTCTAAATAAAGAATTTGATTGTTCTTTTCCATGAAGGCTTTCTGCAAGATTTCTTCATTCAAGGTGGGGCAATATATGTGTGACAGTGCTGTGTGTGGAACAGATGCTTTTGCTATTTCTTGGGCGAATCGAGTTTTGCCTGTGCCGATTTCTCCCGTTATCAAGACTGGCTGCTCGTTTTTCGAGAATTGTTTTGCCAGATGAATGGCACGCTTGATGTCTTGATGATCTCCATAGATAGACGTGAATAAATGTGTGGCCATGGGGTGTTTCCTTTCTTTGTGGTTCTAATTGGTTCAATTGTAACACCCAATTAAAACAAATGTACAGGAAAACGAAAAAGTTTTTAAATTTTATGTTTGATCCTTGATCTATTGGTTTATTTTTTGAATATTCATGTTATAATGACAAATTAAATAAGGTTAAAGAGAAAGGATCTTGTACATGAAACCGTTGCTCAAAGAAAACACGCTAATTCAAGTGAAAGACATCTTAAAGGCCCATCAAAATTTGAAGGATGTAGTCATTCATACACCACTTCAAAAAAATGAGCGACTTTCTGAACGATATGAATGTAATGTCTACTTAAAAAGAGAGGACCTTCAAGTAGTTCGTTCCTTTAAATTAAGAGGCGCTTTTAATAAAATGAGCCAGCTTCCAAAAGAAAAACTAGAAAATGGCATTGTATGCGCAAGTGCTGGAAATCACGCACAGGGTGTTGCCTATTCTTGTAAATATTTAGGTATCCACGGGAAAATCTTTATGCCTGCTACGACGCCAAGGCAAAAAGTATCCCAAGTGGAGCTATTCGGAAAAGAATATGTTGAAATTATTTTAACCGGAGATACGTTTGATGATTCATACCATGAAGCCGTAAAATGCGGAGACAAAGAAAAGCGCGAATTTATCCATCCGTTTGATGATTTGGATGTGATGGCAGGACAAGGAACGACTGCTGTAGAAATATTAAATGATATCGAAGTAGAGCCTCACTATTTATTTGCAAGTGTCGGAGGGGGAGGCCTGTTATCTGGTGTTGGTACATATATCAAAAATATCGCACCAGAAACCGAAATCATTGCAGTCGAACCGCTTGGTGCAGCTTCACTGCATGCTTCCCATGAGAAGGGCGAGGTTGTAACACTTGATTCGATTGATAAGTTTGTAGACGGAGCAGCGGTTCAACGAATTGGTGAAAAGACGTTTAAGACGCTTCAATCTGTTGTTGATAAAATCAGTCTTGTACCAGAAGGGAAAGTATGTACGACCATTTTAGAGCTGTATAATCAATGTGCAATTGTAGCAGAACCAGCAGGTGCATTGCCGATCGCAGCATTAGATGCCCATCGCGAAGAGATTAAAGGCAAAAATGTTGTTTGTATTGTCAGTGGAGGAAATAATGACATCGGCAGAATGCAAGAAATCAAAGAACGTTCGATGATCTATGAAGGTCTTCAACATTACTTCATTGTCAACTTTCCGCAAAGAGCAGGAGCACTTCGAGAATTTTTAGATGAAGTGTTAGGGCCAAATGATGATATCTCACGTTTTGAATATACGAAAAAGAATAACCGAAGCAAAGGCCCCGCGCTTGTCGGCATCGAATTGAAAGAAAGAGATGACTATGCGGCGCTGATTGAACGAATGAATAAAAAAGGCTTCCACTATGTTGAAGTGAATAAAGATCAAGATTTATTCCACCTATTTATTTAGGCTTAACAGATAATTGGAAAAGAGGATTGATCGGTTGTGCTGCTCAAAACAATATGTTTTAGACGGATGGATGGAGCTCAGATCAAGGTAACAGAAGTCCCTGTTCTAAAGGGAGATGAGACATATCGTTTCATGCTCACCTTTAGACTTGAAGCTTTCTTGAAAAAAGTCTATGTATCTAAAGGAAAGAGAGCTGTGTACTCTTTCAGAGAGGATGTGAAACGTAACGTCAAGTGGAGCACATATGAACAGATCTACCGAGAGCCTACACTGAAGCACAATGCGTAAGGAATAATCTTTGTCAAAAGGGGTGAACCGCCATTTTGAAATGGCCGCTGCTCAGTTTGGCAAGGATTTTTTTCGTGAAAAGAAGAAAATGTGACAAATTCAAAAACGTTCTGACAGTTGTTTTCAAGTGTGCAGGAAATAAGGTAATATCATATGTAAAGACTAAGACAGCAAGGATGAGACGATAGTGAAACAAATTAAAATTGTAACAGATTCAACTGTGGACCTTCCGCATGACAAAATCAATGATCTTTCCATTCACGTAATTCCGCTCAATATCTCCATTTCTGGAGTTGATTATATTGATCGAGTGAATATACAGCCAGATGAATTTATTGAAAAAATGGAGGCCGCTGAGGAACTGCCGAAAACGTCTCAACCTGCGATAGGTCAATTCGTCGAATTATATGAAAAGCTGACGGCAGATGGAAGCGAAGTAATAAGTATTCATTTAACTGGTGGGATGAGTGGTACTGTTCAAACTGCTGAAAGCGCTTCGAAAATGGTAGATGGAAACATCACGGTGATCGATTCGAATTATATTTCCTATGGATTAGGATTTCAAGTCGTTAAAGCAGCAGAACTTGCCAAAAAGGGTGCAAGCTGTGAAGACATTATCTCAGAGCTAGATAAAATCCGCCTTCAAACAAAGTTATATGTCACAATTGATACATTAGAAAATCTCGTCAAAGGTGGGAGAATTGGAAAAGGAAAAGCGCTGATCGGCTCGCTTCTTCACATCAAACCAATTGCCAGCTTGACAGACGGGGTATACACGCCAGAAGCGAATGTGAGAAGCTACTCTGCTCTTGTCCGTTATCTCACAAAACAGTATGTACAGGCGGTAAAAGGAAAAACAGTTCAAGCTATCGGGATCGCGCATGCAGATGCATTAGAGCTCGCCGAAAAGCTCAAATCAGCGCTGCTTGACCACACACCTGAAGCACTTGTTGACATCGCCTACACAACACCGATTATTTCGTGTCATACTGGAAAGGGCGCAATAGGCTTTACTTTTTATACCGATTGATGAAAAAGGGGATGGACATATCATGTATAGAAAAAGGGGAGCCTTGGTTGGTGCGCTTATGATGATAAGCGTGCTTCTTTTAGTCTCGTGTTCAAATGGACAAATCAAGGATGCATTAAATTATCAAATCGAGCCGTTTGAGTTTGAAAATCAGGATGGTCAAAAGGTGTCATTGGATGATTTGAAGGGGAAAGTATGGGTGGCAGATTTTATTTTCACAAGCTGTGAAACGATCTGTCCGCCGATGACTGCGCATATGACAGAGCTGCAAAAACGCTTAAAAGAAGAAAAGCTGGATGTACATATCATTTCCTTTAGCGTGGACCCAGAGGTCGATTCACCGAAAAAGCTCAAAGAATTTGCAAAAGCATATCCATTGTCCTTTAAGAATTGGGATTTTCTCACTGGCTACTCACAGTCCGCAATTGAAAAATTCGCGATGAAAAGCTTTAAAACCATTGTGAAAAAACCTGAAGATGAAGACCAAGTGATTCATCAGTCCCTGTTTTTCCTTGTCGATCAGGAGGGGAAAGTGATGAAAAATTATGACGGCGTGCAAAACACACCATATGATGACATGATCAAGGACATCAAAACGCTGAATCGAAGCTAGCATAAGGATGTTCAAATGGGCAAAAACATGATACACTTTTTTAATCAGAAAAAGGAGGGACATCATCGTTTGAAGGCTCGTTTGATTTTGATTGTGATGTCTCTAGCTATTGTTCTTTCTGCATGTTCCGCGCAAGAGGCTGGCATAAAGGATAAACTAGAAGACACACAAAACGTAAAAGAACATATTACCATCGCAGCGGTTGGAGATTCCTTAACAGAAGGAATCGGAGATCAAGATAAAAAAGGATATGCAGGCATGACCCGTGACAAGATAGAAGCGGAGGACGGCGTGCAATCTGTTACATTAAAAAACTATGCCATTAAAGGCAGTAGAACCGTAGATTTATTAAAAAGATTAAAAGAAAAAAAAGTGCAGGACGGATTGAAAGACGCTGACTATATTTTCTTTACGATCGGCGGAAATGACTTAATGCATGTTGTTCGACAAAATGTGCTGAATTTGACTTTTGCTCCTTTTCAAAAAGAGCAAGGTCCTTTTGAGGAGCGCTTTAAAACCATTCTTTCTCAACTGAGAGAACAGAATGACCATGCGAAAATCATGTATGTCAGCATGTACAATCCCTTTAAGTTCAGTTTGTCTGAGCTGCGAGATATTGATGAAGTCGTCAAAGACTGGAACGCAGCTGCCAAAAAGGAACTAAAAAAAGACGGCAATGCGGATATGATCAATGTAGCAGATTTATTTGAAGAAGATTCTGATGAAAAATTATTGGCAGATGATGATTTCCACCCAAACCAAAAGGGGTACTCTCTTATGGCAAATCGTTTATTCTCCGAAGTGAAAAAAGAAGGACTGCCGAAGGAATAGGGTGACATATATGAAAAAATGGAAAAGCTTATTTTTTATTTTACTTGCCATCAATCTGTTGATTGTTCTTGCTTGCGGTATTTTGATGCTGCTGCCAGGCGGTCAATCCGCTTCACCGAAAGACGTGAAAAGCGAGTATGCTTTTCATATATCCAGCTCGAAGGAATCTCTCACCAGCTTTGTCAATGATTATTTGAAAAATCAAGGGTCAAGTGATATGCCGGACTTTCATGTAGCAATCGATCAAGATGTGAAGGTGACAGGTGCAATTAAAGCTTTCTCTTCAACGATTGATGCAAACGTCTCATTTACGCCAACTGTTGAAGATAATGGTGATGTGCTTTTGAAAGTGGATGACTTTTCAATTGGACAATTGAGCATTCCGATTAGTTTTGTTTTAAGCTACATGGGTCAGTTCTATGAGCTGCCAGAATTCGTTCATGTCAAACCGGATCAAAAAACGGTTGAAGTACGTCTGTCAGAAATGCCACTGACGAATAATATGTATGTCAAAGCAAACAAAATTGATTTACAGAACGATGAAATTGAATTCTCATATTATCATCCAAAGCAATAGTGTGGGTCAGGAGTGAAATCATGAAGCGAGTCTATCAATATTTTAGTTTACTGTCGCTTTTATTTGCTGCGTACTTTGGCATTACAGCTGCCAATGATTTAAAAGCAGAAAATATCGATCAGTTTTACTTAAATATTGCCTACTGTGCATTATTTCTAGGCATCATGATTCTTGCTTTTGATTTTCAAAAGCAAGAAAAAGCTGAAGATGTCTCGTAAGGAGCCTTTTCCATGTGGAAAGGCTCTTTTTTTATAATTGCCGAGACAAGACCACCTTCGCCATAAGTTCTGGTTCTCCGTTAGCAAAACCATGAAGCAGAATCAGGTATGCGCGCTTTGGCTGCAGATGAACTTTGGGGATATCAAGCAATACACTTTGAGTGCCAGCAGCTTTCAATTCAAAATGATATTTATTCGGTGAGAAATGATGGATATGGGTGCCGTTTACATAACCAAGCTCCTTTGATAAGATCCCTTGGTCGCGTTCATATATATCTATAGAAGGAAGGTCCGGAGACAGTTGTACAAATGTAAGGGCTGACAGGTCTTCTTGTTTGATCGCAGTGTCTTGCTGCTCCGTCAGCAGTGCAAAGCCTGCATGAGCACCTGTGATACATAGTGTGTATGTCTCTCCGGTTTTAAATCTCATGCGGGAATGAAGAACTCTTTCTTTTGTAGCCACTTTGAACACTGCTACTTCATAAATTCCTTCATCCCACTCCATATAAGTGGTCAAATGGCTGTAAGGCAACTCTGTTACAACCTGCTTTTGATTCACATACACAGCAAGCTCACTGAGATCTGGTGCAGCGTGAAATAGACGAATAAAGGCCTTTGATGAAGTGCTGCTTTGAAGATGCTCGTAGGCGTCAGCGAATGGCCGATATGGAAAGTCATGATAAAAGACCTGCTGCATGTCATCAATCCCTTCTTTCAACCGATGGTGTTTTTTGTAGCGTATGCATGAAAAAGGCGATCTGTATAGGCAAAAGAAGCATAGAAAAAAGCCTGACGTTTTCCGTCAGGCCATGCATGTTAAGAAGGAGAAGAATATTGATGGTATTCAGCCAGTTTAATGAATGTTTTTTCATCCTCAATTAAACCACAAACGCCGCACTGGACTTTCATTTGAGGACCTTGATAGCTCATATGAAAAGGAGAAAGCTGCTCTCCTTCGTATCTTTCGACAACTGCTCCAGTCGCAGGATCCAGCTTTACAGGTTCTGAAAGCTGCTCAATGAGATTAAAGCGCGTTCTGTTTGTTTTACAGTTTGGACAAAGGTAAGGGCTTGTCATGGTTGATTCCACCTCTTTTTATCCGTAGCATGTCCTGAGCGCTAAAATCTATGCTTAATCCTTCTGACTTTTATCCAGTTTTTTAAATAATTTGATCATTGTTTTCAGTTCTTCGTCCTCAAATGACTCAAATCGCTCCATAAAGTATTCTGTTTTCTTTTTCTCGAAATGCTCAGTAATTTCCTTACCCTTATCGGTTAAGTGGATTTTGATGATGCGGCGATCCTCTTTTGAACGGATACGGGTGATCCAGCCCTTTTCTACGAGTGTGTCAGTCACAGCTGTAATATGACTTGCAGATACGCCAAGAATGGAAGCGAATTCCGTTACTTTTTTTGCACCTTGCTCGCGGAGCAGATTTAAAATGAGAAATTCATTCCGAGATAATTCGTTTTCGAGCAGGCTGTTGATTTCATAACGGATCTGTTTGAATACGGTTCTCAGTAAAGTATCCATTTCATACATCATTTGTTTTCTTTGTTCCAATCATTAAACCCCCATTATATTTTAAGATACGACAGAATGCTTTCTTTTATTTTAGGTATACAAGTCGTATCATTTTCATTATTTTTTATCATGTTATAATATGATGATACCATTTTTTAAATGAAGGGGGCACTAATATGTCTGAAAAACAAGAATTAGCCACATTTGCAGGAGGCTGCTTCTGGTGTATGGTTAAACCTTTTGACGAACAGCCAGGCATTATCAAAGTTGAATCAGGGTATACTGGCGGACATACAGTGAATCCGACCTATGAGGAAGTATGTACAAATACAACGGGACATAGAGAAGCGGTTCAAATCACGTTTGATCCTGATGTGTTCCCATACGAGAAGCTGTTAGAATTATATTGGCAGCAAATAGACCCAACAGATGATGGCGGGCAATTTGGTGATAGAGGGGAATCCTACCGTACAGGTATTTATGTTCATCATGACGAGCAGCGAAAGCTGGCAGAAGCATCGAAAGAGCAGCTGAACCAAAGCGGAATTTTCCAAAAGCCAATCGTTACAGAAATTTTAGACGCAGGTCCTTTTTATCCAGCAGAGGAATATCATCAGCATTATTATAAAAAGAACAAAATGCACTATGAACGATATCATGTCGGTTCGGGCAGAGCAGGTTTTATTGAGTCACATTGGAGTGATAAATAATGGCAAATGAAAAAGAAAAGCGTATAAAAGAATTAAACCGAATGCAGTATGAAGTCACGCAAAATAATGGCACAGAGCCGCCATTTCAAAATGAATTCTGGGATCATAAAGAAGAAGGGATTTATGTGGATATCATTTCTGGAAAGCCGCTTTTTTCTTCTCTAGATAAGTTCGATGCCCACTGCGGATGGCCTAGCTTTACAAAACCGCTTGAAGACGAGGAAGTAGCAGAGAAGGTTGACACGAGTCATGGGATGGTGCGGACAGAGGTTCGCAGCAAGACAGCCGATTCTCATCTGGGCCATGTTTTTCCTGATGGACCAGGGCCAAACGGTCTTCGGTATTGTATTAACTCAGCCGCTTTGAAGTTTATCCCAAAGGATGATCTTGAAAAAGAAGGCTATGGGGATTTAAAACATCTATTTGATTGATTTAAAAATCGTCACATGGAAAGCATCTGCTTCCGTGTGACGATTTTTTATTTTTTATGATGTGTATGATGTAATTGTTTGATGATGTGGAACAGCTTTTCTTTTGTAATGAGCGGTGCTTCATTTGAGGTGTAATTGGTTAAGTCGATTTTTTGGAAGGAAGGGTGTAGGTGCGGTCTCGGTAAGATCGCATAAAATTGATCATGCTCAAACAGTGCATCTGCTTCATGCGGGAATGTAAGCTCCTCGTGAAGCTTTTCGCCGGGTCTTTTTCCGACAACGAGAATATTCGGAGACTTAGCTTTGATTTGAGTGGCATATTCATGAAATGCTTTTAAGAGATCGGCAAGCTGTAAGGACTCCATCTTGAGAATGAAGGTTTCGCCGCCTTTCATCATAATCGCTGCTTGAAGTGTGAGGGAAACCGCTTCTTCAATGGACATAAAAAAACGTGTCATATGAGGGTCCGTCACAGTCAAAGGCTTTTCATTTAAGAGCTGCTGGAGCATGATCGGAATGACGGAACCTCTTGATCCAAGCACATTCCCAAAGCGTACAGAGCAAAACATGGTTTTTTGATTTGGAATACTTTCGTTTGCTTGGAAAAATAGTTTTTCTGAAATTAACTTTGTGGCACCCATGGCATTTGTCGGAGAAACTGCTTTGTCTGTTGAAATGTTGACGACATGACTCACTTCATGTTCGATTGCGGCTTCAATGACATGCTGCCCGCCGATGATATTTGTTTGAACGGCTTCAAACGGATTATCTTCACAAGTAGGTACTTGTTTTAAGGCCGCTGCGTGGAAAATGATATCAACACCTTTGACGAGCTGTCGCACGCGGCTGGCATCCCGGACATCTCCTAAAGCGAATACGACCTCTGGATGGTCTTCGTATTCCTGTTTCATCATGTATTGTTTGCTGTCATCTTTGCTAAAGACGATAATCTTCTTTGGAGAGCAATCTGTTAATTTATTCACGATTTGCCGGCCGATGGACCCCGTACCGCCTGTAACTAATATCGTTTTGTCACGAAAAAAGGTCTTCAAAGTCGTTTCTATCTGTTTGGACATATCTAATCCCCCAACTCTCATTTCTCTACTTTGCATCATATGTGAAAGAGCAGTATCCGTTTGAGGAAAAGAACCACTTTATCTATAAATTAGGTGAACAAATTATAACCATCTGCTTGTCGTCTTAATAGAATATGGAGAGATAAGAGATTAACTAGAAAAACGAGAAACCTGAACACTTCAGTATTGCGGTCAGCTTGGGCAAAGAATAAATCGTAAGAGAGCTGTGCGCGAGGGGAGAAGAGAATACATGTATAGGGGAAATCGTATTGTAGCCATAATACCAGCATTTAGGAGTCAGCAAGACCAGCATGATGAACACATACGCATATTGGCAGAGCGGCCGCTTATCTATTGGACCATTCAGCCGTTACTGCAAATGATTGAGTTAGATGAAGTCATCGTCTCATCAGAGGATGTCAATACTCAAATCATTTCATCTCACTACGGAGCAAATGTGATTGAACTGCCAAGTACACATGTAACAGAACAAACCCCTTCGCTGTTAGCTGTGAAGCATGCGCTTGCTTATTTAGAGCGGGAGGGGAAAACCTTTGATATTGTTTTATATCTGCATCCATCGTCTCCACTAAGACAGCCGGCAGATATCGAGAAGTGCTTGCAGCTTTTAGTAGAAGGGGGATATGATTGTACAGCATCTTTTACAGAGGCGCTAGAAAACCCAAATGAAACATGGACACTGCATGAAAACAATGAAGCTACTTTATATAAGGACAATCATTACTTTTTCATGCCAAAGCATGAGCAGCCATATACGTATGGCCGGCTAAATGGAGCGGTTTATGCATTTCATGCTCATTACGCAAAAGAGTGCATTCATTCCTTCTTAGAAGGTTCTGTCGGAGCATATATGATGGATCATACGCGGTCGATTGTGGTGAAACAGGAAAGAGACCTGAAGGAGGCAGAGAACGTCTTATTGGCTCGCCGAGATGCAGAAGGTTATGCATAAGCTCACACTCAACAAGAAAAAGCGCCCAGTTATAGGGCGCTTTTTACGATTTCATAAAGCCTGTTTGGCATCGTATCGAATGTATTCCAGCGAACCACTTGGTCGTAGTTGTTCAGTGCGATCGTTTTTCTTTTCTCCGCATTTGATCCATAGTATTCAACCTGCTCTATCAAATTGTCTTCATCTTTGTAATAAGCGAAGCTTGAAAAGGCATGCGGCGGAGGTAAATCCGTCAATTGAAAACTTCCAGTTGCAGCAATATCAAACGCTCTGTTGTTCAGGCTCATATTTTGAATCATGGCTTTGTTTTTGTTATAAGCAAATTGAGCCGGTCTGTGCGGATTCAGGACAATCGCTGAATGCTGATAGATGTCCGCCATTTGCTGAGGGCTCAGCCAATTGGTCATAAGTGTGAAATCACGATGTTTTCTCCGTGCTTTATTGAAATGACGGTGCCATTCCTTACCCGCAACAAGTATACGCCATTTGTTTTGTTGTAAAAGAATATCGATGGCTTTGATGCGGTTGGGATAAGGGTAGCCAACGAGTGCAATGTCGTAGGTGCATATCTCTTCTGGTGATTCATCTTTCTGAAAGACACGTGTATTTGTCGGAATGGGAAAGTAGTGTGCATGATCTTTTCCTAATTGTTTGTAAAATGGCAAAACCCCTTCGTCGATTGTTAATATGAGCCGCGCATCTTGGGCGCAGGCAGCTGATACATCTGTATAAAAGGGATCTTCTGTCATCCATAGAACGATCGGAATTTTTTCTTGTTTGAATTGATGAAGCACTTCTTTCGGAACATGATCACCAATCATCATCAAAACAAAATCCGGAGAAAATGTCCGGATTTTGTGCATGTTAGTGGGTAGAGATTCTCTATCAATCTTTACACATGAAAAGGGGGAATCAATGAAGCTTTCTTCTACCCATTGATCAAACATGTGATAGATTCCGCCGTAGCCAGAACTGATATAAAGAAGCTTCATGATGACCCTCTCACATTAAGATGTGAATGTAACACTTTCAACTTTATCTACATCTAATAGAGTCGTTGCTGATCCTGTAGGTGTGACAGAGCTTTCTTGTGTAACAAATACAACACCTGTTGAAGCATCGAATGATACAAATTGAACTGGCCCAATTAAATCTCCTGAGTCAGTGACAATGCTAATGACTGTTCCTGGTGAAAGTCTTGCAAAGATCCATCTTGCTGGCTGAGATACATCGAGTGTTGTAGCAGAATCTGAAGGTGATGCCTCAGCTGCTACTTCACTTAATAAATCGTTCAATTTTTCTTCCATTTGAACTCCTCCTTCTTCGAGATTAGCTGTTAATGCATGAGTAATTGGTTTGAAAAACACTTTCAATAATTCTTTTTTTAATTCAGCACGCTTGTCGCTCATTTTTTCCCCATCCTTTCTTCATCAATTCAAACTCACCCCTATGTATATGCCGTTCATTTTTTTTGGCATAAGCAGAACGCTGATTCCTGATTCTTTTTTTCAATTAATTAGTTCACACATTTTTAAAAATGTTTTCAAATGCTGAGGCTAAATGAAGTGACGCTCATACTCTAGTAAAGATTAAATGAGAAGAGAGAGGGATTATGAATGGGATTTGAACAAATATTAAATGGTTGGAACGAAGAATTACTAGAAGCAGAAGGAGTGCTTGAGGTGATCTTAATATTACTTCTTCTTCGTCTTTTAGAGGAAAGTGAGGAAGAGAGAGTGTCAGACATCAAAGAATTACTTCTCCCATGGCTAGAACTTGGCATTCCGGTACCGCGTGTTCATTTAGTGAATGGAGATGTACTTCAAAATGTGGTTGTCGTGCAATTGTTTGATACGGTTGCGGTCTTTAAAAACGCGACAAATCAGTTAAGAGTAAGTGTTCCTTATGTGAACATTGTCAGCTGGGGGGCTTTTTAATCTAAATAAAAAGGATAATGATCATGAAAGTATCGGTGATTTTAACAAGCTACAATAAACCTGATTTCATTGATCGTGTGCTAAAGAGTATGGTAGAACAAACGTATCCGCATTGGGAGCTTTTGATCATGGATGATGGCTCAGAACAAGACACCATTCAAAAGATCCAGCCCTATTTAGGTGATGAACGCATTCATCTGTATTCACACACGGTTCATCCTGCAAAACGGCTGTTAACCACACGTTATGCGACGCTCATTAATGAAGCATTAACACGTATAACAGGTGAGCTCATTTGTTATTTAACCGATGATACCGTGTACCATAAAGATCGTTTGCAAAAAATGGTGGAGGTTTTTCAGTCAAAGCCTCATATAGATATTGTGTATTCATCGCAGCGGGTCGTGCATATTGATCAGCAATTAGTGGAAACGATGAGTTATGTTCGTGAAGCAGATCGAATCCTAGATCATGCGTCCTTTCAAGTGGACCATTGTTCGGTCATGCATAGAAGGCGCTTGCTTCCACTTATTCATGAAAAATACGGGCAATATTGGGATGATGAACCAAAGCACTGGCATCATGCAGATTCTGTTTTTTGGATGAGACTGAATTATTTTGCTGCGTTTTTTCCATTAAAAGATGTACTTGATACAACATATAAAACGCCTCATTCCTTTCATCATATGTTTTCGAGTATGCCCTATGATTTAATTGATGGAACGGTCATCGAAAAAGAAGGGGATTACTTTCAAATCGCAGGCGGCTATCTTCATGGAATTGAAAGGCGCTGGATAAATGAAAAAAACAGGCGTGCAATTCGTGTGCCGCTGTTATGTACGATGAAATATGAAATGAAAGAAAAGCTGGCAGTACCCAATTATACAGTCGTCACCGCAGATCGTGGGAAAACGTTTTTTTATATTGAAGATCAGAAAAAAAGACGGTTTGTTTCAAAACGTGATGTGCAATATTTTCAGTTTCATTCAAAGGAGATCTATACGATTTCAAATGACCAGCTGCAGACATTTGAAGAAGGCAGCGTCATTCAAATATCTCCTGCATTCAGTCCGCCAAACAGACGTCTGTTTAAATGGAAACAAGATGTCTATTTACTTGTGCATCATACCTTTTGCCGTATTGATCCTGAGGTCGTGAAGCGGTTTGCTTTTTATCATCAGCCCATTAAACTATACCCATCCCAATTTAAATTGTTCCAAGAAGGAAAGCCGATTGTGCCGCTGTATATGGAATCGCTGCAGGAATTCGATATGTCTCTTTATCAAACATCCGGGCGAAAGCACTCCTCATAAGAGGGGTGCTTTTTTTAGCCATTCAAGCAGGAAGTAGGAGGGAAAAAGCGAAACATGAAAAGGACAGGGAACCAATTAGACATGATCAAGCCGCTGAAAAATCGGCAATTGAAGCCGGTTTTTCGGCACTGAAAGTGAGGGGGAAAGAATGGGGAAGGTTGTCGAAAGAGCAGATTGGTTTGAATTAATTTTAGAAGCCATCGATGAAGCCATTCACGTTGTAGATGATCAAGGGATGACGATCTTTTACAACCACAATGCGGCTAAGTTTGACTGTTTACAAAAAGAAGAGGTGATTGGCAAGTACATCCTTGATGTGTATCCGTCTTTAACAGAAAAAACAAGTACACTCATGCATGTTTTGAGAACAGGGAAGCCAATTTATCATTCGCTGCAAACCTATTTGAATAAAAATGGAGAAAGAATTGAAACAGTAAACACAACATTGCCCATTATTGAAGACAACGAGTTAATAGGTGCGGTCGAAGTCGCCAAAGATGTATCAAAGCTATCAGCGCTTTCTAATCGTTTAGGTCAACAAAAGCGAACAAACGGTGTGACTAGGAGAGAACAAATGCATGATTTTTCTTCATTTTTAACCAATGATCCGCTTTTAAAAGAAATGCTTGAAAGGGCAAAAAAAGCAGCTGCTTACCCGTCATCAGTTGTTGTCTACGGAGAAACAGGGACAGGAAAAGAAGTGCTCGTTCAAGCCATTGTCCATGAATCTGACCGAAAAAATCAAGTATTCATTCCGCAAAACTGCGCCGCACTCCCAGAATCATTACTTGAGAGTCTATTGTTCGGATCTGTCAAAGGGAGCTATACAGGCGCAATTGATCGCAAGGGACTTTTCGAATTAGCTGATGGGGGCACGCTTTTTCTTGATGAGCTGCAAGCGATGCCGCTCACGCTCCAGACGAAATTATTACGTGTGTTGGAGGATGGTGTTGTGCGCCGCATCGGTGATGCAGCATCCATTCAAGTGGATGTTCGACTCATTACTGCGCTCAATATGGACCCATTCGAAGCAGTGAAAAAGCAAATTCTACGAGAAGACTTATTTTATAGACTGCATGTGTCATCCTTTCATATCCCGCCGCTTCGTGAGAGAAAGCAAGATATCACACTGCTCTCCCGCCATTTCATTCAAACCTATCATCATCAGTTTTCAAAAAACGTCACACGTCTATCTGAAGAAACGGAACAATTGTTTATGGCTCACCACTGGCCAGGGAACGTTAGAGAATTAAAACATACTATAGAGCATGCCGTGTTGATGATGCCAAAGGAAGCGGAAGAGATCATCCCTTTATACCTTCCGGCTCATTTATGTGCACATAAGCTGGAAAAAGGCATACCTAAGTCCTCCTTAAAAAATCAAGTGTCTTCATTTGAACAAACATTGATTCAGGAAGCTTTACACCAGCACAATGGAAATATAAAAAAAACCGCCGCTGCTTTAAACATCCCTCGACAAACGTTGCAATATAAATTGAAGAAATATGCAGATGCCGAAATTTAGGCACTTCAATCCATCGAATATGACGGGTAAAGCTCCTTTTGTAAAGAATAGGGGCATTTTCCCATGTTGGCACATAACTTGCATAGTATAAAGTGAATGCTGATAGGGGGAATGGATATGAATCAGAAATTGTATGAACCGGGGCGTCATTGGAAGGACATTGAGCTTTGGAAGGATGTACCTGAGGAAAAGTGGAACGACTGGATTTGGCAGCTGACGCATACCGTGAAAACACTTGAGGATTTAGAAAAAATCGTCAACTTAACAGAAGAAGAAAGAGAAGGGGTGAAGATTTCCACCAAAACCATTCCACTCAACATTACACCCTACTATGCCTCACTGATGAATCCAGACGATCCAAGATGTCCAGTACGTATGCAATCTGTGCCAATTGCAGAAGAGCTTCATAAAACAAAATATGATTTGGAAGATCCGCTTCATGAAGATGAGGACTCACCTGTCCCAGGTTTAACGCACCGATATCCAGATCGTGTGCTGTTTCTTGTGACAAATCAGTGCTCCATGTACTGCCGCTATTGTACGAGAAGACGTTTCTCCGGCCAAATCGGTATGGGTGTGCCGAAAAAGCAGTTAGATGCTGCCATTGGATATATTAGAGAAACACCTGAGGTGCGGGATGTGTTGATTTCCGGCGGAGATGGGCTGTTAATCAATGATCAAGTGCTTGAATATATTTTGAAAAATTTACGAGACATTCCGCATGTTGAGATTATTCGAATTGGAACCCGTGCGCCTGTTGTCTTTCCGCAGCGTATTACAGATGAGCTTTGCGATATTTTGAAAAAATATCACCCGGTTTGGCTAAATACCCATTTCAACACAAGTATTGAAATTACAAAAGAAGCAAAAGAAGCGTGCGAACGTCTTGTGAATGCCGGTGTCCCAGTAGGTAATCAGGCCGTCATCCTTGCAGGTATTAACGACAGTGTACCGATTATGAAGAAGCTGATGCACGACCTCGTGAAAATTCGGGTCAGACCCTATTATATTTATCAATGTGATTTATCTGAGGGTATTGGCCACTTTAGAACACCAGTGTCAAAAGGGCTTGAAATCATTGAAGGCTTAAGAGGGCATACGAGCGGTTATGCAGTACCGAGCTTTGTTGTCGATGCACCAGGAGGCGGAGGAAAGATCGCCTTACAACCAAATTATTTATTATCGCAAAGTCCTGACAAAGTTGTCCTTCGTAACTTTGAAGGGGTCATCACTTCTTATCCAGAACCAGAGCATTACGTCGCTGGCCAGGCAGATGCGTATTTCAATGAAATTTATGAAGAAAAACAAGAACCAGCAATTGGGGTTACCGCACTATTTCAGGATGAAGCGAGATCGTTTACACCTGAGAATTTAAGCCGAATGAAACGAAGAGAAGCTTATGAGACAAATCCTGAGCATGACACGCTCAAAAACAAACGCGAAAAACGAGATGAATTAAAAGAGAAGAAATATCAAGCACAGCTTAAAAAAGAACAAACCGTAAAGGAGGAGAAATAACCTTGCTGACATGTGATTGGTGTGAGGAAAACAAAGCAAAGAGAGAGCAGACAACAGTCTACTGGGAACTGATCACTGGCACACAATCAATTGAAATCATCGAAACGCCATCCATTTCCTGCACGCACTGCGGTATGACTTATCAAAAGGATGAGACGGTTAAAGAGATAGAAGATCAATTGATTTTAGTGGATCAGACAAAACTTCCAGAAAAAATCTCTTACGAAGAATTAATGAGCATGGAGCGGTTATTAAAGCGAAATTACTTTGACTTTTCATCATAAGTTGTACCTCCGCCTATACAAGTCATCAAATTGCTGTATAATATAACAACAAAATAGAGTGTCGCGGAGGGAAAAAACAGGTGAAGTCGTTTTACCATTATTTAATGAAGTACAGACATCCAAAACCGAAAGATGAAATTAGCCATTTTGCAAATGCGGCTTACGAGGATCACAGCTTTCCTAAAGCTTCCACTGATTATCATGAGCTGTGCGCTTATTTAGAACTAAATGGTGATTATTTAAGCTCAATGACAACATTTGACGAAGCGTTTGAGCAATACGAATTAGAAGTCAAAAAAAAATAACACACAACCGCTTGTTCCGTATGGGAGAAGCGGTTTTTTTATGAGAAATAAAATGGCGTTTTGCATGGTGTGGTTGCCCATGCAGAATTCCTTGCGCCGGCATACGATACGTTAAGACCAAAAGTCGGGCAAGGGGGAGACAGAATGAAGGCGAAAGCACCAAAATATCAAGTAGGGGATATTGTCGTCGTTGTCATGTACGGCACAGTTGGAACGATTACAAAAGTCCATCAAATTGACCAGCACTATCTATATGAGGTCAATCATAATGAGGTGCTTTATTTTGAAACATCACTTCAGCTTTACGATGAGTACGATGGGGTGATTGTGGATACAGAAAAGCTGGACATTGAATATGAGTTCCTCATTGGCGATGTTGTATATGTAAAAGATTACGGAAAAGAGCTATTTAAAATCATCGGTCATCGGACTGAAATTTGGCGCTACCTTGAAGATGGCTGGGAAGATGTCATATACGAACTCACGAGGCTAAAAGACGGAGAGTGGCTGGAGACTGAAGAAGAAGATTTAACGCTTGTCCTAAGGAAATATGAGATGGACCAGTTTGTTCATCAGCTTCTTTTTGTGCATTACGTCGGAGAAACATCAAAAGAGTTAGAAGAAGACATGGTCCAAACGGCTCTATTACAGCTAGAAGAGAAACAAGAAAGCGAAGCTTCACTAGAATTTCTCGCTGTATCTATAGTGGATGAGCTTCTTGATATTTATAACGATTATAAAATTCTCTACGAATTTTTCAAAGATCCAGAATATAAGGACATGATGGATTTTATTTTGGAAAGTTTAAACGAACATTTTGGTTAAAGAAAGACTTGTCCTAACACGAATAAAAAATAAGGCACACAGAAAAATGCAATCACATAAAACCATCCCCTCAAGATACGGCCCATCACCTGATCGAATGTTTCTCCATCTAAAATGCTTAACCATTTCATTGCTTCAAGCCCCTTTTCTTTTTGTTTACTGCATTTATATGTATGGAATACGCCATTATGACAAACTGTAATAAAAAACAGACGGCGTTCATACATCATAAAAAAGGAGGCGGAATGCAATGAAAGAAGCAGATTTGGTGATTGATACAGAGGAAATTGCGGAGTTCTTCTACATGGAGCTGATCAAAAGAGGGTACATACCTGCTGAGCTTGAAACGTTTGAGCTGGCCGACATTACATTTGAATATTTGCTGAAAAAAGCAATGATAGTTGAAGAAGAAGCATGGTAGGCACTATACTTTGAAGAGATTCTGAAGAGAGAGGGAGGGGAATCTTTCGCGTGTATATCCTATTTCTTTTCATTTTATTTGGCGCCATTGCTGCACTTATGGTATCTGGGGCATGTCAAGATTTGGACAACCAGATCATCTTATGGTTTGAAAGCATCAGACTCCCTTTTTTAAATGATGTCATGCTGGCTTTGACTGACTTTGGCATCAGCGCGCTGCTCGTTCCAATCATGCTTATTTTTAGTGTGGTCCTGTTTATGTATAAGCGCTACTACTCTATCATGCTGCTTTTTCTATTATATCTCACAGAAAAAACAATCAATCATGAATTAAAAGGACTGTTTGCTAGAGAGCGTCCAGCCTTTGATCATCTTGTGAATGAAACGTATTACAGCTTTCCAAGCGGACATTCGATGAATGCAGCCACAATCTATCCTTTTATGGCATATCTATTAGTGGAGATGATCCCGTGGTTGAAAGAAAGGCAAAAGATCGTCTATTTGATCACGGGGCTAGGCGTCCTAGTCATTGGCATCAGCCGGATGTATATCGGCGTGCATTATTTGACAGATGTTGCAGGGGGCTTTGCGATAGGACTCGCTTTATTTCTCATTTGTAAAAAGATTGACGAGAGATTGCCTGTCATTCGACAAAAATAGAAGAAGGAAATTGACAGATCCCAGCCAATCTTATATAAAAGGGGAGGGATTTGAATGCAATTGACGTTGAGATTTTTTCAAAAGAAACCTTCAGCATTTCACTTAACCATTTATCAGACACCTGAATATGGCGCTGCAAGCGGCCACCAGCCTGTGTACCGCACAAAGATTGGCGGCAGAACACACCTTGATGTTCTGGAAAAAGCATTCTCGACATTTAATGTACATGATACAGTCCCTAATGATTACAATGCACGGTTTATCACAACAGGTGATATTGTTGTGATTGATGATAGAAAAAAAGGGAAGTGCTATTATCAGCTTTTTCCGACAGGATGGAAACGCAGTGAACGGCTCATGACGATAAGTTAAATAGATGATGGATGATGCCAGCTTGAGGTCCAGCTGGTATTTTCTTTTTTGGTCCACATCGTTTATAATAAATAGGATAAAACACATAGTAAACGTAAGTGGAGGCTAAAAAATGAGTGTACATATTGGAGCAGAAAAAGGACAAATTGCAGAAACGGTATTGCTGCCAGGCGATCCGCTTCGTGCGAAATATATTGCAGATACATATTTAGAAGATGTCGAGTGCTATAATGAAGTGCGCGGAATGTATGGTTATACTGGAACTTATAAAGGAAAACGTGTTTCTGTACAGGGCACTGGGATGGGTGTACCATCTATTTCGATTTATGTGAATGAACTCATTCAAAGCTATGATGTTCAGAACCTAATCCGCGTTGGGTCTTGCGGAGCGATCAAAAAGGATGTCAATGTACGCGACGTTATTTTAGCCCAGACATCATCAACAGATTCACAAATGAACCGTGTGGCGTTTGGACCGATTGATTATGCGCCTTGCGCTGATTTTGGCCTGCTCAAGAAAGCCTATGACACAGCAGAAGCAAAAAATGTAGCTGTACGTGTCGGAAATGTATTTACAGCAGACCAATTTTACAATGAAAAACCGCTTGAGCTCATGGCTCAATATGGTATCCTAGCGATTGAAATGGAGACAACTGCTCTTTATTCTCTTGCAGCAAAATTTGATCGAAAAGCGTTATCCATTCTGACAGTAAGTGACCATGTTCTCACAGGAGAAGAAACAACGGCTGAAGAGCGTCAAACGACGTTTGATGAAATGATCTTAATTGCGCTAGACTCCGTTTTATAATAGTATAAAGGATGTGCTACAATGTAGCGCATCTTTATTTTTTTAGAAGAGCAAAAGGAAGGTATGTCATGAAGAAAAGCTACAAAATACTCTCAATCGCATCGATTCTTGGTTTGACAGCCGCACTATCGGGCTGCCAGTTGCTGGATCAAAAAAGCGGTACATCAGAATCAAACAAAACAAGCGAACAAAAAAACGCAGCAAATTCAACTCCCCAGCAAAACTCAAACGAACCGGCAGATTCATCGAATCAAGAGCTGACGTTAAAGAGTGAATATTTCAATGACATCAAGGTTGTGAGCGGTCTAAAAACCATTCAAAATCCTGAAAACGTGCTAGCACTTGTCAACAAAGAATACGCATTACCAGGAACCTATAAACCTTCTGATCTCGTTGTACCAAAAGTAGAATTCTCTTTTTCAGAGGATATTGAAAAACGCTATATCCGCAAAGAAGCAGCGGAAGCGCTAGAGAAGTTATTCCAAGGAGCAAAAAAGAAAAACTTCGAGCTTGCTGCAGTATCTGGCTATCGCTCCTATGACCGTCAAAAAGTCATTTTTGATAGCGAGGTCAAATTAAAAGGGAAAGAAAAAGCACAAGAAGCAGTCGCATTACCAGGCGAAAGTGAACATCAAACAGGTCTCGCTATGGACATCTCCTCAAAAAGTGCCGGCTTTGAAATATCTGAAAAGTTTGGTGAAACACCTGATGGCAAATGGGTGGCTAAAAACGCCTATAAATATGGCTTTATCATCCGTTATCCAAAAGGAAAAGAAGATATTACAAAATATGAATATGAGCCGTGGCATTTGCGCTATGTTGGAAAAGAAGCAGCAAAAGCAATGCATGATCACGATTTAACATTTGAAGAATACATGAACAAAGTGAAGAAAATCTAAACAAGTAAAAGGCCTCCCAGCTATTCGGGAGGCCTTCTTTTATTCTTCTTTTAAAAAAAGAACAATCCTGCTAATGCGAAGCCGGTAATGAAACCGAGTCCGATGCCATAAGCTGCACCCCAGCCATAATATCCTCCCCAATAGCCAAAGCCATAGCCCCCGCGAGATCCGCCGACTGGACGAATATAAACTTTGCGGTTTGTCACCCGCTCAATGCGTCCGACATGTACTCTGCCATTACGATCAGTGATTCTAGCGACTTTCCCCATGTGCTGCTGACAAAGCTTGTGATAGCGCTCCATGTTTTTCCTCCTTATGACAAACTCTTTTCACTCTTATCCTATGCGAGAGACCTCATAGAGTTTGGACAAAACATATAGGAGATTCGCTCATTTTATACAGTACATTCAAATAGAATGTGACTTAGCTGCTCTCGGTGTGCTTGAATGAGATCGTAGTGTGTTTGGAGCGTTTCGTAAAGAGCAGGCGGTATTTGTTCAGAGAGTTCCATTTCTGTCGGTTCCTCCTGCACCATGTGTTCATCGAATGAGAGAATCTGAATGTCACGAAAGCCTGCTGCTGTTAACTGCTTCTTCCATTCTTCAAGTGACAAGAGCGAGTGAAAGCCGTAAAAATCGCGAATAACTGCCATCTCTTCAGCTGTAAGAGGAGCTTTTAACACCGCTTCATTTGCAATCAATTGACCTCCAGGAGCAAGCACACGTTTAATCTCAGCAAGTGCAGCAGGCAGCTTGGTGAAGCTCAATACAGATTCACTGATGAGTAGAGAGAACGCTTCATCTGGGAATGGCAGCTGTTCAATGGATGCTTCTAAGGCACGGATCGGCAGTTCTTCCCGTTTGAACCGCACGTTCGCCTTGTCAATCATTAAAGGGTGCGTATCGATCGCTTCCACCTGATAACCTACATTTCCTAAATAGGCGGCCGTCTGTCCTGTACCGCATCCAGCATCCAGTATACGCGCACGGGGCGGCAGTTTTATATGCTCAAGCATTGTTTTTGTTAACTCAATTCCACCAGGATGGGCACTGGAAACGCCAAAATAGGCAAGCATTTCTACATAATCACTCATAAAATCCCTTCTTTCCTTATCAAGTTCCTCTCTAAAGATTATGCAATAGAGGGGCAAATGGCTTATCTTTTCAAATAGAAGTTTGATCCTTTGGTTGACGGATGAAGCATCGTCCTTGATAATAATGAAAGGAGATAAAGGTGGTGTTTTTTTGAAAAAGCAATTTAAGTTCGTGATCGCCATTCTGGTGACTGCTGCACTGTCCTCAGCGATTACATTTGTCATCACAAAACAAGGGGCTGTCAGCGTCTCAGGAGACGAGAAGTTTAGTAAGCTCATGGCTGCATATACGAAGGTAAAGGATGAGTATTACGAAAAAACGGATGATCAAAAACTAGTAGATGGTGCGATACAAGGAATGATTGCATCACTTGATGATCCATACTCTACATATATGGATCAAGAGGAAGCCGAAGGATTTAATAACACCATTTCTTCTTCATTTGAAGGAATTGGTGCACAAGTAGAAGAAAAGGATGGACAAATTTTAATTGTCGCACCGATTAAAGGCTCTCCTGCTGAAAAAGCTGGTTTAAAACCTCATGATCATATTTTAAAAGTGGATGGAAAAAGCACAAAAGGAATGTCGGTCAATAAAGCAGTCTCTCTTATCAGAGGGAAAAAAGGAACGGATGTCAAACTCCATCTCAATCGTCAAGGGGTTGGCAATGTAGATGTGACCATCACAAGAGACACCATTCCGCTTGAAACGGTGTATGCAAAACTCACAAAAGACAAAATAGGAGAAATCCAAATTACGTCCTTTGCTGAAACGACATCGAAAGAGTTAGATAAAGCAATTGATGACCTCAAGAAAAAAGGGGCAAAAGGCTTTGTCATTGACCTGAGAGATAATCCAGGCGGCATCATGACAGAAGCCATTGAAATGAGCAATGACTTTATCGATAAAGGGAAAGTCATCATGCAGGTTGAAGAAAAAGGGAAGAAACAAGTGTACAAGGCTGAAAAAGAACGCAAAGTCCATCAGCCGGCAGTTGTTCTTGTAAATGGCGGATCAGCCAGCGCTGCTGAAATTATGGCGGCGGCTCTTCATCAATCTTCAGGCATTCAAATCGTTGGTGAAAAGACGTTTGGTAAAGGAACTGTTCAAAATGCGCAAAGCTATAATGATGGTTCTAGTGTCAAGTTAACCATTGCAAAATGGCTGACTCCAGACGGTTCCTGGATTCACAAAAAAGGAATCGAACCACAGGTCAAAGCAGCTCTCCCAAGCTATGCAAAGCTGCCTTACTTAAGCCCGAAAAAAACGTATGAACTGAATGACAATGGAGATGAAGTCAAAGCGGCTCAAAAAATGTTCCAAGCGCTTGGCTACAAAGCAAAAGCAAACGGTGAGTTTGATCAAGCATTCCAGTCAATCGTCAAAAGCTTCCAAACAGACAACGCTCTGAAGGCAGACGGTATTCTGACTGGAGATACAACGACCGTACTGATGACAAAAATCCAAGATAAGCTAAAGAACAACGATACGCAAATGAAAAAAGCCATTGAAATCTTGAAAAAACAAATGAAATAAAAAAAGCAGTCCCCATCAAGGGACTGCTTTTTCTTATCTTACACCTCGTTTGTGACTGCTTCTGTTTTGTCGTGATCCTTTTCAAATAGATCATTCATGACAGAATTGGATGTGACCTTCTTTTGGAAGAATGGATTCAAAATCAAGATGACCACAACGTTTGCTAGTAAACCAAGAAAACCTTCATAAAGACCGAACGTCACATGTGAGATATTCGCTGAGAAGGTGACGATGATACCAATAACTAATCCGGCAATCGTGGCTTCTCTTGATTGCTTTTTCCAGAACAAGCTGATGGCAATGGCAGGGAAGATTTGAACCATACCTGAAACGCCAATGAGCTGAAGCGTGACCAGTGCAGTTGGGAACAGCATCCCAAATAAAAGAGCCAGTCCGATGACGATAAATACCATCGAACGTGTAATGATGGTCAATCTTTTTGGTGACACATTCGGATGAATTAAGTCACGGTATAAATTATTAGCAAATAAATTCGATGCACCAATGGCCATGATTGAACATGGAATGAGAGAGGCTAGTGCAATTGTTGAATAAGCAAGTCCCTGCATCACGCCGCCATACGACGTTTGAATTAAATGAAGAAGAGCAAATCTTGGATTCGTATCTTCTGGCAAGACTAAAAAGGCAATAAATCCAAGGAAGATAACCAAAATCAATACGATGTTATAAAGAGGCAAAAACATGCTGTTTTTACGGATCGCATCTGCGCTTTTGGCTGTAAAAACCCCAGTTGCCGCGTGTGCCCACATAAACAAAGCTAGGGCAGAAACCCCCGAAGCAGTAATGAACCATAAAATACCTTTTGGTCCGCCATCAGGAATCGTTAGAAGCTGAGGCGCTTCTTTGGCTAACGTATTCATCATCGGTGTCCAGCCGTTAAAGTGAATGATTGGCAGTGAGACCACCATAAACAGCATGATGACCCAAACGAGAATATCCTTAATAATGGCTGTATAAGTAGGACCTTTAATCCCGCTGAAAAATGTATAAAGTGCGACTAAAATAAATGAAATAATAACAACTGCATTCACATTAATATAACTAGTTCCAGCGACAGTTAATGTATCTTGAATCCCGCTCAGCTGAAGACAAATATAAGGAATCAGCATAAGTACTCCAACAATTGCGATCAAACTGGATAACAGCTTGCTGTCAAACCGCTCACGTGCATAATCAGCAAGCGTTGTGAGGTTGTGATTTTTCGCCACCGTCCATAGTTTCGGTAAGAAGAAATAAGCAACAAAATAAGCTAAAACTGAATAGGGAATAGCGAAAAAAGCGACGCTTCCAGCTGTATAAGCTGTACTGGTAAGCCCTAAAAAGGTATAGGCTGTATATAAGTCTGCGCCAACGAGGAACCAGACAAGCAGTCCGCCAAATTTTCTCCCGCCGACAGACCATTCTTCCACTGATTGTCTTGATGACTTGTCACGACCAGCGGCAAATCCGATGACCACGACGATAAAAATAATACTTGCAGTAATCAATAAAGCTGTTAAATTTCCTTGCATTAGTTAGTTCCTCCGTTTGAATGTTGCATCTTGTAAATAATAAATGTGCAAATTGGTGTGAGAACAATCCATAGTAAGAGCCAGAAATGGAAAAAGGGTAGCCCAATGACAAATGGATGAATGCGATTCGCAAAGGGAAGCAGTGCGAGCTGTCCGATGAATGGAATCGCTATAAGTAGTGCCAGCATCAATTTTTTATTCATGATTTCCTCCTGAATATTTTGTAATTTCATAATAATAGCAGTTGTCAGATTAGATCACAAGACCATTTTCTGAAAAAACAATCATTTTGATGAATATCATACTAATATAACGCTTTCATTCTAAAAAAGGACGATGAATGGAGATGAAAAGAGGGGAGAGATTAAAAAAAGTATGGAGGAATAATATTTAAAGCAAATAAAAAAGCCCCAGCATGAGAGCTGAGACTTTGCCAATTTTTAAAGGAAATCAGAAACTTCTTCGATGTCGAAACGATTGCTTTTATGAGCTTCTTTCGCTGCTTTCCCAACTGAAATCAGCATGACTGGCACGTAGCGTCCACTTACATTGAATTCTTTGATGTACGCATCTTTACTGAAACCACCCATTGCACATGTGTCATAGCCCATTGCTTTTGCAGCAATCATTAATTGCATAGCAGCTAATGAAGCATTTGAATACGCTGCTTCGCGTGCATATTGCTCGCTTTGATATGCGCCATTGATTTGAGTCATCAATGTTTCTTTAATGTCTTCAGTAATGAAGCCTTGTTCTGCAAGCTCACTGTAGATTTTTTCGCCATTTTGGTTGGCTTCTAGGTCACCTAGTACAGCAATAACAGCTGATGCCTGTGATACTTGCTTTTGGTTATAAGCGATTGGAAGTAATTTTGCTTTTGCTTCAGCACTATGGAAAACAGTGAAATGCCAATGCTGTAGGTTCCAAGCAGATGGTGCTTTTGTTGTGATATTAAGAAGTTCAGTTAACTCTTCTTTTGTCATCTCATGAGTAGTATCATACTCTTTTACTGAAGCTCTTTGTTTTAAAATGTCGATCGTTTTTTGATCAGTCGCCATATGGATATTTCCTCCCGTTTTTGCAAATAGTATGGTACAATAACTAAAAAAGTGAGAAACTTACTTATTGTAACTAGAGATATATTTTAAATTGTATACCGTTAGTTTGTCAAACAATCATGAAAAGAAAGGCTGAAATTTATGGAATTCCAATTATGTCCACACATTCAGCAAGCTTTTTTACTTTTAGGCAAAAGGTGGAACGGTCTCATTATTCATGTATTGCTTGATGGTCCCAAGCGCTTTAAAGACCTCACAGACACGATCCCATCTATCAGTCAAAAAATGCTCGCAGAGCGTTTAAAAGAGCTAGAGCAAGAAGGAATTATAGAGCGAACTGTACTGCCTGAGACGCCTGTCAAAGTCATTTACTGTTTAACTGAAAAAGGAAATGCGTTAAATGTTGTGTTTCATGAAGTATCTCGCTGGGCAGGGGAGTATATAGGCTCTGATGAAAAAAAGGAGCAAGCCTAGTTTCAGGTTTGCCCAAACGTTTTGACTCCTGATGAATATGCTGATGTTAGGCACATGACAAAGGAGGAGAAATGCATGTACCCTCATACTCCGTATTTTCGAGGCGGCGCCCCTGGCATTCCGCCATATGAATCCAGAGTCCCTTTGTTTTTTGGTTTTGGCGCTCCTTTAGTCGGCGGACTGCTTGGCGGATTTCTAGGAAGTGCGATTTTTAATTATCCCCGTCCATATTACCCGCCACCACCACCACCGCCTGCTCCACCACCTTATGGCGGCGGATATCCACCATACTATTAAGAAAAAAGAGTAAGCCTGCTTCCATTTCAAAGCAGGCTTTTTATAATGGAATATCAATTTCAGAAATCCCTGGATCATCGTGCTTTAAAAACATAATTTCCAAAATGCCGTCTTGATACGAAGCCTTCGTTCCTTTTCGTTTCACAGCAGCAGGGAGGACGACTTTTTTCTGCGCGTCCTCTTCAGGAAAATGATCAATAAACAGCAGATTGGCTGTATGTTTGATTTTTACTTTTTCTGTATTGGGACGAGCGAGCTCAATTTTGACAAATACATGATCAGTTGTTTCAAACACTTCGACTTCCGGCTCTTTTTCTTTTTTGACGTCTGTTTCTCTCGTTTTTTGTTGTTGAGAAAGGGGGTCCTGAAATGGGAACTGAGCAGGATAATTGGAGCCGAATACACTTTCCATTACTTGATTGACATACTGCTCAACGTCTTTAGGGTCTGAATTCTTTAAGGCTTCTTTTGAAAATTGCTTTTGAAAAGGGAATAATCGGTTCCAGTCGAACATGCGAATCATCCTTTCTAAATGCCCTGAATTAGTATATGCCCATTCATCTGAGAGCGTGCTATAATATACGATAGATTTAGAAAGGAATGGTTACATTGAACGAACAACAATCAAAAGGTGTTCTCTATACGGCAGCATCTTTTACACTATGGGGATTATTCCCGTTATATTGGAAGCTGATGGAGCATATTTCGTCAGGCGAAATTTTAGCGCACAGAATAATATGGTCATTTGTTTTTATGTGCGGTATTCTTTTGTATTTAAAACAAGTCCGCCCAGCGATGCAGACAGTGAAGGGTCTCCTGCTGGATGGTAAAGCATTTTTTTCATTACTTTTATCTGCTATTTTAATATCGGTCAACTGGTATGTGTACATTTGGGCGGTCAATCATGATCTTATGCTCGAAGCGAGTTTAGGGTATTATATTAATCCGCTTGTATCCGTCCTATTAGGGATCATTTTCTTGAAAGAACGGCTGAATAAATTGCAAACCATTGCCATTCTCATTGCTGCCGCTGGGGTGATCCTTTCAACGGTTCAATACGGGGCATTTCCTGTCGTTGCTTTCGTATTAGCCTTTAGCTTTGGTTTTTATGGATTGATTAAAAAGAGAATGAGCTTTACGAGCGCGATTGGTTTAACGATAGAAACGCTTCTTTTAGCACCAGCAGCACTTGTGTACTTATTATTTTTCCTAAAAGAACCTGTAGTGACAATGAATGCTAACAGCTTCGGGTCGCTCGGTCTCTTGTTTTTTGCAGGCGTTTTTACAGCTGTGCCGCTGCTTTTATTCTCAGAAGGTGCAAAAAGAATTCCTCTTTATCAAGTGGGCATTTTGCAATACATTGCACCGACGATTACGCTGTTTTTAGGACTGTTTGTGTATCATGAACACTTATCAGCAGCTAAAATTGTGACGTTTCTTTGTATTTGGGTGGCAATTTTACTGTTTACCACCTCTCAATTACGTATGAAAAAAACAGCGAATTCTCATTAAGCCAAACGAGCAGTTTGCTTTTTTTTGAAGGCGGATCATGTCATAATAAGTTGTTACCAATACAGTAGAGGTGATCACATGTCTTCAGCTAATGAACTTGCAGCGGCCTATCAATCTTTATGGAAAAATCGCCAGCTTGAAGTGGATGATATGTCTTCTTTACACGAGGCAATAAGTGATGATTTACTCGATGCACGCACCCATCCGCGGGCGAGAAAATCATTACACCAAAAGTACGTGCTCGCTGTGGAGAGAATATTAGAAAGTGAGCTTGAGCATGATCATCAGCTGCAGCTGATCAGCTTACATACAAAAAAGCTGCGTGAATTAATTCAAAATGAAGGAAGGAACCACTCATGAAACCAATTCAAACGGAAGATGTCACCGCACATCTTGAATCGTTTTTAAATCGTCCAGTCTTTGTTCATCTTGAAACGACAACTGGCTCTTATTCAGCTCATGTAAACGAGCAAAACATGACGGTTGTGGCATATATCCGCAATGCAAAAGTCGTCTATTCACAGGCGAAAATAAAAGGACAAGGCCCATACCGTGTGGGAATGAAAACTGAAGATGGCTGGATTTACGCAGAAGGATTAACCGATTATGTGTTTGATGGCCAAGGCCGTCTGCTATTAGCAGGGCACTTGCCAGACGGGAAACTAGCGATCTCATTACAAATTAGTGAAACACCATTTCAGGTGTAGAAGAAAGGGTGACGAGTCATGAACGAACATGTATTAGTGATGCTGCCTCACCCCGATGATGAATCCTTTGGGGTTGCAGGTCTTATTGCGCAAAGCAGAAAACGCGGAATTCCTGTCACGTATGCGTGCGGGACACTTGGGGAAATGGGCAGAAATATGGGCAGCCCAACCTATGCCAACCGTGAAACACTTCCTGAATTAAGAAAACAGGAATTAATCAACGCCTGCAAAGAAATGGATATCACTGACTTGCGTATGCTTGGACTACGTGATAAAACATTGGAATTTGAAGATGATGAGTATTTGGCAGATGTGATGGAAAATATCATTGATGAAGTCAAACCTACACTCATTGTCACGTTTTATCCAGGACATGGTGTACACCCTGATCATGATGCGACAGGCGAAGCTGTCATTCGTGCTCTATACCGTAAGAAAAAAGAAGACCGTCCTGCGACATACTGCATGGCCATTACGAGAAATAGAGAAGAAGTGCTCGGAAATGCGGATATTGTCATTGATATTACAGATGTTGCAAATATCAAATTAAATGCACTGAGAGCGCATAGAACGCAAACAGAAGGTATGCTGAGAGAGCTTGAACAGAAGCTGAAAAACAAAGAACCAGTCGTCCAAAAATGGTTCGACGAAGAAATTTTCTGGACGTACCAATGGAATGATTAAATAAAAAGGCAGCTGATATAGATCAGCTGCTTTTTTATGTCGTAGATACATGTTGAAGTTGACGTTTTTGAATTAACCTGAGTCGGATAAAGAGGACGATAGCACCTGCAGCAAGCCCGGCAATCAGTCCTATCCAATAACCAAATGCTCCAAATGTGGTATATGTGCCGATCAAATAGCCGGCAGGAAGACCGATGACCCAATAGGAAACAAACGCTGCAATGAGTGTATAGTTCACATCTTTATAGCCCCGCAGAGCCCCTTGAATTGGTGCAGCAATCGCATCTGAAAGCTGGAAAAATATAGCGTAAATCAAAAAGTGCTGTGTCATCTGTAAAACAGCCGATTCAGCTGTATATAAACCGGCGATATCTGGTCTAAATAATAAGATGAGTGCGGCCGTACATAATGAGAATAAAACCGCAGTTCCAATGCCGATATAGCTGTAGCTTTGCGCATCTTTATACCTTTTAGCCCCCGCTTCAAACCCAACAACAATCGTTAACGCCATTGAGATACTAAGCGGTAAAATATATAGGATAGAAGCAAAGTTCATCGCAGCCTGGTGACTTGCGATTGTAATGGTATCAAAGTGGCCCATTAACAGCGTGACTGCTGCAAAGATACTCGTTTCAAAAAAGATCGCAAACCCGATAGGAAGCCCAATTTTCAGTATTTGCCCTATACGGGAAAGATTGATTTGAGGCAGTTTTTGAAACAAGCGAAATGAGGCAAATGGTTCTGCTTTGATGACAATACAAATACTCATGATGAAAATGGCCCAATACGTCATTGCAGATGCAAGACCAGCCCCCGCTCCGCCAAGCTTTGGAAAACCGAAATTCCCAAAAATAAATACATAATTTAAAACAAAGTTAATAGGCAGTGCTGTGAGCGTGATGAACATCGTCACACGTGTTTTCCCTAATGCATCAATAAATGACCGTAGCACCGAATAACCAAACAGCGGGATGATGCCAAAAGCAAGAAAGCTGAGGAAGTGCCGGGCAATAGCCTCTACGGAGTGCTCGAGTCCAAGTCCTCCTAATATGTAAGGAACGCTGATTGTACCAATGGCAATCACAGCGATACTTAAAAGAAACGATAAATAGATCGCCTGAAAGACAGCCCGAGGAACATCTTCCTTCCGCCCTCCGCCCATCAGCTGAGCCACAATCGGAGTAACGGCCATCAATATACCGGCAAGTCCTGTATAAACAGGTGTCCAAATACTAGAACCGATCGCGACACCTGCAAGGTCTTCTGCACTCACTTTTCCAGACATCACTGTGTCTAAAAATGTAATAAGCGATAGACCTGCTTGAGTGATTAAAATCGGAATCAAAATAGTTAAAAATAGTGTCAGCTTTGCTCGAATGCTATTTGTTTCTCTCATCACAAGTTCCTCTCTGAACAGAAATAACGAGAGGAATTATATCATGCTATGTAAAAAAATCAATTCTCCGTCGGATTATTTTTCTTAGATGGCTTCGTTTTTTTAAACATTTGGGCATAAATAAAAGAAAGACTGACAACACCTAAAATGCTGCAAGCATATTGAATGATTTTCTGAATGGTCATATTAAGCTCACCTCCATACAAATAGAATGTGCACAATTTTCTATTTTATGACAACAAGTGAAAGAAGGAGGGAAAAGATCAGAATGATCCATCGTACGAACGAAGAAGTGCTATTTAAAGCAGACATGAGAACACATTTGATGAAAATTATGAAGGATGCAAGTGGCATCATCGATTCTCTTGATGAGATAGAGCAGTGTCTTCTTTGTGAGCTTGAGTCACTGCATGATGAGTTTAACGAAATGCATGCAGAGGCTTCATCGTTTTATCTACAAGCGTATATGGAAGAATTCACACCGGGCTTTGCCCAATTTTCTTTAGCCATTGAGAACTTATCAAAACAAAAGCATGGAGCACTTATTGTGATTCAAAGGCGGGATGAGGTGGAGGATTTTATTCAAAAAGGGACAAACCTTCATGCGAAAATTAGTGCATCGTTAATAGAGAGCATTTTCTACCCAGGAAATCCACTGCATGATGGTGCTCTTTTAGTCAAAGAAAATACACTTGTTTCCGCTGCAAATGTGCTGCCGCTCACATCAAAAAAAGTCAGTCCTTCTCTTGGCACAAGGCACAGGGCGGCAATCGGACTTTCTGGTATGACCGATGCACTTGTTCTTGTCGTATCAGAAGAAACGGGAAAAATGTCGTTTGCGAAAGAAGGAGTGCTTTATCCGCTTACCGTAAAAGATCCGGAAATAAGAAAATAACAACGAACCGCTGCATTCTTCATTCGGAAGGATGCTTTTTTCATTTGCGGAGAAAAAACAGCCAATTAAGTAAAAAGTCATTTGATACAGAAAAATTTGTCATGTAGAATAGAACTATGAAACTAGCAGCGTGCTTGTTTTGACAAATTTCTAAACGTCAACTTAAAAATTCCTTAAAAAAGGTTTATAAATACAACAAACAGCCGATAGAAACGATATGGCTTTGTTTTAGCATTTTGAGTTGGCTGCTTTAGCCTATTTGTTATTGCCCAACGTCTTCATGTCGAGTAATATAATAGAAATAAAGATAAAATAGTGCAAGAGAAGCAGAACCATTAAATGCTAAACTCAAAACTAGTACATAGGTCTTATTGAACAAAATCATGAAAGGCGGAGATTCCTCTATGAAGAAAAAAGTAGTAACCGGCCTCACAGTTTCAGCGATCGCTGGCTCAGCGGTTTTTGCTGCACCGGCAGAAGCACAGACGATCAAGGTGAAAAGCGGTGACTCACTTTGGAAGATTGCCGAACAGTACAATACAAGTATTTCGGAGCTTCAATCTCTTAATCAATTAAAAACAACGATGATTTTTGCAGGACAAAGCTTAAAAATTCCTGGTGCAAAAAGCAAAAAATCCAGCTCATCAACAGGGTCAAAAGCAACGAAATCAAGTGCTTCAACGACTTCCAGCTATACTGTAAAGCTTGGAGATTCTTTATGGCTGATTGCAAAAAATCATAAAATGTCAGTTGCAAGCTTAAAAAGCCTAAACAGCTTAAATAGTGACCTGATTCGACCTGGTCAAAAGCTAAAGGTATCTGGAAGCACGAAGACGAGCGGTAGCCAGTCATCAAATTCAAACTCATCTTCAAGCAATAAGACAACTAATTCAACTAGTTCTTCATCATCAAGTACATACAAGGTCAAATTAGGGGATTCTCTCTGGAAAATTGCGAATTCGTTAAATATGACGATTGCTGAAATTAAAACATTGAACGGATTAAAATCTGATGTGATTTATACGAATCAAGTGTTAAAAGTAAAAGGGACAGCTGCTTCAAAACCAAGTCAGTCGAAACCTACTAAACCAAGCAATTCAAACAGTAACCAGTCTTCTAGCGGGAAAACAACATCTTATACTGTAAAATCAGGCGATTCGTTATGGAAAATTGCGAATCAATTCAAAGTGCAGGTTCAATCTATCCGCACAGTCAACAGCTTGAAAAGTGATGTGCTTAGAATTGGACAAGTATTAAAAATTAATGGGGCAGCTTCCGGCTCAACTGGATCGAATGGTTCTACATCTAACGGTTCAACAACACCGGTCAACAATAACAAAAATGATGTACCTATGAATGCAAAGATCACGACAATGATCCAAGAAGGGAAAAAGCTGACAGGCGTTCCTTACAGATGGGGCGGTAATACACCAGCAGGATTTGACTGCAGCGGCTTTGTTTACTATCTCATTAACAAAGTGTCATCTGTATCCAGATTAAGCACAGCAGGTTACTGGAATATGATGACTTCTGTAAGCACACCACAAGTTGGAGATTTTGTTTATTTTACAACATACAAAGCGGGTCCTTCTCATATGGGCCTATACCTTGGCGGAGGAGATTTCCTTCATGCAAGTGACAATGGAGTAGGGATCTCGAACTTAAGCAACCCATATTGGAAAAAAGCCTACTTAGGTGCGAAACGTTTCTTCTAAAAAAGCCGAATTTCGGCTTTTTTTGTTTGCCCGCTGTTGAGATTGTCCATACTGATAACAAAAGGGGGCAGTCATACATGAAAAAGTCAGTGTGGATGATCTTGATGTGTTTTGTTTTCGTCACAACAGCATGTCATGCACCACCGAAAAAAGAAACGACAGAAGAAACTAGTGAAGTTGCAGCACCTAAACAAGCTTCAGTCAACACGTCACTCATAAACGAAAGCGGGCAAAAAATAGGAAACATCGAAATAAGAGAATCCTCAGAAAGCGGGCTGGATTTACATGTGAAAGCGAAAGGACTGCCGCCAGGTCCACACGGCTTCCATATACACGAAACAGGAATGTGTGAGGCGCCAGATTTTGAAACGGCAGGGTCGCACTTTAATCCAACTCATAGAGAGCATGGTTTTGACAATCCAAAAGGGCATCATGCTGGAGATATGCCTAATTTAGAGGTAGGGGCAGATGGACAAATTGATGTTGTTGTAAATGTGCCGGATGTGACGCTAAAGGGAGGCCCAAATCAATTAATCGATCAAAATGGGCGAAGCTTTATCATTCATGCAGAAGCCGATGATTACTTAAGTAACCCTTCTGGGAATTCAGGGAAACGTATCGCTTGCGGAGCGATTACAAAAGAAATGGTAAAATAACAGAAGTCTAGCCTTTATGTATTGAGTGCATAAAGGTTTTTTTAGTATACTTGGTGAGGAAAATGATCGAAGAGAGGAATTAATCATATATGTTGAACGAACAATCACTCCCAGAAGAAATTCAAGCAATGATTGAAGCAAAAGCAAAAGTGCTGGATGAAGAATATCGTCCGCTGATTGGAACGGGCGGCTATGAATCACAGGATACATCTATCATTCAAGATGCCATGATTGCATTAGCACTAGGAAAAAACGTTCTTTTAAAAGGACCGACCGGCTCAGGTAAAACAAAACTAGCAGAAACATTATCCGCTTTCTTTCAACAGCCGATGCACAGTGTGAATTGCTCGGTTGACCTTGATGCTGAAAGCTTGATTGGCTACAAAACCATTCACAATGATGGTCAGGTGGCTTCTATTGAATTCGTTGAAGGACCTGTAACGAAAGCAATGAAAAAAGGTCATCTTTTATATATTGATGAAATCAACATGGCAAAGCCAGAAACACTGCCTATTTTAAATGGCGTACTCGACTACAGAAAAATGATGACAAACCCATTTACAGGTGAGGTTGTGAGAGCAGAAGAAGGCTTTGGTGTCATTGCGGCTATCAATGAAGGATATGTCGGCACAGTGCCTCTAAATGAAGCACTAAAAAACCGTTTTGTTGTCATTGACGTTCCATATATCGGCGGCGGTATTCTGAAGGATGTGCTACAATCTCAATCCGTTTTAAAGGATGAGCGGTTAATTGATCAATTCGTACAGCTCTCATCAGACCTCATTACACAAGCACACAACGGACAGGTGAGTGAAGAAGCGGCATCCATCCGTGCGCTCCTAGATACTTGTGATCTTGCGCAATACATCCCGCCGCTTCGTGCTGTTGAACGAGGGATTGTTGAAAAGCTGGAAGATGATCGAGAAAAAGCAGCGGTAAGAAATATCGCCCAAACATTATTCGAGTGAGGTTCTGACTTTTGAAATTCATCAAATTTAATGACAGCAGAATCGATTCATTTCTATTTATGGAATTAACGGATTTAGCCAAAACGTTAGCAAAAAGTGACGATGTCGAGCTTGAATACGGTGTGCAATCCTACTATGAACCATTTGAAAAGAAAATTTTCATCAGTCATTTTTGGGATGATCGTAAACAAGAAGATATGATAGCAGGTTTGAAAAGTGATGTGTTCCTTCGTGCAGTAGGGACGGTTTATAGTGATCTGACGGTATTTCAGGAGATTATTCGCTATGCCCATACATTATCCATTCCTGATCTATGTAAACAATTGTTTATGCTGTTTGAAGATATCCGGATTGAAGAGCAGATTAAACATGGCCGCCCAGGAACAAAAAAAGTGTTTAAACGAAGAAGAGAGCTATACAGGCGCCACTTTAAGACGCAATTAACTATTAACCAAGAAAGAAGCATTTTAACGGATGCCCTCTTTTGTGCGATTTATGTGAAGTTGACAGCTGATTCACCGCTCGAAGAGATTCCACCTCTTCATGAGCGGGTCAACCCAATGATTCCGTTTATTGAGTCAAGTCTTGAGCGTGTATATGATGCAGGTTCAACAGCAGATATCGCAGCTATTGTAAAAGAATTGATGGAAGGCTTTGATGAGCTTCTCGAAAAGGATATGCTGAATACGTACTTTTTCTTTCCGGAATTGGATTATGAAAAAGCTGCAAAAGAACCGCTGTTCCATGACTTGAAAAGAAAACCTAAATTAAGTGAGGACATCAAAGTCGACCGGGAAAAAGAAGGCGATGAAGACATCCATCAAGAGTATATGGAAGTGTGGCATCGAGAAACCGAAGCGCCATCAAAAAGTTTTCTTCAATTTGATTTAGAGCATGGTGGTAAAAGTGATCTTGGGAAGGATGCAGCAAGAGAAGGCGATGACGGAGATCAGGCACTCGGAACTGTCCAAGGCTCTGCAAAGCAAACACACCGAAAAGATTATTCAAAGCTTGAGGCGCTGGAAGAGGCTGAAGGCGAAGAGAGCGGAGCAGATGGTAATGAGAATGGAAAAGAGAACAAATATGCGTTTCCAGTCATGATTTCACCAGATCCACCTGTGCCAGAACAAATCGATGTGTACAAGCAGCATGCTAAGGAGATTGAGCCTTACCAGAAACGCTTAAAACAAATGATTCAAAAAACACTTGAACATAAAAAATCGTGGCCAAAAACAGACCTTCATGCAGGACGTCTTAGTAAAAAGCTGATTCGCTATTTTACAGAGTCTAATCCGCGTCTTTTCTATAAAAAACAGGCTCCTTCTTCTGAAATTGATGCTGTGTTCACCTTATTAGTAGACTGTTCAGCAAGCATGTTTGACAAGATGGACGAGACGAAAAAAGGAATTGTTCTATTTCATGAAGCGTTAAAATCCGTGCAAGTCCCGCATCAAATTGTCGGATTTTGGGAAGATACAAACGATGCAACAGAAACAAGTCAGCCAAACTATTTCAACACAGTCGTGTCGTTCAGAGATTCTCTATTTGATGCAGGACCATCCATTATGTCTCTTGAGCCAGAAGAGGATAACCGAGATGGCTATGCGATCCGCCAAATGACAAAAATGATTTTAAAACGAAGAGAAGAGCAAAAGTTTCTCATTGTTTTTTCAGACGGAGAGCCAGCTGCGTTCAGCTACGAACAAAATGGAATTGTCGATACGCATGAAGCTGTGCTAGAAGCGAGGAAAAAGGGCATTGAGGTGATCAATGTGTTTTTATCCAATTCGCCGATAGAGGAAGCACAGATGAAAACCATTCAAGATATGTATGGTAAGTTCAGCATTTTTGTACCAGATGTCGATACTTTGCCAGATGTCTTATATCCATTACTGAAGAAGTTGCTGCATAAAAGCATTGGGGCATAAGGTTTTGCCCCTTTCTTCAAATTATTTTTCGGAATCATTTAAATTTTTTGTTTTTCTGTGAATTTTTTATCTTTAATTGAACAAAGAATGTAGAAAGTATTCCAAAACAGTGGTAGAATATTATTGGAAGCGTTTTATTACATAAATTTGGTCATTATGTTCTGGAAGTTATATCGAAATAGTGTTCAATCACTTGATGATCAAAGTTGGGGGTAGTGTTCAAAATGTTTCAAAATGATGTGAAGCAACCGTTGAGTTGGGAAGAATTTCATGGTCCAAACCTCGGCTACGTGCTCGAGCTCTACGATCAGTATGTCCAAGATCCTGCTAGTGTTGATGAAGATCTAAGAGACATATTTGATGAACTTGGTGCACCACCGAGTGAAATGAAGGAGGAAATTGGGAAAAAAGAAAATAGCGTAGTTACTTCTGAACAAATCCAAAAGATAGCATCAGTCGTTAAACTGGCAGAAGACATCAGAACGTATGGCCATTTAAATGCTTCCGTCAATCCTCTTCGCAAAGAAAAGGAATTACAAGAGCTGTTTCCTTTGAAGGAATACGGTTTAACAGAAGAAGATGTCAAGAATATTCCGATATCTATTATTAGTCCTGACGCACCAAAACACATTTCAAACGGCATAGAAGCCATTAACCATTTGAGAAATACGTATAAGCGTACCATTTCATTTGAGTTTGATCACGTGCATGATTTCGAAGAACGAAACTGGCTTTCAAAATCGATCGAGTCAGGTGAACTATTCAAGAAAAAACCAGCGGATAAACTAGTTTCTGTATTCAAGAGATTAACAGAAGTTGAGCAGTTCGAGCAGTTTCTTCATAAAACATTTGTTGGGCAAAAGCGCTTCTCTATAGAAGGTTTAGACGCACTTGTCCCAGTACTTGATGAAATTATTTCAGAGTCTGTTACACAAGGGACTTCAAATATTAACATTGGAATGGCACACAGAGGCCGTTTAAATGTATTAGCACATGTGTTAGGAAAACCATATGAGATTATTTTCTCGGAATTCCAGCATGCGCCAAATAAAGAGCTAGTTCCATCAGAAGGCTCTATTGGCATCAGCTACGGGTGGACAGGGGATGTTAAATACCATCTCGGAGCTGATCGTCAAATCAAAGACGAAGATACAAAGAGTGCGAGAGTTACGCTTGCCAATAACCCAAGTCACTTGGAGTTTATTGATCCAATCATTGAAGGAAGCACGCGTGCTGCTCAGGAATCACGTACTCAAAAAGGCTATCCAGTTCAAGACGTTGAAAAAGCGTTAGCCATCTTAATTCATGGTGATGCAGCATTCCCTGGTGAAGGAATTGTGGCAGAAACATTAAATTTAAGTCAACTTGTAGGCTATCAAGTGGGCGGAACCATCCATATTATTGCAAACAATATGATCGGGTTTACTACAGAAAGCAATGAATCTCGCTCGACGAAATATGCAAGTGACCTTGCAAAAGGGTTTGAGATTCCTATTGTTCACGTCAATGCAGATGATCCAGAAGCGTGTTTAGCGGCTGTTCAGCTAGCTGTAGAATACCGCAAACGCTTTAAGAAAGATTTCCTCATTGACTTGATCGGTTACCGCAGATACGGTCATAACGAAATGGATGAACCTTCTACGACTCAGCCAATGCTATACGATGCGGTCAGAAAGCACAAAACGGTCAAGAATATCTTTGCAGATAAACTTGTCACAGAAGGTCTTTTGACAAAAGAGCAGCGCGAAGAAATCGAGCAGGCTGTGACGGTAAAAATAGAAGAAGCCTATCAAAAGGTGCCTTCAAAGAAAGAGCATAAGATTCAAGAAATCGAACTGCCAGAGCCTGTATCAAATGGTTTCCCAGCAGTGGATACATCAGTCGAATTTGATGCATTACGAAAGCTCAATGAAGAATTGATCAGCTGGCCAAGTGATTTCCAAGTATTTGGTAAGCTGAAGCGGATCCTTGAAAAACGTGCAAAAGTGTTTACAGATGACCGTAAAGTAGAATGGTCACTTGGGGAAGCACTCGCATTTGCATCTATATTAAAAGACGGTACGCCAATTCGAATGACCGGACAGGATTCTGAGCGTGGTACTTTTGCTCAAAGAAACCTTGTTCTTCACGACAGTCAAACAGGAGATGAATTTATTGCTCTTCATGAATTGAGTGATGCAAATGCTTCATTTACTGTTCATAACAGCCCACTGTCGGAAGGCTCAGTCATCGGGTTTGAATATGGTTATAATGTCTATTCTCCTGAAACGTTAGTCATTTGGGAAGCTCAATTCGGAGACTTCGCCAATGCGGCTCAAGTGTATTTCGATCAATTTATCTCAGCAGGCCGCGCAAAATGGGGACAAAAATCAGGTTTAGTCATGCTCTTGCCGCATGGATATGAAGGACAAGGTCCTGAGCATTCAAGTGGTAGAACAGAGCGCTTCCTGCAATCAGCGGCTGAGAATAACTGGACAGTGGCGAACTTGACTAGTGCAGCACAATACTTCCATATTCTTAGAAGACAGGCAAAAATGCTGCTTCGTGAAGAGATTCGTCCGCTTGTCATCATGACGCCGAAGAGTCTGCTTCGTAACCCGAACACATTATCCGAAGTCCAAGAATTAACGGATGGACAGTTCCGTCCAGTTCTTGAACAGCCAGGTCTTGTGCATGATCACGAAAAAGTAACACGTCTCGTGCTATCTAGCGGGAAGGTATCCATTGATATTAGTGACCGCTTCACCCAAATGGAAGAGCCAAAAGATTGGCTTCATATTGCAAGAGTGGAACAGCTATATCCATTCCCAGCCAAAGATATTAAAGCAATTTTATCAAAGCTGACAAACTTAGAAGAAATCATTTGGGTGCAAGAAGAACCACAAAATATGGGAGCTTGGGGATACATTGAGCCATATTTACGTGAAATTGCGCCTGAAAAAGTAAAAGTACGTTACATCGGCCGAAGAAGACGTTCAAGTACGGCTGAGGGTGATCCAACTGTGCATAAAAAAGAACAAGAACGAATTGTATCTGATAGCTTGACTCGCAAAAACTAAGGGGGAAATGAAAAATGGCGGAAATTAAAGTACCTGAATTAGCGGAATCAATCTCGGAAGGAACGATTGCCCAGTGGCTAAAGCAGCCAGGCGATTATGTAGAACAGGGAGAGTACCTGTTAGAACTTGAAACAGATAAAGTCAATGTCGAACTGACAGCCGAAGAATCTGGTGTACTCAAAGAAGTACTGAAAGATTCTGGTGACACTGTACAGGTTGGAGAAGTCATCGGAACGATTGCAGCAGGTGAAGCTGGCGGAAGCGAGTCCGCAGCTCCAGCACCTGAGCAACATTCTGCACCAGCTTCGAAAGAAGAACCGGCAGCTGCCCAAAAAGAAGAAGCAGTCAAAGAAGAGCCGAAATCTGGTAATGGCAGAACCATCGCTTCTCCTGCAGCTAGAAAACTAGCGAGAGAGAAGGGTCTTGACTTATCTGAGATTCCAACCGTAGATCCGCTGGGCAGGGTACGAAAGCAGGATGTGGCTTCTTATCAAAAAAATGAAGCACCTGCAAGTGCACCGAAAGCTGCGCCAAAAGCAAATGCTGCGGTGCAAAATGATCAACCAGGAAAGCCAATTGAACGTGAAAGAATGTCACGCCGCAGACAAACCATTGCAAAACGTTTAGTTGAGGTTCAACAAACGGCTGCGATGCTGACGACATTTAATGAAGTCGATATGACAGCTGTCATGGATTTAAGAAAGCGCCGTAAAGATGCTTTCCTAGAACAAAATGATGTCAAGCTTGGCTTCATGTCCTTCTTTACGAAAGCAGTTGTCGCAGCACTGAAGAAATATCCGCTGTTGAACGCAGAAATTCAAGGTGATGAGCTTGTCTTGAAGAAATTCTATGACATCGGTATCGCTGTTGCTGCAAACGAAGGACTTGTTGTACCGGTTGTCCGTGATGCAGACAGATTGTCATTTGCAGGCATTGAAAAAGAAATTGGTCATCTTGCGAAAAAAGCAAGAGATAACAAACTGTCTCTTAATGAATTACAAGGTGGATCATTCACAATCACAAACGGTGGAACATTTGGTTCTCTACTTTCAACACCGATTTTAAACAGCCCTCAAGTTGGAATTTTAGGAATGCATAAAATTCAGCTTCGTCCTGTAGCAATTGATGCAGAACGTTTTGAGAACCGTCCGATGATGTATTTAGCTCTTTCTTATGACCACCGAATTGTCGATGGTAAAGAAGCAGTTGGATTCCTTGTCACAATCAAAAATCTGCTTGAAGACCCTGAGCAGTTATTGCTTGAAGGATAATCTTCAATATAAAAAGCTAGCACTCATTCAGGTGCTAGCTTTTTTCTTATCGTTTTCAGGATTTCCTCGTTTTGACCAATACGTTGCAAGCCAGGAGCCAGATAGATTATGCCATACACTAAAGATGGCACTTGGTACGGCTGCAAGTGGCGAAAAGTGTGCTGTTGCAAGGGCTGCACCGAGTCCAGAGTTTTGCATGCCTACTTCAATCGAAATCGCTCTTTGAGAAGGGATGTCCATTTTACACCATTTTGCAATAAGATAACCAAATAAAAGACCTAGCCCATTATGTAAAACGACAACGGCAAATATCAGCAATCCAGTTTGAAGAATTTGCTCTTTATTTGCACTGACAACTGCTGCAATAATCACTACAATGCCAGCGACAGATACAAGCGGCAATGCTTGAACCGCATAGTTTACTTGTTTTTTGAAAAACACTTGTGCGATAACGCCTAAGATAATAGGAATGAGTACAACTTGGACAATCGATAAAAAAAGTGCCTCTGGTGATACAGGTAACCATGATCTTGCAAATAGGAAAATAAAAAGAGGCGTTAAAAAGGGAGCAAGAAGTGTCGATATGGTTGTGACTGCTACGGATAATGCCATATTGCCTTTTGCCAGAAAAGTCATGACATTGGATGCTGTACCACCTGGGCAGCACCCCACAAGAATAACACCTACTGCAATTTCAGACGGGAGCCTTAATCCATAAGCTAGTAGAAAGGCGATCAGCGGCATGAGTGTGTACTGCGCCAAAACCCCGATTAGTACATAGAAAGGTTTTCGAAACAGCTCCTTAAAATCTTCACCAGATAAGGTAAGCCCCATCCCAAACATAATGACACCGAGTAAAAAAGGGATATACGGTCCAATTTGAGAAAATGCGTCAGGAAAGGCAAATCCAAGACATGCAAAGATGATGACCCAAATCGCAAAGGTTCTTCCTGCAAATCGACTAATAGTTATAAGAATGTTCATTTATTGCTTCAGCTCTCTTTCCTCACATATCTTTCCTATTTTAAACGAATTTTCTGAAAAAACAACCCATCTTTTATAAAATTGTTGTTCATAATAAAGTTATGTAAACTAATATATCCCATATAAGCATTTGCCTATATGGAGTACGGGCTTAAAAAGGTGTCCATTTCACTTGCTGTGCTTGTTTAAGCCTTGTTTCTGGTTCACGCCAGTCGACAACATTCCACCACCGATCGACGTATTGAGCCTTTTCATTCAGGTATTGAAGATAGTAAGCATGCTCCCATACATCAAGGGATAGGAGAGGGATCACATCCCATTGTGACAAAAATTGATGGCGTTCAGCCTGTAAAATCTCTAGCCGTTGTGAGCGGGGCGCCCATACAAGGATGGCCCAGCCAACCCCTTCTACTTGTTTAGCTGCAGCTGAAAATTGAGATTTGAATGCGTCATAGCTGTCAAATGATTGTTCAATGAGTCGAAGCATTTGACCAGTAGGTTTTCTTTTACCTGAAGGACTCATAGAAAACCAAAAGATACAATGTAAATAATGTCCCGCTCCGTGAAAAGCAAGCTCCCGCTCCCAATGCTTCACCATTGTAAAATCATTACTTCTTCTCGCCTTTTTTAAAGCAAGCTCAGCCTTATTCAAACCATCTACATAAGATTGATGATGCTTCTGGTGGTGCAAATACATAATCTCTTTTGAAATAAATGGCTCTAAGGCATCATACCGGTAAGGGAGAGGGGGTAATGTATGACTTCCAGCTGCTACCTCCCGCAGTGCTTCGCGTGGTTTCATGTCCTCTGCAATCCCTTCAGCCAGTTCGTACCACTCTTGTTCACTGGAATGCTCATCATCTATTGTGAACCATAAATTGTCTACTTTCTGACGGATATAGTCATCTTGAACCGCGTGTTGAATGGAGCTAAGCCACTCTTTGAGCTGCATTCGATACTCTTCCTTATTCATTTTTACGCCTCATTTCTTTTAAAAATGTGGAACAAGCCATCATTGGAAAGACAAAAGGGTAGCTATGATAGGTGATGTAAAATTGCTTTGGAAGTCCGATACCTACTGGATAGTCTACGACTTCACTCGTATGCTGATGATGGATCAAAAATGAGATGGCTTTTAAAATTGTTTTGTCATCTGGCTTCTCATATTGCAAAAGTGCCTCTGCTGCCCAAGCCGTTTGAACCACAGTTCCAAATGGAAGCGGAACATATGATTTTACCTCCGCACTTTTACACGATTCTCCGAAGCCACCATCTTCTTGTTGAATTTGTTTTAAAAATCGGCATGCTTTTTGAACAGCAGGGTGCGATGAGGGGACGCCAGCAGCTTTTAATCCTGTTAATGCTGCCCATGTTCCGTAAATATAGCAAACGCCCCATCTGCCAAACCATGATCCGTTTTTCTCTTGGTGATCAAGAAGCCATTTTACACATTGATCTTTTTGCGTGTGAATAGATGACGGCATGTTTTTTTCTTTAAGACCAATCAGATGAAGCACACGTCCTGTAATATCGGGAGTAGATGGATCTATGGCCGCATCTTCCGCAGATTCGAGCGGGAGATGACGAAGCAAGAAGTGATCTTGATTTTTTTCAAAGGCAGAGAAGCCGCCGTCTCGGTTTTGCATGGAAAGAAGCCAATCAAATCCTCGTTTCCACTGAACTGGTGCGTATGCTTGAGGAATGGCTTTTAACACGATTTGCGTATCATCACAATCAGGGTTATTTGTGTTGATATCTGAAAAACCGAAGCCTCCCGGAGCAGCATGCCGGTTATGAATGGCCCAATCTGCTTTCTTCATTTGCTGCCGGTTCAATAAGTATGTGAAAGACTTTGTGATGATTGGATCTTCTTGTTTTCTGCCAGCTTTCTGCAAAGCATAGCTGACAAGCGCAGTATCCCAAACTGTGGATGTAGAATTCTCTGCATACATCCTTCCTTGACAGTCAGTGACCAGCTTTTTCATGCCTTTGACGGTTTTTAAAATAAGATGATGCCCCGGAGAGTACCCAAGACTCATGAGGGCATAGACCATAAAGATACTTGCACTTAAATAGCTGTACAGCGTGCCATCTTTTTCAAGGCGGTCAAACATGTATCGCTTAGCTGCTTCATAACCGAAAAAGTCCAGCCGGCTGTCCAGTGCTGTATACGATCGCATGTAAGTCAGAAAATGGTGAGTGGAACGTTCTTCTCTTGCCATAAACCAGTCAAAAGGATTTTTAGACATGTTCGCATCAAGGTGCGTTAAGCTGGGAAACTTTTCATGAGAGGTATATCGTTTGTTAAGTGCAATCATCATTGGCACAAAATGAATTCTTGCATATGCACTAAGATCATAGAAGTGAAGCGGAAAGTATGTAGGGATAAGTAAAAATGAAAGCGGTGCATAGAAATATGGCCAAGGGTGCATTCCGTTGACGGCAAGCATCCACTTTGTCATAAAATGAACGTTTTTTAATCCACCTTTTGATCGAATATATTGAGCTGCTTTTTCCATATGCGGTTCATCTTGTTGAAACCTGCCTGAAACGAGCATTCCGCAATAACCTTGTACAGTGGCTGTTACATGTCCCGTTTGATCATGATACAAAGAAAAAGACCCATCTTCATTTTGCTTTTCGCGAATCGCTTCTGCCAATTGGTGAACCAAGGCCTGATCCGAATCGCCGACAGCCTTTAACAGCATAATGAAAAAAGCATTTGTCATCATTGGACCTTCAAAGCAGAAAACAAAGGCGCCATCTTCTCGTTGTCTTCGCTGCATGTGTATGTGCAATTCTTCGATAAATTCGTTTACCTTCAATTTGAAATCTTGCATATTCGGCCGTGCTCCTTTCCTTTCATACTATATTCAGGAGCCGGCCTGTCACATGCAATCACAAAAAAAGCCGATGACAGGGTCACCGGCTTTCTTGGCTTCATTAATCTTGAAGGTTAATCCAGACACTTTTGACTTCTGTATAGTTGTTAAGGGCGTATGATCCCATTTCTCTGCCAAGACCTGATTGCTTATATCCTCCAAACGGGGAAGCGGCATCAAAGACATTATAGCAGTTAACCCAAATCGTTCCTGCTTCAAGACGCGCAGCGATATCATGGGCATGTTTTAAGTTTTCTGTCCAAAGTCCTGCTGCTAATCCATACTCAGACTGGTTGGCCCGTTCGACCACTTCATCAATAGAATCGTAAGGAATTGCAGATAAGACAGGTCCGAAGATTTCTTCTTTGGCAATGGTCATTTCATCATCTACATCTTTAAAAATAGTAGGGGAGACGAAATAGCCAGCCTCATAAGGGCAATCGCCGCCAACAACGGCTGTTGCACCTTCTGATTTTCCTTTTTCAATATAGCCTAACACGCGTTCGTGCTGTTCTTTACTTACAAGAGGTCCAATTTGCGTATCTTGATGTAGACCAGCACCTTGCTTAAGTGATCCTGCATATTTGGCCATTTGATCGACCACTTCATCATATTGACTCCGGTGAACAAATACTCTGGAGCCTGCACAGCATACTTGGCCTTGGTTAAACATGACACCATTTAAAGCACCTGGGATGGCTTTCTTTAAATCTGCATCTGGTAAAATAATATTCGGTGATTTTCCGCCAAGCTCCAAAGTGACCCTCTTAATGGTCTTAGCGGCTTTCTCCATGATTAATTTCCCAACACTTGTTGACCCAGTAAAGGCCAGCTTGTCCACGTCAGGATGATCAGTTAATGCGTTACCAGCTGTTTCGCCAAATCCAGGAACGATGTTAATGACGCCTTCTGGGAAGTCTGCTTTGTCCACTAATTCTGCTAAATAAAGAGCAGAAAGTGGGGTTTGTTCTGCTGGCTTTAAAACGATGGTGCATCCTGTGGCAAGTGCAGCGCCCATTTTCCACATGGCCATGAGCAGCGGGAAGTTCCATGGAATAATTTGTCCTACAACACCGACCGGCTCATGGCGGGTATAATTAAAATAACCTTGACTGACAGGAATGGTTTGTCCATTCATTTTTGTCGTCCAGCCTGCATAATAGCGCATGTGCTCAATAGCGAGCGGTATATCTGCATTTGTTGTTTCATTAATCGGTTTTCCGTTATCTAAGGTTTCAAGCTGTGCCAGCTCTTCTTGGTTTTCTTCCATTAAATCAGCAAGCTTAAACATAAGGCGGGCGCGTTCAGCGGCAGACATCGAGCGCCAAGGACCATGAAAGGCTTTTTTTGCAGCCTTAACTGCCTCATCAATGTCTTTTGCACCTGCTTCATATACATCAATAAGGGTTTCGCCTGTGGCCGGGTTAGGAGTTGAAAAGGTTTTGTTATCGTGACTTGTGACAAACTGACCGTTAATGTAGAGTTTTTTCGTCCCTTGGAGAAAAGATTCGAGTTTTGAACTAATTTGAAGTGTTGTAGAGCTCATAAATAAACAAACCTCCTTAAAGATATGGATTGTTCTGCGAGTTCTAGGTGGGAAAAGCGGACATGAAGCAATTAAACCTTTATACGTACAAGGTTGTAAACGTATACATTTATCATATTACATGACTTGTTTGAAAGCAATCTATAACACTCATTGCATTTCACGAAAATTTGGCTACAATAAATGTATAGATGAAAAAAGGAGTTTTTAAATCATGATCCATCAAAATTGGCAAACGGCTCAAACGTTAAAACAAGTAAAATGTGTACATACGAATGCGAAAAAATATATGGTCGACCGTGCATTAACGGTTGGAAGCACATATGAAGTGAAAAATGAAACTGAGGAATTCCTATTTGTCGTTGATAATACGGGTAAAGTAGGCGGGTATTACAAGGAGTATTTCGAAGATTTTTCGGCTGAATGATTTTGAGGGTCATCACTCATACTAAGAAAAACAGTAAAGGGTGATGATGATGAAAAAGCAGCAAAATGGCGAGCAGGAAAATCAACATGCTTGGCTTGAGAACGAGGATGCTGATATGGCGATTACGCTTGAGCAGATTTCCGATGTGTATGCCGAGGGAACGATTGATACACCAAAAGACGAATAGTCATTTAAAACAGTGATTTGACACAATCACTGTTTTTTTATTGGAATGATTCAGCATTTTTTCTTGCAAAGGGCTGAAACTTTTTTCCTGCTTTAACAGTCTAAATAAGTAGAGGAAAGAGCATCGGATCAAAAAGAAAAAGTTAAATGAAATTTAATCTATTCGTAATGGAATAACGACCATTTATAGCGTATTCTATAAGTGAGAATAAAACGTACCCACAGAGCCGTGTGGCCGTTTTGTCATAAAGGAATTTGATGCAGGAAGAGGGGGTTTACGTGGGTATTTTTTCTGTCAGTAAACAAAATGATAAGAAATTCGAATCCTTATTGATTGAAGGGGAAAGAATTGAGGCTGTTTACAGACTGCGTCACGACCAAATTTGCTTTACCAATAAACGACTGATCTTTGGCGATAACCGCGTATTTTCTAAGAAGAAAGTCAGGGTCTCCTTGCCGTATCGATCAATTGAAAGTTTTGCCATTCAAGAAGCTGGCGTGTTTGATCAGGACACAGGTATGCTGCTTGTCACAAGCTCAAAAGTATTTGAACTCGACTTTTCTAAAGAGACAGATTTGAGTGATGTGCAAGCCATCTTGACAAAACATCTTTGCTGATCAATTTTGCGATTACATAGATCATATGCACTTTTCTCATTCTTCGTTCTTATTTTCATAGATCGCACATTGCTGAGCCTTTCCCCTCTGATGGGAAGGGCTTTTTTCTGCATAGGTGTTTGAATGACCGCAAAAAAGGATAAAGATGAAACAGATACAGAAAGGAGAATGAACGATGAAAGTTTTAGTTGCAGGAGCAAATGGACATACAGGCAGGCTTGTCGTTCGTTATTTAAAAGAAAAAGGACATGAGCCGCTTGCTCTCATTCGAGATGAAAAACAAGCTGATACGTTAAAAGAACTTGGTGCAGTACCTGTCATCGGTGATCTTGAACAGGATGTGACAGATGCTGTGAAACAAGCAGAGGCAGTCATCTTCGCAGCTGGTTCAGGCTCAAAAACAGGTTCAGATAAGACCATTGCCGTCGATCAAGAAGGGGCAAAACGCCTCGTTGATACAGCGAAAAAAGAAAACATACAGCATTTTGTTATGCTTAGTTCCTATAATGCCGATGACCCGAACCAGGGAAAAGGGCAAGGAAGTATGGAAACTTATTATGAAGCGAAAAGAAAAGCAGATGAGCACTTAAAACAGTCCGGTCTTTCCTATACCATTGTTCGTCCAGGTGCCTTGCTGCATGAGGATAAGACAGGGAAAATTGAAGCTGCCGAGCATATTTCAGATGATCAAAACATCGAGATTTCAAGAGCGGATGTAGCTGTTGTTCTTGTGGAAAGCTTAACAGAATCCAATGTGAAGAATAAGGCCTTTGACTTGATCAAAGGTGATACACCAGTAGAAGAAGCTCTTCGCAAGCTTTAAATGAAAAAAGCTGCTGCCAAAAAGGCGGTGGTTTTTTTCATGTTTTCTTTTTCTTTGCAGCGGGAAGGTAATGAGAAAGGAGTGATTGACCGTGGGATTAACGAAAGAGCAACAAGCTGATTTATACGAAAGATTGATTCAATTAAAAGAAGATGTGAAAGGATCAAAAAAGAAGGAAGAATCTATGCTCGTTGAATCGAGTGAGATTTCAAATGGTGTGGGGAATCATATCGCTGATCATGGGAGCATTTATTTAGACCGCATGACAGAACAAACATTGGATCAAGTCGATGATCAGCTTGAAGATGAAATCGATGCAGCACTGAAACGAATGGAAGACGGAACGTATGGGGTATGTGAGAAAACAGGGAAAGAGATCCCATACGAGCGTTTAAAGGCAGTACCATATACACGTTTTTCAATTGATGCAAAGAAAAATGAGGAAACGACTCACGATCCGAACGAGTTTGACCGTTCATTTTCTGATCAAATGCGTGATTTAACGAATAGAGAAACAATGGATCAAATGCATTCAGATACGTATGAAAGATTAGAGGAAGAGCAAGATATTGATGTGGATGAGGAAAAATAACAATATAGGAGAAGTTTAAATTTTTTCAGAATAATGTTTCCATATGTACTAGTGGACAAAAATCTTGTGTACATGAGTATTTCAAAGAAAAAAGATCTCTTGAAATTTAATTAACTTTCGTGTAGTATAGTTTAAAGGCTGCGATGCGCGTAATGTTAATTAAGTTTTAACCTTTAAGCTGTAATAGGGAGTTTTATATTGAAGCCGGAATGTCATGCCTCCTTAGAGAGGAAGATAGGAACGTTTCTGCAAACACCCACTTTGAGGAGTGGTGGTTTAAAACTTTCTTACTTAGATTACGGCATCCGCAGCTTTTCCTAGGATGATTCAAGCCATTTTCCATTTCGGAAAATGGCTTTTTATTTTGTGAAAAAACGAAATTGAACAGACAGCCGGAAGAGACATGAATGTATGTTAAAATAGACAAAACAAATGACGGAGAGGGAATTCGATGTTAGAACAAGCAGAAGCACTCCTGAAACAATATTATGGCTTTGATGCCTTTAGGCAGGGACAGAAACAAGCCATTGAATCGATTGTAAACAAACAGAACGATACTGTCTGTATCATGCCGACAGGCGGCGGGAAATCGGTTTGCTATCAGATTCCTGCCCTAATGATGGAAGGAACAACGATCGTTGTATCTCCGCTTATTTCTTTAATGAAAGATCAGGTTGATGCACTAAATGAAATGGGCATACGATCGTCCTTTTTAAACAGCACACTTTCCGCAGCAGACATGAATGAAAGGCTGAAAAAATGTGAAAATGGTGAATATAAGCTTCTCTATATCACACCTGAACGCTTACAAAATGAACGGTTTTTTCAGCTCCTTGATCGGTTAACGGTCCCTTTAATTGCTATTGATGAAGCGCACTGCATATCTGAATGGGGCCATGATTTTAGGCCAAGCTACCGCTTTATTCAAGAATGTTTAAATAAGCTGTCAAAAAGGCCGGTCGTTGTCGCGTTAACGGCTACAGCCACGAAAAAGGTCCACCAAGATATATGTGAACAGCTTGACATGAACGAAGAAGAAACCATCTTTACTGGGTTTGCTAGAGAGAATTTGTCTTTTCAGGTAGTCAAAGGAGAAAATAGTGACCGGTTTATCACACAATATATGAAGAAAAATAAACTTGAGTCTGGCATTATCTATACAGCTACAAGAAAAGAAGCTGAGAACATTTACAATCGTCTAAAGAAGCAAAAGATCAAAGCTGGCATTTATCATGGCGGGTTAAATGACGATGTGAGAGAAGAGCAGCAAAACCTATTTTTAAATGATGACATCCAGGTCATGGTCGCTACATCTGCATTTGGCATGGGAATTAATAAATCGAATGTTCGTTTTGTCATTCATCATCAAATCCCAAGAGATATTGAAAGTTACTATCAAGAAGCTGGGCGCGCAGGCAGAGACGGTCTTGAAAGTGAATGCATTTTACTGTTTTCTCCGCAGGGTGTAAGAATGCAGCGCTTTCTTATTGAACAGTCAACAGATGATGAAGTGCGCTATCAGCACGAACTGCTCAAACTAAGACAAATGGTAGATTATTGTCATACGGAGCAATGCCTGCAGCAATTTGTGATGGACTATTTTGATCAATCAGCAAGTACTCCTTGCCAAAAATGTAGCAATTGTCTTGATGAGAGAGAGAGTGAAGAGGTCACTCGAGAAGCGCAAATGGTTTTATCATGTACGGTTAGAATGAACGAGCGATTCGGAAAAATGATGATTGCCCAAGTATTGGCGGGCTCTAAAAACAAAAAGGTGCTTGAACTTGGCTTTGATCGCCTGCCTACATACGCTTTAATGAAACAGCAATCAGCCCAGCAAATCAGTGATTTCATCGAATTTTTAATTACTGAAGAGTACCTTCATATGTCTGAAGGAGCTTATCCAACATTAAAAGTGACACATAAAGGAAAGAAAGTGTTAGTTGGCCAAGGGACTGTGTATAAAAAGCAGGCGGTTAAAAGAGAGGCGATTCAAGAAAACGATGCATTATTTGAGCAGCTGAGAGCGGTAAGGATGAAGCTGGCAAGAGAGCAGGGCGTTCCGCCATTCGTTGTATTTTCTGATCAAACTTTGAAGGAAATGTCAGCCGTTCAGCCTAAAACAGAAGAAGAACTTCTCCATATTAAGGGAATCGGCGCTCAAAAAAGAGAGAAATATGGGGATGTTTTTTTAGAAGAAATTCGTTTATTTATAGAAAAAGAGAAAAAATAAAGAGGTTGAAGAAAAAAATAAATTTTTTCCGCTGCATTTGGACACGTTTTCATCAGGAGGTTTCTGATCCTTTCAAAACCTTGATATGGCGGGTAGTTGAACCGTTTTGTGGTCTGATTTACCAATGGAGAGAGATGTTTCATGTAAAGGAACTGTAATCTAAAACATATCGTTTTGTTATTGAATTGACATTTACATATGTTACGATAGCACTCGTTAGCCGCCATAAAAAGCTAACAAGGGAGGATTTACTTTATGAAGAAGACTATTATGTCCTTGGTTGCTGTTGCAGCAATCTCAACAACAGCATTTGGAGCACAGCAAGCTTCTGCAAAGGAAATCACTGTGAAGAAAGGTGATACACTTTGGGGAATCTCTCAAAAAAATGATGTGTCTCTAAAGGACCTAAAGGGTTGGAACAATTTATCTACAGACATGATTTTTGTAGGTGATAAATTGACAATCTCTTCAAAAGAGAAAACTCAGGAGCAGTATAAAGTCCAGAAGGGGGACAGCCTCTGGAAAATCGCTCAAAAATTCAATGTATCAATTAGCGATATTAAGTCTTGGAATAACTTAAACTCAGATATAATTGTGATTGGTTCAACATTAAGTGTTGCTGGTCAAAGCTCAGCTCCGGTAAGCTCAGAGCCTGTTCAAAAACAGGCACCTGTCCAAAAAGAGCAAACAACGAAAAAAGCTGCTCCTAAAAAGGAAACAGCTAAAGCAGAATCATCTTCTGCTAGTCAAAGTGTTCAAAAAGAAATGACTGTAACAGCTACGGCTTATACAGCAAATGATGGTGGCATCTCAGGTATCACTGCAACAGGGGTAAACTTAAACAAAAACCCAAATGCAAAAGTCATTGCAGTAGATCCTAATGTCATTCCATTAGGAAGTAAGGTTTATGTTGAAGGCTACGGTGAAGCCATCGCAGCAGATACTGGCGGCGCAATTAAAGGTAACAAAATTGATGTACACGTACCAAGCAAATCCCAAGCGAAAAATTGGGGCGTAAAATCAGTCAAAGTGAAAGTACTTAACTAGTAGTCTATTGTTTTTTGGAAGAAAGCATCAGGTGGCGGCCTGATGCTTTTATTGTACCCTTTTTTTGGTCAAAAAAACACATATTTTTCAGAAAAATTCGTATTTTCGACATAATCCAGCGTATATTGCATCATACACGCTGGTTTTTTGTCGTTAGCTGTCCACCCAATAAATTTCTCCGCTTTGTTCTTTCCAATTGATTTGGACATCAAATTGGTGCTTTTCATAAAAGTGAATCAAGCGGTCCACGTGATTCCAATCTCTTTTGACGAGATCACCTGTAATGACTGGGATGTTCTGCTCTCTTGCGATTTCTTTTAAATGCTTCATACAAATTGAACCATATCCATTATCGGGAGGTCCTTTAATATCAGCAATATGAATCTTTCCTTCTTCAGGATATTCCGCTATTAAGGAAAAATCAGATTGTCCGCGAAAAGCTTTTTCACAATCGCTGAGCATGATTTTACATGTATCGGCACTTTCAATAGCGGAGACAATCATCCATTCATCTTCTTTCGCTTGATCAATGCCAATGATCTTTGCTTTTTTTGAAATGTCTTTCATATTTTCTTGCATTCGATACATTTGGAACTGCAATTGCTGTAATTCTTGTTCTAACGTCTTCACATCTTTCGCTGTTTCCTGTAAGATTGACAAGTCCATTACTCCTTTCATATAAGAAATCATAAAAACCACATAAATTCCCATTCTAAAGGAAGTGGATGGATCTTTCAAGCTGTTAGAACGCCGGCAATCGGCAAGTTTGTCTAAAATTCGACGAAGACAGCGAATTCATTGACTTTATAGAGAAAGTTAAATAACATACTCTTAGTCGGAACTAATAAAGAGAGGTTTTCAAACATGAACGAACAGAATCAAAAACCGAAAAATTTTACCGGCATTGTTGTCATTTTAACAATAGCCATAAACGGATTAATCGCTTTGTTATTTTTAATGCCAAAAACAGATAAATTTAGTCATCTGGATATTACATTTCTGCCGTTACTGAATGCCGTGATGAACAGCTTTACATTTATCTTCTTACTTTCAGCACTGATTATGATTAAACAAAAGAATATTAAAGCTCATAGACGATTTATTTTTGCTGCATTTTCAACAACACTTGTCTTTTTAATTTCGTATGTGACGTATCATTCAATGGCAGCTGATACACACTTTGGAGGAGAAGGGATCATCCGTCCAATTTACTTCTTTATTTTGATTACACATATTGTGCTGTCAGCTATTATTGTACCGCTTGCACTGATTACACTATTTAGAGGCGCACAAATGCAGGTTGAGCGTCACCGTAAAATTGCCCGCTGGACGATGCCCCTTTGGCTCTATGTTAGTCTCACTGGCGTCATTGTCTATATCATGATTTCTCCATACTACAGCTAACGTATGTCCATTTGGACATACGTTCTTTTATTTACAAGATGAAGTGCTTTGGATAAAATGGGAATTGGGTATCCGACTTGCACGGTATCTTCCCATCTATAGATTCACATCATTTCTGGCCGTTTGCTCGTTTGGAGATCAACAATTGAACGAAACGGGGGTTATATGATGACTGAACAATTGCAGTATAAACCGGGCCTTGAAGACATTGTGGCAAGCGAAACATCCATATCATACTTAGATGTGGAGCAAGAGGAAATTGTGATTCGCGGGTATGACCTCATTGAGCTAGCACAAAACAAGACATATTTAGAAACAGCCTATCTGCTTATTTATGGAAGATTACCAGATACGATGGAATACCACCAATTTCAGCAAGATATATCCTCTCAAACCAGCTTACATCCAACCATTCAAACCATTTTAACCACGCTGCCAAAATCCACTCATCCGATGGATGCGATGAGAACGTGCTTATCTGCTCTTGCAGGGTACGATGATGCATTACATGATCGATCAGAAGCGTGCCAGAAAAGGCGTGCTGTTCGATTATTAGGCCAGCTGCCAGCTATTGTTGCTGGAAGCTATCATATTCTCACAAAAGACGCCGCTATTTCCCCAGATCAGACCAAATCCTACACCGAAAACTTTTTAGCTATGCTAACAGGACGCACCCCAACAGAAGACGAAATCACCGCTTTTGACCAAACACTCACATTATATAGTGAACATGAACTGCCGAACTCAACGTTTGCGGCCAGAGTCATTGCATCCACACATTCTGACATGTATGGTGCTTTTACTGGAGCTATTTCTTCATTAAAAGGTGACCTGCACGGAGGAGCGAATGAAGCAGTGATGCACATGCTTCTTGAAGGAAAAACAACAGAAGGATTCCTTGCGCTCATTGAGCGGAAATTAGCCGCAAAAGAAAAAATGATGGGCTTTGGCCACAGAGTATATATGAGAAAAATGGATCCGCGAGCCGCTCTTTTAAAGAAATCATTGAAAACGCTTACGGAATCAAAGGGAGACACGACGCTATATGACATGTGTGTGGCAGGAGAGGCCTACATGAAAGAGCAGAAAAACCTTTATCCGAATCTTGATTATTATGCCGCACCCATTTATTACGTGCTCGGAATTCCTATTTCACTTTATACACCCATTTTCTTTGCTGCAAGAGCCAGCGGGTTAGCTGCGCATGTCATAGAACAGCATTTGTATAATCGCATTTTTAGACCGAGAGTCCGGTATTTAGGACCAAGAGGATTAAAGGTTTCAAATGATGATGGAAAAATGGGGGAATGAACATGAACAAAACAGCAGTCGTCAATCAAACAGATCAGCTATTAGAAGAAATTGCTGCCTATGCAGTAGACGGAGAAATTACGAGCAAAGAAGCCATTGAAACAGCGCGGTATGTCCTTATAGATACACTCGGATGCGGAATGCTGGCGCTCAATTTTCCAGAATGTACGAAGCACCTTGGACCTATCGTCCCTGGAACTGTTGTGCCTAACGGAGCAAGAGTTCCAGGCACTTCTTTTGTGCTAGATCCTGTTCAAGCAGCCTTTGATATTGGCTGTATGATTCGCTGGTTAGATTATAATGACACATGGCTTGCAAAGGAGTGGGGGCATCCGTCAGATAACTTAGGCGGAATTTTAGCTGTCAGTGATTATATTAGCAGAACACGCCTTGCAAACGGAGAAGAGCCGCTAACGATGAATGACGTACTGCATGCAATCGTTAAGGCACATGAAATTCAAGGTGTGCTTGCTTTAGAAAATTGTCTAAATCGAAATGGCTTGGATCATGTGTTATTTGTCAAAGTGGCAACAAGTGCAGTTGTGTGCGCGATGCTTGGCGGCACAAAGGGGGAAGTGCAGCATGTTTTATCACAAGCGTTTGTTGATAATTCCCCGCTTAGAACGTATCGCCACGCTCCAAACACAGGATCAAGGAAATCGTGGGCAGCGGGGGATGCAACAAGCCGCGGCGTGAGACTGGCAATGATGACACGAAAAGGGGAAATGGGCTATCGAACACCGCTCAGTGCAGAGAAGTGGGGCTTTGAAGATGTTCTCATGAAAGGAAAAGCGCTCACGCTTGCTCAGCCCCTTGGATCATACGTCATAGAAAATGTCCTTTTTAAAATTGCGTATCCTGCTGAGTTTCATGCACAGACTGCTGCAGAGGCGGCTGTGATGCTACATGACGCTGTCAAAGATCGGCTGGATGAAATTGACCGTGTAGAGATTACGACTCATGAGTCAGCGATTCGGATTATAGATAAGAAAGGGCCGCTTTATAATCCGGCAGACCGTGATCATTGCTTGCAGTATATTACAGCCATCGGACTGATCTATGGTGAGCTGACAGCTGATCATTATGAAGAAGAAACGGCGCAAAACCCGGCCATTGACCGCCTTCGTGATCAAATGGTCGTGAAAGAGGATAAACGTTATACAGAGGACTATTTAGACCCGAAAAAGAGATCGATTGCAAACTGTGTGCAAATCTTCTTTAAAGATGGGACGATGACAGACCGAATCGAAATTGAATATCCGCTTGGTCATCGCAGGAGAAGACAGGAAGGTATTCCGCTGCTTGAAAAGAAATGGGTCTATCATTTGAAGACAAGATTTCCTCAAAAGCAAGTGGATCAAATTGTGTCACTCTGCCAAAATCCAAATCAATTAAAAACAACGACAGTACCAGCATTTATGGACTTGTTCGTCATATAAGGGGGAACTAGCGTGTGGATCGTGAATGGAGAAACAAGTCAGGCTGATTTAGCCGCAGCCTTTAAAAAACAAATGCACAAATCAGCTTTATTTCAAATTCCAGGTGTTCACGATGGAATGTCTGCGCTCTATGCGAAAAAAATGGGCTTCCAAGGGCTCTATTTATCAGGTGCCGCTTTTTGTGCCAGCAAAGGACTTCCTGACCTCGGCATGATCCATTCAACAGAAATGGCTGAAAAAGCGAAGGAAATCATTCGAGCTTCTCAGCTGCCGCTTTTGGTCGATATGGACACAGGTTATGGCGGTGTTTTAAATGCAGCAAGGGCGGCAAAAGAAATGGTTGAGAGTAAGGTGGCAGCTGTACAAATTGAAGATCAGCAAATGCCGAAAAAATGCGGGCATTTAAACGGAAAATCACTCGTTCCAGCAGAAGAAATGATCGCAAAAATCAAAGCCATCAAACAAGCGGCACCAACACTTTTGGTGATTGCGAGAACCGATGCAAAGTCTGTAAATGGGATGGAGGATGTCATCCGCCGGGCCAATCTTTACGTAGAGGCAGGAGCTGATGCTATTTTTCCTGAGGCGTTGATTACAGCAGAGGACTTTACGTATGCATCAAACAATATAAAAGGTCCGCTTCTTGCAAACATGACGGAGTTTGGCAAGACCCCTTATTATCATGCAGACGAATTTTCTGTGTTTGGCTTTCAAATGGTGATTTACCCTGTGTCATCACTTAGAGTCGCTGCAAAAGCGTATGAGCGTTTATTTACAGAAATCATGGAAAAGGGGACGCAGCATGGAATGCTTGAGGATATGCAAACGAGAAAAGAGCTGTATGAAACGATTCATTATGAGGAATATGAGGAAATGGATCAGCATTTAGCGAAAACAATCCTGCCGGAAATTGGGAAAGAACAGCGATAAAATGAAAAGAAGAAAAAGGGCTAAAATAAGCCCTTTGGCAACAATCTAAAAGCACTTCCGAAAGGAAGTGCTTTTTTTACGATGATGGTGTGGATGATGAAGCCAATTTCATCTTTTCTTCAACTGTTTTCGTTTTTTCTTTTACTTTTTCAGCGTAAGTGAAGTCACCGTAGCAATACGGATAGCGGAAGTTATCTTTATTGCCACCGCACGTATAGACTTTGGGGTTTCGTTTCACTTGCTTTTTGGAGTATTGCTTTGCCAATTTCTCGGAATGTTTTCCCCCGTTTTTTGCAACAAAATCAATATAGCCGATTCCCATGTTATAGCTTTGAATAATGGTTTCCAAATCAACGCCTTTTTTCTTCCCATGCTTGTACATAGTCGAAAAATGCTGGACTCCTTGTTTAATGCTTTTCTGAGGGTCATTGATTTCATTTCGTTTCAAACCAAGAGATTCAGAGGACTGCATTGGATCTCCGCCTCTGCCTTTCGATTCTTGATACATCATACCTAGGATTAACGCGGTATACTGATCTAGATCTTGATCTCTTAACTCTGTTTCTACAAGCGGTTTGTAATCATCCAATCTCGACAAAACAATTGATTCCGTATCAATCGGCAGCTTTTTTAACTCCTTTTGATTAAAGGAAATGACAATGGCTGCTAATACGAAAACAAACAGAAAAATCGTGAAACAGCCTGAAATGGCAAAACATCCTGTTTTTTTCTTTTTCAAGGTCAGTTCACCCCTGTTTTGCCCCGCTTTTAAAAGGGAAGTACAGCCTTTTTATTATGCCATATCCTGCGCAGGATACCAAGTGAAAACCTTATAATCAATCATACCCAAACGTAAATTCAGGTCTTGTTTTCAGTCTGTAGCAGAAATAAACAAAACCGATAATCAGCCAAACCATGCCAATGATCAATGCATTTGTACTGATGCTCGTTAAGAGCCACATACAAAAGGCTGTTCCGCATAGAGGAATCACTGCATACCTCAATGTGTTCAGTACACCTCTTTGTTTTTGTCTGATGAAGTAATACGCAAAAACAGACAAGTTAACAAAAGTGAATCCAATCAACGCGCCGAAGCTGATAAAGGAATAAATGACTTCAAGTTCGCCAATGACTGCGGTTAAGGAGAAAGCTCCGATTAATAAAATATTAAAGACAGGGGTTTTTAATCTCGGATGAATATATCCGAAAAAACGTTTCGGTAATGACTCATCTCTTCCCATAGCATATAAAAGCCTTGCTGCACTCGCATGTGACGATAAGGAAGAAGAGATGACAGCGACCATTGTGCCAGCTAAAAAGAAAGAGTGGAGAAATGCGCCGCCCACAAATTCCGCAATTTCAAGTGAGGCTGCATCGGGATGCTTGAACTGCTGAAAATTTGGAAACACCTGCTGTAAAAAATAAGATGTCAAGGTAAACAGCACGCCTCCAATGGCGACTGTTAAGAAAATTGCGAGAGGAATCGTCTTTTTTGGCTTAATGGTTTCCTCGGACATAGTTGAAATAGCATCAAATCCCAGAAAAGAAAAACATAAAATGGTCGCTCCTGAAAAAATAAGTGCTGGATCTAAGCTCGCTGAATAAAAAGGACGGGCTGACAATAATTCGCCACTGCCTGCGTTTTGCGTGAGTCCATAAATAATAAACCCAACAAAGGTGACGGCGACAATGACTTGGAAGGTCACAAATAGTGCCGTAATGTTGGCTGTTAGCCGAATACCGATTACATTGACAGTCGTTATGGCGATAGCAAGTATGATGATCCAAATGTAATGAGGTACATCAGGAAAGGCTGCGGTTAAATACGCGCTTCCGATCGCAAAATTCACCATAGGCAAAAATAAATAATCCAGTAAAAGTGTCCAGCCTACAATGAAGCCGACATGAGGATGAATACTTTTTTGCGCATATGTATAAGCAGATCCTGCTTTTGGAAAAGCCTTCACCATATTCCCATAGCTAAGCGCTGTCAATAGTAATGCAAGTAACGTAAATATATATGCTGCAGCTACGTGTCCTTTCGTTAGCTGAGCAACAATGCCGTATGAATCAAATACGACAAGTGGGTCCATATAAGCAAGCCCGATCACAACAAGTGGAAAGACAGTCAGGCTGCGTTTTAGTCTTGGCTCTTCAGTCAATTTGTCTATCAGCTCCTCTAAAAAAATGAATAAATAATGCTCATTTTAAAAAGAATGCTACCAAGTGTCAATGCTATTTGAATAAATCGTTTTTCTAAAGTGTGCCCGCTTTGCACGCCGCACGTTTTGGTATATGATGATACATAGAATAAGTCGTGATTTGACTGACAAGAAAGGTGAAGCGAAATGAAGGAAGAACTGAATACAAATCAAGAACAGGAACGGATGGAGCTGGATGAAGAAAGTCTATTTCTTGTCTCCCAAACATTTAAAGCCTTATCTGATCCGACGCGTATTCGAATCCTGCACCTGCTGTCTCAAGGTGAACACTCGGTAAATGATATAGCAGAAACACTGGATCTTATGCAATCAACCGTGTCTCATCAGCTGCGCTTTTTAAAAAACCTTCGTCTCGTAAAATCTAGACGAGCAGGGACCTCAATTTTTTACAGCCCTGAAGATCAGCATGTGATGGAAGTACTTGAACAAATGATTCACCATGCACAGCATGACTAAGAAAACCCTTCCTGCTCTTATAGGAAGGGTTCAGATTGTTGACAAAGGGCTAAAATGATCTTTATTTTAGCTCTTTGTCTTCTTTTTAGCGTGACATGAGAACCTTGAAGTCTAGGAAGGGGGAGCACCAGAGCGCAGACCTGACACCGAATGCGAGGGTCTACAGGCTGAAATCTCCTATTCTTTTAGGAAGGTTTTTATACTTGATGCACATGCGCCGTTCGTTTACCTGCTTTTATCATTTGATAAGAAAAAACGACATAGTAAGCAGCTAACAGAAAAAAGCTGAGCATGGTCATGGCATCATCACTTACGATATGCTGATACAGTTCAACGACACCAATCTTTGTCAACGAATGGTTTGTCAGCTCAACCAGCTTAAAACTAAGTCTAGATAAAAATAAACATAAAATGAAGCTTTCAATCCATTTACTCGTTTTCACATAAAGCCGGCCATTTTCTTCTTTCATGCGAATCGTCTCATAGGCATGAACGGCCAGACTGCTTCCAAAGAGCATACCAATGACGGCATAGATGAAGATGCTGTGATTTTGCAAGCCTTCTGATATAAGAATAAGGGCAGTGAGTCCAAATACATACATTCTCATCAAAAGGCTGATCGGGCGGACAAGCTGATAACGTCTCATTCGATTCATTCGAATGATGATGCAGATCAGCATAATTCCCCCAATGATGAATAATTGCCACACGTGATGTGTCATGATGCAACCTCCTCCTGCATGTGCAGGGATGTAAAAGAATGCCGACTGTTACTTATCTTTACCATTCTTTCTTTTTTTATCAAATCAAAACCTACATTTATGAAAAAGAGGAAAAGTCATGAAAATCGATCGCGTTTTATCTATTGTGATGCTGCTCATTAGCAAGAAGCAAGTTCAAGCGAAAGAGCTCGCTGAACTTCACGAAGTGAGCGTGAGGACTATTTATCGTGATATTGAGACCATCAACCAAGCGGGTATTCCTGTTGTAACAACGCAAGGAGCAGGAGGAGGCATTTCACTCGTTGACGATTATCGTTTAGAGAAAAAACTATTTACCGATGATGATATTGAGCTTATTTTAACAGCCCTTGAAAGCATGACGAGTGCATACACCTTTAAAGAAAGTGAGCATGTTTTGAAGAAAATCAAATCTCTCATCTCGTCACATACCGATGAAAGCGACAAACAGCATCATGTTTTCATTGATTTAAGCTCCTGGGGGAAAGACAGTCAGGCAGAGAAGAAGCTCCAGCTCATACATACAGCTGCCTCAGCGCACCAATACATTCAGTTCATCTATCGCAATGCGAAAGGTGAAACACTTCCACGGAAAGTGGAGCCTTATACGCTCGTCTTAAAAGGAAGGCATTGGTATTTATATGCGTTTTGCTGTGTGAAAAAAGCTTTTCGTCTGTTCAAGCTGACAAGAATGACAGACCTCATGACCATTTCCGGTTATTTCAAGCCGAAAAAAATCAAAAATGAGGAGAAGCCTTGGAACGACTCTTGGCATGATGAGCCTTCAGTCACCAATCTCACACTTAGGCTAACGGAAGCATCAGTGGGCAAAGTGAAGGAATGGGTGGATGAGAACGAATGGATTGTTTGTTCAGACGGAACTTATCTGGCAACATTGAGTGTGCCTCAAGATGATTGGCTCAATAGTTTCTTATTTTATTTAGGACCGGATGTGGACATTCTTTCACCGCAGCATATCAAGGAAGCGTTTGATCTCCAATTAAAACAATTTCTGAAACAAAAAGGAACTTGACACAATGTTGTCAGGTTTCTTTTTATATGATGGGAAAAAAGGAGATGAGAATGTATGTACGATATCGTGACTTTAGAGAAACAATGGATCAAGGGGATGTCTGCTCGAACAACAAACGAAATTGAGCAAACAAAAGAACGGAAGATTGCCCCGCTCTGGCAGCAATTTTTCGCGCAGCAGCTTCATGGAGGACAAGCACCCGTCATAGGGCTGTATTCAGATTATGAAAAAGATGAACATGGCTCGTATTTATTCACGGCTGGGCAATTCGCGAACCAGCATCGAGATCTTGTCATAGAGATTCCTGCGTCCACCTACGCAAGATTTCAAACGAGAAAGGGACCGATTGAAGAGGTTGTGCTTGAAGCGTGGCACAAGATTTGGACGTGGGATCAGCGCCATTTCCGCACATATACAGGTGATTTTGAATGGTATGATGAAAGATCTTTAGATCCAAAAGAAGCTCAAGTTGATATTTATATTGCGGTTGACGAGAAAATGTTTGCTAAAACTAATAGTATTAGTTAATATAAAACTAACAACATTAGTTTTAGGGGGACACATGATGAGATTGACAACTTTTGACCGTCTGCACCAGCTTACATTAATGCCGCGAGTATTTCCGGTAAATTGTTATGTATTTGAAGAAGAAAATGGACTGATTTTAATTGATGCTTCTTTAAAGATGGCAGCCAACTCGATCATCGAATTTGCTCGTAAAAAGGACAAACCAATCGACAAAATCATTCTTACCCATAGTCATATGGATCATATCGGTGCATTAGATGAAGTGAAAAAGGCTTTTCCAAAGGCAGTTGTCTATTTATCAAAACGAGATGCCCGTCTATTTGAAGGTGACCTTTCCTTGCTCCCTGGTGAACCCCAGAAAAAAATCAAAGGCAGTTTTTCAAAAGGTATTCACACAAAACCGGATGTGCTTGTTGAAGATGGAGATGAGATTGGACCACTGAAAGTCATTGCAACACCAGGGCATACACCTGGCAGCATCTCCTTATATGATGAAAGATCAGGAGTTGTCATTGCAGGGGATGCACTTGTAACAAAAGGCGGCTTATCGGTAACGGGTGAATTTCGGTGGAGCTTTCCGTTCCCGGCATTCGCCACATGGGATGCAGAAACTGCACTAAAAAGTGCCGAAAAATTATTGACTCTGCACGTATCCTGTCTTGCAGCAGGACATGGTGATCTCATCATAGAACCTCATGAAAGGCTTCAAGCTGCTGTCCGTAAAAGGCAGTATCAGCTAAAGAAAGGGGGCCAGTAAACCGTGTCTCCGAGAATGGGTATCACACAAGAAAAAATCATGGATACAGCGGCAGCATTTGTAGATGAAGAGGGCTTTTCTGCTTTGACAATTGCTACATTGTCTAAAAGGCTGAACATCAGACCGCCTTCTCTCTACAATCACGTATCCGGCCTTCACGAGATTCAGGCAGGACTCGCCGTAAAGGGGCTGTCTATGCTTTGTGAGGAAGGTATACAAGTCACAGAGGGGCTGGAAAAAGAAGAAGCTGTTTTAGCCTTTGCCAAACAATATGTGCAATTTGTCCGAGAACACCCTGGCCTTTATGAAGCCGCCTTTTCACATATGAACGAAAATGAAGTAAGTATTGCGGCAGAGCGCCTTGTTCAGTTTGTTCAAACCATCATGTCACGCTTTGGTGTAAAAGAAAAAGAAATGACACATGTCGTCAGAGGACTGAGAAGCTTACTGCACGGATTCGGTGATATTTCTAATAAAAAGGGGTTTCAACGAAAAGAAGAGCTTGAAGAAAGTGTGAGCTATGCGGTCCGGCTCTACATTACAGGTGTATTGCAGAAAGAAGATCTGTCTACTTGACAGGTCTTTTTTTTGCAGCAAATCGATATCATAAGGGGGCGTCTGTCTGGAACAATTTTTTTGATAGAAAACGAATAAAGATTTGACAGTTTTGTGAAACATGGTATGCTTATTATGTGAAATAATTCACATAGGGGAGTAGAGGCAGATGAAAAGAAAGCCTGTTTATGTGGAAACAACGATTCATGCACCTATAGAGAAAGTATGGGAATATACGCAAAATCCAAAGCTTCACGAACAGTGGGATATGCGTTTTTCAACCATTTCATTAAATGGTCCTCAAGATGAACAGCCCCAAACCTTTTTGTATGAAAAACACCTTGGATTTGGTGTAAGTGTTACAGGGACAGGAGCGTATCGAACAAGAATGATGGATGAACGAAATGAACGGGCGTCCTCTCTCAAATTCAAATCGTCACACCCCTTGTCCTTCATCAAAGAAGGCGGCGGCTATTGGAAATATGTGAAAACGAACGAACATATTGTATTTCAAACTCAATTTGATTACGAACCGAAAGAAGGAAAAGGGTGGTCATGGGCAGATCGGTTTCTTTTTCGCCCGATGATCGGGTTTATGACAGCCTTTAGTTTTGGCGCATTAAAGACGTGGCTTGAAAAGGGAACGCATCCTCGGTTGTTATTGGAGAGAACACTTGCCCATTACGGTATTTGTTTGCTGTTTGCCATTGTTTGGTTATGCCAAGCGGTCATCCCTTTTTCACATTCTGCTTTTGATCATAGCGGCGGATTTCGGTTATTTTATGCCCTTTTAGGTGTATCATGGCTGATCCCTAAGCTATCGAAGAAATATCTCTTCATTTTTCAAAGCATGTATCTGTTGATCTTGCTTTGTATAGGGGTCCTATCCCCGCAAACGACACTTCATGAGCCGCTTGTGATGAGTGCCTTTTTCATCTTGTCTATTGCAGGAATGATTAATTTAAAAGATTGTGTAGATGTATTTTCGATCAAACGAAAAAGGGGGGGATAGAAATGGTCGTTCATCGTCATCAAGTAAAGAATTACGATAAGCTGCATCCAACATTAAAAGAGAGATACAACCGTGCGTTTACTGCTGAAGGCACTATGGAGGAAATAGGCGGCGGGACGAGGCTCATTCGATTTTTCTTCAAAATTGGCCCATTGTTTCGTTGTTTTTTCCCTGAGAGAGGAAAAAACATTCCCTTCCGAATTGTTAATGAGCCCTTTCTAACAAGTAAGGGAGAGGAAGGTATGCACTGGTTTCGTACGTTTTATTTCTCAAAGAAGGAACGGCACTTTGATGCCGATATGATCATTGATCAGAAGAGTCATAAAGTACTAGACTATTTTGGAAAGCCCAGACTTCTTATGTCAGAGCTTCACTTTACAGTAACAAAACATGGGTTTCTGCACATTCAATCCGGCCGGCAGAAGCTGTTGATCTTTGGAAAAGAGTGGCCGCTGCCTTCATGGCTTTATGGCGAGTCAGATGTCACAGAAGGCTACGACGAGCATGCAGATGAGTATACGATTCATGTCCATGTGAAGAATCGACTGTTTGGGACCCTTTTTACATATAAAGGCCGGTTTACTGAAAGGGTGGTGTCTCATGATGAATAAATGGCATTTCCTATCAAGTCTCATCTTCATGTGTTGTTTTATCGCCACCCGTTTGATGACTGGACCGATAGCCGAATTTTTTGTGCTTATCGCGATTCTGTTTTTCCTTCCAGCGGTTTTAGCCTTTTTTGCGAAGGAAGCAAAGGAGAGAAATTCGGGGCTGCTGATCGGCTTTTTAATGAAAGCCTTCCCAGTAGCTGCTTTTTGTGCAACTGCTGCATTTATCTATCATTCCGCCTTGTTTGCATCCGGCTGGTTTTTGTATACGCTCATTTTGGCACTATTTGGTTTCACTCGATTGCTGAAAAGGGGAACATTTCCGCTTCATGAATTACTGATTGATGGTGCATGGATGTACCTCGCTTTAGGCGGACTTTGGTTTTGGCTGTATACGGCAGATATACAGGTGATGACCTTTTCACCGATCATTGTGCTTTTGACCGCTATTCATTTTCATTATTCGGCTTTTTTTATCCCGCTTTTCTATGGATTATTAGGAAGGCAGCGAGAAAAAGAGACAGCTTTATACAAAGCGGCAGGATGGGTGATTTTGTTGTCGCCTGTGATGATTGCTGTTGGGATTAGCTTCTCACGTCTATTTGATACGTTCAGCGTTTTTCTTTATGTGATGGCTCTTTATTTGTATGGCTTACTTTGTATGAAAACTAGATTTCGATCCACTGTGTCAAAGGGGCTCGTTGTGTTTTCTAGCTGCGTGTTAATGGGGACAATCATGCTGTCTCTTCTTTATTCAGCTGGTATGCTCATGCGCGTGACCTACATCAGCATTGATCAGATGATTTGGTTTCATGGCAGTATCAATGCCTTTTTTGTTATTTTACCAGATCTGATTGGATGGCTGATCGAAGGACCGAGGGATCAATTAAGGCAGAAGGAGTTCCCGATTTCAAGAGTGCATGGCCGCTTTCATTTGATTTCTTTTCAAAAGGAAAGAATGCATGAGCGGGAGAAGCTCGGTTTAGTCGATTCACTTGATGAATTAAATGGAACGACATTTTCGGCTGAAAGGGTATCACCTGTGATTCGAAGGTTTTATGAAACCCCTATGTCATTTACGTTAAAAGCAGCCGTCTGTTTTCATTGGTGGATGAGGCCGTTTGTTTTTTTACTTCAGCCAGTTTTTAAGAAAATAGGCCAGCTCTATTTGGGAACAGCTCGCAGGCCGTATGAAATGAAGGGACGTCTGACAACATTTCAACATCCTAAGGAAGAGAGGGAGAATGTCCGGGCGTGGATTCGTCAAAACGAAAAAGGGGAGCAGGTCTTTTTTGCGCTTTATGCTCACCATCACGATGCAGCTGTGGGCTATATGAATATTGCACTGCCGCTTCCATATTCACAGATGACCGCCATTTTAAAACCTTTTAATGAAAAGGAAGACTTTCTATTAAAAAGCGCATGTCCAAAAGGCAGTACCGGTGACGAAGGATTGTATTTGCATACGCCATTTATCACCATGAAACTGCCAATGGAAGAAAGCTTTCATATGAAGCCGAAGTCAGATAAAAGTCTCACAGCGATTCATCAAATGAAGCTGTTCGGTATTCCTTTTTTAAAGATTCATTATCAAATTGACAGCGAAAATCATCCTGTTAGTCAATGATGTCACACGGTTCACCGTGCCGAATGATGTTCACAATCGCTTGCCCGTCACTCGGATGATGATCTGCATACTGAACGGGCAGCAGTGCAAAAAATACATAGTAGATTGAAAAGTAAGCAAATTGATAGAAAAATTGATGTTCTGGCAGGATATTATTGGCGATCATTGTATTCAGTATGAGAACACTGAGCAGGTTGCATAATGAACCGCCTAGATAGACAAGAATGTGCGACAACCGGTTATTTTTCCTCATTTCTTCATAGTGGCAAAATGCATCTAAAAAATAGATTCGTCTAATTTCAACAACGCCTATTTTCAATACTTTTTTGCCTCTGCCAAGAGCAAAAGAAACCTTTGCCCCAAACATCCACGCGACCAAAATATGGCCAAGCTGATGCAAAATGGCAACGATAGGAAGAATGACGAAAAACGACCAGCAAAACGTCCACATATCTGATAATGTAAACAAGTGTTAACCCTCCCCAATATATTCGGGAGGAAGCAGTAGGATTATTTGCCATTTTACTGAATTCATTTTCAGGATGCAAACATTTAATACATCACGATAAAATCATTATGTAAACTAAAGAATGGTTTTTGCGATGAATAGGCTTTTTGCATCACCTTTTTGACGAAATGAATGTGCTACAATGAAGAAATCAATAGATTACCTTAGTAGATGAACTTACCTTAATGAAGAGGAGAGAGTCATATGGCAGATGTTGAACAGTTTTTGGCGTTAGATATTCGCGTTGGGACGATCAAAGAAGCAGCATTTTTTGCAGAGGCAAGAGTGCCTGCTTTGAAACTGAAGATTGATTTTGGTGAAGAGATTGGTCTAAAGCAATCTAGTGCTCAGCTGACAAAACGTTATACGGCTGAGAATCTTATTGGGAAACAAATTGTAGCAGTTGTTAATTTTCCGCCAAGAAGAATTGCAGGGTTCAAATCAGAAGTGCTTGTCTTAGGGGGCATGCCGTCAAAAGAAGACGTGGTTTTACTAGCTACAGATGAGCCGGTTGAAAATGGGACAAAAATAGGATAAGAAAAAAGACATCTTCATCAGAAGATGTCTTTTGCGTATTGAGGCGGAATAACCACACGCCACATTCGTGTGTGTCTCAAAGAGACATGTTACCCGACTTACACAATTCAGCTCATCGCTTGATTAATATAGCATGGGATGAGCTGAATTGCAACCATTAAATGAATTCCTTCAGATTTTCACATCATTTTAGAAGAAAAATGACAAGATATCGATTATTTGGATTATTTTTTCAAAAGATATTGAAAAGTCAGATCAGATTTTATAAAATGAACTCATCTTAGTTTGTTTAGTCGATAAACTAAGATGAGTTTCACATCATATGCCGACCATTAAAGGGGATGATTCCATCATTCAAATGATTTGCTACGCTAGTGGGCTAAGCTGAAAGGATGAAATATTCAGCTTCATTTTTACAACAAATTGAAAGCGCTTTATATTCTTCGCATTGACTGCCGCTGCCCTCCATCATCTGTTTATTAAAAGAGGTTAAGAGTAGAAGGGAGAAAGCTCATGGTTAGTGAGAATTTAAAGAAGATTCGTATGTCTGAAAAAGTCGGATATGCTTCAGGAGATTTCGCATGTAATTTAATTTATGCAACTGTCTCTACGTATCTATTATTTTTTTATACAGATGTGTATGGTTTGTCAGCGGCAGCAGCAGGGACGATGTTTTTAGTTGTTCGTGCCATTGATGCGCTTGCAGATCCGTTTATTGGTGCAATGGTAGATCGAACGAACAGCCGTTTTGGCAGGTTTAGACCTTACTTGTTATTCGGTGCATTTCCTTTTGTTGTACTTGCCATCCTTTGCTTTACCACGCCTGATTTTTCTGAAATGGGTAAACTCGTTTATGCCTACATCACGTATGTTGGTTTATCGCTTACATACACATTCATCAATGTCCCTTATGGCGCTTTAACATCCGCAATGACGAGAAATAACCAAGAGGTCGTCAGTATTACGTCTGTTCGTATGCTTTTTGCCAATCTAGGTGGTTTGGTTGTTGCTTTTTTTGTTCCTTTTCTTGCGACTTTTTTGAGTGATACAACAGGAAATACAGCACTCGGCTGGCAGATGACGATGGGTTTTCTCGGCATTCTTGGCGGTGCATTACTTATTTTCTGTTTTAAGAGCACAAATGAACGTGTCACGCTTCAAAAGCCCGAGGAAAAAATTAAGTTCAGTGATATCTTTGTTCAGTTACGTGTGAATCGCCCGCTTGTTGTATTAAGTATTTTCTTTATTATTATTTTTGGCGTGAACTCAATCAGCAACTCTGTTGGAATCTATTATGTGACATATAACCTTGGCAGAGAGGATTTAGTGAAATGGTACGGACTCATTGGCAGTCTGCCAGCTTTAATGGTGCTGCCGTTTATTCCAAAACTGCACAAGCTGTTAGGAAAGAAAAAGCTTTTGAATTATTCATTATTGCTGAATATCGTAGGTCTTCTTGCTTTAATTGTAATACCGCCGAGTCAAATCACTTTAATTCTTGTTTCCAGGCTTGTTGCAGCTGCAGGAAGTATTACAGCCGGTGCTTACATGTGGGCGCTCATTCCTGAAACCGTTGAATATGGCGAATATAAAACAGGGAAAAGGATGGGCGGACTCATCTATGCCGTCATTGGATTTTTCTTTAAATTCGGGATGGCATTAGGCGGGATTGTGCCAGGGCTTGTACTTGATCGATTTGGCTATGTCGCGAACCAAATGCAAACACCAGAAGCCTTACTAGGCATTTTAATCACGACAACGGTCATTCCTGTATGCTTACTGATTTTAGCGATGATTGATATTAATTTTTATAACTTAGATGAAGAAAAACACAAAAAAGTCGTCAGGGAGCTTGAGAATAGAGACAAGGTGTATGTCGATCATATGGACGATTTTAAAATGTAGGTCACTGAAAGAGGAGGAAGTTCAATGAAGATTACGAATCCAGTGCTCAAGGGGTTTAACCCTGACCCAAGTATTTGTCGTGTGGGAGAAGATTACTACATGGCGGTCTCTACATTTGAATGGTTTCCAGGGGTTCAAATTTATCATTCAAAGGATCTCGTCCATTGGCGGCTTGCTGCGCGGCCTTTGCAAAAAACGTCGCAGCTGGATATGAAGGGAAATCCTGATTCTGGCGGAGTATGGGCTCCGTGCTTAAGCTATGCAGATGGGCAGTTTTGGCTGATTTATTCCGATATCAAAGTTGTGGATGGGCCATTTAAAGACGGTCATAATTATTTGGTCACGGCAAGCGAGGTGGACGGTGATTGGAGTGAGCCAGTTTGGCTCAACAGCTCTGGTTTTGATCCATCCTTATTCCATGATCAAAGCGGGAAGAAATACGTCTTAAATATGCTGTGGGATCATAGGGAAAAGCATCATTCCTTTGCAGGTATTGCTTTGCAGGAATATAGTGTGGCTGAAAAGAAGCTCATCGGCCAGCGGAAGGTCATTTTTAAAGGTACACCGATTAAACTGACAGAAGCGCCGCATCTGTATCACATCGGTGACTACTACTATTTATTAACGGCAGAAGGGGGTACCCGGTATGAGCATGCGGCAACGATCGCCCGGTCCTCGCATATTGAAGGGCCTTATGAGGTTCATCCTGATAACCCAATTTTAAGTGCCTTTCACGTGCCTGAACATCCGCTTCAAAAATGCGGGCATGCTTCAATCGTTCAAACGCATACAAATGAATGGTATCTCGCTCATCTTACTGGCCGACCGATTCAATCAAGCAAGGAATCGGTATTTCAACAAAGGGGCTGGTGTCCTTTAGGAAGAGAAACTGCAATTCAAAAGCTCGAATGGAAGGATGGCTGGCCATATGTTGTAGGCGGAAAAGAGGGAACGCTTGAGGTTGAAGCGCCAGAGATCGACGAAAAGGTTTTTGCACCAACCTATCATACAGTCGATGAGTTTCAAGAAACAACGCTGAATCGACATTTCCAAACGTTAAGAATTCCGTTTACCGATCAGATTGGTTCGTTAACGGAGAAACCTCAGCATTTAAGGTTATACGGTCACGAATCCTTAACGTCTAAGTTTACGCAAGCCTTTGTTGCAAGGCGCTGGCAAAGTTTTTATTTTGAAGCAGAGACAGCTGTTTCGTTCTTCCCAGAAAACTTTCAGCAAGCCGCTGGTCTTGTGAATTATTATAATACGGAAAATTGGACTGCACTTCAGGTGACATATGATGAGAAACTTGGCCGCATTCTTGAACTATCTGTCTGTCAAAACCTTGCCTTTTCTCAGCCATTGACACATAAAATCGTCATTCCAGAAGAGGTCACGTATGTCTATTTAAAGGTGACCGTCCAGAAAGAGACATATACCTATTCTTATTCTTTTGATCAAAAAGAGTGGAAGGAAATTGATGTGTCGCTTGAATCAAGCCATTTATCCGATGATTTCATTCGAGGAGGGGGATTTTTTACAGGGGCATTTGTCGGCATGCAGTGCCAAGATACAAGCGGCGAGCGTCTTCCTGCTGATTTCAACTATTTTCGCTATGAGGAAACAGATAAATAAAAAAAGACAACACGCGAAGAGCTGTCTTTTTTGAACAATGGATAGGTTATGTAGTGAGGGTGGTATCTTGCAGGAAAGCTTCTATGACAAGAGATGTCATCCCCAATACTGGTGCGTTGTGTCCTAATGACGAAGGGAGCAGTTCTACACGTGAGCTGAACTGAGTATCCATTCTCGAGGATAACTCCTCCCCAATCACATGTAGCACAGCCTCATGTGATTCAATCACTTTGTTTCTTAAAATAATGGCTTGCGGGTTAAAGGTATGCATGACGTTCGTGAGACCAACGCCAAGGTAAAAACCAAAGTTGCGCAAAGCATTTAGTGTTTTCATATCATTTACATTTGCCAGCTGTTCCACATCTTGATGCGAAATATGCTGATCATCTGTTTGAAGAGACTGAAACAAGGCTTTCTCAGATGCATACAACTCCCAGCATCCGCGGTTTCCGCAGCTGCATGTTGGTCCATTATAGTCGATGGTCATATGTCCCATTTCACCAGAAAAACCATATGCACCTCTATATAAATGGTGGTTAATAATGATTCCAATCCCTATCCCGGTGCCGATGCTTGCATAGATCAAATGGTCATAGTGTTTAGCGGCACCAAAAATTTTCTCACCATATGCACCCGCATTTGCTTCATTTTCAATGAATATGGGTACTTGAAATGTGTCTTTGAGCGCCTTTTTTAGATCAACATTTTTCCATTTAGAATGAGGTGTAAACACGATTTGTTCATCTGCATCCACTAATCCATGTATGCAGAGGCCAATGCCAATGAGCCCGTAGGGGGAAGAGGGCATTTGTGCGATCAGCTGCTGTATTAATTCAATTAATATGCGTGTGGTCACATCAGGAGAGCTGGATGGGAGCTTGATCTGCTCTTCGTAAAGAATAGAACCTTCAAGGTCTGTTAATATACCGTTGACATAATCAACGCCGACATCAATCCCGATGGAGCAGCCAGCCCGTTTATTAAACATCAGTAAAACCGGTCTTCTTCCGCCACTAGACTCACCTTGACCGATTTCGTAGACGAGATGCTCTTTCATTAATGTACTTACTTGAGAAGAAACAGTCGATTTATTTAATCCAGTACGTTCAGATAATTTTGCTCTCGAAATTGGTGCATGCTGGAGAATTTCTTTTAATAATAGTTTTTGATTGATCTTTTTTACAAAGTTTTGATCAGCGATATCCACGTTATCCACTCCATTTGTTTCATCTTTAGATTAAGTTGAGAAATGCTGCTTTTCTTCGCGTGTTATTTAGGAAGAAGGATGATTTTAACTTTATTATAACGAAAATATTTCTAAAAAACTAAAAAATATGGAAAATTCGAAGTGATTTGATCATAGATTGACCATTAGTTTGTTGAATGAACTTACAAAGCGTACTCAGGAGGAATGAAGGATGGGTAAATCAAATATCAAAACGTTAAACAGCTTAGAAGGAATCGGTAAAATTCAATATGAAGGAAAACAATCAAAAAACCCACTCGCTTTTCAATACTATAATCCTAGCGAAGTGATTGGCGGAAAAACAATGAAGGACCATCTGCGGTTTTCAGTCGCGTATTGGCATACATTGACTGCTGATGGAACAGACATGTTTGGAACGGGCACAATAGAGAGAGCCTGGGACTCCTATAGCGGAATGGATTTAGCGAAAGCTAGATTAGAAGTGGCTTTTCAGCTTTTTGATCTATTGGATGTTCCGTATTTTTCCTTCCATGACCGTGATATTGCACCAGAGGGAGATACGCTTCAAGAGACCAATCAACAATTAGACATCATTTTAGATAGAATGAAAGAGTACATGAAGCATAGTGGGGTGAAACTGCTGTGGAACACTGCCAATATGTTCAAGCACCCTAGATTTGTACATGGCGCTGCAACATCTTGTCATGCAGATGTCTTTGCTTATGCGGCCGCACAGGTTAAAAAAGGCATCGAAACGGCTAAAGAACTCGGCGCAGAAAATTACGTCTTCTGGGGAGGACGAGAAGGGTACGATACGCTGCTGAATACAGATATGAAAAGAGAGCTTGATCACATGGCGGCCTTCTTTCATATGGCTGTTGATTATGCAAAAGAAATTGGGTACACTGGCCAGTTTCTAATTGAGCCAAAACCAAAGGAGCCAACGACTCATCAATATGACACTGATGCAGCGACGTCCATCGCCTTTTTAAAACAATACGGATTAGATACTCATTTTAAATTGAATATTGAGGCCAATCATGCGACGCTGGCTGGTCATACGTTTGAGCATGAATTACGTGTCGCCAGAATTCATGGACTGCTCGGTTCTGTTGATGCAAACCAAGGAAATTCACTTCTCGGATGGGACACAGACGAATTTCCAACCGATTTATATGCCACAACCCTTGCTATGTATGAAATTCTGCAAAATGGCGGGCTGGGGTCTGGCGGTCTCAATTTTGATGCAAAAGTGAGAAGAGCTTCTTTTGAACTTGAAGATATTTTATATGCGCATATTGCAGGGATGGATGCATTTGCAAAAGGACTGAGGGTAGCTCATAGACTCATAGAAGATCGTGTGTTTGAAGATGTTATCAAACACCGGTACCGCAGCTTTTCTGAAGGAATTGGACGTGACATTTCAGAAGGGAAGGCAAACTTTCATACGCTAGAAGAATATGCGCTGAAACATCCTTTGATCAGAAATGAATCAGGAAGAGAAGAACAGCTGAAAGCCCGGTTAAATCAATACTTGTTAGAAGATTAATTGAAGGGGCGGGCCTGTTTTAAAGGAGTGAAAACATGAAGTATGTGATGGGAATCGATCTTGGAACGAGCGGGGTCAAAGTGATATTAGTAGATGAGAACGGAAAGGTGTGCTCTGAAGCCTCAAAGCCTTACCGCCTCATTCAAGAAGAGCCAGGATATTGTGAGCAGCAGCCTGAGGATTGGGTCAAGCAGACAATCGCTGCGATGAAAGAACTGATGGAAAAGCTGCCTGATCATTCAAGGGAAGTAGAAGGCATCAGCTTTTCTGGACAGATGCATGGTCTAGTTCTGTTAAATGAATCCCGCCAAGTGCTCCGCCCTGCGATTTTATGGAATGATACACGAACGACAGCACAATGTACACATATCACAAAAAGGCTTGGAGACAGGCTGCAAAAGATCACAAAAAATCGGGCGTTAGAAGGATTCACACTGCCAAAACTATTATGGATAAAGGAACATGAACCACATATTGATCAGCAAATCGACATGTTTTTACTTCCAAAAGATTATGTTAGATTTCGTTTAACCGGTGCTCTCCATTGTGATTATTCTGATGCGGCCGGTACATTGATGTTCAATATTGGAGACAGTGAGTGGAGTGAAGAGATTTGTCAGGCATTTGATATACCTCGTCATATATGCCCGCCGCTTGTCACATCAGAGGCGGAGGTTGGTCCACTTTTGCCGCAAATTGCACGTGAAGTAGGGATCAAGGAAGGTGCGAAGGTTTTTGCTGGCGGGGCAGACAATGCTTGCGGAGCCATTGGTGCTGGCATCGTATCCTCTGATCGCACGTTATGCAGCATTGGCACGTCTGGGGTGATTCTTTCCTACGAAGAGGATCATGAAAGAGAGCTTCAAGGGAATTTACATTTGTTTCATCATGCAAAAAAAGATGCTTTTTACACAATGGGCGTCACCCTTTCAGCAGGATATAGCCTTAATTGGATAAAAGGCTTACTCGCTCCAGAGGAATCGTTCCAATCGCTGTTAGAGGGTGCAGCTAATATCACGCCAGGAGCAAAAGGGTTGCTCTTTACCCCCTATTTAGTCGGAGAAAGAACACCTCATGCGGATTCGAGCATTCGCGGCAGCTTCATTGGGTTAGACAGCCGGCATGAAAGAGCACATGTCGTCAGGGCTGTGCTAGAAGGTATCACCTTCTCGTTAAATGAGTCCATCGCATTGTTCCGGCAAGCAGGAAAAAACATAAATTCTATTGTGTCCATTGGCGGTGGTGCGAGAAGTAGAACATGGCTTCAAATGCAAGCAGACATTTTTCAGGCTGAAGTCATCCAGCTAGACAATGAACAAGGACCTGCTTTAGGTGCAGCCATGCTGGCTGCGGTTGGCTGCGGATGGTATCCATCACTTGATGCATGTGCAGATCTATTGATCCATCAAACAGCCATTTATGAGCCAAAGCAGCAGCATGCAAATGTATACGCCGATCTATTTCCTTTGTATCAACGGATTTATACACAAACAAGAGACATCCATGCCGGGCTAGAACCGTATCGATCGGTCTAAAAGAGAAGGATTATATGAAAGGAGGTGATGGGCTCGCTTTATTCATCTTAGAGAAGACAGAACAATACGAATGAAAAAGGAGAGGGATGGAAAATGAATTTGAAAAGATTGAGGCTTTTGTTTGTTATGTGTATTGGACTAGTGCTGACACTGACTGCTGTACCAGTTGATGCGAAAACGATTTATAATAATGAAATGGGCTCACATAGCGGGTACGATTATGAATTATGGAAGGATTATGGAAATACCTCGATGACACTCAATAACGGCGGGGCATTTAGTGCAGGCTGGAACAGTATCGGAAATGCTTTATTTCGGAAAGGAAAGAAGTTCGATTCCACTAAAACTCATCATCAACTTGGCAACATCTCCATCAATTACAACGCAAACTTTAACCCAGGCGGGAATTCCTATTTATGTGTCTATGGCTGGACACAATCTCCACTAGCAGAATACTACATTGTTGATTCATGGGGCACGTATCGTCCAACAGGAGCGTATAAAGGATCATTTTATGCCGATGGAGGCACATATGACATTTATGAAACGACCCGCGTCAATCAGCCTTCCATTATCGGGATTGCGACCTTCAAGCAATATTGGAGTGTACGTCAAACAAAACGTACAAGCGGAACAGTCTCCGTCAGTGCACATTTTAAAAAATGGGAAAGCTTAGGGATGCCAATGGGCAAAATGTATGAAACGGCATTTACTGTAGAAGGCTACCAAAGTAGCGGAAGTGCGAATGTAATGACCAACCAGCTGTTTATTGGACAATAAAGCATATAAAAAAGCCAGCAATTTTGCTGGCTTTTCTTCTTTCTATGACAATTTTTCAACTTCCACTCTGCCAGAAAAGAACGTTGCGCCGCCGCCCATATCTGCCAATCGATCAGGTGTTAATCCATTGACGAGATGCTTTTTGCCTTTTTGATCTGCCCATAACCCTTGACTGACCACCGCACCAGATAAAACATTGTGACCGACTGACACGACAAGCTCACATTCTCCTCGATCGTTCAGCACACGCACCATGTCACCATCTTCAATCTTTCTTTCCTTGGCATCTTGTTCATTCATGTGAAGCTTCGGAAATTTCTCAAGCTTTTGATGCTTTTCATGAAGTGAGAAGGTGGAATTCAGAAAATTATGGTTCGGTCCCGGTATAAACGTCAGCGGATAATCACTTTCCTGATAAAGGGGTACATAGGTTGGAAGTGCAGGATACCCGTCTTTTTTCATTTGTTCTGAATAAAGCTCAATTTTCCCGCTTGGGGTTTGAAGCTTTAATTCCTGGAAAGGTCCACGTTTTGCTTTGATCCATTTCTTTTCTTTTAATGCTTCGTATGAAATGTCCTCATAATGCGGATTTTCTGGATGATGAAGGGCTTGCTTCATCAGTTCTGCATCTGTTTCACGGAAGGCTTCATCTTCAAAACCCATCGCATGGGCTAACAGCCGGAATACTTCAGTATTGGATTTGCTTTCTCCATAGCGCTCTATCACTGGTTCTTGAATTTGAATATAATGATGCCAATACGATGTATAGAAATCTTCATTTTCAAAGGCAGAAGTTGCCGGCAGAACAAGATCTGCATAAGTGGCTGTCTCTGTCATGAACAAGTCATGCACAACCGTAAATAAGTCCTCTCTCAGCAAACCTTCTCTGACTTTATTTGCCTCGGGTGTTACAACCGCTGGGTTGCACGAGTAGATAAAGAGAGAATCAACGGAAGGCTCTGCGCTTGTTAGCACGCTGCCTAGCTGATTCATATTAAATGATCTAGGCGTGCGTTCTTTTAATAAATCCGGGCGTTGAAGAGCTGCTTCATTATAGCTGAGAAAAGAAGAATTTGATTTCATCGCACCGCCGCCCTTATGCAGCCACTGACCAGTTAAGGCAGGGAGGCAGGAGATGGTCCGAATACTCATTCCGCCATTATCATGATGCTGCAAACCATTGCCAATGCGAATGAGAGAAGGTGTTGTATCGGAATACATTCTCGCAAGAGTCATGATGTCCTCTTTAGGAACACCGGTGATGCGCTCAACCGTGTCTGGATCATATTGCTTCACATGCTCTCGCAGCTCTTTATGGCCGACTGTGTAAGTTTCTAAAAATGCTTCATCTGTACGTTCCTCTTTAAAAAGGACATGCATGATGCCAAGGGCAAGCGCACTGTCAGTGCCAGGACGAAGCGGAATGAACCAATCTGCCATCCGGCCGGTTTGATTCTTGTGAACATCAATTACGACAATCTTTGCTCCTTGCTTTCTTGCTTGTTGTGCCAGTGTGATTTGGTGCATATTGGTCGACACTGCATTGATGCCCCAAAAGATAAATAGTTTCGTATGAATGGTGTCTTCAGGATCTGTCCCAATGCTTGCACCCATTGTATATTTATAGCCAGTCGTTCCTGCTGACTGACAGATCGTACGGTCTAACTGGCTTGAACCAAGACGATAGAAAAAGCGGCGGTCCATTCCTTCTGCATTCAGATTGCCCATGTTCCCATAGAAGCTGTAAGGCAGGATGCTTTCTGGACCTTTTTCTTCGATCAGCTTTGTCCATTTCTGCCGAATGGTTTCAATGGCTTCTTCCCACGTAATCGGCTCAAACTGAGCTTCACCTTTTCGGCCAACACGCTTTAAAGGAGTGGTCAGCCGTTTTTCATCATATAAACGGGCGGTGACATTCCGCACTTTATTGCATATGTTTCCTTGTGTGACAGGATGGTCCGGATCTCCTTGCACTTTCACGATCTTTCCATTTTCTTTATGTATTAAAAGACCACACTGATCCGGGCAATCTAACGAACAAACTGATTTGAATATTCCGTCTTTCATTGCTGTAAAATCGGTCATGAGTTTTGACTTCCTTTCTATATTCCGTTATCACTTTGTATGGACTTTATTTTAGCATGTTCGGGGGTGGAAGGTAAGAAAGAGATGGTGAATTGAATGAAAATGAAAAAAGCCCCTGAATAGGGGCTTTTAAAAACGAGTGACTTGTACAGGAAATTCTTTTACCCCAAAAACAAACGTGCTTTGAATCGGTTTTAGCTGATCTGCCGCGCAGGTGATGTCTTGAAACGTATGGAGTAAAACGTCAAGCGCAATGTTGCTTTCAAGCCGGGCGAGCGGTGCACCTAGACAAAAATGAATGCCAAAACCAAAGCTCATATGCGGATTTGATTTCCGGTCAAGCCGGAACGTATCTGGATCTTCAAACTTTTGTTCATCCCGATTTGCCGAAGCTACCCAGCTGATGAGGTAGTCTCCTTTTTCAATGCGTGATCCTGCAATCTCAACATCCTCAGCGGCGATTCGGCCAATGGCTTGAACAGGCGGATAATATCGTAACGTTTCCTCCGTCAATTGAGGAACAAGAGAGGGATCTTGCCGTACTGCTTCGGCGATTTGCGGCTGTTCTGTTAGCAGCCGAACTGCATTTGTGATTAAATTGGTCGTTGTCTCATTTCCAGCCACGAGTAATAGAATACAAAAGCCAAGCAATTCATTCTCCGTTAAACGCTCACCATCAATTTCCGCTTGAATGAGAAGCGAGATCAAGTCATCGGCAGGCGCTTCTTTTCGTTTTTGGATCAGATGAGCAAAATAAATGGACAGCTCCTCTTCAGCGCGTTTCTGCATATCTACAACAGCCTGAATGGCTTCTTTTGATTCATCTTTAGCACCTGCTACAAGGGAATCAGAATGTTTTTTAATCAGCTCTCTGTCCTGCACCTCTGCACCGAGAAGCTCAGCGATGATCATCACTGGAAGGGGAGCTGCTAAATCTTGCACGATATCAAAAGTACGTTGATCCTTGACTTGATTTAATAGATGATGTGTCAAGTCTTTGATCTTATCTTCTAATTGCTTGATCGCCTTTGGTGTGAAGGCTTTATTCACGAGCGCTCTCATCTTTGTATGTTTTGGAGGGTCCATCGTTAAAATACTTGTTTTAGACGTGCTTCTTCCTCGCTGTGATGAGAACACTTTAGGCTGCTTCAAAACAGACTGGATATCCGCATATCGAAAGAGATCCCAGCACTTTCTTGTCTCATCATATCGAATATCACTCTGCGCGCGTAGCTCATTGTAAATAGGGAATGGGAAAAGAAGGTCATCGGTAGAACGGATTTCTTTCATTGGAATGACATTGACATAGTTTTCTTTCACTTTCATTATGAACGCTCCTTTTTCACATGATTTCTCTTTCACGGTATCACCAGTAAAATATCATTTCAACGGACATGTTTTCTAAAATATGTCAATAGTCTAATCGAAAGATTCAAGCACATTCATTGTTTAGGAAAATAGAAAGTCATTAAATTGATAGCGCTTTCTAAAAAATAGAATTGAAGTCACCGAAACCAAAAATAAAATGGTGAATTCAGTCGAACGAAAGGGTCCTATGATTCAAATGAGTGTAGTTCTTTTGATCTAAAATGCTGTTTTCGAAAAACACGTCTAACATACTTGCAGCAAGCTGTCCGCTGGGCATTCGGGACTTTTGAAAAGCGCTGGCCCTTTCTTGACACGATTTCTCATCATGTTACGATTACTAACGTGCGAAAAACACGAACAAAAAGCGAACAAGGGAGAGGATCAATATCATTGATCAAAAGAAAATTGCTTTCATTGGAGCAGGTTCTATGGCGGAAGGAATGATTGCAGGGATTGTGCGATCAGGAAAGATGCCGCAAGGCCAAATCTACGCAACAAACAGACAAAATCAACTTCGATTGAATGAACTAACGAAACGATACGGAATCCAAACAGCCACAATGGATTCATTTCCTTTTGAAGAAATGGATATGTTGATCCTGGCCATGAAGCCAAAGGATGCTGAAGCAGCACTTGAATCATTAAAATCTCATATTCAGAAAGATCAGCTCATCTTGTCTGTCCTAGCAGGTGTGAAGCTATCGTATATTGAAGACATGCTGCATGAAGGTCAGCCTGTCATGAGGGTCATGCCAAATACGTCAAGTACGATCGGGGCATCAGCGACCGCTTTATCTGCAGGACGTTATGTAACAAATGACCATATCAGCATGAGTCAAGCTCTTTTATCTGAAATGGGCGAAGTCTATACCATTGAAGAAGAACAAATGGATATTTTCACGGGGATTGCCGGAAGCGGGCCCGCCTACTTTTATTTCTTAATGGAAAGAATCGAAGAAGTTGGCGAAGAAGCGGGTTTATCAAAGGAACTGTCTCGCCAAATCGGTACACAGACACTTCTCGGTGCGGCAAAAATGCTGCAAGAAACAGAGGAAAATCCTTCTGTCTTAAGAGAGAAAATTACGTCACCAAATGGAACAACTGCTGCAGGACTAAATGCATTAAATGATTTTGGCGGAGGAGAAGCGATCAAGCAGGCCGTCAAACATGCCGCCAATCGATCAAAAGAGATAAGCAATGAGCAAAAACAAAAAGTATCTATATAAATATAGCTCAGGTACAGGAGTGATAAGGTGTACGCAGATAAAGAGAGAAAACGAATTGTTGTGAAAATTGGAAGCAGCTCTCTTACTAGCTTTCAAGGTGAGATTAGTTTGAAAAAATTAGAAAACCTCGTCAATCAAATTGTGAAACTCAAAGATGAAGGACACGAAGTCATTTTGGTTTCTTCTGGCGCGGTTGCAGCTGGTTACCGAAAACTAGGATTTATCGATCGCCCGAAAACACTGCCGGAAAAACAGGCATCTGCCTCAATTGGGCAAGGGCTTTTAATGGAATCATATTCTACTTTGTTTTTATCACACGGTTATATTGCCTCACAGCTCTTAATCACAAGAAGTGATTTTTCTGATGAAACGCGCTATCAAAATGTGCGCAACACGATGAATGTGTTATTAGATCGAGGCATCATCCCTATTATAAATGAAAATGATACAGTGACGATCAATCGGCTGAAGTTTGGAGACAACGATACACTGTCTGCAAAAGTAGCTGGACTCATTGATGCGGATTTCCTTGCCATTTTATCTGATATTGATGGCTTGTATGAAGATAATCCTCATACAAATCCAAATGCAAAGAAAATTCTCGAAGTAACAGACATCACAGAAGACATCGAAGCAGCTGCTGGAGACGCAGGCAGCAGCGTAGGTACAGGCGGAATGAAATCAAAGCTTGATGCCTTTAAAATTTCAATGGCCGCAGGAATCAACGGCTTTTTAGGAAAAGCAGATACGCCTCACATTTTAGACAAAGCAATCAACGGGACAGAGGATGGGACTTATTTTACCGCTGACGAAAATGTAGCCCCGCTGAATTATAAGAAGCAGTGGATTGCCTTTCATTCTGGACCAAAAGGTGAGATTGTGGTTCAAGAGAAAACACAGGAATTTCTTATGCACCGTGAGAGAAGCCTTGATTCTGATGGGATTGTCAGTGTGAAAGGTTCGTTTAAAAAAGGCGATGTAGTACGTATATTAGATGAAGATGGAAGAGAAATAGGGCTTGGCATTGTGAATTATGCGTCAGATGAACTCACCCTTACAAGTGACTTATTACAGGATGAAATTGTGCATGTAGTCGATCTTGAAGCATTTGTTTGTCATTTAGATTTATCGATACCAGTCTGCTAACGACAAAGGAGGAATTTCATGACACTGACAGCTGAAGTTGTCACATCGGTCAAAGAAAAAGCGAAAAAAGCAAAGCACGTGTCCAAAAAACTAGGTTTACTTCAGACAGAGGAAAAGAATGAGGCGCTCTTTAAAATAGCAGAAGCGCTAGAACAAAATAGCAGCTTCATTTTACAGGAGAATCAAAAGGATTTAGAGGAAGGAAAAGAAAAAGGCTTTTCTGAAGCACTATTAGATCGATTAATGCTAAACGAAGAAAGAATTCATGAGTTTGCAGAAAGTTTGCGGCTTGTGACGAGACTAACAGATCCTGTTGGAGAAATATTGGATGAATGGACTCTTGAAAACGGCTTACACGTGAAAAGCCGAAGAGTACCGCTCGGTGTGATCGGGATGATCTATGAAGCGAGACCGAACGTCACTGTTGATGCAGCAGGCCTTGCCTTAAAGGCAGGCAACTCAGTGATATTAAAAGGCGGTTCCTCCGCTATTTCTTCCAACAAAGCCATCGTCAGTGTGATGCATAAAGCACTGGATCAAACAAAGATTCCTCGTGATGCGGTGCAATTTATTGAACAAACAGACCGTTCGTCGGTTCAGGCGATGTTTCAACTAAAAGAATGGATCGATGTCTTAATTCCGCGAGGCGGGGCTTCTTTAATTAAAACAGTGGTGGAAGAATCCACTATTCCAGTGCTTGAAACAGGGACAGGAAACTGCCATGTCTTTATTGACCAAACTGCGAATGTGAAAAAAGCCATTGAGATTGTGATCAATGCAAAAACGAATCGTCCCGCTGTATGCAATGCGCTTGAGACACTGATCATTCATCGCGATTGGCTGAAAGAGAATGCAGCAGCATTGAACGAAGCCCTGCAGGAGCACCATGTCACTGTACACGGCGATCAGGCAGCACAGTCTTACTTCTCAAACGTGGTTCCTGCTGTGGAAGTGGATTGGACAGATGAGTATTTAAGTCTTGATCTTGCGGTCAAAGTAGTCGATTCAATGGAGGAAGCGATCAGCCATATCGATCAGTACGGCACAAAACATTCAGAAGCGATCGTGACAGACGATGAAAAAAATGCCCTCACATTTCAAAACGAAGTCGATGCGGCGGCCGTCTATCACAACGCATCTACCCGCTTTACAGACGGCGGCGCACTTGGCTATGGAGCTGAAATTGGTATCTCCACTCAAAAGCTGCACGCAAGAGGGCCAATGGGACTTCCAGCACTCACGACATCAAAGCTGCTTCTGTCTGGTGACGGTCAGATTAGAAGCTAGGAGAGAGACAAAAACACTACCTTTTTTATGGGGTAGTGTTTTTTAATTTATCTTGAAAAAATCTATGCTTTCATACGTTCGAACCCTTTTTCTTCATGACCTTCTCAAATTTAAAAAATTCAAATTCCTCAGGGGCTAAAGGCTCGTTTCCTTGATGAGCTTCACGAGGTGCGTTTGGGCCTGGGTGACGTAAGTGATAGAACTCAACAATTTGAAATCCGCACTTATTCACATAAAAGTGAATGTTGCGTTTTTCAAAATAAGGAGTCACAACCTCCCATACGATGGTTTCTGGATATTGCGCCTCGATGGCTTTCCATGCTGCCTGACCAATGCCACGGCCGTGTGAAGACGAAGAGATGTATAGCAAGTCAACCGAATTATGATGTGTTTCTGGATTGATTTTGATGACAACCCCGCCAGCCTTTTCTCCATTTCGCAAAATATGAAAAACAATGTTCTCATTCGCATGAAAAGACTCATCAATTGCTTCATCTGGGGGAATTGGTCCAGCTTGTGCATCCCCGAATGCCTCGATCACGCCAGCTGTAAAAGCTTTCTGCAGCTCTTTTTTCATAGAAGGGAAGTCCTCTTTATTTGCATGTGCTAATGTCACTTCATGTTGATTGATTTTGTTCATTTTCTTATCCTTTCTGCGTGTAGTGGTGTTCCTGCATGTTATGATAAAGGGTAGAGTAACTCCATAGTCAAGAGGGGAGCCCTAATCATGATCAATGAAGTGCAAAAAACATTTTTCACTGGAGAATTTGCCAAGCTATTTGATGTCAAAAAAGATACACTGCTTTACTATGATAAAATCGATTTATTTAAGCCAGCTGGCGTCCATGAAAATGGCTACCGTTACTATACACTTGAGCAATTTGATCACTTTATTGCGATTCAATCTCTGCGAGCTGTTCAATTTCCGATCAAAGAGTTAAAACAATATTTCACAGCGCCTTCCCGCGAAAGACTGGAAAGCCTAGCGGCCGAACAAGTAGAAAAGGTGAAACAAGAGATTGAAAAGCTGCAAGATATTCAATCTTTTCTAATGAGGGTAATGGAGACGACAAGTGAATTATCAACTGTGAAAATAGGGGAGGTTTTGTTTCAAGAGCAGCCAGCGGAACCAATCATGCTAAGCGCACCAAATCCAATTGACTTACATACTCCTGTAGAAGAAATTTCACGCATTGTAGGAAAATTTCTAAAGGAAATTGGGATAAAAGGAGCTGCCGCAAATGGTTCTGTATTAAAAAAGGAACAGTTCTGTAAGCGCCACTTTCATCAGTCAGATCGACTGTTTTGCCGAATGGAAGGGCCAGGAGCAGTTAAAAAACCTGCCGGCCTCTATGCGATGATGTATCATCAAGGAACATATGAGGAGATTGAATCTGCATATTCGCATGTATTAGATGAAATCGAGAAAGAGGACATGATACTGGATGGAGATGTATTTGAGGAGTATTTACTTCATTCACTCATGTCTAAAGATGAGGCAGAGTATATAACGAAGCTCAGTGTAAAAGTGAAGAAGCGCGAAGATGAACAAATAAAAAGAGGATAGACAGCGTGTGAAATGCGCGTCTATCCTCTTTTTTGATGTTAACCGACTTGGTTTTCGGCAAATTGACTCATATATAGGTCGGCATAAAAGCCTTTTTCTTTCAAAAGCTCAGTGTGTGTTCCTTTTTCAATAATGGTGCCATCTTTCATCACTAAAATGAGGTCGGCATCCTTGATCGTAGAAAGTCTGTGCGCAATGACGAAGCTCGTTCTGCCTTTCATCAATTCATTCATTGCTTTTTGAATGTGCATCTCTGTCCGTGTATCCACACTGCTTGTTGCCTCATCTAATATGAGGATCTTTGGATCAGATAAAATGGCACGGGCGATGGTTAACAGCTGGCGCTGACCTTGTGACAGGTTGCCGGCATCTTCTGTTAAAAGTGTGTCATATCCGTCTGGAAGCGTGCGGATGAAATCATCTGCATAGGCATGTTTGGCGGCGTTGATAACATCCTCTTTTGAGACGTGCTGTCTGCCATAAGCAATGTTGTCGTAAATCGTTCCTTCAAAAAGCCATGTATCCTGAAGAACCATCGCAAATAAGTCTCGTACTTGCTGACGGCTGAGGTCGGTTGTTTTGACACCGCCAATACGTATGGAGCCTTGATCTAATTCATAGAAACGCATCAACAGATTGATAATAGTCGTTTTTCCTGCACCTGTTGGTCCGACAATGGCTACCGTTTGCCCTTCTTGCACATCTAAATTCAAATCTTTAATAATCGGATGATCTTTTTCATATCCGAATTGAACTTGTTCAAAGCTCACATCACCTGAGAGTGTTTCAAGATCAACTTCCGCATCTTCTTCGGCACTTTCTTCTTCTTCATCGAGGATTTCAAACACTCTTTCAGCAGAAGCGATCGCTGACTGAACTAGGTTTGCGACGCTTGATGCTTGCACAAGTGGCTGAGACATTTGCTGCGTGTATTGGATAAACGCCTGCACATCTCCGACACGAATATTTCCGTTAATGACAAGAATACCGCCAGCTACACTGACTGCTACATAGCCAAGGTTCCCGATAAAGGTCATCATTGGCATCATTAAGCCAGAAATGAACTGCGCTTTCCTTGAAGATTCATACAGCTGTTCATTTAATTGATCAAATGTATCAGTTGCTTTTTTTTCATAGCCATACGCACGAACCGTTTGATGTCCTGTGAACATTTCATTAATATGTCCGTTGATCATCCCAAGCTCTTTTTGCTGCGCTTTAAAATGCTTTTGAGAAAATGACGTAATGCCGCGAATCGCAAATAGGCTGAGTGGCAGCGTCAAACAAACAAGTAAGGTCAGCAGCGGGCTGATCAATAGCATCATCACGACAATCCCAATGACCGTTATTACAGATGTAATCACCTGGGTGAGCGCCTGCTGAAGCGATGTATTGATATTATCGATGTCATTCATCACACGGCTTAGCGTGTCCCCGTGGGTTGTTTTATCAAAATACCGAAGGGTGAGACGTGTGAGCTTGTCATTTGCTTCTTGCCGTAATTCAGCAATGGTCTGTTGAGAGACACCTGCCATGACATATTGCTGAACGAATGAAAAGAGAGAAGCAACGATATATAGCACAACAAGGAGCAAAAGAATTCGTGAAATGACATCAAATTGAACGGCTGTTCCATTCGTAAAGCTGTCAAATAGGGAAGAGGTGGCATCCCCTAGCAGCTTTGGACTAATGACGTTAAAGACAGTTGAACCGATCGCTGCAATGAACACTAGGATCAGCTGAAATTTCCTCGGTTTTAAATAGCCTGTCAAACGAAGCAGTGTTTTCTTAAATTCCTTCGGTTTTGCGACTGTCCCTTTAGGGTGACCGCCTTTATGGCCCATGCCGGAAGACATTTTCTTACTCATTTTCGTCCACCTCCTGACCTTCCTGTGATGCGACAATTTCTTGATACACAAGATTGTCCTTCAATAATTGTTCATGTGTTCCGGTACCTGCGATTTTCCCTTCATCAAGTACAATGATTTTATCACTATGCTTCACTGTGCTGATTCTTTGCGCGACAATGATGAGAGCAGCCTGCGATTTTTCTGCTTCTAATGATGCCCGAAGCTTTGCATCTGTTTTGTAATCAAGTGCTGAGAAACTATCGTCAAACAAATAGAATGATGGTTTTCTCACTAGCGCTCTTGCAATGGAAAGCCGCTGCTTCTGACCGCCAGATAGATTCGATCCACCTTGATCAATTTCTGCTTCAATTCCGCCATCTTTTTGCAAAACAAATTCTTCCGCCTGCGCAGTTCGCAGCGCCTGCCAGACGTCTTCATCACTTGCATCCTGCCGGCCGAAGCGCACATTATCGGCAATGGTTCCGCTGAATAAAACAGCCTTTTGAGAAACATAGCCCATCTGGCTTCTTAATTTCTCCTGTGGCAGCTCTCTAATGTCTACACCATCTATTGTAATCTTGCCTTCTGTCACTTCGTAAAAGCGCGTCATCAGCTGGAGAAGCGTTGTTTTCCCAGAACCCGTACTTCCGATGATAGCTGTCGTTTCGCCAGTTTTGGCTTCAAACGTTATATTTTGAACGGCCGGTTTTTCAGCATTTGAGTAATAAAATGACACATCCTCAAAGCGAATGGATTGTGCGCGCTGAAGGTCGGTCATCGCTCCTTCTTTATCTTTAATCTTTGGTTCCATGTTTAACACTTCGTTCATGCGTTTAGCTGATGCTTGTGCTCTTGGGACCATAATAAAACTCATCGATAGCATAATAAGAGCCATTAAAATCATCATGGCATATTGAATGAAGGCAATGAGGTTCCCAACTTCCATTTCTCCAGCGTCAATACGGTTTGCACCAAGCCAAACAATACCGATATTCGTGAAGTTCATGATAATCAGCATAAATGGAAACAAGTAAGCCATTAACCGGTTGACTCTAAGGCCAGTATCCTTATAGGACGTGTTGGCTTCTTGGAATCGCTCCTTTTCATCATCGACGCGGTTAAATGCACGAATGACCCGGATGCCTGATAGAGATTCCCGCATAATTAAATTCAGCCGGTCTGTTTTTTTCTGAAGCTTGCCGAACAGCGGGATGGCTTTTCTTGATACCAAATAGATAAACCCGCCAAGAAGGGGAAGGGCTGCTAAAAAGATAAGAGACAGGACAGCATCTCGGGAAACAGCCAAAATGATTCCGCCCACAAGCATGAGCGGAGCTCGCGTCATCATTTGTAAAATCATGATCGTGACATCTTGGACTTGCTTCACATCATTTGTTGATCTTGTAATGAAGGAAGACGTGCCGATCTTTTGGAACTCTTCTAGTGAAAATTTTTCGACATGCACAAATAGCTGTCTTCTCATATCACGTCCGAAGCCAAGTGCAGTCTTTGATGACAAATAAGACTTCCAGATGGTGAGCAGGATGGCGAGTAAAGAACAAGCCACCATCCAGCCGCCAACCTTCCATATATAAGCAATATCTCCTTGCACGATTCCGACATCGACAATATCTGCCGTCAAAGTCGGTAAATACAGCTGAAGCATACTGCTTAGAAAGGTGAGGATGACAATGGACACAACGGATAGCCGATACGGCTTTAAAAACGATAAAATTGATTTCATACGAATACCTTTCTTCCATATAGTCTGTTGTTCTGTAACCCATCATATACAAAGAGTGATTATTTCTACAAATGAAATGTCTTGTTTGAATGAATTATTTATATTGTTCAATTTTAGAAAAGAAATCCTTCACAAACACATAAAAATCATGGGCTGACGGAGACATTTCTCGTGACTTCGAGGCAATAATTCCGACAGTTCTTCTCACTTGCGGAAAATCGATCGGAATTTTCACTGTAAATCGCGGTGTGGTTTCATAAAAGGCACTTTCGGGTAATAAGGTAACGCCCATACCCGCCGATACGAGACCTTTAATCGCATCCAAATCTTCTCCTTCAGATGAAATGGTTGGCTTATAGCCTGCCTGCTTGCAAGCATCAACCGCAATTTGTCTCAGCACATACCCTTCAGGAAATAACACGAAATGATCCTTTCTTAAATCACTTAAATGAATACTTCTTTGTCCGCTAAAGGGGTGACTAACAGGCAAAAGGGCATAAATGCTTTCTGAAAATAAAATATTTCCTTCTATTTGAGGATCGTTTGTTGGTACGGGTCCTAAAAAGGCAAGGTCGATATCTCGATTTTTTACCGCTTCAATGAGAAATTTATAGGATCCTTGACGAAGTAAAAAATCGACCTCCGGATATTCCAGCTTAAATGCGGAGATGACAGAAGGCAGTACTTGGCTTGCTAGACTTGTAGGGAAGCCAATATTTACCGTTCCTTTGTGTGGATCTAAGTATTCGTCAATTTGCTCTTTTGCGTAATCAATGGCTTTTAGTGCAGTTCTGACATGATCTAAAAATTGTCTGCCGATCTTCGTTAATTTGATATTTCGTCCTTCTCGTTCGAATAAGGCTACACCAAGCTCTTCTTCTAAATTCGCAATCTGCCGGCTGATGGCAGATTGGGCAACATGTAAGTTTTCAGCCGCTTCTGACACGTGTTCACGGTCTGCGACTTCTACAAAATAACGTAACTGACGAAGCTCCATTTTTGCACTTCACACCCATCTATCTCAAAAAGAGATTGTTTTGATCTAAATTATATATTGTTTATATTAATTTGAAAACTTAAAATAAGTTACAGAGTTTGTGAGATTTTATTACTGTGAAAAACGGATCTTTTAAACGGGGGAGAGAAACGATGACTTATAATCAACTACCACAACCACAAGGTCTCTACCGTCCTGAATTTGAACATGATGCATGTGGAATCGGACTGTACGCCCATTTAAAAGGGGAGGCGACACATAGCATCGTCAAAAAGGGATTACAAATGCTGTGCCAGCTTGATCACCGCGGCGGGCAAGGCAGTGATCCGTATACAGGTGATGGTGCCGGCTTAATGGTACAACTGCCAGACGCTTTCTTTAGAAAAAACTGCAAAGAATTATCACTTCCTGAAAAGGGCCGTTACGGGGTAGGAATGGTCTTCTTTTCAAAAGATGATGATGAAAAAACGCGTCAAGCCATCGAACAGAAAATCAACGGGTTCATTAAACAAGAAGGTCAAACATTAATTGGCTGGAGAACGGTTCCTGTCGATGCCGGGAAAATTGGTACGGTCGCAGCGAAAAGCTGTCCCGTAGTGAGACAGGTCTTTATTGGAGCAAACGACAACGTTACAGATCGTTTGTCATTTGAAAGAAAATTATATGTCATTCGTAAGCAGGCTGAGAACTGGGGAACAGCAGAGGAAAAACAATTTTACTTTGTCAGCTTGTCGAGTCAAACCATTGTATACAAGGGGCTTTTAACATCAGATCAAGTCAATGCTTTTTATCTTGATCTACAGGATGAAACATTTGTTTCTGCATTTTCACTTGTTCATTCAAGATTTAGTACAAATACATTCCCTACATGGGAAAGAGCCCATCCAAACCGTTACTTAATTCACAACGGAGAAATCAACACATTAAGAGGAAACATCAATTGGATGAGAGCAAGAGAACAACAATTCGTATCCGAAGCGTTCGGAGACGATTTAGACAAGATTTTGCCAGTGCTGAATGCAGACGGAAGTGATTCATCCATTCTAGACAATGCCTTCGAATTCTTTGTGCTTGCAGGCCGTACACCTGCTCATACAGCGATGATGCTGATTCCTGAGCCTTGGACAGAAAACACGCACATGTCGAAAGAGAAACGGGCATTTTATGAATATCATAGTTCTCTCATGGAACCATGGGATGGACCAACAGCCATTTCCTTTACGGATGGTAAACAAATCGGTGCCATCTTAGACCGAAACGGATTAAGACCGGCAAGATATTATGTCACAAATGATGATCATATCATTTTCTCTTCTGAGGTCGGCGTGATCGACATAAATGAAGAAGATGTGAAGTATAAAGATCGTCTTGAGCCGGGCAAAATGCTGTTAATTGATTTAGAGGAAGGACGAATTATTTCTGATGAAGAAGTGAAATCGACCATTGCCGGTGAACTTCCTTATCAAAAATGGCTTGATGAAGAAATGGTCCATGTCAATCGCTCAGAAGAAAATTCAGAAAATTCTAGTATAATTGACGATTTATTGACTCGTCAGCGTGCGTTCCATTATACGTACGAGGACATTCAAAAGTATTTAATTCCTTTATTAGAGGAAGGTAAGGACCCAATTGGCTCAATGGGAAGTGACACACCGCTTGCTGTGTTATCAGATCGTGCGCAGTCTCTGTTTTCTTATTTCAAGCAGTTGTTCGCACAAGTCACGAATCCGCCAATTGATGCCATTCGTGAGCAGCTCGTCACATCAACCATGACTTGGTTAGGTGCTGAAGGAGATATTTTACACCCAAATGAATACTCATGCCGAAGAATTAAACTTTATACACCGGTCTTAACGAGCGGACAATTTAACGGCTTGAAAACGATTGTTCACAATGCTTTTAAAAGCAAAACAATTCATACACTGTTCACCGATGATTTAAAGCGCGGGCTGGATGCGATGTTTGAAGAGGCGGAAAAAGCCATCCGAGAAGGTGTGTCTTTATTAATCCTTTCAGATCGTGAGATGACAGAACAAAAAGTGCCGATTCCACCACTTCTTGCGCTAAGTGCACTTCATCAGCACCTTGTACGCCAAGGTTTACGTACAAAGGTCAGTCTGATCGTGGAATCTGGAGAGGTGAGAGAGGTCCACCATTTTGCCGCACTAATTGGCTACGGGGCAGATGCGATTCACCCTTACCTTGTGTACGAAACGTACAAACAGCTGATTGCAGACGAAGCGATTTCGATCAGCTTTGATGAAGCTGTCACAAAGTTTGGTAAAAGCGTGACAGAAGGTGTCGTCAAAGTCATGTCTAAAGTGGGAATTTCCACAGTGCAAAGTTATAGAGGCGCGCAAATCTTTGAAGCAGTCGGCATTAGTGAAGACGTCATTCAGGCGTATTTCACAGGAACAGCTTCTCAGCTTGGCGGGATTGATCTTGACACCATTGCGAGTGAGGCAAAACTGCGTCATGAAGCAGGGTATCAGGCAGCCACTGACCAAACACTTGAATCTGGAAGTGAATTCCAGTGGAGAAAAAATGGAGAGCACCATGCCTTTAACCCAAAAACGATCCATACGCTCCAGTGGGCATGCCGCAATGATGATTACGATCTATTTAAACAATATACAAAGGCAGCGGACGAAGAAAGAATCGGCTTCCTCAGAAACTTGTTTGCTTTCCAGTCAAAACAAAAGCCAGTTCGTCTGGAGGAAGTTGAATCTGCTGAATCTATCGTGCGCCGCTTTAAGACAGGTGCCATGTCATTTGGATCTTTAAGTAAAGAAGCACATGAAGCACTTGCGATTGCGATGAACCGTATTGGCGGTAAAAGTAACAGCGGAGAAGGCGGGGAAGATCCAGCTCGCTTTACAGTAGATGAACACGGTGATGACAGAAGAAGTGCCATTAAACAAATCGCTTCTGGCCGATTTGGTGTGAAGAGTCATTACTTGGTGAATGCAGAGGAACTGCAAATTAAAATGGCGCAAGGAGCAAAGCCGGGAGAAGGCGGACAGCTGCCAGGAAATAAAGTCTATCCTTGGGTTGCAGATGTACGTGGTTCTACACCAGGTGTCGGATTGATTTCTCCGCCGCCGCATCATGATATTTATTCCATCGAGGATTTGGCTCAGCTGATCCATGATTTGAAAAATGCGAACCGTGATGCCCGCATCAGTGTCAAGCTTGTGTCTAAAGCCGGCGTTGGCACGATTGCTGCAGGTGTAGCAAAAGGAACTGCGGATGTCATTGTCATCAGCGGCTATGACGGCGGTACAGGAGCTTCACCGAAAACGAGTATTAAACATACTGGACTTCCTTGGGAGCTTGGGCTGGCAGAGGCACATCAAACCCTTGTGTTAAACGGTCTTCGTGAGAGAGTCGTTCTTGAAACAGACGGAAAGTTAATGACTGGCCGCGACGTTGTTATGGCTGCGATTTTAGGAGCAGAAGAGTACGGCTTTGCGACAGCTCCACTTGTCGTATTAGGCTGCGTGATGATGAGAGCATGTCATCTAGATACTTGCCCAGTCGGTGTTGCCACACAAAATCCAGAGCTTCGCAAAAAATTCATGGGGAACCCTGATCACATTGTGAACTTTATGATGTTTATTGCAGAGGAAGTAAGAGAAATCTTAGCAGAACTTGGCTTTACATCAATGGATGAATTAATCGGACGCACAGACGTTCTTGCGGTCAGTGAACGAGCAAAAGCTCACTGGAAAGCAGGCCAGCTAAACCTTGAAACACTGCTTTATCAGCCAGAAGGTGCGCGGACATTCAGAACACCACAAAATCATAAAATTGATGAATCGCTGGATGTGAATGAAATTCTTCCTTATGTACAAGAAGCGCTGAATCATCAAACACCGGTTGATCTATCTTTGAACATTCGCAATGTCAACCGTGTGGCTGGAACCATTACTGGCAGTGAAGTGTCTAAGCGCTACGGGGAAGAAGGCTTGCCAGAGGATACCATCACACTACGATTCACTGGTTCAGCTGGGCAAAGTTTTGGTGCATTTGTGCCAAAGGGCATGTCTTTATATTTAAAAGGTGATTCAAATGACTATATCGGCAAAGGACTCTCAGGAGGCAAAATTGCTGTTAAAACATCTGAACACTTTGTGCAAAATGGACATGAAAATGTCATTGTCGGAAACGTCGCATTTTACGGCGCAACTAGCGGAAAAGCCTATATTAACGGGCGTGCTGGTGAGCGTTTTGCCGTTCGTAATTCAGGAGTACATGTGGTTGTTGAAGGAATCGGTGATCACGGCTGTGAATACATGACTGGCGGACGTGTCGTCATTTTAGGAGACGTAGGGAAAAACTTTGGCGCAGGTATGTCTGGCGGGGTTGCTTACATCCATACATCGGATGCAAAGCAGTTCAAAAGAATGTGCAATATGGAAATGATCATGTTTGAAAAGCTCACAGATCATGAAGAAGAACAAGAAGTGAAGCAGATGATCAAAGAGCATCTTGATTATACAAACAGCTCAAAAGCATCAGCACTTCTCGAAAACTGGGAGCAAGAAAAGGATCAATTTATCAAAGTTATTCCGAGAAATTACAAAATGATGCTTCAAAGCATTGAAGAACAAAAACAAGCGGGCCTTAGTCATGAAGAAGCGGTGATGTTCGCCTTCGAAGCAAACACAAAACCGAAAAATCAGGAAACGGCAAACGGGCAAAAAGCAGCCCTCGCTCATTAAGAAAGGGGAGAGGACAATGGGCAAAGCAACAGGTTTTATGGAATATAAAAGAGAAAAGCCAAATGAACGTGACCCTCTCACTCGTCAAAATGACTGGAAAGAATATTCAGCTCCTTATACAGATGACGTATTGAAGAAGCAGGGCGCTAGATGTATGGATTGCGGAACACCGTTTTGTCAAATCGGGATGGAGATCAGGGGCGGCGTATCTGGCTGCCCGATCTATAATTTAATTCCAGAGTGGAATGACCTTGTCTATCGCGGGAGATGGAAAGAAGCACTTGAAAGATTGCAAAAAACAAACAATTTCCCTGAATTTACTGGGAGAGTTTGTCCAGCACCTTGCGAAGGTTCCTGTACAGTTGCCATCAATGATCCAGCTGTTTCGATTAAAAATATCGAACGTACGATCATTGATAAAGGCTTTGAAAACGGATGGATCACACCAAGAATCCCTTCAAGCCGTACTGGAAAGAAAATTGCCATTGTTGGCTCAGGACCAGCAGGACTTGCAAGTGCTGACCAATTAAACCAAGCAGGACACGCCGTGACAGTGTTCGAACGTTCTGATCGTCTTGGCGGACTGCTGACGTATGGCATTCCAAATATGAAACTGGACAAAGAAGTGGTTGAACGAAGAGTCAAATTGCTAAGACAAGAAGGCATTGACTTTGTGACGAACACAGAGATCGGTGTGGACATCACTGCCGATGAGCTGAAAGAGCAGTTTGATGCGGTTATTCTTTGTACAGGTGCACAAAAACAGCGTGATTTGTTAATTGAAGGCCGGGAAGCAAAGGGAATTCACCTAGCGATGGATTATTTAACCCTCGCAACGAAAAGCATGCTTGATTCAGGATTTAAAGATAAAAATTTCATTGATGCAAAAGGAAAAGACGTGATTGTGATTGGCGGAGGAGATACAGGTGCGGACTGCGTCGCAACTGCACTTCGCCAAAAAGCAAAAAGTGTTGTTCAATTTGGGAAGCATCCAAAGCTTCCGGATACACGTGTAGGGGATAACATGTGGCCAGAACAGCCTTATGTCTTCTCACTGGATTATGCTTATGAAGAAGCACAAGCAAAATTCGGAGCAGATCCGCGTCAATATTCGATTCAAACCACAAAAATTGTGGCAGATAAAAATGGGAAATTAAAAGAGCTTCATACCATTCAAATGGAAAAGGTGAAAAACGAACAAGGGAAGTTTGAATTTCATGAAATTCCAGGAACAGAGAAGGTATGGCCTGCTCAGCTAGTCTTTATTGCAATTGGTTTTGAGGGAACTGAACAGCCGCTTGTGAAACACTTTGGCGTGGACAGCAAAAACAATCGCATTGACGCAAAATATGGGGAATATACAACAAATGTAGAAGGCGTATTTGCAGCGGGAGATGCAAGACGCGGGCAAAGCTTGATTGTCTGGGCAATTAATGAAGGCAGACAAGTGGCGCACGAGGTAGACCGTTATTTAATGGGGAGTTCGGTTCTGCCAAAATAGGTCAAACAAAGGGTGTTACAATATATAGAAAAGCCATGACCATACTTTGGATCATGGCTTTTTATGTATTGAAGGTATAGATGAAGAGTGGGTGCATTGGTTGAAAAGACGAAAACGTTTAGATCCTTCCATTCATGTATATGCTGTATGTAAATGCAGCAAGAAAGGAAGGAATTTTTGTGCCGTACGTTAATATTTTGACTGAACTCTTAATCGGATTTTTCGCCTTATTTTTTATTACAAAATTATTAGGAAAAACACAATTTGCACAGATCACACCGTTTGATTTTATTTCTGCACTGATTTTAGGAGAAATGGTCGGAAACGCTATTTTTGATCCAAAAGTCAGTATTCTGCACATTTTATTTGCAGTTGCGGTATGGGGCGTTCTCATTTATACAGTTGAATGGCTTTCGCAGCACTTTAAATCCATTCGGGCTTTTTTAGAAGGAAGACCTACTCTTGTGATTGATCAGGGGAAGATTCGCTACAATCGCTTGAAGAAGAATATGCTTGATCTCAATCAGCTGCAGACATTGATTCGAGCGAAAGGCCATTTTGCCCTGAATGAAATTGAATACGCCATTTTGGAAACAGACGGCTCGATCAGTGTTCTACCAAAAATGAAATACGCACCAGCCACAGCAGAAGATGTGAACGTGAAAGGAAAAGAAGTGAAATTGCCTAGAACATTTATTATCGATGGCGAAATTTTAAAAAAAGATTTACAGGAAGCTGGCTTTGATGAATCCTGGCTGAATGATCAGTTAAAAAAGCAACATATTTCTTCCTATCGAGATGTTCTATTTTGTGAATGGATTGAAAATGAAGGGATTTATGCGATGCAATATGAAAAATCTAAAAAAACATCCACAACATAAATTTGTGGGTGTTTTTTCCGTGTGTATGGAATAGGATCAAAAAGAATGTTAAATGAAAACGTTCACATAGCGAGGAGGAGATGTGGGATGAAGTATAGAAACGTATGGATTGTCATCGTTTTGTTTTTATTTCTTTTTGACTCAGCTTCAATTCAAGCAGCAGAAGCCGGGCATCATAATCAAACGAACCGTGTTCTCGTGGTTGATCAAAAGGGCAGTGGCTCATACCGCACCGTTCAGTCAGCCATTGATGCCATTCCAGCAAATAATCAACAACAGGTAACGATTTATATTAAAAATGGTGTATATAAAGAAAAAATTCTGCTTCCGCAAAATAAACCGCACGTATCTTTTATCGGTGAAGATCAGTACAATACGATTCTTACGTATGATGATACAAATGCAAGCACTGGCAGCACAACCAATAGCTCAAGCACAATGATCCGTGCAAACGACTTTTATGCAGAAAATATCACCTTTCAAAATACAGCCGGCAGACATGCTGGTCAGGCGGTTGCGCTGTACGTGTCTGGAGACCGGGCTGTGTTCAAGCAAATAAGGGTCTTAGGCTATCAAGATACACTTTATGCAACAGGCACAGGGCGGCAATATTATGAAAACTGCTACATCGAGGGTACGGTTGATTTTATTTTTGGATCAGCCACAGCAGTGTTTAAAAGAGCTGAAATAAAAAGCCTTGGAAATGGGTATATTACTGCAGCATCCACTACAGAAGCACAAAGGTACGGCTACGTATTTATGGATTCTACGTTGAAAAAGGGAACGGCAGGTGCGCAATCGGTTTATTTGGGACGTCCGTGGAGACCTTATTCGGCTGTGACATTCCTTCATACAACAATGGATGACCATATAAAAGCAGAGGGATGGCATAACTGGGATAACCGTGACAACGAAAAAACGGCCAGGTATCAAGAGTTTGGATCGACAGGAGCAGGAAGCAGTCCAGCAAACCGCGTCAAATGGTCAACTATTTTAACCAATAACGAAGCAAGGCAGATCACGGTTCAAGCAGTTCTTGGCGGAGCCGATGGCTGGAATCCAGAAAAGAGGTAAAGGGCTTGTCAGTTTTCGTCAAAGAAAGCTGACTTTTCTGTTTAAAAAACCTTTGAGAACAAACGTTCTTTTGTGTATAATGAACATATTCTTCTAAAATTGGCTGCTACAATAAAGGAGGGATTGGGTGAAGCGTTTTTCACAGCTCATGTTTTTACAAATATGTATCCTGTCGATTTTATTTCTCCCTTTTTCAGCGAAAGATGAACAGCTCACAGCTCGTGACGATTCTCTGACTTGGGTCACAGCTTTAGACGAACTCATACGAACAGCACCTGATTTAGAGGGCGCGATCTCTGGCATCAGCGTCCGCGATACTTCTGACACCTCTCTTCTTTATGAACATCAAGCCGATATTCGTCTTACTCCTGCTTCTAATATGAAACTGCTCACATCAGCTATCGCACTTGATATACTTGGAGAAACACACACATTCCCTACAGACATCTGGATGGATGGTTCTATTCAAAAGAAAACGTTACATGGTAGCCTTTATCTTCGCGGTACTGGAGATCCGACTTTATTAGAGGAGGATTTTGCAGCACTTGCCAAACAGGTCAAAAAGGCTGGAATACATACCATTCGCGGACAGCTTGCGGCAGATGACACATGGTATGATGATACGAGATACTCCATCGATCTGCCTTGGAGTGATGAGGATCAATATTATGGTGCACAAATATCTGCTCTTACGGCTTCGCCAAATCAAGATTATGATGCTGGTACTATCATTCTTGAAGTAAAACCAGGAAAGAAAGCAGGGCAGAAAGCCGACTATGAGATGATCCCGAAGACAGATGTCGCTCAAGTCATTAATCAAGTGAAAACAGTCCCAGAAGACGGAAAAAAGAAAATCTCTTTTAAGCGCTCTCACGGAACAAACAAGATCACTTTGACGGGAACCATCCCTGTTAAAGCAAGCTCATCTAAACAATGGGTCGCTTTATGGGACCCGGCAGCCTATGCTTTAGATTTAATGAAACGAGCGTTAAAGGCAGAAGGCATTCAAGTAAAAGGACCACTGAAAACAAAACAAGTTCCTAAAAAAGCCAAAAAAATCGCCTCCCATTCATCGATGCCTTTATCAGAGCTGCTTGTTCCCATGATGAAACTCAGCAACAATACCCATGCAGAAATTTTATTAAAAGAACTTGGTAAAAAAGTAAAAAACAAAGGGAGCTTTGAAGCTGGGCTGGATGTCATGAATGAACGGCTTCCTGCGTTTGGTGTTGATCCTTCGCTTGCAGTGCTGCGTGACGGATCGGGGATATCACCTATTAATCTTGTCTCTGCCAACCAGTTCACTTTATTTTTGACAAACATTCAAAAGGAACAATGGTTTAAAACCTATGAACATGCGCTTCCTTTAGCAGGGGCAAGTGAACGAATGGTAGGAGGAACGTTAAGAAACAGATTGAAAGGACCTGCTACACTAGAAAAAGTCCGTGCAAAAACAGGATCGTTAACAGCGGTCAGCACACTTTCTGGATATATTGACACGCAGGGCGGAAAGACGCTTGCTTTTTCCATCTTATTCAATCACCTTGTTGATGACGAAAAAGGGAAAGAGATAGAAGACCGTATTGTCAGCATATTAGCTGAGAATCTTTAGATTTAGATAGAGAAGGGGAACCATCATGACGTTAGATAACAATCAATCTTTAGTAAAAACCATGTCCATTTTTCTCATCCCGTTGTTGCTAAGCAATATCTTGCAATCGATCGGACAGCTTGTGTCCATTGTGCTTGTCGGTAGATGGATTGGAGAGGATGCAGTGGCTGCCGTTTCTGCATTCTTTCCGCTTTTCTTTTTACTCGTTTCTTTTTCCATTGGAATTGGATCGGGAAGCTCGATCCTGATTGGACAAGCGTATGGAGCAAAAAATGAACAGAGATTAAAAGAAATTATCGGCACAACGCTTTCATTCACTTTTTTAATTGGACTATCTTTAGCGATCATTGGAGGGTTTTTCGCAACAGACATCCTAAACATTATGGGAACACCCGCTAATATCGTGAAGGAAAGTGCGGCATATGCCAGAATCCTATTCATCTCTATGCCGATCTTATTTCTTTATTTTGTTTATACGACCTTCTTGCGAGGGACAGGGGATTCGAAAACGCCTTTTTATTTCTTAATGATTAGTACCGTAACGAATATTTTGATGCTGCCTATTTTATTATTTGGCTGGCTCGGATTGCCTGCGTTTGGGTTATACGGCGCTGCATATGCTTCTGTGATTTCAACTTTTGTGACGTTTATCATTCTACATATCTACTTATATAAAACAAAGCACCCACTTCGCATCGATGCATCAGTGCGAAAGCATTTATTGATGAAGGGGGATCTATTAAAAACGTTATTAAAGCTCAGTATCCCATCAAGCATTAATATGATCCTCATTTCTTTATCAGAAATTGCTGTGATTTCTTTTGTCAACGATTATGGATCACAGGCGACAGCTGCCTATGGTGTTGTCAATCAAGTCGTAAGTTATGTGCAAATGCCGGCAGTGAGTCTTGGTATTGCGGTCTCTATTTTTGCTGCACAATTCATCGGTGCGGGGAATATGAATCGTCTGAAAGATGTGATTAAAATTGGGTTAGGACTCAACTTCGCCATAGGCGGATTGATCATTATTTTCGTTTATATTTTTGCACCGCAGATTTTATCAATCTTTTTAACAGATCCTGGAACGATAGACATTGCCTATAGTTTGGTCGTCATCACACTATGGAGCTATCTCATTTTTGGAACGGGACAAATTGTTGCAGCCACGATGAGAGCAAGTGGAACAGTTCTTTGGCCGACGATCTTTAGCATTTGTTCCATTTGGCTTGTAGAAGTACCAGTCGCTTATGTTTTATCACACTATACATCTCTTGGCATTAAGGGAATATGGATCGGCTACCCTGCAGCTTTCTTTGTGAACTTACTCCTTCAATACAGCTACTATCAGCTCGTATGGAAGAAAAAACAGATTGTGGCGCTTGTTCAGTCATAATGTGAAGGCGTGAATCAGCATATACATACGAAGATCTATCACTTTTAAGGAGGTCAGATCTTCTATGTTTTTAAATCAAAGAAGTGAACTAAGCTCTTATCAAATCGGTGACTTTTCTTATGCCGGACCAGATTTCCAAGTGCTGACGTGGGGAGAGGGAGCGACATTAAATATTGGGAAGTTTTGTTCCATTGCAAACGAAGTGAAAATTTTTCTAGGCGGTGAACACCGTACAGATTGGGTCACAACGTATCCGTTTAATCAAATTTTCAAAGAAGCTGCCCATATCGAAGGACATCCCAAAACGAAGGGAGATGTGCATATAGGACATGACGTATGGATTGGATATGGTGCAACGATCATGTCAGGAGTAAGTATAGGGAATGGGGCCGTGATCGGAGCAAATAGTGTGATCACAAAGGATGTGCCGCCATATGCAATTGCTGCCGGAAATCCCCAGCAGCTCATGAAATATCGATTTTCATCTGAAGTTATTGAAAAACTGCAGTTATTAGAATGGTGGAATTTAGAGTTTACAATCATCCAATCTATTTTTCATCATTTGCAATCTCATGATATTGAACATTGTATCAATGTAATAGAAGACATAAAAAAGAAAGGCTGAAAAGCCTTTCTTTTTTCGTTTAGCTAAGCCGTATGATGGTCAAGGTAGCACCTGTAGCACCGCCCCCTCCAACTAAAATAGCTGTGACAATGGCCCCGAAAAACTGAAGTGAAATGGTGCTTCCAGCTGTTAAATTGACGATTAAAGTATTATTGATAAACGAAGTAGAGAGAACCGGTGATTGAACAGAACCGGGCACAGTATCTCCATTTAAAAGCAAACGTGTACTTATTAAAAGAGCTGTAGTGGTGTTGACTTGATACGTAATATAATATTTACCAGTTTGCAGAACAGTAAAAACAGTGTTTGTTCCGTTTGCTGTAAATCCAGTGATGTTTTGGAAGTTTGGCAGAGGAATATTCGTTCCACCAGCTACAGTAACAATGGTAGGTCCAGAACTATTAGCAGCATAAAGTGCAGTATCCGTAAAGCCACCTGTTCCAGTAGCCCCAGTGATACCGGTCACGCCAGTAGGACCAGTAGGTCCAGTCACACCGGTAATACCTGTGACACCAGTAGGTCCGGTTGAACCGGTGGCACCTGTGCGGCCAGTAGGTCCGGTAGGTCCAGTTGGTCCAGTGATCCCCGTTGCACCGGTAGGTCCAGTTACTCCAGTGATCCCTGTCGCACCGGTAGACCCAGTGCTACCAGTGGCGCCGGTAGGTCCAGTGCTGCCTGTTGCACCAGTAGGTCCGGTTGGTCCAGTGCCACCCGTTGCGCCAGTAGATCCGGTTACTCCAGTGCTACCGGTTGCGCCAGTAGGTCCAGTTACTCCAGTGATCCCCGTTGCGCCGGTAGGTCCAGTTGCTCCAGTGCTACCGGTTGCACCAGTAGGTCCGGTTGGTCCAGTGCCACCCGTTGCGCCAGTAGATCCGGTTACTCCAGTGCTACCGGTTGCGCCAGTAGGTCCAGTTACTCCAGTGCCACCCGTTGGTCCAGTGATCCCCGTTGCTCCAGTAGGACCGGTTGAACCAGTGATCCCCGTTGCGCCGGTAGGTCCTGTTGCTCCAGTGCTACCTGTCGCACCAGTAGGTCCGGTAGGTCCAGTGCTACCAGTGGCGCCAGTAGGTCCGGTTGGTCCAGTGCCACCCGTTGCGCCAGTAGATCCGGTTGAACCGGTGATCCCCGTGGCCCCAGTATCTCCAGTTGGTCCAGTGATTCCCGTTGCACCGGTAGAGCCCGTTGCTCCAGTGCTACCGGTTGCGCCGGTAAGACCAGTTGGTCCAGTGATCCCCGTTGCTCCAGTAGGACCGGTTGAACCAGTGATCCCCGTTGCGCCGGTAGGTCCTGTTGCTCCAGTGCTACCTGTCGCACCAGTAGATCCGGTTACTCCAGTGATACCCGTGGCCCCAGTATCTCCAGTTGGTCCAGTGCCACCCGTTGCACCAGTAGATCCT